>CAVUPX010000006.1:0-326267 GCA_963743405.1 uncultured Alphaproteobacteria bacterium | reverse complement strand
CGTCGCGGCCACCACCGCTATCAGAATACCCGGCAGCCGTTTGCTGTTCTGGAGGAGCAGGATCACCGCCAGCGTGCCGATTCCAACCGCAAATGCCACCCAGTTTGTCCTGCCTTCCAGTATTGCAACGGCAATCGCCCATAAGCTCCGCAGTGGTCCTTCGCTCTCAAGAGAGAAGCCAAAGAGCTTGGGCGCTTGGCTAATTAATACCGTCAACGCGATTCCATTCATGTAGCCGTAGCGTATCGGCTTAGAGAGAAGCTCGGTCACGAAACCCAAGCGCGCGATGCCAGCGAGTATGCATATCGCACCTGAAACGATGGCCATCATGCTGGCCAAAGTCACGGCGCGAAGTGGATCGCCGCCGGATAGCGGACAACAACGCCAAGGATGACAGCCGCCAGCGCCGAGTCCGGCCCGAGGACGAGAATGCGGCTTGGGCCGAATAACGCATAGGCCATCAGCGGAACGATTGTTGCGTAAAGGCCGTAGATGCCTGGCAAGCCGGACGCCACCGCGTACGCAATTCCAACCGGAACCAGCATTGTCGCCAGTACCAGTCCCGCCACAACATCATGCAGGAACCATGCTGCCTTGTACCGATTGAGGATATGCAGCCCTGGCAACCATTCCGCCCCGCTACTTCGATGCGTCATCTGGTTTTCATTTTCTGTCCGTCGAGGTCAGGAAATATGACATAAATTGCGCAGGCTGTTGGTGCGGATTGGGGGCATGGAGCGTCGAGCACATGTCCACTTTGGGTCAAAAGCGGACAATTGCAGTGCAAAACGAGATGTCCGCTTTACCCCCGAAAGCGGACACGTGCGGTGCAAAGAGGGATGTCTGCTAAGTGCCAACAGCGGACATAGGCAGAGGTCGGGGGTAGTCTACCTGATGGCTGGCGTACTACCGCTCCCGGGCATCTTCATCTGCATCTCTGCGGGCCTAGCCGCGCTGCCATCTTTCGGGAAACTGAGTAGGGGTGACGCAATCACCAGCGCACCATAAAGCACAAGCACGACAGCACCGGTGTAACGCACGACCGTCGGCCAAGGCAGCGTTTTCTCCGCGAATATAATCAGAGTGACAACTGCCATCGTTCCAACATTCATGCCGAGCGGAAAAAGTACGACGAAAAAAAGCCAGCAACAGCCCAGACAATAGAGCCCATGGAGCAAGCCCATACGAAATGCGCCTGCTGCATCGTCATGCCACGACGTCATAACGATGGGAGTACGACATTCTGACAGGCATATCTCCTTTAACGGGGTAAGTTGGTAGATCCCCGCTATCATAAAGAACGCGCCGCCGAATTGAGCCGCAGAAGTTGGGCCGAGCGCGGGGCGCACGGAAGCAATTTCGGCAACTAGCACGCCAGCGTAAGCAGCAATGCCCGCTAATGCCCACACCAGCAAATACGCCGTCACAAACACCCAGGTGGATACAAATGCGTCGTCAGGCTGGCGTTTTGCTGCTTGCACTTTCTGGAAAGCGAGGATCATGGGCGCAGCGGTCGGAAACATCATTGCCACCATCATGACCGCCCACATCGCAAGGAACAGCGGTGCACGCAGACCATGGCAGGTGAGGCCATATCCATGTTGACGTCGCGGTGATGCCACACAAGAACTGCCCACGCCGCCGCCGCGAGCGCCAAGAGCAAAACTAATGTAGTGTTGCGCTGAAGTAGCAGCGAATCTAGTCGCGGTGTATCTCGCGCAGCCCGAGTGGAGCCTGCGATGAAAGTCCCAAGCGTCTTTAGTAGTGAAAGCAAGTCAGAACTCCCCCGCCGCTCAACACTATGGTGATCTGTTGTGACCGGATTTGGACATACCTGCCTTTCAACACAGGCAGGCGGTTCCATCGTGTCGTTGTTCCTGACAAATGTCCGCTTTGTGCCAATAGCGGACATCGCGGCATGGCTCTCACCAAAGGAAAAACCCCGGAAAATTGCCCGGGGCTTCATGTTTGAGGGCATCGAGCCCCATCAGCACTTAGCAGCGGCGGCGCGCTTGTGCTCGTCTTCCACACGTTTGCGCTCTTCAAAGTGCCGCTGTTTTGTATGGTAAATCTCATCGAGTACTTCGTGCCACGCCTGATCCAAGGCAGCCTTCTTTGAGTCCTCCCACGCTCTCCATATGAGCGAACCAATGAAGGCAACCCCGATGAATATAATTAGAAGCTCCGGTATCGCGTAAATGGCTGTGCAGGTTTTCATGGTAACCTCCCGCCATCTAATGACGTAAGTTCATAAACTGCCGAACTTTTCCCTTCCATATTGATCTGGATCAACAGCGGTCAGCGGCTAAGGGTCACAGCGCGATCAGCGATTGGCGGCGTCGGCTCTGCCACACGCTTGCGCTCTTCAAGTGCTGCCGCTCCGTATAATGCCGGGTCATCGACCCGCACGCTTCAACGAAGCCAGCGTCTTTTAGTGACAGTTTAAACTCACGCACTGTCCATGCGACCCATGCGATGCAGGCAACTACAATAAGTATGATTATAAGCTCGGCCATCGCGTCTCCTTAACCCCTGCCAGGTGGCAGCGCGCGCCCTCCCTCAGCGATTGGCAGCGGCGGCCCGCGCTTGATCTTCTACACGTTTGCGTTCTTCATAGTGCCGCCGCTCCATATAATGCGGGTCATCGAGCACTTCACGCCACGCCTGGTCTAACAAGTCTTTGTCTAACGCCAGTTTGCTCTTCGGCTCGGTCCATACGACCCATGCGATGAAGGCAACTACAATAAATATGACTGTGAGCTCGATCATCGCGTCTCCCAACTCTGCCAAGCGGGCAGTGTGCGCTAATCATCCAAGCTATTGGTAATTAGATAATTGGTGCTGCGGATCACGCAATTACGGATGTTTGCGTAAAACTAAATTGGATTGCACTACATCAAAGCCGCGGTTCATGTCTGCTTTGGGTCAAAAGCAGACATATGCAGTGCAAAACGTCATGTCCGCTTTACGCCTGATTGCGACCATAAAAGCCGACATCGCCTTACAGGCCGCATGCTCCTCTCGTCAGCAATTCAGCAATAGAGGAGTACGAACCATGCAAGACGAAGCAATCCTCGCCATACCCACACCTAAGCGAGCCGCCTGGAACAAGGGCAAATTAATTGGAGCCAAGCCGCCACTCCGGCAGAAGCACGTCTGGGCAATTCGCACCATGCTCCAAGCTGAGCGGAGTAAACGCGACCTAGCGATGTTCAATCTTGCCATCGACAGCAAACTGCGGGGTTGCGACGTCGTCGCCATTAGGGTCGATGATGTTGCTCCCAATGGGTACGCAATTGACCGAGCGACGGTGCGTCAGAGAAAGACCGGGCGACCGGTTCGATTTGAGCTAACCGAGCAGACACGCCAGGCCGTCGACGACTACCTCAAGGTCTCGCGTAAGAAGCCTGGCGAGTTCCTTTTTACGAGTCCAAAGTCGGGCCGAAGCATGACACCGCGCCAGTACGGACGACTTGTGTCCGATTGGCTTGTCGGCATAGGGCTAGACCCTCATTTGTACGGCACACACTCACTACGACGAACGAAGGCGACGCTGATCTACCGCCGCACCGGGAATCTGCGCGCCGTCCAGCTTTTGCTTGGTCACACCAAGATAGAAAGCACTGTGCGATATCTCGGCATTGATGTGGACGATGCCCTCGCCATAGCGGAGCAAGTCGACGTTTGAAGTACAGGGCAGAGCAGAAATGCTCTGCCCTCCATCGGGACACGCGATGTCTGCTATTTCGACCGCTATTGGGGGCAAAGCGGACATGGCGTTTTGCACTGCATATGTCTGCTTTTGACCCAAAGCGGACATTGAATGCGCGGTTAAGCTAACAGCTAATCACAAATTCTCCGGTCGCATCGGTATCAGCCCACTAACAAAGCTAGTAAAATGCGAAAAAAACGGCTGGAGGATTCGCTGTGCGCCTAAAGGACCGCGCCCTGTGGGCGCTGGTGGGTATATTTTGCGGCGCGGTTTTGCTAATTCCCGCCTTTTGGAACGGTTTTCCACTCCTTCAACATGACACCGGCGGCTATCTTGCACGCTGGTTCGAAGGCACGCTCGTACCCAGCCGCGCTGTGGTCTACGGTCTCATTCTTTACGCCGGGATACCGGGCGCTTTCTGGCCCGTTGCGGCTGCTCAAGCAGCGCTGACGGTCTGGGTCATCACGTTGGTCTTGCGGGCGCAAGGATTCGACGGGCGTCCGTATGTATTGCTCTCTGTGGTCGGTGTACTGACAGTATTCTCTACACTGCCTTGGCTCACCTCAATCCTTCTCACAGACATTTTCGCGGGGCTTGCTGTTCTTGCACTTTATCTATTGCTGCTGCGGCCCAGTGGCCTCGCGCGCGGTGAGCGGCTTGCTCTGATTGGGCTGATCGCGATCGCTGCCGCTACTCACAGCGCTACGCTGGCGCTACTGTTGGCTTTGATTATCGCGGCAGTTGTATTCTCGATTTTCCAACCAGCCCGAATGCCTTTTCATCGAATCGGCAATGGTATGCTGGCCATCGTGCTCGGTGCCGCACTGGTGTTCGCTGCGAATTTTGCGGTGGCAAAGCGTCTCGTCTGGACTCCGGGCGGGTTTGCGTTGTCGTTCGGCCGCATGTTGCAAGATGGCATCGTCAAGAAATATCTCGACGAACACTGTCCGGACTCGAAACTCATACTCTGTCTGTATAAGGAGCAACTTCCTTATGACGCCGATGTCTGGTTCTGGGGCAGCCCTTTGTTTGACAAACTCGGCCGTTTTGCCGGGCTCGGTGACGAGATGGAAACAATCACGATCAACAGCATATTGGCCTATCCTGCCTTACAGGTCCGGACTGCTAGCATTGCAACGATCAAACAGTTGATCGCCGTACGCACGGGCGAAGGCGTCGTAAATAGGATTTGGCACACCTATGGCATCGTTGAAAGATACGCGCCGCGATTGGTGCCGCTCATGCGTCAGGCGCGCCAGCAGAGAGGCGCAATGGCATTTATCGCCATTAATTGGGTGCAATATCCCGTGGCGCTGATCGCCATGGCACTGTTACCGGTTATTGTTCTCGTCGCCTCCCGCCAGAAAATACCAGATGCCGGTGAATTGGCTGCCACCTGCGGATTCGCGCTCCTTACGAATGCTTTTATCTGTGGCACGCTATCAAATCCGCATGATCGTTATGGCGCGCGGCTGGTTTGGATTGCTGTGTTGACATGCATCATCACATTCCTGCGTCTGGCCAGCCGGTTCGGATCACGCGGCGCCTTGGCCTTAACCTTCGAACATAGCGATCATAGTTGCCTTATTGACCACGTCGCTCGCGAACCGACTCGGCACAGGCGATGTCCGCTATTGGCACTTAGCGGACATTGCCTGATGCACTGCACATGTCTGCTTTCGGGGGTAAAGCGGACATCGCGTTGACTGGCCGAAATGTCCGCTAATGACCCAAAGCGGACATGGCCATCCAGTAAGTACAGAGCATCGCCGGGTGTGCCGCGCACAACCGTTGTCATCATCGACCCAGCGGCTCACGACAAAAGCGGCGCATGGTCCGTGCTGCGCGAAAAGCGAAGACCAGATTGCGTGATTAAATCCATAGACCACGACGGGGCCGTCCACCAAGCCTATGTCAGGATTTTCCTGACACCCATTTGTATGTCTGCTCTGAGCCTAAAGATGAGCAGCAAACGTAGGCCTTTTCGGTGACGCCACGCTTGTAAGGTAAACGAATTCTATTCGAGTGGGCGTTGGATTTTGCTCTAACTTAACTGATCTTTTTGGGGTTGAGCTCATAACATCTTAAATCACCAATCCAGAAATCGATTGGATCTCATTGGGTATCGTCGATCCAGAAAGATCGCTATGCCAAGCGGATGTGATTCTTGGGCCCTGAGCTGTCCATATCGCGGTTGGGGTCGCCGTTCGTGCAGGCGAAACGCCGTTCAATATCCGGATTGACGTCCGCATACCGGGCGATGAGCTTTGCGTTTCTAGCTTCGGTCGCTGCGCTCGAAGCGCTCGAGCTTGCAAATAAGATCAGCCGCCCAGGCCCTGGTGCGCCCGATGCCAATAATAAAGGCCATGATGCGGATAGCGCAGGGCCATCGTCGGGCTTAGAGCAAGCAACCGATGCTCAAGACAGCAGGCAAGTCAATGCGGGCACCTATTCCGATCGCCACGTTGAGGTCGAGACTACCGCGCCCGTTACGCCGCAGACGGACGCAAGTCCGAGCGAAGCCAATCGCAATTACCCGATTACGATCGTTGGATCGTCAACTGCTCCGCAGATTATTGCAGAGCCACTCCCTGCCAAATTAGAGATCAATGCAACGGGCGCTGGGCCGCCACCCGCCACTGAATCCGACATCAAAGCGAGTGGCACGGGCACTGGGGGTGGGGTGCCGAGCCAAGTTAATACCATGTTTGTCGAGCCGGTCGGCGCCCCCGCACCACAACCCAACCCAACGACGGTTTCATCCGTTGTGTCTTCCGGTGCCGGGATCGACGGCAGCGGCAATGGCGACCTCAACGCCGGTCATGTGGTGACGCTGACGGTGGCCATGAGTGAGGTGGTGACGGTTGCCGGTGGCATCCCGACGCTGTCACTCAACAATGGCGGGACCGCCAGCTACACCGGCGGCTCCGGCAGCAACGCCCTGACCTTCAGTTACACGGTTGGTGGTGGGCAGGACACCAGCGACCTTGCGGTCACGTCGTTCAACTTGAATGGCGCCACGGTCAGCGACCCGGCCGGCAACAACGCCATCGTTGCAGGGGCGGTGAGCAACCCGACCGGCATCCTGCAGATCGACACGACGGCGCCGACCGTGCCGTCCGTTGTGTCTTCCGGTGCCGGGATCGACGGCAGCGGCAATGGCGACCTCAACGCCGGTCATGTGGTGACGCTGACGGTGGCCATGAGTGAGGTGGTGACGGTTGCCGGTGGCATCCCGACGCTGTCACTCAACAATGGCGGGACCGCCAGCTACACCGGCGGCTCCGGCAGCAACGCCCTGACCTTCAGTTACACGGTTGGTGGTGGGCAGGACACCAGCGACCTTGCGGTCACGTCGTTCAACTTGAATGGCGCCACGGTCAGCGACCCGGCCGGCAACAACGCCATCGTTGCAGGGGCGGTGAGCAACCCGACCGGCATCCTGCAGATCGACACGACGGCGCCGACCGTGCCGTCCGTTGTGTCTTCCGGTGCCGGGATCGACGGCAGCGGCAATGGCGACCTCAACGCCGGTCATGTGGTGACGCTGACGGTGGCCATGAGTGAGGTGGTGACGGTTGCCGGTGGCATCCCGACGCTGTCACTCAACAATGGCGGGACCGCCAGCTACACCGGCGGCTCCGGCAGCAACGCCCTGACCTTCAGCTACACGGTTGGTGCTGGGCAGGACACCAGCGACCTTGCGGTCACGTCGTTCAACTTGAATGGCGCCACGGTCAGCGACCCGGCCGGCAACAACGCCATCGTTGCAGGGGCGGTGAGCAACCCGACCGGCATCCTGCAGATCGACACGACGGCGCCGACCGTGCCGTCCGTTGTGTCTTCCGGTGCCGGGATCGACGGCAGCGGCAATGGCGACCTCAACGCCGGTCATGTGGTGACGCTGACGGTGGCCATGAGTGAGGTGGTGACGGTTGCCGGTGGCATCCCGACACTGTCACTCAACAATGGCGGGACCGCCAGCTACACCGGCGGCTCCGGCAGCAACGCCCTGACCTTCAGTTACACGGTTGGTGGTGGGCAGGACACCAGCGACCTTGCGGTCACGTCGTTCAACTTGAATGGCGCCACGGTCAGCGACCCGGCCGGCAACAACGCCATCGTTGCAGGGGCGGTGAGCAACCCGACCGGCATCCTGCAGATCGACACGACGGCGCCGACCGTGCCGTCAATTTCCAGTATTACGTTGGGTGGGAGCGGGGGCAACCATTGGGTATTCACCGGGACTGCCGAGGCAAACAGCAACATCACGGTTTTCGACGGCAATACTCAACTCACTACCGTAATGGCATCAGGTCTAGGTGCGTGGAATTACACCACAACCGGGGCCGTAACGAACGCCAGCATCCACAACTTTACTGCAACTGCTTCTGACGCAGCTGGGAACACCAGCGCGTTCTTGGCTTCGTGGATCGAAGGGACGGCGGGTAACGATACATTTACATTTAATTCGGAAGGCCAGCTTGTCGCGCCGGCGCTCATCAACGGAAATGGTGGTGCCGATACAATCGCAATTACCGCGCCCGTTACACTCAACAGTGGTGATTTCGCCAATGTGAGTGCAGTTCAGTCCTTACAGCTGACCGGCGCCAGCGCCGTCACATTGGGCGCAGATGCAGTGACCGCCGGCATTGTGACTGTGATCACAGGGAATGGCGCGACCAACATTACGGATCCCAACGGCGGTACACTCAATGTCACCGCCACGGCGCTATTAGACAACACCGCGTTGAGCTTGTCGGGCGCGGCGGGTTTTACGGTGACGGGCCTGCAAGGCGACCTCACGGCCACCGGTGTCAGCGGCGCTTTGAATGTAACGACGGTTGCGGTTGCTTCGGGGCTATCGATTGCAACGGGTAGCGGCTCAAACACAATCACGGCGACCGCGTTGACGACGGGACAGACGTTGACCTTGACCGGCAGCAGCGCTGCCACGGTGACCCTGAACGTTGGCGCGTCGTCTGGCAACCTGGCGGCTGGCACTGACACCGGCAATCTCACGGTGACGGGCGGCACTGGCGCCAATACCATCACGGTGGGAAACGGCACCAATACGATCACCGGCGGTGGCGGTGCGGATGTGCTGACCGGCGGCACCGGCAGCGACACCTTCAACTTCAGTTCAGCTGCCAATCTCGGCGCTGCCACAACCATTGCAGGT
This sequence comes from uncultured Alphaproteobacteria bacterium, assembly GCA_963743405.1. GTDB lineage: Bacteria > Pseudomonadota > Alphaproteobacteria > Rhizobiales > Xanthobacteraceae > Pseudolabrys. The sequence goes on along the minus strand of CAVUPX010000006.1, from coordinate 317,373 downwards.
GGAACGGGCAATGACACTATTCAGGTGACGGCGGCGGCAACGCTGACCGATGCTAACTTCCTCCATGCGGCGAGTATCGAGACGCTGGGTCTGACTGGCGCGAGCACCATCACATTGGGTGCGAACGCAGCCAGTGCCGGCATTGTGAATGTGGTCACGGGGAGCGGAGCGACCAGTATCACGGATTCTAACGGCGTAACGCTGAGTGTCGACGCGACGGCGCTGGCCAACAATATAGCGCTGACGCTGGTCGGCTCTGCGGCCGAGGTGGTCACCGGACTGATCGGGGATATCGCGGCCGGAACGCTGACCGGAGCGCTGACCGTGACCACCGGTGATGCCACCGACAACACGATTTCGATCACGACCGGCTCGGCGGCGACCTCGATTACCGACAACTTCAATACCGACACGGTGACGGTCAATGCGACGGCGCTGGGGCAGAATACGGCGCTGACCTTGGTGGGGTCTGCAGCCGAGACGGTCACCGGACTGGTGGGGGATATCGCGGCTGGTTCGCTGACCGGGGCACTGACCGTGACCACAGGTAATGCCACCGACAATGGCATTAGTATTACGACCGGTTCGGCGGCGACTTCGATTACCGCGAGCGGCGCTAGTGACATCGTTACAACGAATGCAGCGGCGCTAGCCAACAATACGGCGCTGACGCTGGTCGGCTCAGCAGCCGAGGTGGTCACCGGACTGATCGGGGATATCGCGGCCGGAACGCTGACCGGAGCGCTGACCGTGACCACCGGTGATGCCACCGACAACACGATTTCGATCACGACCGGCTCGGCGGCGACCTCGATTACCGCGAGCGGCGCTGGTGACACCGTGACAACGAATGCAGCAGCACTGGCCAACAATATAGCGCTGACGCTGGTGGGGTCGGCGGCCGAGGTGGTCACCGGACTGATCGGAAATATCACGGCTGGAACGCTGACCGGGGCCCTGACGGTGACCACGGGTGATGCCACCGACAACACCATATCGGTCACGACCGGCTCGGCGGCGACCTCGGTCACCGACAGCTTCAATACCGACATAGTGACAGTGAACGCCACCACGCTGGCGCAGAATATAGCACTGACCTTGGTGGGGTCTGCAGCCGAGACGGTCACCGGCCTGGTCGGCGATATCGCAGCTGGCTCGCTGACCGGCGCGCTGACCGTGACCACCGGTGATGCCACCGACAACACCATTTCGATCACAACCGGCTCAGCGGCGACCTCGATTACCGCGAGCGGCGCCGGCGACACCGTGACAACGAATGCAGCAGCACTGGCCAACAATATAGCGCTGACGCTGGTCGGCTCTGCGGCCGAGGTGGTCACCGGACTGATCGGAAATATCACGGCTGGAACGCTGACCGGGGCCCTGACGGTGACCACGGGTGATGCCACCGACAACACCATATCGATCACGACCGGCTCGGCGGCGACCTCGGTCACCGACAGCTTCAATACCGACACAGTGACAGTGAACGCCACCACGCTGGCGCAGAATACAGCACTGACCTTGGTGGGGTCTGCAGCCGAGACGGTCACCGGCCTGGTCGGCGATATCGCAGCTGGTTCACTGACCGGCGCGCTGACCGTGACCACCGGTGATGCCATCGACAACACCATTTCAATCACAACCGGCTCAGCGGCGACCTCGATTACCGCAAGCGGCGCCGGCGACACCGTGACAACGAATGCGGCAGCCCTGGCCAACAATATAGCGCTGACGCTGGTCGGCTCTGCGGCCGAGGTGGTCACCGGACTGATCGGGGATATCGCGGCCGGAACGCTGACCGGAGCGCTGACCGTGACCACCGGTGATGCCACCGACAACACGATTTCGATCACGACCGGCTCGGCGGCGACCTCGATTACCGACAACTTCAATACCGACACGGTGACGGTCAATGCGACGGCGCTGGGGCAGAATACGGCGCTGACCTTGGTGGGGTCTGCAGCCGAGACGGTCACCGGACTGGTGGGGGATATCGCGGCTGGTTCGCTGACCGGGGCACTGACCGTGACCACAGGTAATGCCACCGACAATGGCATTAGTATTACGACCGGTTCGGCGGCGACTTCGATTACCGCGAGCGGCGCTAGTGACATCGTTACAACGAATGCAGCGGCGCTAGCCAACAATACGGCGCTGACGCTGGTCGGCTCAGCAGCCGAGGTGGTCACCGGACTGATCGGGGATATCGCGGCCGGAACGCTGACCGGAGCGCTGACCGTGACCACCGGTGATGCCACCGACAACACGATTTCGATCACGACCGGCTCGGCGGCGACCTCGATTACCGCGAGCGGCGCTGGTGACACCGTGACAACGAATGCAGCAGCACTGGCCAACAATATAGCGCTGACGCTGGTCGGGTCGGCGGCCGAGGTGGTCACCGGACTGATCGGAAATATCACGGCTGGAACGCTGACCGGGGCCCTGACGGTGACCACGGGTGATGCCACCGACAACACCATATCGGTCACGACCGGCTCGGCGGCGACCTCGGTCACCGACAGCTTCAATACCGACATAGTGACAGTGAACGCCACCACGCTGGCGCAGAATATAGCACTGACCTTGGTGGGGTCTGCAGCCGAGACGGTCACCGGCCTGGTCGGCGATATCGCAGCTGGCTCACTGACCGGCGCGCTGACCGTGACCACCGGTGATGCCATCGACAACACCATTTCAATCACAACCGGCTCAGCGGCGACCTCGATTACCGCAAGCGGCGCCGGCGACACCGTGACAACGAATGCGGCAGCCCTGGCCAACAATACGGCGCTGACGCTGGTCGGCTCTGCGGCCGAGGTGGTCACCGGACTGATCGGAAATATCACGGCTGGAACGCTGACCGGGGCCCTGACGGTGACCACGGGTGATGCCACAGATAACACCATATCGATCACGACCGGCTCGGCGGCGACCTCGATCACCGACAACTTCAATACCGACACGGTGACGGCGACCGCCACGGCGCTATTAGACAACACCGCGTTGAGCTTGTCGGGCGCGGCGGGTTTTACGGTGACGGGCCTGCAAGGCGACCTCACGGCCACCGGTGTCAGCGGCGCTTTGAATGTAACGACGGTTGCGGTTGCTTCGGGGCTATCGATTGCAACGGGTAGCGGCTCAAACACAATCACGGCGACCGCGTTGACGACGGGACAGACGTTGACCTTGACCGGCAGCAGCGCTGCCACGGTGACCCTGAACGTTGGCGCGTCGTCTGGCAACCTAGCGGCTGGCACTGACACCGGCAATCTCACGGTGACGGGCGGCACTGGCGCCAATACCATCACGGTGGGAAACGGCACCAATACGATCACCGGCGGTGGCGGTGCGGATGTGCTGACCGGCGGCACCGGCAGCGACACCTTCAACTTCAGTTCAGCTGCCAATCTCGGCGCTGCCACAACCATTGCAGGTGGAACGGGCAATGACACTATTCAGGTGACGGCGGCGGCAACGCTGACCGATGCTAACTTCCTCCATGCGGCGAGTATCGAGACGCTGGGTCTGACTGGCGCGAGCACCATCACATTGGGTGCGAACGCAGCCAGTGCCGGCATTGTGAATGTGGTCACGGGGAGCGGAGCGACCAGTATCACGGATTCTAACGGCGTAACGCTGAGTGTCGACGCGACGGCGCTGGCCAACAATATAGCGCTGACGCTGGTCGGCTCTGCGGCCGAGGTGGTCACCGGACTGATCGGGGATATCGCGGCCGGAACGCTGACCGGAGCGCTGACCGTGACCACCGGTGATGCCACCGACAACACGATTTCGATCACGACCGGCTCGGCGGCGACCTCGATTACCGACAACTTCAATACCGACACGGTGACGGTCAATGCGACGGCGCTGGGGCAGAATACGGCGCTGACCTTGGTGGGGTCTGCAGCCGAGACGGTCACCGGACTGGTGGGGGATATCGCGGCTGGTTCGCTGACCGGGGCACTGACCGTGACCACAGGTAATGCCACCGACAATGGCATTAGTATTACGACCGGTTCGGCGGCGACTTCGATTACCGCGAGCGGCGCTAGTGACATCGTTACAACGAATGCAGCGGCGCTAGCCAACAATACGGCGCTGACGCTGGTCGGCTCAGCAGCCGAGGTGGTCACCGGACTGATCGGGGATATCGCGGCCGGAACGCTGACCGGAGCGCTGACCGTGACCACCGGTGATGCCACCGACAACACGATTTCGATCACGACCGGCTCGGCGGCGACCTCGATTACCGACAACTTCAATACCGACACGGTGACGGTCAATGCGACGGCGCTCACAGCGAATACGTTGACGCTCTCTGGTTCTGCAGCCGCAACGGTCACTTTGGGGACCAGCGGAAACCTGGCTGCCGCCACTGATACGGGGGGTATCACGGTCACCGGCGGCAGCGGAGCCAATACAATTACGGCAGGCAGCGGCAACAATACGATTACCGGCGGCGGCGGCGCAGATACGCTGACCGGTGGGGCAGGTATCGACCACTTTATCTTTGCTGCGATCTCAGACTCGACGGTGGCGAGCCACGATACGATTAATAGTTTTGTGCATGGCAGCGACGTTATCGATACGTCAACAATTCTTGGCATTACTGCAGTTCAAGGTCTAATTAGCGGCGCCACCCAAGTAGCTGCGCATAGCATTGCCTGGATCCAAAGTGGTACGGATACAATTGTATACGCCAATAGTACCGGTGCTGCCGAGGCTCAGGCTGCAGCAGATATGGCGATCACTCTAACCTCGATCACGGCAAGCACACTCGCGTTAAATGATTTCATCCATCATTAGAGCCGGAAACTATCGACATGATGTTCTCCACCGCAGACTTAACCATCCTCCGAATACGATGCCAAAAATGCGGACAGCACTTGGAAAAGCTCGTCGTATTGTTAGTCGGAAAGGATGCCGTACCGTGTTCTAATTGCGGAGGTAGAGTTAACCTCACAACGCCCACAAACAAGCTCTTGATTTCTGAGACCGCAGCAAGTTGCGCTCGCGTCGGCGAGGCCTTGATGAAGGTTAGTAAGTTATTGGCCGTTGTCGCTTTTAGCGTGAGCGTTGCTTATGCCGTGCCGGCAAGGGCTCAGACACTGAAGAAAGAGCCAGACCCGAAACAAATATCTTGCGGAGAGAAAGTCCTCGTTGAAAACAATACATGTCCAGCGGGTCAAATTTTAGAAGTCACCGGCAGTTGTCTAGATACGGAACTCCCGATTGATAAGATACCAAGGGGAATACAATATCACTGTATCAATTGGAAATAGACCAAACCGCGTCATCGGATGACGACGCTGATCGGATTTCTGAGAGACCGCCGAGAGGCGGTCTTTCTTTTTCCCGTAGGTCATATCGCGAATGTCCGCTCTTGGCACAAAGCGGACATGGGCTAGTGCACTGTACATGTCCGCTATCAGGGGTAAAGCGGACATCGCGGAGCAACCGATTAAGGTCTGGAAAACTTGCTCGCAGTTAATGCTTTCCAGACCCGGTATATCTTTCTTATTAATTTCGACCTCGGGACCGTAATTACAATTCAGCAAGCTGCACGATCAGTCATTCTTTAAGAATGCGCGTCAGGAAAATCCTGACAGGAAGACGACTCAATCATCCTGCCCGCTCAAGGGTCTCTTAATAACGCGCGGCTACGTTGCGACCGTAAGAACGGTTACAGGGAGCTGTCACATGTCTCGCGTGTTTGCGTTTTTCAAAGATGAATCCGGTGCAACTGCAATCGAATACGGGCTGATCGCCGCTGGCATTTCGGTCGTGATAATCGCCACCGTCAACGCGATCGGCACCAACCTCAACGGCAAGTTCCAGAGTATTTCGACCCAGCTGAAGTAACATCTCCATGTGGCTTGTGCTGGGTTGAATGAAGCCGCCGGCAACGGCGGCTTCATTTTTATGCTAGCCGCATTGCAGCGGCGGATTGCCTGAGAGCCAGTTGGCGCGGCTGAGGTGCAAGCCCCGGACCACGGGGCAAACCAATAGTCCGGGGACCTGACCCGTCGCCCCCGGTGAAGTCAGACACGTGTGGGTTGGGCGCGAAAGTCCGCAATAAGGTATAATGATGATACGACACGCTCGAAGGGAAACGCTGTCAGGATTTTCCTGACGAGATAGCATTCTTGAAATGGCAACATTGCCTGCCACTGATTCGACTTGGAGAAAATCGCTCCGCATGCACGCGCCTCAAAAACAAGTAGCGCCACGTCGAACTATACGATTTTGGTTGAATTGTCTGGTCGTTGCGTGCGTTGTTCCTGCGGTCCTGGTCACAACGTTCATTATCTATCGCTCTTTTTCCCAGGAGCGCGCCGGCTTCGAACGAGACCTGATAGGAACCGCCCGCGCCCTCAATCAGGCAGTTGATGCCGAACTCAACGGTGCGCGCTCTGCATTATTGGTTCTCGCGATGTCGCCATTTCTTGCATCAGGTGATCTCGAGAGGTTTTACGGGGAGGCAAAACGCGTAGCGCACGTCGCCAATGTCGATACCATTGTTTTAAGCGACGTGAATGGGCAGCAACTTATCAACACATTACAGCCCTTTGGAACACGACTGCCTTTTCATGGCGACCGCGAACAACTTCGGCGTGTCATCGAGACGAAACAGCCGGTCATCTCCGACCTTTTCATCGGAGCGATTACTCAAAAGCCCATCATCAGTATTGAAGTTCCCGTGCTATCCGAGGAAAAGCCGCGGTACACGCTTGCGTTTGGGTTTTTTCCTGAACGGCTGAGTGAAATATTGCGTCGGCAGAAAATGCCATCCGATTGGGTGGCAGGAATAGTGGATAGTAGCGGCACGATTGTAGCGAGGACGATCGGCGGCAATGAATTCGTAGGAAAGAAGATTTCTCCCACTCTCAAGCGAGCGCTGCAAAACGCCGGTGAGGGCGCTTTTGAAGGCGCAACACTTGAAGGCGTCGCAGTTCTTACCAGCTTCAGCCGGTCTACGGTGTCTGGATGGACGGTCGCGATCGGCGTTCCGAAGGAAGGCTTGTTGAGTTTTCTCCGGCAGGCGCTATTGGGCAACGTCCTTGCAGCGCTCGTACTCATGATTGCGGGGATTATACTGGCCCGGATCATCAGTGTGCGGATTGGGGCTTCGATCCGGTCCTTACGTGCCCCTGCCGCCGGTTTTGGCCTTCCAGGTCCGCTCGCGGTGCCACCAATAAATATTCAAGAAGTCCATGATCTTGGCCAATCACTTGTTGGGGCACACGATCTCATTGAGCAGCGCACTGGCGAACGCGATGACCTTCGTCGTCGGATCATGAGCGCCCAGGAGGAAGAGAGGCTCCGGCTTGCGCATGACCTGCATGACCAAACCGGCCAAACCGTAAGCGCGGCAATCCTCGAGCTCAAATCCCTCGAACGCGTTGTTGATGAAAAGGCCCTCGATCGCGTGCGATTTTTAAGTAAGCAATTGGACGAGCTAGGCCAGATGCTCCATCGCATCGCTTGGGAATTGCGTCCGGCGTCCATCGATGAATTGGGGCTGACGCATGCGCTCGAAAGTTATTTGGGGGGATGGAGTAAAAAGCACGCGATAAGGGCAGATTTTCATTGTTCTGACCCGAATCTCGACAAACGGTCGAACGAGGTGCGTACAACAATCTATCGGATAATTCAGGAAGGGCTCACTAACATCTCAAGACATGCCACCAATGCGACCCAGGTAAGCATCATAATTGGTGTGTCAGAATCGACATTACATTTGACGATCGAGGACAACGGGCAAGGCTTCGATCATACCGCGTTATCGTCGCGTCTTGGACTTGCTGGCATGCGCGAGCGTCTACTGCTTGTAGGGGGTGTGCTGAAGATCGAGTTGGCGCCAAACATCGGCACGACCGTCTTTGCGCGGATTCCCCTCATCTCTGACAGGATCGCGACATGAACGTAAGAACACGCGTGGCGCTTGCCGACGATCACCCTATCTTCCTCGCGGGACTACGCAATCTCATCGAAGCGGAAGAGGACCTTGAGTTGGTGGGCCAAGCCAACAGCGGACAGTCCGCGCTCAAGATGATTCGAGAAAAACTACCAGATGTTGCGATTGTCGACATCTCGATGCCCGAGATCAATGGAATCGTTCTGGCGCGCCGTCTGGCAGAAGAATGCCCTGGCGTGCGCGTTATTATTTTAACGCTCTATGAAGAACACTCATTTCTAAAGCAGGCGCTAGCGGTGGGCGTGAGAGGTTATGTGCAGAAACGGTCTGCCGCCGAAAATTTAGTGCGGGCCATCCGAGGTGCAATGTCCGGCAACGTATATGTTGATCCGTCGCTTGCTGACGGGCTGCCGGAACTCGTGCCAGCCGAATCGGGCCGAGCGCCACGGATTACAAATGCCCTGGGATTGACCGACCGCGAGGCCAGCGTCCTCCGATATCTGGCACGAGGGCTAACGACCAAAGAAATTGCCACGCGCCTCGAGCTCAGCTCTAAGACGATCGAAACTTACAAATCCCGGGCAGCCGAAAAACTCAATCTGAATACGCGCGCCGACATTGTACGTTTTGCCTCCGCACAAGGATGGCTTGAAGATATTTGAAGGGAAGCGGAGACTTAAGGCGCACCGTTGAAAGGCTTATGCGAAAGTTCTTACTAAAGAGAGTGCCTTTGTGAGACTGGCCTCCAATTCCGCTTTTTGCGGAAAATGAGGAGCAGAAGAAAGCATCGATAGCGAGAGATCGAGAAGATTGTCTATTTCATTTTCGCGCGTCCTAAAGGCTTCCGACAAGAGCAGCAATATATCGGCATCACGTGTACCTCGCTTTCGCGAAGCCACATCTAAGCCTTGGTCTCGCTGAAGCGCGTTTTTTTCTTGCAGTGTCATTCTAGCTCCTCGTCCTTTTCTAAATAGATGAACCTCAAAGATGAAGTGCTCCTAAACACAGGGAATGCCGCGTGTCGGGAAATTCCTGACATCGAGCGACTATCAGTTCTGGTAAGCACGTGCAGCACTCAGCGGTGACGCTGTCGCTTTGATGGGGGCTTTCCAATGCCACAAAGAGAATCCGCGCAGCAGGCTGTGTTGCAAATAAAAGCCTCACTGTTATTTGTTCATCAGGCAAACATAGCGCGATACCTGAATCTGCTGGCAACGAATTTGGGTGTTAGCGAACGCGCCATCATCCAGCGTTGCCTCAGCAAGGAACAGGCAGCTCTTCGTCAGATCAACCGAAAGGCCTCCAGTCGATAATCCTGCCTGCAACATACCGCATATAAGGGCACCAGCCTCGATCTCTCGTGCTGCCCTTGTCACAGTTAAAGGCCACCTTACCCCCAAGGTGGCCTCTTTGGTTCCGACCCGTTGTCGCACTCGGTAGCAAAAAGGATCGCGATGTCTCTCACAACAGTGTCCACGGATCGCGCCGTCGATCTGCGCTCCACAAATTCGCGCATCGTCAAGCGGTCAATCATCCGCAACGGCCATAAATCGAGCGTGTCGCTGGAAGATCAGTTTTGGGAGTGTCTGTGCAAAATCGCCAAAAGCAAAAGGCTTACAGCGTCTAAGCTAGTCGAGGAAATCGACCGGCGCCGCAATAGCGACAATCTCTCATCGGCAATTCGAGTATTCGTGTTGGAATATTGTCAAAAAGCGGGGCCTTGAGGGCTGTGAGCAGAAGTAACGGGCGGCACGATCACTTTGCGAATGTCCGCTATCGGCACTTAGCGAACTGCCTATGATCGTGAAAAAGGGGCAAACAATTCGATGCACTCGTCAGTTGCCCTTTTCGGGACCATTAAATAGTTCACAATTAATTCCGACCTGTCGCATGCGCTGGACTATTGCGATAGCCGTGCGCCACCGATCAAATTCCAGTTTTTGCTGCGCGCTAAAATTGTCGTCCGGTCTCGCTGAATTGTGAATAGTACTGGATGGCATCCGAAATCCCCCGCCGTCCCGGCGACGTTGAAGCTAACGGAAGCTCTAGCAATGACCTGACACAAACGTGTGAACTGAATGGAAAAGCTGTCAGGTTTTTCCTGACACGACGACTTAGGGCGCCTTGATAATTTTGGTCCTGAATGGCGGGATGTCCGCTTTTGGGGGTAAAGCGGACATCACCTAGAGGTCCCAGGCGCTGAAAATCTCATCGCCCGTCGATATGAATTCTAGCCGATAAAATTCCCTGTTCTCGCGGCAAGAATCCCTGTTCTGCCAAAATGATTCCCTGTTCGGCTGAGTAGGGAATTCGCATCGGAAGCCCAGTAACTAGGCCATTATTTGCAGTCTCTGGTGTTCCCGAAGCCGCAATTTTGCAAAATTCCCTGTAAAATTCCCTGTTAGCAGGGAAAATTGGCAGAGCAGGGGGCCGACTGCACTGCCACACCAGCCACCCAGTCCAGGCTGTAGAGACTTTGCCTACAATGTCGCGAAGGAGCCCGCCGTGCGCGGGCTTAATGCGTCAGTCGGACCGTCTCTGCGTCTCCAAATTGATGATTCATCGGCCAACTTTGCCAAAAATCTCTGAGCGTGTTCGCCAATATTCCCGTTTTCTGGAGCTCCGTGCCAGAGACTGGGTTTGATCGCACTGCGTGACCGACCACACAGTCCGATTCTTGCATTGTTTTTTTGAGTCGACGAGCCGAATCCTCGTTCGCGTCCGCTTGCTAGACGGATACCGGAATCAACGTCAAAATGATGATTGGGGCACACTCATAAAAGTTGAAATTATGCCTACATCTCGGGACCAATTCCGAGTCAAGTTGTTGGGCGAAACAAATGCGCAAGATATTGCGCGAGCGCTACATATTTTTGAGCATAATACTCCGCCGCGATTGCGGACTGATTCAGCACAAATCCGCGCAAAGATAGCATCTCCGCATACAGAGGAAGGTGATTTCTATTTTGCGGCTCTCTATCGAGCCCTTGGCATGCTGGATTTTGAGCCCGTCGTGATTGATCATCCTGTCAGCTCGATCACCCAGGACGAGATTGATGCACGGGTCCGCCAGATCAAAGAACAGGCCGAGAAAATCTGGATAGCTAACTAACGGCGACAAGCTTGCGCTCGGACCAATGTCCGCTATTGGCACTTAGCGGACATGACGTTTTGCGCTGCACATGTCTGCTTTTGACCCAAAGCGGATATGAGTTATCCCCCTTTCAGCGCCATAGGCGAAGTCGCTACGATGCCGCTGCATAGCGCTTTAGGGGCGACGATGAGGCGGCGAGCTTTTATCGGCATACTGGGCAGCGCGGTGGTTTCATGGCCATTTGTCGTGCGCGCCCAAGGCGAGCACACGCGCAGGATCGGAATTTTAATGCCGTTCCCGCCGACAGATGCAGAAATGCAATCGCGCGTGCGGGCCTTCCGCGATGAATTGCGAAAACGAGGTTGGGCAACTGGTGTCAATGTTCAGTTTGATGAACGCTGGACGGGCGACAACATGGATCTCATTCACTCCGCCGCTAAAAACCTCGTGGAATCGAGACCTGACGCAATCGTGGCCGTAGGCGGCCGCGTTATTCCCATCCTTACGGAATTGACGCCGTCGATACCGATTGTCATTCCCACCTCCGCAGACCCCGTCTCGCGAGGTTACGCGGAAAGTCTCGCTCGCCCTGGTCGCAATGTGACCGGCTTTGTCACGATGGAGCTCTCGGTCATCAGCAAAATGCTCCAAACGCTCAAAGAAATCGCGCCTGAGATCACTCACATTTCCCTGATTTATAATCCGGACAACCCTGTGGGGGCCCAGTTTATCAGCTCGTTTCAATCCGCTGCTGGGCCGCTTGGAGTGGAAGCGGTCATCATCCAAATTCACGGTCTTGGCGATATTGAGCGTGCTGTTGCAACAACGGCGGCTCGACCTAATGGTGGCATTTTTATTCCGTTGGACGTCACTATTGTTACCCTTGCCGAGCAGACGGCTGCATTAATTGCGCGACATCGTTTGCCAGCAATTTATTCTGAGCGCGAGTTCGTAACTAAAGGAGGCTTGGTTTATTATGGTACGGATCGCATCGCGATGTATCGCGGTGCTGCTTCTTATGTGGATCGCATCTTGCGCGGAGAGAAGCCCGGCGATCTGCCGTTCCAGCAGCCTACCAGGTACGAGTTGGTGATCAATTTACAGACCGCCAAAGCGCTCGGTTTGACCATTCCCTCGAAGCTTCTGTTTACTGCCGACGAAGTGATCGAATAGCGGATGTCCACTTCTAGCGCGTTGCTGTGACTTACGCGATGCGCCTGATTTCAGCGCGTCGGTGGCGGCACCCCTTTAGGAGAACAAGTATAGACCGCCGTAATATCGTTCCCCAAAAGGGCTTTCTGGTGTGCTTGTGCTGCTGCTTCGCAAGCCTGCGGGGTGCCATACTCAGCGACAACGGTATGATTTTGTCCGGTCAAAATCGACATTAGCAATACCGTTATTGTCATCTCTAAGCCCTCCTAGTCGAAAAATTGTTTCTTCGACCATATTAGCGAGTGCAGACCGTTTTCGCGCCTCCCATTCACGTTAAATTCAACTCACGAAAATTTTGAATCAACGCCGGCTGAACGGGTTTTTTGTTGACGCAGACACTGCTCACGATGTCCGCTATTGGCACAAAGCGGACATACTGACTGCTCCGAGTAGCCCAAAAGCAAAAACTGAGATGTTTTCTCAGGGCCAACGACGTTCGCTCCGCTTAGCGGCACTCCTCCACGTCGCCCATGTGCAACCAATCTGCAAGGCTGCCAGTGCAATAGCTTTGTTGCGCCAGCACGATCCAGAACATGCTCGCGAGGAGCACGCCCGCCACAAACGCTGTCACCTTGCCACTCATGGTTAGTTATCCTTCCCAGTCATGGCCAACCAGCCAAGCCGTTTCTCAACGCCTTTCTCTAGCAAAGCAAGGCCAGGGGCAGGAGCCGATGCGCTCTTCATAAAGCGGACATGACATTTTGCACCGCACACGTCTGCTTTTGACCCAAAGCGGACCACAAGCGGCAGACGCTTCAAGTGTCGCGCGAAAGTGTCAGCTTTACTGACATGAAAACGGAATAAACATTTTAGGCACATTACAATTTCGATTGGTCATGCATACGTCGAGGGTACAGCGCCCAGCACAGCGGCGTCTTCTTGACCACATCATATTGAAAACGAAGAGCGCTCGGTGTGCTGGCTCCGCTCATCCTGACATCGAGACTTTCCTCTGGTAATTGGGGCAGTGACGACTGCTATGCTCAGTATCATCCAAGCCAATGACCGTGCCTTGATGCTCAATGCGCTGGCGGTATGCGCCGTGTTTGTTTTCGTTGGCGCGGTTTTGCTGGGAGCATTCTGAGTTCAAGAGGCCGACGATAACGCCAAATCAATAATGTCGGGTGAAAACGTGCGCTGCATATGTCCGCTTTTGACCCAAAGCGGACATGGCCCCCTTCCAGCGCTATCCCTTAGTCCGATACGATGTTGTGTCGTGAGCCGGGGGCCTAATGAGGCGGCGCGAGTTCATCACGCTCTTAGGCGGCGTAGCTGCGTGGCCGCTTGCCGCGCACGCGCAGCAGACGACCATGCCGGTCGTCGGCTTCGTCCACATTTTATCGCCCGAGATTGTTCCTCTACTCGTCCCCGCGTTCCGCGAAGGTCTCAAGGAAGCTGGCTATGTGGAAGGCCAAAATGTTGCGGTCGAGTACCATTGGGCTCGGGGTCGATATGATCGATTGCCCGAGCTATACGCCGAGGTGGTACGTGAAAAGGTTGCTGTAATTGTTGCAGCTGGAGGTGATCCGTCACCGCAAATCGCCAAGGCAGCTACGCAAACGTTAGCAATCGTGTTCGCCTCAAATGGCGACCCCGTCAGGGAAGGCTTGGTAGCGAGCCTCAGCCGGCCGGGCGGCAATGCCACTGGTATCACCATATTTGGTGCCGCTGCAGTTACTAAACGAATGCAGCTGCTGCAAGAAGTCGTGCCGCAGGCTGCTGTCATCGGTTTTCTAATGAACCCAAACAATCCGAACGGCAAAATCGAAATGACAGCCACACAGACGGCAATCAGTTCTCTTGGAAAGGAAATGCTTGTCCTTAAAGCTAGCACCGAAAGTGAGATCGACGCAGCCTTCGCAATTTTGGCGCAAAAACGAAGCGTCGCACTTCTCGGCGCTTCCGACACGTTTTTATTTGGGCGACGCGAGCAGATCGTCTCTTTGGCAGCGCATTATCGGATACCAGCAATCTACTACCTACGGGGATTTGCTCAGGATGGTGGTTTAATGGCGTACGGCAACACGCTGACGGAGCCATATCGCCTGATGGGTGTCTACGTCGGACGAATTCTCAAAGGCGAGAAACCCGCCGACCTACCAGTCCTGCAGGCGACCAAGTACGAATTGGTGATCAACCTCAAGGCGGCCAAAGCGCTGGGTCTTACCGTGCCATTTGGTCTGCTGAACGCTGCAGATGACGTGATCGAATGAAACGGCCCATGTCCGCTATTGGCACAAAGCGGACATTGCCTAGTGCGCCGCACATGTCCGTTTTCGGGGTAAAGCGGACATGAGACCGCTCTTCGCCGCGTTTATTAGACTCGGTCTCAGGGGACAGTTTTATGAGTTTGTGGGGCTACCGGCTGCCATTGCTAGCCGAAGTGAAAGGGCAGGATGGGTGCGATCTCGAGGTACGCTAGCCAAACAGCTGCGAGCCAAAGTGCAACTCCGACAGCGAAAACGACAAAAACCCAACCCCTCGACCCCATAGGCTGAGTGTAGCACGCTAGACCAAGCTCGCACCGACGCGTTTTAGGAGTCTATTTTGTAATTAGAGGGCACTCTGAATCAACCACCCGCCCGACTCACCAGCGGCCTTCTCTGAGTCAACGCGGGCCATTCTGGAAGGCCACCGGACCCAAAAGGTTATGCAAAAAGACACCCCTGATTTTAGTGAAAAAGAACTCGCGAAGCTTCATGCCGAGTACCAGGCAACGCTTGGCCGTCCCGCGCCGGCTGTAATTCATCGCCAGGGCCGAAGCATCCCCGGCTGTGTAACCGTTGAGGAGTCTGCGGCTTGGAAACTCCGCTAGAGGCCGATGACCGAGGATGAGCAGTGGCAAATAAATCGCGGCCGCCAGAGGTGGTCGATAGCGACGGCCTTACCGACGCCGACTGGGTCGAAATCAATAAGTTGCGCCGAGCCTTTGCAGACGGCGGTAGCAGGGCGTTTTGGGAGGCGATGGACAAATTGGGCGATGCCGATCCAATTCGGCGGCTGCGCGTAGCCGGGGCGTTTTTCCCAGACGTAGTTCGGGAAGCACTCAAGGACGAGTTTGTGGCTGCCGGGATGAGTGAGGAAGATGTGAGGGAGATGCTGCGGGAAGATTTGTCAGAAATCTTTTGAAGATCCGGGGACCAAACATTAAGTGGCACTCTTATGGCCGGTGGATCACTGCACCCATTCCGAAATGCTCGGAGGCTATTTGTTGATGCAGATGTCGCGTGATGATGTGACGATGACGCGGGGACGGGCCCGCAAGCTGCCGGGAATGCGGACTCATTCGGGGGCAGAAATCCAGCGCCAGCGCCAAGGGCACTATGACTGAGTTGGCCGCTGAGTGTGAGGTAGCGTTCGGATGAGTCAGCGCAGAGCTGTGAAGTCAAATCGGTCGTAGTTTTGACTGCTCTTTAATTTGTCGATTTCAGTAAGGATCATTTGGACATCGGAGCGGTGGATGCGTCGCGCATATTCAGCCAAAAACGCTCTGCCTCGCGCTGTCTTCTCGATTGTCAACAAAATGACCTCGTAGTCACCGTCAGGGACTTCGTTATTTGAATTGGCCAATTCAGTTCGGGTAAGACCCATTGCGGGCTCCGGACTTAGGCAAAGTTACACTCCAAAATCGTGAAAGCGGTTTTAAAAAGTCTGCAATGCTGAAGGTAGCAAAGTAGCTTTTTCGGATGAAAAAGCTCGTTTCGCCGTAATACAATACCAATCGCAAATCGTGTGACTGGAATCACAGTGGGAACTCGCAAGCGCAGTTAGATAAAAAACATGATCCTCAATTTAGGAGGGAGTCATGTGGAATCGGAGAACAGCAGAAAACGCGCAAGAGGTGTTTGCAATCACACTCGTCGTCTGTGCCTTGGTCTTTTTGTCCGTGGTAATTCCGGCTTAAGCCAGGCCTTGACCCGAAGCGGACCAGGTAGTCAGCGTATCGCGTGCGGACTTTGGCCGGGCAACCCCGCATCTCCTCACCATTATTTTTCGCGAGCATGAGCGACTGGGTAGTTGCATGGCGACTTCGCGGCGGTATCAATCTAACTCCGTCGCGTTTCCGAATCACTGTATGTGGATACGGGGGGCTTCGGAGGTGCCCTGATGAAATCCTCTGTCGTCAAACATTCCATCACGATCGATGGACAAAAGACCAGCGTCAGCCTTGAAGATGCCTTCTGGAGCGACCTGAGGGAAATCGCGCATGTCCAGCGGGCGACGCTGTCGAAATTGGTCGCCGGAATAGACGAGACGCGTCAGCGGAACAATAGATCTTCGGCGCTCCGCGTGTTCATACTCGAGCACTTCCGCAATAGGAACGGCCGAACGCCCACCGCGCCTTGAACTCCGCCACTCGGCCTTACTGGTCGTGCTGACGAGATGACAATGAAGAACGTGCGCTATTGGCACTTAGCGGACATGCCGAGTTGCGGTGTACATGTCCGCTATTGGGTGTAAAGCGGACATGGGCTGTTGCACTGCAAATGTCCGCTTATGACCCAAAGCGGACATTGCGCCAGATCACGAAGTCGACTTGTCCGTGCGCATCGGCTTTACTGATGACGGCTCCGTCACCCGGCCGGCTCCGCTCGCCACACTGGCGTCAGCAACAACCCTCAACTAACATCCAAGTCCAGCTACCTAAAAAAGAGCTGGTTAGGGCAGCCCGTCTCATCCCGAGGAAAGCTCGAGACCATTATGGAAACGGATCTCCCGGGCATTCTTATCGTCGATGACAATGAGGACAACCGGTATACGCTGCGATTGCACCTGGAATCCGATGGCCATGAGCGGGTCGTTGACGCGTCCGGCGGCAAAGAGGCGATCGCTTTATTGGAAAAGGAAAAATTTAATCTCGTCCTACTCGATTTGATGATGCCGGATTTAAATGGAGACGAGGTTCTAAAGATCATCAAAGCCAACCCGGATACGAGAGACATTCCGGTCGTCATGATCAGCGCCGACACGGATACTGAGAAAGTATCTAAATGCATCGAACTCGGCGCCGACGATTACCTGGCTAAGCCGTTCAATCCGACAATCTTGCGCGCCCGGATTGCGTCGGTATTGCGCAGGGGGTCGTTGCGCGCGCTCGAAACTGAATATTTGGGTAAGATCGAGCAGGCGAAGAAGCATTCCGAAAATCTATTGAGAAACATACTCCCTCCCGACATCGCCGCGCGCCTACGCAGTGGAGAAAGCAATATTGCCGATCATTTCGAAGACGCGACCGTCATTTTTGCGGATATTGTCGGCTTCGGGAAAATCACGGCGCGCATGAAGGCCTATGAGATTGTCGGTTGCTTAAATCAACTGTTCAGCGAATTCGACCGGCTTGCCGAAGATCTCGGAGTCGAAAAGATTAAAACGATCGGGGACAACTACATGGCGATTGCGGGCGTCCCAACCCCGCGGTCCGGTCATGCGCGCAATGCGGCAAAGCTTGCGCTCGACATGGTCGCCGCCACCCGGCGACTGCAATCCCGATTGCCCGTACCGTTATCGATTAGGGTGGGCTTACACTCAGGTTCCGTTATGGCGGGCGTCATCGGCACGCATAAATTTGCCTATGACGTATGGGGCGACACGGTCAATATCGCGGCGCGTGTCGAGGCAGCGAGCCAGCCGGACCGTGTATTGGTATCCGCGGTGACAGCCAAGATGCTGGGTGCCGATTTCGACCTCGAGGGTCCGCACAGTATCGACACCAAAGAAGCCCGCCTGATCGAGACCTTTTTCATAAATCGGCGTCAATAAGGTGACCGCCAGGAAGTGAACATTTTTCGAATGATTGGAGCGAGGGGAAACTAGTGGTGCAAGCCAAAAGCATTGACAAAAATCGACAGGGCTGGCTCTCGAGCATTCGCGGCCGACTTTATTCCGCGTTCGGCTTTGCTGCCCTGCTTACGATCGTCTGTTCAATCATTGCTTTCTATGAATTTATTGTCATCGGAGCGACCACAAGTGGAATAGTTACTCGCAGCCTGCCGGCGACGGTCGTTTCACTTCGGCTCGTCGAGGAGGCCAACAGCCTCGTTTCCGCGGCTCCGCACTTGATGACTGCCAAGGACGATAAAGACCGTTTGGAAATAGCGAACAGAATTGATCGACAGGCAAAAAATCTAGCGGAGGGTGTAGAACGTCTGCGGACGCTGGGAATCAATAATACCGATGCTATTGATGCCGAGCGCAACGCGTTGGTTCAGCGACTTGATGCTCTCAATGAAGTCGTCAAAGACCGGATTTCGATATCGGTCGAACGGCTCACTCTGGCATCGGCGATTCAACCCGCCTACCAGGCACTGCATAACAGTCTCACCTCCACAATTGCCGACGCCAATTCCGACCTCATGGCCACGAGCAAACAGGCCGGGATGGACGCTGCGCTCACTGGCAAACTTAAATCGTTGCAACGGCTCTTGGAAATGGAATCCCAGTCGAATCTTCTCGCCGGGCTTTTAACGGAAGCCGCCCTAATAAACGATTCGAGCCGGCTTACGTCGCTGCGCGACCTTATCAAAGCGGCAAAGGAGAAAATCGAAGCAAACCTGAATACTATCAGCGATCCCGCACAACAAAAAAAGCTTGCCGTCCTTTACAATGATCTCGGCACGATCGAAACAAGCGATGGCATTATTGCTACGCGCACTTACGAACTTAACCGCCTGCATGACGCGGATGTTGCATTTGAGAACGCGCAAGCCGAGACCGCCAAGCTCAAAAAGGCCGTCGATGATATCGTCGAGCTGCAGGGCCGCACTGCGCAGGCCATTTTCATATACGTCGACCAGCGCATCCGCTCGGCCAAGATTCTTTTGATCGCGCTGTCGATTTTGGCCGTGATCAGCGCGATGTTGCTGGCATGGCTTTATGTTGGGCGCGGCGTCGTTCGCCGGTTAGGCCGACTTAGCAAGGCCATGCGCCGTCTCGCTGGTGGAAATTTAGACGTCCATATCAAGGACAACCGCGGCGACGAAATCGCTGAAATGGCACATGCCGTCGAAATATTCCGCCAAAATGCGATCTCCCTCGATCAACTCCTGACCGAGCGTGAAGAGGCCGCCGTCCGCCTCGAAAAGATCGTCGAGCAACGCACCGCCGAACTGCAGCGGCGCGGAGCGGAACTGCGCGTTACTTTCGATAATATGGTGCAGGGCGTGCTGATGTTCGACAGCGAGATGAAAATCGCCGCGTGGAACCGGCAAGTCTTAGAGCTGTTGAAATTACCCGAGACTTACCTTGTCAGCGGGCCGCACTATGCGGACTTCATTCGCTATCTCGCCCAACGGGGCGAGTACGGCGCCGTCGATACCGAAGCGGAAGTGCGGCGGTTCACGGATACAGCGGCCCAAAGTCGCACGTTCGAACGAACCCGCCCTGACGGGACAGTCCTTGAAATCCGGCATAATCCGCTGCCGGACGGAGGGATCGTCGTGATCTACTCGGATATCACCGAACGCAAACACTACGAAGAAACGCTCACCGCCGCACGTGATCAGGCTGAAGCGATGAGTCGAACTAAATCGAGCTTCCTCGCCAACATGAGCCACGAGCTGCGGACGCCGTTAAATGCCATCATTGGGCTGAGCGATATGATGGTCGGCAATGCGGAGCGGTTCGGCACAGAAAAGGCGGTAGAACCACTCCGGCGCATTCACCGCGCGGGAAAGCATCTGCTCGATCTCATCAATCAGGTACTTGATCTGTCGAAGATCGAGGCGGGAAAGCTCGACATCAACCCGGACACCGTGAATGTCGCCGTGCTGATCGACGAGGTCGTCGGCACCGCGCGTCCGTTGGCGGAGCAGAACAAAAACCGGTTTAATGTTGAATGTCCAAGTGGTATCGGCCCAATTGTCGTGGATGCTCTGCGTCTGAAACAGATTCTGCTCAATCTTTTAAGCAATGCGTGCAAGTTCACGAAAGGCGGCGAGGTCTCCCTGTGTGTGACAAATACGACCGCCGATGGGCGCCAATGGTTCAATTTTGTAGTCACCGATTCTGGCATCGGCATGACGCCAGAACAGATGAGTAAACTGTTCGAAGAGTTTGTGCAGGCGGATCAAACAACAGCGCGTCGATACGGCGGAACGGGTCTCGGTCTGGCAATCACGCGCAGGCTCTGCACCATGATGGGCGGCGACATCACAGTCACGAGCGAAAGCGGCAAAGGATCGAAGTTCACCGTCCGCTTGCCAGCAGCCCCAGAGACCCCGGCAGTTGTATCCGATCACTCGGCCCGCGCGGCGGAAGAGGCTGTTCCCGTCGGCGATTGTGTACTTGTGATTGATGATGATCCGACCGCGCGCGAGCTGATCGCAAACTACCTTCGGGAAGGGGGTCTCTCGGTCGTCACCGCTGCCGGTGGACGCGAAGGGTTGAAACGTGCAGAAGAGCTGCATCCGATCGCGATCACACTCGACGTGCTGATGCCGGATATCGACGGCTGGACGGTATTGGCGGCATTACGAGGCAATCCAAAGCTTTCCAATATTCCTGTGGTCATGGCGACGATTACCGACCCAGATCGCAAGGGCATAGCCCTCGGCGCGGCTGGCTATTTGACAAAGCCAATCGATCGCGATCGGTTGATCGCGCTGCTACGGCCATATCAGACTCGCGCCCGGCGTACGCGCATCCTTGTGGTAGAAGACGATCTGATGCAGCGCGAACGGATTCGATCGTGGCTGGAGCCCGAGCATTGGCTGGCCAGCGAAGCCGAGAACGGCCTTGTGGCGCTCGATCAGCTGGCGAAAGAACGACCTGATATTATCCTCCTCGATCTCATGATGCCGGAAATGGATGGATTTCAATTCATTGCAGCGTTGCAGGCGCAGCCAAGGTGGCGAGACATTCCGGTAATCGTTATAACGGCTCTCGATCTCACGGCCGCGGATCATGCGCGGCTGAATTCTGGCGTTGAGAAAATCTTGCTCAAGGACTCTTTCGACCCCGCGCAACTTATCGAGAGCGTGCGGCGCTTGGTTACGGACACGCGCCGGTCACAGCTGGTATCGGAGGTGACCTCGTGACCAAGATTCTTTATGTCGAGGACAACGATGACAACGTTTATATGCTGAAAATGCGTTTTGAAATGCTTGATGGGTTCGAAGTGTTGATCGCGGAAGATGGGGAAGTTGGATGCCAGAAAGCCATCGCCGAGATGCCCGACGTCATCCTAATGGATCTTGATCTACCCGTGGTGAACGGCTGGCAAGCGGCCGGTCGGCTTAAAGCCGATCAGAAGACGCGTGAAATTCCGATTATCGCGTTGACCGCACATGCTATGGCCGGATCGCGCGAAAAAGCCCTGGCGGCAGGGTGCGACGAGTTTGATACCAAACCCATCGAATTTGACCGGCTGATGCAAAAGATCAATTCGTTGCTTGGAAAAAAATAGTACGGCCACTGGAAATAATGTGCGCCTGATGAATATTTAGTTTTGCGCGATTTGACTAGTCGATGTTGGCTTAACTGCCCCCTTTGGACCATCTAAACCGCACCCGTTCCATGTCCGCTATTGGCACAAAGCGGACGTCCCTCTTTGCACTGCACATGTCCGCTTTTGACCCAAAGCGGACATCGATACAGACCTGCAGCTCAGATCTATTGCATTGCTCCCACTAGCGTAGCGAGAAAGCTTTCACTTGCTGGGGGCAGTGAGCGGGTGGCCTTGCGAATAATAAAGATCGAACGGCCAAATTCGCGGCCCTCGACCGGTCTTGATTTCAGCCGGCCTGCGGCTTGCGCCTCTAGCGCCGTCGAGGGCAACAGCGCGACGCCGAGCCTCGCCCGCACCATGCCGACCGCAGTCGACATATAGGTTGCCTCCAGCACGGGTTTAACCGATTGACCGCTTTTGCCGAAGGCGCAGTCGACAACTTGGCGCACTGTGCTGTCCTCATCCATCAAGATGAGTGGCTGACGAGCAAGAATCTCCGCGGTGATCTTTTTCTCTTTGTCGAGCGCATGGGGGGCGAGATAAATAGCATGCATGCGATCGCGCGTGAGGACTTTCGTTTGCAAATCCGGATCGTTCACCTCGCCGCCGGCGATGCCGAAATCGACCACCTCCGACTTTACTAAGTCGATGATCTTGCGGCCGACACCGTCCTTAAGCACGAACTGTACGCCGGAATGGCGGGCACGAAAGGCGACAATGGCTTTCGGTAGAACCGCCGCGGCAAAGGACGGAAGACAGGCGAGCCGCACTACCCCAAGACGTTTGGCGGCTAGGTCTTTGGCGCCGGTCACAACCGAGTCGAGTTCGCCCAGGAGACGATCAAATACAGAAACCAGCTCCTCACCCACCCGCGTAAGTCGCACTGAGCGTGTGGTGCGGTCTAAAACCTTGACGTTCAATACACCCTCAAGCTGGCGTATCTGTACGGTCAGCGCGGGCTGCGACAGGTTCACCGCGCGCGCGGCTCTCGTAAAACTACCGAGCTTAGCAATCGCAACGAAACTTCGGATTTGCGTGAGATTAGGGTTCATAACGTAACATTATAAGTGAGATACAAAATATTCAATTGTAAAATAATTGATTCCGCCTCACCCTGGACGGCAATCAACAATCGCTCCGCAAAAAATCTAAACTGGGGAGGTATTTATGGCGTTCCGCGCATCGTCGCTTGCGCTTTGCATAGCGCTGTCATTTTCGTCCATCACAAATAGCCGCGCCGAGGTGAACGAGATTACCGTCGCCCAGCAATACGGGGTGAGCTTTCTGCCGCTTATGGTGATGGAGAAAGAGGCACTCGTGGAAAAACATGCGGCCGCCGCCGGACTCGCGGACCTTAAAGTAGTTTGGGCGAAGGTCGCAGGTCCCAGCGCCATGAACGACGGGCTGATCTCAAATGCGATTCATTTTGCCGCACAAGGCGCGCCATCAATGATCACGCTGTGGGACAAAACTCGCGGCCAGATCAAGGGCGTCTCGTCGATGACCACCTATCCACTTTACCTGATCTCGCGCGATCCCGACGTGAAGAGCATCAATGATTTCAGCGCCAAGGATAAGATCGCGGTGCCATCGATCAAGATCTCGACGCAAGCGATCATGTTGCAGATGGCCGCATCGAAGGTCTTCGGCGAGAATGAATTTGGCAAGCTTGATCCATTCACTGTTTCGCTGTCGCATCCGGATGCGACGCTCGCCTTCACCAACAACACCGCCGGTGTCAACGCGCACTTTTCATCATCGCCGTTTTACGAACAGGAAATGAGAGTGCCTGGCGCTCATCTGGTCACGACCAACTATGAAATCCTTGGCGGGCCAGCGACTGCCGTGGTGCTTACTGCGAACGCCAAATTCCGCGAAGCTAATCCAAAAGCCTACAAGGCCTTCTACGATGGCTTAAGCGAGGCCATCGCTATTATTAACAAAGACAAACGTGCCGCCGCCTCGCTTTATCTTGTGGCCGCCCATGACACCAAAAACTCGGTCGACGACATTCTCAAGATCATCAGCGACAAAGATTACGCTTTCACGCTCAAGCCGGAAAAAGTGCTCAAGACCGCGCAGTTCATGGCCAAGATAGGCTCGATTAAGCAATCGCCAGCGACGATCGGCGATCTGTTCTTCCCCGAGAACGCCAAAATGGGTGGCGACTGAGCAATTGCGCCCGAGACAGCCTGCATGAGGAATGCCCACAGTTTTCGCATCGGCACCGGTGCCGGCTTTTCCGCCGATCGGCTCGATCCGGCAGTCGATCTGGCCAACCGCGCCGAACTTGACGTCATGGTGCTGGAATGTCTGGGCGAGCGCACGGTGGCCTTCGGTCATCGCGACCGCATGGCCGATCCGACGCGGGGCTACAATACGCACCTGCGCCGGCGGATGCAGGCCTTACTGCCGGTCTGCCGCGCCGCTGGCACTTCCATCATCACCAATATGGGCGCGGCAAATCCCCGCGCTGCAGCCCAGCGCACCGTCGAGATCGCACGCGAACTCGGCCTTAAGGGCCTGAAGGTCGCCTGCATCGAAGGCGATGACGTCTCCAGTCTGGTGCCAGCCGACCAGCCTTTCATGGACGAACCCGGCGTGTTGTCGGATATCAAACTGCCGATCGTCGGCATGAATGCCTATCTTGGCGCCGACGCAATCATCCCAGCGCTCGCAGCGAACGCCGACGTCATCATCGGCGGCAGGCTCGCGGACCCCTCTATGTTCCTCGCGCCCCTGGCGTATCGTTTCGGGTGGGACGCCTTCGATGCTCCGCGCATGGGCGCTGGCACGCTGGTCGGGCATCTGATGGAATGCGGAATGCAAGTCACCGGGGGCTATTTCGCCGATCCGGGGGTCAAGGAGGTGCCGGATCTGGCGCGCTGCGGCTACCCGATTGCCGAAGTCCAAGCCGACGGGAGCGCGGTCATCACCAAGCTTGCTGGGACCGGCGGCTGCGTCACGCCGGCCACCGTAAAAGAACAATTGCTTTACGAGGTGCATGACCCTGCGCGGTATCTAACACCCGACGTCACAGCCGATTTCAGCGGCGTTCGTATCGCCTCTGCCGGCACTGATCGCGTTGAGGTGTCGAACGCTAATGGATCGAAGCGTCCGGAAACGCTCAAAGTCACAGTCGGCTTCGACGGCGGATTTCAGAGTGAGGCTGGCATCAGCTATGCCGGACCAGCCGCGCAAGCACGAGGGGAACTGGCGGTCCAGATCGTCGGCGACCGGCTGCGTAAAGCGCA
The DNA here is from genome assembly GCA_963743405.1 of uncultured Alphaproteobacteria bacterium. GTDB lineage: Bacteria > Pseudomonadota > Alphaproteobacteria > Rhizobiales > Xanthobacteraceae > Pseudolabrys. Next base: position 292,441 of record CAVUPX010000006.1, on the reverse strand, counting down.
CGGCGAAAAAGCCGATGTGCGCATTGACCTGATCGGTGTCAATTCGTTGTTTGCCACCGCTGGCGCCCGCAGCACCGATGCGCAAGATGTTCGGCTGCACGTTACGCTGCGCTCGCGCGATCGCGAGGATGCCGAGCTCATGCTTTGGGAAGTTGAATCACTGCTGTGCTGCGGACCGGCCGGCGGTGGTGGATTCCGCGGCTCTATCGTGCCTTGCGTGATAACTAAATCATTGCTGATCGATCGCGGCCTGATCAAGCCTCGGCTGGAAGTGCTCACCGCATGAGCAACTCACATCGAAACTCACCCAGAATTGTTCGCGACATTGCGCATGCGCGCGCCGGAGACAAAGGTAATACCTCCAATGTCAATGTCTGGGTCTATGATGCGGCCGATTTCGAGCAGCTCAAACGCGCTCTAACGGTCGAGCGGATTAAACGTGCATTCCCTCAGCTGATCCGCGGCAAGATCGAGCGCTTCGTCGTCGAACATCTTCGTGGGCTAAATTTTGTGATGCAAGATGCGCTGGAGGGCGGGGTCAACCGATCCCTTAACCTCGACTCGCATGGCAAGTCCTGGAGCTACCTCATTCTCGGACTTGAGCTTGAAGAGCGCGCGAGCGGCGGGGCAACGGAATAGTTCTGCGGTGTACGCATGACAAATTCAATAAGTCAGCCACCATTGCTCGAAGTGAGCGGGGTGACGCTGCAATATAAGACGCGCGAGCATCTCGTCACTGCCACCTACCGCATCGACTTTAATGTCTTGAAGTCCGACCGTTTCGTTCTTCTCGGCCCCTCCGGCTGCGGAAAATCAACACTACTCAAGGCGATCGGCGGCTACATCCGGCCGACCGAAGGCGATATCCGGCTCAAGGGACACACTGTCATTAAGTCCGGGCCGGATCGCATGATGGTGTTTCAGGAGTTCGATCAATTGCTGCCTTGGAAGACAGTCCTGCAAAACGTGATGTTTCCCTTGCAGGTCACCGGACGCCTCGGCCTCACTGACGCCAAGACCAAGGCGATGGAATATATCGAGAAGGTCAATCTCACGAAATTCGTCGACAATTATCCGCACATGCTCTCTGGCGGCATGAAGCAGCGTGTGGCGATCGCGCGCGGTATGGCGATGGAGCCAGATATTTTGCTGATGGACGAGCCGTTTGCGGCTCTCGACGCGCTCACGCGGGTACGCATGCAGGACGAGTTGCTTGGACTGTGGGACGAAGTGAAGTTCACTGTTATTTTCGTTACACACTCAATTCCCGAGGCAATTAAAATCGGCAATCGCATCTTACTTCTGTCGTCGCATCCCGGACAGGTAAAGGCGGAAATCAACAGCGTGCCGCGCGGTGAGGATAGTTTGGCCGCCGGCGCGCAATTAGAACGTAAGGTGCACGACATGCTATTTGCCGACAAGGTGGAGGAGCCGGATCATGTCTGACACAATCGTACGCCCCGAGATTTATCGCGAGACGATGGGGGCCGAACGCTTCGGTATCGTGCAGAAACGGTTGACCACGTTCGAGATGCTCTACAATCAAGGCTGGTTACGTAAGTTGTTCGTGCTGGTCGTGCTGGGCGTTCTGTGGGAGGCTTACGCACGCTGGCTCGACAACGAACTTCTGGTGCCGACCTTCACGGCGACCGTACACGCGCTAGGGCGCGGTGTCGCCAGTGGATTGCTCATCGTGCGCGCGCTGTTATCGATCAAGGTTCTTTTGATCGGATACAGCGCAGGCGTGCTGCTGGCCGCAATTCTGACTTTCATCGCGATCAATACCCGGATTGGCACTGATTTTTTAGAAACAATGACGGCAATGTTTAATCCGCTGCCCGCAATAGCTTTGCTTCCGTTGGCGATGATTTGGTTCGGGCTAGGTATGGGTAGCCTTGTATTCGTGCTCATTCATTCGGTGCTATGGGCGGTCGCGCTTAATACCCATGCCGGATTTCGCAGCGTCTCGATAACGCACCGGATGGTTGGCCAAAATTATGGCCTCGGGGGATTGCGTTTTGCGGCGAAAATTTTAATCCCGGCGGCGTTTCCGAGCATTCTGGCAGGCCTGAAGATCGGTTGGGCGTTTGCCTGGCGCACGTTGATCGCGGCCGAACTGGTCTTCGGGACCACATCCGGACAAGGAGGCCTAGGCTGGTTCATTTTCGAAGCGAAAAATCAGCTCGAGATCCCCGACGTGTTTGCCGGATTGCTAACGATCATTCTGATCGGCTTGTTCGTGGAGAACGTGATTTTTCGGCTGATTGAACGAATGACTGTGCAACGTTGGGGCATGCAGAATTAACTCATGCTACGTCGTTGCCCTTATGTCCGCTATTGGCACTTAGCGGACATGCCGAGTTGCACTGCACATGTCCGCTTTCGGGGGTAAAGCGGACATCACCTAGAGGTCCCAGGCGCTGAAAATCTCAGCGCCCGTCGGTATGAATTCTAGCCGATAAAATTCCCTGTTCTCGCGGCAAGAATCTCTGTTCTGCCAAAATGATTCCCTGTTCGGTTGAGTAGGGAATTCGCATCGGAAGCCCAGTAACTAGGCCATTATTTGCAGTCTCTGGTGTTCCCGAAGCCGCAATTTTGCAAAATTCCCTGTAAAATTCCCTGTTAGCAGGGAAAATGGGCAGAGCAGGGGGCCGACTGCACTGCCACGCCAGCCAACGTTTCATGTTTGCGATCCGCTATTTAGCATTGGTTGATTTCGCTTCTCCATTTTCATTCCGAACGCACTGAAGCGGACTTTAGGACAAAGCAAACATTCTGCGATGTCCGCATCACGTCCACTTTATTCCCGAAATCGGACACAGCTGGAACGCGGGTACATCACACCTCTAGGCTGATTTCGCAGACAAGACCGTCTGCACGCCAGTCAACAAGTGCTTGTCCGGATCGCTGCGCGATCATTCGTTCAATAATCCGTCCGCCAAATCCCTTGTGCGTCGGTTCTTGCACTTTCGGTCCGCTCGACTCGCCCCAACGCAGGCGTAATTGTTTGTTCGCGTCATGTGACCATTTCAGTTCGACTTGGCCGCCGGGCACGGCCAAAGCACCGTACTTGGCGGCGTTGGTCGCCAACTCGTGCAGGGTTATAGCAATGACCTGAGCAACGTCAGGCTCTAACAACACTGGGGGACCGTCTAGGCGCACGCGCCGTTGGTCCTTATCGAAATAGGGAGCGAGCTCCTGTGTCGCTATCGTCGCTAGATCGGCACCAATCCAACGCGTCTGAACAAACAATGAGTGGACATTGGCAAGCGACTGAATGCGTCCCTCAATTGCCCGTTTTAGACCGTCGGGTGTTTCAGACTGAGAAAGCTTCACGGTTGCTTGTACGGTCGCGAGCAAGTTTTTACTTCGGTGCTCTGCTTCCCGAGCCAACGTTGCGATTTGCTCTTGGCTTCGCTTCTGCTCGGTAATATCCCTCGCGATTTTCGATGCTCCAATAATCTGGCCCCGCACATTTCTGACGGGAGAAACAGTCAACGAAACAATGATTAGGCTTCCGTCTTTGCGTTGCCGAACAGTCTCGAAATGATCGATACGCTCCCCGCGTCGTATGCGCGTTAGAATTTCACGCTCTTCGCTTTGCCGATCTGCGGGGATCACAATTGTAATGGGCTGACCAATCGCTTCTGCGGAAGTGTAGCCAAATATCCGCTCAGCTCCGCTATTCCAGTTTGCGATAATTCCGTCGAGGCTCTTGCTTACGATCGCATCGTCACTCAACTCGACGATAGACGCCAACGAACGCAGCCCTTGCTCGGCTGATTTACTTTCAATCAAATTGCGCGTCACCGTTCCATACGCGGTGATTGTGCCTGTTGAATCACGAACCGGAAAGATGCTGTACAGAACCGGTATGAGTTGTCCGGTCTGAAAATTTCGAAAAGTTAATTCACCTTCCCAAAAGCCGGTATTGCGAACGGCGGGTAAAACCTCGTCCAGAATCCTGCGGTGTTCGTCTGTCGGGAAATAATCAATGATCTGGGTTGAACGTACCGCTTTCAAGTCTCGCAGTCCGACCAGCTCACGGCCAGCTTCGTTGACGAATATTGCATTGCCCTCGAGATCGGCTATGCCAATAAATTCATGGGATGCGGTCACGAGTGACGCAAGCATACGCAGGAGACTGTCTTCGGCATCAAATTGGCCGAGTTCGCGAGCGATCGTTGCAAATTCGTCTGACACGCCAGCGCTCCGAAACGACCGCTGCCCTAAAGCGGAACATTAGCGCGTTAAGGCCAGGCGTGACCATGGGCAGATGGCGGCATCGAGCGATGTCCGTTTTGAGGAACAAAGCGGACATCGCGCTGATGGGGTCGTATATCCGCTAATGACCCAAAGCGGACTCGATACCTACGAAATTCCAGCGGACTCCCATTTCGGTTGAATGCTTCGTTAGTCGCTTGGTACCCTCTCTCGGGGCTAAATAGCTGGGGGTGCTGACATGAATCATGTCACCATAATCGGATTTATCGCTGCCGGACTCGTCATCGCTACGTTATCAATGCGGACGATGATTCCGCTGCGCATTGTTGGCATCGTCAGCAATGTAGCGTTTGTCACTTACGGCCTTCTTTTCGGCAGCTATCCTACGGTCGTGCTGCACAGCATATTATTCCCGCTCAATATTTATCGGCTGCGCGAAATGCTCAACCTGATCAAGCAGGTGGGTGCGGCCAGTAAAGGCGACATGTCTTTGGATTGGCTCAAGCCATTCATGAGTCAGCGACCGATCAGAACCGGAGAAGTGCTTTTCTGCAAAGGCGACGAAGCCCACCACATGTATTTTGTGGTGACCGGACGGCTGCATCTCCGCGAGATCGGCATCGATATATTGCCGGGCTCGGTGGTCGGTGAGCTTGGCATGCTGGCGCCGTCGCGCATGCGCACGCAGACGCTTGAATGCACTGAGGATGGGGCGATCCTGGAAATCGCGTACGAGAGGATCGAGGAGCTTTACTATCAGAATCCGAAATTTGGGTTCTATTTCCTTCGCCTATCCACTGCGCGGCTCTTTGAAAATATCGCCAGACTCGAACGGACTCTCGCCGAGCGAGACAGCGAAATTATCAACTTGCGGAAAGCGATCGCGCGTTAGCGGCGATGAACAAAACGTCGCGTAAATAAGGAGGCACTCCCGTGACCCGCGCTAAAGCGTCTCCGGAGCGATTGCGCACATTCTCCGACGTAGCGGCTTCGCGCCGCCACTAAGGGATCGGCACTAACTCGGGTGGAAAGCTCTTCATGTTATCGGTATGAGCGATATGAAGGCCGAAGACAGAGCTTTGGCCTTTCGTCGGCGTCAGTGTGCCGCTCGGAGCAACAAGAGACTTGAAAACGAGAACGCCAGCCAGGGCGGCGCCCACCACTGCTAATCCTCTACGCATACAAGCAGACCCCTGCACTATATTGCCCCACTCATCGTGCGAGCGGTTACACGCAGGTCTGGCTACATAATTGTTGTTACGAGTTGCTTAAGCGTTGCCATTAACGCCAGGTTAAGTCTGCCGCCCGGGTGAGCGTGGCTGGATTCTGTGTGACCTTATTGTCACTTGCATCGGCAAAGCGCCGGCACCAAAGGAACTTTAATTTATTCTACGCCTTATCGCCTTAATTAGCGCCGCAAGTGCAAGATTGAAATTTGGCGCGTGACCTAAAAAGGGGAAAAAAATGAAGCGAATCCTATTGGCAACTGTCGCTATCGCGGCACTTAGTTCGGCCAGCGCATTGGCGGCTGACATGCAGCGGCCTGCTTACAAAGCGGCACCGATGGTGATGGCTCCCGCACCAACATGGACCGGGTGCTACATCGGCGCCAACATCGGCGGCGCATTTAGCCACGCGAGTTTAAGTGGCGCGGCTGGAACCGTCTCTTCAAACGGTGATGGCTTTGCCGGCGGCGGCCAGATCGGCTGCGATTACCAATTTACGGGCGGATTTGTCGTCGGCATCCGCAATATGTTCGATGGCACAAGCAACAAAAGGAGCGGAACAATCGATGGTGGTCCGCTCGCAGGTGACGTCGTTAACTTCAATAATCAATGGTTCGACACGTTGACGGCCCGCATCGGGTATTCGTTCCAACCCGCATGGTTGCTCTACTTACAGGGCGGCGGAGCCTGGGCTCATACAAGCACAAACATCACCTTTAACGGAGTTCAAATCGGCCAGACCTCCCACACCGGAACAGGCTGGACCATCGGCGGTGGCGCCGAATGGATGTTCGCGCCGCACTGGTCGGTGTTTCTGGAAGGTAACTACATGGACTTTGGCTCGCGCAGCGGGACCGCATTCGGTACAACCGTCTGTCTGGACAGGATGTGGCTTCAGCGCCAAAGCAACCGAGACGACTGTGCTGGTTGGTGTGAACTATCGCTTCTTCTAAGCGAAAAACGCCAAGTCTGGCTGGCTTCGCTGGCCAACGCATTCGAAGCCCCGGGCGAATAGCCCGGGGCTTTTGTTCGCCTGGGGTTTGATCGAAGAGAGATGCTGTTTGGTGTGGTTCAGGAGGCGGCTTTTGGCACCAGCGGGTGTATGAAGGTCGCCACTCTGCAGGCAGGGGGAAAGTCCGCTTCGGACACACGAGCCGCCGCGTCTGCTGTCGACCCGAAGCGACCCGCTTAACGCCACGTTAACCCGGCGCATCGAATGGTCACTATGGGAACAACCGTTTCGGAGGCTTCGCGATGCTGCCCGAACACCGTGCACTTCTTGAGGACGAGCCCTGTCCTGTCCCCGATGAAATTCTCGGCGAAATGTATCGCGCCAGCGCACATGGGCTGAACGAACTCATTGCGACGATCCCACCGACAGCCAGAGTCTTGCTCGCCGTGTATTGCTACCGTCGCGCCCACCTTGCGTCGATCGGACTAGCGATTGCGGCTACCTGCGACAAAGACGACCTTGCCGATTGGGGTGGAAACGCGGGCGCCGTCCTGTACGAACGATCGCGGGAAGCCCCGCCACCGTTGCCATCCACCCCCCATTCAACCGGCCGACGGAAAATTACTTTAGCGACGGGGCTGCTCCGCTGATGCAGGCGATATTAGAGAGCAGATCGCCCTAACGCCCCGACGCTGTCCGGCCGACTTGATGATTGTGTGGGTTGTCACACGATCTTTAGATTCTCTGCCGACGTCTTGCCTTTGTTGGGTACTTCTTCGTACTCAACAGTCTGCCCCTCATTGAGGGTGCTTAGGCCGGCCTTTTCAACGGCCGAGATGTGAACGAATACGTCCTTCCCACCCCCGCCCGCCGGTTGAATAAATCCGTACCCTTTGGTCGGGTTGAACCACTTCACAGTGCCCTTGGCCATACTCAAACTCCGATGTTGACGTCCGAGAATACGACCAATGCGCTTGGATGCCAACCGCCATCCCAGCGGGGCCTATAACCGCTTGCCCGGGTTGATGAGCTGAGGCTTCGCGCGGCAATTTACAAATTGCCAGTCAATTGGAGGATACCTCTTAAAATGGCATCCGTTGATCTTGAAATAAGGTGCGACGCAAAGCCAAGGTCGACACCCAATTGCGAGCCTAACAGGGGCAAGACAATCAAGAGTCCGATAATAATCATCATTCCCTAAGGTTCAAGACGAGCAATTTGCTTGGCCAATGGGTTTGGAAGCAGACCTACCGCAATGCGCCCGCCATCAAGTGGTGGCAGAGGGAATAGATTGAAGACCGCCAGGACGACATTGATGATGAGGGCGTTCTTTATATTTTGCGCGACCCACTGAGCCGCAATGACGGGCAAATACACAAGCAGATGAATACTCAAGGCAGCGACAAGGGCTAACCCAATATTCATCGCAGGCCCGGCCGCCGCGACAAGTATCATGCCAATACGGGGATTACGAAGTGCCCGGAAATTCACTGGCACTGGCTTGGCGTATCCAGACAAGAATGGCGACCGTGCCAGCAGCAAGAGCCCGGGCAGAACAATTGTGCCAAATGGATCGATATGCCGGAGCGGATTAAGGCTGACGCGTCCAAGGCGCGACGCGGTATCATCACCGAGAAAGCGCGCAACATACCCGTGAGCGGCTTCGTGAAAAGTGATGGCGATAAGAACTGGTAGTAGCCAGATTGAGACGGCGTAAATCAGCTCCATACGAAATCATCCGAGCACAGTTGGAGCATTGCGCTAGCTCCGACAAGAACATTTACAATGAAACCGATGAAGAAATATCGTCATGCCGGCCTAATGGCTTGAACGGCGCGGGCTGGTTGAGTCGGTGAGATCCTTCTTTTCGAGCAAAAAGCCGCCAAGATTTGCAAGTAGGTCGGCCATAAGGGTGGATTGTTCTTCAGGCGGCGCCATCAAAATTAAATCGGCCAGAACTTCCGTTACTTTCCCGGCAATTTCCGCAAGATTAGCTTCTCGGTTTTCTAATTGGCTCTCCAACAATTCGTGAATGTCACAGTGCAAACAATCGGACATATGCCAACTCCCTTGTCCAACTGGATATCGCGCTATCTTTTTGATTGGTCAATGCTTGTAGGCCTGCGGCACAATGGAGAGGCGCACACCTTGGCAATTTCCGGCACCAATACATAAGTAACTGTAGCCGGTCGCCGGGCGTTCGATCCCCATGGCTGCAATTTCAATCTGCCCCCCGAAGTCGCAGCTAGTTCGCCTCAGGCGGCCGGTACGTGCGTCAGCCGACATTTTTATCGCCGCACATCACATGGCGAGACGCTGGCGATAGAGCCATCGGGTTGCCATTTGACCGTCGGACACAACCCTGAAGCCGGCGTAGGTTCGGGGTGGTCTTTTCGCATCGTGCGCACATAGATTTTTGTGTCGATGCAACCGAGCCACTCAAAATAGCTCGGTGCCCAATCCGCTGGATGAATACAGTTTGCTTTGTCTGCAGCCGGAATCGTTGCCCAGCGCTCGATCAGCGTATCACGCGCGCTTTGCTCGCTTTTGATGCACAAATCAAAGGCGTTTGGGTTTTTGGTGCCAGTCAAGGCATCGGTTGCGGTCTGGGTCGTCTGACATTGTTTCTGAAGGTCAATTTTAGGAAGAGCGCCGTCCTTTGAGAAAGCCACGGAGGCGGCCATGAGAACGATTATCCCTGAAATAATAATTCTCGATCGAATATACATTGTCGTGCCCCTTCAATCCGATATTGCACCGGTACGACTGGTGCCAGAAGCGGTAACGTTATTCGGGCTCTTTGAAGCGCGCGCACCATTTTGGCTGGAATTGTTTTTTGACTTTGGCTGAGCAATTGATTTTGCAGCTTTCAGTCACGCAATCCAAGAGCTCGCCACCGCCACCGCCGGTGGTCGCCTCGGCGGGTGCCGCGGCCGTTGCGGCCGGAGACAGATTACTTGGACCCCCGCGAGGAGGCAGGGCCTGCTGAGGAGCGCTCTGCTGGGGCGCGGCCGTATTTGCCATTGGCGCCGGCTTCGGGTCGTCGTCCCGCTGAAACCAGCTACCTGACGATGTACATCCTGCAAGACCCAGCAGGAGGAGCATGATACCGGCGACCCTCATATGCGCGTCCCCTCATATAAATTGGAGGCAATAGGAGCACGGAAAGAACGAGAGCGCTGAATTATTTTTGCATTATTGCAGCGCGGTCGAAGAGTAAAAGGAAAAAGCTCTCTATTCATAGGGAAAACGGCCAGTGCAGGGGGGCGCGTGCTCCTTTAAGCTGGTTGGGCTTCGAGCTCCTCGCCAACTGTGATCGGGTGGGCCATGGATTCGTGCAGTTTATCCGCATCGAGTTCGCCCTCCCATCGACTGATGACCACAGTCGCAACGCCGTTTCCGATCAAATTCGTCAGCGCCCGACATTCACTCATGAACTTATCTACGCCAAGTAAAATGGCCAGCGACTGAATCGGGATGTCAGGCACGATTGCCAGCGTCGCTGCGAGCGTCACGAACCCTGCACCGGTTACACCCGAGGCGCCTTTCGATGTGATCATGGCGATCGCCAGAATGCCAAGAAGCTGCCCAAACGTCAGCGGTGTATTCGTGGCTTGAGCCAGAAACAGGATCGCAAGCGTCATATAAATATTAGTGCCGTCGAGATTGAAGGTGTAGCCGGTCGGGACCACCAACCCGACCACCGACTTCGAGGCGCCCAGGTGCTCCATCTTCTGGATCATATGGGGCAGGACCGTCTCAGACGACGAGGTCCCAAGCACGATAAACAGTTCGTCCTTGATGTACGCGATGAAACGCAGGATGGAGAAGCCGGCAAGGCGGGCAATGCTGCCAAGAACGACGAGAACAAAGAGCAGGCTCGTAAGGTAGAACGTTGCGACCAACGCGAGCAGGTTCAGTAGAGATGCCAGACCATAGGCACCAACGGTGAATGCCATCGCGCCGAACGCACCTATTGGCGCCGCTCGAACGATAATACGGATCACGCCGAAGAAAACTTTCGCCATAGCTTCGATGGCGTCGTTGATTGTCTCACCCAGTTGGCCCAGACGCGAGATCGCAAATCCCGAGAGGATCGAAATCAGCAGAACCTGCAACAGGTCGCCTTTGGCGAAGGCGCCCATGAATGTGTCCGGAATGATAGCGAGCAAATGGGCAACGATGCCCTCTTGCTTGGCCTGGGTGACATAGCTCGCTACTGCTTTCGGATCGAGGCTAGTCATGTCGATGTTGAAACCCTTGCCGGGCTGTAACAACTCTCCGACGATCAGCCCAAGGGCCAGCGCAAGCGTCGAGACCGCTTCGAAATAAAATAATGTTTTGACACCAACGCGCCCGACTTTTTTGAGGTCACGCATCGACCCGATGCCGTGCACCACAGTGCAAAAAATAACCGGCGTAATCATCATCTTGATGAGAGAGATAAAGCCGTCGCCAAGAGGCTTAAGGGCTTTGCCGAAATCGGGCCAGAATTGGCCAATCAATATGCCGGCAGCAATTGCAATCAGGACCTGTATGTAGAGGACCGTGTACCACGGGCGATGCGTTTTGGTCATTACCGCTCCCGGCACGCACTTTCAATCAGGGCTCCCCAGATAGAGCCCTGAGCCGACTTGGAATGATAACCGTTTCCTGTCAGTTGCGAAATCGACAAATTTGCATCCGCCGAGCAATACTCTAGTTTACGCGGAAAGCGTCAGAGGGAGTGACAAACAATGCAGGCGATGGCACCGGGCGTCACCAAGGCCAATTCGGGTCTCGACGGAATTGTTTGGAATATTTTGGGACAGACCTACGTCCCCAAGCAGCTCACCGAAGCCTCGTTCGCGTGGCACGCGGTACTACCGCCGACCACTTTCGTGCCGCCACATATCCATCCGACGCAAGACGAATTCGTCTATATGCTGGAAGGGCGTATGGATGCGTTGATTGATGGTAAGGAATTCGCTGCGACTGCTGGCGACCTGATCAAATTGCCCATGGGCATCGCGCACGGGCTGTTTAATAAGTCCGATCAGGTTCTCAAATGTCTTTTCTGGGTAACACCCACGCGAAAGCTCTATGACCTGTTTTGGGCGATCCACGCGATGAAAGAGCAGAACCCACCCGACGTCATTGCGCTATCTGCGAAGTACGAAGTTAACTTCCTGCCGCCGCCTCCGGGCGCCTAGGCAACTTTGCCCGCTTTGTTGACCTGTTCCTTGGCGAACCCGGCCTTTGCGGCGTAGCCGCGCACGATCGCCTTGCGCTCCTCATAAGACAGGACGTTGTCTATATTGTCGAAGCCATCGGGCGCCCGCTGTTCGACCGCATCGATCACGGCCTCCGGCCCACCAGAACGGTTCGACTGTACGATCTGCGCCGTCATGGGTAGCCGCTCGCGCTCATAAGCCCATAGCGCCTGTCTGACATGGTCGGCCTCGCACAGTCGATCTGCGAGGCAACGCGCGTCGAGGATCGCCTGTGAAGCGCCGTTCGAGCCGACCGGGTACATTGGATGGGCGGCGTCGCCGAGCAACGTGACGCGACCATACGACCAATGCGGCAGCGGATCGCGGTCGCACATCGGGTATTCCCAGAATTCCGGGGTCGAATCGATGAGCGCCTTGGCGTCGACGAATGGAATATTAAATCGCTGCACGTGAGGCATCAGGTCTTCGAACTTGCCCGCGCGCGACCAGTCTTCTTTGCGTGGCGGCACACCGCCTTCCGCAACTTTTACCAAAACGGCCCAGTTAGTAAGCGGCTTGTCCTCGCGAGCGCCTTCGCCGATCGGATAAACGACCAGCTTGCCGGCCATGCCGCCAGCGATCACCATCGAACGTCCGGTCAGAAATTTCGGCCAGTCGATCGCGCCTCGCCAAAGCATCGAGCCATTCCAGCGCGCCGGGCCTTCCTTCGGATAAAGCGTCTCCCGCACGATCGAATGGATGCCGTCGGCCCCGACCAGAATGTCACCGCGGGCGGTTGTGCGATGCGAGCCGTCGCGGCCGAAGAAATAACAAGTGACACCGCCTTCGTCCTGCGTGAACGAGCCCAGCCGATGCCCGGTGTGGATGCGGGATTCGCCAAGCCGCGCGCGCACGGTCTGGTAAATCACTGCTTGCAAACGTCCACGGTGGATCGAGAATTGCGGATATTCGAAGCCGGCATCGGTTCCCCGGGGCTCGCGCCAGATCTCCTGGCCGATGCGGTTCATATAGAAGAGTTCGTGGGTCCGAATTCCGACTTGGTCGAGTTTCGAGAGAAGGCCGAGCTGCGCAAGCTCCTTGATGGCGTGTGGCAGCGTGTTGATGCCGACACCGAGCTCGCGCACCGCGTCGGCTTGTTCGAATATCTCGCAGTCGATTCCACGCGCCTGCAACATGAGGGCCGTGGTGAGCCCGCCGATGCCGCCGCCAACGATAATCGCCTTCATAGCCACACCAGACGCCAACAACTGCCGACATAATGCGGCTTGTCGGCCGCCGAGGCAATCGGGCCGCACCCCGGCGGCGATTGACTCTGATGCGCTTTATTGGACCAATAGGCGGGACAAATGCCGGTGTTTTGGGAGGAGTTCGATCATGCGGGCTATCGTATGCAGATTAGCGGCTGCCGCAGCGCTTGTATTCGTCGTTCACGCGGCGGCGGCGCAAGACAAGATCCGCATTGGTCTTATCTATACGCTGTCGGGTCCGCCATCCACGCTCGGCCAGCAGTCGAAGAACGGCTTCGAGCTCGCGCTGAAGGATCTCGGCGGTAAGATGGGTGGAAAAGATGTCGAACTCGTCATCGCCGACGATGAACTTAAACCCGATGTCGCGATTCAGAAGGTGCGCGGCATGATCGAGCGCGACAACGTTGATTTTGTGGTTGGCCCGATCTTCTCGAATATCCTCGTCGCAATCCACAAACCGGTGATCGACGCCGGCAAGATTCTCATCAGCACCAATGCAGGCGCGTCGTCGTTTGCCGGCGCGGCCTGCAGCCCCAATTTCTTCGTGACGTCGTATCAGAACGACCAGATCTACGAAGCGATCGGCGAGGCGACCAACAAACTCGGCTACAAGCGCGTCTACGCGTTGGTGCCAAACTATCCAGCCGGCAAGGATGCGATTAATGGGTTCAAGCGTACGTTCAAAGGCGAGATCGTCGAGGAATTGTTGGTGCCGCTCAACACCACCGACTTCGGGCCGGAGGTCTCGAAAATCTCGGCATCGAAGTCCGACGCACTTTTCACCTTTATGCCGGGCGGGCTCGGCATCAATCTCCTCAACTCGTTCATCCAAGCCGGACTCAAGGACAAGATCCCGGTCATCTCTGCATTCACAGCCGACGAGGCGACGCTGCCGGTGTTGAAGGACAATGCGATTGGCGTCTATGGCGTGCTGTCGTGGGCGCCGAACATGGACAACCCGGCTAACAAGAAATTCGTCTCCGAATACGAAGCGGCCTACAAAGCGGTACCTGCATCCTACGCCATGCAGGCTTATGATACGGCGATGCTGATCAACAGCGCAGTGGTCGCAGTGAAGGGTAACCTCACCGATCAGAATGCGGTCCGCGCTGCACTCAAGAAGGCCGCCTTTACCTCGGTGCGCGGGCCATTCAAGTTCAACATCAATGGCTATCCGATTGAGGATTTCTACCTCACCAAGGTCGCCAAACGCGCCGACGGCAAATACGAGACGCAAATCGTCGAGAAGATATTTTCGAACCACGCCGACGGCTACGCCAAGGATTGCAAGACCCAGTAACCGGGCTTCGCTGCGGTCCCTTCAAATCCCGGGGAGGGGCTTGCATTTTCAAGGGCTAATGCTTTAAGCTTAAAAATTATAGGGTTATAATAATACCGGCGGACGTTCCCGCATCAAAGATCGGATCAGGTCATGCGCGCGGTTTGTCTCGGCGGTGGTCCCGGCGGGCTCTACTTCGCAATCTCGCTCAAGCGGCGAGATCCCAGGCACGAGGTTGTGGTCGTTGAACGCAACCGGCCAAACGATACTTTCGGCTGGGGCGTGGTGCTGTCCGACGAAACGCTTGCCAATCTCCAGGCCAACGACCCGGAAAGCGCGGCGCACGTTCGCGAATCTTTCGTTTATTGGAACGATATCGAGGTGCACTATCGCGGTAAGGCCGTGCGCTCGGGTGGCCACGGCTTCTCGGGCATCGGTCGCCAGCGGCTGCTGAACATTCTTCAGGAGCGTGCGCTTGCTCTCGGGGTCAAGTTCGAATTTGAGACGGAGGCGAAAGATGTCTCCGCTTATGCCGATTACGATTTGATCGTTGGCGCAGACGGTGCGAATTCGCGGGTGCGCGCAGCCCACGCCGACGTGTTTAAGCCCGACATCGAAGTGCGCGCCTGCAAATACATCTGGCTCGGCACGCACCAGAAATTCAACAACGCCTTCACATTTATCTTCGAACAGACCGAGCATGGCTGGATTTGGGCGCACGCCTACCAATTCGACACCGATACGGCGACCTTTATCGTTGAGTGCTCGGAGGAAACCTGGCGCCGAGCCGGGTTTGACCGGATGAGCACCGAGGAGACGATTGCGGCCTGCGAGAAAATTTTTTCCCGCAATCTCGGCGGCCACAGATTGATGTCAAATGCGCGCCATCTGCGCGGTTCGGCCTGGCTTAATTTTAACCGCGTCCTTTGCGAGCGGTGGAGTTATCAGAACATCGTTTTGCTTGGCGATGCCGCCGCTACCGCGCATTTCTCGGTCGGCTCCGGCTCGAAACTCGCGCTCGAAAGCGCCATCACCTTGGCGGACTATCTGCACAGTGAACCGACCATGGAGAGCGCCTTTCGTCGCTATGAAAACGAGCGGCGGCTTGAGGTTTTGCGGCTGCAAAGCGCGGCGCGCAATTCGACGGAATGGTTCGAGGACGTCGAGCGTTACCTCAAGCTTGATCCGGTTCAGTTCAATTATTCGCTGCTCACGCGCTCGCAACGCATCAGCCATGAGAACTTGCGTGAGCGCGACGAAATTTGGCTCGGTGATGCGGAGCGCTGGTTCGAGCGCCAAGCGACCGGCCGCGAGGCGCAAGCGGCACGGGCGCCGATGTTCGTGCCTTTCCGCGTGCGCGGTGTCGAATTGAAGAACCGCGTCGTGGTGTCGCCGATGGCGCAATACCGCGCGGTCGATGGCACGCCGACCGATTGGCATTTGGTCCACTATGCCGAGCGCGCCAAAGGAGGCGCGGGGCTGGTGTTCACCGAAATGACCTGTGTGTCGCCGGAAGGCCGCATTACGCCCGGCTGTACTGGGCTTTATCGTCCCGAGCACGAAGCTGCGTGGAAGCGGATCGTCGATTTTGTCCACGCCGAGACGGACGCCAAGATTGCAATTCAGCTTGGCCATTCCGGCTCCAAAGGCTCAACCCAACTCGGGTGGGAAACGATGGATGCCCCGCTGACGTCCGGTAATTGGGCGTTATTCGCGCCGTCGGCGGTGCCGTGGAGCGCGGACAACCAAACGCCGCGGGAGATGACGCGCTCCGACATGGATGCCGTTCGCGATCAGTTCGTGCGTTCAGCACAGATGGCGCAGCGTATCGGCTTCGACTGGCTCGAGCTTCATTACGCGCACGGCTATCTGATGTCGGCCTTCATTACGCCGCTCACCAATAAGCGTACTGACGATTATGGCGGTCAGCCTTGAGAACCGAATGCGGTTTCCGCTCGAGGTGTTCCGCGCGGTGCGCGCGGTATGGCCAGACGAAAAGCCGATTTCGGTGCGCATCTCGGCCAATGATTGGGTGCCGGACGGCATTTCGCCACAAGATGCGGTCGAAGTTGCGCGTATTCTGACCGATGCTGGCGTTGATATGATTGACGTTTCCGCCGGGCAAACGACGAAACAGGCCAAGCCAGTCTATGGCCGTATGTTCCAGACGCCGTTCTCCGACCGCATTCGCAACGAGGCCGGTATCGCGACGCTCGCTGTCGGCAACATTTACGACGCCGACCATGTCAATTCGATTTTGATGGCCGGCCGCGCCGATCTGGTTTGCCTGGCGCGGCCCCACCTCGCCAATCCGTACTGGACCCTGCACGCCGCAGCCGATCTCGGTTACGAGGGTACGACCTGGCCGAAGCCTTATTGGGCCGGCCGCGATCAACTGCGTCGATTGAAATCGCGACCTGACGTGATGACGGGAAAGGTGTGATGGGCGCGCTCGACGGTTTACACGCTTTGGTCACCGGCGGCGGCAGCGGCATTGGCGCTGCAATCGCGCGGGCACTGGCGAAACGATGGCGCGGCCGTTTCTCTTGTCGGGCGTCGCAAAGCGCCGCTCGACACAGTTGCAAAGACTTTGCCGAAGGCCACAGCGATCACGGCCGATGTCACGATTGCTGCAGATTGCGCAGCGATGGTGGAGGCCGCGCGCGCAGCGCATGGCCCGATCGATATTGTCATCGCCAATGCTGGTGCGGCCGAGAGCGCGCCGGCCGCAAAAATCTCGACCGAGCATTGGCAACGCATGATCAGCGTCAATCTGACTGGCGCGTTTCAGACGGTGCAGGCGGCGCTGAGTGACGTGATGCGCAAGGGCGGGGGGACGCGGCGAATAGTGTTCACTGCCTCGACGGCGGGGCTGAAGGGCTATCCCTATGTGGCAGCCTACTGTGCCGCTAAGCATGGCGTCGTCGGTCTTGCACGCGCTTTGGCCGCAGAACTAAAGCCGGCCGGCGTGACCGTGAATGCGGTGTGCCCTGGCTTTACAGATACGCCGCTTTTAGACGCTTCAGCGGTCGCGATTGCAGCCAAGACCGGCTGCACTGTGGCCGAGGCGCGCGCGACGCTCGCCAAAGACAATGCTGACGGCCGGCTGATTTCACCGGAAGATGTCGCGGCCAAAGTGCTTTGGCTGTGTTCGCCGGCGGCCGCTTCGATCAATGGAGAAGCCATTGTGATCGCCGGGGGCACGGCATGACAATTTCCGTTACGACAAAGCCGCGTCAAACGGCGCCATCGCTGAGCAAACAACGCCTGCGACTGTGGGTCCGCATTTTGCGTGCCGCCCGCGCAATCGAGGCGGAGGTGCGCGATCGGTTACGCGTCGAGTTCAAGGTTACGTTGCCGCAGTTCGATGTCATGGCGGCACTCGAGAGAAAACCTGACGGCATGACAATGACCGAGCTGTCGCGCTTTCTGATGGTGTCGAATGGCAATGTTACCGGTATCATTGATCGGCTGGTGTCCGACAAGCTTGTCGCGCGCCAGGCCCCAGCTGATGACCGCCGCGCGATCATCGTGCGGTTAACACCGCGCGGCCTAAAAGAATTCACCGCAATGGCCAAGGCGCACCAGGCCTGGGTCGACGGGTTGCTGTCGGAATTCGATGCGGCGGGGGCGGACACACTGATCCGCCATCTTGACGGATTGTCCAGCCGCATACGTAACGGAGGAACGCGCGCATGACTATGAGCGACTTCAAGCCGAAGCATTTTAATTGGCATGCGCAGAACGGAGTCGCCGTGATCACGCTTAAGGGCGCCGAGCGGAAGAATCCGATCACCTTTGATAGTTACGCGGAACTCGGCCAGACCTTCCGTGATCTTTCACGGGCCGGTGATATCAAGGTCATTATATTCGGCTCGAGCGGAGGCAATTTCTGCTCGGGCGGCGATGTTCACGACATCATCGGACCGCTGTTAAAGCGGGATATGAAAGGGCTTCTCGATTTCACCAGCATGACCGGCGAACTCGTGAAGGCGATGCGCGCCTGCCCGCAACCGATAATCGCTGCAATTGACGGTGTCTGCGTTGGTGCAGGCGCCATGATCGCGCTGTTCTGCGATATCCGTCTGGGTACGCCGCAAGCCAAAACCGCGTTTTTGTTCACACGTGTCGGCCTTGCCGGCTGCGACATGGGCGCGTGCGCTTTGTTGCCACGCGTTATCGGTCACGGGCGGGCGTCGGAGCTTCTCTATACCGGCCGCGTCATGACAGCGGAGGAGGGCGAGCGGTGGGGCTTTTTCAATCGTGTTGTCAGCGCGGAGAAGCTTGAGGCGGACGCGATGACGTTAGCGCAGCAACTCGCCACCGGACCAACTTTTGCGCACGGAATGACGAAGACCATGCTCCACCACGAATTCGCTATGCCGCTCGACGCCGCTGTGGACGCGGAGGCGCTTGCGCAGGCGGTCTGCATGCAGACGCAAGACTTTCGCCGTGCCTATGAAGCTTTTGTGGCCAAGCAGAAGCCGCAATTCGCCGGAAATTGAACGATGCTCGACCGCAGTTTCCTGCATTGGCCGTTTTTCGAGGAGCGCCATCGCGCGCTTGCCGAGCGGCTGGAATCCTGGGCCGCGCAGCATTGCGCACATGTCGATCATCGTGACGTTGATGCCGCTTGCCGCGAACTGGTGCAAAAGCTCGGGCGCGATGGCTGGCTCAAACACAGCGCGCCGGGCGACGATCCGTCAGAGAAAATCGATGTTCGCACGCTGGCGTCTGATCCGCGAGACGCTGGCGCGCCATTCCGGCCTCGCCGATTTCGCCTTCGCAATGCAGGGCCTCGGTGCCGGACCGATTTCGCTGTTTGGCACCGCGCCTCAAAAGGCCGAATGGCTCCCAAAGACCCGCCGCGGCGACGCGATCGCAGCATTTGCGCTATCCGAGCCAGCTTCCGGCTCCGACGTCGCCAATATTTCAACCACGGCACGGCGAGACCACGATGGCTATATCCTCGATGGCGAGAAAACCTGGATATCGAACGGAGGCATTGCCGATCTTTACGTCGTGTTCGCCCGAACCGGCGAGGCCCCGGGCGCGAAAGGCCTATCGGCGTTTATCGTGCGCGGCGATAACCCCGGCCTCTCGATTGTTGAGCGTATTGAAACAATCGCGCCGCATCCTCTTGCGCGTGTTGCGTTGAAGAACTGCCAGGTTGGTGCTGGTGACATCATAGGGACGGCGGGCGACGGCTTTAAGATCGCGATGGCGACGCTCGACGTATTCCGTACCTCAGTCGGTGCCGCCGCTCTCGGCTTTGCGCGCCGCGCGCTCGCCGAAACGCTAAAGCGTGCCGCGAGCCGCGAGTTGTTTGGCGCACCTATGTCAGAATTGCAGATGGTGCAGGGCCACATTGCCGATATGGCCCTCGAGATCGATGCGGCGGCACTCCTCGTCTATCGCGCTGCGTGGACCAAAGACATGGGCGCAGCGCGCGTCACACGAGAAGCGGCGATGGCCAAGCTTTACGCCACCGAAGCGGCGCAGCGCGTGATCGATGCCGCGGTACAAATTCATGGCGGCGACGGCGTGCGCGCCGGGCATCCGGTCGAGACGCTCTACCGCGAGATTCGGGCATTGCGCATTTACGAGGGCGCTTCCGACGTCCAGAAAGTTGTCATCGCTCGATCCGTGCTTTCATCCGCTGCAGGCCGCTGACATGAACTCGACACATCAAGCTTGGCCCGTCCGCGCACGTCGATACATTCACCCGCGACAATCTTCCGCCATTCGATCAATGGCCGGATATTCTGCTGGACCGGCCGGAATTTCAGTACCCGGAACGCCTGAATGCCGCGGTCGAATTGACGGACCGCATGGTCGATCGCGGTTTCGGCGATAACATCGCTTTGATTGGAAATGGCCGTCGACGCACCTACAAAGAGCTGACCGACTGGTCGAACCGGCTGGCGCATGCGCTCGTCGAGAACTACGGGGTCAAACCGGGCAACCGCGTCCTGATCCGCTCCGGCAATAATCCCGCCTTGGTCGCGGCCTGGCTAGCAGCCACCAAGGCAGGCGCGGTCGTCGTCAATACGATGCCAATGTTGCGCGCCGGTGAGCTCGGCAAGATTGTCGACAAAGCCGAAATCGCGCTGGCACTCACCGATAGTCGCATCGCCGACGAGTTGGTCGCCTGCGCCAAAACTAGCAAATTCCTCAAGCAGGTCGTCAATTTCGACGGCACGTCCAATCACGACGCCGAGCTAGACCGCGTCGCGCTCGATAAACCGGTGAAGTTCGACGCGGTGGCGACCGGGCGCGACGACGTCGCGTTGTTGGGCTTCACCTCCGGTACGACCGGAGAACCCAAGGCGACGATGCATTTCCATCGCGACCTGCTGATTATCGCTGATGGTTACGCTAAGGAAGTTCTCGACGTGAAGCCGGAAGACGTGTTCGTCGGCTCGCCACCGTTGGCTTTCACCTTCGGTCTCGGTGGCCTGGCGATTTTCCCGCTTCGTTTTGGGGCGACTGCAACCCTTCTCGAAAACGCGTCGCCTGCCAACATGGTTCAGATCATCGAGACCTATAAAGCGACGATCTCGTTCACCGCTCCGACCGCGTATCGCGCCATGATGGCGGCGATGGACCAGGGTGCCAATCTTTCGTCGTTGCGGATCGCCGTATCGGCCGGCGAGACCTTACCCGCGCCGGTGTTCGAGGAGTGGACCCGCCGGACCGGAAAACCAATTCTCGATGGCATAGGTTCGACTGAGATGCTGCACATATTCATCACCAGCCGCGTCGGCGACGCGTTGCCCGGAGCGACAGGGCGGCCGGTTGCGGGCTATGAAGCCAAGATTGTCGACGCCGCGATGAACGACGTGCCTGTCGGTACGGTCGGCCGGCTGGCGGTGCGCGGTCCGACGGGCTGCCGGTATCTCTCCGATCGGCGGCAGAAAGACTACGTCGATAGCGGCTGGAATCTCACCGGTGACGCTTTTATCCGGGACGACGATGGGCGATTCCACTTCGCTGCGCGCAACGACGATATGATCGTCTCTGCGGGATACAACATTGCCGGGCCGGAGGTCGAGGCGGCGTTGTTGTCGCATCCGGATGTTGCGGAATGCGCTGTGATCGGCGCCACCGATATCGAGCGGGGCCAGATCGTGTCGGCCTTTGTCGTGCTCAAGGCCGGCGTCGTGGCCGATAATTTGCGTATCAAGATCCTGCAGGACCATGTCAAGGCAACCATCGCGCCTTACAAGTATCCGCGCGTTGTAAAATTCATTGACGCCTTGCCGAAGACACAGACCGGAAAAATTCAACGATTCAAATTGCGAGAACATGCATCATGAGCAAAAGCTCGTTTGAAATTGTGCAGCCGAAACACTGGCCGGCGCCAAAAGGCTATGCCAATGGCATCGCTGCGCAAGGTCGGCAGGTTTTCATTGCCGGCCAGATTGGCTGGAATGCACAAGGGCAATTCGAGAGCGACGATTTCGTCGTCCAGGTCGAGCAGGCGTTGAAAAATATCGTCGAGATTCTCATGGCGGCCGGCGGGGAGCCGCGTCATCTCGTCCGGCTTAACTGGTACGTGACCAACAAAACCGAATATGCCGCCCGCCAGCGCGAAATTGGAGAAGTGTACCGCCGGGTGATCGGCCGCCATTTCCCGGCGATGACGCTGTTGGTGGTTGCTGGACTGCTGGAGACCCGCGCCAAAGTCGAAATCGAGGGGACAGCGGTTATCGTGGATTAACGGCAGCGACTGCTTTCCAAGCTGAAGCGGACATTGCGGCAGGCGCTGATCAGTCTGCCTTTGACACCTAGCGGACACCAAATTCGTAGCGAACCCCGGCGCTAAAACCCTGCGCCAGCAACGGCGACGAATTGAACTGGACCTGCGGACGTTGCGGCCCCCCTCCCGTTGCCGGAGGAATCAGGGCGGTGTTGATCGTGCTGTCGATTAGATTTCCTGCGCGCTGAACGCCGGTCCAGTAGAGCAGGTCATATCCACCGATAACCCGCCAGCCTGGCGCAAACTGGTACCCGGCTTTCAAGGTGAGCTCCGGCACCACCGCGAAACGGGTTTGGGAGAAATTGCCGATATTGCTCGACAGTGCCAACAGTCCGCCCGGCGATGTCGTGACCACGCCGCCAAGGTTGATTGATGTCGAGCCGTTGATTTGTGCTTCGTTGAAATTGGCGCCCAGGGCAACCTGGGCCCGCCATTCGAGCAGCCAGGGTCCCTGCGTGAACTCGCCGATGACGCCGAGATCGACACCATGAAAATTGCTGATCGCCTTGAACGAGTCGTTGACGCCGAAAGCAGTGCCGGCAGGAATCGGACCATTAATGGTGGTGACCGTCGACGACGAGGAAATTCCCAGATCGTCGGACGCGTGCAAATAACGATATCCGGCCAGCACGCTGAAACGTTCCGCACCCCAGGACCCGATCTCCTGACGATAAAGAACGCCGGCGCCATAGAGGCGCGAGGTTTCGTTGATGTTCACCGATCCGGCGAGGGCGCCCGGGAAGGCAATCAGCGTGGCGGCTGTTGATTTAAGCTGGCATCGAAAAATGGCCGCGCCAGAATGGGGGTGCCGGTGGAGCTGGCGCTGAACCCGGCCGACGCCTGTTCCAGGCCAAAGAAGCTTCCTTCGATTCCGGCTTTATGCTGGGAGTCGAACCAGTATCCTAGCCGTGCGCGTAGGCCCGACCGCCACTTGTCGTTGGTGGTGGAATCCCCGAACAGCACCGACGTGCCTGGAAATCCAAGCACACCGGCCTGGGACAGAGGCGTGCCGGCCACGCTCGTCGTCACCAGCGGCGGGAGCTTGTCGCCTTTGACGGTCCAGGCGAGATAATCGACTTCGGCCCAGAACGAACCGCCAGACAGCGGCGGCGGGGGGGCTTTCGTGACAAGCGGCAGATCCGCTGCAAAGGCCGCAGCGCCGGCGGCAGCCACGAGGACCAACGACGCAACGGCGACCGTTTTGGACGCAACCGAGAGAAATGAAATCGAACGCACCGCCAGCCCCCAACCCCACATGCGCAAAAGCGCAACAGCCGAAGTGAACTTTAGAGGGCAGTGGTTCCTACGGCAATCGCTACCTTTCAACCGGAGTTGCCCAGGGTCTTGTGGTCTTGTCATTGGCCCTGAAAGCAACGATTGCCCCACGATAACTGTCCGTGAGGTCGACATCGTCCCAGCCGTTCAATAGTTGATTGCGGCTGATTGGATCGACAGCAAACGTAATCTTGCGATCGGCGCAGCTGATCGTCTGCTGTTCCAGGTCGACGGTTATGTCCTGTGCCGGATTGGCAGAAATGGTAGCCGCGAGGTTGCCGACCTCTGCCTCGGCGGCAACAGCCGTCAACAGCCCATTCTTTACCGCATTTTGCGCGAAAATATCTCCGAACGATGGCGCGATCACGCAACGGAAGCCGTGGTCATAAAGCGCATACACGGCCGCCTCGCGAGATGAGCCGCCGCCGAAGTTGCGCCCGGCAAGCACGATTTTGGCGTCGCGATAAGCATTTTGATTGAGCGGGAAGTCGGGTCGCTCATGGCCTCCGGCGTCCCGTCGGAAGTCGTAAAACAAGACGCTGCCGAGGCCCTTCGAGCGCGGCCACTTGAGATAGCGCGCCGGCAGGATTTGATCGGTATTGAGGTTCGGTATCATCAGCGGGCAGGCTTTGGCCGTGAGACGAATGAATTTCTCCATTATTGCGCCCTATAGTTTGCGTCCGACCAGCAAAGGTCGGACATCAGCAAGCCGTCCGCTAACCGCCGCCGCGGCCACCATGGCTGGCGACATCAGATGTGTTCGTGCGCCTGGACCTTGCCGGCCGCGGAAATTCCGATTGGTGGTCGACGCACAACGCTCTCCCGGTGGCACCAGGTCTCCATTGATGCCGACACACATCGAACATCCCGAATCCGCCCATTCCAATCCGGCATCGCGGAAAATGCGATCGAGTCCTTCTTCCTCTGCTTGCCGTTTTACCGCTGATGAGCCTGGCGAAACGAGGCCCGGCACTTTGCTCACGCGGCCCGCAAGCACGGCCGCGGCGGCGCGCAGGTCCTCGATGCGAGAATTGGTGCAGGAGCCGATGAAGACCCGGTCAATGGCGATATCGGTCAATTTCGTGCCCGGCGTGATACCCATATAGTCGAGTGCCTCGCGTACATATTTGGCACGCGTCTCATCGGGCTCTCGGGAGGGGTCGGGCACGCGTGCGTCGACAGACAAGGCGTCGTCCGGCGTCGTACCCCAGGTAACGATTGGCGCGATTGTGCCGGCGTCGATCGAGACCTCCCGGTCAAAAACGGCGTCGGCATCGGACACGAGCACTGACCATGCTTCGATGGCTTGCTCGAAGGCGGTGCCCTTCGGCGCATAGGGTCGCCCATTGATATAAGCGAAAGTGGTTGCGTCCGGCGCCACCATACCGCAGCGTCCGCCTGCCTCAATCGACATGTTGCAAAGCGTCATACGGCCTTCCATCGAAAGCGCCCGTATTGCAGTGCCGGCGAACTCGATGGCATGGCCTTGAGCCCCGTCAGCGCCAATGCGTGCGATGATGGCCAGCGCGATGTCCTTGGACGCAATGCCGACAGCTGCCTTGCCGCCGACCACAATACGCATCCGCTTCGGCTTCTTCTGCCACAACGTTTGCGTCATCAGCACATGCGCTACTTCCGACGCCCCGATCCCGAATGCGTAAGCACCGAAGGCGCCGTGGGTTGAGGTATGGCTGTCGCCGCAGACGACTAACAGGCCGGGCAGGGTCAATCCTTGTTCCGGGCCGACCACGTGCACAATGCCCTGGCGTGGATCGCGCAGGCCAAAGAGAGTAATTTGATTTTCTGCAGCATTGTTTTCGAGATTTCGCACCATTGCCGCGATCTCGGTATTGGCAATGTCCTTTCCGCGCTCGCGCGTTGGCACGTAATGATCGGCAACGCCAAAGGTAAGTTGTGGCTCGGCAGTGGTGCGCTGGCGCGCTTTCATCTGACTGAAGGCGTGGAATGAGCCCTCATGCACGTAATGCCGGTCGACCCAAAGCAGCGTGGCGCCGTCCTCGCGGCGTGCGATTTCATGCGCCAACCACAACTTGTCGGTCAGAGTTTGGGGTTCGCTCATATCCGGTCGCCTCTGGCCCAGCCACCAGGCTTGTCGAGGGTGCGCGATATTGTATGCTAAAAAATACCAAGTAAAGCGCGTGTCAGCGACGGGCGCTTGGGGGTAGGGGAGTGCGGCCTTGCGCGACTGGTTGGGCGAAGCGAAGGCAAAGCAAGTCTATTTGGTCCTGCGCGACCGCATCCTCAGTGGCGCCATTGGCTTCGGCACAAAGCTCCCTAACGAAAATGAACTCGCCGACTATCACGGGGTGTCGCGGGTCACGGTGCGGCGCGCGCTCGGCGAGCTTGCGCGCGAGCGGTTGATTGAACGGCGGCGCAGCGCCGGTACGCGTGTTACCTACCGGCCATCGCCAGCCCCCATCACCGCTGATATTTCCGGTGTGCTCGCCAATCTCGCAGATATGGGACGGCGCACCGCAGTGAAGCTGCTGTCTTTCGAATACGTGCCAGCAGAAGGCATGGTCGCGCAAATGCTCGGTGCGACGCCGGACCAGTTGCTGCAGCGCTCTGTGCGCGTACGTTCGGTCGATGGCCTACCGTTCTCATTTCTAACCACACATGTCCCTGAGAGCGTGTCCGTGACGTTCACCCGGCAAGAGCTTGCCGAGCGGCCCTTACTTGAGCTGCTCGAGAGGGCCGGCGTGAAACCGGAGCATGCGCACCAGCGAATCAGTGCGGGGCTCGCAACGCCGAGTGTTGCCGAAGCGCTGGGACTGCACACCGGATCGCCATTGATTGAACTCGTTCGCGTCGTTTACGACCAGGCTGGCCGTGGTGTTGAACATCTGCACGCGCTCTACCGGCCCGATCGCTACGCCTTCGAGATCGATCTCGTGCGCTCAGGTGCCGCTGACACCAAGGCATGGGCACCGGTCATCCACGAGTCCAGCCCGTAGCCGTCCCACGAATACACATTTGAAAACGTTAAACCAAAAAACCAAGCCGGCAGATATCGCGCCGCAACGCTAAACGAGGGAGAAGTCACCATGTCGGACCAAAAACATCCATTCAGTCGTCGCCGGTTCCTCGCTACTTCGGCATTTGGCGTGGCGGCAGCGGCAACCGGCAGCATTGCCATGCCTTCCGTGGTGCGCGCACAAGGTGCCGCCGTGAAACTCGGCGTGCTGCATCCGGTCACCGGCGCCTTGTCCTACTCCGGTCAGCAAGGCCGGCTCGGCGCAACTATCGCAATCGAGGAGATTAATGCCGGTGGCGGCATTAAGGGGCTGGGCAATATTGACGCTGTGCTTGGCGACGCACAGTCAACGCCCGATGGCGGCACAGCCGAAGTTGAGAAGATGAATTCTGCAGGCGTTGCCTGCATCGTTGGCGGCTATGCCAGCAACATCTGCCTCGCTACGACCCAGGCTGCGGCGCGCTATGAGCTGCCTTACGTGGTCGATGTCGGTGTTGCTGATGGTATCGTCACCCGCGGTCTAAAAAATACCTTCCGCTTTGGTCCCGGCTTCGGCGTCATCGCCAAAACCGCGCTGGCCAATCTCACCATCATCAACGACCAGGCCGGCAAACCCGCCAAGACCGTGATGATCGTGCACGAGGATACATTATTTGGCTCCGGCCTTGCCAAGCTGCTTAACGCGCAGCTTCCGCAGCAGGGTTTTCAGATCCTGGAGACGATCCCGCATCCGACTCCTACGCGCGATTTCAATAACGTTGTGCTCAAAATTAAAGCGCTGAATCCGGATCTCGTCATTCCGGCAAACTACTACAATGAATATGTACTGCTCGCCCGTACCATGCAGCAACAGCAGGTCCGGCCGAAGGGAATCTATTCGGTGCTCGGCGGTGCGGCGTCCTCTTACAAGTTCGTCAAGGAATTTCCGGAGGCGGCAAAATACATCATGGACTGCAATCACTGGTTCGACCCCCGCAGCGAGAAAGCGCAGGCATTGAAGAAGAAGGTCGAAGGCAAGGACCAGTTCTTCACCTACGAGGTCTATATGAACTACAGCTGCGTCTATCTGATCGCCGACGCGCTCCAGCGGGCGGCGTCTGCCGACCGCGCGAAGCTCACGGCGGCGCTGGAGACATCGACGTTCGCAGGGCACGTCATGCCTTACGGCCCAACAAAATTCGTCAACGGTCAGAACGAGGGTGCTGCGCCAGCCAATACGCAAGTGCTCGAAAACGACATTAAGGTGATTTTGCCGCCGGCCTTCGCAAACGCGAAGCCAGTATTTCCGATGCCGGCGTAAGCGTTATGGCAACGCGGGCGGTGCATTCAATGCACTGCCCGCAGCCATAGCCTTCAAAGTGTTGCGTCCGTGCTGTCGCTAACCATTCTGATCCCTGCGATCCTCAACGGTTTGTTGACTGGCGCAGTTTACGCACTTGTCGCCCTCGGCCTGACGCTGATCTACGGTGTGCTGCACATTATTAATTTCGCGCATGGTGCGCTTCTGAGCGCGGCATTGTTCGCGGCCTTCTTCGCTTATCGTCTGTTGGGCCTCGATCCATACGTCGCCGTATTCCTGATCTCGCCCATATTTTTTGCGCTCGGCTATGCCTTGCAGCGTTTCATCATCGGCCCGGCTTCGCATGGTGATGACCGGAATATGCTGCTGGTGACGCTGGGCATCGCCGTCATCGTCGAAAACGCGCTTCTCTTTGCATTCCGCGCCGATACGCGAACGGTCGACGTCCCATATGCGTTTAAGACCATCGATTTCGGGTTCACTTTTCTTGCTGTGCCACGCGTGGTCGGTTTTGCCGCGGTATTCCTCGTAGCGCTCGTGCTCTGGCTGATTATGGCATTCACTGATATCGGCAGGGCGATCCGCGCTGTTGCGAAGGAAAAGCTTGGCGCCGAGCTTGCCGGCATCGACGTCGCCCATGTGTATGCCGTGACCTTCGGCCTCGGCACCGCCTGCGTTGCTATTGCCGCGTGCCTTTTGATCCCGAACTATTACGTCAATCCCAGCGTCGGCAACGCTTTCGTGCTCGTCGCCTTCACCATCGTCGTCCTCGGAGGGATGGGCTCGGTGCCGGGCGCGTTGATTGGCGCTCTGCTTATCGGGGTGGTGGAAAGCCTTTCTGGCCTGTTCCTTGGCGAATCGCTCGGCCAGATCGGCATTTTCGTCATTTTCATTGCAGTGCTTCTGGTACGCCCGAACGGGTTGTTCGGAGGTCGCGCATGAAAGGGCTCGCGCCAATCGCGGCAGTGGTGGTTGTGCTCGCGGCAGTGCCTTTGGTCGTGCACTCCAACGCCACGCTTAATTTTCTCATCGTGACGCTGATGATCGCGCTGGCCGGACAGGGGTGGAATATCCTTGGCGGTTATGGTGGGCAATACTCGTTTGGGCACGCCGTCTTCTTTGGTACAGGCGCATATGTCACCGCCGTGCTGCAAGTGCGCTACGGCATCAATGCATGGCTTGGCTTCGGCACCGGCATCGCGACAGGCGCTTTACTCGGCGCCATTATCGGGGTCCTCACTTTCCGGTCCGGCTTGCGCGGCTCCTATTTTGCTCTGGTGACGCTCGCTTTTGCCGAGGTACTGCGCATTATCGCGAGCGTCGCACCGATCACTGGTGCGGGTGTTGGCACGTTGATCAAGCTCGACCTGGGCCCGCAGGCATTCCAGTTTCAAAGCCGCGCCGCGTTCTATTGGGTTGTTCTGACTCTCGTCGCCACATCGCTTTTGGTCACTCGACTGATCGAGCGCTCGCGCTTCGGCGCTTGGCTAATTGCGGTGCGTGAAAATGAGGATGCAGCGAAATCGCTCGGTGTCGACGTGAGAAGCGTCAAGACCGCGGCCATGATCATTTCTGGCGCGATGACCGCCGCCGCTGGATGTTTCTATGCGCAATATTTTCTCTTTATCGATTCCGGCATCGCCTACGGTACCTGGATCTCCATTGAGGCGCTCCTGACGCCGATCATTGGCGGCGTCGGTACAGCCTTCGGGCCGCTGCTCGGCGCGCTGGTGGTTAAGTCGCTGGGCGAGGGCGCGAAGCTCGTGACTGGCGACGTCCCCGGCCTTGATTTGATTGTCTATGGTGGCGCGCTGGTGCTGGTCATCTGGTTTACCCCACGCGGGTTGATCGGCGGATTTTTGCAAGTGCGTAAATGGTTGAAGCGCCGCACCAGGCCAGCTGTTTCCTCCATTCCGGAGGCGGGCCATGGCTGAGCCACTTCTTGTGGTTGATCGTGTCTCGCGTCGTTTCGGCGGTCTGTTGGCCGTCAATGCCGCTTCGCTCACTGCGGTCGAAGGTCGTATTACCGCACTGATAGGTCCGAATGGCGCCGGCAAGACGACGCTTTTTTCCATCATTTCCGGATTCCTCAAGGCGAGCGGAGGCACCGTCCGCTTTTCCGGTGACGATATCACCGGCGAAATGCCGCATCGCCTCGCGCGGCGCGGTATAGCGCGGACCTTCCAGATCGCACAGCCTTTTGCGGGCTTGTCGGTCCGCGAGAACATTCTGGTCGGCGCGCATTTGCATCACCGAGCGCACGGCACGGCACTCACAGCTGCTGAAGAAATCGGCCGCCAGATGGGGCTGGGCGATTTACTCGACCGGCCGGCAGATACGTTAACCGTCGCTGGCCGCAAGCGGCTCGAACTCGCACGCGCGCTGGCAATCGAGCCGAAATTGTTGCTGCTCGATGAAGTGCTGGCGGGTCTGAACCCTTCCGAAATCCGCGATATCGTTCCGGTCATCCGCAGTCTATGCGGGCGCGGCATCACCATCATGATGATCGAGCATGTGATGCAGGCGGTGATGAGCCTAGCCGCGCACGTCTTCGTGCTGGCGGAAGGCCGCATCATTGCCGCGGGAACGCCCGCGCAAGTCGCCGCCGATCCTGGAGTAATCGAGGCCTATCTCGGCCATGGGGCTGCGGCAATGCTGGGAGCATTGGATGGATCCTAGCCCGCTGCTCATCGTCCGCGGCCTGCACGCCGGTTACGGAGAGACGGAGGTCTTGCGCGGTGTCGATCTCACTGTGCGCCCGGGCGAAGTCGTTGCCGTGCTCGGGTCGAATGGCGTCGGAAAGACAACGCTCAATCGTGTCATCTCTGGCATCCTGCGCGCACGCGCTGGTTCGATCTGCTTCGACGGTGCCGAGGTCGTGCGCGAAAAGCCCCCAGCAATCGTTGCGCGTGGCCTCATTCACGTACCGGAAGGGCGGCGAATCTTTCCCAATCTGTCGGTGCGCGAGAACCTTGATCTCGGCAGCTATCGCCGGGCTGGCGCGCGGCGCGCGCAAAACCGCGAGCGTGTATTCGCTGTCTTTCCGCGTCTTTACGAGCGTCGCGCTCAGCGTGCCGACACCCTGTCAGGCGGCGAGCAGCAGATGCTCGCCATAGGTCGGGGGCTGATGGCCGAACCTAAATTGATCATCCTCGACGAGCCTTCACTGGGGCTCTCGCCATTGCTCGTCGAGGAGCTGTTTGCGCTCATCAAGCGAATCAACGGCGACGGCGTTTCTGTGCTTCTTGTCGAGCAGAATGTTGTGCAAAGTCTCGACGTCGCTAATCGCGCGTACATTCTCGCCGATGGAAAATTCGTCATGTCCGGCAGCGCCGCGGACATTGGCGCCAATCCCGAGCTTAAGCGCGCTTATCTTGGAATGTGACGCATGACAAGCACCAGCTTACGCGCCCGTCTCGCACGCCTGCCGATCCTGATCGCGCCGGGTGTATATGATCCGCTTACGTCACTGATCGCCGAGCGGGCCGGCTTCGAAGCGCTTTACGTCTCAGGCGCGGCCATCGCCTATACGCGACTAGGCCGTCCCGACATTGGCTTAGTAAGTATGAGCGAGGTGGTGGAGACCGTAGCGCTCATACGCGACCGCGTGCGCGCTCATCTTATTGTCGATGCTGATACCGGCTACGGCAATGCGCTTAATGTCGAGCGCACGGTCCGCCTGCTCGAGCGCGCAGGCGCCAATGCCATCCAAATCGAGGACCAGGATTTCCCCAAACGCTGTGGCCATCTCGATGACAAGGCGCTGATCCCGGCGTCGGAGATGGTCGGTAAAGTCAAAGCGGCTACGGATATACGTCAATCTCCGGAAACGCTCATAATCGCTCGAACCGATGCAGTTGCGGTTGAGGGATTCGACCGTGCAATAGAGCGCGCGCTGCTTTACCGCGACGCCGGCGCCGATCTCCTGTTCATCGAGGCGCCGAAAGCGCGCGAAGAACTGGAAAAGATAACGAGCCGGGCCGGCGGCACGGTACCCCTGATGGCCAATATGGTCGAAGGCGGAAAGACGCCGATGCTTTCAGCGTCTGAACTTGAAACATTGGGATTTTCGCTCGTAATTTTCCCAGGGGGGATCGTCCGTGCACTGACGAAGACCGCGACCGAATACTATGCCTCACTCGCTGCGCACGGGACTACGCAACCGTTCCGCGCGCGCATGCTCGACTTTGCTGAACTCAACGAGCTCCTTGGTGCGCCGGGTATGATCGAACATGGCAAGCAGTTGGCGTCGATCAGGTCGGCTACCTCGACTGATACAAGTCGCAAGCGATGAATTTCTGCCATTTGCCGTAGGCTTAGTAAGGGAAATCTCGAATGGATAAGAGTTTCGATCTTGTGATCAAAAATGCTCGCGTTGTGCGACCTAACAAGACGTCAATCGAAAGGTTCGACATCGCGGTCAAAGACGGAAAGGTCGTCCAGGTCGCGCCTGCGATCGACACAGAGCGCGCCAAGGAATCCTTCGACGCCAAAAATCTTCTGGCGTTCCCCGGCTGCGTTGATGCCCACATGCATGTCGGCATCTATCAGCCCCTGGCCCAGGATGCCGTTTCGGAAAGCAAGGCAGCGGCGATGGGTGGGGTGACGTCGAGCATCAACTACATGCGTACTGGGCAATACTATCTCAATCGCGGCGGTCCATACCGTGAGTTCATGCCTGAAGTGCTCAAGCAATCCGATGGCCGATTTTGGGTCGACTACGGGTTTCACATTGCTCCGATCGAAGCCGCACATATTGATGAGATGGAAGACCTCGCTCTGGAGTATGGCGTCACCTCGTTCAAAATATTCATGTTTTATGGGGGTTATGGGCTGCATGGCCGGTCGGACAAACAGAACGAGTTCCTGATGATCGGCCCCGAAGAGCGTTATGACATCGCTCATTTCGAATTTATCATGCGGTCCGCCCAGCGGCTGATGGCAAAACATCCGCAACTTGCTGACTATATTAGTGTCAGCCTTCACTGCGAGCTTGCGGACATCCTGAATGCATACACAAAGATCGTTGAGCGTGAGGGCAAGCTGACCGGTCTGCACGCATACAGTGCTGCCCGTCCTCCACACTCTGAGGGGCTGGCAATTTGGATCGCGTCATATCTGGCCAATGAAACGAACTGTCTGAATATCAACCTGCTGCATCTCAGTTCGCGAAAGGCGGTGGATGCCGCGTGGACCATGCAACAGGTTTTTCCCCACATTGCATTTCGCCGGGAGGTCACCGTGGGTCATCTCCTACTGGACACCGATTGCGAATGCGCCGTTCACGCGAAGGTCAACCCACCGATCCGTCCGCGGGAGGACGTTGAGGCCCTATGGCAAGCAGTCCTTGACCGCAAGATCGACTGGATTGTCAGCGATCATGCCTGCTGTTCAAGTGAGCAGAAATGGTCAAAAGACGATCCAACCAATATTTGGCTCGCGAAAGCGGGTTTCGGCGGCACCGAATACTTGCTCTCTGGGGTCGTGAGCGAAGGCAGCAAACGCGGTATGTCCTATAATCATATGGCCGAGCTATTGAGTTGGAAGCCGGCACAGCGTTTTGGGTTGCTCACCAAGGGCGACCTTGCTCCGGGTTTCGACGCCGACATCGTTCTCGTCGATCCGGATGAAAGCTTTGTCGTGCGCGCAGCAAAATCTGAATCAGAGCAAGGATATTCACCCTTCGAAGGCCAAGAATTGAGGGGGCGAGTGAAGAGTACCTTCCTTCGCGGCAGCTTGGTCTATCATGGCGGTGAGGTCATCGGACCGGCGCGGGGCCGATACTTGCGGCGGCCTTTAAATCGATAGACGTGGTCAGCAGTCGCCGTATTCTTCACGACCGAATACCGGAGAAAGAGCATGCAGCTTGGAGGCAAGAAAGTTGTTGTGGTCGGAGGCTCGTCCGGTATCGGACTGGCAACTGCCGAACTCGCCAAAAGCGAAGGCGCGGACGTGGTGATTGCTTCCCGCAGCGCAGAGCGGCTGAAGGCGGCCGCCGACAAATTCGGTGCGACCGCAGTCCCGACCGATGTCACCAACGACGATAGTGTCACCAATTTGTTTCGAATTTGCGGAGCGGTGGATCATGTCGTTGTGACTGCCGCACAGCTTCGCACCGGGCCGTTCAAGACCGTGCCGATGGACGATGTGCGCGCGACCATGGAAGGAAAGTTCTGGGGTGCGTGGCGCGTCGCGCGCGCAGCCCAATTCCGGGCCGACGGTTCGCTCACCTTTGTGTCTGGCTTCCTCAGTGTGCGGCCCCGCGCGAATTCCGCGATCGTCGGAGTCGCCAATGGTGCGCTCGAGTCGCTGACGCGGTCGCTTGCGCTCGAGCTTGCTCCCGTCCGCGTGAATTGCGTCTCGCCCGGCATTATCGATACGCCGATCCGCGCCGCTATGCCGGAAGCTGCGCGTCGCGATATGCTCGCCAAGGCAGCCGCCGCGCTGCCGGTCGGCCGCGTCGGCACGAGTGAAGATATCGCGCAGCAAATCCTCACCTTCATGAAGGTCGGCTTCGCCACGGGATCGATCGTGTATCTCGACGGGGGTGGGCTCGTTATCTGATTTTTATCGCGATTATCGTTTCTTGATTCCGGCCTTTTCGATTACCTGCGCCCATTTAGCGACATCGCTCTTAATGCGATTGCGCAAATCGTCGGATGACATGCTCCGTGCGTCCATGCCTGCCTCGTTTGAAAACCTTTGCACCTCGGGCGATTTTAGCGCGTTGTCCACGGCGCGGTTGAGTAAAGCGACAATTTCGGCAGGAGTATTTTTGGGTACGGCCAGGCCATTCCAGCTTGTCACGTCGTAACCGGTCAGGCCACTTTCGATCACCGTCGGAACGTTTGGCAGGTTGCTGGCGCGCTCGCGCGCTGTGGTGGCCAGGACGGTCATCTGGCCATTGGTAATGGGCGACTGGAAACCGACGAAATATTCGAATGCGACGTCGACGTCGCCGCGTAAAACGGCGTTCGCCAGATCCGGCGTCGCTTTGTATGGGATGATCGTCACGTCAAGGCCGGCCATGGTCCGGAATAACTCGGCGGAAAGATTCTGCGCGCTGCCGGCATTGATAGTGCCGAAGTTTAGCGTGCCGGGATGGGCTTTGGCCGCGGTGATCACGTCCGCGATCGTCTTGTAAGGCGAGCCGGCTTTTGTCGTGATAACGAGCCCGTAGGCTGCCGTGGTCGAGATCGGCGTGAAATCGGTCTCAATGTTGTAGGGCAAGGACTTGAATAGCGCCTTGGCGATGGTGAGGCCGCCACCGATCATAGCAAGCGTATATCCGTCGGCCGGTGCTTCCCGAGCCGCTTGCATGCCAACAACACCGCCGGCGCCCGGCCGGTTTTCGATAAAGAACTGCTGGCCGAAATGCTGGCTGAGATTCTGGGCAACCAGCCGCATAGTGACGTCGGCGATGCCGCCAGGGCCGTAGGGCACGATGATGCGGACGGGTTTCGACGGGTAGGTGTCCGCTCTTACCGGCGCGGAAGTGACTGCAGCGATTAATGCGAGCGATAATCCGCACACAATCGATGTCTTCCATCTCATGACGTGACTGGCTGCGACATTGACAATGGAGTGCATGCTTTTCCTGGTGAGCTGCTACAGGCGCGGAGAATAGAAAGACGTAACACACCTGACAATGTGCTTGGGGCGCAGGACTATGCCGCTTTACGGTAGCGTCGCGTTGCTCTACGGAAGACGGTCGCTCCCGGAGTCGCGGGGAGCGCCACCTCCCGTCGATGCCGGACGACCACGCGCAATGACCACGATCGACATCCACCCGCATATCATTGCCGACGACGCCACGCAGTATCCTTTGGCGCCGCTGGGCGGGCACCAGTCCGACTGGTCGCGCACGCGGCCCGTCACGCTGGAGAAGCTGGTTGCCGCTATGGATGGGGCCAATGTGCAGAAGGCGGCGATCGTGCAGGCCTCAACTTGCTACGGCCACGACAACTCGTATGTGGCTGACGCTGTGGCCGCCTATCCGAAACGTTTCACCGGCGTGTTCTCTGTTGATGTGTTGGCATCCGATGCCCCCCAGCGTATGCGTCACTGGCGCGGCAAGGGCTTAACCGGCATGCGGTTATTCACGTTCGGCAGCACCATGTCCGAGCAGGCGAATTGGCTCGACGATCCGAAGTCATATCCGGCTTGGCATTGCGCGAGCGAGCTTGGCCTTTCGATCTGCCTGCAGATGTCGGCCAAGGCGATACCGCAAGCGGCCAGCATGGCGGAGCGTTTCCCGAACGTACGGATTATTCTTGATCATGGCGCGCGGCCGGTTCTGGAGGACGGGCCGCCCTACGGTGCCGCTGCCAGCCTGTTCAGCCTCGCGCGCTATCCTAATGTATACCTCAAGCTCACGCCCCGCATTTTCGCCGAATCCCGTCATGGCAAAGCGACGCCCGAAACGTTTTTTCCGCGCGTCGTTTCCGAGTTCGGCGCAACGCGACTAGCCTGGGGGTCGAACTATCCGTCCAGCGAGGGCAGCCTGCCGGAACTCTTGGCTGTCGCGCGCGAGTCTCTCGCGAGCTTGCCGAACGCCGATCGGGAATGGATTTTTGCTAAGACGGCGCAGGCGCTTTATCCAGCACTTGCGGATTGAGGAGGCAGTCAGTGATCTCGACGACCGTTGAAAAAACCAAATTATATACGCTGCTCGGAAGCTATCCGAATACGATGGCGCTCAGGAACGGGGAGGTGACTTCCAACGTCATCGACCTTGAATTCGCCGACGTGAAAGTGTCGAACACGGCGTTCAAGCCATTGGTACGCGAAGCGAAGTTTGATGTCGGTGAATTGGCAATTGTCACGTTTTTGCAGGCGAAGGCATACGGCAAGCCCTATACGCTCATCCCGGCCACGGTGCTCGGGCGCGGCCAGCATCACACCATCGCCTACAATCCACAAAACGGGCCTTTGAATGCCTCCGCGCTTACGGGCAAACGCGTTGGTGTACGTGCCTATACGCAGACGACGGGCGCCTGGGTGCGTGGATTCCTTGCCGACGATTACGGCGTCGATCCTACGAAAATCCAATGGGTGACGTTCGAGGATCCGCATCTCGCCGAATACAAAGATCCAGCATTTGTGTTGCGGGCGCCCGAGGGCAAAGCGTTGACGCAGATGCTTCTGGACGGCGAACTCGATGCCGCCATTGTTGGTGATAAATTGCCCGATCCCCGGCTGGCACCGCTTATTCCCGATGCCGATGCGGTGGCGCGCAAATGGGCGCAGACGCACGGCGGCGTACCGGTCAACCACATGATGGTGGTCCGAGACTCGATCTCAAAATCCAGTCCCGACGTGGTGAACGAGATTTACCGCATGTTGCGCGACAGCCGGCGCGCGGTTGGTCCGCCGCCGGACAACAGCGTGCTTGATCCGTGGCGTTTCGGGGTTGAGGCCAACCGCCGTTCCCTCGAGATCATCATTGACTACAGCTTTCGCCAGAAACTGATCCCACGAATATTTTCGGTCGATGAGCTATTTGATGACCGCACACGTGCACTGGTTTAGGCCCGATGACAATCTTCGACGAACCGAAGATCGATTGCCACGCACACGTGATTGATCCAGCGAATTTTCCGTATAGCACACGCGTCGCCTATAAGCCTGCTGGACAGGAAATTGGCACCACGACGCAATTTCTTCAGGTTATGGAATGCTACGGTGTGAAGCATGCACTCTTGGTGCAGCCAAACTCGGGATACGGAAGCGACAATTCTTGCATGCTGGACGCGATCGCGAGAAGTGAGGGCCGCTTCAAGGGCATTGCAATCGTCGATCTTGAAGCCGACGTCGCAACGCTGAAGGAATTTAAGGCGCAAGGCGTCGTCGGTGCGGCGATCAATCCGACATTTCACGGCAACGACTACTACAAGAACGCCGACGGCTTGATGAAGCGGCTCGCCGATCTGGATATGTTTTTAGACCTTCAGGTCGAAAATGATCAGTTCCTGATGTACGAGCCGTGGATCGAAAAGATTCCGGTAAAAGTCTTGATCGACCATACCGCGCGGCCGACGCCGGCGGCGGGCATCAGCCAGCCGGCTTTTGCGGCCATGTTGCGATTGGCGAAAACTCGACGAGTGAGTGTTAAGATTTCCGGCTATGCGAAGTTTGCCAAGATGTCTTATCCGTTTGAAGATTGCTGGCCGTTTGTCCGGGCGATCGTCGATGCATTTACGCTCGATCATTGCATGTGGGCGTCGGACTGGCCTTACCTTCGCGCGCCGGAACGGCAGGATTATGGGCCGCTGGTGCAATTGGCCAGTCAGTTGTTTCCAAACACGAATGACCAGCGCAAGCTTTTTTGGGATACACCCAATCGGTTGTTCAAATTCGCGCGGTAATCAACGAACTGCGGCGATTATTGCGGCTTGTATTCCTCGCGTTTGCTGTTCGCGATCTTGATCAGCGATTCCGCGGCTTTGCGGTCCTCCTTTAGGAATGCGGCAAAGTCGGCCGGCGTGGTCGGCGCCGACACAACGGCCTGGTGGTTTAGGTAGTCGATGAAACTCGCGTCGCTGAATAATTTGACGAATTCGCCGTTGATCTTGTTGACAAGCGCAGGCGGTGTGTCTTTTGGCGCAGCAAGACCCCACCAGCCCTGGCCAGGGTAGCCATCAAGACCGGCTTCCGCCAAAGTTGGGACATCAGGCAGCAGCGGCGAGCGCTTTTCGGACGATACCGCAAGAGCTTTCACAGTGCCGGCTTGGATCAGTCCGAGGAAATTTCCAATGCCAAAGCGCGTCATCTGAACTTGGTCAGCTGCGAGTGCTTGCGCGGCTGGTCCGCCGCCCTTATACGGCACGCCGACAATTTTTGTGCCCCACTGATTGTTAAGCCATTTCAGAAACAGGTCAGGAAACGAACCGTCACCGAGCGTGGCGTAGTTGAGCTTATCGGGTTTGGCCTGCGCGAACGCTTTGAGTTCGGCGACCGAATTCACACCTAGCGCAGTCGATACGAAAAGACCCTCATTGAGAAAGAACAGCCGCGTGACCGGCACCAAATCGCGGTCCGGATCATAGGGCAGGTTGTCAAACAACAGCGGATTGTAGGACATGGTGCTGTGATAGATCACACACAGGGTATAGCCGTCCGGCTTGGCCTGCGCGCAGGCTTGGGCTGCGACGATGCCGCTGGCGCCGCCACGGTTTTCGATAATCAATGGCTGGCCTAGACGCGGCTGCAATTCGGCGGCGGCTTTGCGCATGATGACGTCGGTTACGCTGCCGGCGGCGATCGACACGATCAAACGAATCGGCCGGTCGGGATAGGTTTGCGCTTGCGCCGATACAGCCCAACACGCGACGACAAAGCCGAAAACGATGCGGCCGATTTTTTTCATGGCGGTTCCCTTTCCCGATTTGTCGCGGTTATAATTTTCCCTCGAATGCAGCGGTCGCAAAATCATCGATCATCCGATAGCACTGCCTCGCAGCGCCTGGGTCGAAGCAGGCGATCCCCGGCACGTCGGATTCGGCCTCGCAGAACGAATGCAGCAGGCCGCCGAAGATCGACATCTGCCACTTCGCACCAGCGGCTTCCATTTCGGCTTCGAAAACATCGCGGTCGTGCTTTGGCACGACCGGATCCTTTGCGCCGTGCATCACGCAGATCGCGGCTTTGATGTCACCACGCCTGGCGGGAAGGGGTGTCAACAGGTCGCCGTGCAGGCAGATGACCGCTTGCAGATCAGCGCCCGCACGCGCAAGTTCAAGAACATTGCCGCCGCCAAAACAGAACCCGACTGCGGCTTGGCGTTTAAGGTCGCCAATCTTACGCTTGGTGCTTTCGCTGCGCAGGGTATCGAGCGCGGCAGCGATGCGTTGGCGTCGTTCGGGCGCATCGGCACGCAATGCATTGGCAAGGGGGCCTGCTTCGGGCGGGCCGGCGGGAATTTTTCCGTCGCCATACATGTCGGCGACGAAGATCACATATTTGCTGCCGGCGATAGTTTCGGCGCGTTTGACGGAATCGTCACTTACGCCGAGCCAGTTCGGTGACATCAGCAGCAACGGCCGCAGCCCGCTGACACGATCATCATAAACAAGCGCGCCGGTGCAGGCGGTCTTACCTGCTTGATAATTGATCCGCTCGACAGCCACCCGCGTCTCCCACCATTTTTACGGTTCGAGAATGATTTCCCCGATTAGCCCCGCGTCATATTCCGTGAAGTAAAGTCGTCCATTCGACATGGCGGCAATACAGCGGGCACCACTCGCCGGCGTCGGGATGTCGTATTCGCCGATCAGCGTTCCATCGGCCGCCATGTGACCGATTTTGTTGGCGAAGTTTTCGGTACACCACAGATTGCCATCGGCGCCGACAGTCACACCGCGTAAGGACGCGTTTGGCGTTGGAAATACGAACTCCTCAAACGTGCCGTCGCGAGCGAGGCGCCCGAGAGCATTGGCGCCGGTTTCGACGAACCAAATGTTGCCATCAGGATGGGTGACCATAGCGCGCGGCTGGCTGTCGTGGCCCGGGATGTCAAATTCACTCACGGCGCCGTCGACACTGATACGGCCAACGCGGTTGCCGGCTGCCTCGCTGAACCAGAGCGCGCCATCGCGCACGACGATCGACAGCGGCTTGCTGCCAGGGGTGATGCCGCTCTTGAATTCGGTGATTTTCCCATCCGGGGTGATACGGCCGATCTGGCTTACGTCGGTTTCCGAGAACCAGACATTGCCATCCGGCCCGAGCGCGATCCCGTCTGGCCCAGCGTTCTCGGTGGGTACCGTAAACTCCACCAAAGCACCGCCCGGAGTCATACGCCCGATCTTGTTGGCGCGTTTCTGTGCAAACCAAAGATTGCCGTCGGCGCCGAGCGTGATGCCAATCGGCGTCGCGCCAGCGGTTGGCAGGGAAAATTCAGCGAACGCCGCGCTGCCCGGATCAAACCGCCCGATTTTTGCGGTGCCGCTTTCGCAGAACCATAGGTTGCGATCCGGCCCTTCAACGCAGATGTAGGGCGCGCTGTTGATGCTCGGAATTCGGTGTTCGCGAATGCGCACGTTGCGCGACGCATGCCGAGCCAAGGTCGCTCTTTCGACATTGACTGACATCGAACTCCCCGTATCGCGATCCAGTACAACAGTATCGGCCGCTACCGATGCTATCGGCCGGATTCAAATCGTGTCAATCGCGGTGCATCAGGCTATCGGGAGATTCGGGTGATCTGAAATCCGGCGATCTGATTTGCCGCGCAAACTCAGGAGCAGGGTCATCTCGCCGCAGGCACGTGTGTTTTGGGCGCGTAGCGGCCTAAGTGTGGATCGAAATCCAAAGCTCTGCGACTTCTTTACGCCATTGTTGCTCGAT
Source organism: uncultured Alphaproteobacteria bacterium (assembly GCA_963743405.1). Lineage (GTDB taxonomy): Bacteria > Pseudomonadota > Alphaproteobacteria > Rhizobiales > Xanthobacteraceae > Pseudolabrys. The sequence goes on along the minus strand of CAVUPX010000006.1, from coordinate 251,621 downwards.
GCCGCGTGAAGCGTCGTTTCGAATAGACCAATATCCACCACCATGCATTCTAAATAGCTTAGGCCGCCATTCTTTCGATTTTGGGCCGAAGCGCTGCAACTCTTCATTGATTGTTTGGCGAAAATCTTTTTTCAAGTCGAATTTGTTTCCAAGGCGCTTCCAACGCTTTGCGACGATCCGGTTAAATACCGACCCGTGCAAGGGATGCGTCTCAGTCGCCCCCAGCTCATCCAATACTTCTATGATTACATCCGCCAGGCGCTTGGTCATGGATAAGAATTTACCGCCCATAAGATTGAATTGTCGCGACCAGATCGCAGCTAAGTCGACTAAAGATTGATTGGGTTTGGGCCTGTCGCGGGCAATCTGCGTATGCTCGAAGTTATCGAGCTCATCGGAGATTGCAGAACGTCACCAGTCCCCAAAATCGCCAACAGCATGCCTTCACGTTCCGCCTATCGCTGGTCCGGCACCAGGCTTCCTGACATGCTAAGGGCCTGAGGCCCCCCGATGACGCGCTGTTTTGCGCAGTGTGGCGATCGGCAAGCCCAAGACCCGTCCGAGAACCGCTGGGAGGCCCTTCCAGAGGTCTAGCTTGAACGCGTACCATACCGTTTCCGAGCAGGGGGCAAGGGTATGGGACCACAAGATTTTCTCGGTCTGCTGAATGGGCCGTCCCCTGCACACTTGTCCGCAGTATTCGTGCAGCAGCCTGCGCAGCGATGAAAAAGCGACCCCAAGCGACCTCCGGACCCAAGCGTCGCAGTGCGCCTAAGGTTGCTCGCCGCCGCAATTCCGGCGGTGCTGGATTGAACAAGAAGCTTGCACAGCTGGCCCGCGAGCTTTCCCAGTCCCTGGAGCAGCAGGCGGCGACTTCGGAGGTGCTGCGCGTCATCTCGAGTTCACCCGGCGAGCTTGAGCCCGTATTCGAGGCCATGCTCGAAAACGCCGTGCGAATTTGCGAGGCCAAGTTTGGAAATATGTATATCTATGAAAAAGATTTCTTTCGCGTCGTTGCCATGCAGAATGCGCCGCCCGGCCTATCGTAAGTATTGGCAGCGTGATCCGATCCTTCACGTCAAAACCAGCCCGCTCACTCCGCTCGCACGCCTCGCGGCGACGAAGAAGGTCGTTCATATCAACGATCTCAAAGCAGACCCATGCTATATCGAGAACGATGATCCCCGGATCGTTGCGATCGTCGATTCTGCCGATGCACGGACAATGTTACTCGTGCCGCTGCTCAAGGACGGTGAGTTAGTCGGCAGCATTGTCATTTACCGCCAGGAAGTCCGCCCATTTACCGACAAACAGGTCGCTCTGCTCGAGAACTTCGCCGCCCAGGCGGTGATCGCGATTGAGAATGTTCGATTGTTGAATGAATTGCGCAGCCGCACCGACGATCTCTCCGAATCGCTGGAGCAGCAGACTGCAACATCAGAGTTGCTCAAAGTCATCTCAAGTTCCCCTGGCGAGCTTGAGCCGGTCTTCCAGTCGATGCTGGCTAATGCGGTGCACATCTGCGACGCGAAATTCGGCGTTATGTTTCGATACGATGGCGAAACTTTCAGTCCCGCCGGGCAGTTCGGCGTGACGTCTAAATATGCTGCGTTTCTCCACGAACGTGGCTCATTTCGACCAGCGGCCGGAAGTGGCCTCCATCGCCTGTTGCTCACAAAAGACGTGGTCCGCATCGCCGACGATGCAGCTGAATCGACCTCGGCCGGAGGACCCGCAAAATTCGGTGGTGCCCGCTCGCGTATTGTCGTGCCGCTGCTCAAGGACAATGAACTGATCGGCGCTATCACTATCTATCGCCAAGAGGTGCGCCCCTTCACAGATAAGCAAGTCGAGCTCGTTCAGAACTTCGCATCGCAGGCGGTTATCGCCATCGAGAACGCGCGGTTGCTCAATGAATTGCGGCAACGCACGGACGATCTAAGCGAGGCGCTGGAGCAGCAGACCGCGACCTCGGAGGTGCTGCGAATCATCTCAAGTTCGCCAGGCGAGGTCAGACCAGTCTTCGAGGCAGTCCTGGAAAACGCAACACGGTTTTGTGCGGCAAAATTCGGCCACCTTTATCTCAAGGAAGGTGACGCATTACGCTCGACTGCCATGTACAACGTGCCGCCAGAGTATGCTGAGGTGCGAAAGCGCGATCCCCTGGTATACCCCGAACCAGGAAGCATGCTTCGCCGGCTCTTTGATACAAAAGAGGCGGTCCATGTTCCGGACGCGACAGCGGAGCGCGCCTATATCGAACGGCAGCCGAGGTTTGTCGCAGCCGTAGAACTCGGCGGATTTCGCTCGATGCTTGCGGTACCGATGCTTAAGGATGGAGATCTGGTCGGCGCAGTCATCATTTACCGCAAGGAAGTCAGTACTTTTTCCGATAAGCAGATTGAGCTGGTACGGAGCTTCGCCGCACAAGCCCTCATCGCTATCGAGAATGCGCGGCTATTGAGCGAACTGCGCCAGCGTACCGACGATCTTTCAGAGGCGCTCGACCAGCAGACGGCGACATCGGAGGTGCTGAGCGTCATCTCCAGCTCGCCCGGTGAATTGCAGCCGGTATTCGCTACCATGCTGGCGAAGGCAATCGAGCTCTGTGAGGCAAGCTTCGGGGCAATGTGGCTGGTCGACGGTGATGGTTACCGGACGGCGGCTTTGCACGGTGATCTGCCGGAAGCCTATGTGGAGCAGTGGCGCAGTGGAACATTGCATCGTCCCAAGGCCGTCGTCCCGATGGTACGCGCGATCCGATCCCGGAAGCCAGTCCATGTCACGGACATGTTGAAGGATAAGGCCTACTTGGAGAGCGATCCGCTGGCGGTGAGCGTCGTCAAAATTGCTGGCATCCGGACATTGCTCACCGTCCCCATGCTCAAGGAGGGCGAGGCAATCGGCGTTGTCACGATTTATCGCAGGGAAGTCCACGCCTTCTCCGACAAGCAGATCGAACTTGTGAGCAATTTTGCCAAACAGGCCGTCATTGCAATCGAGAACGCACGGTTGCTCAATGAATTGCGGCAACGCACGGACGATTTAAGTGAGGCGCTCGACCAGCAGACGGCGACATCAGAGGTGCTCAAAGTCATCTCAAGTTCGCCCGGTGAGCTTGAGCCGATTTTCCAGGCAATGCTTGAGAATGCCGCACGCATCTGCGGCGCCAAATTCGGTAATCTGTGGCTTTGCAAACACGGCGGATTTCAGGTGGCGGCGAGCCAGGGCGTCCCTGCCAAATACCGTGACCAACTTAAACTGGGCACCATTGTGTATCCGGGCCCAAGTCTTCCCGTCGCCCGCGCCGCGACTACCCGCCTCGCAGTTCACATCGAGGATCTCCGATTGGATCCGGCCTACCTCGCGGGTGAACCGGTGGCGACGGCCGGCGTCGACCTCGGCCACGTTCGCACACTGCTGGTGGTGCCAATGTTAAAGGACCAGGAGGTGGTCGGCGCTTTCGCCATATATCGGCAAGACGTTCTGCCGTTCACCGACAAGCAGATCGAACTTATCAAAAACTTCGCCGCACAGGCCGTCATCGCCATCGAAAATACGCGCCTGCTAAATGAGCTGCGCGAATCTCTCCAGCAACAGACCGCCACCGCCGACGTCCTCAAGGTCATCAGTCGCTCGACCTTTGATTTGCAGGTTGTGCTTGACACGCTGATTGAATCTGCAGCCCGGCTTTGCGATGCCGAACAGGGAACGATCACACGTCAAGGCGATGGCGTTTTCTTTCGTGCGGCCACCCATGGTTTCTCCGCCGAATTTACCGAACTCGTAAAAACTCTGCCCGTCCAGGTTAACCGCGGCTCTGTCACCGGAAGGGCGCTGGTCGAGGGCAAAATAGTTCATATTTCCGACGTGCAAGCCGACCCGGACTACACATTTGGCGAGGCAATAAAGTTAGGCGGGTTTCGCACGGCTCTTGGCGTTCCCATGCTGCGGGAGGGCGTACCGATCGGTGTCCTGGCATTGACGCGCAAGGATGTGCGCCCTTTTACAGACAAGCAGATTGAACTTGTCACCACTTTTTCCGACCAGGCAGCAATCGCTATCGAAAATGTTCGGCTGTTTGACCAAGTGCAGCAGCGAACGCGCGAGCTTTCGGAGTTACTCGAACAACAGACGGCGACGGCGGAAGTGCTAAAGGTTATCAGTTCCTCGCCAGGCGATTTGCAGCCAGTGTTCGAGGCGATCCTGGAAAACGCCACACAGATTTGTGACGCTCAATTCGCCAATCTGCTGATCTACGAAGAAGGCGCGTTCCGGATTCCAGCAATGCATGGCGCTCCACCAGAATGGGCGCAGTTGCGGCATAAAGCCCCTGTGATCCACCCCGGGCCGAAGAATCCGCTAGGCCGTCTTGCAAAGACGAAAAAATTACAACACATCGCCGACATCACCAAGGAGGAGGCCTATCTGGACCGCGAACCGGCATTTGTCCCGCTTGCCGATCTTGCCGGCGCACGGACCCTTCTCATCGTTCCAATGGTAAAAGAGAACGAACTCGTCGGCGCCATCGGCATCTATCGCCAGGAAGTCCGTCCGTTCACAGATAAGCAGATTGAGTTGGTCGCAAGCTTTGGCGCGCAGGCTGTCATCGCTATCGAAAATACGCGCCTCCTGAGCGAGTTGCGCGAATCTCTCCAGCAGCAGACGGCCACCGCCGATGTCCTCAAGGTCATCAGCCGCTCGACCTTTGATTTACGGGTCGTGCTCGACACACTCGTCGAATTGGCCGCACGGCTGTGTGAAGCCGACATGGCATCAATCAACCGCCAGCACGAAGAAGATTTCCAGCAAATTGCGAGCTTTGGTTACGCTCCTGAGTTTGTCTCATACATGGAGCAACATCCCATACCCTCCGGCCGGGGCTCGGCTGTCGGACGCGCGGTACAGGAGAAAAAAATAATTCACATTCAGGATGTGCTGGCAGACCCGGAATACGCTTTCAAGGATGCTGCTAAAATTGGGGGCATCCGGACTTTGCTCGCTGTGCCGATGGTGCGTGAGGGCGTGCCAATCGGCATCATTGCCTTGCAGCGTAAGTCTGTGCGGCCGTTCACCGAAAAGCAGATCGAATTGGTTGGGACCTTCGCCGACCAAGCAGTGATCGCGATTGAGAATGTCCGGCTGTTCGAAAGCGTTGAGGCGCGAACACGCGAGCTCACCGCCTCCCTGGACAATCTGCAAACCGCGCAGGACCGCTTGGTTCAGACGGAAAAGCTGGCCTCGCTGGGGCAACTAACCGCGGGTATCGCGCACGAGATCAAAAATCCGCTCAACTTCGTCAATAATTTTTCGTCTGTTTCTACCGAATTGATCGAGGAATTGCAGATCCTCCTGAAGGGTATGGCGATTGACCAGAAAGCGCTGACCGAGGTCAATGAACTGGCCGATATATTACGAAGCAATCTCGAAAAGATTGTCCAGCATGGCAAGCGTGCAGATTTAATCGTCAAGAACATGCTGTTGCATTCGCGCTCAGGCTCAGGCGAACACCGCCCGGTCGACATCAATACCGTGGTAGAAGAGAGTCTTAATCTTGCTTATCATGGCGCGCGAGCGGAAAAGCAGGGTTTCAATATCACGCTGGAAATGTCCTTTGACCCGGAGGCTGGTGAAGTCGATTTATATCCGCAGGAAATCACGCGGGTTCTGCTCAATTTGATTTCAAATGGTTTCTATGCCGCGACGAAGCGCAAGGGACAGACGTCCGACGGTAATTTCGAGCCCACCTTGACAGCAGCGACCAAAAATCTCGGCGACCACGTTGAGATCCGCATACGCGACAACGGCACTGGCATTCCCGACGAGGTAAAAGGAAAAATGTTCAATCCCTTTTTCACAACCAAACCCGCCGGAGAGGGCACTGGCCTTGGCCTCTCCATTAGTCACGATATCATCGTCAAGCAGCATTCTGGCTCGATTGACGTCGAAACTACAGCCCGGGGAATTCACAGAGTTCAGGATTGTTCTCCCCCGCACTTCGGCGTTCAATGCCAAAACGGGGGGGCAATCGTGAGTGTACTTATACTTGTAGTCGATGACGAACCGGACGTCGAAATGCTGTTTCGTCAGCAATTCCGCCACGATCTCCGCGGTGGCCGGTTCACTATGGAGTTTGCCCAGTCTGCTCTTGCCGCCTTGCAATGCATCAGTGACGCGACCAGTGCCTCTCTCATCCTGATCCTGTCTGACATCAATATGCCAGGGATGACTGGCCTTGAAATGTTGCCGAAAGCAAAAGCGGCTCGTCCAGACGTGCCGGTTATTATGATCACCGCTTATGGCGACGCAGAAACCAAACGCAAGGCTTTGGAGGGTGGGGCTGAGGCGCTTTTTACCAAGCCGATCGACTTCGCGATATTGAGAGGCGAGATCGATACGCGCATTGAGCGGGCAGCATGACCACTCTGATACTGGTCGTTGATGACGAGCCAGACCTGGAGGCTCTCGTTCTACAGAAATTTCGTCATCAAATTCGCGATGACGCGGTTACATTTTTGTTTGCGCACGATGGCGTTGAGGCGCTCGAAGCTCTTAAGGCAAATGACAACATCGATTTAGTCGTCACTGATATCAATATGCCGAGGATGGACGGCCTCTCGTTGCTGCGAAAGTTGCAGGAACGAGACAAGAAGGTGTCGACCATTATCGTTTCAGCCTATGGCGACATGAGCAACATACGCAGCGCCATGAATGGCGGTGCATTTGATTTTGTAACAAAGCCGATCGATTTCCAGGATCTCGAAACCACAATCGCCAAGACCATTCGGCACATTGAAGTTTTGCGGGATGCGCAGCAACGACAGGCGTCGGCTGAGCGCGCTTATGCTTCGCTTTCACGCTACTTTTCGCCGAACCTCGCCCAGCAGCTTGCAGGTGACACAGGCTCGATCGATCTTGCCGGGCAGCGCCGCGAGATTGCAAGTCTGTTTACTGATATCGCGAGTTTCACCGGGCTCGTGGAGACGCTGGAACCGAGTGTGCTGGGACCGCTTCTCAATACGTACTTAACGGGCATGACCAATATTGTATTCGCCCACGACGGTACGGTTGCAAAAATTGTCGGGGACGCTCTGCACGTTCTGTTTGGGGCCCCTGGAGAGCAGGCGGATCATGCCGCACGCGCCATCGCTTGCGCGCGGGCTTTGGACGAATACGCGCAAGCGTTTCGCGATAGTTGCCATCATACAAGGAATTACACTGGGTGTGACGCGGATTGGTGCGCATGCCGGACCGGCGATCGTCGGCAATTTTGGCGGTGAACGATTTTTCGACTACACCGCCTACGGTGACACGATTAACGTCGCGGCGAGATTGGAATCGGTCAACAAACAGCTCGGCACACGCATTTGTGTGAGCGCCCATCTCGCATCGAAGGTCGAGGCTTTCTATGGGCGTCCCGTAGGAGACCTCGTCCTGCGAGGCAAATCCGAGGCACTGCGCGCATTCGAACCTTTGGATGAAAAACGGTTCAAAGATCCAAAGACGAAGAGCTATCTGGAAGCTTTCGGCAAACTCGAAAAAGGCGATCCAGGCGCAATGGCTGCATTTGCGGCATATGTTGGTGATCAGCCAAACGACCCACTTGGCAGCTTCCACCTCAAGCGGCTCCTGAATGGGGCTTCCGGCACGCGCATTGCGATGGACTGACGTGGTGCTTTTGCGGTCGGCATTCATCATCAGCTTTATGACGTTGGCGCTCTCGTCCCCTGGCAACGCCGTCTGCGGCCCGGGAAATTATGGCTGCGAGCCGTCGGCCGATGAGACGCGCACTAAGGTTGAACGATTGCTCAATGCGGCATTTCTGACACCGTACTCGATTGTTTCATTGGACAAGCTCGATGGTCGTAGCGTCGAGACCAAGGGTCGCAAAATGTACGAAATGCGGATTTCAGCTGTGTTCAACTACGCCGGCGACAAGCTGCGTTGCCGGACGAATCTTTGCCCCGAGTTGCATAATTATTTAGTGGAGGTCGACCAGGCCGCAAAAAAAGCGACAATCGCGGGTTGGCTCTTTTTTGAACCAGCGGGACGCGGCTGGCGCTAGAACAAACGAAGTTGAAGACGCTTGGGTAACGCGCACGTTCCCAAAAAAGTTTTAGGGTACGAGAAATCCAGAAAACCGGCTAACGCGGAGGAATCTGGATGAACTCTGCCAGCTGTTCCTGAGTGAGCGGCTTTTCCAGAAAATTTCCGGCGACCGCGTCCTGCATCACCAGCTCGACATCGGACAATTTGTCCGGATTCATTGCCGATTTCGGATTGAATTCATCGCGCTGCAATTCGACCAGGCTTTCGGTCATCTGCATATGCTCCGAATAATATTTCACGGCCAGTGGATTTGAGTACATCCAGTCGAGCGTTTCGCGATATGCGCGCATGAACCTTGCAATGACATCGGGGCGTGCCTTCAACGCATTGGCGTTGACGATTTCGACCCGCACCGTCTGATTGCGCATGGACGGCACATCACTACCGCGCATCAGCACGCGGATGGTTTTGGCTTGCAATTCCTTGAGGCCAAACGGCGCTACCGACCAGCCAATGTCGACCTGTCCTGACATGGCCATTGTGAATGTCGCGGGTGGCCCTCCGGTCTGGGTCGGTTTCGCCTTGAGACCGTAATGGGTCATCAGCGCCCGCAGCACGCTGTCGGACGTCGACCCGTTGGTGGAATAGGCGATCGTATGCTTGTCGCTTATGTCTTTTACGCTTTTGATGGGCGAATTGACCGGTACAAACCAGTAAATGTCTTCCACGCCGGTATAGGCTGCAGCCAGGACGCGCACTGGCGCGCCCTTTGAGAAAGCACGCATGGCGCCGGATGTGCCCACGCCGATACCGATATCAGCGCTGCCCGAGATCACCGCCTGCAGTGTCTCGCCGGCACCCTGGGTGCCGTAATTATCCAGGACGATGCCGTGCTTCTGGAAAATTCCGGCCTTCATGCCAAGCGTCGGCACCTGATTGGACCAGGCGTCGATCTGGCCGACCGCGACTTTAATCGTGTCTTGGGCACAGACTGGTGCAGCGAGACCAGACAAAGCGAATACGGAAAGAATAGTGAACCAGAAGTCCCGCGGAAACCTGGAGGCAATGCATGTCATGGTCTGCGCCCTGCTGCCACAAGGTACAAAAATTCCTGCCAGCGGTGCAAACGGGCAAAGTGCGGGGCTATCTGCACGGTTGCATCGCCAGCAATTCGGGCCTCTAAAGCGTTATTTCACGCGTTAGGGTCGCTAGCATTCGGATAGAATAGCTGCTCGCCTTCGATCTTGTAGTTCGAAATTGTTTTCTGGCCATCGGGCGATACGAGCCAGTCAATAAACTCCTGCCCAAGCTCTTTTTTGACGTTGGGGTGCTTGGCCGGGTTTACCAGAATGACGCCATACTGGTTAAACATCCGCTTATCGCCTTCGACCAGGATTTGCAGGTCGCCTTTATTCTTGAAATGAATCCATGTGCCGCGATCGGACAGCACGTATGCGTTGCTGGCGCCTGCCGTATTAAGCGCTGCGCCCATGCCCTGACCGATCGATTTGTACCAGGTACCTTTGTCCTTCTCGATGTCGACGCTCGAATCCTTCCAAAGGTTTAGTTCGGCAATGTGTGTGCCGGAGCGGTCGCCGCGCGAGATAAAGGAAGCTTGCTTGTCCTTAATGGTTTGCAACGCCTTGGCAACGTCCTTCATGCCTTTGATTCCGGCAGGGTCGGTCTTTGGGCCGATAAGCACGAAGTCGTTGTACATCACAGGGAAACGCTTCACGCCTTCACCCTCGGCGAGGAATTTCTCTTCTGCCGATTTGGCGTGCACAAACACGACGTCAGCGTCGCCGCGCCGGCCTGTGTCGAGGGCCTGTCCGGTACCTTGCGCAACGACCTTCACCGTGGTGCCGGTCTTCTGCTGGAAAATCGGCAGTAGATATTCGAACAGCCCTGAGTCTCTGCGTCGACGTGGTCGAGGCGACCACGATTGATTTGTCCTGTGCGTAAGCGGGTGCACCGAGCAAAAGTGCTCCGGCCGCTATGGCCGCTATGAACGCGCGATGATTTAACACGTGATCCTCCTTCGCTTGTTTTTCTAGACGAGCAATTCACCTGCGATAAATTTACGTGCTACGTCCGTCCGCGGCGCCGAAAAGAATTCGGCCGCAGGCGTACTTTCGACGAGCCGGCCGCGATTGAGCAAAACGATGTCGCCCGCAAGCCGTCTCGCCTGGCCCAGGTCATGCGTTGCCATGATCACTTTGACGCCGCGCGCACTCACCGAATGCACGATATCCTCAATCGCCTTGGTCGCGTACGGATCAAGGCTGGCGGACGGCTCGTCAAGGAACAGGACTGCCGGATCGCGCGCAAGTGCGCGCGCGAGGGCGAGCCGTTGCTGTTCGCCGCCGGAAAGCCGTCGTGCCGGGCGATCGCCAAGCTTGTCGAGGCCGACGAGGGCGAGGAGTGCGGCGGTGCGATCATGGCGGCGCGCGCGCGGGACTTCGGCGGCAGCGAGCGCATAGTGGACATTTGCGGCCGCCGTGCGCCTCAGCATGGTCGGGCGCTGGAATACGATCGCGCCTTTTGTCGGCGCCGCGATCTCCTGTCCGCCCCAGGTCATGCGGCCACCGGAGAGCGGGACAAGACCCATGGCGGCGCGCAGGAGCGTCGTCTTGCCGCTGCCGTTCGGGCCGATGAGGAGCGTCGGCGGCCCCGCTGTAATCGTCAGTGTTATATCGTCGAGGATCGTGACGTCGCGGCCGACGATCCGGGCTTCTACGAGCATGAGGGGCAACTCGGATACGGGTGCTCGCATGCTCATCCCGCGTAGCGTTCACCGGCGCGGCGCATGCCCCACGCCAGGGCATTAATAAAAAACACGATGAAAATCAGAATGATGCCGAGACCGACGGCGAGCGGCAGGTCGCCTTTCGATGTTTCCAGCGCGATGGCGGTCGTCATGGTGCGCGTAAAGCCGTCGATATTACCGCCCACAATGATGATGGCGCCGACTTCTGCCGCCGCCCGCCCAAATCCTGCAAGCAATGCTGTGACCAGACTAAAGCGTGCATCCCACACGAGAGTTGCCACGCGCCGCGCCGGGCCGATGTTCATGGCCGCGAGTTCGTCACGGTATTCGACCCACAAGTCTTCGATCGTTTGGCGCGACAGTGCTGCGATGATTGGAGCGACGAGTATTGTTTGCGCGATAACCATGGCCTTAGGCGTGAACAGCAGACCCCATTCGCCAAGCGGGCCAGAGCGCGATAGCAACAGAAAAATTGCCAGTCCGACGACGACCGGCGGCAGGCCCATCAGGGCGTTGAGGATCACGATCACGGCTTCACGCGACCGAAAGCGAGTGAGGGCTAAAAAAGCGCCCGCAGGCACACCGATCACCGCCGCAAATAGGGTCGCGCTCAGGCTGACCAAGAGCGATAGCCGTACAATCGTAAATAGCGCGGGATCGCCGCTGAGGACCAATTGAAGTGCTGAGGCGTTTTCGTGCATGGGCCACCGAGGTGCCCAGTATAATTAAAAGTTACCGAGCTCGGGGCAAGCGAATGCGGACGTCAGTATGTAAATTGTGTCGGCTAGAGACATAGCCTGAGGCTATGCGCGCCATTCCCGGGCACAAGTGTGCGCCGATCAATATGTGAACCGGCTGAAGTCAAAGGCTCGATTGAGAATAAAAACGAGCGCCAAAAAGCCGGTCGCTGCAGCAACCAAGACGACAGCTCCGAGATAGTGCGCTTTCACCAGCTCGTGGAGCCTCGAATCCGAATTTTTCCGAATGTCGTGCATTGTGGTCAACGGCCAAGAAGAGGCCATTGCTAGACCGCGCAAGCATCGTGGACTAACGAAAATATATGATGGGCGCTATCTGGCCCGCTGATGCCAGCTTGCGGCCGACGCATAGCTCCACGGCGGGTGGCGTTGGCCAGTTCCGAAGGGAAAGGCGAGCAGAGCGAGACTCAAACCACACTGCTCCGTCGGCCTCTGCTTTAAGGCTTGATTTCGAACTCACGCGTAAACTTTGTATAAGTGTCTTTCTGCTCGGCCAGGAATTTTCCGAATTCGGCGCCGCAAAAGAGATTGATAAACATCCCCTGACCTTTAAGTCTTTCGGCGACGTCGGCCGTTGCGACAGCATCGGAAATGGATTGAGAAAGCTGGGCAAGCACTTCTTTTGGTGTCTTTGCCGGGGCAACAAAACCGAACCACACGGCCGCCTCGAGATCGTTGAAGCCGCTTTCGGCCAAAGTTGGGACATTCGGAAGCAGCGGAACGCGTTTTTTCGCGGGCACAGCAATTGGGCGCAACGCACCGGAGTTGATCTGTCCCTTGAGATCGGAATAATTGGCAATCACGGCTGTGATCGTGCCGGCAAGGGTAGCATTCATCGCTGGAGGCGATCCCGGATAGGGGACATAAGTCATGTCGACTTTGGCATCGCGCTTGAGAAGCTCGCCTGCGATGTGAACAATCGAGGCCGGGCCTGTGCTGCCGTACGACACCGCACCGGGTTTGGTTTGCGCCAATTTCAGAAAATCGGCCAGGTTTTGAATATCCGATTTGCTGCTGACAGCAAGCACCGCCGGAGTTGCAGCGATGTAGCAAAGTGGCTCAAAATTGCTCACCGGATCGTAGTGACCGGGAAAGAGGATCGAACTCAGGATGAAAGGGTTTTCAACGAGCAGAACCGTTGTACCATCGGGCGTCGCGCGCGATACAAATTCGGTCCCGACGATTGAACTTGCACCCGGCCGGTCTTCGACAACAATTGATTGGCCTGTTTTTTGAGTTATGGCTTGTCCGACAACACGGGCCACGACGTCGCCGGTGCCGCCGGCGGCATAGGGAACGATCATCCTGACAGTCTTGCCGTTAAGGGATTGCGCAATAGCCGGGCGAACGGTCAGCGCGAGCAATACAGTGAAAAGACAAAGTCCGATGAATTTTATTTTGGTCATTTCGCTCCCCGAATTGGTCTTTGCATAGCCTGAAGGCATCCAGTTCTCGATGCAAGGCAGCTTTTAAAGTGACGATGGCGTCTTGCGGCTTTGGATCGCGTCCCAGATGCGATACGGCGTCACCGGCATTTTGATGTCGTCGATTCCAAACGGCGTTAGGGCGTCGGCGATAGCGCTGACAATCGCGGCGGGTGCTCCCGTCGTCCCACCTTCGCCGCCAGCTTTAATGCCGAGCGGGTTGGTTGGCGAAAGCACTTCGACGATCTTCGTGACGAATGACGGCAATCGGTCGGAACGCGGCATTCCGTAGTCCATGAATGAGCCGCATAAAGGCTGGCCAGCGGGATCAACGACGCACTGTTCCCACAGTGCCTGGCCGATGCCCTGTACGATTGCGCCATGGGTTTGCCCGTCGACAATCAACGGATTGATGCAGCGCCCCACGTCGTCGACCGACGTATAGCGGGCGAGGCGCAGGCTACAACTTTCCGGGTCGATCTCAATTTCGCAGATGGCGCAGCCGTTCGGAAAAACGGGTTCATGCATTTCGTTGTCGGTGATGACAGCAAGCCCAGCAGAAAGGTCTTCCGGCATTTTGTGGCGGGTCATTTCATATGCCAGCTCGAAAAAATCGAAGCTGCGATTGCTTTCCCTTGTCATAAATCGGCCATCGCTGAAATCGACGCGATCCGGTGGCGTGTCTAAAATTATCGCAGTGACACGCTTGCCTTTGGCGATCAGTTCGGTCGCGGCCAGAGAAAATACAGTCGCAGCATGGCGCATGGAGCGGCCAGAATGTGTGCCGCCGCCGGCCTTCACAATATCCGTATCGCCAAGAATGATGTGCACTGTCTCGACCGGTACGGTGATGAGGTCCGCAACCACTTGTGCAAAGCTCGTTTGATGACCTTGCCCAGCCGGCTGGGTCCCGATGACAACCTCGACACGGTGATCCGGGCTAATTTTGATACGGGTTTGCTCCTTCGGCGCGCCAATAGAGGATTCGACATAGTTGGCGAGTCCAAGCCCCAAGAGTTTGCCGCTTTTTTTGGCGTCGCGCCTGCGGGCCTTGAAGCCAGCCCAGTCGGCGAGTTGCATCGCAAGGTCCATATTCTCCTCGTAACGCCCGCTGTCGTAGAGCATGCCGACAGCGTTTCGATAGGGCATGGCCTTAGGCTTCACCAGATTCCGGCGACGCAAGCTGACGCGGTCGATACCGAGCCTTTTGGCAGCGATGTCGATTAAGCGTTCGATCGCGAACGTGACTTCGGGACGGCCGGAGCTGCGGTAGGCCTGTGTCGGGACGGTATTGGTGAAGACGGAAACCGCGCGAAGCGAAGCAACCGGGATGTCGTAATTGCCCGTAATCAATCCTGCCCCTTTACTCAGAGGCGACAGCGAAACGCACCGCGCTCCTGCATTGCTGATGTTGGTTGCGCGCAACGCCAGGAAGCGTCCACGTTCGTCGAGGGCGAGTTCATATTTCGCTACGAGGTCGCGGCCCTGGTAGTCGCTGATGAAGCATTCCGAGCGTGTGGCCGTGTATTTGACCGGGCGGCCCAATTTGCGCGCAACCCATAATACGAGGCCGAACTCAACATAGACACGATTGCGCGTGCCGAAATTTCCGCCGACATCATAAGACAATACGCGGATGTTCTCGGGATCGACGTCTAACACCGACGCGAGTTCGCGCTTCTGGCGCACTGCGCCGCCGCTTCCAGCATATATTGTGTAACGCCCTTTCGCTTCGTCGTATTGTGCCACCGCGGCGCGCGGCTCCATCGGGACCCCGGTCACGCGGTCGACATGGAAATCCATTGAGACGACGTGCGGAGCATCTGCGAGAATTCGTCCTGTTTCGGCGGCGTCTCCAAATTGCGTGTCGACGAGAATATTGTGGCGAACCTCCTCCCACACGGTCGGGGCGCCGGGCTCCATAGCCTCTTCGGAATGCGTAACGCTGGGTAAAATTTCATAATCGACGACGACCGCTTCCGCAGCGTCCAGCGCCTGTGTCTGTGTTTCCGCAACAACCATCGCAATGGCTTCGCCCACGTGCCGTGCTTTGTCTGGTGGGAGAAGCAAGTGCGGCCCTATAAAGATCTCGCTCGCCCCGGGCCCCTGCAATTTCATATCGAATTTTGTCTTGGGGAGAGGGTCGTGTTGGATGGCTCCAAGTCTGTCCGCGAGACAATCAGCACCCGTAAACACCCCGAGAACGCCAGGCATTTTGTTTGCCGCGGCGTTATTGATGCTGACGATACGCGCGTGAGCATGCGGTGAACGAACCATCGCCGCATAGGTCTGGCGGGGAAAATGGAAGTCGTCGCTGAACTGGCCGCGCCCCGTCAGGAGTCGCGCATCTTCGTTGCGCGGCATCGGTTTGCCGATGAAGCGGAAATCTGGGTTTCTATTGGTCATCGAAGGTCAGATTGCGGCACCGATCAGGGGGGCAGTTGATCGCAAAATGAGCGGAAATCCAACCGTTTTGCATATCGGTCAAACGCCTTGCTGCATAGCTGACCATGGGAAATACTCATGGCACTCCGGCCGCGCTGTTTTCATGTATTGTATCCGTCATGAAACATCTGGCGATCAAAGCATCGAATTCCCCGCTTCTCGTCGGTATTACTGGCGCTTCGGGAGCGATCTACGGGGTCAGACTTCTCGAATTGTTGCGCTCCTGCAATGTCGAGACACACCTTGTTGTGTCTCGTGCCGCCCAGATAACGCTCACTTATGAAACCAGCTTCAAGCTTGCGGACATTGAGCGCCTGGCTTCAGTCGTCTATTCCAATGACGATATTGGTGCCGCGTGCTCTAGCGGTTCCTTCCCGACGCGAGGGATGGTGATCGCGCCCTGCTCGATCAAAACCATGTCCGAAATTGCAACAGGGTAATACTGCGAACCTGATCTCGCGCGCCGCCGATGTAGTGTTGAAGGAACGTCGACGCCTCGTATTAATGCTGCGCGAAACGCCACTTCATATTGGGCATATCCGCAATATGGCGACCGTGACCGAAGCGGGCGGAATCATCTATCCGCCTGTTCCGGCATTTTACGCTTTGCCAAACTCAATCGAGGAGATGGTCGACCACACGCTCGCACGCGTATTGGATCTTTTTGAAATTGATACGGGATTGACGCGCCGTTGGACCGGCAAGCGCGAGCGGCCGAAGAATTGAGAGAAAACGGAAAATTCGTGAGCGGTGAGTGAGCAACTTGGTTCGACACGGTGCCTCTGAAACCATTGCCAACGGTCTACAATACGACAATGAATTTTGGCGGTTTTCACTCTTAGTCTACAAACAGAATGAAGTCGCCCAAGAGTGCTTGGCGTTGCAAGAGAGGTCGGGCGCAAACATCAATCTTCTGCTTTTTTGTGCATGGGCCGGCGCGCAGGGAATTGTATTGAGCAATGAAAATATCGAAGCGGCATCGATAGCTGTCGCTGCTTGGAATGAAACCATCGTCCGTCCGC
This sequence comes from uncultured Alphaproteobacteria bacterium, assembly GCA_963743405.1. Lineage (GTDB taxonomy): Bacteria > Pseudomonadota > Alphaproteobacteria > Rhizobiales > Xanthobacteraceae > Pseudolabrys. Next base: position 235,156 of record CAVUPX010000006.1, on the reverse strand, counting down.
TGCGGGGAGTACGTCAAAAAATTAAATCGCTCGGTGTCGGCGGATTGGAAGAATTCAGAGCCGGCGTTAAAGATATAGAGCTTGAGGCTGAGAAGATCGAGCAAGCAATCCTGTTTGACTATTCGAAGTCCATTTCCGGTTCACCCGCGGGTGCCGATCGCCGCGACGTCATCACCGAAAACATCAAAAAATATGTGGCATTCGCGAGCGGTGCCGGGGAGAGGCATTCGCCTGAACGTTCGGCGCCCTATTTAATTGGCGCTGCGCTACGGCTCCGGTCCTGAATCCAAATCGCCTGCGCGAGACTAAGGTCGCGCAGGAATGTCCTTTGTCGCATCCATCTCATGGATGACATGCGCCCAGCGCTCCGTTTCACTCTTAATGAATCGGGCAAAGTCATCCGGGCTGCCGCCTCGCGGATCGACGCCTTGCGTTTGAAGCTGATTGATGACTTCAGCATCTTTCAAGGCCTTGTTCGTCGCCTCCGAAATCTTGTCGATGGTCGCCTTCGGTATGCCGGCGGGGCCGAGAATGCCGAACCAAACGCCTGTATTGTAGCCGGGCAGGGCAGCCTCGGAGATCGTTGGCAAGTCGGGTGCCACACTTGCACGCTTGGCCTCGCTTGTTGCCAGTGCTTTGACGCGTCCGTCCTTGATAAACCCGAGAACCGTAGATGCCGGCGAAAACATCACTTGAATGCGGCCGGAAATAAGATCGAGCGCGGTCTGTGCGCTTCCCGGATACAAAACACCGGTCATCTTGATACCAGCCATTTGTTTGAACAATTCTGTCGCCAGATGCGGTCCGCTGCCAAGTCCCGACGCACCGTAAAGCAGCTCGTCCGGCTTTGCTTTGGCGAGAGCGATGAGCTCTTTCACGTCATTGACGCCGATTTTCGGATTTACGACAAGAATATTCGGGATCGAGCCGACAAGGACAATTGGAGCCATGTCCTTTTCGAAATTCGGGCCCTTGTTGGGCATCATTGTCGTATTGATCGTTGCAGCAATCGTGGCGAACAAGAGCGTGTAACCATCTTTCGCGCTTCGTGAGACATATTCGGTTGCGACCATGCTGCTGGCACCGGGACGGTTTTCAACGATGATCGTTTGCCCTAACAGATCGCCGAGCCTGTGGCCGACAATGCGTGCTGCAACGTCTCCGCTTGACCCCGCGGCAAAGCCGACAATCAGACGGATTGGACGCGTCGGATAGTTCTCCTGAGCCGTGGCCGCCGGTGCAATGGCGAAGAAAACAGTGAGGAGGGCAGCAAGAGTTTTCAGTCGGGTCATGATGAATTCCGCGGACGCTGGAATAGCCCAGGAAGGACTGGAGATGTCAGACCAATTTTGGTTCTATTACAATATGATGGTACGACGTAAAGGCGTCCAGCCCGCGACTTTTTGAACACTCATGAGATCCGGCAATGAATTTTTGGCCGGCACCGGAGATCCGCAAATGAAATCGGTCACGAGGCAAAAAGCGCCTTCCGATTTGCAGGCTCATATTGCGCTGCTGACAGAGCGGGGACTGGTCACCCGCATTGAACGCCGCATTGACAAGGATTCGGAGCTTCATCCTCTCGCACGCTGGCAGTTTCAAGGCGGTTTGCGTGAACAGGACCGGCGCGCCTTCCTGTTCACGAATGTTGTTGGCGCCCATGGGGAAAGTTACGACATTCCCGTCCTCGTCGGGGGGCTTGCTGCCTCACCGGAAATTTATGCGACTGGCCTTGGCGTGCCTGTGGAGGACATCGGGGCTTTGTGGGTAAAGGCGATGGCCAATCCCATCGCGCCGGTTTTGGCCGATAAAGCGCCGTGCCAGGACGTGATCCAGACCGGGAAGGACTTGCTGGCCGAACATGGCGGACTTGCAAGCCTTCCTGTCCCGATCTCAACGCCGGGTTTCGATTCCGCACCTTATTTAACGGCGACACTTTGCGTGACCAAGGATCCCGAAAGCGGGATCCAGAATATGGGCACCTATCGCGCGGCGCTCAAAGCCAATGATCGGCTTGGTGTGCGCATGGCCTCGCGGCTCGGCGGTGCCGGCGGATATTTGCATTGGCAGAAATACAAGAAGCTCGGCAAACCGATGCCGTGCGCCATCGTCGTTGGCTGTGCGCCTGCCGTTCTCTTCACAGGGCCGCAGAAACTTCCGGTCGATCTCGATGAACTGGATGTTGCCGGTGGCTTAATCGGCGAGCCCGTTAAGACGGTACGCTGCAAGACCGTCGATTTGGTGGTGCCGGCGGATTCCGAGATTGTCATTGAAGGATTGATCGATACAGACCTTCTGGAGCCCGAAGGGCCGTTCGGGGAAAGCCACGGGCATGTTGCGCTCGAAGATTTCAATATGTCGATGCAGGTCACGGCAATTACGCGCAAGCGCAAGCCTGTATTTCTATCAATTATCAGCCAGGTGACGCCGAGCGAGTCATCGGTTCTCAAAAAAGTCGCTTATGAGCCGATGTTTCTCGAACATCTGCGCCACGCCCTCGGCATACGAGGCATCAAGCGTGTGGTCATGCACGAGCCGTTCACCAATTTGCGCAAGGTCATCTTTCTTCAATTTGAGAGAGGCACGCCCAAAACCGAGGTGTGGCGGGGCATGCAAGGCGCGGCGACTTTGCAGGCTCAATGTGGAAAGCTCGTCATTGCAGTGTCGGAGGATATTTCAGCGGACAATGCCGATGCGATCTTCTGGTCTTTGGCCTATCGGTCAAATTTCATGGAGGACGTCCACATTGTCCCCTATCGATCGAGCGGACATGGGCCGAAGTCCGGGCGTGCCGCGGTCGATGGTACGCTGATGATCGACGCGACGCTCAAGCATGACATGCCGCCTTTGGCGTTGCCGACCGAAGAATATATGACGCGGGCAAAAAAAATATGGGAAGAGCTTCGTCTGCCTCACATCGTGCCGCAGGCTCCATGGCACGGGTATGAACTTGGCGATTGGGACGAGGAATGGACCGGGTTTGCAAACGCCGCGGTGGCCGGCAATTGGCGCCAGAGCGGCAAATCAACCTACGAACGCAGGCATGGAAATTTAATACCGGAAACCCCGGTGCGATCCGTCGAATTGCCGAAGAAAAACTAGCGGCCTTTTGACGAAGGTTTCGCCATTGAGATAGCCGCCTCTGGAGGGGCACATGCCGAAAATATGTTTGCTGACAATCAGGGGTGTTTTGGCATTTACCCTCGTGATTGCCGGCTCCATTTTGTTGGCCGCGCCCACACAGGCCCAGAACTATCCGAACCGCGCCGTCAAAATCATTGTTCCATTTCCTGCCGGTGGAACCGCCGATGCCATACCGCGCGTCATTGGCGATTGGCTTTCCCGCAAATGGGGTCAACCGGTCATCATTGAAAACCGGAGCGGAGCGGGCGGAAATGTGGGAGCCGAGCTTGCCTATCGGGCTGAGCCGGACGGCTATACCCTATTATCTGCGCCACCGCCGCCGCTGGTGATCAATCAGAACCTTTATCAGAATCTCGCCTTCGACCCGGTGCAGTTCGAGCCAGTCATTATTGTCGCGCAGGTGCCAAACGCGCTGATGGTCAATCCGAACAACATCTCCGCCACGACTGTCGCGGAGTTCATTGCCTACCTCAAAGCGAATCCGGGGAAAGCAACGTCGGCCACTCAGGGCATCGGCACAACGTCACACCTCACGTCCGAGATGTTGCAGATGATGGCGCAGGTCAAGGTCCAGACCATCCCCTATCGTGGGTCAGCGCCCGCACTACAAGGTCTCCTCGCGGGCGACGTCGATTTCATGTTCGACAACCTCGGGGTATCGCTGCCACTCATTCAGAGTGGCAAACTGCGCCTGCTTGCAGTGGCGTCACCGAAACGTCTTGCCTCATTGCCCGATGTTCCAACGATGACCGAAATTTTACCGGGATTTGAATTGGCCGCTTGGTATGCGGTTGTCGCGCCGCCAAAAACGTCAAAAGCGATCGTTGAGCAACTGAATGCTGATATCAACGAAGCTTTACGTCAACCAGACGTGCAGGATCATTTGAAAAAACTGTCGGCCGATATTGTCGGTGGCTCTGTCGACGAGACGGCAAAGTTCTTGCGCAAGGAAGTGGATCGCTGGAACGAAGTCATCAAAACTGCCAAAGTGAGGATGCCGTGAGCGAACGGCGGCTAAGCCAGGCTCATTGCGACAGCTTTGGCTTCCGGAACCACGTCATGGTCATAGAGGCGCTTACGGAACGCCGCATGGGCAGCGATTTCAGCATCCCTGATGCCAAGATCGGCGTAAGCTGAATCATATCGCAGGCCGTTTTGGCGCGCACCAAGCTGGACCTGCGCCACGCGCTCGCGACGAAGACGCTCATAGGCGATGAGGGCTGCCGGAGCTGCTTTCCGATCCGTGTGCGCCAGGATCGTCGCAAGGGCCATTCCATCCTCTATCGATTGGTTGGCACCCTGTCCAAGATGGGGGAGCATCGGATGGGCGGCATCTCCGAGCAGTGTGAGCCGGCCACGTGTCCAGGTCTCCAGCGGCTCCCGATCATAAAGGGCCCATCGGAACGTTGTTTGGACTTGCTGCAAAAGCGACTCGATTCGGGGATCCCAGCCGCTAAATTCCAGACGAAGCAGATCAGGATCGCCAGGAGCCGACCACGATTCCTTCATCTCCTGGTCCGCCGGTACGAACCCAACGTAGTTGATGAGTTCGCCGGCGCGGACCGGGAACGTGAGGAAGTGCTTGCCTTTGCCGAGCCACATCAGCCAGGCGTCGGTAGGCCAGCGTGGAATGAGCTTATGGGGCACTACGCCCCTGTAGGCGATAGAGCCAGAGAAGACCGGATTGGACGGAGGAAATACATAAGGCCGAAGGTCGGAGTGAATACCGTCCGCACCGATGACAAGATCGGTTTTGACAACAGCTCCATTCGCGAATGACAGCCGAGCCTTATCCTGGTCCTGCTCAAAGCCAGTACATCGATGTCCGGTTTGCACGGCCTCGGCTGGCAGGGCGCTTGCCAAGAACTCAATGAGGTCGGCGCGATGCATGCCGAACGTCGCGTTCCAGCCAGAGGAATTGGTGACCTGAACCGGGGCGATCGGGGTTCCGTCGTGGCGGAAATATCGGGATTCCGGGCCGACCCTGGCTCCCCATCTCTCAACGGCCGGACCTAAGCCCACCCGCTGCAGTTGGCGTACGCTGTTCGGTGTCAAAAATACGCCGGCTCCGACCTCGCTGAGAGCTGGCGCCTGTTCATAGACCGACACTTGGAAGCCATGGGTGATCAGCGCTTTCGCTGCAAACAGGCCTCCGATCCCACCGCCGACAACTGCGATTTGCCACTCGGCCATCAATCGGTCCTTGGCTCAAAGCCGCGTGCTACGCGAATGTCTCATAGTTCAGGAGGTTCATTCATTTGACGCTACTCCCCGCTTCGGAAAACGCCAAGGCGCTGCTAAGTTTGTGCAGGCCGCCATTTGGATTCATAGGCTCTGTGGTAGGTAGCTAAAGCGGGGCGAAGACAGATCGAGGTAGGGGAGGAGCATGGAATTTCTCAAGCACACCGAATGGCCGATGTGGTTCGGCTACGCGGCGGTAGCGTCAAGCATCGTCACGTGCGCCATGAAAACCATGATTCCCCTGCGCGTTGTCAGCATGACCTGCAATGCACTCTTCATTGTTTATGGGTTTTTTACGGGAATATACCCGACGCTTATTTTGAATTTAATTCTGCTACCGCTCAATACAGTGCGGTTGCAACAAATGCGAAAACTCATTCAGGATGTTGAAGCTGCGGCCTCATATGGTGAAACGTCGATCGACTGGCTGAAGCCCTTTATGTCCAACCGTAGTTTCCGCAAGGGGGAACTCGTCTTCCACAAGGGAGACGTGGCCGAAGCGATGTACTACAGCGTGAGTGGTCGATATCGTCTTCGCGAAATGGGTATCGAAATCCCGGCTGGTCAGGTATTTGGCGATCTCGGGCTTCTAGCACCGGATAACCGGCGCACGCAGACGATCGAGTGTATCGAAGATGGTTCGGTACTGACGGCGACTTATCAGCAGGTGAAGGAATTGTATTTTCAGAACCCGCAATTCGGGTTTTATTTCTTGCGGCTGACGAGCGAGCGCCTGTTCGAGAATATCACCCGGCTTGAACAAGAGATTGTGCGTAAAAATGCCCAGCTTGCGGCGCTTGGACACTAGCCGCGTGGACAGCGGGTCCCCGCAGCGTCCACGTCTCATTCCCACGGGTTCTATAGGGAAATGATGCTGCTTAATCTGATAGTTGACTTTGACTAAGGTGCCCGATCACTTAGGGTGTTATCGATTCTAGGCGTCGGGCTGTGCAAGACAAAAGAAACATCCTCCGGAAACGCGTCCTCAAGACAGCGCAAATTGTTCTGAGCGAAAAGGCGCCGAAGCTTGATTGCGCGGTCCGTAATCTTTCGGACACGGGTGCTTGCCTGCAAGTATCGACGACGTATGGGATTCCGGCAAATTTCGAGGTCATTATTGAGGGGGTCCGCCGCACGTGTCGATCGGTATGGCGAACAGACACGAAACTAGGGATCACGTTCGAATAAATATTCACAAAATCGCGCGTGGTGCGGCAAAACTTAAAATTTGAGACATCATCTAAAGCACTTCGAAAGTGGTCAATTTGGATAATGGGCTCCTTGATACAGGAGCCGCCAATGCGCGATTGGCTGTTTTTGTTGGCCCCCCCGGCGGTGATCTTTTATTTCATCGCCTTTCCTGAGCAGTTCTACGCATTTGTTGCGTGGGCAAGATATCTAATTTGACGAGTGCTGTGCTGGATTAAGGGCGGGCCACTACTCAAACGAGACGCCAAGTTTTTTGCCGTCTGACCAAATCACCCGGCAATGACGAGACGTTGCCTCGCCATCGATGGTGAGCAGAAAAACCCGCGGTAAACCAAAGACAGTCCCGACGCGGAGGCCGGCGCCGCGAGCGGTTAAATCGTCAATGGCGCAAGGCATCACTTGTCCAGCCGGCCCAAATTTGATGACACCGCGTGTCCCTGGGGAAACGCGGTCATCTTTCCGGCGCTCGGACATTGGTGGAGGTTATCGTGCTTGGTAGTTCGCGACTGACGGTGTGCTGGCCTCGTCGTCGCGTACCGGCGGGGTGGTTGTCCCTGGCAACATATATGTGCGCGTCCGTTTGCAAGAGTAACAAACGTACGTATTTCTCTGCATGTTGCGCACAACAGGATGGGGTGTCACGGCGACGTGGACCATGACCGTCCGGCACTGCGGGCAGATTGCATCTGTATCGTATGTTTCGGTGCCAGCCATGGATTATTGTACTTTAATAGCCCTCGAATTTGGACCGGGCGCGCTCATTCGGCGACATCTTCTGGATAAATTAAATTACGAAGTTTAAGAATTCATTCATGAGGAAATACCCTGCTTTTGCTTGGCTATTTCCAGCTTTGCAAAGCCTCATCGCCAAGAGAAAGGCCGGCGCCGCGCCAATTCTGATTGCCGGGGCGGCAATTGGCAGAGGCCATCGAAGCGAGAATACGAGCGCTTGGGTCTTCGCATGAGCCGGTTCAGTCATTGGCGGGATCAATCAAGTGTCGATATTGGCGCAAGATGCGTTTAGCTTCGTGCCGTCTTGTTTCGGCAAGAGCGATCAAAAAGCGCGCAAAAAACGCACGGCAAAGGCCGTGAATTCGAAAAATGATGACGAGCAACTTTGTTTGCGCAGCAATCGTTTTTCCACGATAAGCGCCCGGGCTCGCTAAAGTTTGTGAGGGCGCTTTCGTCATTTATCTTTGAACCTCACCGCAGCGGACCCCACGGCACTTACCTCTGCCGCTCGCATAATGTGTCTCCAGTGTTGGTATGAGCGTCTACGGTGCGTGCCGCGTTGAATGTCGCGATCTTTTGCGTCACTTCGGCGACTGTTTGCTCGATGCGGACAAAATCCGGCCGGACCAGGATTTCAAGATTGGTTAAGCGAACGGCAGACTTGCTTCGCTCGAAGAGCTGTCCGTTAAATTCGTGCTCCAGTTGCTGGATCGCGCGGGTGAGGGACGGCTGTGCCACTCCGCAGCGCTTGGCCGCCCGGGTGAAACTGCGCTCTTCACAGAGCGCAAGAAAATAACAAACCTGATGAATTTTCATCGTTGCGTCCGTGACCTACCGCGTCGAAACTTCGACTGCGTGTGAAATGAATGGCGATGCGATCGCGACGCCGAGGGCTATCGCGTAAAATGCAAGCCAGATCGTAGCCACTGCAGTTTCAGAGCGGTTGTGATTTTCGTTGCGTTGCCGGCGCGATGGTCTTCGGTCGATGGGTGTACGCATGGCGACCTCCATTGCGAAGTTCGGTACCATGCGGCTGGATCTGCGATGGTGAACTAGCTCACACCCTGCAAAGAGGATTTTTCGGGCTCCCGGTTCCGTGCACGACCGTTTGCATGCGCTCCGGGCTATTGCTTCGCAGTGGCCATGGGTCGGGGAAACGCATCTGAAAAACCGGGGCTCGTTGGCCTGACGCGGAAAAACCGCCGATTTTGCAAGCCCTGCAGGGCTGGTCTTGCCGCTACTTCATTTCGTTTCAATTCGATTGGTCAGTGTTTATCCCTCCTTCATTCTTCCGTGCACGATGGTATGATTGATGACGATGGAGAGCTCTCAATCTTCAACAAATTCAATTGTGGATTGGCTCGCATCAATCGGGTTGCGTGAATACGCTGACCGTTTTGTCGCCAACGCAATTGATCCTTCTGTGCTTGGTGAGCTGACAGAGCAGGACCTCAAAGATCTCGAGATTCCGCTCGGCCACCGCCGCAAAATATTGCGAGCAATCGCCGGTACTGTTGCACCAGCGGCGCAGGTACAGCCATACCAAGCGGGAGGCGGTCCCGGCGAGGGCGCGCAACGGCGGCAGCTCACCGTCATGTTTTGCGATCTGGTCGGCTCGACGGCACTCTCGGCCAAGCTCGACCCGGAAGATATGCGTGAGGTTATTTCCGCCTACCAACGCTGTATCGCGGAAACGGTCGCGCGGCATAACGGCGTGATTGCGCGATATATGGGCGACGGCGCTCTTGTGTATTTCGGGTACCCGCAGGCACACGAGGACGATGCCGAGCAAGCCGTACATGCCGGCCTCGCGCTCCTCGATGCAATCCCGGCGCTTCAGGCGGGATTTGATACCAAGTTGCAGGTATGCATCGGCATTGCGACTGGCATGGTCGTCGTCGGAGATGTTTTGACGACCGAGGCAGGCGTGCGGGAGCACGCCGTTGTGGGCGACACACCGAATTTGGCGGCGCGTCTGCAAACGATGGCTCGTCCAGGCAGTGCTGTGGTGTGCACCAACACGCGTCGATTGACCGACGGCTATTTTGAATATCGCGACCTCGGTGCATCCACACTCAAAGGCTGGTCTGAGCCGATTTACGTTTGGCAGGTCCTCAGATCGACCGGCGTCAAGAATTGATTTGAAGCGCAACATCAGACGAAACTCATGCCGCCACTTGGGCGGGATGAAGAAATTGAATTGCTGCTGCGCCGGTGGCGAACAGTAAAGCGTGGGGAAGGGCGCGCCGTATTGCTGACCGGCGAGCCAGGGATTGGAAAGTCCCATATCTCTGCTGCCCTAAACGAGCTTCTCGCCGATGAGCCGCATATCACGCTGAACTACTTCTGTTCGTCGCATCATCAGAACAGCACCCTATTTTCCTATATTGGCCAACTGGAGCGGGCCGCGGGTTTCGAACGCAGCGACTCCCCTGCAACAAGGCAAAGCAAACTCGAATCTTACCTCGCTGGCCAGAGCACGACGGCAATTACGCTTTTGGGCAACCTTTTGTCTTTGCCGACCGATCCGCGATACGCGCCGATTTCAGAGATGAGTTCGCAAAAAAGAAAGGAAGAAACGCTGGCGGCTTTTTCAAGCCAGCTCGACCAACTGGCCGACCGCCAACCGGTCTTGATGGTCTTCGAGGATGTGCATTGGATCGACCCAACCTCACTCGAATTGTTGGTACACACCGTAGAGCGCCTCCCTCACTTACGGGTACTCTTGCTAATGACCGCCAGGCCAGAATTTACGCCGCCTTGGCCAGGTCATGCCCACGTGTCGACGCTGCCATTGACGAGATTAGGCCGTCGCGACGGGGCCGCATTGGTGGAGCGGGTCACCGGCGGCAAGTCACTTCCCGATGCAGTGCTGACTCAAATTCTCACCCGGACTGATGGTGTGCCGCTTTTCGTCGAAGAATTGACCAAAGCGATCATTGAAAGTGGTCAGCTGGCCGAGCGCGACGGGCAGTACGTTCTTGAGCATCCACTGCCTTCCTTGGCTATTCCAGCGACGTTGCACGCTTCGCTTATAGCGCGGCTCGACCGGTTGGCGTCCGTCCGCGATGTTGCCCAGACCGGCGCAGTTATTGGGCGAGAATTTAGCTACGAACTTTTGAGTTCGGTGGCGGGACTACCAAAAAACACAATTGATGAGGCGCTTGAACGGCTGGTTCAATCAGCGCTGATCTTTCGTCGCGGTACCGCACCTCACGCCATTTACACTTTCAAGCACGCGCTCATGCGGGATGCTGCCTATGCCGGCCTTCTCAAGAGTCGACGTGTACAGATCCACGCCGCACTTGCCGATGCCTTCGAGCAAAAATTTCCTGAAATTGTTGAGAGCCAGCCGGAAACTGTCGCTCAGCACCTCGCCGAAGCCGGGCTGACCGATCGAGCCGTGAGTTACTGGCTTCAGGCAGGAAAAAAGGCGGCTCAACGGTCCGCCCACATCGAAGCTATCGCGCATTTACAAAGGGGCCTGGACTTGGTGCGGTCCAGCGCCTCGGGGGCCTCAAGGGATCGCACAGAACTCGATTTTTTGCTGGTCATGGGACCGTGTCTCATAGCCACCCAAGGACCCGCGAGCGGCGATGCTGTGGCGACGTTCGTTAGGGCCCGGGACCTTTGCGAGCGGATCGGCGACCCCCCTGAATTCATGCAGGTCATGTTCTGGCTCACCACAGCCAGCGTTATGCGCGGTGAGTTACCGCGCGCGCGTGACACGATTATTCCGTTGCTAGACCGCGCAGAAACGCGGGCCGATCGCCCGGCTTTGCTCAATGCAACGCGCGGGAAGGCCATGATTCTCATGTTTATGGGGAATATCGTCGAAGCTGGTCAAATGATTGAACGTGCTTTTGAGGTTTTCAACACGAGCAGCGAACAAGATCGCCTTGCGGCGCGCGCAGCCGGACAAGATGCGGGGGTTGCCGACCTAGCCTTGATGTCATGGCTGCTCTGGCTGCTCGGAAAGCCCGACACGGCGGTTAGCCGTATTGAAGCTGCGCTACAACGTGCGGACGCCATTGGGCACCCGCATACACAAGCCTATGCGTATTATTATGCATCAGTCCTATTTGCGCTCCGCGGCCAGCCAGACGTGGCGCGATTGCATGCAGAGAGGTGTGTAAACCTTTCCGAGCTGCACGGATTTCGACAATGGTTCGGTCTTTCGCGCGCGATCAGAGGGATCTGCACGACACTGCTGGGACCGTCGGCGACTGCACTCGATGATGTCAAAGTTGCACTCGAGGAATATCGCGGTTCGGGCTACCAGCTCGGAATTACGGCGTTATACATTCTCCTGTGCCCGGTTTTGCAGCTGCGCGGCCACCATGAGCTGGAGATCGACTTTCTTGATCGGGGGCTTTCGATTGTCGAAGTAAATTCGGAGAAAATATTCGAGTCTGAATTGTACCGCCTGAAAGCGCAGGCATTGCGCCGGGTAGGCACGCCGGCGGCCATAACTGAGGCAGACGCGATGCTCGATCGCGCCCTGCAGACCGCGCGCGCGCAACAGGCGAAGTCACTAGAGCTCCGGATCGTGCGAGATTTGGCCCAAAGTCGCGCGACAGATGGCGAACGAAGGGAAGCTCGCGAACTCCTCGCATCAACCTGCAAATGGTTTAACGAGGGTGCCGAGACGCAAGACATGCGTCAAGCAAGGACACTTCTCGGCGAGCGATAGTCGCTCCTCCAGACCGCTATTTTCTCTTTTTCGGCTTGTAACCTTTAAGCGCCTTATCGGCCGCCTGGTAACCGACATGGCAGCCATGTCGAAGATTTGAGCGTGTCCAGTGGAAGTTCACACTATCGTTGACATGTATCTCGACGATCTGGCCGTGCCATTTGTTTTCTTCTTTCACGTGATAACGAAATAGTTTGATGTCATCTTCACCGACAGTTGCGGCAAATAACATACAAAGGTTGGCCAAGGCGTCGGCAATATTGCGCGGCGGTTTTACTTGCCCTGCATCGACGATCCGGTTGACCCAGACTTCGTCGAGATCCGGGTGGTCTTCGAGCAATTGATAGAAATTGACGGTATCGATCAACGCACCTTCGCAATAGATATCTTCGCCAATTTGTACGGTCTCTTCGACGTATGGAAGCGCTGAACAAGCGCATAGCGTCGCCGACGAAATCTTGCCGTATTTGAAATCCGACGGCGGACGAAATGATGGCTTGTTTGAAAACAACTCCAATCTCTGTTTGGAGATATTCCACGCGTTATGAAAAATAAATGGCTTGTCCTTGTCGTAAAGCCTTTCAAACTTGATTGCCTTCATGAAAGTACTTTCAGGGTAGTGAATCCGGGAGAGGCCAGAAACATTGCTAAGATACATCATCGACGTCCAATAACGGACGAATGGATTGACTGCCAAAACGTGATTTAGCATCCAACGGTTGAAGTCACCTTCATTCCACATTGAGGGGTTGGTCATGAATGCCAACGTTTCTTTTGCAGAATCCATAATTTTTCCCGGTAGCCACAAATTTTCGTAGCTGCGGCGGTCGAGAAAGAAGTCAGTCATTGCGCGCATATTGGCGGCGTTGTCCGCCCCGAAAACGCTGTTGATTGGAAATCGCGAGTAAGATTCATCGTCGCGGAAAACACCGTCATTGAAGAAATTAAAAGTCTGCTCGACCTCTTTGCCGTGGTCACATTGATTGTAAACGAGGCCAACCCAGGCCCCGATGCAGGAAAGCGCCCACACATCAAATTTGATGCCTTCCTTATGGAGTTGATCCAGTACGCCAATGTGAAGTCCAGCGGCCGGTCCACCGCCAGCAAGAGTGATCGCTCTTTTCATCGCAATATCTCCCCCCTGTGCTACCGGGCGGATGGCAAAAAATATCCACGCCGGATCGGCGACGGTTTTAGCCTGCAATGACGTCCAAAAAGTATTGTGACAATTGGCGCAATTTTAGCCGAATTATTCGAACGCGGCCAGTTTGAAATAGGAGGTAAAGCAGCTTTCGAGGAAATAGCTGCTTATGGGACAATATTGTCGTATGTTACGTTTTATTCAAAACTCAACTTTGGTAAGCTGTAGAATGGCTATAGGGGCACAGTATTTCGACAAACATGCGCTGCTCCGCGCTCACCCGTTTTTCAAAGATCTGGGCCAGGCGATCATTGAACGTCTGGCGCCTCGTATCATATCGACCAAGGTAAAAAAGGGCTCGGTCATATTTCGCAAAGGCGATCTTGGCTCGAAGCTATATGCGGTTCGCCTGGGAGCGGTAAGAATAAGCGCTCCGTCGGAACAGGGCAAAGACGCAATATTTAATCTGGTTGTCCCTGGCGAACTTTTCGGAGAAATCGCTTTTCTCGACGGCGGGCAGAGAACAGCGGATGCTGTGGCGATCGATAACTGCGAATTGATGGTTATTGAGCGTCGGGATTTCATTCCCGTTATTCTGGATAATCCCGAAGTTGCGATTAGATTGATCAAAATATTATGCGCGCGGCTCCGCAGAACGAGTGAGCAGGTGGAAGACATTGTCTTTCTGGGTTTGCCCAACCGTCTTGCAAAAGCGTTGTTGCACCTCTACCGGCCTTCGGCGGAGGCCTCGCCGCAAAATAAAATCCATGTTACGCAGCGCGAGATAAGCCAAATGATCGGCGTTTCGCGTGAGAGCGCGAACAAGCAGTTGCAAGATTGGCAACGAAAAAAATGGCTGAAGCTTGAGCGTGGTGGCGTGGTCATTTATGCGCCTGACGCGTTGCGCGATCTCGTGTCCAAAAACGTCGCGTGAACAGTTCTAGTGGGCTGTGCGGCGCGATATCTCGTTAGTTCATATCGGCAAACATTCGTGGCCGACACGCTCGCTTCCATTGGAAAATGCCGTATCGGTGATCTGCCGCTGTTGCTTCATTAACGCGGCATAAATTTGCGATACGGCGATATTAACTTTTATCAAAGTGATTGAACGTGCGCGCGCGTGCGTGTCTGCGCAAAAGTGACTTACGCAAAATAAAGCATTAACGGCCGCGGTCTTGTTTTCTGTCGCAACGGGCCCACGGACGCCGCTGCTCTAAATAACGGAAAATCAATGGCTTTCAGCTAATTATTTGAAATGATTGACGATGATGCCTCGAGTTGATCGCGTCCATTGAATGAGCATTTTTAAAAAAATTTGGCAGCCGCTCATTAGACATCGGTCGGTGCTACTCGGAGCAATCCTGATTAGCGTCGCGTGGCTGACGCTATTTTTTTTCCTGAGAAACGAACATCAAGGCGCTGAACGCGCGGCGATTTAAAATTCGACCAACCTTGCTGCGGCTCTAGAAGAGCACCTTTCGCGATCACTCAGTGAAATTGACCGGTCATTGAAGATTATTCGGACGCTGTACGCGCGCGATCGAAATAAATTCGATATGGCCGGCTGGTTGAAATCTAACCCAATTTTGAATGACGATATTGTACGGGTCAGCATTATTGACCGCAGCGGACAGGTAACGCTCGACTCTGCGGGCGCAGACCACTCGGCGTTTGATCTCCGAGACAACGACTATTTTCGCGCTCACGTAAATTTGAAAAATGACGAGCTTATTGTTGGCAGGCCCGTTAGTGATCCGGTGTTTGGAAACTGGTCACTTAATTTTTCGCGCCGAATCGAGAATCGTGACGGTTCCTTCAACGGTGTTATCGTTGCCACTCTCGATCCAGCGTATCTCACGCGCATCTATAATTCAGTCAATATTGGCGATGATGGATATGTACGGGTCATTGGGTTGGACGGAATCGTGCGTGCAACAAGTGGGCGCACGCAGGCAGTTCTTGGAAAAGATTTTTCTCAGTCCGATTTATTCAGAAGTATGTCTGCAACTTCGAATGGCTGGTTTTATACAAATAGCTATCTAAGCGACCGTGTGCGGCGTCTGATTGCATACAGATCCGTCAACGATTATCCATTTGTCATTTCCGTGAGTTTTGCAGCGCATGAGATTTTCGCGCCGCTCGAGGCGCTGAGGCGCTCAGGCTATCTGGTCGTGACAATACTCTCTCTACTCATACTTTTTGTAACGGGTCTCAGTGTAAGAGGGCAGATTTCGCGTGAGGGCGCTAAAAAACGGGTAGAGCGCGCCAACATGCTATTGAACGCGACGCTGGCAAACATGCCGCACGGAATTTGCATGTTTGGCGCGGACAAAAAGCTTGTTCTGGCCAATGATCTTTATAGCACGATGTATGGGTTGAGCCCGAAGGACGTTAGTCCCGGGACGACGCTGCCACAAATTCTTGAGGCGCGAGTAGCAGCCGGATGCTGCCCGAAGGACAAACAAAAATACATCTCGGACAGGGTAACAGAGGCGTTCCAGCCCGAGCCTGGCTATATCGTGAACGAGCTGCAAGACGGCCGCACATTTGCCGTCAGCCGGCGGGCGATGCCAGATGGCGGGTCTGTCGCAGTTCATCAGGACATCACGGCGCATCTTCACGCCGAGCGGGAACTCAGCGAGGCCAAGCAGTTTCTAAATTCTATCATTGAAAACATCCCGATCGCGGTTGTCGTGAAAGATGTAAATACGCGCAAGTTTGTACTCGTAAATCGTGCGTTTGAGGCGATGCTCAAGGTGCCAAGAGTTGAGGCGCTGGGAAAAACCGTATTTGATATCTACAAGCCGGACGACGCGGAACTCATTGATGCGTCCGATAATGAGGCTCTTGCTGGTGATTTTGGGGTTTACTCCAGCGACTACGAAGTCGAGATGCCGATGGGAGAATCGCGCATCATTGCCACCAATCGCATCGTGGTTCGCGACAGTCAGGGCGTAGCCAAGTATCTCATCGTCGTTATCGACGACGTCACCGAGAGGAAAAAGTCTGAGCAACGAATAGCGTTCATGGCTCATCATGACGTTTTGACAGGGCTCGCCAATCGTTTGGCTATCATGGAGAAGATCGAAGAGGCAGTAGCGCGGCACCGCAGACGCAGCGATCCATTTGCGGTGCTATTGCTGGATCTCGATCGATTTAAACACGTCAACGATACACTTGGGCACGCCGTTGGCGATGCGCTGCTGCGCGAAACCGCAGTTCGCCTCAAAGCGTCTTTGCGTGAGACCGATGTGTTGGCGCGTCTTGGTGGTGATGAATTCGCTATCGTTCAGGATCGGGAAAATAATCAGCGCGATGCTACAATCGCACTCGCGGATCGCATTATCGATATTATTTCGAAGCCGTTTAATATTGATGGCAACGAGGTCAATATTGCCACCAGTATCGGCATTGCTTTGGCGCCCGAGCACGCGGTCAGCTCTGACAGCCTGATGAAAATGGCCGATTTGGCGCTCTATCGCGCAAAATCGGCTGGACGAAATGGCTACAGATTTTTTGATCCGGAAATGAGCCTCGCAGCGAGCGCGCGTCACGAGCTTGAAACCGAGCTGCGGCACGCGATCCAGAAGGATGAGCTGGAGCTGTTTTACCAGCCGATCATCGACACTAAAACGCGTGCGATTTGCGGTGCCGAAGCATTGATCCGTTGGCGGCATCCGACCAAAGGCCTCATTTTGCCAGATCAATTCATACCGCTGGCCGAAGAAACAGGGATGATTACCCAGATCGGTGAGTGGCTCATGCAGGCGGCATGCACTGACGCTGCAGGGTGGCCGGCAGACGTTAAAGTCGCAGTCAACCTGTCCGCAGTGCAATTTAGAAAAAACAACTTGGTCGATATTGTCGTGTGCGCGCTTGCTGAATCCGGGTTGCCTCCCGAGCGTCTAGAGCTTGAGATCACCGAAACCGCACTTATTGAATTGGCGACAGAATGTTTGCCAATTTTACGCCAATTCAAAAATCTCGGTATCGCTGTGGCGCTTGATGATTTCGGCACCGGATATTCTTCGCTGAGCCAGCTGATGATGTTCCCTTTCGACAAGATCAAAGTCGACAAATCGTTCACCCAGAATCTGACTAAGCGCACGGAATGCGCCGCCATCATCGCCGCCACCCTGACGCTGGCGCGAAGTCTCGATATCGCGACTACGGCCGAAGGGGTTGAAACTGCCGAACAGTATCGGCTTTTGCGTTTGGCTGGTGTGACGTCGCTACAAGGGTATCTATTCCAGGCTCCTTGCCCGTCGGACCAAATAGATTTCGGCGTCACCTTTAATATTCCTGAGATTGAAGATGCCGCATAGCCCCACATCTCAATCAGACGTCGCCGAAGATCGGCGGAGCCGGGCGGCCGTTGATCTAAAGGACGCGACCTCTCACCGATCGTTAATAGATGAACTCGAGGCGGCGATCTCGCAGAGGAGTATTAGTTCGCGCGCGGAAATTTTGCGGCAAATAACGGACCTGTTTCTCGCCGGGTCCGATCATTTTGATACCGAGCAAATGTCACTTTTTGACGATGTCATGGGTCGGTTGGTGAGCGAAATAGATCATTCGGTGAGAGTCGCATTCGGCGAAAGGCTCTCGCGGATTGCAAATGCGCCGCCAATGGTTAGCCGCACACTCGCACTCGATGATTCAATCGACGTCGCGGGTCCGTTGCTTACTCGTGCAGAGTGTCTTGACGACGAAACATTGATTGTCGGAGCGAAAACGAAGGGGCAGGAACATCTGCTCGCGATATCGCAGCGCAATCGTCTGAGCGAGGACGTCACCGACGTTCTCGTTGAGCGAGGGAATCAAAAGGTGGTTATCAGTACGGCCGCGAACATCGGCGCGCGGTTTTCTGATTTCGGATTTTCCAAACTTGTTACTCGGTCTGAGAACGATAGCGAACTTGCGTTGTTAGTTTGGGCGCGGCCGGAAATCCCACGCGACTATTTATTGACGTTGTTCGAAACTGCTTCGGAAACGGTACGGCTCAAATTTGAAACCGTGGACCGTAGCAAGACCGAGCTGGTTCGCGAGATGATTAAGCAGGCGGCGGATCAAATTCAAACCAAATTGCGTGAGCATTCATCGAATTTTGCTGCGGCGCGCGCTCATATCGAGCAGTTGCACAAGAATGGCGAGCTGACCGAAAAGCAGGTGTTTAACTTCGCCGTATTGGGACAATTTGACGAAACGGCCGTCGCGTTGTCCTTACTGACCGATCTACCGATTGGAGCGATAGAGCGGGCATTGGTACACGATACCGCCGATCAAATTCTGGTCCTGGCGAAGGCAATGAATTTTTCGTGGAAGTCGGCCCACGCACTTCTTACAGTGCAAAGCAACGCTGGCCACCATTTGAGCAGCGAATCCAGCGAGTATCTTGATAGATACAAACGACTACGTCCGGAAACAGCCCGCGCCGCAATTCAGTTCTATCGCCTGCGAGAGCGCGCGGCGAAAACTCAGCAGAGATAGCCGCAGCGATTCCACGTTAAACTTTAGATCAGACTGACCCGGCCTCCCACCAGGTGGAAAAAGCCGGGTTAGCGTTTTTGAATGTGCGTGCCCGCTAAGTTGGCATTTGCGCAGCGCGCTGACCGGCTGTCGTGCCCGCAATCTTGCCAAATACCGAACCTGCCATCAGCCCTGTTCCGCCGGGATAGTTGAAATAGAAAAGGCCGCCGACCAATTCGCCCGCCGCATGCAGGCCAGCGATCGCCTGGCCGTCGGTATCGATGACGCGGCCCGACGTATCGATTTTCAGCCCACCAAACGTAAAAGTAATACCGCAGGTTACGGCGTAGGCCTCAAACGGCGGCTCATCGACGGTATTTGCCCAGTTCGATTTGTTGATAGCCAGACCCTCAGTACGCCGACCATCCTTGACGTTGGGGTCGAACTTGACGTCGGTGCGCACGGCTTTGTTGAACGTCTTGATTGTGGCTAGCGCGCGTTCCGAATTTACATCGTCGAGTTTTTTCACCAGTTCTTCCAACGTGTCGGCGCGGACCTTTGTTACCTGCTTAATTCGATATTCGTCGCGCAACATCGGAATAATCTTCTTGTCAAAGATCTGCCATGCGAACTGGCCCGGTTGCATCAGAATTACACGGCCATATTTCGCATAGGTATAATTTCGGAAATCGGCGCCTTCGTCGACGAAGCGATCGCCGTCGGCATTGATCATAATGCCCCATGGATACGAATGCTTCTGGAAGTTATCGCCGACTGCGAGGTCGCCAAACTCCGGTGCGTTGCGGTCCCAGCCAACCGCATGACAACCTGACCAGTTACCGGTCGGCATGGCACCAATATCGAGCGCCATGCGAATCGCATCGCCGGTGTTGAATCGCGTCCCTCGGATTTTGGCGAGCTCCCATGTAGGCCCCAGATAGCGCGTTCGCATCTCGGTATTGGCCTGGAAGCCGCCGGCGGCGAGCACAACGCATCTCGCTTTGACTTCGACCGTTTTTCCGTCGTGCTTCACGCGTACGCCACGAACGCCGTTATCATCGGCGATCAAAGAGAGTGCACGCGCGTTGTAAGCAACAGTCACGCCGTTTTTCGTTGCGATTTTTGTGTGTGCTTCGACGAGGCCGGGGCCGCCGCCCCAAGCCTCGACCGTAAGTCCGCCCCAGAATTTAAACTTACCGTCGATCTTGTAGGCTTGCCGGCCATAGATGGGAATGAAACGGATGCCTTTCTTCTGCATCCAGCGCATCGTTTCTTTGCTTCGTGTGACGAGAAGCTCACACAGGTCGGGATCTGTCCGGTATTCCGTGACGCGCCCCATATCGTCGAAGAATTTGTCTTGGGTATACGTACCGAAGTCGGTATTCGCGACCTCTTCGTCGCTCAGATCTGGCATTAGGACGCGCAAGTCTTCGACGCCGTCATATACGCAACGGAACGCCCCCGCCGTGAAGCGGCTGTTGCCGCCGGATTCCATCTCCGGTGCTCGTTCGAGAACAAGAACAGACACACCATGTTCGGCCGCGGCATGCGCGGCACAAAAGGCCGCATTCCCGGCGCCGACGACGACGACATCGCTTGAAGTAGGCAACATGATTTTAGACCCGTGTTGTTATTGCGGCGCAGACTAGTGACGTTTATTGCTGGTGACCAGTGTGCTGCTCGTCTGAATAATTACGTGCTCAATTCCGGAGCTGCCACCGCCACGATAATTTTGGATTGTTGAGGGCGATAGCGCTAAGATCGTCGGGCGCCCTGGTGAAGGGATAAAGAGAACCAAATTTCGCCCAAAATGTTGAAGATCTGTGCTCAATGCAATCGGAAACTATCCCATTGATGATCAATGTGCTGGCAATTGTCGGCGTCGCCTTGTGGATTTACCTGCTTGTCGGCCGCGGCAGGTTTTGGCTGAACCCGGTCAAAGACGCCGCCGGCCTTGTCGGCCGGAGGGACCATTGGCCGGCTGTTGTGGCTGTCGTGCCTGCGCGCAACGAATCCGAAGTCATCTCATCAAGCGTGCAGTCACTCTTGCAGCAGCAGTATCCTGGCCCGTTCAACGTGATCGTGGTTGACGACGATAGCACCGATCAGACCGCAGGAATTGCCGCGCGCGCAGGGGCTGCGGTCGCCAACGGCCGATTGACGGTGCTCAGGAGTGAAGGGGTTTCCGGCGGATGGACCGGAAAGCTCTGGGCGCTCAATCAAGGTATCGCTGCCGCAGAATTATCGCGCCCTGACTATGTGCTGCTCACCGATGCCGATATCGTGCACGCACCCGATACACTCAGCTGGTTGGTGGAGCGGGCGCTAACTGGCCGATACGTTCTCACATCGTTCATGGCAAAGCTGCGGTGCGAGAGCCGTGCCGAACGGAGTCACGTTCCGGCTTTCATCTATTTTTTCCAAATGCTCTATCCATTCCCGTGGGTCTGCCGACCTGAGTTGAGCGTGGCGGCAGCGGCGGGCGGCTGTATGCTTATACGTGCAGATGCTCTCGCGGCTGCCGGCGGCGTCGCAAGCATTCGCAGCGCACTCATCGATGACTGCTCGTTAGCTGCAAAATTGAAGAAGATCGGTCCGATTTGGCTCGGGCTGACGGAACGGAGTTGCAGCATACGCCCTTATGACACCTTATCGGATGTCCGGCAGATGATTTCGCGGTCCGCTTATGCTCAGCTTCGTTATTCACCGTTGCTGCTCGCCGCAACCGTCGTCGGAATGGCGATTACCTTTATCGTTCCACCACTGCTTGCCATTTTTGCCACAGGTCTGGCGCGCTATTTGGGTTTACTGACCTGGCTGATGATGGCCGTGTCGTTCATGCCAACATTGCGGTTCTACCGGGTATCGCGGCTTTGGAGTATTGCGCTTCCAGGAGTTGCATTGCTTTATCTTTATTACACGCTTTATTCGGCCTATCAGTTTCTGCGGCGGCGAGGGGGCCAATGGAAGGGGCGCGTACATATTGACGCACCAAGTTTGCAATGATTTCCAGTGCTGAACTTCGGTCTGGCAAGGGCTCGGGCGACGAGAATTTTCCAGTCGCGTCCTGGCTGATCAAGCCGCAGTACCGGCCCGCCATTCTGGCGTTTTATGAATTTGTCCGCGTCGCTGACGACATCGCGGATCACGCCACGCTGCCCAGCGCCGAAAAAATAAACCGGCTCGACAGTCTTGAAGCGACCTTGCTCGGCGCAAATGACGAAGAAACGGTGGGAGTTACGTTGCGTGAGACCTTGCAAAGGCGCGGGCTTTCTCCGCGTCATGCGCAGGACTTGCTCAGCGCATTTCGACAAGATGCAACAAAGCTTCGTTATGCCGATTGGGAGGATTTGATCGACTATTGCTCGAGGTCGGCCATGCCGGTGGGCCGCTTCGTGCTTGATGTGCATGGCGAGTTGAAGGAGACCTGGCCCGCTTCCGATGCCCTTTGCGCGGCATTACAGATCATCAACCACCTACAGGATTGCGCGACCGACTACCGCCAACTCGACCGTGTTTATATCCCGCTCGACGCACTATCTGCGCAGGGGATTGGTGTCGAAGTGCTTGACGAAGTGCGAGCGGGGCCGGCCCTCAGGCGATGTATCCAGGGGCTGGTGGTGCGCACTGGAGCCTTGCTACAAGAGAGCCGTGGACTTGCACCGAGCGTAGGCGACACACGGTTGAGCCTTGAAATCTCAGTTATCCAATCGTTGGCGAGCCGTTTGCTGACGATTTTAAGCGTTCGTGATCCGCTCAGTGAACGCGTTCATCTCACCAAGACCGAAACGGTGGCAACGGCCGCAAGTGGTGCTGCGAAGGCCCTCCTGAGCCGGGTGGCCCGAACGGTAGTGCCTGCACATCGGTACCAAACGCCATGAACGTTCAAAATTCTCATTTGACGAGCGGCGCCTCGGAAGCCGCCACGCGCGCAAACAGCAGCTCTTTCTACCTCGCGATGCGTATCCTGAAGCGCGATCAAAGAGAGGCGATGTTTGAGATCTATTCATTCTGCCGTGACGTAGACGATATCGCCGACAACGATGCGCCGCGCGAGAAGCGGCTGGCGGAGTTGTCAGTGTGGCGTCAGGACATTGACGCGCTCTATTCCGGGCGCATCCCGCCGGGGCATGAGCGTCTTGCTGATGCAATTTCCCGCTACGATCTGCGCAAAGACGATTTTCTTGCGGTTATCGATGGCGTTGAAATGGATGCCAAGGCGGATATCCAGGGCCCCAGTGTCAAGGAGCTTGAACTCTACTGCGACCGGGTCGCATGCGCGGTTGGTCGCTTGAGCGTGCATGTTTTCGGCATGAACGATACCGATGGGAAGGCGCTCGCGCATCATCTTGGCCGTGCTCTACAGCTCACGAATATTTTACGCGATATCGACGAAGACGCCGCCATCGGGCGCCTCTATTTGCCGCAAGAGGCCTTGGCGCTCGCCAAAATCGAAACCAGCGATCCGGCGGCGGTTGTGTTGAATCCGAACATCGGCACCGCATGTGCTTTCATTGTCGAGCGGGCACGCGGGCATTTTGCAAAGGCCGGCGAGATCATGTCCCGCTCTCCGCGCAAGGTTGTGCGTGCGCCCAAAATTATGGGTGCGGTGTATCGCCAGATGCTTGAAGACATGGTATCGCGCGGCTGGTCGCGGCCGCGTACTCGCGTCCGTATGACCAAATCCCGTTTGTTATGGGTCGTTTTACGGCATGTCCTCGTCTAAAGCCGGTACCGTACACATTATTGGAGCGGGTTTGGCGGGGCTTTCCGCCGCCGTGCGCCTTGCTGGATCGCACCGCGCAGTTGTCGTGCACGAAGCGACTGCGCAGGCCGGCGGGCGTTGCCGATCATACTATGACCAGAGTACGGACATGGTGATCGACAACGGCACACATTTGCTCCTGTCGGGAAATCATGCCGCGCTGTCATACGCGCAAACAATCGGTTCCGTTTCAGGTCTGCACGGACCAGCGGAGGCGGAGTTTACTTTTATCGACCTTCCAAGCGGCGAGCGGTGGACTCTGCACTTCGGTGACAGCAGGTTTCCATGGTGGGTATTCGACAAAGACCGCCGGGTGCCACAAACAAATGTCGTCGACTACTTGCCGCTCGCTCGTCTCGCCTGGACGTCGACAGACAAGCCAATCGGCAAGGTCATCAACTGTTCGGGTCCTATCTACCAACGTTTCCTCGAGCCTCTATTGCTTGCTGCACTCAATATTGCGCCGCGTGACGGCTCGGCCAAGTTGGCGGGTGCGCTGATCCGGGAAACGCTGGCTCTCGGCGGCCAGGCCTGTCGTCCTTTGCTGGCCCGTGATGGATTGGGAACAGTGTTTGTCGAACCGGCGATTTCTCATCTGCAGGGCCGCGGCGTCTCAATTGCATTCCAGGATGAGTTAATAGCGTTGCGCTTTGCGAATGGTCGCGTGTCACAAGCTCAGTTTGCAAAGCAGAGCATTGATCTTGGCGAAAACGATGCCGTCATCCTCGCGGTACCGCCTTATGTGGCAGCAAATCTGCTGCCTGACCTCACAGCGCCTTCGATGTTTCGGGGAATTGTGAATGCCCATTTCCGCATCGACCCACCGGCGAAATTGCCGCCAATGCTGGGGGTCATCAATGGAACCTGCGAGTGGATTTTTGCATTGCCGGGCCGGATTTCCGTGACAATCAGCAGCGGCGACGAATGGTTTGAGCTTCCGCGTGTGGAACTGGCGCAGCTCATTTGGCGCGAGGTCGCGAAGGTCGCGGGCCTGCCTGAGGCTCTACCGCCATGGCAGATCGTTCGTGAAAGGCGCGCGACGTTTGCGGCGACCCCCGAACAAAATGCGCTGCGTCCTGCGGCGGAAACGAACTGGGCTAACTTATTTCTCGCCGGCGACTGGACCGCAACCGGCCTGCCGGCAACGATCGAAAGTGCGGTTCGCTCCGGTTACCGGGCTGCAGATCTCGTGAGTCAGCAACTTATGGCTGCCGCATGACGCTTTTAGAGGAATCGCGTTCTTCCCCACAGCTGGTGAGCCGCGTCGCCGATGGCGCGGCACAGGCCCTCCTTGATTGCCAACAAAGCAACGGGCATTGGGTCTTTGAGCTCGAAGCTGATGCGACGATTCCAGCCGAATATGTGTTGTTGGGCCATTACCGCGGCGAGCCAGTCGACAAAGCGCTTGAGCAAAAAATTGCCGTCTATCTCCGACGCATTCAGGGCGGGCACGGAGGTTGGCCTTTATTTCACGACGGCAACTTCGACATGAGCGCAAGCGTGAAAGCCTATTTCGCGCTCAAGATGATCGGGGATCGTCCGGATGCGGCGCACATGTCGCGCGCACGCGAGGCCATTCTATCGCGTGGCGGCGCAATCCACTGCAACGTGTTCACGCGCGTGCTTCTGTCGCTCTACGGAGTTTTACGGTGGCGCAGCGTTCCCGAAATGCCGGTCGAAATCACTTTGCTGCCACGCTGGTTTCCATTCCACCTGTCGAAGGTATCTTATTGGGCGCGCACCGTGCTTGTGCCGCTGCTGGTTCTGCAGGCTTTGCGCCCTCGGGCAAAAAACACGCTCGGCGTGAAGATTGACGAGCTGTTTATCCAGCCGCCGCAATCAATCGGGCCTGCTGCGAAGGCGCCGCATCAACGCTGGATCTGGTTTGCGCTGTTCCGCGGCCTCGACATTGTGCTCCGGCCTGGCGTCAAGCTGATTCCGGCCAACGTACGCCGGCGCGCCATCGATCGAGCCGTGGCTTTCGTTACAGAACGGCTCAACGGCGAGGATGGGCTCGGGGCGATCTTTCCGGCGATGGCTAATGCGACGATGATGTACGATGTTCTTGGCGATACAAAAAACGCTGCGATTGCGCGCGGATCTATCGAAAAATTGTTGGTCGTCGGGAAAAGTGAAGCTTATTGCCAGCCCTGTGTATCACCCGTGTGGGATACGGCGCTCACCTGCCACGCATTGTTGGAAATGGGAAAAAAAGAGGCGAGTGCCAGCGCCTGTCGTGGGCTCGACTGGCTGTCGCCACTGCAGGTGTTTGACACTGTCGGTGATTGGGCAACGCGGCGGCCGCATGTGCGACCGGGCGGATGGGCCTTTCAATATGCGAACCCGCACTATCCCGACCTCGATGACACTGCAGTGGTTGTCATGGCGATGGATCGCGCACGCCGGGAGGGCGCTGGCGGCCGCTATGATCATGCAATTGAACGTGGTGCCGAATGGGTGAAGGGTTTGCAGAGCCACAACGGTGGATGGGCTGCATTCGATGTCGACAATGTTTATGACTACCTCAACAATATCCCTTTCGCAGATCACGGCGCGCTTATCGATCCGCCGACGGAAGACGTGACGGCGCGCTGCGTTTCGATGCTGGCGCAACTCGGCGAGACCGTGGAGCGGAGCGAATCTCTCTCGCGCGGTGTCGAATATCTCAAGCGCACGCAGGCCGCGGATGGAAGCTGGTTTGGGCGCTGGGGCCTCAATTATATCTACGGGACCTGGTCGTCCCTGTGCGCGCTCAATGCCTGCGGTATTGATCACGGCTCGCCTGAAATGCGCAAAGCCGTAAATTGGCTCGTTTCCATACAGAATTCAGACGGCGGTTGGGGCGAGGATGGTACGAGTTACAAGCTCGACTATCGCGGACACGAGCCGGCAGCCAGTACAGCGTCCCAGACCGCGTGGGCTCTGCTTGGCCTCATGGCCTGCGGAGAAATCAACCACCCGGCCGTGGCGCGCGGCGTGCAGTACCTTTCGCAAACGCAGACTGAATCCGGATTTTGGGATGAGGAGCGGTACACCGCGACTGGATTTCCGCGCGTGTTCTATTTGCGTTATCACGGATACCGAAGATTTTTCCCGTTGTGGGCGCTTGCGCGCTACCGCAATATGAAAGCGAGCAACACCTCTCGCGTATCATTTGGTATGTGATCATCAGCGGCTTAGAGAATCAAAGCGCGCTTTTTGCTCGTTATCGAGCTTGCCGTAAAAATCGTCGAAGGCAACTTGCACCGTCGTTGCCGCGTAGTTCATGGCAGTAAGCTGGTCGTCAGCGCTATCAAGTCGCGCCATCGGATCGGCTGGAACCGGCTGAGCACATGATGCAATCAGAAGCTTTGCCATATCCGCCGAAACCTTGTGGAAATTTTCAAAGCTTGCAGCTTGATCCTTCTTTGGACGGACCCTCATTTCAATTTCTTTCACCAAGCGTTCTGCCCTTTCGGCGTTTTGCATCGCGCAGGCCTGATAAAGCTTGTTAGTTTCACCGTTGGCCGCTTGGGTATCGGGCGGTACGTTATTTTGCGGCTGGCGCTCGCCGAAACTGGTTTTCTGCGTGGTGGTCAGTGTGTCACTAAAGTTTTTGAGCGGCGCCCGCATGGATATCCCGCCATCGCGCACAACCCAGAGTGTTTGGACCAATGCTCTCAGCCGATCGGGAGGCGCCTGCGGGCCGGGGTCGCGGCAATCCGTTCGAATGTTTTTTGCCGACTGACGCGTCGCGGCTTGCAATTTCTCAAGCGCCTCGTGCTGGGCATCCGACATTTGCAACATTTGTTCAACGCGAGCGGCCGGCCAGCTGGCCTGCGTGCTCGATGTGTCGCCGCAACGATCTGCGGCAGCGTTCGCGTCGTTGACTGCAATGCCTGTGGTGGCTGAACGAGCGCTCGAACGCGGCAAATCAAAACGGCCGCTTATGGTGTCGGCGATCACATCGAAACCGCGGCCGTGCAACCGTTGTGCGTAGTCGTCCGCCCAAAAAGTAAATCCAACCACATCCTCAAAGGCAGTCGGCCAAGCGGGCGGGCCGACCCAGCCAAGCCGGGAACCAGCGACGGGTGGGGTCTCAGTTGTCGAATTGGCAGCCGCTGTCCGTGGTTCAGAGACCGCGCCGCGATGGCGGTTGGTGCGGGGGAAATGCCCAAGATGGCCAAGCATTTGGCGAAGCGGGCGCGTTACCCCGCCGATCAGGCCTTGTGGAGATAACTGCGCATTGGCGGTCTCATGGACCGGTATAGCTACGCTCAGAGCTGCGAGAAGGAGGGTGGTGCGTCCGCGCATGGCCGAATCCTAATGGCCGTTGCCATCGGTAGACCGATGGCTGCGTAGATAACTGGTTATTCAGGCCGAAAGTTCCATTGAGCTCCACCCGAGCCCAAGGATGTTTCCGTCAGGGCGACCCGACCAATTCGGGGTTTTCCTTCGTTTGCCGAATTTCTTCCAGTTTTTGCTCGACGTGTTTTGAAAACACGAACTGTGCGGGCCTCTGGCGATCGAGGGAAATCTCAGGGGCCATTTCGCCTTGGGTTCGAACACCCCGGAGGCTTACGCCCAGGGCCTTAAGAGGGTGGGCGACGGCATCTTGAACCGCGGACGCTTCGTAGCCGGAATGAACCATGCAGTCGGCGCATTTCTCGTAATTGCCGGTGCCATAAGCGTCCCAGTCGGTTCCATTCATCAGTTCGTCAAATGTCGGTGCGTAGCCTTCTCCGAGCAGATAGCAGGGTTTTTGCCAGCCGAAGATGGTGCGTGTTGGATTGCCCCATGGCGTGCAGTGGTAGGTCTGGTTGCCAGCGAGGAAGTCAAGAAACATGCTGGATTGGCTGAAGGACCATTTGCCCTTGCTCGGTCCGCGCTTGAATACATCGCGAAACAGCTGCTTTGTCTTGCCGCGATTGAGGAAGTGCTGTTGATCGGGCGCGCGCTCGTAAGCGTAACCCGGCGAAACCGTGATGCCGTCGATGCCCAGCTCCATGGCGTCGTCAAAGAACTTGGCAACGCGGTCGGCCTGCGCGGTGTTGAACAAGGTGCAATTGATGTTGACGCGGAAGCCGCGTTCCTTGGCGTGCTTGATCGCCGTTACAGCGCGGTCGTACGTGCCCGGCTGGCAGACCGAATGGTCGTGCATTTCCTTGTCGCCATCGAGATGGACGGACCAGGTGAAAAACGTGCTCGGCTCGTACTGCGAAAGTTTCTTGTCCATCAACAGTGCGTTGGTGCACAGGTAGACGAATTTTTTCCGCGCGACGATGCCGCGAACGATTTCCGGCAGCTCTTTGTGCAGCAATGGTTCGCCGCCCGCGATCGATACGACTGGCGCACCGCACTCATCGACCGCGTGCAGAGCGTCCTTCACGGACATATTTTGGTGCAGAATTGGATCGGGATAGTCGATCTTGCCGCAGCCTGCGCAAGCGAGATTGCACCGGAACAATGGTTCAAGCATGAGCACAAGCGGGTAGCGCTTGCGACCGGTCAGGCGCTGACGGACGACGTAGCTACCGACAAACAGCTTCTGAAGGAGAGGAATACCCAAGATCGTTATCCTTGCTAATTTGCTGGGCGCCGGTCACATCGAGTAACTCGACCGGCACCCTGAATTCAATGTGTTCATCCTGGCCGGGCAGGGTGAAAACCTCCACCGGCTCAATCGCACGCAACGCATTGATGACGTCGCGTACCATAACCTCCGGCGCCGAGGCGCCTGCCGTAATGCCAACAACCTCGACGTTGTGCAACCACTCTGATTTTATTTCACCGCCATTGGCGATTAAATGGGTGGGAACACCGGCTTCCACGCCGATTTCGCGCAGGCGATTCGAGTTTGAGCTGTTCTTGGCGCCAACAACGAAAATCACGTCAACCAGCTTAGTTAACTCAAGCAGGGCAGTTTGGCGGTTCTGTGTCGCGTAACAGATGTCCTGCGTCCCCGGTCCGACCACGTCTTTGAAGCGGCGGAACAGCGCTGCGATGATCCCTTTGGTGTCGTCGACGCTGAGCGTGGTTTGCGTCACGTATGCGATCGGCGTGTCTTCAGGCAGGTCGAGCCCGCTCACATCGGCTTCGGTCTGGACAAGGATCACGGGTCCGGGAATTTGTCCCAGCGTGCCTTCCACTTCGGGGTGGCCCGCGTGTCCGATCAGTATCACCGTGCGACCATTGCGCAGGTAGTGGCGACCCTGAGCGTGCACTTTCGACACCAGCGGGCAGGTTGCGTTGAGGACACGCAGACCACGCTCGGTGGCCTCCTCCTGGACCTTCTTGGCTACGCCATGCGCGCTGAAGATCGTAATTGCGTCGGGCGGGACTTCGGAAAGCTCTTCGACGAAACGCGCGCCACGCGCCTTAAGAGCGTCGACCACCCATTTGTTATGGACGATTTCGTGCCGCACGTAGACTGGCGGGCCGTATTTATCGAGCGCGCGTTCTACGATTTCGATAGCGCGCACGACACCGGCGCAGAAACCGCGCGGTTTCGCCAGAATAACCTTCATCCTGCTTTCCCCTTAGAGTGCCCGTTCATCGATTTTGCTTGCCGGCGGTTTCGCGCTCGCTCTGCGAGAAACTCGATTTCGGCGGGCTGCAATTCTGGTGCGTGACGCGCTCCGAAAACACCAAAGACTTTGTTGACGATGCCATTCGCGTCGAGCCCGGCCTTGGCATACATCGCTGGCGGGCTGTCGTGATCGATAAAGATGTCCGGTAACACCATGTTACGGACCTTAAATCCGGTCCGTTCAAGCGCACCCGCATCGCTGAGCAATTGCATCACTTGCGAGCCGAAGCCGCCAATGGCGCCTTCCTCGATCGTGATGAGCAGCTCGTGTTCGCGCGCCAGCCGCAGGATGAGTTCGCGATCGATCGGCTTGGCAAAACGTGCATCTGCGACGGTGGTCGAGATGCCATGTGCGGCAAGTGTTTCTGCCGCTTTGGTGCATTCGGCAAGCCGGGTGCCGAGTGAGAGGAGGGCGACAGTGTTACCTTGCGAAATGATGCGGCCTTTGCCGATTTCGAGAGGCACGCCAACTTCTGGCATTGTGACGCCTACGCCATCGCCGCGTGGGTAGCGTATGGCTGAAGGGCAGTCGTCGATCGTAGCGGCTGTGGCCACCATGTGAACGAGCTCAGCCTCATCGGCCGCGGCCATAATTACAAATCCGGGCAAGCAGCCCAGATAAGCAAGGTCAAAAGACCCCGCGTGGGTGGGACCGTCGGCACCGACCAGTCCGGCACGGTCGAGAATAAAGCGGACGGGCAGCTTTTGGATCGCCACGTCATGCACGACCTGGTCGTAGGCGCGTTGCAGGAAGGTCGAATAGATCGCGACAAAGGGCTTGTAGCCTTGCGTTGCCAGACCGGCCGCGAAGGTGACCCCATGCTGCTCGGCAATGCCAACATCGAAGGAACGATCTGGGAACGATTTTGCAAAAATATCGACGCCGGTGCCGCCCGGCATCGCCGCAGTAATCGCGACGATCTTGTCGTCTTTTTTCGCTTCCTTCACCAGGCTCTCGCCGAACACCTTGGTGTAGGACGGGGCATTCGAGGCGGTTTTGTGCTGTTTTCCAGTAGGCACGTCGAATTTGACGACGCCATGATATCTGTCTTGTGACGCTTCAGCTGGTGCGTAGCCTTTGCCCTTCTGCGTGCGCACGTGCACGAGGAACGGGCCGTTGTCCGCGTCGCGAACATTTTCCAGAACAGGAAGGAGTTGCTCGAGATCGTGGCCATCGACGATTCCGACGTAATAAAAGCCGAGCTCCTCGAACAAGGTCCCGCCGGTGACAAAGCCGCGCGCCAGTTCTTCGGCGAGCGAAGCCTTTTCCTTGAAGAACTGCGGCAAATGATCGACGACCTGTTTGCCGAGTCCTCTCAGGGACATGTACGTAGGGCTCGAGAGCAATCGCGTGAGATAATTCGACATGGCACCCACCGGGGGTGCGATCGACATCTCATTGTCATTCAGAATTACAATCAGGCGCCGGTTCATTGCGCCAGCGTTATTCATGGCTTCATAGGCCATCCCGGCAGAGATCGCGCCGTCGCCGATCACGCAAATAACGTTATGATTCTGCCCGGCGAGGTCGCGCGCAACCGCCATGCCCAAACCAGCCGATATGGATGTTGAGGAATGTGCCGCACCAAAGCAGTCGTATTCGCTTTCCGACCGTTTCGTGAAACCGGACAAGCCTCCGCCCGTCCGCAACGTCCTGATTCGGTCCCGGCGGCCAGTCAGAATTTTGTGTGGATAGGCTTGATGCCCGACGTCCCAAATTAATTTGTCATTCGGCGTGTCAAAGACGTAATGCAATGCGACCGTCAGTTCGATGACGCCAAGGCTTGCTCCCAGATGGCCACCAGTAACGGCCACCGCATTAATGGTCTCAGCGCGCAATTCGTTGGCAACCTGCTGCAGGTGCTGCGCATTGATACGTCGCAGATCTGCAGGGTTTTTGATCGAATCAAGAACAGTGGTGCTGGAATTTGTTACGAAACTATCGTTTGGCGCCGTCATTATTTAATCACCTTCCCCAATCAATCGGAGGTGCTTGTGCCCTTGGCAAAACCTCACGGAAAAATTCCTGTCGCCCCATACGAGCATTGCCGGCACTGTCATGAAGTCTCTCAGTTAGCGTCAATCAAGGACACTTACAAAAGTTCCACGCAAATACTATTGCGTGACAGGGTATTTGGCGACCACTTAACCTACCTAAGAAGGCGGTACCAGTTATGCTAGCGTCTATTGTTACCGCCGTCGTTCGATTTTGTACCCGATTCCCTTGGCCTATCATTGCCTTAGCTCTGATTGGCGCAATTGGCGCTACGGTTTATTCGGCCAAACATTTCGCAATAACGACAGATATCAACAAGCTTATTTCGCCCGACCTCGATTGGCGCAAGCGCGAAGCCGATTTGGAAAAAGCTTTTCCGGGTCATTTCGGCTCCATGCTGGTCGTCGTAGATGCTCCAATCGCGGAATTTGCGTCGCGCGCGGGTAACGAATTAGCCGAACGATTGAGGACCCAGCCGCAGTTGTTCCGCGCAGTCGAGGATATCGGTGGTAGCGATTTTTTCGCCCGCAACGGCTTGTTGTTTCAATCCACTGAAGACGTGGCGAATTCGACGAAAGGCTTAGGCCAGGCGGCGCCGCTGATCGGTACCCTTGCCGGCGATCGCAGCCTTCGTGGACTTACGCGGGCTCTCTCGCTCGGGCTCATTGGCGTCCAGAACCGCATGGTGACGCTTGATGCCATGTCCCGGCCATTGTCGATGGCTGCCACGACCTTAGAGGATGCGCTTGCAGGCCGCCCTGCCTCCTTCTCGTGGCAGGCGATGTTGAATGGCCAGAAAACTGGCACCAACGATACCCGGCGTCTTATTGAAGTTCGTCCGGTCCTAAATTTTGCTGCGCTCCAGCCCGGCGAAGCTGCGAGCCAGGCCATTCGCCAAGCCGCATCTGATCTGCAACTCGCAAAAAAATATCAGGCCCGGGTACGGCTAACAGGCTCGGTGCCGATCGCCGATGAAGAATTTGCGACCGTTCAGGACGGCGCGCTTGTCAACGCGATCGGCACAATTATCATAGTGCTGACGATTTTGTGGCTGGCTTTGAAATCCGCGCGCATTATTGTTGCGGTATTCATCAATTTGTTTGTGGGATTGGCCATCACCGCCGCGCTCGGCTTGATGATAGTCGGTGCGCTCAACATGATATCGGTCGCATTCGCCGTCCTCTTTGTCGGGCTCGGTGTCGATTTCGCCATTCAGTTTTCAGTTCGGTACCGCGCTGAGCGTCACGACATTCCAAAACTCGGTCCGGCGCTCACCAAAGCCGCAGAAAAAATCGGGGTACCGTTGACGCTAGCTGCGGCTGCGGTGGCGGCGGGCTTTTTGTCGTTCCTCCCTACCGATTATCGTGGCGTTTCCGAACTGGGGCAAATCGCCGGCGCGGGAATGCTAATCGCTTACGTCACAAGTATCACGCTATTGCCGGCACTTATCAGTGTGCTCAATCCACCAGGTGAGCTAGATGAAATTGGTTATCAAGCACTCGCGCCGATAGACCGTTTTCTTCAGGAGTACCGCGTGCCTGTTATTGTCGGCACGTTGGCAGTCGCGGTTCTGGGATCACCATTACTCTATTTTCTCACTTTCGATTTTGATCCCATTCACCTGCGCAGCACCCAAACGGAGTTGATTTCGACTTTGCTTGAGCTCGGCGGCGACCCCCGGGTTGGTATCAACTCGGCCAATATCGTGACACCCTCGCTCGCCGACGCTGCGGCGGCGGCTGAAAAATTGCAGAAACTGCCGGAGGTGTTGGAAGCGATGACGCTTCTTAATTTTGTGCCGCAGGATCAGGATAAAAAGCTGGCCTTGATTCGAGATTTGGGCCGCCGCCTCGGGCAAGCGCTACAGCAGCCCGCATCCAGCAAACCGCCAAGCGATGCCGAAAATATCGCTGCTTTGAACGGCATGGCCGATCAGCTCAATAAAATCGCCGGGAATGCTCAAGGGCCGGGCGCGGAATTGGCGAAACGATTGGCCGCTGGCGCGATGAAACTGGCCCAAGCGGATGAGGCGACACGGATGCGTGCGCAGGTAGCCTTCGAGGTGCCGCTCGAAACGGCGCTTGCTCAGCTGCGTGGCTTTTTGGGTGCCGAGCCGGTCACGAAAGAAAACCTGCCGCAGGCGATCAAGAATCAGTGGGTCGCAGCCGACGGCCGCGCCCGGGTTGAAGTGGCGCCTAAAGGCAATACCAATGACACCGAAGTGTTACGATCGTTTGCGCGGACGATCCTTGCTATTTATCCCAACGCTACGGGCGGTCCGGTTTCGATCCTCGAGTCAAGTCATACCGTTGTCACGGCGTTCTTGGAGGCAGGGTTCTATGCGTTGGTAGTTATTGCGATTCTGCTTTGGATTGTCCTCGGCCGGATTGGCGATGTGTTGCTAACGCTTGTGCCGCTTTTGCTGGCGGGCGTCGTGACGCTCGAAATTTGCGTCCTTATTGGCATGCCACTCAATTTTGCCAACATCATCGCGCTGCCATTGCTTTTGGGCGTCGGCGTAGCTTTCAAAATATATTACATCATGGCCTGGCGATCGGGCCGCACGAATCTTCTGCAATCGAGTTTGACCCGCGCGGTTATCTGGAGCGCTTTGACAACGGCAACCGCGTTTGGAAGCCTGTGGTTGTCGCGGCATCCCGGCACGTCGAGCATGGGCAAGCTGCTCGCGTTGTCGCTGGTATGTACGTTGGCTGCAGCAGTGCTATTTCAGCCCGCGCTCATGGGTAAGCCCCGTCGCTCCAGGAATTCTTGAGCAAACGTCGTCAGCCGGTGCTGGCATGTTGGCCGTCTTGCGGTTGTTCGGCTTTGGCGTGCCGACTGTCGGAGGAGTGCCAAGCGTGTCTTGTGCCTCAACGCGTGTCCAATTCTCGCCGCCACATAAGAACCCGAGAAAACACCCCTGAACACGCAATGTGTTCGTATCCACCAGGCTGACGTTGGCGGAGTAAGTATGACCGTCTTGTGAATTATAGATCTGCCCATCCCACTGGTTTGTTTTGGTCTGCGCCATGCCCAGAAGAATTGGCATCCCAAGCGTGGGTCGAGATCGCAAGGCAGGGTCGGGGTTTTTGTTGTCGAGGCCCCCGGGCTTGGCTTCCCATGCCACGACGCCCCACAAACGGCCCTCGCAATCTACGATTTTGATGCGCGCGACCTGCTTGGCCACAAGCCACTCGCCAATGGGGGCTGGAGCGGAAACGCGGGCCGTTTGTGCGATGGCGGTGCTCGCAACCAGCCAAACAACCAATGCAGTACCGGTTCGGAATAGCATATGAGCAGTCACCTAAATCTCAGGAGCGATCGGACATGTAACGTCTGAAATAGACGAAATCACGCCCGGTTCCGTTGTTTTACCGCAATCAGATTACAATGTGGTGGAACTTAGAACCGGGGCTGGCGGTTAGGCAGGAAACTTTTATCAAGCTGCGTTTTCACGTTCGCGTATTGTTGAAACGGGGTTCATCGTGCTCGATTTTCCCACCGAGCTCAATCCGCCGGCACCGGCTCCGCGCGCGCAAGCCTTAGGCCCGATTTCATTGCTGCGCGTGCTTGCCGATAACCCGATCGAGGCGTGGACAGCGGCACATTTCAACGAGCCCATCGTCCACAGCGGCATATCGATTGGGAGAGTCGCGGTGGTGAGTGATCCAGCTGCGATCCGCCGCGTTCTGCTCGAAAATACCGACAACTACCGGAAAGACTGGCTTCAAAGGCGCGTGCTGTCGGCAGGCCTCACGGGCGGACTCCTGACCGTTGAGGGGCACCAATGGCGGACGCAAAGGCGCGCGCTGGCGCCGCTTTTCGCACGCAAGACGGTAATGGATTTTTCTGCAGCGATGATCGATGTGGCCAATGGCTTGGTTGCGCGGCTTGCGCGGCGTGAAGGCGAGGTCACAAATCTGGCGGTAGAGGCGACTCGCGTCACGCTGGAAGTCCTGGAGCGAACCATTTTTTCCGATGGGCTTGGGCGCGCGCCAGAAGATATTCGCTTGGCAATGAAAAACTACTTCGAAATCGTCGGACGAATCGATCCGTTCGACATGTTAGGTGTGCCGGATTTTGTGCCGAGACCTGGACGCTGGAAATTGCGGCCGATGCTCCGCGTATTTGAGTCCGCTATCGACGCTATTATTTCAGCGCGCCGTGAACGCATTGCCAGCGATCCGGATACTACGCCTCGTGACATCCTTACGTTTCTCCTCGAGGCCACCGATCCAGAAACGGCAGCTCCGCTTTCAGAATCCGAAACCCGCGCGAATATTCTGACGTTTATTGCAGCAGGGCACGAGACGACGGCCAATTGCATCACCTGGGCGCTTTTTCTGCTGTCGCAATCAAGTCAGTGGAGGGAACGCGTCCAGGCCGAAGCCGACCGCGAATTCGGAAGCGCAGAGGAGAAGTCTTGCTGAGCGCCTGGTCGAGACCAGGGCGGTGATTGACGAGACTAATCGACTATACCCGCCGATCGCAGCCATTAGCCGCGCAGCGATTGGACCCGACGAGCTTGCTGGCGAGGCGATCAAGCCGGGCACCATGGTCGTCATCGCACCTTATGTTCTGCACCGTCACCGTGCGTTATGGACTATGCCAAACAGCTTCGATCCCAACCGCTTTCTTGGTGACGCGCGCAATACGATTGATCGCTACGCCTACCTTCCCTTTGGGGTCGGGCCACGTATTTGCATTGGTGCAGCTTTCGCTATTCAGGAAGCTTCAATTGTTATAGCTGCAATCATGCGTCACTTTACGCTTGAATTGGCTCCCGGACACGTCGCATGGCCGGTTCTGAAGGTGACTTTGCGGCCGAAGGGCGGCTTGCCGATGATCGTGCATCGGCGATGAACAGCGCCGGTCCGAGTTCAATGCGGTTAAATTGATGATTTCGAAGCGCGGTTAGCTGAAAATCCGTCACTGGCCGTGATCTTCGAGCACCTTCAGGCAAACCTTTCTGAGTTCCTTGCGGTGATCCTGCAAGCACGCGAGAACACGAAATGTGTCCGGGATGGCGTCGCGGCAGAATTTGTTTGCGTCCGGAGAGCAGGCTGCTTGCTCTTCCGCGGTGCCCTGAAATAATCCAGGAGCGCTCGCGGGTTGGTTGTTCTCAACCGCAAGAGCGGTGCCGCTGATAAGCTGTATCGAGAGGACGGCGGCGCTAATTCTGGCGTGCATTGTCTTATACCTGACTTTCGTGCATTGTTTTGAGACAACCGGGGCTGGTCCATCGCGTTCCATAGAAATTAGGGTATATCCGACCAGTTATTGGCGCGCGGCTGCTGCTTGGGCTGAGAGATGTCGGTGCCGTCACATTTGTTAAAGTATATAAGCGCGGCCGCTATTGGCCTAGCGTTTTCGCTTTGCGTGGTTGCGGTTGGATCCGCTCAAAGCGTTGCACCATTTGCTCGATTGGTGGGTCAATGGTCGGGCTCCGGCACGATCGAGTTAGCCAACGGCGTCCATGAGACGATCAGGTGCCGTGCGACCTATGATGCTCACCGCGAACAGAACAACCTCCAGCTCAACATTCGGTGCGCCAGCGCAAGTTACAATTTTGATTTGCGAGCGAGCGCAAATTACTCGGCTGGCGCAATTACGGGTTCGTGGAGTGAAGCAACCCGGATGGTCGCTGGGTCGATTTCTGGACGGGCCGAAGGCGATCGTTTTCAGGTCGTCGCCACGGCGGCTTCTTTCGCGGCCAGTTTAACTCTAATTACCCACGGCGGGCGCCAGTCCGTTGTCATCCGACCGCATGATACCCAGGCCGGCATCAAGAACGCTTCATTTTCACTTAAGCGCGGCTAGTCACCGAATTCCTATTCGGCGGATGACTTTAGCAGAGACCGGTGGGATATTCGGCGCACGATCTTGCTGAGGAAAGTGGCGATCGGCCGCAACATAAACAGGTCGGCAATCAGCGCGGCCACCATTGCAAACGCACTTAGCCAACCGAAAAGTCGCAGCGAAGGCAAACTGGACAGGACGGTCATCGCCAGGCCGCAGGCCAGCACGGCTGACGTCAGGATTAATGGCGGGCCGACGAGAATTGTCGCACGTTCCACGCCGACTGCGGGGTCGGGGTCAATATCTTCAATTTGCAACCTGTTGAGGAAGTGAATAGTCGCACTGAGCCCAAGGCCGAACGATACGGTCAAGGCGATGACGCTGGCGAATTGCAATCCCTGGCCTAAAACCAGCAATAAGCTTCCGGCAAGGACGATCGGGAACAGTCCCGGCAATATGCTGATCAGCATGACAACGGGCGACCAGAATGCGAGCCCGATAAATGCTGCGACGAAAACGATTTCAATCGTCAGTCCTCTGCTCAGCTTATCGATCATGAGTGCGCTGTTGCGCGCCGAGATCACCGACAGACCGGTAACGGCGATCTTATAGCCGGGATGTTTTGCACGAATGCTGTTCAACTCTTCATCCGCGCGATCGACAATTGGCAGTAATTGGCTGGCGTCCGAATCCGGAACGCGGCCGCTGACAATGACGGCGTCCTGTTCCGCAGAAACGAACCGTCGCGTGAGGTATGGCGGCAGCAGGTCGACGTATTGTTTGAGCGTGTCGACGTCGGTTTTGTGCAATTTCTCGGCAAGCCAGCGCCTGAGTGTATCCAGTGACCATACGTTGCCGACGCCGGGCTGACGCTCCAGCAGTGCATGAACGTCGGCAATCACCGCCAGCGTTTCGGGCGAATAGAGCGAAGCGCCTTTCGGGAACTGGATATAGACGTCGAACGGATTCGCTCCGGTAAGTTTGACGTCGAGCCGGTTGCTGGCCCGAACGGCCTGCTCACGGTCCGGTACCTGGTCGGCAAGCCGATAGCGCGCCTGAAGTTGGGCGTAGCCGAACGAGAGTGCGATGACGACGATAAGGCTTATCGCGGAGTAGAGTCCGGGCCGCGCTACCATGCGTATTGCGATCCAGCCGCAAAGACGCCGCAGGACGTTCAGTGCGGTGTCCATGTTCCTGACGGAGGCAACGAATTCGGCCTCGTTACGTATGAGGAGTACACCGAGCAAAGGTACGCCAATCAGGACCGCGACCAGGGCGACCGCGACCGCAACCAGGCCGGCCTCGCCGAAGGTCCGAATGAGATCGGATGACGAAAATTGCAAAGCAATAAACGAGACGCCGGCGGTCGCGTGGGTCAGCACGCAAGCCGGCCCGACAATAAGAAGTGCGTTACGAAAGGCAGTCACTTTATCATCGCCTGCGAGCAGGCGATCGCGCGCGGCAAAGGTGATTTGCATACTGTCGGAAAAGCTGATCACCATGATGAGCGGCGTCATCACATTCAGAAACATATTCAGGCTGAAGCCGAACCATCCAAGCGCGCCCAGCGCGAGGAGAATGGCGACGAGCGGCGGGCCGGCGGCAATGATCATGAATGAGAAGCGGCGGAAAAACATGATCGCGATCAGGCAACCGACGACGAACCCAAGCGAATTGTACAGAAGGCGATCGGTCTGAATGGCTTTGCGAATTTCGTGCTGCATTACGGGCACGCCGGACAGCTCGCCTTTCAGGCCGGTGCCCGCCAATTCGAGTTTTAACTTCTTCACGGACCTCGTCGACGATTTTATTGAGACTATCCGGCCCTGTCGCTGCCGGGTCCAAGGCAAGAACCATCAATGTCAGCTTGCCGTCGGGCGACAGCATTTTGTCGTGAATGATTTCATTCGACGTCACCCGCTTGAGAAGCGATTGGTATTCATCCCCTTCGGGCAGCGGGTCCGGAAACAAAGGAGGCGGGATCTGTCCGCTTTCAGCAGGTTCGCGGGCTGAAAATATCGAAATCAGCCCTCTGGTGCCGTCAATAAGCTGAAGACCGATTGCAAGATCACGCAGTTTTTGAATTGAGGACCGTTCGAGTAATTGATCACCTTCAATGACGATGAGGACGTCGAATTCGTTTGAAGGAAATCGGCGCGTGACTTCCGCGTAGGTCCGAAACTCTTCGGTGTCGGATCGAAATAGTTGGCTCAGCGAATCATCGACCTTGACCCGCGCAAATCCGACCGCTGCGATTGCGCTCAGGATGATGAATGCGAGCGCACACAGCGTGCGGTGTGATAGCGCGAAAAAGCCAATACGCTCGATTCCAAGCGCAAGGTTACGCGGTTTGATGACGCGTGGTGGCTCTGCCAGAACGCGGTCCGATGGCGGAAGGCTGGTCACAGGTGATCCGGTCCCGGTGCAGACGAAATGATGGACTTTTCGATGAAAGATTTCCACTAGGTCGAGCGTGACTATAGCCCAACTGCCCTCGATAGTTGCGTCTATGCGCCGTTGAGGCGCCGTTTGATATAGCCGACGGCCGTCGCCTTGACATCCGTGGTGAGATAGGCCCTACGCCAATATCGGCGAATTTGCTTTCGCCCGGTCCGTTGGCGATGCAATCCATCTCCGCAAATATTTCGTAGTTCTACTTTCGGATTAAGCCCATTCCAGGCCAGCATCGGGTCCCGGATACAGCCGGGTAGCGGTGGCCAGCTTCTCGAACGTTGACGAGGTGGCGCGCCCGCAACCCGGACAGGCCCCACCGCCGGCGACAGGAAAATCAGTCACCTACCGTACGATCTGCTGCAGGAGGGCATGCAGCTTTGCCGCTTCGATGGGCTTTTGCAGCACCGGGGCATGGGCAAATTCGGACACGATCGTGTCGGGGCCATAGCCTGTGACGAATGCAAAGGGAATCTTGCGACCACTTAATATGCCGGCCACGGCATAAGTTTTCTCGCCACCAAGATTTACATCCAGAATGCCCGCCTGCAGGTTGTTGCTCGTGGCAGCGTTAACGGCGTCGCTGAACCGGCTATAAGGCCCGTCGACCTTATGCCCGAAAGCAGACAGCATATCCGCCAACATCATCGACACGAGAGGTTCGTCCTCGACCAAGAGCACGCGTTTGTCGTTCGGATCTGTCGAAAGCTCTAGCCCTTCAGCGCCGTCCATCTGTCGCCGCTGAAAGGCGGTCCGCTTGGCCGATTCAATATCGGCATCGTAGGGAAGGGATAACGTGCAGCACAGGCCATCGGCGTGCCAATCGAAGTTCACGACACCACCGAGCTGGCGTTCGATGCCGGCGACAATGGCGCGGCTGCCATAGCCGCGTCGGTTTGGAGACGAAATTTTTGGACCGCCTGATTCAGCCCATATCAGTTCAAGCTTTCCGGGCTCTATCTGCCACGAGAGATCCACACGCCCGGCGTCGGTAGATAGGGCGCCGTATTTCGCCGCGTTCGTGGCCAGTTCGTGTAGCGCCAGCGCAATCGTTTGTGCGGTAGCAGGTGGCAGCACAATGCCGGGACCGCGGGCTGCAACGCGCTCGTTGCCGCTTGCGCGATATGGCGCAAATTCTTCTTCAACAAGGCGGTCCAAATCTGCGCCTTCCCAGCGCGAGCTCGCTAATAGCCGGTGCGCATTGGAAAGAGCGCCAATGCGGCCATCGAGGGCGCCGATGTACTCGTCGATGGTGTCGGCGCGGGTGAGACGCATGATCGACTGCACGACGGCGACCACATTGCGCGCGCGATGATCGACCTCTTCAGCCAGCAAGATTTGCCGTTCCTCAGCCCGTTTGCGATCGGTGATGTCAGCGGTGACGCCGCTGAGCCAGATCAACCGGCCACGGTCGTCGAAGCTCGCCGCTGCTGTGCCAGCGCACCAGCGAATTTCACCGTCCGGCCGCCGCACACGAAATTCGGTCTGAAAAGTATTGGCATCTTTCGTGACCTTCTGAAAAGCACGCACCAATAGATCAAAATCCTCGCTATTGAGGAGCGGACGCACGCTTTCCATCGTCGGCACGAAAGTGCTCGGATCGACGCCGAAAATCTCGCATTGGCCCTGGTCCCATACGGTCGTGCTGCGCGCGACATTCCATTGCCAGGTGCCCATTTGTCCGGCAGCAAGCGCAAGGCTGCGCAGACGCTCGCTTTGACGAAGCTGAAGCGTGGATGCCGCAAGTTCAGCGGTACGCTCTGCCACGCGCGCCTCGAGCTCTCGATTGAGTTGTTCAAGCTGGCGCGTCTTGCGGAACAGTTCGACAAACACCTTGACCTTGGCGCGCAGCACTTCCGGAATGACCGGGACGGGCACATAGTCGACGGCACCCATTTCGTAACCGCGCAGACGATCCACGTCGGTCAGCAGAATGGCGGATATGAAAATGAGAGCCGTTTTCTCGAAACGCGGATGATTGCGGATCATCGCCGCCAGCTGAAAACCGTCGATGTCCGGCATGTAGACGTCGATGAGGACCACGGCGACGTCATTCTTCAAGAGTAATTCGAGCGCTTCCGTAGCATTGCTTGCGCTCAGCAGGTTCTCTCCGATGTCGGCGAGGATTGCCTGATAGGTGAGGAGTTTCGCCGGCTGATCGTCGACGAGGAGAATGTTGACCTTGTCGTCAAGCATGGGTGTCCTCGTTGTCAGCGATGCAACCAGCTGCGGAGCGCAGACAGCAATTGTTCGGTGTTTACTGGCTTGGCCAGATAGTCGGACGCGCCGGCATCGAGGCATTTCTCCCGGTCGCCCTTCATCGCTTTCGCGGTGAGCGCGATGATCGGCAGCCGGCGGAAATTCGCGTTCTTTCGGATTTGCTCCATCGTTTGATACCCGTCCATTTCGGGCATCATAATGTCCATCAGCACGATGGCGATGTCATTTTTGGATTCGATGAGCTTGATGGCTTCGTTGCCGGTCGTAGCGGTCAGGACCCGCATGCCGCGCCGTTCTAGGACGCTGCTGAGCGCGAAGATATTTCGGGCATCGTCGTCGACCAACAGGACGGTGCGATCAACGAGATCTTCGTCGGAGCTGGTCAGTCGCTCGAGCATCCGCTGCTTTTCGAGCGGCAATTCGGTCACCACGCGGTGCAGGAAGAGAGCCGTTTCATCGAGCAACCGCTCGGGCAACTCGACGCCCTTCACCACAATGCTGCGCGCCATGGTGTGCAGCCGGGCGTCTTCCTCGGCGCTGAGCTCGCGCCCAGTGAACACGACCACCGGAACCTCCGAAAGCGCTTGATCGGCACCGAGTTCTTCGAGGACTTCGAAGCCGGACATATCGGGCAAGCGGAGATCGAGCACCACGCAATCGGCGGGCTGGCGGCGCAATGCATCAAGCGCCGCGCGGCCGGTACCCGCAGTTTCGATCTCGACGTCATCATAGCCGAGCAATTCGGAGATACTCATTTGTTCAGCTAGGTTGTCTTCGACGACCAGCAGGCGCTTGCGGCGCGGCTCCGAATATTCCTTGATCCGGCGGAGGGCCGCTTCGACACCTTCGGTCGTCGTCGGTTTGGTCACGAAAGAGAATGCTCCGCGCGCCAGCCCATGGTGCCTGTCTTCATCGAGTGTGATGATTTGCACGGGGATATGGCGGGTCAGCGGGTTCTGCTTGAGCTGGCTCAGGACGCTCCAGCCCAACATGTCGGGGAGGAACACATCGAGCGAAACGGCGCTCGGTTGATACTGCTTGGCAAGTTCAAGCGCATCGGCGCCGCGCATCGCGACCAGCACCTTGAATCCCCTGTCGCGGGCGAGATCGACCAAAACGCGGCAATAGTGCGGATCGTCTTCCACAATGAGCAGAATGGAGTCGCCGGGCTGGATTTCATGCCGATCGTCCGGGATCTGCTCGACCGGGCGTTCCGGCAATGTGATCTGTAGGGCGGGCGGCTGTAGTTGCGGTGCGCTGGACGTCTTGGTCGGACGCACGGCGGTCGAGGGTCCTGCATATGTGATCGGCAGGTAAAGCGTGAATGTGCTGCCGACGCCGGGCACGCTGCGCAGATGAATTTCTCCACCCAGGAGGTTCGATAGCTCGCGGCTGATCGCGAGGCCGAGGCCGGTGCCGCCATATTTGCGGCTGGTGCTGGCGTCGGCCTGCTGGAACGCCTCGAATATGATCTTTTGCTTCTCTGCAGGAATGCCGATGCCCGTATCCGCGACTTCAAATGCGACAACACTTTGCGCCTGGCTGAGAATCGGGTGGCTCGACGTCCAGCCGACGGGCGCTGAAGACACCTTGAGCTGAACTCCGCCGCGGTCGGTAAATTTGAACGCGTTCGACAGCAGGTTCTTGAGCACCTGCTGCAGCCGCTTGGAATCGGTAATGAGGCTGCGTCCGAGCGCCGGATCGAGGTCGACCTTGAAAGAAAGCTGTCTGGTGTCGGCCTCGTGACGGAACGGCCTGCCAACGGCGTCGAGCATATTGGAGAAGAAGATTTCTTCCGCCTCCACCGTAACGGTACCCGACTCGATCTTCGACAAATCCAGAATGTCGCTGATGAGATTGAGCAGATCGGTACCCGCGCCATGAATTGTGCGGGCAAACTCCGTCTGTTTGAGTGAGAGGTTACCGTCGGGATTATCGGCGAGTTGCTGGCCGAGAATGAGAATGCTGTTCAGTGGCGTCCGCAACTCGTGTGACATGTTGGCCAGGAATTCCGACTTGTATTTCGAGGTGAGGGCAAGCTCTGCGGCTTTTTCCTCGAGCTCGCGGCGTGCCTGTTCGATTTCCTGGTTCTTTCTTTCCACTTCGACGTTGCGTTCGGCGAGCTGCTGAGCCTTCTGCTCGAGCTGTTCGTTGGTCTGCTGCAATTCGCGTTGCTGC
Source organism: uncultured Alphaproteobacteria bacterium (assembly GCA_963743405.1). GTDB lineage: Bacteria > Pseudomonadota > Alphaproteobacteria > Rhizobiales > Xanthobacteraceae > Pseudolabrys. Next base: position 190,550 of record CAVUPX010000006.1, on the reverse strand, counting down.
GTTTGCAGCTCGCCGGCGAGCTGCTGCGACTGTTTGAGCAGGCCTTCGGTTTGCATCGTGGCTTCGATGGAGTTGAGCACGATGCCGATACTGTCGGTCAGTTGCTCGAGGAACATTCTCTGCAGCGCGGTGAACTCGGTCACCGATGCAAGTTCGATGACGGCCTTGACCTGGTTCTCGAACAGAACCGGCAAGACGATGATGTTGGACGGGGTAACCTTGAACAGCGCTGAACCGATGGGCACAGCATGCGTGGGCATATCGGTGATCAGCAGCCGGCGCCTGTCGGCGGCGCATTGTCCGATAAGGCCTTCGCCCATGCGAATGCGCAGCGGATGTCCGTCGGCGCCGTCATCGGCATAGGCCGAGAGCAGGCGCATCGTTTGCAGTTCTTCGCTTTCCACCTGATAGATGACGCCAAGCTGAGCGTTCACCAGCGGGGTAAGTTCGCTCAACAGCAACCGGCCGACGGTGGAGAGGTCGCGCTGGCCCTGCAACATGTTGGTAAATTTGGCGAGGTTGGTTTTCAGCCAATCTTGTTCGGTGTTGCGGTCCGTGGTCAGACGCAAATTGTCGATCATCGTATTGATGTTGTCTTTTAGCTCGGCGACTTCGCCGCGCGCCTCGACCTGAATTGACCGTGTCAGATCGCCCTTGGTCACCGCGGTCGCGACTTCCGCAATTGCGCGCACTTGCGTGGTCAGGTTCGCGGCCAGAAGGTTGACGTTGCCGGTGAGCGCCTTCCAGGTGCCGGCTGCGCCGGGCACGTTGGCTTGGCCGCCGAGACGGCCTTCCACGCCGACTTCGCGTGCGACCGTCGTCACCTGATCGGCGAAGGTGGCGAGCGTGTCGGTCATGTTGTTGATGGTTTCGGCAAGAGCCGCGACCTCGCCCTTCGATTTCACGGTGAGGTTCTGTTTGAGGTCGCCGTTCGCCACAGCTGTCACGACCTTCACAATGCCGCGCACTTGCTCGGTGAGGTTTGCCGCCATCACATTCACGGTGTCGGTGAGATCCTTCCAGGTGCCGGCGACGCCGGACACTTGCGCCTGGCCGCCGAGCCGGCCTTCGGTGCCCACTTCGCGCGCGACGCGCGTCACCTCCGAAGCAAACGCGTTGAGCTGGTCCACCATGGTGTTGATGGTGTTCTTGAGTTCGAGAATTTCGCCCTTCACGTCCACGGTGATCTTGCGCGACAAGTCGCCGCGCGCCACGGCCGTGGTCACTTCGGCGATGTTGCGGACCTGGGTGGTGAGGTTTGCGGCCAGCAGGTTGACGTTGTCGGTGAGGTCCTTCCAGGTGCCGGCGACGCCGGGCACGTTGGCCTGGCCGCCCAGGCGCCCTTCGGTGCCGACCTCACGCGCGACGCGCGTCACTTCACCGGCGAATGAGCGCAGCTGATCGGTCGTCGTATTCAGTGTTTCCTTGAGTTGCAGCAGCTCGCCGCGCACGTCCACGGTGATCTTTTTCGACAAGTCGCCGTTGGCGACGGCGGTCGCCACTTCGGCAATATTGCGGACCTGAGCGGTCAGGTTCGAGGCCATGAAGTTGACGTTGTCGGTCAAGTCTTTCCATGTGCCCGCAACTTCCGGCACTTCCGCCTGGCCGCCGAGCTTGCCTTCGGTACCCACTTCGCGGGCGACGCGCGTGACTTCCGATGCGAACGAGTTGAGCTGGTCCACCATGGTGTTGATGGTGTTCTTGAGCTCGAGAATTTCGCCCTTCACGTCCACGGTGATCTTGCGCGACAAGTCGCCGCGCGCCACGGCGGTCGTCACTTCGGCAATGTTGCGGACCTGAGCGGTGAGGTTGCCCGCCATCGAATTCACGGAGTCGGTCAGGTCTTTCCAGGTGCCGGCAACGCCGGGCACGTTGGCCTGGCCGCCGAGGCGCCCTTCGGTGCCGACTTCGCGCGCGACGCGCGTCACTTCGCCGGCAAACCGGTTGAGCTGGTCCACCATCGTGTTCAGCGTTTCCTTCAGCTGAAGGATTTCGCCGCGCACGTCGACCGTGATTTTGCGCGAGAGGTCACCACCGGCGATTGCGGTCGCCACTTCGGCGATGTTGCGGACCTGGCCGGTGAGGTTGCCGGCCATCGAGTTCACCGAGTCGGTCAAGTCTTTCCAGGTCCCAGCGACGCCCGGCACTGCTGCCTGGCCGCCGAGTTTCCCTTCGGTGCCGACTTCGCGCGCGACGCGCGTCACTTCCGATGCGAACGAGTTGAGCTGGTCCACCATGGTGTTGAGGGTTTCCTTCAGCTGAAGGATTTCGCCCGAAACGTTCACGGTGATCTTCTTCGACAAGTCGCCTTGCGCCACCGCGGTCGCCACTTCTGCGATGTTGCGGACCTGGCCGGTCAAGTTCGATGCCATCGAGTTGACCGAGTCGGTCAAATCCTTCCAGGTGCCCGCCACGCCGCGCACCACCGCCTGGCCGCCAAGTTTTCCTTCGGTGCCCACTTCGCGGGCAACGCGCGTCACTTCGCCGGCGAACCCGTTGAGCTGGTCCACCATGGTGTTGATGGTGTCCTTGAGCTCGAGAATCTCACCGCGCACGTCCACCGTGATTTTTTTCGACAGGTCGCCGTTGGCGACGGCGGTCGTCACTTCGGCGATGTTACGCACCTGGCCGGTGAGGTTGCCGGCCATCGAATTCACGGAATCGGTCAAATCTTTCCAAGTGCCGGCAACGCCGAGCACGTTGGCTTGACCGCCCAGCCGGCCTTCGGTGCCGACTTCGCGCGCGACGCGCGTCACTTCGCCGGCGAAGGCGTTGAGCTGGTCCACCATCGTGTTGATGGTTTCTTTCAGCTGCAAGATTTCGCCCGACACGTTGACGGTGATCTTCTTCGACAGGTCGCCGCCGGCGATCGCGGTTGCCACATCGGCGATGTTGCGGACCTGCGCGGTCAGGTTGCCGGCCATGAAATTGACGCTGTCGGTCAAGTCTTTCCAGGTTCCGGCGACGCCCGGCACCGCGGCTTGACCACCGAGTTTACCTTCGGTGCCCACTTCGCGCGCGACGCGCGTCACTTCCGAAGCAAAGCCGTTGAGCTGGTCCACCATCGTATTGATGGTGTCTTTCAGTTCGAGAATTTCGCCGCGCACATCCACCGTGATTTTTCGCGAAAGGTCGCCGCGGGCGACGGCGGTGGTCACCTGCGCGATGTTTCGCACCTGGTCGGTCAAGTTGCCGCACATGGCGTTGACCGAGTCGGTCAAGTCTTTCCAGGTTCCGGCGACGCCCGGCACGATAGCCTGCCCGCCGAGTTTGCCGTCGGTGCCGACCTCGCGCGCAACGCGCGTCACCTCTGAAGCGAACGATCGCAGCTGGTCCACCATCGTATTGATAGCTTCCTTGAGCTGCAGAATTTCGCCGCGCACGTCCACGGTGATTTTCTTGGAAAGGTCGCCGTCGGCGACCGCGATGGTGACATCCGCGATGTTGCGCACCTGAGCGGTCAGGTTACTCGCCATTGAGTTCACGCTCTCGGTGAGGTCTTTCCACACCCCGGTCACTTCGCGCACTTGCGCCTGGCCGCCGAGCTTGCCTTCGGTGCCGACCTCGCGCGCGACGCGCGTCACTTCCGAGGTGAACACGCTCAGCTGCTTGATCATCGTATTCACGATACTGGCGGCTTCGAGGAATTCGCCCTTCAGCGGGCGGCCATCCACCTCGGTCCGTACGGTTTTGAGCAGATCGCCTTGCGCGACTGCGGCGATGGCGGTGGTGACTTCTTTGGTTGGCCAGAGCAGATCGTCGATCAGCGTGTTGACCGATAATTCCATCTCGCCCCAGGCGCCGTTCGAAACATCGAATTTGACGCGGTGGCGAGTTTTGCCTTCGCGGCCGACAACCTGGCCAACGCGCTCGAGCTGCTGCGCCATCCTTTGATTGGAGGCCACGATGTCGTTGAACGTATCGGCGATTTTTCCAAACAGGCCGTCATGTTCGCCGCCCATCCTTACAGAGAAGTCGCCGGCGCGCATTGCACGGAGCGCTTGCAGAAGGTCTTGCAGCTCGATCGGCGACGTTGCGTCAGGCGCGTCGTCTCGCGTCTTGCCCGAACGCTTTTTTGGCGGGATGCCGTTGGCAGTTTTCTTATTGGTGAGTGCCGCTTGATCCATCAACGCCTCCCGAATAACCCGCATTCATCCGGCGCAGCGCATGCGCCGGAGGCGAAGTAAGGCGATAAGGTTCGAACGTCACGGGTGCGACCGCAAGTACCGCAGTTGCAAAGCCATGTTCATTCGCGACTCTTATTTGGGGCAGAAAGTAAGCCACCCGCCCGCTCCAGCAGCTAGTCACGCTGGAACGCCCGCCAGCAATTAAATCCGCTAATTCGAAAAAAGTTCCCGGTTCTTGGGTGCTCCCGTACCTCAACGCGCCCGGCCGATGCCATTGAAATTATTATGCAAATTGGCGCTGGCCGGACGGGAAGAAACGCGGGACACAACAAAAAATATAATAATCAGACCGGCGGCATTCTCGATATCCGCCGGAAGGCGCGGGGGAGGCAGCGCCCTTAAACCCCGGCGTCACGGCAGGTCATGGGAGGACGCGCTTTCGGTATGTTGTCGCTCCGTAACCGATATGGTTAAAGTCCCTCTCGCATTATCGCAAATGCAAAACCCCTGATCAGGGCGGTGTGTCGTTTGCGTTGCCAGCAGCGTGACGGGGGTAGCGTGCAATGCCGCGGATGAAGGGTGCTGAGATCATCACGGAGTATCTGATCGACAGCAAGATTCCTTATGTGTTCGGGATCTGCGGCCACGGCAATGTCGGAATACTGGATACGCTCTATGAGGCGCGTGACCGCATCAAGCTGGTCTCACCGCGCCACGAGCAGGTCGCGGCCCACATGGCGGATGCTTACTTCCGCGTGCGTCATGAAGCGGTGGCGACGCTAACATCCTGTGGCCCGGGCTCCTGCAACATCGTGATGCCGCTCGCGGTCGCGATATCGGATTCCTCGGCACTCCTGGCGATCACCGCGAATGTGCCGACTTCGCAGTTCAATCGCAGTCCGTTTCAAGAAATCAACAAACACTTCCAGGCGGACTTTCCGAACATCATCCGGCCGGTCGTCAAACGAAGTTTCCAGCCGACGCGGGTGGATATGTTGCCACTCGCATTGCGTCAGGCCACCACAACGATGTTGTCGGGCCGGCCCGGGCCGGTGAATCTCGACGTGCCGTTTAATGTTTTCCAAGAGGAAGACGACGTCGATATGCCGTTACCGGCGCCGCCGCTGAACGCGCAGCGCAGCGGTGCATCGCCGGACGAAATTGCAGCCTGCATCAGTTTAATCCTGAAAGCCAAACGCCCGGTAATTTTTGTCGGTCATGGCGTCACACTTTCGGAAGCGTCTCGCGAGCTCACGGAATTCGCGCATCGCCTGCAAATTCCTGTGATCTCTTCGCCCAATGGCATGGGCACTCTGGATATGAATGATCCGCTGTCGCTCGGCTTTATCGGGCGCAACGGCGCTTATCCTGCAAACGAAGCCGGCCGCCACGCGGATCTGGTCATCGCAATCGGCGCGCGCTTCGACGACCGCTCGGCGTCGTCCTGGATGCCGGGATATTCATGGAATTTTCCCCAAACCAAGCTGATCCACGCCGATGTCGATACAGCGGAGCTTGGGCGTAATTATCCACCCGACATCGGTGTCCTGGCGGACGCACGGACATTCCTGCGGCAATTGCTCGCTGAGGTCGAGAAGCGCGCACCGAAGCACGATTTGAAGGCGTGGCTCGCCGACGTCAAAACGTGGCAACAGGATTGGGAAAAATTCACCAGACCGAATTTCGATGTGCATGCCTCGCCAATCCGGCCCGAGCGCATCGTCGCGGATTGTCAGGCGGTGATGCCACCGGACGCCATTCTTTGCTGCGACGTCGGTGTTAATCACAACTGGTATATGCAGTTCTGGAAGGCGCGCCGCCCGCAGACCATGCTCAATTCCTGGGGGTTCTCCGGAATGGGATTTGGCGCCGCTGGTGCACTCGGCGCGAAACTTGCCGCGCCCGACCGTCCGGTCGTGGCGATCGCGGGCGATGGCTGCTTCACCATGGTGCCGCACGTTCTGTGCACGGCGGTCGAGTACAACATTCCGGTCGTCTGGGTGATCTGGAATAATTTCGGCTGGGTCTCGATCCGCGACATTCAGCTCGGAATGTTCGGTGGCCGTGAACACGGCACCATGTTCCACGAGGGGCCTAATAAGACACCGTACAACCCTGATTTTGCTGCCTGGGCGCGCGCGGCTGGCGTTGAAGCGATCACGGTGACGAAATCGGAAGACTTCAAGGGCGCACTTGAGCACGCCATCAAGGCCAACAAGCCATTTGTGCTTGATGTGCACGTTGATGCAGAAATACGGCCGCCATCGACCGGTGCCTGGCAATTGCCGCCGACACCTTACAAAGAGCCGGTGTTCGGCAAGCGCTATGTGCCGGACATCGCGCCGGCGAAATAGGGAGCAAGCCATGCCCGCCGTCCGCGAGCAGCAAGACCGGGCTCGTCGATCTGGTCGTCCTGGTGATAACGTCGCCGGCGACCGGCGAGGGAACATCCGGTTGATTGTCCGGGGGCAGATACCTTGAGAGCGCAGAGCAAACAAAGGACAGCCGGCGGCCGGCCGCGTATGCAGGCCCGTATTACCGCCATTCGCAGCATTGGCAGCGGGCAACCGCGTGGCGGCGTGCAGTCGTTGGCGCGCGCATTCGCCATCATGGAAGAAATTGCGCGCAACCGCGACGGAATCGGATTGGCCGAGCTCTCCAAGCGGGTCGGATTACACAATTCGACGACGTTCCATTTGGTCAAGACGTTGGTCTCGCTCGGTTACGTGCGGCAGATGAAGGATTCCAAGCGTTACCGCATCGGCCGGCCGCTGTTCGCGCTTGCTGCCAGTGCACTCGACGAAGTGGAAATGGTGAGTCTGGCGACCCCGATCCTGGAGGATCTTTCGCGCGAGACCGGCGAGAGCGCGCACTTCTCGGTGCGTCTGGGCGACGCCGTCGTGGTGTTGGCGCGGATCGGCGGGAAGGGCGCCTTCCAGTTGATCGATCGCGCGGGCGCGGTGCGGCCCGCGCATTGCACGGCGCTCGGCAAAATCATGCTCGCGGCGTTAGGGCCTGAGCAGCTTGAGCAATTCATGTTGCGCGCCGACCTCAAGGCCTACACAGACAAATCGATTACGTCCGGCGAGATGCTCCGCCGCGAAATCGCCGAGGTCCGCCGCACAGGCCAGGCCATCGATGACGGCGAATTCGATGCCGAGCTGCGCTGCGTGGCGCTCCCGGTCCGCGATTTCAGCAAACAGGTGATCGGCGCAATCGGCATATCGGGGCCGGTCTGGCGGCTGTCAATCGACGCCCTTCAGAAGCGCGCAAGAGTTCGTGCGTGCAGCCGCCGACCGCTTGTCGGCGGAATTTGGCTTCGCCGGCGATATCAAAGCAGCTGTCTAGGGAGAGGACATTCAATCATGCCACGGCACGCGACATATGTTCCTCATGGCGTGATCCCGGCAGTGTTGCTGCCATTCGACAATGATCTTGCGATCGATGAGGCGAGCTTCCGCAAGCATTTGCGCGATGTGGCGGCGACCGAAGGCATTTCCGCGATTACCATCAATGCTCATTCGACCGAAGTCGCCTCCTGTACGTTCGACGAGCAGACGCGCGTTCTCGATATTGCACAGGACGAGATTGGCGGCCGCATCCCGCTCGTCAACGGTATCTGGGCTGACGGCAGTATCGAGGCCGCGCGTATTGCACGCATGGCGGCGCAGGGCGGGGCTTCGGCATTGCTCGTGTTCCCGCCGGCGCCATTCACGCTCGGCCAGTCGCCTGCGATGGCGCTCGCACATGTGAAGCGCATCGCGGATGCCACCGACCTGCCGCTGATCGTGTTTCAGTACCCCCTCGCGACCGGTCAGGGTTATCCGAAGGATACGCTACTGAAAATGTGCGAAGAGGTGCCATCGATCCGTGCCATCAAAGACTGGATTGGCAACGTTCCACATCATGAATGGCACATTCGCACGCTGCAAAATTTGTCACGGCCGGTGAATGTGCTCACCACCCACAGTTCGTGGCTGTTGTCGTCACTCGTGCTCGGTTGCAATGGTCTGTTGTCGGGCTCTGGTAGCGTAATCGCCGATTTGCAGTCGCAGCTGTTTCGCGCGGTGCAGCAGAACGACATGGCGGAAGCAAAACGCCTGAACGAACGGATAGAGCCGACCGCGCGCGTCTTCTATGCGGATCCCTTTGTCGACATGCACAACCGCATGAAGGAGGCGTTGGTGCTGCTCGGCAAGTTGCCGCGCGCGACGGTGCGTCCGCCGTTGGTCAAGATTGAGCGCAGTGAAATCGCACGCATCCGTCAGGCGTTGATCGAAGCCGGATTGCTGGACAAGAACGCCGCCCGCGACGCGGCGTAATTACATAATCGCAAACTCAGTATTCTTGCGGTCCGTCACCAGCATGCTGCCCGGATAGTGCGTAATGCAAAATTCCGGCTTCACCGTCGCAATGACCGATTGCGGCGTAACACCGCATGCCCAGAAGACCGGCAATTCATCGTCGCGGACCGGGACCGTATCGCCATAATCGGGCTTCGAAATATCGGCGATCCCGATCATCTCCGGCTTTCCGATATGCACAGGCGCGCCGTGCACGGATGGAAAACGCGTGGTGATCTGCACCGCGCGGATGGCATTGCGCGGCGTCAGCGGACGCATCGACACCACCATCGGCCCGTGAAAAGGGCCCGCCTCGTGGGTCGCAATCGACGTACGGTACATCGGCACATTGCAGCCGCGCGTAATGTGGCGCAGCTCGATACCTTCGGCCGTCAGCGCTTCTTCGAACGAAAACGAGCAACCGATGACGAAACTCACGAGGTCATCGCGCCAGAATTCACGAACATCCTCCGGTTCGGCGGCCAGTTCGCCATTTTTCCAGACGCGATAGCGCGACAAGTCGGTGCGGATATCGAGATCCTCTCCCAGTTCCGGTAGCCGCGGATCGCCGGGCGCGGACGTTCCGATCACCGGGCAGGGCTTGGGATTAAGCTGGCAAAACCGCAGGAAATCGCCGGCGAGTGCCTGCGGCAAAATGGCAAGATTGCCCTGCACAAAGCCGGGTGCCAGGCCCGCCGTCGATCCGTGATGTGAGCCGGCCCGGATCGCAAGCCGTGCCGCAAGGCCGCTGCCCGGGGCGGCCTTATCCTCTCGGCGCATTGGCGTGACGGCCATAGTTGTTATCCAATGGATTTCACTGCGTTGAACCTAGCATCGACCCGCGTGCTTACGAGCGCAACTGCTCAATCCGCGTGCACCTATACGACGATGTGAGTTGGTATGCATCAATATGAAAATCACGGTTGAAACTTGGTGCGGGATCGCGTTTGCTAATGGCAATGAAAAGCCCGCCAAGGGCCGGTAAGGGAGGGTTTTCGACTTGCCGCAACGTGCAATCCGGCATGAGCGCGCGGTGATCCGCTCGAGCGGCCGCGCCGTTTTTGTGCGGCCGACCGGGACCATTTCCCAATTCAATGCATTCGAAGTTTCCGCGTCTGCACAGCCGTGCGGTCGCTGATCGGTACATTCGTGATCCAGAGGGAGGATAAGTGATGACTGAAAAGTGGAAAGAGGAGCCGTGGGCGCAGGACATTTGGTTTCGCGGCAAGGTGACGCGCCGCACGCTTGTCGGCTGGGGTGGTGGCACCATCGGCGCGGCCATGCTTATGCCGGCGCCCTGGCGCGCGGCTTTCGGCGCGGAAAAGGCGTTCAAGGTTGGTTCGGAACAGCCGCTCTCTGGGCCCGGCGCAGCTGGCGGCAAGACCGCGGTGGTCGGATTGCAGATGGCGGCTGACCGTATCAACCAGAACGGCGGCATCGGCGGCCGGCCGGTCGAACTCATCATCGTCGATGATGAATCCAAGCCCGACGTCGGGCGCCGCAAGTCACAGAAGATGGTGGATGAGGACAACATTGACGTCCATGTTGGCGGCTTCCTGTCCAACATCTGCCTAGCCTGCATGCCGGTGTGGCAAGAGGCCAAGGTGCTCAATATGATCACCGTGTGTCTCGACACCACGCTGACCACCAGCGCATGTAACCGTTACACCTTCCGCCTGCACGATTATGCGCCGGCGCAAGCGGTGGCCTTCGCGCCTACGCTCACCAAGATGGGCAAGAAGTGGCATATCGCCTTCGCCGACTATTCTTGGGGCCAGTCCACGCGCGACGCCTATGCCGCGGAGATCAAGAAGCTCGGCGGCGAGATCGTGGGCACGACCGGCATTCCGCTCGGCACCGCCGACATGACACCATTCCTCTCGAAGATCTCCGGTGATTTCGACGGGCTGTTCGGCATTTTCTTCGGCAAGGACGGTGTTACCGTCGTCAACCAAGCCTACGATCTTGGGCTGACCAAGAAGTATAAATTCGCCGGCGACGGTTCGATCAGCGAGCCGACCAATTTGCCGGCGCAAGGCAACAAGATCGACGGCTTCATCGGTATCAACCGGTACATCCCGGTGTTCCAGGGCCCGCTCGACACGCCCTCGCACAAGCGCTTCTTCGAGGAAGCAAAGGTCCGGCTGGCCAAGGTCGATCCGAGTGGCCCGCTGCCTGATAAATATGTGCAGTCGGACTATGAAGCCTTGAATGTCATGAAGATCGCCATGGAGAAATCGAAATTCCAGGGCCGCGCCGACACTGCGAAGCTGATAGAGGCGCTCGAAGGCATCGAGGTGAAGCAGGGCGACGACTTCCCGCAAGGCGACAAGACCATCCGCAAAGAAGATCACCAGGCCTTCTTGCAAGAGTTCATCTTCGAAGTTAGGGGCGGCACCTACAAACTTATGGAAACGGTGGCGAAGGACAAGCAAGTGACTGCGCCGGCCTGCAAGTTCCCCGCGGCTTAAGCGCTCGTGGAACAGTCGACCGACATACGCTCCCCGGCGGAGAGCCGGGGGGCGGCTAACGCTCCTATCCTCAAGACCGAATTGCTGTCGGTCCAATTTGGCGGGCTGGCCGCGCTATCGCGGGTCAACTTCGAGTTGGCGCGCGATGAAGTTCGCGCCATCATAGGACCGAACGGCGCCGGCAAGAGCACCTTCTTCAATTGCCTGACCGGCGTGCTGCGCCCGACCTCGGGGCGCATCCTGTTCAATAACGGCGATATCACCGGTTTGCCGTCGAACGAGATTTCACAAAAAGGCATCGCGCGCTCCTATCAGATCACCAATATCCTGCCGAACGCCACGGCCCTGGAAAACGTGCGTATTGCCGCGCAATCGCGCCGCCACGCGTGGAACATGGTTGCGCACCACAGCGCCTTCGCCGACATCAACGAAAAAGCCGAAATGGCGCTGGATTCTGTGGGTCTCCTGAGTAAAGCCGGTGAGCTCGCCGTCAATCTGTCGCATGGCCAGCAGCGCAATCTCGAAATCGGCATTGCGCTGGCAACCGAGCCGACCTTGCTCTGTCTCGACGAGCCGACCGCCGGTATGAGCGCGGCCGAAACCCACGAGACCATGCAACTGGTCAAGCGCATCGGTGAAAAACTGACCATCCTTATCGTCGAGCACGACATGGAAGTGGTCATGGAACTCGCCGACCGCATCACCGTGTTGCACTACGGTGAAATTCTTGCCGAAGGCACACCGGAGGAAATCCAGAAAAACCCCAAGGTGCTGGAGGTCTATCTCAAGACATGAGCGTCGCCGGCACCAGCACGCAGCCACTGATCTCGGTCGAAGGTCTGCACACTTACTACGGCAAGAGCCACATCTTGGACGGCGTTTCCCTGCATGTCGGCCCCGGCGAAGTGGTCGGACTGCTCGGCAGGAACGGTGTTGGCAAGAGCACGACGCTCAAGACCATCATGGGCATCGTCAAGCCCAGCGCAGGTACGGTGATGCTCAACGGAACGGCAATCGATGGCTTGCCGGCGCATAAACTCGCCCGCCTCGGCATTGCCTACGTACCAGAGGACCGCCGTATCTTTCGCCTGTTGACCGTCATGGAAAATCTACGCACCGGGTTCGACCGCGACGGCGTGACCGAAGAGCGCAAGAAACTTTTGCTCGACAAGGCGTTTACGTTTTTTCCTCGCCTCGGGGAGCGGCGTAATCAACCCGGCGGAACGTTGTCGGGCGGTGAGCAGCAGATGCTCGCGATTTCACGCGCGATGATGCTGGAGCCCAAGATCATCCTGCTCGACGAGCCGACCGAAGGTTTGATGCCGCGAATGGTGTCGCAGATTCGCGAGATCATCGGCGCGCTGCACAACGAAGGCGTCGCTATTCTGCTGGTCGAGCAGAACGTGCCACTGACGCTGGAGTGCAGTCAGCGCGTCTACATCATGGAGAAGGGCGCCGTGCGTCACCATAGCGCCGCGTCCGAGCTGCACGTGCACCACGACGTCATCAAGCAATATTTGGGGGTCTAGGGCCATGCACGCGCTGATCGCCTTTATACAGGGCATTCCGTTCGACCTGCTGCTGATTCAGACGGTGAACGGAATTGTCACCGGCATGATCCTGGCGCTGGTAGCGTCGGGACTGACGCTGATCTTCGGCATCATGGACGTGGTCAATTTCGCCCATGGCGAATTGTTCATGCTCGGCGCCTATGTCGGCGTCATTGTCATGGTCGCGACCGGAAATTTCTGGCTGGCGCTGATCGTGTCGTTCCTGGTGATCGCACTGCTCGGCGCGGCTATTCAGATCGTCACCCTGCGTCCGCTGATCGGACGCGATCCGCTCAATACGATTTTGGTCACCTTCGGCTTTTCGCTGATATTGCAGAATTTCGCTTTGTGGTATTTCGGCCCGGTGGCGCGCCGTATGCCGGCGCCGATGGTCGGCTATTTCACGCTCTTCTATCTCGATTATCCGTGGTACCGGCTGGTGATTGCGCTGCTGTCAGCCTCGATCATCGGCGGCTTCTGGCTGTTTCTCAAATACAGCAAATTCGGCATCTGGATTCGCGCCACCACTCAAGACCGGGTGATGGCGCAGGCCATGGGCATACCGGTGCCGCTGGTTTTCACCGGCGTGTTCGCGCTCGGTGCCGGCATGGCGGCAGCGAGCGGCGTGTTGTTTGCGCCGCTGGTCGGCGTGGATCACAGCATGGGGCTGGACTGGGTGCTGAAAGCCTTCATCGTCGTGGTGGTCGGCGGCATGGGCAGTCTCGGCGGCTCGATCGTCGCCGCGATCTTCATCAGCCTGCTTGAATCCTACGCCTCGATCTGGGTGAACCCGTCGCAGGCGGTGATTGTGTCCTTTGTCGTGCTGATTCTCACGCTGCTGTTCCGCCCGACCGGCCTGTTTGCGACTCCCAAATGAAGAAACTTGAACGACATACAATTATCTATTGGGCCGGTTTCGCCGTCGTTATGGCGGTGCTGATTGTCGCGCCTTTGGTGCTGCCGGAATTCTGGCGCCGGTTCCTCACCGAGGTCTTGATCTGGGGCCTGCTGGCGATGTCGTCCGATCTGTTGATCGGCTACACCGGCATGATTTCGTTCGGCCATTCGGCTTTTTTCGGGCTCGGCATGTATGGCGCCGCGGCGGCACTGCTCACGGTCAGTCCGCCCAATCTGTGGCTGGCGATCGGATTCGGGCTGGTGGGGGCGGCCGGTGCCGCACTGTTCGTCGCCTATTTTTCCACGCGCCTGCGTGACATCTACTTCGCCATCACCACGCTGATCTTTTCGCAGATCTTCTACGTCATCATCTTCACCTGGACGGCGGTCACCGGTGGCGAGAACGGCCTGATCTTTACGCGGCCGCATTTCTCGATTCCGTTCCTCTATGACGTGCGATTCAATTCCACGACGCTGCACTGGTTCGTGCTGACACTGGTGGCGGCGTCCTATCTGTTTCTGCGGCGCGTCACCCAGTCGCCGTTCGGCAAGGTGTTGCAATCAATCCGCGAAAACGAGGCGCGCACGCGCGCCATCGGGTATCCGGTCCAACTTTATAAGATCGTGGCGGTCATGCTTTCGGGCGTGTTCGCAGGGCTCGCCGGCGTGCTCTATGCGATCCAGAATGAATTTGCCGCGCCCGATTTCGTTTATTTTGTGACCTCGGGCGACACTGTAATCTGGAACGTGATGGGCGGCATCGGGACGCTTGTCGGCCCGATCGTCGGCGCGGGCTTCTTTCAGTTGCTGCGCGAATTGATGTCGCGGCTGTTCGGTGATCAGTTCCCATACTTGATCCCGCTCGGTCTCATCTTCATTGTGATGATCATCTTTCTGCCGCAAGGTCTGCTTGGCTTCGCGCGGCGCTGGCTCAACCGCTAGCCGGAGACAAACATGGCCATTCGCAGGCTTGGCATCGTGATGTATGGCGTGACGGGGCGCATGGGGCTCAACCAGCACCTGGTGCGTTCAATCGTCGCGATCCGGGAGCAAGGCGGCGTCGCGCTGCCAAATGGCGACCGCGTGATGCCTGATCCGATTTTGGTTGGCCGAAACGCGGAAAAAGTCGCGGCGCTGGCGCGCGAGCACGGGATCGAGCGATCGACTGCCGACCTCGATGCCGCGTTGAAAAATCCCGACGATACGGTGTTCTTCGATGCTGCAACCACGCAGATGCGTGCCGATCTGCTCACGCGCGCCATCGAAGCCGGCAAGCACATCTATTGTGAAAAGCCGGTGGCCGACGATCTCAATAAAGCGATTGCCGTCGCCAAGCTCGCCAAAACCAAGAAGGTCAAAAACGGCGTCGTGCAGGACAAATTGTTCCTGCCCGGTCTTCGCAAGATCAAAATGCTACGCGATTCTGGTTTCTTCGGGCGCATGTTCGCTGTGCGGGGAGAGTTCGGCTATTGGGTGTTCGAAGGCGACTGGGGCCAACCGGCGCAGCGGCCAAGCTGGAATTACAAGAAGGCCGAGGGCGGCGGCATCATTCTCGATATGCTCTGCCACTGGCGCTACGTCTTCGACAATCTGTTCGGCAAGGTGCAGGCGGTGAGCTGTCTTGGCGCCACTCACATTCCCAAGCGTGTCGACGAGTACGGCAAGACTTACGACGCGGACGCTGATGACGCGGCTTACGCCACGTTCCAGCTAGAGAATGGCGTGATTGCGCACATGAATTCATCGTGGTGCGTGCGCGTTCGACGCGACGACCTGGTCACGTTCCAGGTCGACGGCACGCACGGTTCGGCGGTAGCAGGCTTGACCAAATGCTGGACGCAGCATCGCGCCAACACGCCGCGGCCGGTGTGGAACCCCGATATTCCGCAGACGATGAATTTCCAGTCGCAGTGGGAAGAAGTGCCGGAAAACATCGTCTACGAAAACGGATTCAAGCTGCAGTGGGAGGATTTCATCCGCCACGTCGCAGCCGATACGCCGTGGCATCATGGGTTCATCGAGGGCGTCAAAGGCGTTCAACTCGCGGAACTGGGCATGCAAAGCTGGGCGGAACGGCGCTGGCTCGACGTGCCGGAGCTCAAAATTTAGGGAGCAATCTGTGGCGACGCTTTCTCTGCCGACCGCTGAGCGCAAGCTCGAGCCCTACACGACGGGCGAGCCGATCGTTTTTCCCAAGCAAACTGCGAAAGGCTTCAACCGCATCGCTTATGCCGCTGCGCATGTTGTCGCGGACCCGCTCGCCGATATCGACCCATGGGTCGATACGGCGATTGATTGGGAAAAAACCGTTCGCTTCCGCCACTACCTTTGGGATCTCGGTCTCGGCGTGGCTGAAGCGATGGACACCGCGCAGCGCGGCGGCGGGCTCGATTGGCCGGCTGCACGCGAACTCATCCGTCATACTCTGGAAGCCGCCAAAGGCCGTCCCGGCGTGAAAGTGTGTTGTGGCGTCGGCACTGATCATCTCGACGCGGCCGCTGGCGTTCGCGTGGACGACATCATCCGCGCCTACGAAGAACAGATCGAGGCGATCGAGGCGATGGGCGGCCAGCTCGTGGTCATGGCCAGCCGCGCGCTTGCCGCTGCAGCCAAAAGTCCGGACGACTACGCGAAAGTCTACGGACGCATTCTCAGTCAGGTGCGCGAGCCAGTCATTATTCATTGGCTGG
Source organism: uncultured Alphaproteobacteria bacterium (assembly GCA_963743405.1). Lineage (GTDB taxonomy): Bacteria > Pseudomonadota > Alphaproteobacteria > Rhizobiales > Xanthobacteraceae > Pseudolabrys. The sequence continues at coordinate 174,472 of CAVUPX010000006.1, read as the reverse complement.
GCGACATGTTTGATCCTGCCCTTGCCGGCTATTGGGGTGCAGCAGATCACACCAAAGCAATGCAGAATTGCCTCGGCATCATCCACGACAATGCCGCGAAGATCGACGGCGTGAAAATATCGCTGCTCTCGAAAGATAAGGAAATCGAGATGCGCCGGCAGTTGCCATCCGGCGTGCGGATGTATACCGGCGACGATTTCAATTACGCCGAGCTTATTGCCGGCGATGAGGAGGGCTATTCAGACGCGCTTCTCGGCATTTTCGACGCAATCGCGCCCGCTGCTTCCGCAGGTCTTGCGCGGCTTTCGGCCGGCGACTTGCAAGGCTTCCATGGAATTCTGGAGCCGACGGTGCCGTTATCCCGGCATATCTTTCAGTCGCCAACGCGCTTCTACAAAACGGGCGTGGTTTTTCTGGCATGGCTCAACGGGCTGCAAGACCATTTCATCATGGTCGGCGGGCAGGAGAGCGCCCGTTCGTTGCTGCATCTCGCCGAGCTGTTCCGTCTCGCCGACAAAGCGCGCGTGCTGCACGATCCGGAAATGGCGGCCGCACGCATGGGCAAGCTGCTCGCGCTCAACGGTCTGGCATAACGACCGCGATGAACACCGAAGGCCTCTCGATCAATCTCGCGACTGTGCGTCAGCAGTGGAACCTGCGCGAAGCGGTCGAGGCTTGCGTGCGTCATGGCATCAAGGCGGTCGATCCGTGGCGCGATCAAGTCGCGGCGCTGGGAGTCGATGAATCGGCGAAAGTGATCAACGCCAACGGCATGCGGGTGACCGGCTATTGCCGCGGCGGCATGTTCCCGGCGGCCGATAGCGCAGGACGGCTGGCAGCCATCGACGACAACAAACGGGCGATCGATGAAGCCACCGCTCTCGGCGCCGAATGTCTCATTGTATTGGCCGGCGGCTTGCCAAAGGGCTCACGCGATATCGACGCATCGCGCCAGATGGCGGCCGAGGGGCTTGCGGCCATCCTGCCGCACGCACGCGCCTGCAAGGTGCCGCTCGCCATTGAGCCGCTTCACCCCATGTATGCGGCCGATCGCGCCTGCGTGAATACGCTGGCGCAGGCGCTGGACCTTTGTGATTTGCTTGGCGATGGCACCGGCGTTGCGATCGATACCTATCACGTGTGGTGGGATCCGGAGCTTGCGGTGCAAATCGCGCGAGCGGCGGAAGGAAACCGCATCCTCGCTTACCATATCTGCGACTGGCTGGTTCCGACGCGCGATATGCTGACTGATCGCGGCATGATGGGTGATGGCATCATCGACCTGCCGCGCATTCGCAAGTTGGTTCAAAAGGCCGGTTACCGCGGCTTTACGGAAGTCGAAATCTTCTCCGCGAATGACTGGTGGAAAAGGCCGGGCGATGAGGTGCTGCGCACTTGCATCGAGCGATATAACACCGCGTCTTGAAGTCAGGAGCGGGTTGCATGAAATCATCGCTCGTCCCCGCGAAAGCGGGGGCCCAGGAAAACAACCGCTGGCTTGGATCATCGCACTGGATTCCCGCTTGCGCGGGAATGAGCGGAGCTTGTATCGACGCAAGCGTAAACTTTTCTAATCGCACCGCACGGTCATTCCGCCGTCCACCACAATCTCGGTCCCCGTAATAAAGCGGGCTTCATCGGAGGCGAGGAACAGCGCTGCATTGGCGGTGTCGCGGCCGTCGCCCATGAAGCCGATCGGGATGCGATCGAGCCGCGACTTGAGCAGCGCCTCGACATCGCCACCGGCGCGCTGTTTGGCAAGCCGTGCTTCCACCATTGGCGTGTGCAACTGGCCGGGGACGACTGTGTTCACGCGGATGCCTTTGTCCGCGTATTGCACGGCGACGACACGCGAGAGCTGGATCACGCCGGCTTTGGTTGCGGCGTAGCCGACCTGTGCTGACCCGGTCCAACGCAGGCCGGAGGTTGATGCAATGTTCACGACGGCGCCGGCCTTCTGTTTTTCCATTACCGGCAGCACGTGCTTCAACGTAAGGAAAACGCTTTTCAGGTTGGAATCGACCTGTGCATCCCAGATCGCTTCGCCCATTTCGACCGGCCCGCCGGCAGCCGAACCGCCCACATTATTGACCAGCACGTCGATGCGGCCGAAATGCTCAAGGCAGGTCTTCACCATGACTTCGACCGAGGCGGAGTCGGTGACATCGCATTGGTGCGTGACGATTTCGCCACCCACCGCCTTCACGCGCTCGACGGTCTCTGTGACGCTGTCCAGCTCGCGGTCGACTGCAAATATCCTGGCGCCTTCTTCCGCAAAGCGCACGGCAGTGGCGCGCCCGTTGCCCCAGCCGGGGCCGATGCAGCCTGCGCCGGTGACGATCGCAATGCGTCCCTGCAATCGCTCGCCCATGTTTACGACCCCGTCAGCTTGCGCGCCGCGGCAAAACGGTAAATGTGCTGCGGATTATCGACCAGTAACGCCTGCCGCGCAGCTTCACTCGGCGCGATTTCGGCGAGAATATCAACCAGGCCGCCGTCATCGGGAACAGGCCCTTGATGGTTGGGGTGCGGCCAATCGGTGCCCCACACGCAGCGGTCGCCGAATTCAGCCACGAGTTTGCGTGCAAAGGGCACCGCATCGGCATAAGGCGGTCCCGCGCGGGTCACACGGTCGGCTCCGCTCACCTTTACCCATACATTCTCGTTGTTGAGCAGGGCGAGCAATGCCTGGAAATCCGGATGATCGAGGCCAAGCGAAGCGTCGACGCGGCCCATGTGGTCAATGACGACCGGGACGGGCGCACGTTTGAGCGCTGGCGTCAGCTCGGCGATCAAGAACGCTTCCATGTGAATTTGCAGATGCCATCCGATATCGGCAAGGCGTCTGCTGAATGCGACCACCTCACCGATCGAGGGCCCTTTGGCGAGGTGCCCCATGTAATGGAAGCGTGCAGCGCAAAGGCCAGCTGCGTCGAGCCGCTTGAGTTCGGCATCAGAGATCGTCAGCGGTATCAACGCCACGCCTTTGTAAGAGCCGCCGGTCGCCGCGATTGCATCGATCGTCACCGAGTTGTCGAAGCCGTGGCAAGCCGGCTGCACGATAACGCAATGCTGGATGCCGAGCTGCTCGTGAAGCGCAAACAGCATTTCTTTGGTTGCGTCAGACGGTGTGTAGCGGCGGCCTTTGGCAAACGGAAACCGTGCGCGCGGCCCGAATACGTGCACGTGCGCGTCGCAGGCGCGCGGCGGCAGCTTCAGCTTTGGTTGGCTGGGCGTCGCCATCCAGTAAGGTGGATCGGCGGGCGTGTCGTCTGAGTGCGACATCAGACGTTGGGGTCGCGCGTATAGTCGAAGGCCGGCTCGTGTGCGGCAAACCGCTTCAGCCATTCGACCAGGCTGGGATAAATGGGGCGCCAGTCGACCTGTTTGCGCCAGTCGAGGTAACCGAGTGCACAGGATAGCCCGATCGATACGATATTGGTTTTGTGCGGATCAGGTAGCGACGCCTCGAAGGCCGAAAGCCCGCGCATGATCTTGCCGCGTTGATGCGCGAGCCAGCGCGGCGAATGCGGCAGGTCGGGGCGAAAGCGCGTCTCGTAAACGATCAGGATCGATGCATCCATGATGCCGTCGGCGAGGCGCGATAAAGTGAGTGCCTGATAGCGCACGCGTCCGCGCAGCGGCAGCAGCCGGTCGGTTCCTGCGACGTCCTGCAGGTATTCGATAATGATGCCGCTGTCGTAGATCGTACTGCCGTCGGCCAGCACGAGGCAGGGCATTTTGCCGAGCGGGTTCTGCTGGCGCAGCGTGTCATTCTCGTCGAGCGGGTCCGCCGCGGCGAGGGTGACGCGTTTGCCCAGGCCCAAAGCTTCTATTGCCATGCGAACCTTGCGGCCGAATGGCGAAGTGACGGTCGAGCGCAGCGTGAAAGTTTCGGCGACAGGCATTGTGAGCTTACTTTTCGGTGTGTACGCCGGCGTCCGCGATGACCTTTGCCCACTTCTTGGTTTCGCTGTCGATGTAGTCGCGGAAATGCTCGGGGCTGTCACCGACCAGGATCGCTCCCTGGCTCGACAACTTCTCGATGACGGCCGGGTCTTTCATGGCCTCGACGGCGGCTTTGTTGAGGATCGCGACGATTTGCGGCGGCGTCTTGGCTGGCGCCACCATGCCGTACCAGTTTTCGGTTTGCAGGTTCGCCATGCCAACTTCGACAGTCGTCGGTACCTCGGGTGCGCTCGGCACGCGTTGCATGGTGCCGACCGCGATCGGCTTGAGCTTGCCGGCTTTAATCTGCGGCAGCAGCACGGGCAAATCGAGGAACACCATCTGGACTTGCTGGGCGAGAAGATCATTCACGGCTGGAGCTGCGCCGCGATAGGGCACGTGCACAATGTTGATGCCGGCAGTGAGCTTGAACAGTTCACCTGCGAGGTGCGGCATGCTGCCGGGGCCGGAGGAGGCGAAGTTGAGCTTGCCGGGCTGCGCTTTTGCCAGCGCGACGAGTTCTTTCATGTCGTTGGCGGGAACGCTCGTCGCGACGACCAGCATCTCCGGCACCTTGGCCACAAGCGTAATCGGTTGCAGGTCCTTGAGTGTGTCGTAAGCGACCTTCTCCATGCTCGGGCTGATGGCGAGCGCGCCGGCGCTGGCAATGGCGATGGTGTAGCCATCCGGCGCCGCCTTCGCGACCACGTCGGTGCCGACCACGCCGCCTTGTCCGGACCGGTTGTCGACGATGATCGTCTGCTTGAGGATTTCCGACATGCGCTGGCCGACGACCCGCGCAATGATGTCGTTCGGTCCGCCGGGCGGGAAGGGCACGATCAGCCGGATGTTTTTGTTGGGAAAATCCTCGGCCACGGCCAGCGTCGGGCACAGCAAGGCCAATCCGATCAGAAGCGGTCTCAAGGATTTCACAGCTTTCCTCCCCATGATGCGGTGCGTTGGAGCACGCGCAGCGTTTTCTTATTCTTATTGCCACCTTACGTCATTGCCAAGCGCGGGCGCTAGTTGGACTGCAACCACCGCTCGTCCTCGCGGCCGGGCACGCTTTGCACGACATTGTCATCGTCATCCCTGCACCCGGGTCCGGCTTGCACAATCCGTCGTCCCCGCACCCGGGTCCGGCTTCGCCGGCCCGAGTGCAGGCTCCAGCGGGGACCCATACGCCGTAGCATTTGTCCGCCTCATCCTGAGGAGCATCGCGAAGCGATGCGTCTCGAAGGATGGGCGGCCCCATGGTTCGAGACGCGCTCTGCGAGCGCTCCTCACCATGAGGCCGGTGTGGCCGGTGGTTATGGGTCCCGGGCCACGCTTTGCTCGCCCGGGACGACGCACAAATCCGCCTCTTGACTTTAATCCTATACTGACTATAATCCTATTTATCCCGCCTCGTTACCGAGGGGTGTCTGATCAGCGTCTCCAGACGCGGGGCGGGGAGCGGTGGCCGGGATGGGAGCGTCGGAGATGCGGCGCAAATGTCCCACCCGGCGGTCCAAGCCGCGCTTTTTCCCGGCGTGCCTGCCGCACGCCGAGGCCCCGCTGACGGCCGAGAGGTTGGCGGACGGTCAGAAGATCGCCGGCCAAATGGCCAGGGCCTCATACGGTGGATTTCGTCGCGGTGACGCTTAACAGGCATACGCGCACTGAAAGGACCGACCACCGGGGAGAGCGTGGAGCAAACCTATAAACACCGCGCGCGGGACGCCTTTGGATCTGGCGGACTTGCGGCACTATCAGGACTTCGACGCGCCTCGATGCTGTGAGGCGTCGAGGCCCGTGGGTCCATCAGGACCTCAGGCGTCCCGCGCGCCCTCGGATTTCTTCGAGGCGGGCGGATCTAACTTCCAGAAGACGGCGGACCCGGCGCCAGTAAAGAATACGGGCGATGGCGCTTGCCTTGGAATTTGGTTATTTGCGGTAGGAAGAATGAGGAACGAAACAAAAAATGGAAATCAACCTGCCGGACGTCGTCGCTCAAGTGAGGGCCGCATTTGATCGCTACGAAAAGGCGCTTGTCTCAAACGACGTGCCGACGCTCAACGAGCTGTTCCGCGACGACCCGCGCACCATTCGTTATGGCGTCAGCGAAATTCTTTATGGCGCGGAGGCGATCAAATCATTTCGCGGCGCGCGATCGCCAGTTGCGCTGGGGCGCACACTGTCGCGCACGGTGATCACGACTTACGGTCAGGAGTTTGCGGTCGCGTGCACGCTTTACGAGCGGCCGTCGGCTCCCGGAAAAATCGGCCGGCAGATGCAAACCTGGGTGAAATTCCCGGAAGGCTGGCGTGTCGTCGCCGCCCACGTCAGCTTGATGGACAAGCCGGCCGCGTAATTTAAAGCGCGGCCACCGCCTGAACCTCGACCAGCAACGGTTCTTGCACCAGACGGTCGACCATCAACAATGTGTTGGGCGGGTAAGCGCCGTTGGTGAACATTTTCGGAAATTCACGCAGACGATACTTCATGAATTTTGGAATGTCCTGCGAGTGCACCAGGTACGTCGTAAACTGCACAATGTTGCCCCAGCCGGCGCCGACCGATTTCAGAGCGGTCTCGATGTTCGCAAATGTCTGCACGCATTGCGCGTCAAAATCGTCGGCGCTGACGAGCTTGCCATCACGGTCAACGCCAACCTGTCCTGCAATGAAGATGAATTCGGACGCCTTCACGCGGGTGAGTTGCGAATATTGCCCCAGCGGCTTGCCGAGCGAGTCGGGATTGAGAATCTTGATGTCGGCCATCGTCGACTCCTTCTCCTTATGCGCTGCGGCAAGCCCGCCGCGGTGTTCGCTTTACTCGACTTGCACACCGCTCGCTTTGATCGGTGCTTCCCACTTTTTCACTTCGCTCTTCACGAAATCACCCAGCCACTGCGGGCTACGCTCGTTCGGTGCCGCGACAGTCGCGCCGAGCTTCGCCAGGCGCTCCTGCACAGACTCGGTCGTGATGGCGCCGACGGCCGCTTCGTTAAGTTTCTTCACGATGTCAGCCGGTGCGTCTTTCGGCAAAAACAACGCACTCCAGGTGTAAGCTTGCACATCGAGACCCTGTTCGCCGGTCGTCGCAAGATTTGGCAGCACCGGCGAGCGATCCTTCGTCATGATGGCGATGCCCTTCACCTTGCCGCCGTCGATCTGCGGTTTGGCAGTGGCGATGATGTCGCACAGGAAGTCGATGCGTCCGCCGACAAGATCCTGCATTGCCGGGCCGGTGCCTTTGTACGGGATGTGCGTGATCTTCGTGCCCATTGCGCTGTCGAGCACGACACAGCCGAGATGCGTGGCGGAGCCGGCGCCAGCCGAACCGTATTGCATCTTTTCCTGGTTGGCTTTGGCGTAGGCGATGAATTCCTTGAAGTTGTTCGCGGGCAAATCAGGCCGCGCGATGATCGCGATCGGCGTCACCGCAAGATAGGCGACCGGCGTAAAATCGGTCATCACATTGTAGAGCGGATGTTTGTAGAGCGTCTGGTTCTGCGCGTGTGTGCCGACGCTGCCGAGGATCATCGTGTACCCATCCGGCTTGGCATCCGCGACGCGCTTGGAACCGGTCATGCCGCCGGCGCCGCCGACGTTTTCGACGACGACCGTCTGACCGAGCAATTCGCCCATACGCTGCGCGATAATCCGGCCGATAGTGTCTTGTGGCCCGCCGGCGGCGAACGGAATAACCATCGTGACGGGACGGCTGGGGAAGTCTTCGGCTACCGCCGCTCCAACGAACGCGAGGGCGGCAAAAGCCGCAGCAATCAAAGCCTTTTTCATTGTTGTCCTCTCCACCAAAGAGGCAAACCCTTGCGCGGCGGGCGCCCGCTGGTCAAGCCGGGCGCGACAGTGTGGCTAGCCTACTTCGATGACGTCCTCGGGGAACTGGTGCAGCCGGTCACCCGGGCCATTGCCGCCGATCAAGTAATTGTCGCAGAGCCAGTTGAGATAGCCCGCGTGAATATATGTTGGATGGACGACGATATTCATATCCTTTTCGATCGCCATCGGCTCGTCTTGCCGGACCAGGGGGCGCTCCACGAGATCGTAGCCCTGGCCGTGGCAATAAAGCCGCGCTTCTGCCGGGCGCCCGTTTTTGCGCATGAAATCGTTGAAGGCGTCCCAGATGTCTTTGCAAGGGGTGCCAGGCTTGAGCAGATCGAGCGTGAATTTGCGCGACGCTTTGCAGAAATCGAGTTCGTCCTTCATCGCCTGCGGCACTTTGGCGCCCACGACGCAGGAACGCCCGAGCTCCGTGTACATCCCGCCCGGTCCATTGTCCTCCACAAGCAAGGCAATCTGGTCCCCCTTTTGGATGACACGGTTCTGCAAGTGGCGGTTGGCGAATTTGGACGGCTTGCCGAGCGGCATCGAGGCGCAAAGATAAATGCCATTCTCGCTACCGTGACACTGGCTATAGTGCTGCGCGACGGCGGCGACTTCAGTATCGCGCATTCCGGGTTTGGCGGCCGCAAAGGCCGCGCGCATGGCGCCGTCCTGCATCAGCGCCGCGCGCTTCACCAGCTCCATTTCTTCAACGCTCTTGATGACCTTGATCCTGTCGACCATCTCGGATGCATCGACAAAGCGCGCCTGCGGAAACGTGCGCTTCATGTAGTCGAGCAGCGCGTAGGACATCTGATATGTGCCGACATAGCCGATGGTCGCTTGTGCAAATGGCTTGAGTGCCGATGCAGCGAGTTCGGCGTCGTATTCTTTTGTGTAATGCGCGGAGGCGTAGCTCGGAGTTGTGAGAATGCGTTTGACTCCGCGCCAGTTCTGGTCGCCCTGCGCAGTTGCCTCGTTGCCGCCGAACGGGCCCTGGCAGACAACAGTCATTTCGTCGTCGCGCGGAAACACGACCGTATTCGGATATCCGTTGGTCGCCGGCATATCGGTGAAATAGCGCACGTAACCGCCCATGTGATCGTTATTGTTCTGCATCAGCAGAACGTCGATCTTTTCTTTTTCCATTGCGGCGCGCACCGCGCGCCAGCGGCGCTCAAGTTCGGCATTGGAGATCGGCGTGTTCAGGCGTTCCGACAAAGCCATCGTTCAAACTCCCCAAGACGCAGGCTTGCGCACGATATTGATCATGGATTTGAGATCGCCGGCCAGGAACTTGGCCATGTTCCCGGCGATGGTCGGCATCGCGCGATCCTCATAGCCTTGCGAATAACCGCCGAGGTGCGAGAAGATCGTCACGTTCTTGGTCTTCCACAACGGGTTGTCGGACGGCAACGGCTCTTGCGAAAAGACGTCAAGCCCGGCGCCGGCAATTTGTCCCGCGTTGAGGGCAGCAATCAAGGCCGGTTCGTCGACAACACCGCCGCGCGCAACGTTGACCAGATAGGCGGTCGGCTTCATTGCAGCGAACAGTTTTGCACCAACGATGCCGCGCGTTTCGGGCGTCAGTGGTGTCAGTGCAACCAGGAAATCGAGCTCAGGTGCGACCTTTACGAGGTCGTCGCGGTGCGCCATCCGGTCGAAATTCTTGGTTTCGCGCGGACTGCCGCTGATGCCGACCACCGTCATGCCGAATGTCTTGCAGATCGGCGCCAGGTACTCCGCAATCAGCCCGACACCGAGAATTCCGATGGTCTTGCCGGACAGCAGCGCCGAAGGCCAGCGTTCCCACTTGCTCTCCGCCTGCGCGCGAACCGAGCGCGGCATGTCGCGGGCGAGCGACAACATGAAGGCGATCGTCGCTTCCGAGACCGGCGCGCCGTGGATTCCGCGAACATTGGTCACCAGCACCTCTTTGTCGAGCGACGGCAAATCGACAATATTGTCGACGCCGGTGCCGAGCGACTGGATCCATTTCAGTTTCGGTGCGTCACGGACCACGTGGTCGGCCATTGGGGGGCCGAAGCACAGCAGAATGTCCGTACTGCCGATAAAAGGCCCCACCAGATCGTGGTGGCCGACGACGTTGATGGTCAATTGCGGAAATCGCTCCAGCAGCATCGCCTTGTAACGGGCGCGCATGGATTCCTGGACTTCCGTAAGGATGAGGACATTCGACATGGGGCCGCAGGTATAGTCGCAAAATCCATCGCGGCAAATATCCGCGACGGGGTGACCCGCATTGCGGGTCTGCGCTATGCTTGCGCGGGGCGCTTGCATCCGGTTGACGTTTGCCTTGCGCGGTCCCTATAGAGCCCTGTTGGTCCGGGAGAGTGGTGGAGTGGTATGAAGAAGGTCTATCCCGACGCAAAAGCTGCGCTCGCCGGTGTGCTCAAGGATGGCATGCTGATCTGTGCCGGAGGTTTCGGCCTCTGTGGCATTCCCGAAACATTAATCCTGGCGATCCGCGACAGTGGCGTGAAGAATCTCACCATTGTGTCGAACAATGCGGGCGTCGATGGCGCCGGGCTCGGACTGCTGCTGGAGACGCGGCAGGTGCAGAAAATGATCTCGTCATATGTGGGCGAGAACAAGTTGTTCGCCCAGCAATATCTCGCAGGCGAGCTCCAGATCGAATTCAACCCGCAAGGGACACTCGCCGAACGCATTCGCGCCGGCGGAGCCGGCATTCCGGCCTTTTTCACCCGTACCGGTGCCGGCACCGATATCGCCAAAGGTAAGGAAGAACGGGAATTCGACGGCGATCGCTACATTATGGAGCGCGGCATCGTCGCCGACCTGTCGATCGTCCACGCGTGGATGGGCGACCACGAAGGCAACCTTATTTATCGAAAGACCGCGCGCAACTTCAATCCAATGATGGCGACGGCAGGAAAAGTCACTGTCGCCGAAGTCGAGCACCTGGTGCCTCCCGGCGAACTCGACGCCGACCACATCATAACTCCGGGCGTCTACGTAAAGCGCATCGTCCACGTGCCCAACGCGGTAAAGCACATCGAGCAGCGCACCGTGCGCAAGCGCGTGCCCGCCGCCGCAACTGGAGGGGAGGTCTGACATGCCCTGGACCCGCGACCAGATGGCCGAACGCGCCGCCAAGGAATTGCGTGACGGATTTTACGTCAACCTCGGCATCGGAATTCCCACATTGGTATCGAATTACATTCCCGATGGTATGACCGTGCAGTTGCAAAGCGAGAACGGGATGCTTGGCTTCGGACCTTTTCCTTACGAAGGCGAGGAAGATCCCGATCTGATCAATGCCGGCAAGCAGACCGTCACCGAATTGCCGACCACCAGTTTTTTCTCGTCGGCAGATTCATTTGCCATGATCCGCGGCGGCCATATCGACATCGCGCTGCTTGGCGCGATGCAGGTCGCCGAGAACGGCGATCTCGCCAACTGGATGATTCCCGGCAAGATGGTGAAGGGGATGGGCGGTGCCATGGACCTCGTCGCCGGCGTCAAAAAGGTGGTTGTGATCATGGAACACACCGCCAAAGATGAGCCAAAACTTCTTCACAAATGCAATTTGCCGCTCACCGGCGCGGGCGTTGTCGACATGGTGATCACCGATCTCGGGGTGTTCAACATCGACCGCAAAAAGGGTGGCATGACGCTGACCGAGCTTGCACCGGGCGTGACCGTCGATGAGATCACGAAGAAGACGCAGGCGAGCTTCAAGGTCGACCCGAAGTTAAAGCACTGACGCCTTAACGCGGCACGTTCGAATCCGCAGTCTAGCGGGGACACTCACGCATGCTCTCAAAAGCCGAACGCAAAAAGGCCGCCGATATCCTGATAGCGGCACAAAAAGAGCGCAAACAGGCGACGCAACTGCACATTACGTTTCCCGATATCACGATCGAGGACTCCTACGCGATCTCGACCGAGGTGGCGCAGCGCAAGATCAAAGCGGGCGCAAAACTGATCGGCCATAAAGTCGGACTGACATCGAAGGCGATGCAACGGTCCTCGATGATCGACGAGCCGGACTACGGCTATATCCTCGACGATCAGCTGATCGGCGACGGCGCCAAGGTGAAGCATGCGGATTACTGCAAGCCGCGCGTAGAAGTCGAGCTCGCCTTCATTATGGGTAAAAAACTGCAGGGTCCGGGCGTCGGTCTCGCTGAGGTTTTGCGCGCAACGGAATATGTGGTGCCGGCAATCGAAATCGTCGATGCGCGCATCCAGGATCCGCGCAAGATCGTCGATACGGTTGCGGACAATGGTGCGGCTGCCGGAATTGCGATGGGTGGCAGGCCTGTCGGTCCGATGGACGTTGATCTGCGTTGGGTGGGCGGCATTATGTATCGAAATGCCGAAATCGAGGAGACGGGTCTTGCAGCCGGCGTGCTTGGTCATCCGGCGCTTGGCGTTGCGTGGCTCGCCAACAAGATCGGTCCGCACGGCCACGCGCTTCAACCTGGGCATATCGTACTTGCGGGCTCCTTCACGCGAGTTGTGTTCGCGCAAAAAGGCGATACGCTTCACGCCGATTTCGGACCGCTTGGCGGCATCGCCATTCAATTTGTGTGAGCAACGACATGGTCGAATTTCAACGGAATGCCTTCAAACACGCGCTGGCGCAGGGCAAGCTCCAGATCGGCCTGTGGTCGAGCCTTTGCAGCAACATCGCCGCCGAAATTATTTCCGACAGCGGCTTCGACTGGATATTGCTCGATACTGAGCACTCCCCAAATGAAATTCCCGATCTGGTGACGCAGTTGCAAGCTATGCAGCGTGGCACCGCAACGCCCATCATTCGTCCGGCGTGGAACGACGCCGTTCTGGCCAAGCGCGCGCTTGATATCGGTGCGCAAACCTTGCTGTTTCCTTACGTGCAAAATGTAGAGGAGGCGAAGCGGGCGGTTGCGTCGACGCGCTATCCGCCGCAAGGCATTCGCGGGGTGTCTGTTGCCGCGCGTGCGAGCCGGTACGGTCGCGTGCCCGGCTATCTCACCAAGGCAAATGATGAAATTTGCGTGCTTGTCCAGGTTGAAACGCGCACTGCCCTCGACCAGCTCGAAGCGATTGCGAAAGTCGAAGGGATCGACGGTGTGTTTATTGGTCCATCCGACCTTGCCGCTTCGCTCGGCCATCTCGGCAATCCGCAACACGCGGATGCACAGAAGGCGATGCAGGACGCGGTCAAACGCCTCAAGGCGCTTGGCAAGCCGGCCGGTATTCTCACGGGAAACGAGGAAGAAGCCCGCCGCTATATCGATTGGGGCTACCTATTTGTCGCGGTAGGAGCCGACGTCGGGCTACTTGCCCGCAACGCGGACGCATTGGCCAAAAAATTCAAAGGCGGCTAGCGCGGGTCAAACTAAACACACTCAATCTTATCAGCTACTTAGCTGCCGGGTCGAACCTTTAGTAGGTCTTGCCGCGTGCGGCCAAAACCTGTCAGAAATGACTGACGAGGGGCCGCTGCGTATGAGTGACGAGATGATCCTCGAGACCGAGGATCTCACGAAAGAGTTTGCCGGCTTCGTTGCCGTCAACGGCGTGAGCCTGCGCGTCAAGCGCGGGACCATTCATGCTTTGATCGGACCAAACGGCGCTGGCAAGACCACATGCTTTAATCTGCTCACCAAATTCTTAAGCCCAACGCGCGGGCGCATCATGTTCAAGGGCCAAGACATTACCGCGATGCAGCCTGCGGATGTCGCCCGGCTGGGACTGGTTCGTTCATTTCAGATCTCCGCGGTTTTTCCGCACATGACGGTGCTCGAAAATGTGCGCATTGCATTGCAGCGCCGGCGCGGTGGTTCGTTCGATTTCTGGCGGCCGACCTCGGTGCTCAATAATCTGAATGAGCGGGCAATGGAGCTGATCGCCGATGTCGGCTTATCTTCCGTCGTCGATTGGGCGGCAGTCGAGCTTCCTTATGGCCGCAAACGCGCGCTCGAGATCGCCACGACGCTGGCGCTCGATCCGGAAATGCTGCTGCTCGACGAGCCGACCGCAGGCATGGGTCACGAAGACATCGACCGCGTCTCGCAACTGATTAAGCGCGTCGCAGCCGACCGCACCGTTTTGATGGTCGAACACAATCTCTCGGTCGTTGCCGATTTGTCGCATCACATCACGGTGCTCACGCGCGGCCGGGTGCTGGCGGAAGGCGACTACGAGGCTGTGTCGGGCAATTCCGAGGTTCGCGAAGCTTATATGGGGGTCGGGCATGCTTGATGTGCGCACGCCTCTCCTCGCGATCAAGGATTTGCAAGCCTGGTACGGTGAATCGCACATCCTCCACGGTGTGACGTTCGACGTGAATGAGGGCGAGGTCGTCACGCTGCTCGGGCGCAACGGCGCTGGCAAGACCACGACGCTCAAGTCGATCATGGGAATCGTCGGGCACCGCACCGGATCGGTGCGCTTTCAAGGCGAGGAACTGATCGGCCGTATGTCCGATCAGATTGCGCGCGCTGGCGTTGCCCTGTGCCCCGAGGAGCGTGGCGTGTTTTCCAGCCTGACTGTTGAGGAAAACTTGTTGTTGCCGCCAGTGGTTAAACCCGGCGGTCTTTCGCTCGAACGCATCTTCGATTTGTTTCCAAATCTCAAGGAGCGGCTGGGCTCCAGCCAGGGAACCAAACTTTCCGGCGGCGAGCAGCAAATGCTGGCGATCGGGCGCATCTTGCGCACGGGCGCGCGGCTTTTATTGCTTGATGAGCCTACTGAAGGGCTTGCGCCGGTCATCATCCAGCAGATCGGCAAGACCATTCGGGCACTCAAGGAGCAGGGCTTTACCATTTTGCTGGTGGAACAGAATTTCCGCTTCGCGTCGACCGTTGCGGATCGCTACTACGTCATGGAACATGGGCGTATCATCGATCAGTTCGCTAACGCCGAACTGGACGCCAATGTCGAAAAGCTCCACGACTATCTTGGTGTTTAATAAAAGAAACAATTTGGGCAGGAAAGCAGGGAGGTTACGTCAATGAAACGAATGATCAGTCTGACGGCCCTTGCCGTTGTGTTGGCTTGCGGTACCGCCAGCGCGCAGCAACTGAATGTGAAAATCGGTGTCCTGACGGACATGTCGAGCCTCTATGCGGACGACACCGGTCCGGGTTCGGTGATCGCCGCCAAGCTCGCGGCCGCCGATTTCATGAAGGATCATCCGAACGTCAAGGTCGAAGTCATTAGCGCCGATCACCAGAACAAGCCAGACGTCGGCTCGCAGATCGCCAACCAATGGTACGACGTCGATCACGTGGACATGATTGCCGACGTTCCGAATTCGGGCGTCGCACTCGCCATCAGTGAAATCACGAAGCAGAAGAACAAGGTCTTTGTCGGTTCCGGTCCCGCGAGCTCGGACCTGACCGGTCCGAAGTGCAGTCCCAACACGGTGCACTGGACTTACGACACCTGGATGTTGGCGAATGGCACCGGCAAGGCCGTGGTCAAGAGCGGCGGCGACAGCTGGTTCTTTCTCACCGCCGACTACGCCTTCGGTCATGCGCTCGAGCGCGATACAGAAGCGGTGGTGATCAAGAATGGCGGCAAGGTGCTCGGCAAGGTCCGTCACCCGCTCAACACGAATGATTTCTCCTCGTTCCTGCTGCAGGCGCAGGCTTCCAAGGCTAAAATCATTGGCCTCGCCAATGCCGGCGGCGATACCATCAACGCGATCAAGCAGGGTGCCGAATTCGGCACTGCCAAGAGCGGACAGAAGTTCGCCGGCCTCCTGGTGTTTGCCCCCGACGTCGGCGCGCTCGGCCTGCAGACCGCGCAGGGCCTGATGCTCACCGAAACCTGGTACTGGGATCTCAACGATGCCAACCGCGCCTGGACCAAGCGTTGGGACAAGGAGCGCAGTTCGAAGGGCAAAGTCCCGAACATGAATATGGCGGGCGTCTACGCTGGCACGCTGCACTATCTCAAGGCGGTTGCCGCGCTTAAAAGCGCCGCCGATGGCAAGGCGGTGGTCGCGGAAATGAAAAAGCTGCCGACCGACGATCCGCTGTTCGGCAAAGGCACCATTCGCGCCGACGGCCGCAAGCTGCATCCGGCCTATCTGTTCGAGGTGAAGAAACCGGAGGAGTCAAAATATCCCGGTGACTTCTATAAACTGCGCGCGACCATTCCCGCGAATGAGGCATTCCGCCCATTAAACGAGGGCAATTGCCCCTTGGTGAGCGGCTGAATTTCTCGGATCTATCGATCATAACAACAAGGAGGGCATACGAATGAGAAAAACATTGGGACTAGCGGCGCTGGCCGCGGTTCTCACCTGCGGGGCGGCAAACGCCCAGCAGATTGACGTAAAGATCGGTGTGCTGAGTGACATGTCGAGTCTTTACGCTGATATCGGCGGTCCGGGTTCGGTTGCTGCCGCCAAAATGGCAATCGCCGACTTCACAAAGGATCATCCTAACGTGAAAGTTGAGATGATCAGCGGCGATCACCAGAACAAGCCGGATATCGGCACCCAGATCGCCAATCAATGGTACGACGTCGACAAGGTCGACATGATCATCGACGTGCCGAACTCCGGCGTTGCGTTGGCAACGAGCCAGATCGCGGCGGCGAAGAACAAGATCTTCATCGTCTCCGGCGCGGCAGCCTCGACGCTGACTGGCGAGAAGTGCAACGCGAACACGGTGCACTGGACGTACGATACCTGGATGCTTGCCAACGGTACCGGCAAAGCCATGGTGAAGACCGGTGGCGATACGTGGTTCTTCCTCACCGCGGACTACGCCTTCGGCCATGCGCTGGAGACGGACACCGCGGCGGTTGTCGAGAAAAACGGCGGCAAGGTGCTGGGCAAAGTGCGTCACCCGCTCAACACCAACGACTTCTCGTCATTCTTGCTGCAGGCGCAGTCGTCGAAGGCTAAGGTCATAGGCTTGGCGAACGCGGGCGGCGACACCATCAACTCGATCAAGCAGGCGGCTGAATTCGGCATCGTTAAAGGCGGTCAGAGCCTCGCGGGCTTGCTGGTGTTCGCCAGCGACGTCGCAGCGCTCGGTTTGCCGACCGCACAAGGTCTGGTGCTGACCGAGACTTGGTACTGGGACGCCAATGACGTCAACCGTGCCTGGACCAAGCGTTGGCAGCAGGAGCGGCAAGGCAAGTGGCCGACCATGATCCACGCCGGCGTCTATGCTGGCATCACGCACTACCTCAAGGCCCGTTTGGCGATGGGTCCGGGCGAGCATGACGGCAAGTCGGTCGTGGCCAAGATGAAGTCGATACCGACCGATGATCCGTTGTTCGGGAAGGGCGAAGTGCGGGCAGACGGCCGTGTCATTCACCCGGCCTATCTGTTCGAAGTGAAGAAGCCTTCGGAATCAAAATATCCGGGCGACTTCTACAAACTTCGCGCCACCATTCCGGCGAACGAAGCCTTCCGTCCGCTTAACGAAGGCAAGTGCCCGCTGGTGACCGGCTAACCTTTGCGAAGACACGAGGGGCGGGCTGCTTGTCCGCCCCTCGATCTCGCGGTGAATCATGTTTGAAATTCTCGGCATCCCATCGCAAGCGCTATTCGGGCAGTTGTTGATCGGCCTGATCAACGGCTCGTTCTATGCGCTGCTGAGCCTGGGACTGGCCGTTATTTTCGGCATGCTCAACATCATCAATTTCAGCCATGGCGCCCAATACATGTTGGGCGCTTTTGCTGCCTATCTGCTCCTGCAATATTCTGGCCTCGGCTACTGGCCCGCGTTGATCATCGCGCCGATACTGGTTGGTATTACCGGCATCATTGTCGAGCGGCTGTTCTTGCAATGGCTGTACAAGCTCGACCATCTCTATGGGCTGCTGCTCACATTCGGGCTGGCGCTGATATTAGAAGGGGTTGCGCGCAACTACTTCGGCTCCGCCGGGCTGCCTTACACCGTCCCGGAGTTGCTGCAGGGCGGTCGTAATCTCGGTTTCATGTTTCTCCCCAATTATCGCGCCTGGGTGATCGTCGCGTCGCTCAGCGTTTGTGTCGGTACCTGGTTCGTCATTGAGCGTACGCGGCTCGGCGCGTATTTGCGTGCCGCCACTGAAAATCCGACGCTGGTACGCGCCTTCGGCATCAATGTGCCGCGCATGATTACACTCACCTACGGCTTTGGTGTCGCGTTGGCTGCATTCGCCGGCGTAATGGCGGCACCGATCTACAATGTGTCGCCGCAGATGGGATCGGAGTTGATCATCGTTGTGTTCGCCGTCGTGGTGATTGGCGGCATGGGCTCCATCCTCGGTGCGATCGTCACCGGCTTCGGTCTTGGGGTGATCGAGGGCCTGACCAAGGTCTTTTTCCCCGAAGCGTCAAACACGGTGATTTTCGTCATCATGGCGATCGTGTTGCTAGTACGGCCAGCTGGCCTGTTCGGACGGAGAGGGTGATGGAACGCGTCGTCGATCCACTCGCCAAGAAGCCCTCCGTGTTGCGCACGCATGGCGAGACGATCGGCTTTGTCATCATGACCGCCGCGCTGGTGATTGCACCGTTCGTCACCTATCCGCTGTTCCTGATGCAGGCGATGTGCTTTGCGCTGTTTGCTTGCGCCTTCAATCTGCTCATCGGCTATGTCGGCCTGTTGTCGTTCGGTCATGCGCTTTATTTCGGTTGGGCGAGCTATCTCTCCGCGCATGCAGCCAAAGTCTGGGGCTTTACGCCGGAGCTGGCGATTCTCACCGGTACCGCGACCGGCGCACTATTAGGCATTGTGGTGGGATCGCTAGCGATCCGCCGCCTAGGTATCTATTTCGCCATGGTGACCCTGGCGCTGGCACAAATGATGTATTTCGTCGCGCTGCAGGCGAAATTCACCGGAGGTGAAGACGGGATCCAGGGCGTGCCGCGCGGCCATCTTTTCGGCCTCATCGACCTCAGAAATGAGATGGCAATGTATGCGGTCGTGCTTGCCATCTTCCTCGCCGGGTTCATGTTCATCTACCGAATTATTCATTCCCCATTCGGAGAGGTGCTGAAAGCGATTCGCGAGAACGAAACACGTGCGATTTCGCTCGGCTACAAAACCGATCGTTACAAGCTTGCCGCTTTTGTATTGTCAGCGACGCTTGCGGGCGCCGCCGGTGCCACCAAAGCAATCGTTCTGCAATTGGCATCGCTCACGGACGTCAACTGGCCGATGTCCGGTGAAGTTGTGCTGATGACGCTCGTTGGCGGTCTCGGCACGATATTTGGCCCGGTGGTCGGCGCTTTTGTGATTCTCGTCATGCAATTCAAGCTCGCGCCAATCGGAGAATGGGTGCTGGTCATCCAGGGTGCGATATTTGTGGCCTGCGTCCTTCTGTTCCGTCGCGGGATCGTCGGCGAGCTCGCCGATAAATTGCGCATTCGTCTCTGAGCGTCATCCTGCCTCTTTGAATCACCCCCGAATCAGCGTAGACGGCGGTATCCATCTGTATGCCGTTGTTTTCGTGCAATTTTTGGTTGTCGTCGATGCGTATCGCGTCGTTCGATTGCCGATTTGGCGCGTGCCGGGGGGCACTCAATGGCAGCCGTGCAAGACGGGGTTCGGTTCGATAAGATCGCTGCGAAATGGCATGCCCTTGCGCAGCGGCGGCTTGCCTCTATTCGCGAGCTCGAACGCAGCGGCCGATGGCAACGCTATTGCACAAAAGAGCAGTTTATGGCGCACATTCGCGACGCCGAGCGCCTAACGATGCTTTGGGCGAAACTCGCTACGCCCACGCTCGTGCCCGTTCACGACGGTGTTCGGCCAGCCTGACGCTCATAGCCAAAGGCACCGTCTTAATTTTGCTTACAGTGATGGTCGCGAAGCAGCCTGCGATAGCGCAGGACCTCAAGCACGGCGAGGAATTGCTGAACCGAAACTGCGCGGCTTGCCACGCGGTTGGGCGGAATGGCGAAAGTGCGAATAAAGTTGCGCCTGCGTTCCGCACCCTCGGCCAGCGTTATCCGATCGAGTCCTTGGAAGAAGCGCTAGGGGAGGGCATTATGTCCGGCCACCCAGATATGCCGGAATTCAGCTTTGACGCAGGCGATGTGGGTGCCATCATTGCCTACCTGAAGTCCATCCAACGGCGCTAACGAGCGCGTTCCAGCCAGAGCCAAATCCAACTCATGCCCAGTACCCTGTTCACGCCCTTTCGCTTGGCGGGTCTCGAACTTGCCAACCGCATCGTGGTCTCGCCGATGTGCCAATATTCGGCCGACGATGGCTGTGCCAACGATTGGCACCTCATGCACCTCGGCATGCTGGCGCACTCGGGCGCCGCCCTCGTGATCGTGGAGGCAACTCACGTCGAACGTCATGGCCGCATCACGCATGGCTGCCTTGGCCTTTATTCGGACGACAATGAATTGGCTTTAGCGCGCGTAATCGCGCAGGCGCGGCGCATGGGCAGTGCAAAATTCGGGATTCAGATTGCCCATTCCGGCCGCAAGGGTTCGGCCCAGCGGCCTTGGGAGGGCGCAGCGGCGCTCAAGCCGGAAGCCGATCCATGGCCGACGATTGCCGCCTCGCCAATTCCGTTCGGCGAGGGCTGGCACACGCCGAGTGAAGTGACGGAAGCGGATATGGAGCGCGTGCGTGCGGCGTTCGTAGCGTCGGCGCAGCGCGCGCTACGCATCGGGTTCGACGAGGTCGAACTGCATATGGCGCACGGTTATTTGGCACACGGCTTCATGTCGCCGATTTCCAACAAGCGCAGCGACCAATATGGCGGGTCGTTCGAGAACAGGATGCGCTTCCCACTTTCGATTGCGCGCGCGGTGCGCGCCGTCGTGCCCAAAACGGTGCCGCTCGGTGCGCGGATCACCGGAAGCGACTGGCGCGAAGGTGGCCTGACGCCTGACGATGCTGTGGCGATCTCCAGGGCATTGAAGGGCGAAGGGATCGATTTCATCTGCGTCTCATCGGGTGGTGTTGCCGCCGATATCCGTAATCCTACCGAACCGGGCTTCAACGTGCCGATCGCGGCACGGGTGAAAAAGGAGGCCGGCATTGCGACCCGTACTGTCGGTCTGATTGTAAAGCCGGAGCACGCCGAAGACGTCGTGGCCAAGGGCTACGCAGACCTGGTGTCGATGGCGCGTTGCTTCCTCGATGATCCGCATTGGGGTTGGCATGCGGCGAAAGCATTGGGCGCCGACGTCGTTCGGCCTCCGCAATATCAGCGTGCCGGCCCTAAATTGTGGGCGCCGGCGGCCATGAAGACGTAGGTATTAGTTTCGAAACTTCTTTATATGAGTTTCGAATCTTCTTTATTTTCATGAGTTTTGGAACTTTTTAAATGACGGCACCGGTCGAAGTATCGATCAGGTGCATATGGTCGATATTGGCGTGCAGCCGCATGGTAGCCCCTGCGTCGACCGCACTGCTCGGCTCAACCCGGCCGCAAACTTCCGTACCGTCCACCGTAAAGAAGACCATCGTCTCCATGCCGAGCGGCTCAACGACGTCGAGGATGGCCGCGAAATCGCAACTGTCGTCGCGGCCATTGTGGCGCGGCTCGGTGATGTGCTCCGGCCGCAAGCCTAGCACCAAGTCCTTGCCCATTACCGGCCGGTAGCGTGCCTCATTTGCCGCCGGAACCGGCAATGCGATCTTATCGGAAATACGCACGCGTAATCCGGCGCCCGCCTGCTCGAGCCGGCAAGGAATGAAATTCATCGCGGGCGAACCGATGAAGCCTGCCACGAAGCGCGTGCGCGGATGGTGATAGAGTTCCTGCGGCGTGCCGATCTGTTCAATGCGGCCGTGGTTCATAACGACAACCCGATCTGCGAGCGTCATCGCCTCGACCTGATCATGCGTTACGTAGACGGTCGTTGTTTTTACCTTTTGATGAACGCGCTTGATCTCAGTTCGCATCTGCACGCGCAGCTTGGCGTCAAGGTTGGACAGCGGCTCGTCGAACAGGAAAACCTTGGGATTGCGCACGATGGCGCGGCCCATGGCGACGCGTTGACGCTGGCCGCCGGACAGGGCCTTTGGACGGCGGTCTAGAAGTTCGGTGATATCGAGGATGCGTGCAGCGTGTTCGACACGCTTGCGGATCTCGGCTTTGGGAAATTTGCGCAGCTTAAGTCCGAACGACATGTTCTCGTAAGCTGTCATGTGCGGATAAAGCGCATAGTTCTGAAACACCATCGCAATGTCGCGATCTTTGGGCGGCAGGTCGTTGACGATTTCACCACCGATCGAGATGTCGCCGGAGGTGACTTCCTCAAGTCCGGCGATCATCCGCAATGTCGTGCTCTTGCCGCAACCGGAAGGGCCGACCAGCACGACAAACTCGTTGTCCGGAATGTCGAGGTTGATTGCGCGCACGGCTTCGACGTCGCCGAACTTCTTGACGACTTGATGCAGCGCTACTTCAGCCATGTGCTTAGCCTTTGGTGGCGCCGGAGGTGAGCCCGGCGATGTAATAGTCCATCAGGAATGCGTAGATAACGAGTGGCGGCGCTGCGGCGACCAAGGCGCCGGCCATTAACATGCCCCACTTGTAGACGTCGCCGCGGATCAGGCTGGTCACCGTGCCGACCGTCAAGACCTGCTGATCCGACGAATAGAGGAAGGCCATCGGGTAGACGAAGGCCGCCCACGAGACGGTGAAGGCGAAGATCATGGCGGCGATGATGCCGGGCAGCGCCACCGGAATGAAGATCTTGAACAGCATCTGCATGTGGCCGGCGCCGTCGATCAGCGCGGCCTCGTCGAGCTCCTTGGGGATCGATTGGAAGTAGCCGATCATGATCCAGGTGCAGAACGGCACCGTCAGAGTCGGATAGACCAGCACCATGCCCCAGTACGAGTTAAGCAGGCCGATCGATTTGACGATCTGGAACATCGGAATGAACAGCAGCGTATCCGGCACCAGATAAGTGAGGAAAATGCCGGTGGCGAGAACGCTGGATCCCCAGAATTTCATGCGGCCGAGCGAAAACGCAGCCAGCACGCTCACCACCATGGTGATTGCCACCACGCAGACCGTCACGATCACGGTGTTCTTGAAGAAAATCAGGAAGTCGGTCTGCGTGAGCAGGATCCTGAACTGATCGAGCGTGACCCCGTCGAAGATGAACCATGGATTGGTCGCCAAGCGCGCCATCTCGGCGTCGGTCTTGAGCGCCGTCACGACCATGTAATAGGGCGGCAGCAGGAAGAAGATCGCGAACATGATCAGGAAGACGTATGACGCGATCAGCGCCCAGCGGCGACTGCGGTGCAGGCTGGTGCGGCGAGAGCCGGCGCGCCTGACGGCGGGCACGGTGGCGGCAAGGGTGCTCATCCGATCTCCCTGCCGCGCTTGCGGACGCCGCGCAGAATGAAGACCGCGGCGATGGCCAAAATCGGGAACATGAACAACGAAGTCGCCGCGCCAAGTGGCAGATCGCCAGAGCGGATGCCGAGGAGGAACGAGTAGGTCGCGAACATATGCGTCATGTTGCGCGGGCCGCCTGCCGTCATGATTTGAACAATGTCGAAATTGGCGAAGGTGACGATCAATGAGAACAGCACGGTGATGGCGATGATGTTGCGCATCATCGGCAGGGTGATGTGGATGAATTTCTGCCAGGCAGTGGCGCCGTCGATGTCCGCCGCCTCGTAGAGTTGCTCGGGTACCGATTTGAGCGCCGCCAGGTACATGATCAGAAAAAATGGCGCGCCGTACCAGACGTTCACCAGGATCACCGAGAAGCGCGCCCAATAGGGATCGCTCAACCACGGAATCCAGTCGAAGCCCATGCTTTTGAGGGTGTAATTGAATGCCGAATTGGTGGGGTCGAACATCCACCACCAGCCGAGGGTGGAGAGGGCGAGCGGGATCACCCACGGCACCAGCAGCATGCCGCGCCATTTGCGCTGACCTTTGGCCGGCAGGTTGTTGACGAGATGCGCGGTGATTAGGCCGATCAGCGCTTTAAAGAACACGGCGGACAGTGCGAAGATCGTCGATTGCCACACCACCATCCAGAAGGTGTCGCGCGACATCAGAAAGGCGAAATTCGACACGCCGATAAAGCGTGTCTGCGCCTTGTTCAGCATCGAGAGATAGATCGAATAAAAGGCTGGGTAGATGATGAGACAGCCAACGATCAGGATCAGCGGCGTGCACATGAGCAGCGCGATGGTCGAGCGCCGCCGCATGAAGCGATGCAGGCCGGAGCGCCTGACGGGCGCGTCCGCCGTGCTAACAACGGCGGCACCCCACGAGTGGACAGTGTCTGCCATGCCGCGATGCCGGCCTCTGGTCGGCCCCTGTTACGGTTTCTAAGTGGCATGCCGGCCAAACAGGGCCGGCACGCCGTTAGCTGTGCGGAGTTCGAAGCTCGCTCAGGCGCGCAATGTGCCTTCGAGCTCCTTCTCGGCCCATTTGATCACGTCGTCGAGCTTCTCCTTGCCCTGCGTGAATTTGGAGACCATGACGGTGTTGATCGCCTGGTTGTACATCTGGGCGCCGACTTCCGATCGCGCCGGTGCACCGAACATCGAGGTCTGCTCGTCGCCGCGCGGCGGATAGCTGAAGACAGTGCCGACCGGCGGCTCGACGGTCTTCCAGGTGTCGAGGTCGTACATGGTCTTGAACGAAGGCAGGTCGTAGCCATTCGAGGCCGCCACCAATTGGGCGATCGATTCCTTCTGCGAAATGTGCAGCAGGAGATCTTTGCCCGCCTGCTTGTTCTTGGAGAACTTCCACAGCCCGTAGAACTGCGGCAGCTGCCCGACGAAGCGGCCGTTCGGCCCCTTCGGCACGGGATGCGTCCAGCACTGCTCCGCCACCTTCGGATTGTCGCGCTTGGCGACCGACCAGGCACTCGGCGGATTCATGATGCCCGAGCCTTTGCCGGAAATAAGCCAGCGGTTATTGCCGGCGTCGTCCCAGGCGAACACTTCCGGCGGGCTCGCTTCCATGATTTTGCGGGCAATTTCCATCGCCTGCCGGGTCTGGTCCGAGTTGACCTTGATGTTGTCCTTGCCGTCGATGAATACCGCGCCGTAGGCATTGAACAATCCGCCGACCCAGTCGACCGCATCGGAGGTCTGGCCCATCGGCAAGCCGACCGGGAAGCCGGCCTTGTGCAGCTTCTGCGCCGACTCGACGTACGCTTCCCACGTCCATTTGTCGGTCTCGGCCTTGTTGTATTTCGACTCGTCGTTCGGGAACATGGCTTGCAGATCGATGCCGGCGTGCTGCTTGTAGAGATCGAAGCGCGAGCAGCACGGTTTCACCTGGCTGCCGACCGCGGTCGGAACGCCGAGCCACACGCCCTTGCTTCTGGCGAGATATTCGGCGACGGGGCTGATTGGGCCGTATTTCTGGATCAGCGCCGCGATCACCTCGTCGAGCGGCTCGAGCATGTTCTGGTGAATTCGGATGTTCCAGTCACGATGCGACATAATGTCGTGACCGGTGCCGGCTTGTGCTTCCGCCGCGGCGGTCAGCTTATCTTTCTCGCCTTGCGAGGTGATGTAGTCGATATGGACGTCGACTTTGTTCTTCTCGCCCCATTCATTGCAAAGCTTCGTCAGGGTATTGTTGGCTCCCGGAACCCAGTGGTCCCAGCAACCGAGTGTGAGAGTGCCGGCGGCATGGACGCCGCTGACATAAGGCGCGGTAATAGCCGCTGCGGAGCCGAGGGCAGCGGTCTTGAGAACGGCACGACGTGTTAGGCGTGAATATCCCATTGTCTCCTCCCGGATTTGCGTTTTTTTC
The DNA here is from genome assembly GCA_963743405.1 of uncultured Alphaproteobacteria bacterium. Taxonomy (GTDB): domain Bacteria; phylum Pseudomonadota; class Alphaproteobacteria; order Rhizobiales; family Xanthobacteraceae; genus Pseudolabrys. Next base: position 148,988 of record CAVUPX010000006.1, on the reverse strand, counting down.
TTTAAGAAACGATACTCTCGCCCCGCGCGGGCGGCTAGCCATCTAAAGTCTTGGTTGGCAGAAAATTGAAGTTTCTTTCGCGCCGCAGCAGATGCCCGTTTCGACGGAGCAGGGCACCCGATCAAGCCAGTCGATCCTTTTTTCTCAAGATTCGATGCAAACCGACCAATAGGTCGGTAATGTACTGCGGTATCGACCTGCGCATGACTCTCGCCCCGCCAGAATATCCTTTGCGTAAATCGATGGATTATCGGGCCAATCCCGGCAACGGCATCCGCTGATGCAAAACGCGGTTTTCCTTGCGGTTTTGTTTGCCGCTGCCTGTCACGCCGGCTGGAATGCTCTCATCAAGGTCGGCCTTGACCCGCTATCCACGACGACACTGATCTCGCTCGGTTCCGGCGTTGTCGCGCTCATTCTCGTGCCCTTCGTCGGCACACCGGCCATGGCGGCGTGGCCATGGCTCATCGGTTCAATCGCCATTCACCTCGTCTATTTCGCGTCGCTGATTGAGAGCTACCGCACCGGCGATCTGGGGCAGGTCTATCCGATCGCGCGCGGCGCGGCGCCACTGATGACCGCCGTGGCTACTACAATCTTCATCGACGAAAGATTGAGCACCGTCGGGTGGGCAGGAATCCTTGCACTTGTCGCGGGCGTGCTGCTGCTGTCGGCGCGCGGCGGCCGTGAATTGGCGCAGATTGACCGGCGCGCGATTGGCTTCGCGCTCTTCACTGCTATGACCATTTGCGCCTATTCGGTCGTGGATGGCGTCGGCGCGCGTCTCGCAGCCAACCCGAACGCCTATTCGCTCTGGCTTTTTATCGGCATTGCAGTGGTGATGCTGCCTTATGCGCTTTACCGCGATGGACCCGATGTCATTCCGGCGATGCAGCGGTTTTGGCGACGCGGGTTTGCTGGCGGCGCTCTGCAGGTTTTGTCTTATGGAATTGCGATCTGGGCGATGACAGCGGCGCCGATTGCTGTCGTTGCGACATTGCGCGAGACGAGCGTGCTCTTTGGTGCCGTCATCGCCGTGGTGGTGCTTAAGGAGCCGTTGCGTGCAGTGCGTGTTGTCGCTGCGTGCATGATTGTCTGCGGCTTAGTCCTAATTCGCTTGCAATAGACGTCAGAGCTTGAGTTCGGGAAACTCGCGTTCGAGGCGCGCGAGATCAGTTTCCGTATCCACATCCCACAAAGGTGGGCGTTCCGCCAATATCAGGCGTTGTGCAATGATGCGCGCACGGGTTTCCGCAAGGACTGTTTTTGTGCCCCACGCAATGTTGGCAAAAAGTGCCGGTTGGGCCGTCCGTGTGCCGATCAGGACGTAGCCGCCGTCTTCGGCGGGGATGAGGATAACATCGATGCCCTCGCGCAGCGCGTTGGCGGCCCCGCGGAGGTGTACATCGGTCAACGCAGGGCAGTCGGTACCAATCACCAGCACGGGACCATTGTTGGCTGCCGCTGCAGCGAACATGCGCGCGCCAAGGTCGCCGTGTGGCTGCGGCTTGAGCGTGATGCGCAACCGGGTCACCAGCTGGAGGAATGTGCTGTGAGTGCTGTCGGGCGCGCACCATAACGTCACGGGGCCGACATTGGCGGCGAGAGCGGTTGTGACCGCGCGCTCCGTCAGGCGCTCCTGGAGGGTCGCCGCAGCATGGGCGCCAATCGTCGGGATAAGACGGGTCTTTGCGAGTCCGGCGATCGGCGCTTTTGCCAGAATCGCAATTGAAACCGGACTATTGCTCGGCTGGGGCATAGCCATAGCGCCGCGCAAGTTGCGCCGGATCGGCGCCAAGGAAATACGCTAGCCGCAATCGCCACATCAACACCACAGTACGAAGAATGCCGTGCATACGCCACCGTCGTTCAGAGGTGGTCACGCGTGCCCGGAGGCAAAGTGGGTGGCCGATATGCTTGAGGCGCGCAGACAGTGCGATGTCCTCCATCAGCGCGATTGGTGGAAAGCCGCCAACGGCTTCGAATGCCTTGCGGCTGACAAAGATTGCCTGATCGCCGGTGGCAATTCCGGTCAGGCGCGAGCGCAAGTTCATCATGAAGGCAATCAACGACAGGGAGCCCTTTCCATCAAATCGCACGTCGAAGCGGCCCCAGATCCGGCCCGAGCGCGCGAGGCCGTCGCGCACGAGCAATTCGGCACCATCCGGCAGACGCGTATCCAGGTGCAGAAACAATAGCACGTCGCCGTGTGCAGCGGCGGCGCCGGCATTCATCTGCACCGCACGCCCGCGCGACGCGATGAGCACATGGTCGGCGAACGGACGAGCGAGTGCTGCCGTGTCGTCGCGGCTTCCGCCGTCGACGACGATGAGTTCGGCCCCGTTTGTCCGGTATTGTGAAAGCGCCCTCAGGGCCACTTCGACCTGTGCGGCTTCGTCCACCACCGGGATGATGATCGATAACATTGAGCAGCTCACTCTGCTGCCTGCTTCAAGGCTCCGCCACAACTCGAGCCTTGGGCAGCCGTGCAACCATAACAATGTCCGGCGACCCGGATTGGGTTGCCTTCGATGTCGTCGTCAAGCAGATCGCTCAGGTGCACGCGTTTGCGCTCGCCCCGAGCCATCGGCAGATCCAGCATTTGATTGAAATCGCAGTCGTAGACGTATCCGCGCCAATCGACCGAAATCAGGCTGCGGCACATGACGCCGCCAAGATTGACGTCGAGATGTGCGTCCCGCAAGAGCCCAACATAGCTTTCGAATTCACCTTTGGTGACGAGCGTCGAGCCAAAGCGCTGAATGGGCATGTTGGCAAGGACGTACAGCTTGTTAAAGACAATTCCGTATTGCTCGCCCAGCACCCTTTTATAGTCAGCTTCAAGGGTAGCTTGCGATGGTGGCAATGAAGGCCCCTGCGGATTGTAGACAAGGTTGAGCGTGAGTGCTGGGTCGCTTCCGTAGCCGAGAAAATTCAGGCGCTTGAGTCCGCGGATCGAGCCGTCGAAAACACCCTTACCGCGCTGGCGCTCGACGTTTTCTTGCAAGTAGCAAGGCATCGATGCGACGACCTCGACGCGCTCCGATGCGAGAAATTCGGCGAGCGTCTCTTGTCCCGGCTGCTCCAGGATTGTGAGATTGCAGCGGTCCATAACTTTGACGCCAAGCTTGCGCGCCTCGCGCACCAGATGGCAGAACTGAGGATTGAGCTCCGGTGCGCCGCCTGTGATGTCGAGGGTCGACACGCGCTGGCGCCGCAGAAAGGCGAGGATGACGTCAGCGATGTCGCCAGTCATCTCCTCGGTTCGGTTGGGCCCGGCATTGACGTGACAATGGAAGCAAGACTGATTGCACCGGTAGCCGACGTTGACTTGCAGCGTTTCCAGCTTGCCGCGGCGTAGAGCGGGGAAATGAATTTTTTCGAGCAGCGGCAATGTATCGCGCATCGGTGACCTCGATCGTAATTTGCCACGAAGGGCGTGGACGCGTCACCCTGCCGAAGTGACGTCACGACAAATCGGCATGTGTGCTGTGAAATTCAGCGCGCAAGTGCCGTCGTAACAGGCGACTCCAGGCCGATGCGGCCAAATCCAGGCAGCTTCAGCCCGGGATGGCGCAGGTCGATGCCGGCGACCAAACCTAACAGATTCAACTCGATACCTTCGACCCAACCAAACTTGATGGCAGCCAGTCCATTGAGGTTGAGCTCAATTCCGGTCCGGCTATCGGTCAATCCGGCATAGATGCCATCGCGGAAGTCGCGGCCGACAGCATTTGGCGGGAGACTCACAGCGAGTTCGGGGACCGCACGGAGAATCGCGGCAACAAAGCTGTTGCTGTTCGGACCCGGCCATATGCGGTAATCGCCGGGCCGCCCGAACTGATAGGCCGAGACTGCAGCTTCGATGCGCGGGATCAACTTTTCAGCATCGGCGCCGGAAATGTCGACGATTGCGACCGGCATATTGCCGTACCAACGGCCATCGACCGGCCAATTATTAAGACGCACCGGTTCGCCCCAGCCAACCAGATCATAGCGCGTCCAGTGCGTTTCATTTGCGTGCTTGAGCACAATCCAGCTGTGAACCGAGAAAACACCTTTCCAGGCGCCGGCCGTGCCGGTGAAAACGATCACGCGGGGCGGTTTGTATTCGGAGGCCGCCGGCAGCTTCCCGGTGCTCGACCAATCGGCATCGCGCCACGACCGTGGTTCGTTGCTGACCGTATAAAAGGCGGCGCGAGCGATGATCGGCAGGAGAAATAGAGCGAAGATGACGAGCATGAGGGCCTTGCGACGGCTGAATGGGTGGGTTCGCGGCATGATCGGTGAAATATAGCCGCTTTCCGGCCTAAACGTGGCGACGGGCCGCCGCCAGTGCAATAAGGATGGCACTTCCAGCGCGTGTCAGATCTGCAAGGCCTGGCTTCCGGTGTTTTGTCAGTGGGCGCGGGGTGCGTGGGATGGGAGGGATATGCACGAACGCGATCACACGCGGCCCATTCTTCCGCGCGGCTTCCGCGGCGCGCCAGCACAAAAAATTACAAAGATATCGGCCGGCATCGCGCGATAGCGCCGTAGGCAGGTGCGCGGCACGAAAGGCTGCGAGCAGGGGACGCGCCGGAGTCAGCAGAGACATTGCCGAGGGTGCACCGGGTGCAATCACGCGTCGGCCCAAGGACCGGCCGGAGACATCCGGCAACAACGCGAGTGTGTTGCGCGCTCGCGTTTCGACCCGCACGGTACGCGCACGCGGTGCGAGGCCAAACATAAGCAGCATGTCTGGTTTATACCTCGCGATCAGCTTCGGCAGTTCACTATCCACCGCCGCATAACTGGTCGGAAAGACGTACGGAATGATTTTGATACCGGCTAGTCCCGGCCGGCGCAGATGCGCGAGCCGCTTCACCAGCGGACCGGTCGGATTAAACGGCGCGCCGGGAAATGGTCCGAAACCGGTAACAAGTGCAGTCATCGCCATTTATACGCCAAGCAATTTCGCGATTTCTTCCACTGCCAGTGTTGGCGCGAGTTTGCCGGCAGCCACCGCAGCCTCTGCCTGCCGCAATTTCGTACGGACGCCCGCATCATTGCGCAGCCGTGCGGTCAGCCGCTCTTCCAGCATGGTCCACATCCATTTCACCTGCTGCTCGCGCCGCCGTGTGGTCAACTCGCCCGACGCGGTCATTTTTTGCTTGTGCGCAAGCACCTGCGTCCACAATTCCGCGACGCCATTGCCGCGAAGGGCTGAATAGGTCACGACCGGCGGCGACCATGTCGCCGAATGCGGGGTCAGGATATTGAGTGCCGCGCGATATTCCGCTGCGGCGAGTTTGGCGCGCTCGACATTGTCGCCGTCTGCTTTGTTGACCGCGATCATATCCGCAAGTTCGACGATGCCTTTCTTCAGCCCCTGCAGTTCGTCGCCAGCGCCCGACAGCATCAGCACCAGAAAAAAGTCGGTCATGTCGGCCACCGCGGTTTCGGATTGCCCGATGCCCACGGTCTCCACCATCACCACATCAAAGCCGGCGGCCTCACAGACCAGCATGGTTTCGCGCGTTTTGGCAGCAACGCCCCCGAGTGTGCCGGACGCAGGCGAGGGCCGGACAAAAGCATTGGGGTCGTTGGCAAGCTGCGCCATGCGTGTCTTGTCACCGAGGATCGAGCCGCCGGTGCGGGTTGAGGACGGGTCGACGGCGAGGACCGCAACCTTGTGACCCTTACCGGTGAGGTAGGTACCAAGCACATCGATAGTCGTGGATTTGCCAACCCCCGGTGCGCCGGTAATGCCAAGCCGCACGGCCTTTCCGGTCAGCGGAAGCAACTCCTGCACCAGATGATGAGCGGTCGTGCGGTGGTCGGCTCGTTTGCTTTCGATCAACGTGATCGCGCGCGCGAGTGTCGCGCGGTCCGCTGAGCGTATACCGCGGGCGAGACTAGAAGGCGGCAGGTTGCGCGAAGCCATCAATTTCCCTGGCGCGGCGGCTCTGGAACGCTGTCAGCAAGGCGAAGCACGAGGCCGCCTTCGCCCTTGCGTCGCGCGGCGGTAGCGCGCGCGAAAGCGAACAATTGCCTAAGCGTTTCGATCCGACAATGGGATTCGTCCACACGCTTGCAATATGCTGCGCGGGTCGGCGCGGCGGCATCGTCTTCATCAATCGCGATCGCCTGAAAGACACCGTCAGTCAATTTCTGCGCGACTGCATATTCGTAAATGCGCGGGCGCTTCGCGGCCTCGCTCTGGATAACATAAGCCCCGGCTTGCAACCGATGGGCCGTAAAAGCGGCGACGTCGGTCATGCCGCCACTGACATGAACGTATCGCGCACCGTCCCACTTGAATGTGGCTTGTTCCGGCTCATCCGCGAAGCCCTTACTCAGCGTGTAGAATTGAAGCCGCAAGTTTTCGCCGAATAGTGGCTGCGCGTCCTGCAATATCGGACCCGAGGAATCGATGCACCCTGACAGTGACAGTGCGAGAAGTGCAGCGGCCGCTGCGCGGATCGTCAGTCGTCTCACTCAGCGGCCTCTTTACCGTGTCCGAGGCGTTTGTTGAGCGTCTTGAGCAACTTTTCGGCAGCTTCGGCGATGATCGTGCCGGGCGGAAAAATTGCCTCCGCACCAGCCTTCATGAGCTCATCGTAGTCTTGCGGGGGCACCACGCCGCCGACCACGATCATGATGTCGTTGCGACCTTGCTTTGCAAGCTCGGCCTTGAGCTGCGGCACGAGCGTCAAGTGTGCGGCGGCGAGCGATGAGACGCCGAGGATATGCACGTCATTTTCGACCGCTTGGCGCGCTGCCTCGGCAGGCGTTGCGAACAGAGGGCCAATGTCGACGTCGAAGCCGAGATCCGCAAAAGCAGAAGCGATGACCTTCTGTCCACGGTCGTGGCCGTCCTGACCGATTTTAGCAACCAGTAGGCGGGGGCGACGGCCTTCCGCCGCTTCGAAAGCTTCGACGGCAGTGCGCATACGTTCGACGGCGCCGGTCATGCCGACCTCCCGCTTGTAAACACCTGTAATCGCTTTGATCTCAGCTCTATGGCGACCAAACACCTTTTCCAGCGCCGATGAAATTTCGCCAACGGTCGCTTTGGCCCGAGCGGCCTCAATGGCGAGCTCCAGTAAATTGCCATTGCCGCGGTCGGCAGCGCGCGTCAACGCGTCGAGCGCCTCCTGTAGTGCGGCGGGATCCCGTTCGGCCTTAAGCCGCGCAAGCTTGTCGAGCTGCGTTTGGCGCACGGCGGAGTTATCGATCTTGAGGACTTCGATCGCCTGCTCGTCGGTGGGGGGATATTTATTGACGCCAATCACCGACTGCGCGCCGGCATCGATGCGCGCTTGCGTTTTGGCGGCGGCCTCTTCGATACGCAATTTCGGGATGCCGGCCTCGATGGCCTTGGCCATCCCACCAATGCCTTCGACTTCCTCGATATGTTTCCAGGCTTTGCGCGCCAGCTCATAAGTCAGCCGTTCGACATAGTAGGAGCCGCCCCACGGATCGACAATGCGGGTAGCGCCTGCTTCCTGTTGGAGCACGATCTGCGTATTGCGGGCGATGCGCGCGGAAAAATCAGTCGGCAGTGCGAGCGCCTCGTCGAGCGCATTGGTATGCAACGACTGCGTTTGACCCTGAGTTGCGGCCATCGCTTCGATCATCGTGCGGGAGACATTGTTGAACACGTCCTGCGCCGCCAAGGACCAGCCGGACGTTTGACAGTGCGTGCGCAAGGACAGCGAACGCGGGTCTTCCGGCTTGAACGGCTTCATCAGTTTTGCCCAGAGCATACGGGCTGCGCGAAGCTTGGCGATCTCCATGAAATAGTTCATCCCGATCGCCCAGAAGAACGACACGCGCGGCGCGAACTGATCGACAGTCAGGCCCGCCTTTAATCCGGCGCGCACATATTCAACGCCATCGGCGAGCGTGTAGGCGAGCTCGAGATCCTGGGTCGCACCTGCTTCTTGCATGTGATAGCCGCTGACCGAGATCGAATTGAATTTCGGCATCTCAGCCGACGTGTAGGCGAATATGTCGGAGATGATGCGCAGGCTTGGCCCCGGCGGATAGATATATGTATTGCGCACCATGAATTCTTTGAGAATGTCGTTCTGGATCGTGCCGGACAACTTCGCGTGCGGCACGCCTTGCTCTTCGGCGGCAACGATGTAGAGCGCGAGCACGGGCAGCACGGCCCCGTTCATGGTCATCGACACGCTCATCTGGTCGAGCGGGATGCCTGAAAACAGTGTGCGCATGTCGTAGATGGAGTCGATCGCGACGCCGGCCATGCCGACATCGCCCGACACGCGCGGATGGTCGCTGTCGTAGCCGCGATGCGTCGCAAGATCGAATGCGATGGAGAGGCCCTTCTGGCCGGCGGCGAGATTTCGCCGGTAGAAGGCATTGGAATCTTCCGCCGTGGAGAACCCGGCATACTGTCGGATCGTCCAGGGTTGCGCGGCGTACATCGCGGGGTAGGGGCCGCGCAAATAGGGCGGCTTGCCAGGATACGTGCTCAGGAAATCCAGCCCTGCGAGGTCCTGTTCGTCGTAGACCGGCTTCACGGCGATGCCTTCGGGCGTGATCCAGGGCGCGGCCTTGGTCTTGCCGCCCGGCATGGCGCTGTCAGCGAAGTCGACTTTCGCGAAATTGGGGACCTGACTCATTTGAGCCCTAAGTTATCATGCGCCGCTTGCAAGGTCGAAAGGACGTCGCAGCCGACGTAAATGAAGGCTTTCACGCCTGCTTGTCGCCAGTTTGCCTCGTTTTCGCCCGGCCTGCCGGCGAGGTGAACAATCGCCCCGGCCGCAGCGAGCGCTCCGGCGGCTTCGGCCGCTTCGCTCTCATAGACTTTGTCAGACGAGCACAGGCAGGCAAGCTTCGCACTGGAGGTTTTAAAAGCCGCTATCATTGCGGCATTCTCCTTAAAGCCCTCGCCGGTCATGGCTTCGATACCGCCGGCTTCGTAGAAATTTTTGGCGAATGTCGCGCGCGCTGTAAAATCGGAAAGCTTCCCGAGATTGGCGAGGAACACCTTCGGCCGTGAACCGGTTTTCGACAGCACGCGGTCGCTTGCATTGCGTAAAGCTTCGTATGGCTCGGCCATGCGGATTCGAGGCAGGGCTTCGGCGTTGATCGCGGTCACACTCTCTTTCGGCGCGCTCACCCTTGCGACATCGAGCACAGCTGCTTCCGCCTCATTTAGATCAGCATAGTCGCTCGTCCCGGTAATCGCGTCTTTACGCTGAGCAACGGCCTGCTGACGCTGGGCGCGTGCTGCCGCAACTTTGCTCTGGACAAGGCCGGCTTCGAGCGCTGCCCATGCGCCACCCGCGGCTTCAATATCCTGAAACAGCGTCCATGCGGTTGCACAGAGCCTACCCGTGAGTGCCTCGATCGCGCCGGAACCGGCGGCTGGGTCGGTAACCTTCGCCAGATGCGATTCCTCGAGAAGAATAAGCTGCGTGTTCCGCACGACGCGTCGCGCGAAGGCATCCGGAAGGCCGAGCGCCGTGGTGTACGGCAGCGCGGTGATACTATCGGCGCCGCCGAGCCCAGCGGCGGCAATCGCGATCGTCGTGCGCAGCATATTCGCGTAAGGATCTCGTTTGGTCATCATCCGCCATGCGGTTTCCGCCGCGACGTAAGCGGTCCTCGGCGTGACCCCACAGGCGTTCTGGACTCGCGTCCAAAGCTTTCGCAAGGCGCGGAATTTGGCGATGGTGAGAAATTCGTCGGCGTCGGTCGATAGCCGGAAATAGATCATCGCCGCCGCATCATCGAGAGCGACACCACTGCTTTCAAGCACGCGCAGATATGCGACTGCACTGGCAACGGCAAAAGCAAGCTCCTGTGCCTCTGACCCGCCGGCATTGTGAATGATGCGACCGTCGGCGACCGCGAATGGCCCACGGAAACCTTGCGACGACAATTCGCCGATCATGGCGGCAAAGCTTTTCGACAGAATGTCCCAGGTCTGCGGGCTTGTACCCGAAGCGGCAAAGCCGCCGATTGGATTGATGCTGGCGCGCATATCGATGGATGCTGGCGCAAGCTTGCGGCTTTTCACCAATGCGGTGAATTGCTGGATTACGCTGCGCGTCGCAGGGCTCAAATTGAAGTCGACGATGATTCCGGCATCGAGCATGACGCCGTCGAACACCCGCTCCAACGTTTCAGCTGACGCCTGGAGCCCATAGCCATTAGCGCTGACCGAGCCGGCCATGACGATCGTGAGCCCGTTGGTGCCATTCTCGAGATCCTGCAGCGCTTGCGCATTTGCTGCCGCCGGATCGGGATGGTCGACGCGCTGCATCAGGGTCCAGGCCGCACCCGGCGTGCGGCCGATGAGGGGGTTCAACCCGGCCGCGCGGGCATAAAGCGGTTCAATGCGGAGGCCGTCATAAGTCCGGCTCACAAGGCGCTTTTCGAATGCAGCGCCCTTTAGCGCGGCCTCGACCAGCGTTCGCCATTCCGGTTCACTTGTCGGCGGGAATTCAGCCGCGAGGGGTAAATCGTCGGTCATACGGGCAAAATGGCACAGTCGGCATCATCCGGCCATTGAGTTGAAGCAAATTGCATACCGGCCCCGCGGAGCCGCTAGGGCAGGCGATGGATCCCGCCGGCTTCGACTGCTTTGGCTGCGTCGGCGACGCGGCGGCCCCCAATGACCCAGTCCCCGGCAATTTCCGCCAGCGGTATCAATACGAACCCGCGCTCGAACAACCGCGGATGTGGCAGCGTGAGGTTTGGCTCGTGAAGCACCAAATCATCATAGGCGATGATGTCGATATCTGCAGTCCGTGGTCCGTTGCGCTTTTCGTGAGCGCGATCTCGGCCAAGCTGCAACTCTATTTCCTGTGCCCGCGCCAAAAGCTCGCGGGGATTGAGGGTGGTCTCCACGGCGATCGCCAGGTTGACGAAATACGGCTGGTACTTAAAGCCCCAAGGGGGTGTGCGGTAGTCAGACGAACGCGCCGTGAGACGCACATCCTTGCCATCGCAGAGCAAGTCGATGGCGCGGTCGAGAATGGCCCGGCTGTTTCCGACATTGCCGCCCAGCGCCAGCAGCGCCTTAGCCATGACGGCTCCGCACCAGCGTCACGCCGACATCGCTGAAAGTAGCGGCAATCGGAGCATGAGGCTTATGAATTGTGACCCGCACCGAGCGCACGCGCGGGAAAGCTTCGAGTACCGCGTCCGCCACACGCCCTGCGGCCGCCTCGATCAAACGGAACCGTTGCGCGGAAAATGCGTCGCTCGCGCAATCGACGACTTTGTCATAAGAAACGGTGTCCACGACCTTGTCGGAGCGCGCGGCGGCATTGAGATCGATCTCAAGATCGAGATCGATCGAGAAGCTTTGTCCCACTTTTGCCTCGTGGACCATCACGCCGTGGTAGGCGTGGAGCGTGAGTCCCTTGATGAATATTCGGTCGGTCATCGCGCTGCCTCGATTGCGGCGGCAATCCGCAATGCCTGTACGGTTTCTTTCACGTCGTGCGCACGCACGATGTTCGCGCCGTTTTCAACCGCCAGCAAGTGAGCAGAGATCGACCCACCAATTCGCTCTTGCGGGTTAGATGGCGTCACCGTGTTGATAAAGCGCTTGCGTGATGCGCCGACCAGAAGTGGCAGATTGAAATGCTTAAATTCCGCAAGCCGGGCGATGCAAATAATACTCTGCTCGGCGGTTTTGCCAAAGCCGATCCCCGGATCGAGTATGATATTTTCGCGCGCGATGCCTGCGCTGGCAGCAATTTCCAGCGAGCGCGCGAAGAAAGCGTTCACCTCGGCGATAATGTCGATCGAGGCATCGGCGGCGTCGCGGTTGTGCATCACAATCACCGGCACGCCACGTTTGGCGACCAAGGGCGCCATATCGGAATCGCGTTGGAGGCCCCAGACGTCGTTGACGATGCGCGCCCCTTGATCGATCGCCCAAGCGGCAATCGAGGCTTTTATCGTGTCGATCGACACCGGCAGGCCGAGCTTGACGACCGCGGGTAAAACCAGCGCTAACCGAGCTTTTTCGTCGTCGGCCGTTACCGGAACCGCGCCACCGTAGGGGCGTGTCAACTCCGCGCCAATATCGAGAATATCGGCTCCGGCGGCGGCTATATCCGTGGCATGGGCAATGGCAACAGCAGGCTCAAGGAACCGGCCGCCGTCGGAAAAAGAATCCGGGGTCACGTTGAGGATGCCCATGACAAGTGGGCGGCCAAGTGACAACAGCGCGGAAAGGGCATGCGGCGCTTGGACAGCGGCTTTATCGAGGGTACGGACACTTCCCATGCTGGTCGCTTTGCGCGGTGCGCGAGGGACTGTCAAGCAGGTGTCGAAGACTCAATAAGTGATCTTCAATGGCAATAGCTTGGCGTTCTCAATCCAACGCTTGACGACTTTTTCAGACGGCAGCAGGCGAACCAATTTGCGCTTCTTGTTGGCGTCCGCCATCGCCTTGGCGAGATTGAGCGGATTTCGGTACTTGAGTTCCTTTACTGTATCGACGCCAGCAGCCTGCAACAGCTCGGCGTATTCCTTGCTGATACCTTTAATGCGCATGCGGTCGGCGACGTTGGCCCAGCACAACAAACGCTTCTCGTCGAAGCCGGTCTTCTCGGAAAGAACTTTGCGTCCTTTTACAGTACGGGCTGCTTCCAGCAGGCGGTCCGTCGATCTGATCCCAACCGATTTGAGAACAGTGGCGGTGTCGCCATCAATTCCCTCGATATCGGTGATGGGATAAGACATCCGCGCCTCCTCCGCTTTTTATTTTGTTTGGTTACGACGAAAATACCGTTCAAATAAACTGACTCAATCCGGGGATCGCGCCGACGATTTCTCCAACTGCATCGTCGCCAATCTTTTCCCGGGCATAAGATATGGTTTCCCGGGTGACACTTTGCACTTGTCCCATGCTCAAACCCGCAGCCATCATTTTGGTCCCCGCGCCCATGATTCCGCCCAGCGAAAACATGCCGCCACCGGCATCAGTTTGTTTTGCCAAGAGGGCATCCGCCCCGGGAAGTTTGTCGATGAGAGCCTGGACCTTATCGGTCGGTCCTTCCTTGCGCAGGAAATCAAGGATAATTCCGACCGCTTTTTCAGCAGCACCCCGTTCGACGCCGACCTTGGCGACGAGACGCTCGACTAACTCATCCATGATCCCCTCACGCCCCCCGCACTCGTGGCGGAATTGCGCTTATATTGAACGCCGTTTTCGTCGATGACAAGCGGTGTGCAGCGAGATTTGCGTTTGGTGGACGATGCATCGCAACTATCACTCGCGCCGTGTCAAGTGAAATGAATCACACTGAGCAAATTTGAACACGCTGCGAGATGTAATCATGGACCGGTTCCCGGGACGCTGCAGCGCATGAAATTCGACAGACCCGCTCGAGGAATGATGGCGTGGCCGCCGACCAATTTGAGGATCTATAAGCGGTGCGGCACCCGTGGCACCCAGCGCGCCCTTTTTGTCTAAATCTGTGATTTTACCATCAGTAATGGGCCAATTTGATTGGCCCACCTGGCTGTATATGCTTAAAAATCCTGAAAGAAGAAGGATATACCCACCAGTCGGCTTTGGGTCGTGGATCCGGTCGGGCTACTGTCGGAAACTTCAGAAGGACAAAAGTCGTGTTGAGTGACAGAGGAAGGCGTTGATGAAGTCGATCAGGAGATCGCATATCATTGTAGTTGCCGAAAGCAATCATGGTCGTGATTTGACGGCGCGCTTGCGGCGCATGGACGTAGCACAGGTCACGGCTGTCGCCGATCTTGAGGAGGCGCGGCGCTTGTGTCGGGTAGGCAACGCTGACGCTTGTTTAGTAGCAATCGATCTTACGCTCCCCGATGACGCACTGACGGCGGAAGGCGACGCACCAGGGCGGTTTCGGGGCGTCCCCGCACTCATCGTTGCGCCGGTGGTCACGCCCCACCTGTGCCGGATGGCACGCCGCTGCGGCTATAGAGCGGCTGTCTCCGCGACGATTCCGCCGCGCCTTCTCTACCGCCGCATAGGTGCGGTGCTTCAGGGCCGTCGTGGCGTTCGGCGCCTTCAGCGCACCGCCGCCGGCATACAGCGCGTGGCCCCATCTAATTCGTCCGCTTTAGACAACCGAACCCTGCATTGATGGTGCTTTTCAGCCCGCATCTGCATTGCTAGCTTCCAGCCGCAAGGAGCCCACTATGAAAACGCTCGAGGCGGTTTTGAGCCGCATCGATCAGGATTTCGACCAGAGTGTGGAACGATTGTTTGCGCTTTTGCGGATCGCTTCAATCTCCACCGACCCTGCCTTTAAAGACCAATGTCGAGCGGCAGCAGAGCACGTCGCTACTGATCTTAAATTAATTGGTTTCGAGGCTACCGTGCGGCCGACCGCTGGCCATCCGGTCGTGGTTGGTAAGTCGAACGGCGTTGCGGGGCCGCGTGTGCTGTTTTACGGCCACTATGACGTGCAGCCGGTCGACCCTCTCAATTTATGGAAGACCCCGCCGTTTGAGCCTCGGATCGAAACATTGCCGGACGGACGAAAGATCATCGTCGCCCGCGGGGCCTGCGACGACAAGGGCCAGGCGATGACGTTCATCGAAGCGTGTCGCGCGTTCAAAGCCGTCACCGGTAAGTTGCCGCTTCCGATCACGATGATGATTGAAGGAGAAGAGGAGTGCGGCTCCAAAAACCTGTTCGATTTCGTTCGCAACAACGCTGCCGAGTTCAAGCTGGATCTGGCTTTGGTTTGTGACACCGCTATGTGGGACCAGAAAACTCCTGCGGTAACCACCTCACTGCGCGGTCTGGTCTACGAAGACGTCAAGATTATCTGCGCTGACCGCGACTTGCATTCCGGTGTGTTCGGCGGCGCCGCGCAAAATCCGCTACGGCTTTTGACCAAAATCCTCGGCGCCATGTGGGACGACAAGGGCCGCGTCACCATCCCTGGATTTTATGACGGCGTTAAAGAGCTTCCGGCCGATATCAAAGCGGACCTGAAAGGGCTCGATCTTACGCCTGAGAAATTCCTCGCACCGATCGGCCTCAAGGAGCCGTCAGGTGAGAAAGATCGCATGCTGATCGAAATGATCACCACGCGCCCGACGGCTGAGGTCAACGGTATCATTGGTGGCTACACGGGTGAGGGCGCGAAAACCGTTATCCCCGGTGAAGCCAACGCGAAGGTCTCGTTTCGTCTGGTCGGCGAGCAAAACCCCGAGAAAATCCGCGACGCCTTCCGCACCTTCGTGCGGTCGCGCCTGCCGGCGGACTGCAAGGTTGAATTCGGCAATTTCGGATTGGCCCCGCCGATCCAGCTCTCATTTGACAATCCCGCCCTCAACAAAGCGCGCGCGGTGCTGGCCGAAGAATGGGGTCATAAGGCGGTCGCAGTCGGGGCAGGCGGCTCTATTCCGATCGTCGCCGACTTCAAAAGCGTGCTCGGTATGGACTCACTGTTGGTAGGCTTTGCGCTCGACGACGACCGTGTCCATTCGCCAAACGAGAAATTCGACTTGAAGTGTTACCATAAAGGCATCCGCTCCTGGGCGCGTATCCTCGACGCGCTCGCAGGAGCATAACGCCAACTCACTTACTTAAGCTGATCGGCCACCTTGTCGATGCCAGCCTGCGCGCAGTCGTCGTCTTTGCCGGGCGAGCCGGACACACCGACCGCGCCGATCACGTCGTCGCCAACCTTGATTGGAAGGCCACCTGCAAGCGCTATCACACGCGTATACTCCTTAAATCCGGCAACAGCCGGCTCATCGAGGATGCGCTTGACGATCGCGGCCGACGGCTGGCGAAAAGTGCGCGCCGTGTAAGCTTTGCGGTCACTGCTTTCAACTGTGTGCAGACTGGCGCCCTCGTCGCGCAGCATGACCAAGGCCAGGCCGCCGCGGTCGAGGACCGATACCGAGATCTTGAATCCCATACTCTGGCATTTGGTTATTGCGCCGTTGGCAATCGTCTGCGCCATTACGAGCGAAATGTTTTTCTGAGTGACAACGCCTTGCGCGACGGCTGCTGACGACAATCCGGCGGCTACGGCGAGGCCGATGACGACCTTTGCGATTTTTCGCATGAACGCTTCTCCCTGATACGCGTGCCCCATGTAATAACCCCGGCCTTGCTGGACTATTTCTTGAGCTTGTAACCAGTCCTGAACATCCACCAAACCGTGACCAGGCATGCGCCGAGAAACAACAACGTCATACCCACGCTAACGCTATGGCTCACGTCGGAGATCTCAAAGAAACTCCAGCGAAATCCACTGATCAGATAGACTACAGGATTGAACAGCGCGATGGTCTGCCAAACCGGCGGCAACACGCTGGTCGGGTAGAAAGTTCCGCCGAGGAATGTCAGCGGGGTGATGATCAACAACGGGACGATTTGAAGCTTTTCAAAGCCTTCAGCCCAGATGCCGATGATGAAGCCGAGCAGGCTGAAGGTCGCGGCCGTCAGGATCAGAAACGTCACCATCCAGAACGGGTGTGCGATATGCAGGGGTACGAATATCCACGATGTCGCGAGGATAATCAGGCCCAGAATAATCGACTTCGTTGCTGCGGCGCCGACATAACCGAGCACGATCTCAAACGGCGACACCGGCGCCGACAGAATTTCATAGATTGTCCCCGTGAAACGCGGAAAGTAGATGCCAAACGAGGCATTCATCGTACTTTGGGTGAGGAGGGTCAGCATAATCAGGCCTGGCACGATGAAAGCGCCGTAGGAAACACCATCGATCTCCGTAATCCGCGAGCCGATCGCCGCCCCAAAAACCACGAAATAAAGCGACGTAGAAAGCACGGGCGAGACAATGCTCTGCCAGACCGTGCGCGCGGTGCGTGCCATCTCGAAGGTATAGATTGCGCTGGCGGCTCTGAGGTTCATTTTCTGTCGCTCACCAGTCCGACGAAAATATCTTCGAGTGAGCTCTGTGTGGTTTGCAGATCGCGAATGCGAAGACCTGCACGTGACAGCTCACCAAGGAGTGTTGCGACGCCGGTGCGTTCCGCCTTGGTGTCGTAGTCATAGATGAGGCTGCTGCCATCATCTCCGATCGAGAGTTTGAAGGCCGAAAGTTCGGCTGGGATTACTGTGAGCTTCTGATGAAGCTGAAGTGTCAGCTGCTTTTTTCCCAGTTTGCGCATCAACTCGGCCTTGTTTTCAACGAGGATGATTTCCCCTTTATTGATCACACCGATGCGATCCGCCATGTCCTCGGCTTCCTCGATGTAGTGCGTTGTGAGGATGATCGTCACCCCCGAGGCGCGCAGGTCGCGGACGACCTGCCACATATCTTTGCGTAATTCGACGTCGACGCCGGCAGTCGGCTCGTCCAAAAAGAGAATTTGTGGTTCGTGAGAGAGTGCCTTGGCGATTAGTACCCGCCTCTTCATGCCGCCCGAGAGCGTCATGATCTTATTGTCCTTCTTATCCCATAGGGACAATGCGCGCAGCACCTTTTCGATATAGGCGGGACTTTTTGGCTTGTTGAAGAGACCACGACTAAAGTTGACGGTTGCCCACACGCTTTCGAAGGCGTCGGTGTGCAATTCTTGCGGCACCAGGCCGATCAACGAGCGCGCGGCTCGGTAGTCGGAGACGATGTCGTGTCCATCCACGGTGACCTTGCCTTCGGTCGGCACGAGAATGCCGCAGACAATTCCGATTAATGTGGTCTTGCCGGCACCATTTGGTCCGAGCAGGGCGAAGATTTCGCCGCGGCGAATGTCGAGGTTGACGTTTTTCAGCGCCTTAAAGCCGGAGGCATAGCTTTTCGACAGTTCTTTGATGGAAATGACTGGTTGCATGGGGCGGCGATCGAGGAGGGGCGCAGCTGCCATATAGGCTGCGGGACCGGGCGACGCCAGCCCCGGCAAATTGCGACGAAAGGGTTAGGCAATATCCACAATCGCGCCAAGATCGCTCAGCATCTGGATGGGTTGAAAGTCCCGATATTCGTCCGGGAGTTTACTCCGATTGACCCAGAATGATCGAAACCCGACGGAGATGCCGGCCATAACATCCCAGCGGTTTGACGATACGAATGTCACGTCGCTAGCGGCACATCTAAAGTGATCTGTAACAAGGCTGTAGACCTCCGGTCGCGGTTTGAACATTTTCAACACGTCCACTGACAGCACCGCATCGAGGTCGCTACCAATGTTGGCCGCGTCGACCGCGGCCTTGAGCATGGCGGGCGATCCATTTGACAGGATACCGGTCTTGCGGCCCTTCGCCTTCAGTGTCTTCAGCACAACTCGCGCATCAGGGAATGCGTCGAGCTGGAAGTAAGCGTCGAGCAATTTTGGTTTGAGGGATTTATCTACACTCGGCGCGACCGCCAACGCATAGTCGAGTGCGCGTTCGGTAAGGACCCAAAAATCCGTGTAGTGACCCGCGAGCGTCAGTGTCCAACTATATTCAAGTTGCTTAGTCCGCCAAACTGCCGAAAGGCGGTCTGCATCAACCCCCACCTGATGGCGGTGGCGTGCAATTGCCGCATGCACATCGAAAAGCGTGCCGTACGCATCAAATACGTAAATCGCCGACATGGCATCCTCCGGGCCGAGCCTTTACTCTGCGTTTGATCTTTTCCGAAAACCGGTGCCCCCTTTTCGGGATCATGCGCTATGGTTGCAGAGTGCGGTGGCTGGCGCAAAGACAATGAGGCGCGGCCACAATCGGGAGTGGTGAATGGCGTCGGGACAAGGCTGGTCGAAAACATGGACGTATTACGATGGGGACTGGCACGAGGGGAATATCCCTATCATGGGCGTGCGCGACCACGCCGCATGGCTGTGCTCCTCGGTATTCGATGGCGCTCGCACCTTTGAAGGCGTGTCGCCCGACCTCGATCTCCATTGCGCGCGGGTGAACGCTTCGGCTGAAACCATGCATCTGAAACCCGTGGTCTCGGCCGAGACATGGCTCGGTCTCACTCGCGATGGGATCAAGCGGTTCGACAAGGACGCCGCGCTATACATTCGCCCAATGTATTGGGCTGAGCGAAGCGGCACGCTGCTGGTGGCACCCGATCCTGACTCGACCAAATGGTGCCTGAGCATCTACGAGGCGCCGATGCGTAATCCGGAAGGCTTCTCTATTACATTGTCGCCTTTCCGCAAGCCGAGTCTGGAATGCATGCCGGTCGATGCCAAGGCCGGCTGCCTGTATCCCAACAATGCGCGAGCTCTGATCGAGGCGAATTCGCGCGGTTATGGCAATTGCGTGGTGCTCGACCTGATTGGCAATGTGGCGGAACTTGCCACCGCTAATCTGTTTATCGGCAAAGATGGAGTCGTGTTCACACCGGCGGTGAACGGCACTTTTCTAAATGGCATTACACGCCAGCGTGTCATCAAACTACTACGTGATGCCGGCGTGAGCGTCATTGAGACGACGCTTAGCTATCGCGACGTTCAGAACGCGGACGAGATTTTTTCGTCCGGCAACTACTCAAAAGTCATGCCGGTCAACCGTATCGGCGAGCGGTCACTGCAGCCGGGCCCGCTCTATCGCAGGGCTCGCGAACTTTATTGGGATTATGCGCATGGTTGATCGTACCTCACCCGTCGCCATTGTTGGTCTCGGGTTGATGGGCGAGGTCTATGCCGGACGTCTGATCGTT
Source organism: uncultured Alphaproteobacteria bacterium (assembly GCA_963743405.1). GTDB lineage: Bacteria > Pseudomonadota > Alphaproteobacteria > Rhizobiales > Xanthobacteraceae > Pseudolabrys. The sequence continues at coordinate 129,381 of CAVUPX010000006.1, read as the reverse complement.
GCGAAAATTCCGGTGGTTGGCTTCGACATCGATCCCGCCCGGCGCACACGCCTTACGGAAATCGGCGGCCGCCCGGCGGCATCGATCGCGGAGTTGGCCAAGCTCGCGCGCTGCATCATCATTGCGGTATTCGATACAGGGCAGGTCGAAGACGTGATTGAAAACCATCTGTTGCCCGCGCTGGGCGATGGTTCCGGCAAGATCGTTTTATGTATGAGCACGTGCGATCCCGATCGCGTGTCGATGCTGGCCAAACGTGTTGTGCCACGCGGTATCCGATATCTGGATGTGCCGGTGTCGGGCACCAGCGAACAGGTGCGCCAGGGCGATGGTGTCGCGCTGATTGGCGGCGATATCGGAATCGCCGAAGAGGCGAGGGACGTTTTGGACGCGCTATTCGCGCGCCGATTTCATGTCGGCAAGGTAGGCGATGGCGGCCGCGCTAAACTCGCAGTGAATCTAATCCTTGGACTCAACCGCCTGGCCCTGGCTGAGGGACTGGTTTTTGCCGAGCGGCTTGGACTCGATCCCGTCACTTTTCTCGATGTTGCGCGCGGCTCCGCGTCATATTCTCAAGTGATGGAAACAAAAGGGCCGAAAATGGTCTGTGGCAATTTTTCGCCGGAAGGCCGGGTCAAGCAGACTTTAAAAGACACTCACTTGATGCTCGATCAAGCAAGCGCCGTCGGACAAAAGCTTTCCATGCTCGAGGTGCATGCTGGTGTGCTGGAAGCGTGCGTGCGCGCAGGCGAGGCGGATCTCGATAACAGCGCAATCATCAAGGAAGTCCGTCGCCGGCGCACGGCAAAAAATCAAATTTGAATCGCAGGGTGGGAGGAACAAGGAGATGAAGAAGCTGCTGTTCTCGGCCGCGTTAACGCTTGCCGCAAGTCTAGCAACTTCCGCTTTCGGGCAAGAATGGCCGCAGAAGCCAATTCGAATCATCGTGTCGTTCGGGCCGGGCGGCGGCGCGGACATTATTGGCCGAATCCTGGCGGACTCAATGCAGGCCAAGCTCGGCAAACCGATCATTATAGAGAACAAACCCGGCGCCGGCGGCATCATCGGTAACGAGGTCGTCGCCAACGCGGAAGCCGATGGCTACACGCTCGGCGTCATGACCGCCGGCCAAATTATCGCAGCGGTTACCAGGAAAAATATGCGTTACGATACGCTGACCGCGTTCGCTCCGATTGGCCAGATTGCCACCGCGAGCTTGTTGATCGTCACGCGTCCGGATTTTCCAGCTAACAATGTGAAGGAATTGGTTGAGGCCGCGAAAGCCGATCCGGGCAAAATTGTCTTCGCGAGCCCGGGCTTTGCCGCGACTCAGCATTTTGCTGGAGAAATGTTCAAGCAAACTGCAAAAGTGAATTTGCTGCACGTTCCGTTCAAGACTTCGCCCGAAGCCATCAACGCGACTCTCGGCAAACACGCTGATGTGCTGTTCGACACGGTGTCGGCGCTGATCGGGCAGGTGCAGTCCGGTCAGCTTAAGGCGCTCGCTGTTACCGGCAAGGACCGCTTTCCCGCGGTGCCGGATGTTCCCGCTGCGGCGGAATCCGGGGTACTTCCGGGTTACGATGTGACGACCTGGTACGGTCTGTTCGCGCCGCGCGGCACGCCTGCACGGGTCATCGCGATACTGAACAAGACGATGAACGAAAGTCTCGTAGATGAAAGTGTACGCCAGCGCATGGCCGCGGCCGGCGTCGTGGTCAAGACGTCTACGCCACAGGCGTTCGGAGATTTTATGGCGAGCGAATACAAGCGGTGGGATGCGGTGCGCGAAGCCGCCGGAATCCCGCAACAGTAAGCAAACTAGCTTCGTGACACATCGATTGGGCGATTTTCCACCATAGAGCGGATGATCGCTTCAAATGCGCCGGCGACCTCAAGCATCTCGCTGGTAGAGACCGGAAACGGTCTGCCACTCTCGATCGTTTCGGCGAAGGCTTCCAACAGAACGCCGAGCGAGTCGGCCGTCGGATAAACTTGCGTCACCGGCTGCTCGCCGACTTTGGCGACGGTGAGTGTCGTCTCCTCGCGCGCTTCCGCCCAGCCTCTCGTGCCGAACACCATGATCCGCCAGTACATTGGCGCTGCACGTACTGTCGCGAGCACGCCAGTAGCACCGGTTGAAAATTGCACGAGGGCTGCGGCCGCGTCGCGTGGATCAGGCGGCGCCTTTTGGAAGTGGACGTGCGCGTCAACAGTTTCGATCGGCCCAACGAGATGGACGAAAGCATCAATTACGTGCAGCCCGGCGCCAGTCATCCCACCGCCAGGAGATTCGCGTGGGTCGTCGCGCCAGCCGCCCTTCACGCGGGTCGAATGTTCGTTGGTGAAATTTCCCTCGATATGGAGAACTTCGCCTATGACGCCATCAGCCACCACACGTTTGAGCTCGCGCATGGAGGGGAAGCATCTCTTGTTGTTTCCGAGTGCGAAGGGCACGCCAGCCTTTTTTGTGGCAGCAATGGCGCGCTCTGCTTCTGCACGCGTGAGAGCCAAGGGCTTTTCACACCAAACTGCCTTGCGAGCCGCCGCCACGCTGGAAATCTGCCCGACATGGAGCGAATGTGGCGTTGCGAGAAATACGGCCTGAACCCGCGGATCTTGGATCGCGTCCTCGAATTCCGTGGACAATTCGAAGCCCTTGGTCGCTGCGAAATCGCGGACGAGGTCGGGCTCCTTGCTCACCCCGCGAATAAAGCGCAGTCGCTTGCTTTTTCCCTGGACAGCTTCGACGATATTTTTCCCCCATCGGCCTAGGCCGATCACGGCGGCGTCGATCATTGGCGGGAATACTCAGGTTGGCACAAATAGTATGTCATAAGTCATTTTAGACGGGCGAGCTTGCAAACGGCAATCGGGAAAGGAAACGAGCAATGGACGAAAAACAACTTCACGACCGCGGTCTGAAGCTGCGCATCGATATGTTCGGGCGTGAGGCGGTGGACAAGCGCATGAACGCGTTTGGTGATTTTGGAAAACCGCTCCAGCACATCATCAACGCTTATGCGTACGGCGATGTTTGGCAGCGGTCCGCATTGCCGCCCGCGGTCAAATCTCTCGCTATGATTGCGATGATGGCTGCCGCCGGGCATCCGAACGAATTGCGCGTCCATTTAAAAGGCGCGGTGAAGAACGGCTGCACCGCCGAGCAGATTCAGGAAGTCTTGCTACTTTTGACGATGTATTGTGGCATCCCGGCAGCCAACGAAGCGCACCGCATTGCTACCGAAGTCCTGCGCGAGCAGGAGGCTCGTTGAACCCAGTCCCTTATGGTGGCGGCTCAGTGAGCAATTTTGGCACGGGGCGGCCGCGAATATCATAGACGCGCGCGTAGTCGACACCCTCGCGGCTGATCTCGACCAGTACGCGCGCAGTTAGATCGCGGCAATAATAAGTGCCGAGCATCATCGCGAAATCAGCGCGTTTACGGTCCCAAGTTGTCTCAAATTCCGGACCGAGCGCTATTTCTGCCGGACGCTGTGGTCCACAAATTTCGATAGTCCACCGTCGGCCGGCGGGCGGCTTGAGATGCATATCCGCGAGCTTTGTGCGCAGGGCCTCTCCGGCTTGTTTGAAGGCCAAGCCCCAGTAGTCGAGCATGTAGTTATCGCGAGCCATGCGCACCCCGCCGGAAGCCCAATTGAAGGTGGTGTATTGATAGGGATGCAGCCGGACCATGTCGCTTACCGGCAGCGCAAGGCCGCCGATGAGAGCGGCCGCGAATGCAGCGGTAGCCAGCGTGCCTAAAGGGCGCACGCGTTCGAGAATCCACGCAGCCCCGAGGCCACCAAGGACAGCGAACGGCGGGACTACAAACACGAAATGACGGAGCCCGTTGTATAGCGCGGGATGCGCCACGATCGCCAACATGACTGGAAAAAGTGCGGCAAGAACTAACAAGACATAAGTTGCGCGACGCTTAAGTGGCACCCGGCTTTGCGCGGCCGTGATCAGCGCGCCCGCTGCGCCGACGAACCCGAGCACCAGCATTACTTCCGGCAGCTTGAGCACAAAAAGACGCGGCAGATAACTCGCTGGCATGTTCGTCACGGCGAACAGCTGGCCGGCGTATAACTCCCGCCATGGCTTTTCAAAAAAGGTGTCGAAATATTCGGCGGCCCGCATTGGATTAAGTGGCGCGAGGATCGACCACGGCCACATAAGCCCCATAATCAGATAACCGAGCACGAACGCGGGCAACAGACGCCAGATGAACTGGCCAACCCGCGATGCTGCCGATCGAATCCCAAGGGCGTGCGCTTCGACACAAATGACAAGCAGCATCGCGGCCAATGCATAGGGTGCGGCGATGCCGGCGAGAACACGTGAACCGAACGCAAGACCGGCGCCGGCGCCTGCGAGAGCGACGGTTCGCGGATTTGGCTGGGGATATTCGTCAAGCGCGCGCACCATACCCAGCAACAGCACGGCCATGGCTGTCGCGAAGGGTGCGTCCTTTGCATTAATGAACATATGGCCGTAATAGAGTGGACAGGTTGCAAGCAAAACGAGTGCGATCAGTCCGGCAATCGGGCCGCCGAGACGGCGACCGATACGCCATGTCGCGATTAAGCCGACAATGCCGATGGCAGCTCCAACCAACCGCCGCGTTTCGAAAAGGCCGAATGGCAGGACTTTGCTGGCGAGCGCAGCCAGCATGTCGAAACCGCCGCCATATTTGTAGAGATTGACGAAGGAGAGCGCCCGGTCGTCTTTAAAACCCGAGCTGTAAAGTGCGAGCAGCAAGTCGCCATATTGCGAGTGCGTGTAATCGTCCCATCCGAGGCCGTAGTCGCGGAAAGTGGCTGCCGCGATCACCGCGATGATGATCAGCACCAAAATGACAAGTTGGTCGGCAGGGACAACTGCCGACCAATCGCGGGAGGACAAGGTTCGAGATTTAGAGATGTCTACTTGCTCGCAGCGCCGAATAATTCCTCGACGTAATCCCAGTTCACCAGATGATCTAGAAAGGCTTTCAGATAATCAGGCCTGCGGTTGCGATAGTCGATATAGTAGGAGTGCTCCCAAACGTCGCACCCCAGAATTGGCGTTGCACCGTGAACCAGCGGATTTTCGCCATTTGGCGTTTTGCTGACGATTAATTTGCCGTCTTTTATCGCGAGCCAGGCCCAACCGGAACCAAATTGGGTCACGCCAGCCTGCGCGAAATCCTCTTTCATCTTGGCGACGCCGCCAAGATCACTGTCAATCTTTGCCTTCAGTTTGCCGGGAATCTTATCTCCGCCGCCATTCGGCTTCATCCATTTCCAAAAATGAGTGTGGTTGTAGTGCTGACCAGCATTGTTGAAGAGGCCTGCATTCTTGCCAAAAGACCCTTTCACCACCTCCTCAAGAGATTTGCCTTCAAGCCCGCTGCCTTCCAAAAGCTTGTTGCCGTTGTCGACATAGGCCTTGTGGTGCTTGTCGTGATGATATTCGAGCGTTTCGCGCGACATATAAGGCGCGAGCGCATCGTGCGCGTACGGCAGGTCGGGCAACTTGAATGACATTATGTCCTCCTCGATCCACAAACGATGACTACGGGATAATCCGGTCTACACGTGAACCTGCCCGTCCCGGGCGAGTTCCTCAATCAAGCTAATTAGGCGGTGGCGGCGCCTGGGGCAACGGCTGAAAGGTAGGGAAAGAGCTGAGAACCGCTAAAAGCCTGCTTTATTGCGGATGACCGGTTTGATTGCTTCCGCGGGGTACTTCACTTTTGCTGTTGCCGCCGCCGTGCGAAAAAGCGAGAATTCATCATTGCCAGAAGAATTTAGCCAACAAGCTACGGCGAAAGTTGCTGGTTCAGAGAGGATCGAAAAAGGATGCCGGTTTTGTTGTTTGGCATAGGCGTTTTTGCCCTTTTTGCGGGGCTCGTCATGGTCGGGTTTGGTATTCCGATCAACGAGTTCAGCTTTGGAAACACGCTCATCAGTGCGGGTACAACGGCGGCCGTCGGAGGCTTGATCATTATTGGACTTGGTGTGGTAGCCGGGCAAGTACGGCGGGTGGTTGATGCCCTCTCTGTCCAGTCGCCGGCCCGATTTGGCCAGCCAATGGACACCCTTGAAAATCCGGCCGTGCCGCGCAGTGTTATCCCGCAGGGCCGTGTGCCGTTTCCTCCCAGATCTAGATCGGAGGGCGAGCCGGCAGCGCATCCTTCCGCGGCCATACTGGGTGACGAGCACCCCGCCCAAACCTATGCCCCAACACTTCCCAACCCCGATGAGCCGTCCGTATCCGTTGAGGACGATATCTCGTTATCGCCCCATCAGCCGGGCACACCAATTTCACCGGCCGCCGGCTCACCGTTTGGCAACAACGGATCAGGCATGGGCGACAAGAGTTGCGAGGCGATGGCGGACTGGCGCTCTCCGCCGTCTCCCTCGTCTCCTGGCATACCGCCGCAACCGCGACCGCTCCATACCGCCAATTTCGACGCCATGTGGCCAGCCGAGGCGAAGCCACCGAAGAGTCCTCCTGCTGAAGAGTTCAAGCCGGAACCGAAGATCAACCCGTCGTCGCGTGACGCCGCTGCAAACGCCCCCAAGCGCGCCGACCTCGAAGGCCAGAAATCGCACGCAGTTGCCATTCTCAAATCCGGGGTCGTCGATGGCATGGGCTATACGCTGTACGTCGACGGTTCTATCGAGGCGGAATTGCCGCAAGGCACGCTGCATTTTGCGTCGATCAATGAGTTGCGCAATCACTTAGGAAAAGGTTCTTAAAAATTGCGAGAAAATTACGTTCGGTCTTGACGGTAATTGTCTAGTTTTTCTTTGTCGCAAGTCGCATTTAACCAATAACTGTCGCGTAAAACAGTGATCTTTTTCTTGCGACAACTGAAAAGTGATAGTATTTTCAAATATAGGATTCGAACTCGAAATTCGCCGTATTGTCGACGAATATAGAGACTGACCTTTTTGATTGAGGTCTTGTTTGCGGCTCGCCTGTTCAGGCAGCCGCGCGCCAAAGCAGAGCAGCGTCAATGAATGACAGCACAGTCAATGGAAATTTTATTGAGCTGACGGCGGAAATTGTTTCCGCATATGTGAGCAACAATATCGTGCCAGCCGGAGAAATTCCCGGTCTGATCAATCAGGTGCATGCCGCCCTGAGCAGAGTATCCGGAAAATCTTCCGAAGGGCCGTCCGAGCCGCTTAAGCCGGCCGTTTCGGTGAAAAAATCTATTACGCCTGAACACATTGTTTGCCTGGAAGACGGAAAGAAATTTAAATCCCTCAAACGCCACCTGCGGACGCAATACAACATGACGCCCGAGCAATACCGGGAAAAATGGGGCTTGAGCACCGATTACCCCATGGTCGCGCCAAATTACGCTGCTGCGCGGTCGCAATTGGCCAAGCAGATGGGTTTGGGACAGCAGCGACGGCGGCGAGTTAAATAAGCCGGCAGCGCGCATTTCCCGGTGTTTGCCTGAGGCCGACGCAGCTGGACAAAATTCCTAAAGTTGTGGATAAGTTTCCGCGTCTTTTGTTCTCCAAGCGGCGATATTTCCACGCACTCAATCCTTTAGCGCAATATAAAGCGGCTATCCGCGGGATTTCCTTTCAGCGACCGTGTAGGTATATAATCCTACATAGGAGGTCGCCAATGACCCATAGCGAAGCCCAGCACAGACGACGTCGTTCGAAACGAGAACCACAAATTCCGGCCCCACAACAGCAGCCTATTGTCGATCATTTTCGCGCCCAGCATCTTGTGTTGGAGCAACGCGAGTTGGTCACTGAATTTGGCCGCACCACAGTTGTTTACGATGAAGCCGAAAGCCCTTTGGCCTGGCTTGCGAGAAGACGGGGCCGCGATGGACGCGCGTTCATCGACGCTCATCAGCTCCAGGCTGGGGAACGGCTGCGAGCGGATTTCACGCGCGCTCATCTTATGCCTCGTACGACATCTAATTGGACAAATCCGATTTCATCTGGCCGTGGCAACGGCGGCCGAAGCCCCGGCGCATTTACTGATACAATGATTGCTGCTCGCCAACGCGTACATCATGCGCTCGACGCGGTCGGCCCGGAATTCTCGGGTCTACTGCTCGATATTTGCTGTTTTCTCAAAGGCCTCGAAGATATCGAACGTGAGCGCGCTTGGCCGGCCCGTTCAGGCAAAGTGGTGCTGCAACTTGCCCTCGATCGGCTTGCTCGCCATTACGGCTTCGCGTCCGTGGCCCGCGGGCCTGCGAGCTCGCGCGTGCGCACCTGGCTTGCGGACGACGGCGGTTTTAGTGCCGATAGTTCTTGATTATGTCACGGCGGCCAAGGCGGCCTTGGCTTCGGCGCGGATTCGCTCGACCATTGAACGCAAACCGTTCGAACGCTGCGGCGTAAGATTTTCACGCAGCCCTATACGGTCAAAAAGTGCAAGGGCGTCGGTTGCCAGAATATCGCGAGCGCTTTTGCCTGAGTAGAGTGCGAACAAGATTGCGATCAAGCCACGCACGATGTGCGCATCGCTGTCGCCTTCGAAAGTAAGAACGGGCCCCGCAGATCCATCTGGTTTCGCATGTGTCAGCAACCAAACCTGACTGGCGCAGCCGCGAACTTTATTGGTGTCGGTGTGGGCACTATCCGGCAGCGGCTGCAACGTGCGTCCGAGCTCGATCACATAGCGATAGCGGTCGTCCCACTCATCCAGGAGCGTGAAATTCTCAACGATGTCGTCGATCGCGGTCATGACTGCCATCATATATATGTCTGAGGATGGCCATGGCCAAAAAAGATCGGGGTTGCGGAGCAACACCGAAAAACACCTGTAAATAGGGCGTTCTAAACCGCGGGCCGGTCGCCGCGCGCTTCGCGTCGCGGCGGTAGCGGAACTGGCGTATGCCAGCCCGGAGCCATATCGGTCGGCGTCAAAGTGCCTTGGCCGGCGTCCGAACCCGAAGGTTTAGCATTGGCTTTTTCGTTCGGTACCGATTTCTCGCGTAGCTTGGCGACGAAATCATAGAGTGTACGGGCGCCGGCTTCGGCTTTATGGCCAAGCGCGACAGCGACTTTCCCGCCAGTCACGCAGGCGTCGGGCTGCCGTTCACAGAATCCGCGCATATCCGAGACCGCGGCGCTCGCCAGCGTTACAGCTTGCGTGGCGTCGATTTGCGCTTCCGATGATGTTGATTTGGTGCCGCTCGGGAGCAGCACGCACACAACGCACAGCCAAAACGCCATTCGAAGAAGAAAGAACATGACCCTACCCGCAACTGTCCCCAGCGACTTATTCGCCGCCTTTAAACTAAACCGTATCAGACAGGCCTGAAACTGTTGTTGGAAATGCTGAGAGCTTTTGGGATAAAATCGACGAAATTTTTCTTCAATTTATAGAATTCGAAATTTGACGAAAATTTTAAGCAACTGCTCCGAGCTGAGGTTTCACGCGACTTTTGCTCGTGTCGACATGGTTACCGGACCGGTAACAAAGGGCAGGAATTGCTCCGCCGTAGCGTCCGAGGAAACCTAATTTTCACCATGAGCCCCAAATGCCGGTCCAATCATATTCGGACGGCGGCTGTAGCCAGCGATTGAGCCTCATTGGAGCGCCGCCTTAGTGTTCGCTTAAGCGGCTCTCCCCTAAGGTCCCAAATGAAATAGGGGCGCGTCTGTTGCGACAAGACGTGAGATAGGGACTGTGAGTTTTCTCACGCCAGTTTGGAATTATGTCGACGCTTTGGTGCATCCCGCGGCTCAGCAGGATGCGATGACTGCAGCGCGCCACCGCGCCTTTATCGCACCGCGCCTGCTCGGCAGCTTTGTCGCGCTGGCGAGCTTTCCCGTCTATATCGCCGTTCGCGGCGTACCAAGCGCGCTTGAGATTGGTGTGTTCTCCTGGCTCGTGGCCCCGATCCTGATCGTCTATTACCTTTCGCGCACCGGCCGCTACGAAAGTGCGCACATCCTTTCCTCGCTGTCGCTCACGGTTCTTGCGTCGGCGGTCGCGCTAGCCACCGGAGGCATCGGGTCTTTTGCCGCGGTCTGGTTGGTGGTTGTGCCGCTAGAAGCCGCGCTCTCCGCGTCGCGCCGCGTGGTCGCAACGGCCGCGGGGTTTGCCCTGATTGCTGCTGCTGCGCTGTCCGTGCTTGGCGTTGCAGGTATGCTTCCCCATATCGAGCCGACCGCAGCGGAGCACAGCGCGCTGGTCGCAATCGGCGTCATCTCCGCGATGCTATATGCCACCGGTCTTGCGTTCGGCGTAGAGTCGTTCTCTCGCACAAATTTACGGCTGCTGCGTTCCGGGGAAGAACGCTATCGCTTGCTCGCGAACAATATGACCGACGTCGTGGCTCGTTTCGGGCGCGCCGGCTCAGTACTGTTCGTGTCGCCGACAGCCGAATTGCTCATTGGCGTGCAGGTAAAAGAGCTATTGGGCGATTGCCTTTTTGAGCGCGTCCATGTCGCCGATCGGCCGGCTTATTTGGCGACGCTTGCTGACACCGCAAATTTGAACGAGGAACGTTCACTTGAATTTCGTATCCGGCGTGGCGGCGGGCCACAATATGCGGGCCAGTTCGTCTGGGTTGAAATGATGTGTCGGCCTTTCGACTGTGCCGAAGGCAATGAGCCTCAGACGAGCCGCGATGTGGTTGCAGTGCTGCGCGACATAAGCGAACGAAAATTGCAGGAACGCGCGGTTGAGATTGCCCGAGTGGAATCTGAGCGCGCCAGTACAGCCAAGTTTCACTTCCTCGCAACAATGAGTCATGAGCTACGTACTCCGCTCAATGCAATTATCGGCTTTTCCGAGATAATGACGAATGACTCGCTTGACGTTGACGCCGCTCGCCGGCGTGAATATGCGCGTTTAATAAACGAGTCGGGCCGCCATCTGCTTTCGGTGGTCAATGGAATTCTCGATGCATCCAAAATGGAGACTGGTAATTTTGAAGTGACGCCTGAGCCGTTCGCCCCGGCACCGGCGATCGTGAGCTGCACTGATCTGCTGGCGCTGAAGGCGCAGGAATCCGGTGTTGAACTCAAGATGCGTCTCGCACCGAACCTTCCGGAATTGGCTGCCGACCGACGCGCCTTCAATCAGATCCTCATCAACCTCATTTCCAATGCCATCAAATTCACGCCGCGTGGCGGTCGAGTCACAGTGAGCGCGTTCGCTGATGGCGGGACACTTGCTTTAGCGGTCGAAGATACAGGCGTCGGCATAGGGGAGGGTGATCTTCCTCATCTTGGCGAGCCATTCTTCCAGGCCCACGCATCCTACGACCGGCGTCACGACGGTTCCGGCTTGGGCCTTTCGATCGTGAAGGGCCTGGTGGGACTGCACGGTGGCGATGTCGAGATACGCAGTCGGCTAGGCGAGGGCACGCGGGTCACGGTGCGCTTACCCGTCGATTGCGAAAGCGCGCGCCCCGCAAACGAACCCATCAAGCTCGTCATAGAGCGCAACCGGGCCCTTGCTGGGGCCGTAAAAAATCAGGTGAAGAAAAGTGCGTAGGCGAACGACTCGAAGGGAAATCGCGTTCGAGGGTGCTGGCAGGATCGCTACAGCGATTGGCAGCCATCCGCGTGAATTTGTTGGCGTCGTCATGGCGACGTTTGCAGTATTTGCGATTGCGCTCAATGCGCTGTTTCTGCAAAAGGGGCCGCACCCGGCACCGATCTTTGCAGCGAAGCCTCTATTGCAGCATGAAGCAGCGGTGGCACCGCCTGCCCGAGCACTTCCGCCTAACGCGGCCGGCGATTCGGGAACCCAGGTACGCGTCCAACTCATCGTCAATATTCAACGCGAGCTTGCACGCAAAGGTTTTTATGATGGACCGGCCGACGGCATTTGGGGTGCAAAAACCGATATTGCGGTACGCGATTTCGTGCAGACGGCGGGGGTAAAAATTAGCGTAGAGGCGAGCGATGGTCTGCTGCGTGCGATTATCGCGTCCAACGCAAAAGCCGCGAATACGAGCGCGATGGCAGATGCGCCTTCTGCCGATCCAATTGCAAAATTGATAGCGCCATCCAAGCGTGTGACCGCGGTGCAACGCGCACTTTCCGATTTTGGCTACGGTCAGATCAAGCCTAGTGGCGTTTACGATCCGGATACCCGCGCGGCAATCGAAAAGTTCGAACGCGACCACAAGCTTCCTGTCACCGGGCAGCTGTCCGATCGAGTTGTGCGTGAACTGGCCGCCATGACAGGCCGGCCGCTAGAGTGATTGGCGGTCTGGCAATCGCCCGTGCTACTGAAGTAAATGCGACTGAAATCCGGGATATGGGTGTCGGCCTATCTGCGCCGTTGCAATGTCGAGGGCATCTTTGCCGCGGTGCGCCGTCGTGGGGCTGACGAAGCAGGGGCGATCTTTATCAAGATCAATCGGCTCGATGGTACTGGCTTGCTGTATGGGCCGGCTCCGCAGACCGCGTTTGACGAGGCGCAACCAGCGGATCGAATGTTTACTGCGATAGCTGGCGGCGCTGCTGCGGCGACGGACGCTGATATCGAAGCGCGGCTTGGGCGGGAAATTCGATTTGACCCGGACCTCTGGATTGTTGAAATCGAAGACCGCGCCGGTCGTAGTTTCTTGGACAACGTCCTGTCGTGAAGCAATCTAGGGCTTGCCGGTTTTGAATCGCGACCGGTCGCGTGTCGCGGTGGTTCGCGAACGTGCGGGTGTCGGCAGCGCGCGTGCGCCGGAGCGCTCGTCATTCCAATAGACAGGCTCATGACCGGCGAGCTTCCGCACAACTGTCGTCCGCCAGATTGCCAGCATGTGTTCCGCTACCGCCGGATTCAGCTGTTCAAAAAGAGAAGTAAGTTCGTAAACCCGCTGGGCGGATTGACCGATGACCGGATTGAGGAAGAGCAAAATGCGCTGGAACACTGCGGCTTGGATGCCGAGTGCTTTCGCGGCAACAACAATCGGCTCACCTGAATTGTCGTGAACGATGCGGTCGGCAAGTTTTCGGCTGATCCCTAGCGCGCGCTCAAGGACGCGACTGTATTCGCCCGCATTGCGCTGAAGCGCTGCGTTCTCCAGGCGGCGAATCAATTCGCTTGCGATCGGGATTGGACGACGGGTTGGCCCGGTGGCGGTGACGTCGAGATTGGCGAGAATGAGTCGCCGCTCTTCGGGAGATGCGAAAAAGAACAGGTCTATCAGTTCGCTATTTTCGATCTCAGCTCGGGTCTGATCGCCAGTGGTGGATAGCGCCGTGCCGGTGAGTTTAAGGAGCACGGCACGGGGTGCCGCTGGATATGTCGACAGAATAGCCGTCACGGCACTGCGCGTTTGTTCGTCGACCGCGTCAATTAATCCCAGCGCCAGCTCAACGTACTGGGTTTCCTCTTCCGCGCTATGGGCGGGCTTCTGCACGTAAAGGTCGGTAAGCACGCGCAGCAAGGTCGGCCGGATGTCGACGCCATCCCGGCACGCCAAATCAACGAGACTGTCGAGGGGAACGCGCGCGGGAGGCATCACCATACTGATACGCGGGGCCAATGCGGGATGGCCCACATTAATCGGGGCGCGTTAGCAGACCGTTAACCTTGCAAGTCCTTTAATTGCCAAAAGGCGCCGAACCGGCGGCCGAGGAGGTCACGAGCCGGGGCGGAAAGGGGACTGCAATGGGCGAGGTCATCCGATTTCCTGACGAGGTAAGCCCGCGCGGCGGCAAGTACGTCGACGCCAATACTGAGCCTGCGACCGTCATTATTCTTCCGGTCATTCGTATTGATCGCGATCCGGATGGATCGAACGGCTTTGAACCCGACACCGGGAATAGCGCAGGCCGCCGCCGCCGTCGCCGCGTCGCGCGTTGACACAACGAGCGCTGAATAATTGCAATGAATATTCTGCCGCAGCTGCCGACGCCAACCGAAACTTGGCGGATACTTGCGCTCGGGGCTCTGACGCTTCTTGCGGGCTGCGCCAATGGCGACTTTGGTGAGATCAATCCGACACTGGTCACCGATGGAATTCATGATTGGATAGGCCGGAGCTCACCAGCGTCGAATCCGGTTCCTCCATCGAAATTTGACTATACTGACGACGAGCGCGAATTGCGCGACCTTGCTTATCCGTTGATTGAACCACCCTATGACCGGCAGCAGTGGTATTCTGTGGCAGGCGAGTATGGGTTGATCAAATTTAAATTGGCGGACTACAGAAAATATTTTGATCGTCTGATGTCGGATAGCTACCGATCTTCATCCGCGCGCTATGCGCAACTCATTGACGACGTGCGGAACGATACGACGCGCTTGTCGCAATTCTTCGAAACCGCGGGCCGCGTGATGGACATCGACCAGAAGCGGGAAAAAAGTCTGGCCTACGTACCGGCGCTGAATAAAGCAGAGTGGGTGAACGCCAAGCGCCGTATCAGGGAAAATGCGCACGTCGTGGATATTGTGCGTCAAAGTCTGTCGGATCGAGTGGCATCATATCAATTTGCGCTTGAACGGCTGGTCATCGTCACTCCCATGACCCAAGCTGTCGAGGCCGAGCGCCTGTTCAATCAACTGAAAAGCCAGATTGCTCGATATCAGGTGCTTCCGCCGACGTGGAAACGAGAGCCAAGTCTCGCTTCGTCCAATTAAAGTCTCGCTTCGTCCAATTAGGCCGCTCAAATATTAACGCGGTCGCGACGGCCCGGTTTGTTGCACGCATTGAGAGGCCGCAATGGCGCTCTGCGCCGCTCGCATCAAGCCTGGCTCGGGTGCCATCGCCCGGATTGCGATAAGGCCGGTCACCGTGGGCGATTCCACGATCAGCCGGTCGGCGGCGGTGACTTCTTCGTCTTCCGGAACCTGGTCGTGTTGCGCGCTTGTCATGAGGTCAAGTTCGATCACGCGCCGGCCTGCCGCCCGGTCGTTGATGGCGTAGTACGCCACATCGTAGCGCGTATAGAAGGAAACCGACGTGTAGGCCGGACTCACCGGAACGGTCAATTTGAGCGGACCCTTGGAAAGATCGTAGCGGCACACGGCACTCGCGAAAGCGGGATCCATAAATGGCATCACGGCCTTGTCCGGCGAGGGCACGGGCAGCGTGACAACGCTATTCACCGGTGCGATGGGCGAGAGGCGCGCATAGGCATCCTGGGTGGCGGTCCGCGGCAAGATGATGACGGTCGCGAGGTGCACAATCCCGCCGAGCAAGGCCCCGCCAAAAATCAAGAGTAGCCATCGGATCATGGGCAGCCTCTGGTCATGACGGCCGGCATCGGGACTTCGCGTCCGGCTTTGGTCGATACACCGACCGCAGTGTCGTAGAGCCGTAACAGCAGCTGATAACGTTCAACACCGCCGGTCGGCAGCCAGTTGCCTGGATTTGCGCGCGGGCCCACCACGACCTCGAAGCTTCCATCTGCGCGCCGGACGATCTCCTGGCTTGTGAAACCGTATCGGTTGACTGAATTGGCGACCAACCCGCCGTCCGTATTGTAAAGCGTCAATGTCCAGAAGCGCGCGGTGGGCGTGATGCCCGAGAGGACAACATCGCAACGCCCATCGAGGACTTTGCCATTGTCGTCAGATTGCACTGTGAACGAAACGCCATCGCCAAGAGCAGTCGGCAATCGGCCGTTGCGGGCGATCGATGCACGCGCATAAGGGTCTGCGTCTACCGTTCCGGTTTTCGGCCAGGCCGTCCAACTCTCAATCGACAGGCCGCCAAAGGCAGCGCCGCGCGTGAGCGCAGAATAAGTCAGTCCGAGGCCGACAATAGCTGCGACGGCCAGTCCAAACAGCGTTCCAAAAAGCAGCCGCACGTACGATCCGCTGACGGTGGAGGAGGTTGATTCTTGTGAGGAAGACTACGCTTGCCGCTTGCAGGCGGCCAACTAGTTACGACTACCGAACGCGTGCCCTTCTAGCGACGCAGCAAATGCACCGCCTTTAGGAGATGTAGTGGCCTGTTTGTCCTTGGGGCGGATGGCGCCCGCGGGACTTGGTGGACTTGTGGTGCTCGTCGTGGGGCCGAGGGCGCGATTGGCGTCATCCATCAGCCGCTCCACCCGGACCAGAACGTCGGCCCCCCGCTTGGTCAGCAAAGCGGGCCGGGGCGCAGGCGGCGGCTCGCTGTTCTTCGATTTGACTTCGGCAACGGCGGGCTGCTGGCGGACCTGCGGCACGACAACGCCCGGCAGCTGCTTCAACTCAACGCCCTGGTGCGCATAGGCCATGATCGTGTGCCATGTCATCGCCGGCAATGAACCGCCTGTCATCCGATTGGTGACCTGGTAGTCGTCGTTGCCAAACCAGACACCGCAAACGAAATTGCCCGTGTAACCCATGAACCACGCATCGCGATAAGCGTTGGTGGTGCCGGTCTTTCCGGCCGAGGCGACCCCGTCGAGGCGTGCACGCTTGCCGGTGCCGTTTTCGACCACGCTGTTCATCATCTTGACCATGTCGGCGGCGACGCCGGGCGGCAGCACCTGCCGCGGCTTCGGGCCGTCGCGGTCGAAGCGCCAGACGAGTTCGCCGGCGCCGGTGCGGACTTCGAGCAGCGCGTGCGGTGTCACAGCCTTGCCGAGATTGGGGAAGGTCGCATAGGCGCCCGTATGGTCGAGCACGGTGACTTCGTCGGCGCCGATCGGCAGCGAAGGCGTGTCCGGCAGCGGCGTACGGATGCCCATGTCATGCGCGGTTTTGACAATGCGCGCCCGCCCGACCTTCGCGTTGCCGTCGCCGATTGATATCGACAGTTTCACCGCGACGGTGTTGATCGAATGTGTGAGCGCCTGAATCAGCTGCATCGACCCGGAGTAGCCATGGCCGTAGTTGTGCGGGCACCAGTTGCCGATACACACCGGCCCGTCGACCACGATCGATGTGGGCTTCATACCGTGTTCAAGGGCGGTCGCGTAGACATACGGCTTGAATGAAGACCCGGGCTGGCGCATCGCGTCGGTCGCACGGTTGAACTGGCTCGCGCCGTAGTCGCGGCCGCCGACCATGGCGCGCACGGCGCCATCAACATCCATGAGCACCGCGGCTGCCTGTTTCGCGTGATATTCCTGGCCGTATTGCCGCAACGAGCTCTCGATTGCGGAGTCAGCCGCGTTTTGCAGGTTGGTGTCGAGCGCCGTGCGCACCACAAACACGCGCTCGCTCATTGATTTCGGGAAGGTGTCGACGAGCTTCTTCATCTCGTCAAAGGACCAATCGAGATAATAGTTGGCGGCGCGGTCGTCGCGGCGATCGACCGGCGTGGCCGGATGGCGGCGGGCACCGAACACCTGGCCTTCGGTCATCATGTTGGCTTCGACCAGGTTATCGAGCACAACGTTCGCGCGCGCGCGCGCCGCAGGCAGGTTCACATGCGGTGCGAATTTCGTCGGCGCCTTGAACAGGCCGGCGAGCATTGCGGCTTCTGCAAGGTTCACGTCGCGCGCGGATTTGTTGAAATAGTATTGCGCCGCCGCGTCGACACCGAAGGCGCCGCCGCCCATATACGCGCGGTCGAGATAAAGCTTGAGGATTTCGTTTTTCGTCAGCCGCGCCTCGAGCCACATTGCAAGGAATGCTTCCTTCACCTTGCGCTCGAGCGTGCGCTCGTTGTTGAGAAACAGATTTTTCGCAAGCTGCTGCGTGATGGAGGAGCCGCCCTGCACAACGCCGCCCGCCTTCGTATTCGCGACCAACGCGCGCGCGGTGCCCGCGATGTCGATGCCGAAATGCTCGTAGAAGCGCCGGTCCTCGGTCGAGAGCACCGCCTTGATCAGGTGATCGGGGAACTGATCGAGCGGGATCGAGTCATTATGCTTGATGCCGCGCGACCCCACCTCGTTGCCGTAGCGGTCCAGGAATGTCACCGCCAGCTCGGACTTTTTGAGCCAGTCGTCGTCCGATGTTTCGCGGAAGGCCGGCACCGCCAGCGCCAGCATCACCACCAGGCCGAAGGTGCCGAGCGTTGCGCCTTCCGACATCAGCTCGGTGAGCCCGCGCCGCCAGCCGGAGACGTGGAAGCGGTCCATGAAGGTGGAAAAGCGCTCATAGGCCTCGCGCGTGCCGGAGGCACCCCGAAACAGGCTGAAGTCGATCCATGCATCGAGCCCGAGCAGGAACCGCTTGATGGCCGGCTTCCAATTGTCGGGGAAAGGGTTGCGCAAAGTTCTGCCAATCGTGGTGTCGCCCCAGGCGGGACGCCGGGCGAGCCGAATTTAGCCGATCGGATAACCCGCGGCCAATGCCGCGGGTCCCGCCCAGCTGGAACTAGGGTGAACGGAAATTGCGGTGAAAAATGGCCGAAATGAGCCGGATACCGCCTGTCGTGCACCGTTACGGAACCTGACGGAACCCGTTTGAGGGGCTACAAGGGGCAACACAAGGATTCCTCTGCATGGCCGACCCCCAAGCCCCGTTCTGGCGCCGCAAGACGATGTCGCAGATGACGCGCGCCGAATGGGAGAGCCTGTGCGACGGCTGCGGCCGCTGCTGCCTGAACAAGCTGATCGACGAGGAGACCAACGCGACGGTGTACACCGACGTGAGCTGCAAGCTGCTCGACTGCCAGAGCTGCCGCTGCAGCGACTATGCGCACCGGCAGGCCAAGGTGAAGGATTGCGTGCGGCTCACCCCGCGCAATGTGCGGCGGCTCAAGTGGCTGCCGCCGACCTGCGCCTACCGGCTGGTGGCAGAGGGCAAGGATCTCGCCTGGTGGCACCCGCTGGTGTCGGGGAGCTCCGAGACCGTGCACACGGCCGGCATCTCGGTGCGCGGACGCGTGGCGGCGAGCGAGAAGGATGTGCCGGACGAGAAGCTCGAGGAATACATTGTCGCGTGGCCGGGGAAGTGGCCGAAGGGGGCAAAGCGCAAGCCACGATAGAGGAAAGGCGCGCTTTTTTAGCGATCGCATTACGTACGAAAAGATAAATTAGATTAGGATGCCAGACGATTAAGTGAACCGTTTCGGAAAAAATATGGCGGCCGGTACTGTCAATGTCATTGTTTTTCCGGGTGGCTTTAATTTGCCCTTGTGGGCCGCCATCGAGCGAGGATTTTTCAAATCTCACGGTGTCGACGCAGAGCCCCACTATACGGTCAATTCCGTAGAGCAGCTCTCGGGGCTGATCACGGGGCGCTGGGAGATTGCTCTCACCGGTTTTGACAACATCGTGGCCTATCAAGAGGGGCAGGGCGAAGCCAAGATCGATGTTACACCGGATCTTTTCGCATTTATGGGGGGCGATTCCGCGTTCTTGCGGCTGGTGGTTCAGCCGGACATTACGTCCTACGCTGATCTCAAGGGCAAGACGCTTTCAGTCGATGCACTCACAACGGGTTTTGCCTTCGTCCTCAGGAAGATGCTGGCGCATAACGGTTTGAGTGACGATGACGTGGTGTTTGAGCGGGCCGGAGGCGCGTTGCAGCGCTTCGAGGCGCTCAAGGCCGGAAAACATGCGGGCACACTTCTGGTCACCCCGTTCGACCTGATCGGGAAGGAAGCCGGCCTTCGCGTTTTGCAGAACGCGTCCGAAGTTCTGCCGCGCTATCAGGGCATATCGGGAGCGGCGCGGCGAAGCTGGGCAAAGGACAATGCGGATACGCTGGCCGCGTTTATTCGTGGCTATCTCGATGCGCTGGAGTGGCTCTATGCGAGAGGCAACAAACAGGCGGCGTGCGATCTTCTTGCGGCCAAGGTACCGGGAATGTCCTCGCATTTGGCGTCGTCGACTTACGACGTTCTACTGGATCGCAGTGCCGGGTTCGACCCCAAGGCGGCATTGGATATCAGAGGGATTGAAACCGTGTTGAAATTGCGAAGTGAGTACGGCCGCCCGGCAAAAAATCTGACCGATCCGCGCAAATACGACGACCCACGATATTACCAGGCGGCGCAGGCCGGCGTTTCAAATCGGTAAGCAACGCAACTGGTATTTTCTGGCGGGAGTATCGCCGGCTCCAGGCCACATCAAGCCATATCGGGCATATGGAGCCGGCAACTCTGTTTCATTTTCTTGCGGATTCGAAAGGATAAATAATGTTGCCGGTCTTGTGCTCTGGAGGCCAAACGACGACCCAGTTCTTGAGATCGGTCACCTGACCGAGGTCATTGCCGGCGATATTTTGCCACTGCGTAACAATCATGCGCGGCTTCGCCCATTCGCCATCCTTGCCGAATTTAATCTGGCCGGCCACCGTGTCGAACGTATGCGTGCGCATGTAATCCGCAATCTTGGGATGATCGAAGCTTTTGGTCCCCTCGACGGCGGCGGCCAACACTTGGCCCGCAGCGTAGCCATAAGGAGCGAAGTTATATCCAAATGGATCGACGCCTTGCCCCTTTGCCCGCTCGCGATATTTGTTCAACAGTTCCCGCACGCCCGTGAAATTAAATGTCGGGATCGGCACAAAGACCTCGGCATTGTTCAGGTAGCCATTCATGAGAGGCCCCATCTGAATCTTTAGTGGCGTCGCAAGAAGCCCAATCATCGTGCCGCCCATCAACTTGGGCGTCAAACCGGCCTCGCTTGCGGCGCGAACGAAACCGACAGTGTCAGGTGGATATGCGCCCACGAAGACGATGTCTGGGTTGGTCGCTTTAATGGCGCGTACGATCGGCGTCAGGTCGGTGGTCGCGGGCGGATAGCGCTGATCGTAAACGATTGTCAGGCCGGCGGCCTTGGCGTTATCGCGTGCACCGTCCGTTGCATTCTTTCCGAACTCTGCATCGACACCGACGATAGCAACTGTTTTGGGTTTTGGCTTTTGCGCGGCCGCGAGTTCAAAGAATCCTCGCGAGAATTCCCGCTTCGGATCGGGACCGAGCGGTATCATGGAAAAGTAGTTTTTATAGTGCGCTTCGCTGTTAGCGGCAGTGCCGAGAATGCCGATCGTCGTCAGGTTGCGCGGCGCAATAACGGGGAGGGCCGCGCTGATCTGATTGGTGCCGTATGGCCCGAGCAGCAGGTTGACCTTATCGACATCGAGCAGCTTCGTATAAATGTTGTTCTCGTTTGAGGGATTGGTCTGATCGTCGTAATAGACCAGCTCCACGGGCCTGCCGAGCAATCCGCCTTTGGCGTTCACGTCGTCGCGCCAGATTTCAAGTGCGATCAATAGCTGTTTGCCATTCGGCGCATTTGCGCCTGTCAGCCCCAAGCTGAAGCCAACCTTGACTGGATCGGCCGCCACGGCTTCGCGCAAAAATGTCTGCGATGTCGAAGCTAAAAGAATCCAAGCAAAGGTCCAGATTGCCACACGCAAACGACAGATTGCGCGCATGATTTGCCTCCCCAGTTTTTTTGCCCCAGTCTTTTTTTGGCACATGCCATAGGGCGGCAAGCACATGCTCCGCAGTTATCCGTTTATGATCTATCCCGTAGGCCGCGCGCCATTGAGAAACAGCTTCGCTGCGGCCTTGACGGTCCGCGCAATTCCTTCCGGCGAAGTCGATTCGAACGACGACGTCAGCAGCGCCAGCTGGTGCTTGCCGGTCAGCATGTCCAGGAAAAGCTCGGCCAGCATTGTGGCATCACCGGCAGCAAGCCTTCCTGCTTTTTGCTGGCGTTCAATCCAGCCCGCGACCAGGCCGTAAGCTGATATTGGGCCAAGCTGATAAAAGCGCGCGGCCACCGACGGAAAGCCGCGGCCCATCGACACCATCAACCGATGCAATTCGAGGATGCGGCGATGCAGGATCATGCTGAGAAAATTCTTGCCGATTGCCGTCAATTGCTTTTCGAGGCTGGCATTTTGGTCGACCCCCGCGAACAAATCCCGGTGGACGCTGGCGCAGTATTCGGAAATGACAATCGCAAATAAGCCGGCCTTTCCTCCGAAGCGCTCATAGAGGGTGCGCTTTGAGCCGCCAATTCGTTCGACAATGTCATCAATGCTGACTTGCTCGTAGCCGTGTTCAAGAAACAATGGCGCAACGAGTGCCACGATCTCGCGCTGGCGCTCTTCGGTCAGCCGGCCGCCGCGGCGAGGCCGCGGTCTCTTTGCGACGCTCCGTACGTCGCGCCGCTGAATACTTTTGATTCCATCCAAAAATGTTTCCGACATTCCAAACCTGCTTGGCGACGTGAGAGCAAAGCGCCCGACGCAGGGAGCGCGCGACCATCAATTTCCAACACGTCTGCTCGATCTTGCTCTTGTTTTCGACGATGTATACGGTAACGTACAGTACACTAAACGTCACGCTCAAAAAAAGACGGTGCGGGAGGAAATATTGAAATCGTCAGCCATCGCTGGCGCGCTCGGCTTGCTACGCCAACACCTTCATGATCTCAGCACCCGTCAACGGTGCGCTCGCGTCGGGCGCGGGACGGTCCGTCATGGCTAAGGATGGCTAATTCGCCGAACGCTCTATCGGGATTGCCCAGGACAAGTTGCTACACCTCGAAAGGACATGATGGAAACGATCGGATTTATAGGCGTCGGCAAGATCGGCCTTCCGATCTGCCGGCATCTCATCAAGGCCGGGCACCGCGTTCTGGGCTATCGGCGCAATATCAGTGCCCTGGCGGAATTCGAAAAAGCGGGAGGTATTGCAGCCAAATCGTCAGCCGACGCCACCGCGAACTCCGACCTCGTATTCACTTGTCTGCCTTCCGACGAGGCGCTTGAGGAGGTCGTGAACGGCCCGCACGGGATCGCGAAGGCGGCAAAGCCAGGCCAGATTGTCGTTGAGTTCGGCTCGCACGCGGTGGCGCTGAAAAAAAAGTACATCGCTCCCTTGGCGGCCAAGGGCGCCATTTTCATCGATGGCGAGGTCGGCGGAACGCCCGGGATGGTCGAGGCCCGCAAAGGGGTCATCTATCTCAGTGGCGATGCGCAAGCGTGCGAACGCCTGGCGCCAATCGTGAAGTCGTTCGCCGAGATATCCATTTTTTTGGGTCCGTTCGGGTCCGCGACCACGGTCAAAGTCATCAACAATATTATGGTCGGCCTGCACATCGCCGGCACCGCGCAGGCCATGGCGATCGGGCTTCGCGCCGGCGTCGATGTCGACCTGATGATCAAGGCGATCGCCAATGGCAGCGGGGGCTCGACGCAGTTCGGAATTCGCGCCCCTTGGATGGCACAGCGTAAGTTCCTGCCGCAGCAAGGCTCGGCTGTAGGGCTCGCGCACTATCTCGAGCGCGGCAAGGAATTGGCCACCGAGGTCGGCGTCGACGCGCCGCTGGTCGATTGCCTGCTGGATATTTTTCATCGTGCGCTGCCGCAAATCGGCGAGCGGGACGTCGCGGCGATCATCGAAATTTTCGAACCGGGGACGGAAGCCGGTAACCCAGACCCTAAGACGAGGTGATGCAATGATTGGTGTGCGCAAAATTGCTCATGCGAGCTATGAACTTCCCGATCTCGACCGGCAAGTCGAGTACTACACAAACATTCTCGGCCTCACGCTCTCTGCCAGGGACAAGGATACCGCTTATCTTTCCAGCACGATCGACCATCACTCGGTCGTCCTGAAAAAAGGCTCTCAGGCCAAATGCACGCACATCGGATTTCAGATCGGGCCGGACGACGATCTCAACGCGTTTGAAAAGCAAACCGCGGCAATGAATATCAAGACAACGCGCAAGAAGGATCCCGAGCCAACCATCGCCGACATGGTGTGTTTTGAAGATCCGAAGGGCACCATCATGGAGGTGTTCAAACGGGCTGATTTCCAGCATCAGAAATTCCAGACCAAAGGCGTTGTCCCGTATAAGCTTGGCCACGTTGCGTTCCATTGCGAGAACGCGCAGCTCGTGACCAAATTCTATTGTGATGTGCTGGGTTTCCGCGTCTCCGACTGGATGGGCGATTTCTTCTCGTTCCTGCGCTGCGGTGTTGATCACCACACCATCAACTTGATCGGCACCGGCTCGAACCGCCATTTCCATACCGCTTTCGAGTTGCGCGACTGGGCGCATCTGCAGACGGCTTGCGATTATCTGAGCATCAACGGGTACAAGATGCTTTGGGGCCCGGGCCGCCACGGTATCGGCCACAATCTGTTTGCCTATCATCAGAGCCCGGCCGGTCTTATCACCGAGTTGTTTGCCGAGCTGGATCAGATGAAAGATGAGGCGCTCGGTTATTTCGAGCCGCGGCCGTGGCACCGCGATAATCCGCAGCGTCCGAAAGTATGGGCGAAGGACCCCTCGGCGGCGAACTTGTGGGGCCCGATGCCACCGGATGAAATGATGAAGCTGTAGGGGATCGTTGACGGTTGTTGCCTGGCCTTGCGGGCCGGCGATGATGGGAGCTTCGGCGTGACGGTCGATACAATTCAATCCGCGCAGATGAAGGGCTTCATGAAGCCCAGCGTGGACGAGTTGTTGGATCGCGCGCGCGCGATAGCCAAGTTGGCGCGCGATCACGCGCTCGAAACCGAACAAACCCGTCAAGTGTCCGCCGCGCTGATTGCGAAGATGCGAGAGGCGGGGTTGTTCCGCATCATGCAACCGGCCCGGTTCGGCGGTTTCGAGTACGGCTATGACGTGTTCGTCGACCTGGTAGCAGCCGTTGCGAGCGGCGACGGCTCGACCGGATGGGTTTACAGCCTCGGCGCCGTGCATCCCTGGCTGATTGCCTGTTATCCGGAAAAAGCCCAGCAGGAAGTCTGGAGCCAGGATCGCGACGCGATCGCGGCCGTGTCGTACGCGCCGACCGGAAAGGCCGTGCAGGATAAAGACGGCTTCCGGTTGAGCGGTCGTTTCAGTTTCGCCAGCGGCTGTGACAACGCGAATTGGGGAATCCTTGGCGGAATGCTCCCGCTCAAGGATGGACCGAAGCCGGGCTTTTTTCTTATTCCGCGATCGCAATTCACCATCCACGATGACTGGTTCACAATGGGGTTGGCTGGCACGGGCAGCAAGACCATTGTTGTCGATGATCAGTTCGTTCCGGCCTATCGCACGGTCGCGTTCAGCGAAATGTTGACGGGAAACGGACCAGGCACCCAGACCAATACCAATCCGCTTTATCGCCAACCCATGTTGGCCGTCGTGCCGCATTGTCTTGTTGCGCCGGCCCTGGGCATGGCCCGCGGCGCGCTCGAAGCGTTCAAGGAACAGGCCGGGGGCCGTACGACACGCGGCGCCGTCGCTGGTGGAAACAACAAAATGAGTGAGTTCACCACCGTCCAGATGCGCGTCGCCGAAGCAACGGCGTCCATTGATGCAGCGCAGCTCATGATCCATCGCGACATCAGCGACACGCTTGCGACTGTGACCGCCGGCGAGCAGGCGGGTGTCGAATTGCGCATGCGCAATCGTCTCACCCACTCGTTTGCCACCAGGCTCCTGGTCCAGGCGGTCGACGCCGTTTTTCTCGCAGCCGGGGGTGCCGCGCTCGGCCTGCAACATCCGGTACAGCGCTTCTGGCGCGACATCCATGCCGCCAGTTCCCATATCAGCCTGAATTGGGATTCCGTCTCGGCAATGTATGGCCAGCACGTGTTTGGGCTGGAGCCGAAAGGGCAGTATTGATAGTGGGCAAAGCCGCGCGGCATGAAAACGCCGCAGCAAGACGGGGACAGCCGCGCAAAGTGGGGCGGCTTAAGTGGCTGTCGTGGAGAGGGCGGAACGGGCGCGCATGGCAGAACACAAGCAGGCCGTCGTCGTCGGGGCGCTCGGTGTGATCGGGCGCTACATCGTCGCGCGGCTGCTCGCGCAGGGCGACTGGTCCGTCGTCGGCCTGTCGCGCCGGGCCGCCGATGCCGCGCCGCGCTACCGCCACATCGCTGTCGATCTCCTCGACGCTGAGGATGCGGCGGAAAAGCTTGCCGGATTGAAGGACGCCACGCACATTTTCTACGCGGCGTTTCAGCCCGCGGCCGGCGCCGCTGCGGGCTATGCATCGAACATTGCTCCGAACCGCGACATGCTCGTCAACGCCGTCACGGCGATCGATCGGGCGTCGCCCGCGCTGCGTCGCGTGGTGCTGGTCACCGGCACGAAATACTATGGTTCGCATCTCGGGCCCTACAAGACGCCGGCGCGCGAGAGCGATCCGCGTCACGCGGGTCCCAATTATTATTTCGACCAGATTGATTGGCTCGCCGCCTTCCAGCGTGACAAACGCTGGGACTGGGTGGAGTTGCGGCCGCAGACCTTATGCGGCTTTGCGCCGGGCACCCCGATGAGTCTGGCGCCGGCCATCGCGGTTTACGCCGCGATCAGCAAGGAGCTTGGACGGCCGCTGCATTTTCCGGGAAAGCCCGGCGCTTATGCCTCGATCTATCAGGTCACCGCGTCGGAGCACTTCGCCAACGTCGCGCTGTGGGCGGCGAACGAGCCGCGCTGCGGGCGCGAAGCGTTCAACATCACCAACGGCGATTATTTCCGCTGGAAAAATCTGTGGCCGAAGCTCGCCGAGGCGTTCGATATGCCGGCCGGCGACGTTCGCACCACAAGCCTGACGGCGGACATGGCGGACAAGGCGCCGCTCTGGCGCGCCATGACGGAGAAGCATGGGCTGAAGCCCTACACCTACGATGAATTGGTAGCCTGGCCCTTTGCCGATTACGTCTTCGGCTGCGACTGGGATGTGATGTCGGACGTCACCAAATCGCGCCGCTTCGGCTTCCACGACGTGGTCGACAGCGAAGAGATGTTCGTGCGGCTCATGCGCCAGTTCCGCGCGGAGCGGATCGTTCCGTGACGGGGTGGACAACTGCCCGACATTCGACCAGCAGCTTTCACGGGAATGACGGGACCTATCGCGCGGCACGCCGCGTCGCTAAATAAGACCCCATGAAACACATCGGCTTCCTCTCCTTCGGCCATTGGACCCCGTCGCCGCAGTCGCAGACGCGGTCGGCGTCGGACGCGCTCCTGCAATCGATCGACCTCGCCGTCGCGGCCGAGGAGCTCGGCGCTGATGGGGCCTATTTCCGCGTCCATCACTTCGCCCGCCAGCTCGGCTCGCCGTTTCCGCTGCTCGCGGCCTGCGGCGCGCGCACGAAGAAGATCGAGATCGGCACCGCGGTCATCGACATGCGCTACGAGAACCCGCTCTACATGGCGGAGGACGCAGGCGCCGCCGACCTCATCGCTGGCGGCCGCCTGCAACTCGGCATCAGTCGTGGGTCGCCCGAGCAGGTGATCGACGGCTTTCGCCACTTCGGTTACGTGCCGGCGGAGGGGATGACCGATGCCGACATGGCGCGGCGCCACACCGAGGTCTTTCTCGAGGTGCTGCTCGGCAAGGGTTTCGCCAAGCCCAACCCGAGCCCGATGTTTCCGAACCCGCCGGGTCTCCTGCGCCTCGAGCCTCACTCGGAAGGCTTGCGCGAGCGCATCTGGTGGGGCGCCGGCACCAATGCGACAGCGGAATGGGCGGCCAAGCTCGGTATGAACCTGCAAAGCTCGACGCTCAAGATCGACGAGAGCGGCAAGCCGTTTCACGTGCAACAGGCGGAACAGCTCCGGCTGTACAAAGCGGCGTGGAAAGCGGCCGGGCACGCGCGCACGCCGCGGGTGTCGGTCAGCCGCAGCATCTTCGCGCTCACCGACGATCGCGACCGCATGTATTTCGGCCGCGGCGACGAGAAAGACCAGATCGGTTTCCTTGGCGGCAGCGAGCGCGCCATTTTCGGCCGCAGCTACGCGGCCGAGCCGGACGTGCTGATCGCGCAGCTCAAGCAGGACGAGGGCATCGCCGAGGCCGACACGCTGCTGCTCACTGTGCCCAACCAGCTCGGCGTCGACTACAACGCCCACGTCATCGAGGCGATCCTGAAGCACGTCGCGCCGGGCTTGGGCTGGCGGTAAGACGCGACGTAGGACCACCAGTCGCCGGTGATATCAGTTTTGCAGGATCTTCGACAAGAACAGTTGCGCCCGCTCGCTGCGCGGCTTGCCGAAGAAGTCCGCAGTCTGCGCATCTTCGACGATCTCGCCTTTATCCATGAAAATAACGCGGTTCGCGACCTTACGGGCAAAGCCCATTTCGTGAGTGACCACAATCATCGTCATGCCGTCCTTGGCAAGCGCCACCATGACGTCGAGGACCTCCTGGATCATCTCCGGATCGAGCGCCGAGGTCGGCTCGTCGAACAGCATGGCGATCGGATCCATCGCCAGAGCGCGCGCGATGGCGACGCGCTGCTGCTGGCCGCCTGAGAGCTGACCGGGGTACTTGTCGGCATGCGCGCTCAAGCCGACGCGCTCGAGAAGCTTCAGGCTTTTTTCGTCAGCAATTTTAGGCTCACGCCCAAGCACCTTGATCTGTGCCAGCGACAAATTCTGCATGACGGAGACGTGAGGAAACAGCTCGAAATGCTGGAACACCATGCCAATGCGGGCTCGGAGCTTCGGCAACCTGGTCATCGGGTCGCCGACCGAAATCCCGTCCACCGTGATGGTGCCTTCCTCGAACGGTTCGAGACCGTTGATGCACTTGATCAATGTCGATTTTCCGGACCCCGATGGGCCGCAGACCACCACGACCTCGCCTTTGGCGACCTCGCCATTGCATTTGTTGAGCACCTGCACCTTGCCGTACCATTTGCTGACATTGCTGATCGTAATCATGGGCATTTTTCTTGGACGCTTTCTTGGGTGCTTTTTTGGGTGCTCAGCGGATGATGGCGACGCGGCGTTGCAGGAGGCGCACGCCGTAGGATGCGGCGAGCGAAATGATAAAATAGACGAGTGCGGCGAACAGATACATCTCGACCAGGCGTCCGTCGCGCTGGGCGATCTTGGAGGCCGCGCCAAGGAAGTCGGTGACCGAGATCACGTAAACCAGCGATGTATCCTGAAATAAAATGATGGTTTGCGTCAGCAGCACCGGCACCATGTTACGGAAGGCTTGCGGCAGGATGATTTCCCGCATCGCAGTCCAGTAGGGCATGCCGAGCGCCTGCGCCGCCTGGACCTGGCCGCGCGGTATCGACTGGATGCCGGCGCGCATGATCTCGCAGAAGTACGCGGCTTCGAACAATGTGAAGGTCAACAGCGCCGAGAAAAATGCGCCGACCTGGATTGGCCGCTCCGCACCGGTGATCCATTGCCCGATATAAGGCACCAGAAAGAAGAACCAGAAGATCACCAAAACGAGCGGCATCGAACGGATCAGGTTGACGTAAGCGCCCGCGAGATGGGAGAGGCCCGGCGTGTTCGAGAGCCGCGCCAGCGCCAGCAACGTGCCGATCACGACGCCGCCGGCGGTCGCGATCAAGGTCAAAATGATAGTGAAGCGCATTCCGTCAAAAAAGAGATACGGCAGCGAGCGGATGATGACGTCCCAGTCGATATTGGAGAACATCATCAGCCTCTAATGCGCCGCTGCCGGTTGGCCCATGCTGATGAAGCCGGGCACTGCGACGCGCCGTTCGAGCCAGCGCATGCCGCTTACAACAACGATGTTGATGATAATGTAGATCAAAGTAGCGCCCGTGAAGGCCTCGAACACCTGAAAGGAAAACTCCGACATCGAGCGCGCTGCAGCCGTGAGCTCTATGAGCCCGATGGTGAGCGCCACCGAAGAATTCTTGATGATGTTGAGAAACTCCGAGCTCAGCGGCGGCAAGATGATACGAAACGCCATCGGCAGCAGAACGTAGCGATAGGTTTGCGGCAGCGTAAGGCCCATCGCCAGGCCGGCCATCCGTTGCCCGCCGCGCAGGCTGAGAATTCCGGCTTTGACCTGCTCGGCGACGCGCGCCGACGTATAGAGACCGAGACAGATCACCGCGTTGTAGAACGAGGCGTTGGCGGACTGCTTGAGCCAATCGCCGATCGCTTGTGGCATGACTTCCGGCAGCACGAAGTACCACAGGAACATCTGCACCAGCAGGGGAATATTGCGAAACAATTCGACATAAGCATTGCCGAGCCGCACCAGCCACGGGACCGGCGAGGTGCGAATGACCCCAACGACTGAGCCGACCGAAAGTGCGATCGCCCAGGCGAGGAGTGACGTCGCGAGTGTCCAGCCGGCG
This sequence comes from uncultured Alphaproteobacteria bacterium, assembly GCA_963743405.1. GTDB lineage: Bacteria > Pseudomonadota > Alphaproteobacteria > Rhizobiales > Xanthobacteraceae > Pseudolabrys. The sequence continues at coordinate 99,506 of CAVUPX010000006.1, read as the reverse complement.
CCGAACAACAAAAGCTGCGCGTAGGTGTAAGTGCCGTCCGGGGAAAGCTGGAAAAAGATTCCCCAATTCCAGTGGTAGCTCATCCGTGGCCCGCCCCCCTGACGCAATTGCGGCGCGGCTTTTTGGAGCCGCGCCGCGAAGTGTAGCGTTTATTTGGCGGTTATTGGTAGTCTTTGGGATCGCCGCTATCGGTCGGTTTGGCGACGACTTTCTTGAACGCGGCGCCCATCGGCAGGTTGAGATTGACGCTCTTGGGTGGGATCGGCTTCAGGAACCACTTGTCGTAGATCTTGTTGATCTCGCCGCTCTTATAAATACCGGTCATCGCGTCATCGACGACTTTCTTGAAGGCTGGATCGTCCTTGCGCAGCATGATGCCATAAGGCTCAACCGATAAAGCGTCGGCGGATATTTCGTAATCCTTCGGCTCTTTCGATGAAGCGACCAGGCTGTAGAGCAGGATGTCGTCCATCACGAAAGCGGCCGCGCGGCCGGTTTCCACCATGAGGAAGGCCTCGGCGTGATCCTTGGCCGGCAGGATGTTGAGGCCAAGATTTTTCTCGGTATTCAGCTCCGTGATTTGCTTGATGTTGGTCGTGCCAGAGGTCGAGACCACGGTCTTGCCCTTGAGGTCTTCGAGCTTATTGAGCTTGGCTGATTTCTTCGACACGAAACGATTGGCCGTGACGAAATGGGTGATGGTGAAGGAGACCTGTTTTTCCCGTTCGAGATTATTTGTGGTTGAGCCGCATTCGAGATCGACCGTGCCGTTCGCGATCAGCGGGATACGCGTGGCGGACGTGACCGGCTGCAGTTTCACATCGAGTTTGGCGAGCTTGAGGTTCGTCTTCACCGCATCGACGATCTTGTTGCAGAGGTCCATGGCGTAGCCGACGACCTGCTGCTTGTCGTCGTAATAAGAGAACGGAACCGATGACTCGCGATGGCCGACCGTGATCGTTCCGGTATCCTTGATTTTCTTCAGCGTGCCGTCCTGCGCGAATGCGGTTCCGGCGAGCAGGCCGGTCGCAGCAATTGTCATGATCATCGTCTTTAAACGCATCGAAACCTCCGTGAAATCCGTGCTCATCCAATGAATGCAGCGCCGCCATCATGCCGGATTGTGGCGCAACGGGACACTATCATTGTTGCCGCAGTGTTGCGATGAGACTGCAAATTCTTGATATGCAAGGAAAAGATTCCTTGATACCGTGACGCTGGGCTCCTAACCTTCGCGCACTCTCCCAAAATTCGTCCATCGACGTCATCCTCTGAATGGAGGATGGGGACCCCGTAGCCTGTCGAGCACTGCGGCGTATGGGTGCCTACTGGACGCCTTATCGCCCGCTCATCGCCCCTTTGGCACAATCGCGAAATCATACGCGCGCGGCTCCTCGCTGCCGGTGAACGAATAGTGCCACCATTCGCGGAAGTAATTCGCAAAGCCGTGTTTGCGCATCGCTGTATTGAGCACGCCGCGCCAGCGCCGCTGCTCGGGCGCAATCGAGGTGTTGGCGCCGTAGCTTTTGGTGTCGAAGCAATCGAAGCCCGTGCCCATGTCGATGCTGTTGTCGGGCGCGCGCTTGGCCGCAGGCCCGGTGCAGGGGCCGTAGCGCGCTGCCGGGTCAAAGGGCTGCGCGGCGGCGCCCGGCAGTTTGATCAGCGTGAGATCGACCGTGGTGCCGGTCGAGTGTTGGGACTGCGCGGCGATGTAGCCGAGCGCGAACAATCTGTCTTTTTTCAATGCGGGGTAATAACGCCGGGTCGCTTCGCTATCGTCGCCGTCAAGTTTGTTATTTTGCGCCCAGGCCGCCATTCCGCGCACGGCGCGGGTCGGGCGATAGCAGTCGTAGACCTTCAGGCCGAGGTTTTCGTGCGCAAGCTCGGCCTGGACGCGCTTGAGCGCTTCCGCTACCTCGCGGCGCAGGATGCATTCGCCCGCGCCATAGCCGGGCAACGGATGACCGGTGAAATTATTGGCCGTCGCATAGCGCATGTCCTGCGCGATCCTGGAATCGATATCGCGCAGGTAGACAAAGCCCGGCGGCAGCATATCGCGCGCGCTCGCGGGGGCGGCGAGGAGTAGGACCGCGAGGAGGGGGTAGAGTAATCGATGCGTCATGTTTTGGTTCGCTGTCAGACTAATTTCCGCTCATTCCGGGACGGCCCGCAGGGCCGGACCCGGAATCCAGAGCCCCACGAGGTGCTGCCCCTGGATTCGGGGTTCGCTCGCTTGCGCTCGCGCCCCGGAATGAACGGAATAAAGAGCGGAATAGTGACAACGGCACATAGCACCCCCGCGCGGCTGCGTCTTGCATTGCCGGAACCGGCAAGGCATTGAGCGGGTTGCCGGACTCGAGTCTACTAACGTTTATTGACGACGCCATCGTCCCCGCGCCCCATCATCGCGCTAAATTCTCGCGTTACATGAACGCGCCACACCAACGCTCCACACCAACGCTCCATGACCTCCGCCAAGCTCTCCGCCAAGACCAAAACCAAGCCGCGGCCGGTGAAGGCCGATCCGCCGCCCGAGCCGCGCGCCCTCACGCATCCGGAAATCCGCGCCATCGTGCTCGGCATCATGCTGGCGATGTTCCTCGGTGCGCTCGACCAGACCATCGTGGCCACCGCGCTGCCGACGATCGGCCGGCATTTCGGCAATATCAACGACCTGTCCTGGGTGGTGACGGCCTATCTTCTCACCGGCACCGCGGTAACTCCCCTTTACGGCAAGCTCGCTGATATCCACGGCCGGCGCATTTTGATGCTGATCGCGATCGGCATTTTCGTGGCGGGTTCGGTGGCTTGCGCGCTGGCGCCGAGCATGACGTTTCTGGTGCTCGCGCGCGCATTCCAGGGTCTCGGCGGCGGCGGGCTGATGGCGCTGGCGCAAACCATCATCGCCGACATTGTTTCTCCGCGCGAGCGCGGCCGCTACCAGGGCTATATCGGCGCGGTGTTTGCGGTGTCGTCGGTCGGCGGGCCCGTGCTCGGCGGATTCCTCACCGAACATATCGACTGGTCGCTGATTTTCTGGATCAACCTGCCGCTCGGCTTCATTGCGCTCGGCATGACGTCGAGCGTGTTGCGGCGCGTGCCGTTTCATCCGCGCAAGCACAAGCTCGATGTGATTGGTGCGCTGCTGATGATGTCGGCGGCGGTCGTTCTGCTGCTGGCGCTGTCTTGGGGCGGACGGCGCTTTGAATGGATTTCGGCGCAAATCGGCCTGCTGCTGCTCACCTCCGCGATCCTATGGGGCCTGTTTGCCTGGCGGCTGGTGGCGACGCGCGAACCGTTCTTGCCGCTCACCGTGCTCGGCAATCCGGTGGTGCGCTGCGCGACGCTCGCTGGCGCGTGCAACATGGGCACGCTCGTCGGCATGACGATCTTCGTCCCACTGTATTTCGAAGTCGTGCTGCATCTTTCAGCGAGCCAGTCCGGCATGGCGCTGATCCCGCTGATGGCCGCAACCGTCACGATGTCCACCATCACCGGGCGGTTGATGACGCATGTGGTGCACTACAAGCGCATGTCGCTCGCCGGGCTTTCGATCTCGATTGTTTCGCTCGTGCCGCTGGCGATCTGGCCGGCGTCGATGCCGACCGCGTTGGTGTTGCTGCAATTGCTGATCATCGGCGCAGGCCTTGGCACCGTGTTTCCGGTGTCGACCGTCTGCATGCAGAACGCGGTCTCACGCAGCCAGATGGGTGTTGCAACGGGCGCCGCCAATTTCTTCCGTGCGCTGTTCTCGGCGCTGGTGGTGGCTGTGCTGGGCGCGATCGTGCTCGGCGGCCTTGGTGGTGTTGCAGGCATGTCGGTGGAAATGCTGGCGCGCACGGCGTCCGCGCCGGAACTCGCCTATGCATTCCGATTCGTCTTCCTCGCTTGCGCGCTGGTGTTGTCGTTCGGCATGGCATTCCTGATTTCAATGGAGGAACGCCCGCTGCGCGGACCATCGACGACGTCGCAAGCTGCGCAAGCACCGACTGCGCCTGCTACGCCGATACCGGCGGAGTGAAGTTCCATACGTTTTGAACATTCAAAACCGTATTTATGTGACCTACGACACAGTCACGGTCGACCGGTGCAGCTAATCTCATAATCAGAGAGAGCACCAAAGGAGACCCCCGATGCGCACCCTTCTCACGATCACAGCCGCCGCCGTCGTTGCGTTCACCGTCTGGGCAATTTCTCCCACCGTTGCGAAACAACGCAACACCGTTTCGATCGACCCTATCGGCATGACGGTGACCAAGACGGGCCTGACCACCGAGCAATACGATCAGTACTAGTCCGGTTCGACGTAAACGTTTCCAAAAACGGCAAATGGCCGGGCAATCGCCCGGCCTTTTCCATTTGCGGCCGTTCAAGGGTGCGCCTTTTTTTGATCATCACTGCGCAAGCCACCGAGCGCGAAAGGTCTTTCACGCGAAAGCCCCGGAGCGAATCCCGGGGCTTTCTTCGATTTCGCATTTAAGTCCGGGGATAGACGGACTTACACCAACGACCAACGCCTTTAGTCGTGTGTCCAGTCACGGCGCAGCTCAAGCCGGACGTTCGGATCCGGATCGCGTCCGACATACTGGCCGGATTCGTACACCGTGTCGGGATCGTTCGTTGACATGGACTGCGTCGGCAAGGCCTCTGCACGAGCGTTACGCGCATGGCGCACGCTTGTGTGTTCCGGCGCATAGGCGAAGGCATCGTTCGTCGGTGCCGCCGCAAAGCCGCCATGTTCGAGGGCGGGTTGATCGATCATGTTGCCGGTGCCGTAGCCCCCGCTGTACGACTGCGCAAACGCAGGCGATGCCAGCAGGATGCCAAACACAGTGCTTATGAGAAGCTTTTTCATCGGGAGTTCTCCTTCAGTTTCATTTCCGATGACACGAAGATGGGTAAGAGGAGGTGGAACCGCTTGTCGGGAATTGCTGTGTTGCGCTCGCCATTGCTACGCACAACGCAGGGCATACATGCGCAAATCGAATGTGCGTACACGCATCCGTGATTTGTCTGAATCCGGCGAGGTGGATATTTCCACTCAACACCATCCGGGATGACAAGAGATGGGAACCAAGGCGGGGCGATCTTGAATTGGAGATCGCATGCCTGAACCAAGTGCGCCTGAACCGAGCATGAATGAGGAGCAGTGGGTCCGCATTGCTCCGTCCGAACTCACCAGCCGGAAAGTGTCTGAATGGCAAGGCTTGCGCGCTGACGTCGTCAGCGTCGTCGAGCAAAAGCCGTTCGATTATGCTTTCAAGTCGCCGCAACATTTGCTGATCGCGTCGGAATATTCCGAGCGCGACGACGGTGAAACATCGGTTGAAGGCTTGCCAAAATCGGCGTTGCGCAATCTCACCGGCCGTTTGACCTTCGTGCCCGCCGGTCATGATTTCTTCGGGTGGCAGGATCCGCGCGTGCTCACGCGGGTCAATTACTTGTACATCGATCCAAGTGGTCCATTGCTCGATTCGGAGCTGCGGTTTTCCGAGATCGAGTTTCGGCCGCGCCTGTTCTTTTTTGATTCCGAATTATGGCGGCTGACGGAGAAGCTCAAGCACGAGACCATGAATACCGGGCCAGGGCTGACGCATTATGCCGAAGCGCTCAGCGTCTTGCTGGGGCACGAGCTTCTCCGGCTCAACAACAGTATGCCGCCCGTGGTCGCGCGGGGCGGCCTGAGCGGCTGGCAGCAAAAGCGGGTGGCAGATTTCATCGAAGAGCATCTGGCAGACAATGTGAGATTGGCCGAGCTGGCGGCGTTGGCCGATTTGAGCCCGTATCACTTCGCCCGCGCGTTCAAAACGTCGTTCGGCCAACCGCCCCATCGCTATCACCTGGGGCGCCGTATCGAACGCGCCAAGGCGTTGCTGGCCGAGCATTCGGTCACCGAGGTCGCGCTGGCGGTCGGCTTTGCAGAAACAAGCTCATTTTCGGCGGCGTTCCGCCGGGTGACAGGGGTGTCGCCACGCGCGTTTCGGCGCACCTGGCGGCCATAGCCTCGCCAGAACCCTGCGAATCACCGAGAATCGCCGGGCCCGACTTTGGGGGCGCGCGAATAGCGGTGGCTGATTGAGATGTCGGGCTCGAAACTCACGGTGGCGCTGAACCGCGCCATTTCGTCCTATCAGGCCGGGCAGCTCGGCGAGGCAGAACAGATCTGCCAGAAAATAATTTCCAAGAAATCGAACTTCTTTGACGCGCACCATGTGCTGGCGGTCGTTCAGGCATCGCAGGGCAAAAACGACCTGGCGCTGACGAGTTACAATCGCGCACTTGCGGTGCAGCCCAATCACGCCGACACACTGAACAACCGCGGTAATGTGCTCAAGGAAATGGGCCGTTTCGACGAGGCGCTGGCGAGCTACAATCGCGCTCTGTCCGTCAAGCCGAACCATGCCGGCGCGCTCAACAATCGCGGCGTTACATTGCATGTGCTGGGCCGGTTCGATGATGCGCTGGCGGACTTCAATCATGCGCTCGTTCTGCAAGCCGACTATGTCGACGCGCTGTGTAATCGCGGCAACACGTTGCACGCGCTCAAACGCTTTGACGAGGCGCTGGCGAACTATGATCGCGCCATCACATTGCGGCCGGGCGTCGTCGAGGCGCATTGCAATCGCGGTAATACGTTGCGCGAGCTCAAGCGTTACGATGAGGCGCTTGCAAGCTACGATCGCGCGCTGGTGTCGCGGCCAAATCTCGTCGAGGCCATTTCCAATCGCGGCATAACGCTGGCGGAGCTCAAGCAATATGATGAGGCGCTGCCGAATCTCAACCGCGCCATCGCGATGCGCCCGAATGATCCCGAATTGCTCAACAAGCGCGGCGTCATTCTCGATGAAGTGAAGCGGCATGCCGAAGCACTCGCCGACTACGATCGCGCACTGGCGCTGCGGCCGGACTACGTGGACGCGATCTATAATCGCGGAAACGCGCTGCACGACCTGAAGCGGTTTGATGAGGCGCTGGCGTGCTACGACCGGCTGCTCCCGGTGCGGCAGAACGATGCCGATACGTTCAACAATCGCGGCAAGATCCTCAAGGAGCTCAATCGTTATGACGAGGCGCTGGAGTGTTCGGCGCGTGCGCTCGCGTTGAAGCCGGACAACATCGTCGCGCACTGCAATGATGCGTCGATGCGGCTCCTCAAAGGCGATTTCGATCGCGGTTTTTCCGAATACGAATGGCGCTGGAAGAAAACCGATATGGCGCCCAACAGGCGCGAGTTTGCGCAGCCGCTGTGGCTGGGCGAGGGCGATATCGCGGGCAAAACAATCCTGCTGCACGCGGAGCAAGGTTTCGGCGACACGATTCAATTCTGCCGATATGCGTCAATGGTGGCCGCGCGCGGCGCACGCGTCATTCTCGAAGTCGACAAGCCGCTGCTCAGTCTGATGCGAGGCGTCGCTGGTCCCTCTGAGATCGTGGTCAAGGGCGATGCCCTGCCGCAGTTTGACCTGCATTGCCCTTTGATCACCCTGCCGCTGGCAATGAGGACTCGGCTCGATACGGTTCCTGCCGATGTGCCGTATGTGAGCGCGCCTGTCGATGCAGCGTCAGTGTGGGATGCGCGGCTCGGGCCGAAAACGCGCCCGCGGATCGGGATTGCCTGGGCGGGCAACGCAAAGCACGAGCGAGATCGCGAACGATCGATCGGCCTGCCTGCATTTTTCCCGCTTCTGGATTTCGACGCGACCTATGTGAGCTTGCACAAGGACGTTTCCGCGGACGATGCGGCGCTTCTCAAAGACCGCGGCATTCTTCATTTCGGTGATGTGCTTGGCGACTATTCCGACACGGCCGGGCTGATATCGCAGCTCGATCTGGTCGTTTCGGTGGACACCAGCGTCGCCCACCTTGCCGGCGCGCTCGCAAAGCCTGTCTGGATTCTGATTGCTTACGTTCCCGATTGGCGCTGGATGCTCGAGCGGGATGACAGCCCCTGGTATCCGACCTTGCGCTTGTTCCGGCAGGACGCGGCGCGCACATGGGACAGTGTGATCACGCGCGTCCATGGGGCGCTGGGCGATTTCGTCACAACTGCGCGATCATGACCGGGCTGTTTTAGTCCCGGTCGCCAGAAACCCCCGGCAATGCTGGCGTTATCGGGCATTTGTAGTGCGGTGCGACGCTGTTTTCCATCGTCTGCCGTGTGTCAAATTTCATATCGCATGTCATGCAATTGGTCCAAGTAAGCTGATAGCATCCGCTCCAGAGATCAAAGCAATCCGAGAGGTACAGCCATGTCTAGGTCGATAACGAAACTGATGGTGGCGGCCATTGTTGCTGTTCCGCTTTACGCAAATGTCTCCTCCGCGGCTCCGATCAGCGCAACCGCCCTGACGAACGCAGCGCCCAGCAATGTCGAACAGATCCGTTGGGCCGGCGGCTGGGGCGGCGGTCGCGGCTGGGGCTGGCGTGGCGGCGGCTGGGGTGGCCGAGGCTGGGGCTGGGGCGCGGGTGGATTTGCAGCCGGCGCGATCATTGGCGGAGCGATCGCCAGCGCGCCTTATTACTACGGCGGTGGACCTTACTATGGAGGTTACTACGCGGCTCCCGGCTACTACGCCGAGTCGGGTGATGGCGGTGACGACGGCGTGGCATACTGCATGCAGCGCTACCGGACATACGATCCGAACAGCGGCACGTTCATGGGCAATGATGGACGCCGCCATCCCTGTCCGTAAGTGAGTGCCGACGAGAAACAAAAACCCCGGCTTATGGCCGGGGTTTTCTTTTGGCGTACCGTTATCCTTCGCCGCTCAATCGCAGAATTTGCAGACCGGGAAATCACGGCTGTAAACCGGCTGGGCAAGGAATTTTTCTTTCCCGTATGTCCAGAACTGGCTGACGGCCGGATAGGTTTTGATCACTGTGTTCCAGAGCTCCGGCTTGTCGTAGCCGAACATTTCCTTCTTCTCGATTTTCTTGACATAAATGTTTTGCACGGGGTTGCGCATTTCGTCGAACGACAAGGGCCCGCGCACGGCGTCAATTTTCAGCCCGCCCATGATCTTGAGGAATTGCTCGGGCCCGGGCCATTTTCCGCCCGTCTTCTTCATCGTCTCGTCGATGAGTTCGGCAGTGGTGTAGTTGCTTTCCGAGAAATACGACGGAACCTTGCCGTATTTCGCGCGATACTTTTTCACGAAGGCTTCGTTCTTCGGCGTGGTGAGGGCTGCGCTGTATTGGAGCGACGAGACATCGCCGATGACTTCATCGCCCATGAAGGGCAGAGCGAACTCGTCATAGCTGGTGCCGCCGCCGACGATCGGCTTCTTGTAGCCGGACGCCCGCAACTGTTTGGGGAATTGTAAGGCCATCGGCCCCACCATCAGCGTGAACACCGCATCGGCGTCTGCCTTGATGGTCGGAATGAAAGGCCCGAAGTCTTTGGTGCCGAGCGGCGGCCATATCTTCTGCACAATCTTGCCGCCGCAATCCTCGAAGGTCTTCTGGAAGCCGCCGGCCTGCTCGTAACCGAAGGCGTAATCGGCGGCCACGATGGCGATCTTCTTGTAACCTTGGTCACAAGCCCACTGGCCCATTGGATGCGTCGGCTGCGATGACGACCAGCCGGTGCGGAAGAAATAAGGATATTTATCGAGCTGGCGCTGCGTCAGATCGTCGGCCGCCGGAATGGAGGCGATGTAGATCGTTTTCATTTCCGTGCTCACTGGCGCGAGGGCATAACCCGTCGAAGCCAGCACGCCACCGATGAACATTTGGACTTGGTCACTGAGCACCAGCTTCTTGGCTTTGGTGACGCCGAGATCCGGCTTTGCCTGATCGTCCTCGATGATAAATTTCACATCGGCGCCGCCGAGCTTGTTGCCGTGGTCGTCGAGATAGAGCTGGAAGCCGTCGACCATGTCCTTGCCGACCTGCGCAAAGAGGCCGGTCATCGGCGCGATGAAACCGATGCGCAGCTCTTCCGCCTGCGCCGCCGTTGATAAATTTGCTCCCAGCAAAAGCGCGCCGCCCAACAGCAGCGTAACCGTTCGCGATTGGCTCATATTACGATCTCCCGTCCAGATCCGATGTCCATTCTTGATGTGAACAAGCGGATGGCGATTGCAGCGTGTTCCCGGAGCGCAAACGCTATCACTACCGGCGCTGTGGGCGGAAGCCCACAAAAACAGCACCGATTTGACGAGAGAAGAGCCGGTGGGGCCGCCACTAGGCCTTGATGAACGTCCCGCTGCGCAGCTCGGAAACGGCCTGTTTCAACTCGGCCTGCGTATTCATAACAATAGGCCCGTACCAGGCGACCGGCTCCTGGATCGGCTTGCCCGACACCAAAAGGAAGCGGATGCCTTTGTCCCCGGCCTGCACGGTGACTTCGTCGCCGGAGTCGAACAGGACCAGCGAGCGGTCGCCCGCCTTCTCGCGCACCATGATTTCGTTGCCGTCGATTTGTTTCTCGTGAAGCACGCCGATCGGCTGTGACGCCGAGCTGAAACTGCCGTCGCCGTCAAACACATAGGCAAACGCGTGGCGCTCGTGCTCGACCTTGAGCGTCTTGCGCTTGCCCGCCGGCACGACGATGTCGAGGTAACGCGGATCGGCGGCGACGCCGTCAACCGGGCCTTTCTTGCCCCAGAAGTCGCCACACACGACGCGCACCCGCGTACCATCGTCGTCGGTCACTTCGGGGATCTCGGCGCCCTTGATGTCCTGATAGCGCGGCGCCGTCATCTTGAGTGAGGAGGGCAGGTTGGCCCAAAGCTGGAAGCCGTGCATGCGGCCTTGCGCGTCGCCCTGCGGCATTTCCTGATGCATGATGCCGCGGCCCGCAGTCATCCACTGCACATCGCCGGATCCGAGCGTGCCGCGATTGCCCAGACTGTCGCCGTGTTCGACGGTTCCGTTGAGCACATAGGTGATCGTCTCGATGCCGCGGTGGGGATGCCACGGAAAGCCGGCGAGGTAGTCGGCCGGGCGATCATTGCGGAAATCATCAAGCAGCAAAAACGGGTCGGTCTCGGCGGTTTCGCCGAACCCGAAAGCACGGCGCAGCCGGACGCCGGCGCCCTCGATGGTGGGCTTCGACTGGACGATGCGCTTGACCGGGCGGATGGACATACTTTGAGTGCCTTTCGTGAGGCAGCGGTGCGGCACGTATGCCGGACGCTCAGATCGAAAATGTTCGCGCTGTAAACCGCGAAGCGAATACTCAACCTAGACTGCCATTCATATACGGAACTTCATATAAGGCTTTCGTTCATGAAAAAAAGACCCGCGCACTCAAGTCTAGTCGTCTGTTGGACTATGGCGCACGCGACTAGGTTCTTCGCGACAATAGTCGGATCAAAACGAAACTCGATGCGCTCATAACGACAAAAACAGGCCGCTGCCGCCATCAACTTTGTGCACGGCGACACGGACCGGACGATAACGCAGGTGAGCTATGTCCAAGACGACAGACGTTCAGAGGATGCTTCGTGCATGCTTGCGCCGCGCGGTGTCCCGCGTTCGGGCAATGCATCGGGCGTGGCAACGCGCTCCAAGATGTGCGCGGTGGTTGCCGCCCGCAATTCCCGCGGCCTTTTACCATGCGGGGAGGGATGCTCGCGGCAGCGCGCAAAACGCGATATGATGGCGCCCATGTCCAGGCATTTGTCCGACCGATTGCCGAGGCGTTTTGCCACCGTTATATGCCTCGTCGTTTTAGGCTTGAGCCTTGCCGGCTGCACCAAATGCGGTTGGCTGTGGGACCAGGGCCCGCGCACTTGCCATAGCGACACGCCGCGCGGATAGTTTTCGCTGCTGCGGCGCCTTATTCCGCTCGCATCAGGTTGAACGCCGCGCCGGCTATCCCGAGCAGCAAGCCCGCCAGCAACACATATTGCAGCGTCAACACCGCCCGGCTCGGCGTTTCGGTTGCGGTTGCGAGATCGTAGATCTGCCAGGTCGCCGCTGCCGAGAACACGGCGAGCATGATGCCGGGATGTTTCTTCGGTTTGTCCGCCAAGAGTTGCCCCCTTTTAGTCCCCGCGCAAACGCTATTCGATTTTCTGGACAGGTTCCACGCGATGCGGCGCTCCGCCAGCTGTTCGCCCAGGAATGCCGTCGCACCCGTGTGAATAAGATCTAGGAAAATAGTCGTGACAGCGGGAGCGCCGGCCGCGGAACAGCCCGTTGGCGGCTCGCGTTGTCATCCTGTGGCGGCGAGTGCTGCGAGAGGATTTCAGGATGCCGCGTGTTGAAAACAATCGCGTTGTGGAAAGTGCCACAGAAGCGCGCGCCGCTGTCACCGGCCATAATGTGCGTTACGTGCTGGTGGTCGGCACGCTCGCAGTGATCGTGTTGTTTGCGGTGGTTTATCTCGCCACGCGGTGGTGAGCGCGCCTAAACGAAATACTGAATACTCGCGCCGGGATTTTCCCGGCGTTGGAGGTGTGCGATGTGGTCGCAGGTACATTGTCGCGCCGTCTTCCATCGCCCTGGCGGCCGGCTCCTCAGCGTGAACGAGAAACGAATCGCCGCAGGCTACGAGCCAGTCGATGGGGGCGATGTGTTCCACTCGCCGCAATAGGAACAAATTACGCTCGCCCGCCGTTCTCTTTGTCGAAGCCTCGCAGCGCGGGGCAATGACATCGTGGAACCAGAGGATAACGTTATGAAAACGACGGGAACAATGCTGGCCATCGGCCTTGCAGGCGCGCTGCTTGCGACCGCAGCCGTAGCGCAAACCAAACAGGCTGACAAAGACAGCCAGAAGTTCATCAAGGCCGCGATCCAGGGCGATATCGCCGAGATCGATGTTGGAAAGCTGGCGCAGGAAAAAGGCCAGAGCGACGCTGTGAAGCAATTCGGCGCCATGCTGGTGAAGGACCACAGTGCGCATAAGGCCAAAGCCGAAGAAGTCGCGAGTCAGCTCGGCGTAAAGCCGCCGACCGGTTCAGGCTTCGGCGAGAAGGCGACTTACGCGAAATTGAAGCTGCTGTCGGGTGCTTCATTCGACAAATCGTTTGCGAAGGCGATGGTCTCCGACCACCAGAGCGACATCAAGGACTACAAGAAGGAAGCATCCAAGCGCGATGCCGCCGGCCAGCTGGCGAAAGACACGCTGCCTGTGCTGCGGAAACACCTGGAAGCTGCGGAGCAGCTGACGGCGCAGAACCAGAAGCAATCATCACGGTAGTACGGACGCCGCTGCCGGGCGGCTGTCCGGATGACGCCCGCCGCTGGTCCCCGCAGCCGGGCGTCATTTTTTTGTGTGCTGTGCTAGCCTGCCTGGCGGTATTCCCGCTGGAGGAAGGCATCATGGTCGCGGCCGACAAGCTGTTTGCGGGCTCGATCCCGGAAATTTACGAGCGGTTTCTGGTGCCCCTTATCTTCGAGCCCTATGCGCGCGACCTCGCCGGGCGTGTGGCCAAGGCAAACCCGCGCGATGTGCTGGAAATAGCCGCGGGCACAGGCGTGCTCACGCGTGCGATGGCATCGAAACTGTCCGCGCGCGTGCGCTTGGTGGCAACCGATCTCAACCAGCCGATGCTCGACAAGGCCCAGGCGCGGCCGATCGACAACGCCCACGTCACATGGCAGCAGGCCGATGCCCTCGCGCTGCCGTTTCAGGATAAAAGCTTCGATGCGGTGGCGTGCCAGTTTGGCGTGATGTTCTTTCCCGACAAGGTGAAGGGCTACAAAGAGGCGCGCCGCGTGCTCAAGGATGGCGGCCGCTATTTTTTCAACGTGTGGGACAAAATTTCCGACAACGAATTTGCCGATGTTGTGACCGAGGCAGTGGCCGCGATGTTTCCGGACGACCCGCCGCGGTTTCTGGCGCGCACGCCGCACGGCTACAACGATGCCGGGACCATCCGCGCCGAGCTGAAGGCGGCCGGTTTTGGCGAGGTCACGATCGATGCCGTGGATGCCAGGAGCGCGGCGCCGTCGGCGCGCGAGCCTGCGATCGGCTATTGTCAGGGAACGCCGCTGCGCAACGAGATCGAAGCGCGGGACAAACTGAAATTGGAAGAGGCAACGGCGGTAGCGGCCGAAGCATTGGCCGGCCGTTTTGGCAATGGCGCTGTCGACGGGCGCATCCGCGCCCTTGTGATCACGGCGGTACGCTGACCGACCGGACATCGAAATGTTGAATTGCCATGTTCGCTATTTGCACAAAGCAGACATCGCCTAGTGCGCTGCACATGTCTGCTTTGACCCAAAGCGGCAGTAAAGCGGACAAACGCAGACCTGCGGCATGGCGAATTTACTTCTTGCTGCCGGGCTCCGCTTTCGCTTTCAGCTCCGCCAGCTCGCCGCTCAGCTTTGCCATTGTTGACTTGAGCGTAGCAATTTCGGCGCGAGCCGCGGCGAGATCCCGCCCCGCTGCTGCGATCTTGTCCTGCGTCTCGCGGGTCAGCTTCGCCAAAGCCTGCTGAAGAAACTCGACATTGGATTGCAGGCAGCCGGTGCGGCGCTCCATCTGCTTTTCGGCGGTGCAGACTTCCAGCCCGCGAACATCCTGCGCGGCTGCGGACGGTAGCCACACAAAGAAAAGTAGCCCCGCGCATTGCGCCATTGCGAGGTGATCCCGGTGGCGCTGCCTGCCTGCCATGACGGAAGCCTACACGATTCTGTTCAAATCCATTCACAAGGAAAAACCGACGGATATCGACACTCACAACGACGTTGGGCCCGAGGCCGGTGTAGCCGGCGAACCGTTGTCACGTGCGCAGAAATGATGCTCGCTTTCGAGACTCAGCGAAGCAGAAGATAAGGGCAATAACTCCGACAACAGGCGATATGGGAAAATACCCACCATTAATTGGTGCCCGGAATGTCTTAACGGGAAAAAAAGAGGCCGCCATTCGTGACGAACGGCGGCCGAATATTTCAAGCCTGCCGGCGAGGGGATGGGGGGATGGTGCCGGCAGCTGCACCTTTAACCCGGGCCCCACGCCAAGGTTCCACCCCCGGCACCAAAAAAGAAGCCGCCATTGGCGGCGGCTTTCACCAATCAATTTGGCGGAGGAGGGAGGAGCTAAAAACTTACTTGAGCTGCGTCGAGATCGTATTGAACTTGCCGTTGAGGTTGGTGCCGATCGCGTTGACGCTCGCGATAATCACAATCGAAATACCCGCGGCAATAAGGCCGTATTCGATCGCGGTGGCACCCGACTCATCTTTCAGGAACCTGAAAACGCTAGACATCTGACACGCTCCATGTGGCCGGATACGGTACGGGAAGACGATACCGTCGTCGCCTTAACAGAAGTCTTTTGCAGTCATCGCAAAAGCGCGATGGAATTAATTCAATTGGTATCGAAGCTCAGCGTTTCTGCGCGTCATTGAGGGGTTTGCGCGCCCTCTGCTGAAAAAGAAGCCGCCGGCTGCGGCGGCTTCTGTGTTTCCAGCCACACAGAAAAAACTATTTCAGCTGAGTTGAGATGCTCTGGAACTTGCCGTTGAGGTTCGTACCGATCGCGTTGACAGTCGCGATAATCACAACCGAAATGCCGGCCGCGATGAGGCCGTATTCGATGGCGGTCGCACCCAACTCGTTCTTCAGAAACGCTACAACCTTGGACATGTGACGCTCTCCGTGGTTCTGCAGTTTTATAAGGTAGGACAATAATCTGCGTATATTAAAAAAGGCTCTCAATGACCGCAGAACACTCGCGGTGACTTGAATCAAATGCGGATGAACGAGTTCATTTTGCATTAGCCATCCTGCGGCGATGGCATCGCAAATCAGCCCGCAAAACGAAATATTGCGCACGCCGGGTGAATGGAACGGGTCGATTTAACGGCAGTTCCATCCGCGATTTTGCTTCAAATCATCAACCGGGCCGGCCGCTGCTTCACACGGTGTTCACCACGCAAACACATGTGATTTCATGTGTATCGTTGAACATTCAATGGAACCTTTGGCCTGCATGGCGCGTTTTCGTCGCTAGAGCACCAAGGAGGTTCTCATGAAAAAACTCATCATTGGCGCGCTGGCTTTGGCCGGCGTCGCAGTGTCAATGCCTGCAAGTGCGCAGGGCGTGTATATCGGCGCGGGTCCGGTCGGCGTTGGTGTCGGCGTTGGCCCCGGCTACGGCTATGGTTATGACCGTGGCTATTACGATCGTGGATATGGCCCGGGATATCGCAGCTACGCTTATTCCGGCAACCATTGCCGCGTCGTCAGACAAGATATCAACGGACACATCAGGCGCGTTCGTCACTGCTGGTGAGTTCGCGGATAATTCGTTTGTGCGTTGAAGGCCTCGGACCCCGGTCCGGGGTCTTTTTCGTTTACGGCGCAAGCGGCGAATTGAATTTGCGCGCGGTGTCGACAATCCATTCGCGGTAGAGCAACAGCGGCGTGACGCCGGTCAGGCCGCCGCATCCCTCTTCATCGCCCGGTGCGGTAGACCAGCTCACGACGCCGATGACGAGCGGCCCATCGCCATCGAAAGCAGGCGCGCCGGAATCCCCCGTGCAGCCGCCGAGGCCGATGCGCGTATTGCGCGTTGCAATGTCATAGAGACGGATTTGCAGCGAGCCCGGCTTTCCGGTGACGGTGAGCGTCGCCATGCGTGGCTGGCCGAGCCCGCGGGCGGTGCCCGCGAGCGTCACGCCGAAGCCGGCGATGGTGAGCGTCTCGCCCGCGGCAACCCGGCGCGGCGCGGCCAGTCCTGCCGGCGTGACAATATCGGGGAGCGGTGCGGCGAGCTTGATAAGCGCCACGTCCGCCGTGGCGCGGCTGGCGGCGTAACTCGCGTAGTCAAAAGCCGGGTGGCGCACGATCGCGCGCACGGGGATTGCGACACCCGTCTGGTAGGCCTTCACTTGGTAGGCGACCGTGCGCGTCACGCAATGCGCGGCCGTCAGCACCAGGTCGCGCGCAAGCGCGGTCCCCGTGCACAGATCCTCGCGCGCATCCACGATCATCACGATTGGCCGTGCGGCCCAGGTGGCCGCGGGCGGCGCATTGCCGGTGACGGCAATAGCGGGCGCGCTGAGGAAAAGCCAAAAAATAACGAGGAGACCGCGGGGCATGCCCGCTGAGGATAGCACGCGCGTTCTGGGCTGATAACTCGAGGAGTGGGCGGAGATGTTCAAGCAATAGAGTGATTTCAAAGAGGCATATAGCAATTTGTGGAACGACCCTTGAGGACAAATTGCTCCCATGTTCACATGTCTGCATATTTGGAAGTGTCATAAAAGGGAGGAGACGATGAGACGCATTATTTTTGCTGCATTGATTACCTCGTTCGCTATCAGCGCCGCTATGGCGCAGTCCTGCGAAAGCATGGCATTGAGTAAAGACGGTAAGCCGCTTCACGGTGCGGCAAAAACGAGCTTTGTGAAGAAGTGCAAGAAGGACGCCTGCGAAAGTAAAGCGATCAGCAAAGAGGGCAAGCCGCTTTACGGTGCGGCCAAAAATAGCTTCCTAGCGAAATGCAAAAAGGCCGCCTAGACGAGGTCTGTCCAACTTGAGTCATTAGCGCGCGCTGCAACCTTGGGAGACCGCGTGTCTGGCCTGCGTATTTACGGTATCGCCCGCACCCGCGCGTTTCGAGCGCTTTGGATGGCGAATGAGCTCGGGCTCGACTATGAGCATCTGCCGATCGAGATCGGCGCCGCTGGTGCCCGCTCGGCGGAGTTTCTCGCTATCAATCCGA
The DNA here is from genome assembly GCA_963743405.1 of uncultured Alphaproteobacteria bacterium. GTDB lineage: Bacteria > Pseudomonadota > Alphaproteobacteria > Rhizobiales > Xanthobacteraceae > Pseudolabrys. Next base: position 81,876 of record CAVUPX010000006.1, on the reverse strand, counting down.
ACGGGCGCCTGCCCTTCATCGTGGACGACGGCTTCGTTCTGTTCGAGTCGCTCGCGATCACGCTCTACCTCGCCAAGAAGCACTCCAATGGCAAACTCTATCCCAGCTCGCTGGAAGGTGAAGCGATAGCATGGCAATGGAGCCTGTGGGCCGTCACCGAGGTTGATCGCGGCGTCAATATTTGGTCGCTCCACGCGCTCCGCCTGCCGGAGGCCGAGCGTGATGCCATCAAGCGCAACGAAGCCCTAAAGGTTCTGGCGGCGCCGTTCAAGGTACTCGACACGGCAGTCGCCAAGCAACGATACCTTCTCGGCAACGACTTCACGGTGGCCGATCTCAATGTCGCCGCGGTCGTTAGCCGCGCTATCGACATGGACCTTTCCGCAACTCCGAACCTTAAGACCTGGCTCACACGCTGTCTCGAGCGGCCGGCTGCCCGAAAGGCGCTCACGCTCAAGGCCAAGGCCGACAATGAAACGCCGGCGGAGGTGACTCGGCACATCGCCAAAATCAACCGCCTGTGAGGTCCAAGTACAAAATACTGCTTCGATCCCGGAGCCCTGCGAAATGTCCGCTAATGACCCAAAGCGGACATAGGCCAGTCTGCAAATCATTTGATTTTCAATTGCGTCGGCGCTGACTAGGCGCTGTCGGGTAGCACTCAATCCCGAATGGTGGACACGGACGAAATCGGTTGCTGGATGCCGACCGTAGGGCCTATCCTTGCGATAAGCAAAAATCGCGACGCCCGGGAGGAGATCATGTGTTGTCGTGCGCTTATCGTTGCCGTCAGCTTGGTGTTCGCGACTCTCGTTCCGGGCGCTTCGTTGGCGCAGACGGTTGCCACCGCGCTGATAGGCCTTGTCAGCTCCGCCGAGAATAACGCGATGGAAGGAGTGCTGGTTAGCGCCAGCAAAATGGGATCGACCGTCACGGTGACAGTGGTCACCGACAAGGACGGACGATTTTCCTTCCCGGCAAGCAAACTGGCACCGGGTCAATATTCCATGGGCGTGCGCGCCGTCGGCTATGACCTCGACGCCCCCAAAGCAATCGAGATCAACGAACAGAAGACAACATCACTCGATCTCCAATTGCGTAAGACCGAAGACCTTGCTGGGCAATTGTCGAATGGCGAATGGATGGCGAGCATCCCTGGTACTGACCAACAGAAAGGCCAGCTGCTCAATTGTGTCGGTTGTCACACGCTTGAACGCATCGTGCGCTCTAAATACGACGCGGATGCATTTCTTAACCAAATATTGCCGCGCATGCAGGGGTATGTGAACCAGAGCATACCGGCACATCCGCAGCTACGTCGCGCCGAACGTCTCATGGAGGAGCGCGGTGACCAACGGGTCCAGGTTTACCGCGCGGCTGCGGAGTACCTCAGCACGATCAATCTTAGTACAGGCTCGCAATGGAGCTACGCACTCAAAATGTCTGCGCGCCCAACCGGTCGGGCGACGCGGGTGATCTACACGGAATATCGTTTGCCGCGCGAAACAATTTCGCCACATGACGTGATCGTGGATGCGGACGGGATCGTTTGGTATTCGAGCTTCGGCGAGCAGAATTTGGGCAGGCTCGATCCCAAGAGCGGAAAGGTCGCTGAATATCCCATACCCGAGCATAAACCCGGCTTTCCGACCGGGGGCCTTGGCCTGCGCGCGGATAAGGACGGCAACCTCTGGCTTGGCAATATGTATCAGGCCACGATTATCAAGTTCGACCGCAAGGCACAATCATTTCAATTCTGGACGTTGCCACCTGAGCAGAACATTGACGCTGCGCAGGTCAATATGGTGAGCCCGCAAAGCTCGTATGTCGACGGTAAGGTCTGGACGCAGAACAATGGCTTTGCCGGTGTGCATCGGCTCGACATCGCTTCCGGAAAGATCGAAACGTGGGAGCCGTTCAAGAATGCTCCTAAGGGCGAGGTGCACAATATCTACGACGTCATCCCTGACTCCAAAAACAACGTCTATTTCACTGATTTCCGTCATCAGCATATCGGGCGGATCGACGCCAATACCGGTGAGGTCAAGCTGTTCGAGATTCCCACGGCTCGCTCTTCGCCCCGGCGCGGAAGCATGGACGCGCAGGATCGCCTTTGGTTCGGCGAATACCGTGGCGACCGCATCGGAATGTTCGATACGAGAACCGAACAGTTCAAAGAGTGGAAACTCACCACGCGGTGGGCAGCGCCCTATGATGTTGTCCTCGACAAGAATGAGAATGCATGGACTGGCTCGATGGTGACAGACCAGGTGACACGGCTGGATACAAAAACCGGCGAAATGGTCGATTATCTGCTGCCGCGATCAACAAACATTCGCCGAGTTTTTGTAGACAACACAACAACGCCAGTTAGCTTCTGGGTTGGCAGCAATCACGGTGCTTCCATCATCAAAGTCGAACCGTTGGACTAACCGCCCGACAGTGCTGACAGGCCGCAATAGAGCCACTCGGAGCTGCAGATGATAAGTTCGGCAAATGAATTGTGGGTCCGTATCTATGGACAAAAGCGAACTCGATGCACTTCGCAATGCTGTTCAGTTGCTCGAGCATGCCAGCCTCGCCGCGCGCCTTGCCAACATGATTGGTAAGCCTGTCGAATTACTGGGTCGGGCTCTCCCTGCTGGTGCATCGCAAGCAATCACGGTAGCCACGACAAAAAGCCTCGAAGCTGCCGTCAAGGTTGCGCTCCTCACCATTCGAGGCGGCTCTCAGGCAAGCTCCCAAATGCTGCACCGAGCTTTAGCGGTTGCCTCGGGTGCCGCTGGAGGGGCGTTTGGAATCTTGTCGCTGCCTTTGGAGCTTCCTGTCTCGACCATCATCATAATGCGGTCAATTCTCGACATTGCTCGAAGCGAAGGTGAGGATCTCGCTGATCCGGAAGCGAGCCTTTCCTGCGTCGAAGTTTTTGGACTTGGTAGTCGGACCGAGGCCGATGATGCTGCGAAGGGGGGTTATATGGTTGTGCGCGGGGTTTTTGCGACATCCGTCACGGAAGCTGCCCGGTTCATTGCTGAACGTGGCATCGTTGAGGAAGGTAGCCCTGTGCTCGTGCGCTTAATTGCGCAAATTGCATCCCGTTTCGGGTTCGTCGTTTCACAAAAGGCTGCTGCCCAAACTATTCCTGTCATTGGCGCACTCGGAGGAGCTGCGATCAACTATGCTTTTATCGACCACTTTCAGTCGGTCGCACGAGGCCATTTTACCGTCCGACGACTTGAGCGAAAGTACGGCAAAGATATTGTTTCCAATGCCTACGAGCGTTTCCGTCAGGATCTCAGAACGGAAAAATAATATCATCGACCGGTGGAGTTAGGGAATTGCGATTTGCACTGCATTTCTTGCGGCGAGCACTCCGATTAGGTGCGCCTCTTTAGTTCACCAGCTTTTCGAGCGGATATTGCTCGCTCGCGTAGAGCGCTTGAATATCTTGGTGGTTGAGACGCCGTTCGTCAATTTCGATACACGCGCCAAGCAACAACGGCTCGGGGAGATCCTCGATGGCAAAACGGATAGCATCTGCTGCCGTTTCGAAACGGCGATAACCGACCTTTTTTGAGCTGCGGTTACGTCCGGGATATAACTCCGCCGGCGCATTGTAATCGAATTTGTACACATCATTCTCCCGGTTATTCGCCGATGCGAATACTTTGAAACAACACATGATATGTGGGGTCGCAAAGACGTATTTAACAGGGCAGGTACGCGTTTTCTTTCAACGGAATACGCAGCGCTGGTTTTGGGGGATAGACCACCTCGACGGGCACCGAACGAAAGCCGGTCTTTTAATTCCTAGCGGAAGGTGAGCGTCGGCTTGCGCGTCCCTTGCGACGTGCTGGCTTGTAAGAGAATGCTCTCATCACTTCACGCTGCTCGGCCACTAGTTCGCCAAGCAGGATGAAGAGCGCAGACAAGAACAGCAAAACCAAAGAAGCGGTGATGCGGCTTTGCGAAACGAAGCCAAAGATTGTTCGCACGAGCTACAGGTTGGAATTTTCCAGTCTGCTGGACAGTCCGGTTTTGAAACCCTGCAATGATGTAAGATTTCCCTGTTGCTGGCCGATAATTTCCCTGTTGCTTTGAAAAAAATCCCTGTTCCTGGTCGCAGGGAATTCAACTGAAAACAATTGAATTTGCGCGCTTGCCAGCCTTCAGAAAGTTTTCAAAGCTGGCAGGTTCGACAGAATTCCCTGTTTATTTCCCTGTTAGCAGGGAATTTGGAAGTGGCCCTCGGAGATCAAATCTATGGATGTCCTCGAAGCCGTTGCGTCGCGCTACTCATGTCGCGCATTCTTGCCGACGCCTGTGCCTGAAAAAACCGTCCGCGAGATTGTCGAACGTGCGGCGCGAGCGCCATCCGCCGGCAACATGCAGCCCTGGCGTGTCTATGCCATTTCTGGCCGGCGCATCGACGAGCTCAAGGCAATGATGGCCCCGCGGATGGCGACCGAGTTGCCAAAAGGTGAGGGCACCGACTACACGATCTATCCCGAACCACTGACGGAGCCCTATCGGACGCGTCGCTTCACGGTCGGCGAATTGCTCTACCAGTCGATCCATGTGTCGCGGGAAGACAAGTCATCGCGCTACAAGCAGTATTCTCGCAATTATCAGTTTTTCGGCGCGCCCGTTGCCCTGTTTTTTGCCCGAGAAAAAGCTCACGGACCGGCACAATGGGCCGATATTGGCGGCTATCTTCAAACTGTTGCTCTGCTCGCACGCGGGTTCGGATTGCATACATGCCCGCAACAGGCATGGGTCTCGTTTCACCGAACTGTGCGTGTTTTTCTGAGACTCCCCGACAATTTGATGATTTATTCGGGTTTAGCGCTCGGTTACGAAGATGCGGCTGCCCCGATCAATGCATGGCGTTCTCCACGCGAACCGCTCGACCAATATGCGTCGTTCGAGGGCTTCGATAAATAGCGATTTCGGACCCTTTAATCCCATACGTTCAGGCAGCGTTCACCGGCGCGCCGTTACCACCCCACCCATGCCGGTTTCCCGCATACTCCTTGCCGTGCTGGTGCTTGGCGCCATCGGTCAGCCGGCCATCGCCGCTGAAACTTCCCGTCACGAGTTGTGTCTCACGAAAGCCGAGCAACGCGCAGCCGTTGATGCAAACCGGGCCATTTCGCTGGGGCAGGCCATCAAATCTCTGCGTCAGTACCGCAAACATTCCGAAGTCGTTCGCGCACGTCTGTGCCGCCACGACGAGAAACTTGTCTACGTGCTGACTCTTCTTGGCCGCAGTGGCAAAGTGGTTGACGCAACCGTCGATGCCGTGAACGGCGAGTTTCACACCAACCCTTGAGCGGAGAATATTGCCTTGCGCCTCCTCGTCATCGAGGATGACCCCGATCTCAATCGCCAGCTCGCCACTGCGCTGACCGACGCCGGCTATGTCGTCGATCGCGCTTTCGATGGCGAGGAGGGCCACTATCTCGGCGAGTCCGAACCCTACGATGCTGTCATTCTCGATATCGGTCTGCCGAAAATGGACGGCATCTCGGTGTTGGAAGCCTGGCGCCGCACAGGTCGCGCCATGCCGGTGCTCATGCTTACGGCTCGCGACCGCTGGAGCGACAAGGTGCAGGGCTTTGATGCTGGCGCCGATGACTATGTCGCCAAGCCATTCCACCTAGAAGAGGTGCTCGCGCGCGTGCGTGCGCTTTTGCGTCGTTCGGCCGGCCATGCCAAAAGTGAATTCAATTGCGGGCCGGTACGGCTCGATACCCGAACAGGCCGCGTCGCGGTCAACGGAAATCCTGTCAAACTGACGAGCCACGAATACCGGCTGCTCGCCTATTTGATGCATCACACGGGCCGCGTGGTTTCCCGCACCGAGCTGGTCGAGCATCTCTACGACCAGGATTTTGATCGCGACTCGAACACGATCGAAGTGTTTGTCGGCCGCATCCGCAAGAAGCTCGGCGTCGAGATTATCCAGACCGTGCGCGGGCTTGGCTATTTGCTAACGCCGCCTGACGTTCGTTGACGGGATGCGCGCCAACTCCCTCGCGCTACGCCTCTTCCTGTCGGCCACTGCATGGGCAGTGGTCATTCTTCTCATCACTGGCGTCGTTCTATCGTCGCTCTACCGACAGGCCGTCGAGCGCGCGTTTGACCGCCGGCTTGGTGTTTACCTGCGTACGCTGGTCGCTGACGTCGCCTCACCCGAAGAGGCGGGCGAAAAATTTCCCCAATCACTCGGTGAACCATTATTCGAACTGCCGCTGTCGGGCTGGTATTGGCAGGTCACCCGTCTCGACCCTGGAAAGTCGGAACTGCGCGCCTCGCGTTCATTATGGGACGGCGGGCTGCCGCATTTGCAGGATTACGGTATTTCCGCAGGTGCCGATGGATCCCGCGAGGGGTACGTGCCTGGCCCGGAGGACCAGCGACTGCGATTAGTCGAGCGCAATATCGATCTCGGCGATGAAGGTCATTATCTCGTTGCTGTAGCCGGCGACGCCGCCGAAATCTCCGAGGAAACGCGCTCGTTCGATCAGGCACTGATCATCACGTTTTCCATACTCGCGGCCGTTCTGCTGCTCACGACGACCTTTCAGGTCCGCTTCGGCCTCGCCCCTCTCAAGCGTATCACCGACGGGCTTGCCGCTATCCGGTCGGGTAGCGCCGAACGTCTCGCCGGACGATTCCCGGAAGAGATTGCGCCCCTCGCGCGCGAAACCAACGCCTTGATCGACGCTAACAAAGAGATCGTTGAGCGTGCGCGCACGCATGTCGGCAACCTTGCCCATGCACTCAAGACACCCCTCTCAGTCATGGTGAACGAGGCCGCGGCCCGCGGCAGCGACCCGTTCGCGCAAAAGGTGCTCGAGCAGGCCGATATTATGCGCGACCAGGTCGCGCGCCATCTCGAGCGCGCGCGCCTGGCCGCCCGCCTCACTGTGGTCGGATCCGTTAGCGAAGTCGTTCCGGTTGTTACGGCGCTTGCGCGCACGATGGAGAAAATCCACCGCGAGAAGAATCTTACGATCGAGGTGCATGCCGACGATAAAGCGCAATTCCACGGAGAGCGGCCCGACCTCGAGGAGATGATGGGCAATCTCGTCGACAATGCCTGCAAGTGGGCGTCATCGCGCGTGGCCATTGAAGTGGTGCGAGAGCGCCCGGACCAGGCCAGCAATCGTCAGGTCGTCCGCATTATCGTGGACGACGATGGACGCGGGCTGTCTCCATCGGAACGCGAACAAGTCGCAAAGCGCGGACGACGGCTGGACGAAACGAAACCCGGGTCCGGTCTCGGGCTGTCGATCGTGGTGGAACTGGCGGCGCTTTATGGCGGCGGCCTCACACTCGGCACCGCCCCATTGGGAGGGCTGCGGGCTGAACTCGTTCTGCCAGCGGTCTGACGTCAGATTTGCTTATTTGAGGGATCGCCGGAGTTTTGCCCCAATCCTCCCATCCCGATAGACTAATTATTCTGGTTCCGGGGGGTCGACATGTCCGCATCCAAGATTGCCGCGGTCTCTTTCATCGGACTTACGCTTGCTGCTTGTGCCGGTAGCCCGGACGGAATGGGACCTGGGCCCAGAGAGAACACCGGCACCTTAGTCGGCGCAGGCACCGGCGCATTGCTCGGTGCTGCGGTCGCAGGTGGCGGGACCGGCAACCGTCTTGCCGGCGCGGCGATCGGCGGCGCAATCGGTGGCTTGATCGGTAACCGCATTGGCGCTGGTCTCGACGATGAAGACAAGGAGCGCGCCTATGCCGCACAAATGGATGCGCTGGATCGTGGCCAATCGGGCGCCCCGGTATCCTGGCGAAACCCCGATTCGGGGCGCTACGGCACCGTCGTTCCCGGCCCGCCCTATCAGCAGGCCGGCCGCAACTGCCGCTCCTATACCCACACGGTCTATATTGACGGCCAGCCGCAGACTGCCCGCGGCACAGCCTGCCGAAATCCCGACGGCACCTGGGTGGCGGTCGGCTAACGGCCAGTTACAGTTAATAACTCCTTAAGGCCCCGCGCCGTATCAAGCCGAAAGGCTTGAATTCGGACAGACCGACGATGGCGGGCGCCGAAACGACCGTCGAGAGGCTGCGGCAATTTCTGCGCGAGCTATCGCCAGGAGCGCGTTCGCTGCTGATTGGCGAACTCGAGCGCGCCGTTCTCCGCGGCGACGAAGTGACCGGAGCCGATCTGGTCCTTCAGGAATTGCGACGCATCGTACGCGAGCAGAGGGAGCGCGTGCCGCGCATCGAGGACTCCGCGCGCTTATTGTTCAAGCCGCTCGAACCTTTCCTCGTCGATGACCGCGGCGATCATAAGCATCCCGGCCGTGTCGCCCGCTCGTCGCTTGACGCGCTGTGGAACTGGATCCAGCGCGACCTCTTGCCCAATGATGCGGACGCTTTGGCTGACGAGGTCGGCGAAGCGATGCTCAGCGGCGACCAGGCCAAAACCGAACGTCTCGCCCGCGTGTTTCAGGACCGCGTCGCCGCGGCAATCGACGCAAACTTCACAGCCGCCGAGGAAGACGGAAAAGCCCGCCGCCGCATCCTGCAGCAAATCGGCACGCCGCGCGCGGGCGAGGAACTTGCCGCCCTCAAATGCGCACTCAAGGGTCGCGACGTGCTGGCGTCTCTCTCGGCGCGTCTGCCTCTCCAGATCGGCAATCTCGCCAATGCTCAACTCGATGAATGCAAGGCCTTGATCGAGGGCGCAGCCGCGCGCGATGGCGAATTGTTCTTGTATGCATTGCTGACGGTGATGAACCGGATGACAGCGCCGTGGCAGTTGATCCGTCTGGGAGTGAGGGCCGCCGGCAGCGATACCGCCGCGCGCGTTGCGGAAACGAATTACGGAGTGGCGGTCAACATCGTGCTGGCCGAGCTCGAGCGGATGGTAGACGAGTTGCGCGACGATCTGCGCACCGGTCAAGGCGTGGCGGTGGGCGCCTTGCTCAAGACAATCCATGACTCTGCGCGTGGATTGCGGACCGAACTGGCATTGCCGGTCGACAGCACCTGGGGCCGCGCGCTCGCGGCGCAGAGAACCCAGATCTCTGAATTGTTGCGGGCGGAAATCGAGTCGATGCCCAGCCGTGTTCGTCGATTGCTGCGGCCACGGCCGTCGCGGGAAATCCAGCCTGGTTCGGTGCTCGATCCGAACGAGGTCGCCGAGGTGGAGGCTTTGGTCGAGTTCGTCGGCATTTGCCGTTATTTCGCCGGCGAGCTCGCCATCAATGAAATGACCCAACGGGCCCTGTCGGAACTTCGGCAATATCTCGATGATGGGACGCGTGCGCTTCTGGAAGGGTTGCGGCACGCCGGCGAAAGCGACCGCAGCTTTCGGCAATCGCAGGTCGACGCGGCCGTGCGCTTTTGCGCCAAAGTCTTTGGGCGGGAATATGCCGCATTGCTTGGCAAGGCCGCCGAAGTGGCGGGAGGCGGGGAAAGCAGGGCCGCACGCGCCTGAAAACGGCGCTTTTGCGCTATTCGGCGCGGGTACGATCGAGCGCATTGCCGCCATCATCGGGCGTGATGTATGCCCTGCAGCGCCGCTCCCCTTGGAGCGCCCGGGCAAATTGTAAGGCACCGAATTGTAAGGCTCCATGACGCTGTGGTTCGTATTCGCGTTGATGACGGCGGCGGCGATTTTCGCCGTGCTCTGGCCGCTTGGCCAAGCCACGAATTTAAAAGAGGGCAATGATCTCGCCGTCTATCGCGACCAGCTCGATGAGGTCGAACGTGACCGCGCTGCCGGCCGGATTGCCGAGAGCGAGGCGCAGGCCGCCCGCGTTGAGGTTTCTCGCCGGCTGATTGGCGCCGCTGATGCAGCGACAGTGTCACACCCATCGTCCGCCGGCACGCGGCAATGGTATCGGCGCGGGACCGCGGTCGCTGCTGTGGCGTTTCTGCCGGTTGTCGCAACCATACTCTACCTTGCACTAGGGTCACCGCAGCTTCCCGGCCAGCCCTTGGAAGAGCGCCAAACGGCCGCCCATCAGGATCGATCGGTTGCAAGTCTGCTGTCGCAAGTGGAGGCCTATCTCGAACGCAATCCCGATGATGCGCGCGGATACGAAGTTCTGGCTCCTGTCTACATGCGGCTTGGCCGTTTTTCCGACGCTGTCAACGCGCGGCGCAAGCTCCTGACGTTGAGCGGTGAGAACGCCGAGCGGCAATCCGACCTGGGCGAGGCGCTGGCCGCAATTGGCAACGGGATCGTCACTGCTGAAGCGAAAGCGGCGTTTGATCGCGCGCTCGTGCTCGACCCAAATGAGCTTAAGGCCCGGTTCTATATCGGCCTGGCCGCCGAACAGGATGGCGATCGTGCCAAAGCCGCGGCTACCTGGCGCGCCATGCTCGAAAACGCACCTGCGGAAGCGCCATGGACGCCGATGGTCCGTGAGGCGCTGACACGCGTTGGTGGTACGCCACCGGCTTCGAGCGCGCCAGGCCCGACGGCCGATGATATGGCCGCGGCCGGAAATATGAATGAGAAGGATCGCGGCGAAATGATCCGCGGCATGGTGGCGCGGCTCGCCGACCGGCTGAAGGAGAATGGGAACGATATTGAAGGGTGGCAGCGGCTATTGCGCGCCTATATGGTGCTTGGCGAGCGCGACAAAGCGAACGCGGCTGCTGCCGATGCAAAGCGTGCACTTTCCAGCGATCCGGACAAGCTTCATCGCATCGAAGATATGATCAAGTCCCTCGGGATCGAAGGTTGAGCAAGGGTCCATGACGCGCAAGCAAAGACGTCTGGTGCTGATTGGCGGAAGCCTTGGTGTTTTGGCCGTTGCGGCGGCGTTGGTGCTGAGCGCGCTGCGCGACTCAATCGTATTTTTTAATTCGCCAACCGATATCGTTGAGAAACACCCCGCGCCCGGGACCCGCATGCGTATCGGGGGCCTGGTTAAACCTGGTAGCCTTCAGCGCGGAGACAATCTTTTGGTACGGTTTGCAGTCACCGATGGCAAGACCGACATTGGCGTGCAATACCAGGGCATCGTCCCGGATTTGTTTCGGGAAGGGCAGGGCGTTGTCGCAGAAGGAAGCCTCGAGTTTGGCGGCACATTCGTTGCTGATACGGTGCTCGCCAAGCACGACGAACGTTATATGCCGAGAGAAGTGGTCGATGCGCTCAAGAAGAGCGGACGCTGGCAGGAAGGCGAAGTGAAAGGCGCAGGGGGCAAGTCCCAATGATTGCGGAACTCGGTCATTATGCCCTGGTGCTAGCACTGGCGCTCGGCCTCATCCAGGCGGTAGCGCCAATCGTCGGTGCGCGCACGCTTGATGCGCCGCTGATGCGCGTCGCCAGTTCCACAGCGATGATGCAATTCGTTTTCGTTGCCCTCTCATTCCTTGCGTTGATCGTCTGTTACGTCACGTCGGATTTTTCTGTGGCGACGGTCTACGAGAATTCGCACTCGATGATGCCGCTGGTTTACAAAATCACCAGCGTTTGGGGGAACCACGAGGGCTCTATGCTTTTGTGGGTGCTAATCCTGTCTTTGTTCGGTGCGCTGGTTGCAGCTTTCGGAAACAACCTGCCGGCCACATTAAAGGCCCACGTTTTGGCGGTGCAGTCGTGGATCGCGTGCGCGTTCTATTTGTTTATCTTGCTCACCTCGAATCCATTTTTGCGCCTCGCGCAGCCCCCGTTTGAAGGCCGCGATCTCAACCCGATTTTGCAGGACATCGGTCTGGCCATTCATCCGCCGCTGCTTTACCTCGGCTACGTCGGCTTCTCGATCGCCTTCTCATTCGCGATCGCTGCGCTGATTGAAGGTCGCATCGACGCCGCCTGGGCGCGTTGGGTGCGGCCGTGGACACTCGCCGCCTGGATGTGCCTCACCGTCGGCATCGCCATGGGCTCGTACTGGGCCTATTACGAACTCGGCTGGGGCGGCTTTTGGTTCTGGGACCCGGTCGAGAATGCGTCGCTGATGCCCTGGCTCGCGGGCACAGCGCTTTTGCATTCCGCTGTGGTCATGGAGAAGCGCGACGCGTTGAAGATCTGGACTTTGCTTTTGGCCATTCTCGCCTTCTCCTTGTCGCTAATAGGCACGTTCCTTGTGCGCTCCGGCGTGCTGACGTCGGTGCATACTTTCGCGAACGATCCCGCCCGGGGAATCTTTATTCTCGCGATCCTCGTGCTGTTCATTGGCGGCGGCCTTACGCTGTTCGCATGGCGCGCGCCGATGCTCAAGCAGGGTGGCTTGTTTGCGCCGATATCGCGCGAAGGTGCGCTGGTATTCAACAATTTGTTTCTCACCACCGCTTGCCTCACCGTGTTTGTCGGCACGCTATACCCGCTGGCGCTCGAAGCGATCACCGGTGAAAAGATTTCTGTAGGTGCGCCGTTTTTTAATCTTACGTTTGCGCCACTCTTTATCCCTCTCTTGCTGGCAATGCCGTTCGGCCCTTTGTTGCCATGGAAGCGTGGCGACCTTCTCGGCGCAGCGCAGCGGCTGATGGCGGCCTTCGGAATTGCCATTGTTGCCGTTGCCGTCGTTTTTGCCGCGAAGGGTGGAGGGTCGGTACTGGCCCCGTTTGGTGTGGGACTGGCGTTCTTCGTGATTTGTGGTGCGTTGACCGACCTCGTCGAACGCACCGGGCTTTTTCGCGCGCCTTTAATGACCGTGCGTCAGCGGGCGGCAGGCTTGCCACGTTCAGTCTGGGGTACGACGACAGCGCATCTTGGGATGGGGATAACGCTGCTCGGAATTGTCAGTGTGAGCACCTGGGCAAGCGAGCGCATCGTTGCGGTCAATCCATCGCAAACAATTTCGCTCGCCGGTTATGAGCTTTCTTTCGACGGGTTGGTGCAGCGCTCGGGGCCAAACTATCGTGAATCGGCAGCGAGATTCACTGTACGCGAGGGCGGCGTCGCAATCGGCGTGATGGAGCCGTCTAAACGCAGTTTCTCCTCGCGCGGCATGACGACGACCGAGGCAGCGCTCATGACGCGCGGCACGAGCCAGCTTTACTTGTCGCTGGGGGATGTCAACGACGATGGATCGGTTGCTGTCCGGCTCTACCACAAGCCGATGGTGCTGCTGATCTGGCTCGGGGCGGTCGTGATGATGTTTGGCGGCGCGCTTTCTCTGTCCGACCGGCGATTGCGCGTCGGGGCGCCGAAGCCGGCGGCCAAGTCGGCTCTTGCACCGGCGGAATAGTTGTATGCGCCGGGCCATCGTCACATTCCTTTTTACGCTCGCGATGTCAGCTGCTTCACTCGCGGTCCAGCCCGATGAAGTCTTGAAAGATCCTGTGCTGGAATTGCGTGCGCGTGATCTATCGCGCGAATTGCGCTGTATGGTTTGTCAGAACCAGTCGATCGACGATTCCGAAGCTCCGCTGGCCCGTGATTTACGGCTTTTGGTCCGCGAGCGCCTCACCAAAGGCGACAGCGACGGGCAGGTCATCGATTTCCTTGTGGCGCGCTACGGGGAGTTCGTGCTGCTCAAGCCGCGCCTCGAATGGCAAACACTCCTCTTGTGGGGGCTGCCTCCGGCGGTGCTGATGGTTGGTATCGTCGCGCTATTCGTGCAGATTCGCCGCCGGAATCGCGCCGTAGCGGTGCTGCCGCCGCTCACAGCGGAAGAACGCCGGAAGCTATCGACTTTGGTCGATGGCGCTACGCCTGAGCGTTGATTCGTCTGTTGAATTTGAACACCACTTCGTTATCCCACCTTACAAAAGTTTAATCCCGCCGACAGGACGCTGTAAGGCTCGTCCCCCCATCTTGAGGTTCGAAACGGCGCATCCGCGCCAACGAATCCCGATGGAGATTACCTGATGAAGTCGAGCGTCATTCCCGCTCCCGAGACATCCAAAAAGCCGCGTGCACTTTCTGCCCGCCGGTTTGTTTTGCTCACCACAACAGTTGCGAGTCTCGGCTTGGCCGCGCTTGTGGTCGCTCCTGGCCTCAATTTGTCCGCCAGCTACCCGGCTGCACTTGCGCAGAATCTTTCCGAGCAAGCACACAAGCTGCAGGCTCCTGTGGGATTTGCCGACATTGTCGAGAAAGTTAAGCCCGCAGTGATTTCGGTCCGCGTCAAGGTCGATGGTGGATCGCAGACGGATGGTCTTGGCAGCAACGACGTTCCTCCCGGACTACGCGAATTCTTCCGCCGTTTCGGAATGCCGGACGCTCCTAACGGCTCCGAAGGGATGCCGCGCGGCCGTGGCCACAATACCATTACCGGCCAGGGCTCTGGCTTTTTCATCTCCGCTGATGGCTTTGCGGTGACCAACAACCACGTTGTCGAAAAGGCCGAGAGCGTTCAGGTGACCACGGACGATGGCAAGGTACACAATGCCAAAGTCATCGGAGCAGATCCGCGAACTGACCTGGCGCTGATCAAGGTCGAGGACGGACCGTTCCCTTACGTGAAAACGTCGGATAAATCCCCGCGCATTGGCGACTGGGTGATTGCAGTCGGCAATCCGTTCGGCCTGGGCGGTACTGTAACCGCCGGCATCGTTTCGGCACGTGGCCGCGATATTGGCGCGAGCGCTTACGACGATTTCATCCAGATCGACGCGCCGGTCAACAAAGGTAACTCGGGCGGCCCGACCTTTGACACCGATGGCAATGTCATCGGCGTCAACACCGCCATCTTCTCTCCGTCTGGTGGTTCGGTCGGCATCGCCTTTGCGATTCCGTCCGACACAGTCAACAGCGTCATTGCTCAACTCAAGGAGCACGGCTCGGTGACTCGCGGATGGATCGGTGTTCAGATCCAACCCGTGACGCAGGATATCGCTGAAAGCCTCGGCCTCAAGAAAGCGGAAGGCGCCCTGGTCGCAGAGCCGCAAGCAAATGGTCCGGCTCAAAAGGCCGGGATCGAGGCTGGCGACGTGATCACTTCAGTCGACGGCAAGGAGATCAAAGACGCGCGCGATCTCGCCAAGAGAATTGGTGGGATGGCACCTAAGGCGTCGGTGAAGCTGACCGTCCTCCACAAGGGTACGGAGAAGGTTGTGACCCTGACGCTCGGCGAATTGCCGAATGCCAAGGAAGCACGCGCCAATGCGGGAGAGGGCGACAACGGTGCCGACCTCGGCAAGCTTGGCCTTACGCTCGCACCGGCTGCCCGCGTCGCTGGAGCTGGCGGCGAGGGCGTGGTGGTCACCGGAGTTGATTCGAGCGGCGTTGCCGCCGACCACGGCTTCTCTACTGGCGACGTGATCCTTGAGGTCGCTGGTAAATCCGTTTCTACGCCGACCGACGTGCGCGATGTCGTTGCAAGTGCGCGGACGGAAGGAAAACGCAGTGTGCTTCTTCGCGTGAAGAAGGGCGACAATATGCGCTTCGTTGCCCTCCCGCTCGGCCGCGTCTGACACAAGATTGGGGACGTCCCACTGGCATCCGTCGCCCCCGCCGGTGGTCCGCCCTCACGGGGCGGGCATCTTGCCCGCCCCGGCAACTTCCCAAAGCGGGCCGGACTCGAAAACGTACGGCAAGCTTTAGGTCCGCGCTCCAACCCTGGCATCCGTCGCCCCCGCTGGGGTGGGGTCGTTGAGGGGGTGGCGGTATCCGCCACCCCCTCGCGTACGAAAGAAATGGGGTTTGTCGCTGGCGGGAGTTGACCCTGCCACCGAATTGACTGGAATTGGTGTGACCGATGCCCACTTATGCGGATATTAACGGGCAACGGGCCTTCGGTCGGACGACCGATGCGCAACCGGATCGGGTCACCATGCGCCTTCTGGTCATTGAAGATGATCGCGACGCCGCCGACTATCTCGTGAAGGCGTTCCGCGAGGTTGGCCATGTTGCTGATGCCGCCACTGACGGCGAGGACGGCCTCGCCATGGCTCTCGACGGCCAATACGACGTCCTGATCGTTGACCGAATGCTGCCCAAGCGCGACGGCCTGTCAATAATCGGCGCGTTGCGGGCAAAAGGCATGGAAACGCCGGCCCTGATCCTGTCCGCGCTTGGCCAGGTTGATGATCGCG
Organism: uncultured Alphaproteobacteria bacterium; assembly: GCA_963743405.1. Classification (GTDB taxonomy): domain Bacteria; phylum Pseudomonadota; class Alphaproteobacteria; order Rhizobiales; family Xanthobacteraceae; genus Pseudolabrys. The sequence goes on along the minus strand of CAVUPX010000006.1, from coordinate 65,910 downwards.
TCAAAGGTTTGCGCGCCGGCGGAGACGACTACTTGCCCAAGCCGTACTCCTTTTCCGAGCTGCTTGCGCGCGTAGAAGTGCTGGCGCGCCGCCGTGTCGGCCGTGGTGAAGAAACGGTGCTGCGCGTCGGAAACCTTGAATTGGACCGGTTATCGCACCAGGTGCACCGCGGCGAGGATGAAATTTCTCTGCAGCCGCGCGAATTTCGGCTTCTGGAATACCTCATGCAGCATGCGGGACAGGTCGTTACCCGTACGATGTTGCTGGAAAATGTGTGGGACTACCATTTCGACCCCCAAACCAATGTGATTGACGTCCATATCTCGCGTTTGCGCTCGAAAATCGATAAAGGTTTCTCCCAGCCGCTTTTGCATACGATCCGCGGCGCGGGATACATGATACGTGACGGCGCTCGGTAAACTATTTCGCACCACCACGTTCAAGCTGACGCTGGTCTATTTGACCGTGTTTGCGTTGTTCGCAGCATTTCTGCTTGGCTATTTTGCCCTCAATACGCGCCGCCTGATCACCGAGCAGATCACCGATACGGTCAACGCCGAAATCGCCGGCTTGTCTGAGCAATACCGCGTCGGCGGTATCAGGCGATTGGTGGTTGTTGTCGACGCGCGTGCGCGGCGTCCCGGTTCTAGTCTCTACCTTGTCACCACATTTGCCGGTGAAGCCCTCGCTGGCAATGTCACTGCGCTCCCTCCGGGCACACTCGACAATCCGGGCTGGATCGAAACGCGCTATCGCCGGCTCGACGAAGTCGAGGCCGGGGAGCATCCAGAACACCATGCGCTGGCGCGCGTTTTTCAATTACCCGGCGGGTTCCGGCTTCTGGTCGGGCGCGATCTCGATGAGCGAGAGCGACTCTACAACATCGTGCTATCGGCCGGCCGCTGGTCGATCGCGATCGTGATCATTCTTGGACTTGCCGGCGGATTGTTTGTCACCCGCCGCGTGTTGCGGCGCGTGGACGCGATGACCGAAACCACGCGCACGATTATGCATGGTGACCTGGGCGGCCGATTGCCGATTGCAGGCACAGGCGATGAGCTGGATCGTCTCGGTGAAAACCTCAACATCATGCTGGAACGTATCGAAGCCCTGATGCGCGGTCTGAAGGAGGTCACCGATAACGTTGCGCACGATCTCAAGACGCCGTTGACGCGTTTGCGCAATCGAGCAGAGCAAGCGCTGCGTTCCGCCAAGAATGAACCTGAATATCGTGCCGCACTTGAACATACGATCGAAGAATTGGACGGGTTAATTCGCACGTTCAACGCGCTGCTCATGATCGCACGAGCAGAATCCGGCCAGGCCCGCGATAACATGAGTGAGTTCGATGCTGCCGAAATCGCTCACGATATCGGCGATCTCTACGAGCCGCTCGCGGAGGAAAAGGGGATCGTCCTGAAAGTCGAAGCCGACGCGCCCGCGCCGCTCAAAGGCAACCGTGAACTCATCAGCCAAGCGCTGGCCAACCTGGTCGACAATTCCATTAAATATGTCGAGCCACATAGCGGCGGCGCCAACGGCGCGCCAGCCCAGATCGTCGTGCGCGCGCTCACCGAGGGGGATCGTATTCTGTTGACCGTTGCCGACAGCGGACCCGGCATTCCGGAGGCCGATCGCGCACGGGTGGTGGAGCGCTTTGTCCGTCTGGAGCAGAGCCGGTCGCAACCGGGTTCCGGGCTCGGCTTGAGCCTTGCTTCGGCCGTGGCCCGCCTCCATGGCGGCGAATTGACACTTTCGGACAACGAGCCAGGTCTCAAAAGTGTCATTGCCTTGCCGCGGGGAGGGCCGGTACAGATGGCGGGATGAGGCCGCCCGCCAGACGCAAGGTTTCCCGCAAACTGGGTGCCCGCAAAACCCCCGCCGGCAGCAACGCTAAAGTCGCGCCACTGGCCGACTTGATTGTCACGGCGCCGCGGCTGACTGAGGCAAAAGCCGCGCGGGCGCGCGTGACCGACTGGCTTGCCGGCCTTGCACGCGTGGAGGCCAAGCCGCTCGCGACACTTTTGGCCGCTAAACCAATTGTTAGAACGCTCTTGGAAGGCCTTTCCGAAAGCTCGCCATATCTATGGGAGCTGATTACCCGCGAGCCGGAGCGGTTCCTGCGGCTGCTTCAAAGCAATCCAGACCAGCATCTCTCGGCGCTTTTGACCGAGCATGGCGGCGCGGCTGCCTCGAGCACCGACGAAGCGGAAGCGATGCGGCTGCTGCGGCGGATGAAGTCCGAGGCCGCCCTGCTGATTGCGCTAGCCGATATTGGCGGCGTGTGGGGGGTGATGCGCACAACGCGTGCGCTGACCGATCTCGCCGACACGGCAGTCGATGCCGCAGCCCGCTTCGTATTGGCAGAAGCTGCACGCGCCGGGCGACTCATCCCAAAAAACAAATCCCAGCCACAATCCGGCAGCGGCTTCATCGTGCTGGCGATGGGCAAGATGGGCGCATACGAGCTCAATTACTCAAGCGATATCGATCTCATCGTGTTGTACGATCCGGCGGCTCCGGCGCTCCCGAAAGACGCCGAGCCCTCGACGCTTTTTGTGCGGCTGACGCAGCGGATGGTGAAACTGCTCCAGGAACGCACCGGCGACGGCTACGTATTCCGTACCGATTTGCGCTTGCGGCCAGATCCGGCCTCAACCGCGATTGCTATCTCTACAGCGGCGGCTTTGTCCTATTACGAAAGCACGGGCCAGAACTGGGAGCGCGCCGCGATGATTAAGGCGCGGCCTTGCGCGGGAGAAATCTCTGCGGGCGAGGCGATCCTCAATGAACTCTCGCCGTTCGTATGGCGGAAATATCTGGACTTTGCAGCCGTTGCCGATGTTCATGCGATGAAACGGCAAATCAATGCCTATCGCGGGTACGGCGAGATTGCGGTCGAAGGCCACAATATCAAGCTCGGCCGCGGCGGCATCCGCGAGATAGAGTTTTTTGCGCAGACGCAGCAGCTGATCGCGGGCGGGCGCAATCCTGGCCTGCGCGATCGCGATACGCTCACCACGCTTGATAAGCTTTGTGACGATAAATGGATTGATGCGGATGCACGCGATGCCATGAAAGCCGCTTATGAATTTCTGAGGCTGGTCGAGCATCGCCTGCAAATGGTGAACGACGAGCAGACGCAAACACTGCCGGGGGATAGCGCGGGGCTAGACCGGTTCGCACGTTTTCTGGGCTTTGCTGATCGCGATGCTTTCGCCGGGGTTCTGGTCGGTCACCTCGACAAAGTGCAGCGTTACTATGCGCACCTCTTCGAGAAGACATCAGACGCCGAGCGGCCCGCGCTGACATTTCCCGCAGATGCCGACGATACCAAGACACTCGATCGGCTATCCGAGTTCGGATTTCGGGCGCCACTGGAAGCCTCCAGCATTGTTCGTCACTGGCTCAGCGGGGGTCATCGTGCGTTGAAAAGCGAGACGGCGCGTAGTCACCTTGAAGCGCTTTTGCCGGCGCTTTTGGAATATATGGCCGCCACGGACAACCCGGGTGCCACACTGGTTCTGTTTGATCATTTCCTCGCAAATCTTCACGGGCCGGCACGCTTGCTGTCGCTGTTGCGGCAAAAACCGGAACTCATCGCATTGATTGTGCTCGTGCTCGGCATTGCCCCACGGTTGGGCGACACGCTGGCGCGTCATCCACAGGTCATGGATGCGTTGGTCGACCCGAGTTTTTTCGGCACCCTCCCGGATGAAGCAGAACTTGGCCGGCGTTTCGACGCGGCGCTCTCCCAGTCGCGTTACGACGAAGATTTGCTCGAACGCATCCGTATGTTCGGGCTGGAATATATGTTCCTGATCGGCGTGCGGATTCTGTCCGGAACCGTAACGGCGCGCCAGGCCGGAGAAGCGTTCGCGCGGCTGGCTGACGCGGTCCTTCGCGCGGTGCACCGCGCGATTTCGGACAATTTTTCCGCGACCTACGGACACCTCCGTGGGGAGGAAACTGCCGTCGTGGCCATGGGCAAACTCGGCGGTTACGAAATGACCGCCACGTCTGATCTCGACCTCATTCTCATTTACGATTTCGATGAACAAGCCCCGGAATCAGATGGGGCACGGCCACTCTATGGCGCGCAATATTTTGCCCGGCTGACACAGCGGCTGATCAATGCGTTGACGGCCCAGACAAATCATGGGGCGCTCTATCAGGTCGACATGCGGCTGCGGCCTTCAGGCCGCGCGGGGCCACTGGCAACGCGCCTTGATAGTTTTTCCGCCTACCAGGAGACCGAGGCCTGGACCTGGGAGCATATGGCATTGACGCGCGCGCGTGTGGTTTCATCCTCGCCCGCGTTCAAACAACGGGTTGAGGGGGCCGTCCGGGATATTTTGCGCCGTCCACGTGATGCCCAATTAACGGCCGGCGACGTTGTGGAAATGCGAGCGGCCATTGCGAAGGAAAAAGGCGACAGCGACCGCTGGGATCTCAAATATGTCGCCGGCGGCCTGGTCGATATTGAGTTCATCGCGCAATATTTGCAGCTCGTTCACGCTCATCAACGTCCCGATATTCTCGACACGTCGACCGCGCGTGTGCTCGATAAAGCCTGGGCGCTGCGCGTTTTGCCGGTGGAGGATGCCGAAGTCCTGCGCCCGGCCGTGCAGCTTTACCAGGATCTCACGCAGATCTTGCGGTTGTGCCTGCCGGGCGCGTTCAACCCCAAAACCGCAGGTGCGGGACTGCTGCGGTTATTGGCCCGCGCAGGCGATGTGCCGGATTTTGCCACGCTCGATGCGACATTGATCGAAACGCAGGCGAATGTGCGTGAAAGCTTCGTGCGCATTCTGGGGAAAGCGCCTTAGCCGCAATTACGCGGCTTCTTCCTTGGGAAAGAGACACTGCGGCTCAAGCGGCAACCGCACGACCACAAGCGTGCCTTTGCCAAGTGTCGAGCGAATGCGCATACGTCCACCGTGCAGCTCGACCAAAGATTTGGATATTGCGAGCCCCAGTCCCGAACCTTGATGGCTTTTCGTGAGCTGGCTTTCGACCTGTTCGAATGGCCGGCCGAGTTGCGTCAGCGCATCTTTGGCAATGCCGATTCCAGTGTCGGCGATCGCAAGGGTGATGCAATGATCGTACGCCCGGCCGCGCACGGTGACACGGCCACCCGTGGGCGTGAATTTTACTGCATTGGACAGCAAATTGAGCGCGACTTGCTTGAGCGCGCGGCGGTCAGCCCTCAACTTGAGTTCCGGCGATGTACGCGACGTCACTTGTAGTTGCTTGTCCTCGGCACGCGCGGCAACCACACGCATCGCTTCGTTGAGCAGCGTATCGAGGTCGAGATCCTCGAAATCAAGCCGGATGCGGCCGGCCTCGATTTTCGACATGTCGAGGATGTCGTTGATGACCTCAAGCAGATATTGGCCACTGCCGCGGATATCGGTGCAATATTCATTGTATTTTTCGGCGCCGAGCGGCCCAAACATGCCCGACTCCATGATTTCGGAAAAGCCGATGATGGCGTTCAGAGGCGTGCGGAGTTCGTGGCTCATATTGGCGAGGAATTTCGATTTTGCCTGGTTGGCCTCTTCAGCCCGCGTTTTTTCTTCCGCATACTTTTCGGCAAGTTCGGCCGATCGCTGTTGCGACGCGCGCAGATCAGAGACCGTAGCCATAAGGCGCTTCTCACTGTCGATCAGCTTTTCTTCGTGCCTTTTGAGCGGGGTGATGTCGGTGCCGACTGAGACATAGCCGCCGTCCTTGGTACGCCGCTCGCTGATATGCAGCCAACGGCCATCCTCAAGCTGCGCTTCAAATGTGCGCGCGCCAGGAATACTCGGACCCGCGGTCGTGACTTTGTTGCGCACCACCGGTTTGCTACCCGCCGAGACGATGGATTCGTAGGATGCGCCAACGATAATTGCTTCGTCGGGCAGATGATGCAGTTCCTGAAAATTGGAATTGCACAGGACCAGGCGGTTATCGGCGTCCCATAACACGAATGCTTCGGGGATCGTTTCGATTGCGTCGCGCAGCCGCATATCTGCGGCAACGGTTTTTTCCACCAGACTTTTCTGTTCGGTAATGTCGACAGCAATGCCGATCAGATGCAAGCCGGGTTCCCCGGGCTGGCGCACCAGTTCGCAGCGTGCGCGCAGCCAGATCCAGTGTCCGGCAGCATGGCGCATGCGGAAAGCGTGGTCGATCGTGGTCGCGGTCGCTTCGGCAAGTTCTGCGGCGAGTTCATACAGCCGGACGTCCTCGGGGTGAACGAGGGCATTGACGTCGCCGAAGGACAGCAGGTCGTCTTTGGCATCGAGGCCGAGAATTTCAAACATCGACTGCGACCAGAAGATACGGCCACGCGCGAGATCCCAGTCCCACAGCCCGCACCGGCCGCGGTTTAGCGCCGTATCGATGCGGCTGCGCACGGTTTCGTAAATCAGGTCAGCTTCCCGCGCGCGTGTTGCCTGCCAGTGGAAGGCGAAGCCAAGAATGAGGACGACAAATCCGGTCGTCGTCGACAGGGTGACCGTGAGAGCCGTAAGGGACCGCCAGTTGGCGAGCGCGGCGTCGCGCGACTGAATGACCGCGAGCTGGCCAAACGGCACGTTGAGCATCCGGACCGTTGCCAACGCGCGGCTTTCGTCAGGCAATGTAATTTCCATAACGCCGGCTCCGGCGCCGAATGTTGTCAATGGTTGCGTTGGGCCTAACAGGTCGATGAGGCGACGGCCGATCGTGGCGTCGCTGGTGGGATGTGCGGCCGTGATCACACCGTCGGCATTGGTCAAAACAAAGCGCCGGCCGGCGGCGAGCGCCCAGGACGGTAGGGATCGCGCGAGCACTTGATGCGGCTTTTCGATCGCGTCGGCAGGTTGCTTTAACGGCTGCTGCAGACGTCCGGCGGCGAGGTCTGCGAGAGCTTCAAGTGAAACCAGCTCGCTCGTGAGGGTCTGACGGCGGTGGTCGATAATTTGTACAAGTGCGCCAACGCAGATGGTGGCGAGGAACGCGATGATCAGCACCGGAACTGCGCGGCGCAGGAGAGGTTCGGCGTTCAGCAGCCTCCGATACGCCGGCTTGGCGATCGATTGCGCGAGGCCTTTAATGGAATCGGGATGTGCAGACGCACTCGCCGCAGCGGCGCGCGCCATAGAAAGCCTCCGTTCGGAATTTCCCCTGTCACCCTCGAGCCGGAAGGATGTGCCGCATCGCTTTCCGAATCACTTGTCGATTGGAATCGATGGGCGCTGATTTGTCGAGAGTCCGAAGAGTCAAATATTTAAAAAATGTTACCCACGGATACTTTCGGCAACATAAATTGGCGCCGCCGGTACCATTCAGGGGGCGGCAAGGGCGCGTTCGACAATGTCGGCCAGATCACGAGAAATATTAGGTACTCCCTTGAGGCGCTGGAGGGCGGTTTCGGCCTTGGCGCGCCGGGTGCTTTCGAGCGTGCGCCAGGTGCGGAAGGCTGTGGCAAGCCGCGCGGAAATCTGCGGATTTTTCGGATCGAGCGTGAGGATCGTATCGGCAACGAATTCGTAGCCCGCACCGTCCGGCCGGTTGAATTGGGTGGCATTGGCCTGTGCAAAGGCCCCGATCAGCGCCCGCACGCGGTTGGGATTTGCCATCGAGAAGGCCGGGTGGCTGGTGAGGGCGCGGACCTTGTCGAGGGTATCCGGCTGCGGGATCACCGCTTGCAACGAAAACCATTTGTCGACGACCAGCGCGTCGGATGCATAACGCGCGTAGAGGTCGGCAAGCGCGGCCTTGCGTTCCGGTACATCGTGCAACGACAAGGTTGCCAGCGCCGCCATGCGGTCTGTCATATTGTCGGCAGCCTTAAATTGCCGCGCGGCCCGGGAAATTGCCGGGGGCTCGGCCCTTGCCGCGAGCAGATCGAGAGCGACATTACGCAAAGCGCGGCGTCCGGCACTATGGGCGTCAGGCGAATAGGGACCCGGCACTGTCATGCGGTCATAGGCTGCGGTGAGTGCCGGGCCAAGCCGTTCGCCAATCTCTGCTTTCAGTGCGGCGCGGGCGCGAAAAATCGCGTCCGGATCGATGTCTTGCCCGATCTCGCGCGCAATATCACCTTCGCCGGGCAGCATGAGCGCGAGTGCGACAAACGCCGGCTCGAGAGTCGTGTCATCGAGAATAGCCGCCAGTGCGCGCGTCAGCTTGTGGTCGTCGCCGACCGGTCGGCCGGCACGCAAGGCCGCCACATTGTCGATCAGCAGACGCGTTGAAATCGTCTGCAGCGCCTGCCAGCGGTTGAACGGATCGCGGTCGTGCGCGGCGAGAAATCCAAGATCGCCGGCATCGAGGTCTGTGACCAGCCTGATCGGTGCCGAGAAGCCGCGATTGATTGATAATACGGGGCGCTCGGTGATGCCTGAAAATTCGAAATGCGCGCTCAGTTGGCTTAGCACAACGTGGTTCGCGACTGACGTTCCGTTCGACAACGCGAGGGGGATATCGTTGCCATCCTTGCCGACCAAACCAAGCGACAGCGGGATCACCATCGGGTCTTTATTTGGTTGGCCGGGCGTTGGAGGCACTTGCTGCTTACATTCCAGCGTGTAGGTTCTCCGCATCTGGTCAAAACGGCCCGCGACCGTGACTTCCGGTGTGCCGGCCTGGCTATACCAGCGCATGAACTGCGTCATGTCCCGCGCGCTGGCATCGGCAAAACATTGGATAAACTGTTCGACAGTCGCCGCCTCGCCATCGTGACGCGCAAAATACAGATCCATTCCGGCACGAAAGCTTTCGCGACCGATCAACGTTTTCACCATGCGCACGAGTTCGGCGCCTTTTTCGTAGACTGTCGCTGTGTAGAAGTTATTGATCTCCTTATAGGTCTCGGGGCGAACGGGGTGCGCGAGCGGGCCTGCATCCTCAATAAACTGCGCTGCGCGGAGGCCGCGCACGTCTGCGATGCGCTTCACCGGCCGTGAACGCATGTCAGAGGAAAATTCCTGATCACGAAAGACGGTGAGGCCTTCTTTCAGGCATAGCTGGAACCAATCGCGGCAGGTGATGCGATTGCCTGTCCAATTGTGGAAATACTCGTGTGCGATGACCGCCTCGATCTGCGCATAGTCCCCATCCGTTGCGGTGTCGGCGCTCGCCAGAACATATTTATCGTTGAAGACATTCAGACCCTTGTTCTCCATGGCGCCCATATTGAAATCGGAGACGGCGACGATCATGAAAATATCGAGGTCATATTCGCGTCCGAAGATTTCCTCGTCCCAGCGCATTGAGCGTTTGAGGGAATCCATGGCGTAGCCGCAGCGCTCTTCCTTTCCGTGCTCAACGTAGATTCGCAGCGTGACGTTGCGTCCAGACACGGTCACGAAGCGATCTTCGACGCAGGCCAAGTCGCCGCCGACCAGCGCGAAAAGGTAGGAAGGCTTTGGATGCGGGTCGTGCCAAACCGCGAAATGGCGGCCATCCGCGATCTCTCCGCTCTCGATAAGGTTGCCGTTAGAGAGCAATACCGGCGCTTCCGCTTTGTTAGCCTCGATCCGCGTCGTGTAAACCGCCATGACGTCGGGCCTGTCAGGAAAGTACGTTATGCGACGGAACCCTTCCGCTTCGCACTGTGTGCAGAAAGTGCCATTCGAGCGATAAAGACCCGACAACTGGGTGTTGGCGGAAGGATCAACCAACGTCTCGATCTCAAGCGTGAAAGGGCCATTCGGCGGCTGCGAAACGGTAAGGTTTTCGGCAGTTTCGACATAGCTGTCTGCATGCATCGTTGCCCCGTCGAGTTTGAGCGAGACAAGCGACAGCCCATCGCCGTCGAGCACGAGAGGTGCCGCAGCGTTGTTTGGATTGGGCCTGAGTGAAAGCGTCGCCCGCACTTTTGTCACGGTCGGATGCAGCGATACGTCGAGCGAAACGGTATCCACCAGCCAGTCGGGCGGACGATAATCTTTCAAGCGGATGGGTTGGGCAATATCGGTACGCATGCCTTGTGACCTAGGTTGTTCTTATTCCAAACGAGCCTAACGCATCGGTTCGGCGTGACCGATCACACGCTTGATGGCAGGCGATCGCTGCCTGACAGCCCGCTCTAGCGCATCAACGCTTTCATGCACACTCTGCACACTCAGCTGCGGATCCACGCGGCAATGGAAATTAACAATTTCGCCGTCATCGGTCTCGCGTACGCGTACGTCATGCACATCGCGAATGTTACGGCTCTCAGCGGCGAGTTCCGATAGCGCGATGGCGACCGCTTGAACCCGTTCGTGCGGCGCTTCGCGGCCGGAGGCGTCCTGCGGCTCGAGCGGTTCGATATGGGTCTCCACCTCAACGCTGGGGCCGAGCTCTGAAGCAATCGCCGCTTCCAGATCGTCCGCCATGTCGTGCGCAGCACGCAAAGAAAGCTTTCCGTCGACTTCGAGATCGAGCGATACCGCCAGGCGCTCTTTAAGGTCGTGCACCGTGACATGATGCACCGCGAGCGCGCGATTGCGCGCAATCACCATCACACGATCGAGAACACTCTCGTTATTGAGCGCGACTGGATCCGTAGTCACCACCGGTTCAGCACCAGGAATCTGTTTGCGGATGGCGGCGGCAACGTCATCTTTAAGCGCTCTCACACGATCGAGTGGTAGCGTACGGCTAACCGCAACGCCGAGGTCGATAAATGTCTTTTCGCCTGCGGCGCGGGCGCGCACCTTTTCGACGGCCACCACGCCCGGCACTCGTGCCGCAATAGCGGTAATTTTTTCTGCCGCTCCTGCCGGGGCGACATCGATGAGAGTGTCGATGGTGCGCTTTCCGAGCCGCCAGCCGGCCACACAAACCAAGATTGCGACCACAAGCGCGGCGACCGAATCCGCCCAGGCTAAACCGTAGTGCACACCGACTAAGCCGATCAGCACGGCCAATGACGACCACAAATCGGACGAAAAATGCAGCGCGTCGGCCTCGAGCGCGTGGCTCGATGTCTTTTCAGCCGTACGCGATAGGGCGCGTGCGCGGAAAAAGTCGACGACGATCGACAATAGGACCACGCCGAACGCCCAAACGGTGGCTTCGACAATGTGGCCCTCATGGTCCATGAGGCGCTTGACCGCCTCCCAAACAACTATCCCCGACAACAGGAACAGCAGCGCCGTTTCGGCAAGCGCCGAGACTGCTTCTACTTTGTCGTGACCGTAATGATGCTCCTTATCGGCCGGCTTTCCGGAAATGCGCACGGCGATATAGGTCATGATCGTGGCACCGAGGTCGATCAATGAGTGGCCGGCTTCGGAAAGGATCGCCAACGATCCGGTGCTAAAGCCCACCAGCGCCTTGGCAATGGTCAATCCCGCCGACGCCGCGATTGAGGACAGGGCGACTTGTTCTTTTTCGGTTTGCATATGGCGTGGGTGTAACCCAAACGGTGATAAAATTCGAGAAGCGCTCTTGGCCTTAGTCTTAATGTCAGAACGTTGACAGGCGTTCCACCTGCGGCCGCCGAGCGTGTGACGGCGTCGAGAATATGGATATTCGCGAGCAATTGCTCGGCGGTGAAGCGATAGGGCGCGCGGCCTTCGACTGCATCGGCCCAGGCCTCGAAGTTCATCCGTACGGTATTCGTGTGCTCATAGCTACGTGTCTGGCGGCTGCCATCCGGGCCGCAATAGACAAAACTTGACGGAATTCCTTTGTCGACATTGCCGCCTTCCTGCACCTCAACCCAGCCTTGGTCGCATATCATAGTGAAACGGCCATAAAACGGTGGTGTTGACAGACAGGTAATGCGCCCGCGAGCGCCATTCTTGAAATCGATTTCGGCGCTCACGAGATCTTCTGATGGCGCAGGAAATATTTGCGAGGCGGTCCGTGCAGTAACCCGCACGGGATTGCCCGCGAATGATACGAACATATCGCCGAGATGGATGCCAAGAGCGGTCCAGGCGCCTGCCGGTGCGTGCTTGGGATCACGCCGCCAGTTCGATGGATCCATCTTGCGGAAATTATTGTGGCTCACGTTGGCGTCCATGTGCAGCACACGCCCGAGTTTGCCGCTGTCGAACAGCCGGCGCATTTCCTCCATTGCGGGTTCATAACGCCGTTCATGGCCAATGCCGAGTACTCCGCCAGCCTTCGCGCAGGCCGCAAGTATTCGTTCGGCGCTCGCGGTGGTGAGAGCGAGCGGCTTTTCGCAAAATACCTGTTTTCCGGCGCCAAACGCAGCCACCGCCATGTCTTCGTGAAGCAGGTGAGGCGTCACGACGGCAACAGCATCGATATCGTGACGATTGATGAGAGCTTTATAGTCGTCCACGAGATCGAACTTGTGGGCGGCCGCAAACGACGCTGCCATCTTGGTGTCGATATCGCACCCTGCAACAACCTTAAATCGCGAGCTTTCTGCGAGGCAGGTCACGATCTGCTTGCCCCACCAGCCAAGTCCAATAATTCCAATTCGGATCATTGTGCGTTCTTATTCCTCAATCAGTTTTGACCCAAAGCGAGAACGTGCAGAACTGTCAATGTTCAGGGATGAAGTCGGGGATTGCTAATTACGACTTCTTACTCCGCAGGTAAACAAACCAATAGACTGCCGTGACCATAATCGAGCCGCCAATGATATTGCCTATCGTAACCGGGACCAGATTTCCGATGAGAAAATTGCTCCAGGTCAGTTCGGGAAAATCTGCTGGTGCCTTGCCGATGGCTCTCCAGAATGAATCCGGCGCTCCGGCTTTGATAAACAGGCCCATTGGAATGAAGTAGATGTTCGCAATGCTGTGCTCAAATCCGGCCGCAACGAATGCCGCAATCGGTGGGACTATCGCGAGAACCCTGTCGACGATCGTTCTTGCGCTGAAGCACATCCATACCGCCAAGCATACAAGCGCATTACACATGACGCCAAGTGTCAACGCAGGGACGAAAGCCAATGACGTTTTCGCGTTTGCCGTGCTCAGCGCCACCAACCCGACCGCCCCGTCGCCAAACGTAAATTGCGTGGTGTAGAACATTAGCCCTGCGGTCACGATCGCGCCGACAAAATTGCCGGTAAATGTGAGAACCCAGTTGAGTAAGAGCGCGCGCGTTTTCACCTTGCCGCTTGCCCAGGCCATCACAATGATATTGTTGCCGGTAAAAAGTTCGGCTCCTCCAACGATGACCAGTATAAGCCCGACCGAAAAAACCAGCCCCATGAGAAGTCGCACAACTCCGTACGGCAGCGCAGCTGCCCCTGCGCCGACTGTCGTTGCAAAAATTGCACCGAATGAAATGAACGCTCCCGCCAAGACACCGAGCACGAGCAGCGTTATCGGATCGGTAGAAGCCCTCTTTACGCCACTGGCCTCGGCGCGCAATGCCATAGTGGCCGGCATGATCGCATCGAATGTAACCGACTGAGGTGGGGCAACCTCATCGCGTGATGATTTGTTTCTCATGGGTAACGTCAGCCGGCCGCACCCGCGGCCGCGAGGATACCGATAATCTGTACGGTAATAACCTTTACGATTGTCATCGATGGAAAGATCATCGCGTATCCAATGTCAGGCCGTTCGGTCGGCGCCATCTTTGTCGAATAAACCAAAATCGCTGGATTCCCTGTTGCGCCTGAAGCAACGCCGAGCAAGTCGTCGTAGGGGATCTTCATCAGATAGTGTCCCACCAAAAGCACGATGAGCACGGTTGTTAGCAGGACCGCGACGCCGATAAACAACATGGTCAGTCCGGTTTCAGAAACCGTCCTTACAAACGGTTGGCCTGCATTGATGCCGACGGCAGCCAGGAATATCGCCAGACCGAAGTTCCGAAGCACAATATTTGCCGGCAATGGCATGACCCAGAGCATGGGACCGGTCCGGCGCAGCTTACCGAGAATGAGCGCCACGATCAGCGGTCCGCCACCAATGCCGAGAGTAACGATGCCCACGCCAGGTATTGGAATAGGAACTAAGCCAAGCAGGATGCCAAGGACCATTCCAATCCCAAGCGAGACGTAGCTAAACTCGGCCGCCGCCTTGACGGTATCGCCGAAATGTCGGCGGATTTCTTCTTTGCGATCGGGCGGAGTGAGCACACCGACCCTGTCGCCAAACTCCAGCACCAGGTCGGGCGCTGGCACGATGTCCATATCGTAGCGCCGTACATGCAAGAGATGCACCGGGTAGCCGGTGGGTAGGGGCAATTGCGCGAGCGGAATGCCCACCATATTAGCCTTTCCGACGAAGACACGAATGTAGTCGAGTGCGGAGCGATCCTTGACGATCCGTCCAGGTTCAAGCCGTCCCAGCTTCGCGGCCGCCTGCGCGATTGCGTCCTGTTGCTCGGCAATGATCAGAAGTCCGTCACCGGGGCTAAGAACGACATCTTCGGATGGAACAAGATTGCTATGGCCCTTGCGGATCATCGTTACTTGGACGCCATTGGGCAGATCTTTACTGATGTCGGTGACCGTAAGCCCTGCGCAATTATCGCCCAAGGTTATCTCACCCATGTGAAATCGCTGGGCTTTGGCGGGAAATTTTGGCTTCACCCGCTGCGTCATGAAATAAATGCACAAGATCGGGCCGATCACGCCGAATGGATATGCAATCGAATATCCGATAGAGGGATCTTTGTTCTTCATGACGTCGAGCGCCGCCTGCAGGGTGGCGGTGCTCGTCATTGACCCAGCGTAGATGCCCAGCGTATGCCCGATCTTGATCCCGAATGCTTGGCCAAGCCCGAGAGCGACAAAGAGACCGGCGACGACCCCGATCAAGGCTAAAAAGTTGTATTTGCGTCCTGCCGCACCTGCCATGCCTTCAAAGAACTGCCGACCGTAAAGTATTCCTATTCCGTAGAGAAACATGATCAGGCCGGTAAGGCTGATCGGTCCGACAATCTGCGCCTTCGGCGCAAAAGCACCAATGGCAAGGCCAACAAAAAGAACCGCACCAACACCGAGGGAGAAGCCGCCAATATTGATCTGTCCGACCAGATAGCCAACGCCGATTGCAAGAAATGCGGCGAGAATCGGCTGTGATCCGATTATTTCGCGGGCAAGATCCAGCATTTTGTAAAACCTCCGGCCTGAATCAGGTTTCAGGAATCAATGGACGCGGCATCCTGCCGCCCGAAATTGTTCGATGACGCGAGCGACAAGGTCGGGTGTCGCCGTCGGTGTATTCGCGTTTTTGTATTCCAGCTTCATTGCCTTCCATTTGAATGCGCCAAGTTGGTGAAATGGCTGCACCTCGACCCACTCGACGTTCTTCATTGGTGCGACAAATTTCGCGATCCCCTCGACGTTCGCAGGATCGTCCGTGAAACCCGGCACGAGCGTGAAACGAACCCACACCGGTTTCCCGATTGAAGCGAGGCGCTCGGCGAACCTCAGGGTAGGGGCCAGTTCGCGACCCGTTACCGAGCGATAGGTGTCAGGGTTAGAACTCTTGATGTCGAGCAGGACCAGGTCGAGAGCGGAAAGATAATTCTCGTCGACGCGGTCGCCCAGATAACCTGAAGTTTCGATAGCGGTGTGCAAGCCCATTTTCTTGGCGCCGGCGAGAATTCGCCTCGTAAAAGCGAGTTGAACCATGGGTTCACCGCCCGAAATCGTGAGACCGCCATCGAGCGCGCGAAGCGCAGGCGCAAAGCTCGCGAGGCGATCAAGTACCTGTTGTGCCGAAACGTAGGTGCCGTCCTTGAGATGCCACGTGTCAGGATTGTGGCAATAGGTACAACGCAGCAAACAGCCTGAAACGAAAAGGACGACTCGTACGCCCGGCCCATCGTAGCGAGAGGATGTTTCGTAGGAATGGGCGTAACCGAAGGCGCCGTCAGCTTCTTTAAGTTTCTCTTCATCGGGGGCGTCGGGTGACACCCCGACATGTAAGTCGTGCCGGCTGCCGGCCTCCAAGGTGCCAAGCTGCGACATCACGCACCCTCCCTTAGATCTGGCCGTGGAAGGTGCGGTTGATTACGTCCAGCTGCTGCTCGCGCGTCAGGCGTATGAAGTTCACGGCATAACCGGACACACGAATCGTGAGTTGTGGATATTTGTCCGGGTTCTTCATCGCGTCCTCAAGCGTGTCTTTGTCGATCACGTTTAGATTCATGTGGAATCCGCCTTGACCGAAGTAGACGTCGAAGGCCTTGGTCGCTCCGTCCAGGAGTTCTTTCTCCGACAAATGCGCTTTTTGCGGTGCGACCGAAACGGTATAGCTGATACCGTCTTGCGAATCTTTGTAAGGAAGTTTTGCCACCGAGAGGCAGGATGCGAGCCAACCGTGGCTGTCACGGCCGTGCATCGGGTTAGCTCCGGGACCAAACGGTTCGCCTTTGCGACGGCCATCCGGAGTATTTCCGGTTGCCTTTCCATAAACCACATTCGATGTGATTGTCAGTACGCTCTGCGTGTGCGTTGCATTCCGGTAAGTCGGATGCTTGCGGATTTTTTCCATGAACCGCGTGACGAGTCCGGATGCTATCGTATCAACACGATCATCATTGTTGCCGAATTGCGGAACAGCGGCCTTGCTTTCATTCTTGTAGTCGACGGCGAGACCGCGCTCGTCGCGGATCACACGGATTTTTCCATACTTGATGGCAGCTAGACTGTCGGCGACCACCGAGAGGCCAGCAATCCCGAATGCCATAGTCCGCAAGATATCGCGATCATGCAGCGCCATCTCGAGGCGCTCGTAGAAGTACTTGTCGTGCATGTAGTGGATGCAGTTCATGGCGTGCACATAAGTGCGCGCGAGCCAATCCATTGTTATGTCGAACTTCGCGAACACTTCGTCATACTCGAGGTATTCGCCAGTCACAGGCGACGTCGCCGGCGCAATCTGGTCACCTGAATTCTCGTCGCGGCCGCCATTGATGGCATAGAGCAGCGCTTTTGCGAGATTTACGCGAGCTCCGAAGAATTGCATTTGCTTGCCGAGCCGCATTGCCGACACGCAGCATGCGATACCGTAGTCGTCTCCCCAGTGTGGACGCATCAAGTCGTCATTTTCGTATTGCAAAGACGACGTGTCCCGGCTGGTCTTGATGCAATATCGCTTGAAAGTGTCCGGCATATTTTTGGACCAGAGCACCGTGATATTCGGTTCGGGCGCGGGGCCAAGAGTTTTGAGGGTATGCAGCATGCGATAGCTGCTCTTGGTCACAAGCGGGCGTCCGTCCAGGTCCATTCCACCCACGCATTCGGTGGCCCAGTAGGGGTCGCCGCTAAACAGCGCGTCGTAGTCCGGTGTACGCAGGAAGCGGACTATGCGCAGCTTTTGCACGAGCTGATCCCAGAGCTCTTGGGCGCCCGTTTCGTCCAGCGTGCCCTCCTCGAGGTCACGCTCGATATATATATCGAGAAACGAGGAGATGCGGCCGATCGACATCGCCGCGCCATTTGCTTCCTTGATGGCGCCCAAGTAGGCGAGATAAGTCCACTGAACCGCTTCCCGAGCAGTCGTCGCCGGGCGGGTAATGTCGCAACCGTAGAGTTCTGCCATCGACACGAGATCCTTGAGCGCGCGCATTTGCTCAGCCATTTCCTCGCGCATGCGGATCACTTCGTCGGTCGGCCACATATCATCGATTTGCGCCCGCTCGGAAGCCTTGGCCTCGAGCAGCCGATCCACGCCGTAGAGCGCAACCCGGCGATAGTCACCGATTATGCGCCCGCGCCCGTAGGCATCGGGAAGTCCTGTGATGATTCCCGACTTTCGACACCGCATGATTTCCGGCGTATAGGCGTCGAACACGCCGTCGTTGTGCGACTTTCGATATTTGGTGAACGCCTCATGGACTTGCGGATCGGCATCAAAGCCCGCAGCCTTCAGACCCGCCTCGACCATGCGTAAACCGCCATAAGGGAATATTGCGCGCTTGAATGGCTGGTCGGTCTGCAGGCCGACAATTATTTCATTATCGCGGTCGATATAACCGGCTTTGTGCGCCAACAGAGTTGAAGGCGTCTTCGCGTCGACTGCGAGGACGCCCTTTTTCTGCTCGTCCTTAAAATATGACTGTAATTTGGCCCAGACCGCTTTGGTTCGCGGCGTTGAGGAAGCCAGAAAACTCTCGTCGCCAGTGTAAGGTGTGACATTCCGGACGATGAAATTCCTTACATCGATGCCAGTGCGCCAATCGCCAGGATTAAAGCCCCGCCACGGATCCTGATCGGTACGGCTCTTATCCGCGGGTTTCTTTGCGAGGGCAGCATGACTTGTCATAGTGAGTCTCCCTACGGGCTGAGCAGCCCCATCGACCGGATGGCACGTTGCACAGTCTGACAGATCGCCGTCAAATGACTTGATTTAGATCAACTGCTGGCGGCGAAATGTCGAGCATGCAGTGATTGGCTCAATTTCAGCGCATTCGGGGCTCCCATGAACTGGAAGCAAATCTATCGCTTGAGAGCTTACGTCAGGTCCTCGCTATGGGTCGTGCCATTTATCGCGATACCACTTGAGCTCGTCGCGACGCGTGTATTGCACCGTCTGGACGGTTGGTTGGGCTGGAGCTTCCTGAACATCGGTGTTTCAGGCGCACAAGCGATGCTCAATGCGTTAATAACGGCGACTCTGAGTTTACTGGTTTTTACGTTTGGATCTCTCCTCGTCGCCCTTCAGATTGCAAGTGCGCAACTGACACCCCGAATTATTGCGACTATTTTGCTGCGCAATAACGTCGTCAGATACACAACCGGACTTTTCATTTTTACACTGCTGTTCGCGATAAGCGCTATCAACAGAATACAAGCAACTGTCTTTGAGCTTGTTGCATTTGTTGCTGCATGTCTTGGTATCCTTTGCTTCGGGGCATTTCTCTATCTCATTGACTACGCGGCGAGGCTATTGCGCCCCATCAGTCTCTTAACCCTCGTAGGAAAGGGGGGCCTCGCTGTTATCGAGAGTGTCTACCCCGACCCAAGCTTAGGCCCGCACCAGATTAAGGATCAGCGCCACAGACTACGCGAGCCCGACCGAGTTATTCATCATCAAGAGGCATCTGAAATAATTCTAGCGGTAAACTTAGGCGAGCTCATCGCTGCAGCAGAGCGGTCAAATGGTGTCATCGAATTCGTACCCCAAGTGGGAGATTTTATTGCAACCGATGAGCCACTGTTCAAATTATATGGTGGCGCAGCGTCGCTTGATGATCGAAAATTGCAGTCAACAGTTGCGTTCGGGGCTGAACGTACGATGCAGCAGGATCCGACCTTTGCATTCCGCATCATAATTGATATTGCGCTCAAGGCTCTGTCACCAGCGATCAACGATCCCACGACTGCTGTAATTGCAATTGACCAGCTGCATCGGTTGCTTCGCAGGGCTGGCACCAAGAATCTACGTACTGATGAAATATTGAATAAATCGGGCCAATTGCGCGTTATTTTCCGGACTCCCAATTGGGAGGATTTTGTGCATCTCGTGTTCACTGAAATACGCTACTGCGGGGCGCAGAACATGCAAGTTGTCCGGCGATTGCGGGCAATGATCGACAATCTCATTCAGACGCTGCCGAAGCACCGGCAGGCGGCCTTGCAGCGGGAACTGGTCCTCCTCGACCGGGAAGTTGAAAAGCATTTCATTTATCCCGAGGACCTTGCTCTTGCGCGTATAGGGGATTCCCAAGGGTTGGGAGGGGCATCGGGCGCGGAAAAGTTACAATAGCTCCTTGCCGGACTACCGACGATACTTGTCGACGAGAAGGCAACTACTGATCAGAAAGACCCAAAATGGAAAGGCGATAAATATCCAAGAGAAATATGTGCTGCCGAATAGAAGGAGTAACGCGAGGACAAAACCGAGGAGTGCGACCCAACGCGGCGCAATTTCGGTGTAAACGACAACGGTAGAGGTGGAGATCATAAATACGCCTGCCATTTTGACCATATAGATATTGGCGACGTTGTAGGCCAAAGTGCGGGCGAATTGGAACGCCGCAGAGTTGATCGGGTTACCGGAATCGCCAGCGAAGGCGAGGATAATCGCGCCTATGGCCGCTGCTGAGGTAAAGAGGGAAGCCAGAAAAAGCAGACTACTTCCGAGGAACACCGTCGAAAAAAAGCGATCTTCAAGCTCGCCGAGCCGATCGCGCAATGCGCCGACAAACCAAAGAAATGCGATCCCGGCGAATGGGAGCAGGTTCAACGCAAAACCAACAGAGATTGAACTGGTTTTGAGCCATTCTCCTGAGTCTGCCGGGTAGCTCGGGACAGAAATCCGAAGCAATGAAAACGCCGTAGCAAACAAGACAGAAAAAAGTATTCCCGCGATTGCAGCAGCTTTCGGGGTTTTCAATCTTGATCGGACTGATCCGTCATTTTTCATCGCATCGTCGTAATGTTTTTGAATTAGAAAAGTTGAAGTGTGACATGCACCGCCATCGGCTCGCGCTTCGTGTCAATCTTAAGTCCGCTCTTCTCGAACACTTTCAACATCGAGATATTGTCCGGTAAAACCTCGGCGGTGAATTGTTCGAGGCCCGCATCGCGGGCAATGTAGTGAGATGGCGCAGTAGCACGGCGCCGATACCTTGCCCCTGATACTCGTCGATTACAGCGAACGCGACCTCTGCCGCCCCTGGCCGTTCGACAACATAACGTCCGCCCGCAACTATGACGGGATGGTTGGCCTCTTTCACGACAGCGACAAGGGCAACATGATTTACAAAGTCGATGTTGAGGAAAAAATCACGTTCCTTTTCGGAAAAATCACGCTTTGCACCGAAGAAGCGGCGGTACAGCGACTCGGCACTGGTGCGGTTGATGGCTGCCAAAAGGCCAGCTTGATCGTCTGGCCGTAGCGCACGGATTTCGATCCTGCGCCCATCGGGCAGGGCCTCTATCGCTGAATACCTGGCTACTTCCACCATGGCCGGCAACCCAAAGACGTTGTTCAACCTCGATGACACCACTGCAAACGGCAAAGCTGTTGATCTAGGTCAAAGTGCGCCTGCGCCAACCGCAATACTTTCGATTTTGTCTCAAAGGAGGACGTTATGACGCCCAAAAATAAGCTTTTGCCGGGAATCCTGGCCGTTGCGATTGCTGCAGCCTTCGGCTTTGCCGATAGTGCGTCGGCCGCCGCCAAAAAGCTCACGTATGAGGAGGCGTACCAGAAATGCAAGGCATTCTTGGACAAGGAAGGAACCCCCGGGACATCTACCCAAGCGAATGTGCGCTATACGCGCGGTTCGGCTTGCATGAAGAAGTTCGGCTATAAGCTCTAGGTGACCAGCATCCGGTCAGGCCGATCGAAAGTCTGCAAGCAAAAAATGGCGCGGACGCGCTGGCAGCACGATTGTGCGTGGCGCGGCTGCCAATGCTGCGCCGTGCCGAGTTGGTTGAGAATGAGATCCGTAGACATCACATATCGGTATGAAGCGCAGGATACGCTCGCAAGGCCTCGGCCGTTGGACGGCGACGCGGCAATGCGCCGGCTTAACGACGGCAATCGATCATTTGCCAAACTCCTCGAAGGCCCCTCAGACGGAAGCGCCGGTGTTCACCAAGTCATTTTGGTCGATCCACGCGACCTGGGGATTTTACCCGTTGGCGGAGCGGTCCCCGAACAGCGTCCGTTCGCTGCGATTCTCGGTTGCTCGGACGCGCGGGTGCCCCTCGAACTAATCTTGAATGAAGGGCCGAATGACCTTTTTGTAATCCGCGTGGCCGGCAATTGTCTCGGCACAGACGTGCTTGGAAGCCTCAAATATGCTGTTGACCACTTGCGCGAAAGTCTGAAACTCATCGTCGTAATGGGACACAGCGGTTGTGGGGCGATAACAGCGGCGGTGGACGTGTTCTTGAATCCAACCGACTATCTGCCACTTGCTACCAAGCACTCACTTCGCAACATTCTTGATAGCCTGCTCGTGGTCGTCCAGGCCTCCGCGCAAAAAATTCAGGAAACTTTTGGATCAGACATTTCGCATCACCCGGGCTATCGCCAGGCGCTAATCGAGGCGTCGACGGTGACGAATGCCGCACTTTCTGCCTACGCAATACAACAGGAATTGGGGACCAGCGATCCAAAGGGATTGCAAGCAGTATACGGTGTCTACTTGCTCGAGACCCGACAGGTGTGGACACCCCGCGTCAACGAAATGAAGGGAATTGGATTGGCTGCAGCGCCCCGAGACCTGGCGGGGTTCATAGAACTCGGCAATGCAATATTGCGGTCAGACCGAATTACGGCGCTTATTCAAACTAAGGCATAACGCCGACGCCGCGTAGACTTTGGAAACGGTGCCGGGATCAGAATGCAAATGAACACGTCGTCCAGGTGTCGAAAGCTCCGAGCAATATTGATATTGATCAAGACATTGTGTGTCGTGTGACGACTATGGTGCTTGTGGAAATAGTTGCGCCGTGAGAGTAAGACGAATTCGTTACAGCTTATCTTTGAACAACCAAGCGGAGATAATGAGCATGCGTCTTTTTACTGGAATATTTGCCCTCGCGATTGCGTGTTCAAGTGCAGCAGCTCAAACCCCCTTAACCGCGTACACGGATGCCAATGGATTCCTCGACGTGCAACGGCTCAGCTGCGGCCAACTTGCTGGAACTTTTCAGGAAGACGCTGACATGCTCACAATTTGGTATAGCGGTTGGTACAATGGCCTAGGTAAAAAGCATTTGTTCAATCCGGTTAGAGCAAAAAGTCTTGAGCACGAGATAATCGTCTACTGCAAAGCAAACCCGAGCATTCGGATCATCGATGCAATTGCCGTAGTTTTCAAGGATGAACGCGCAAGGCTTGGCATTAAAATGAAGCCCTGAGTAGGTCTGGCCGAATTGATGATCGGTTGACTTGAAAGCCACTAGCGCCGTTGCCCCGTTATTGGCGATTTCCGTCGTGGGCGTTGCGATCTTGCTTAGCTGAATTACCGCGAACTCATTGCTTATGGAGACGCCCCAAGACGCCCATCTGCCTGATATGAGTTGTCTTGCATGAATGCTTCAGCAAAGTTCCGCGCGAGATGGCTCCGTTATATTCCGTCGGCTTTCTGGTTGATGGACTACCGTGCTGCCTGGTTAGGCGGAGATATTGTTGCTGGGGTCACACTCGCTGCCTACGCGATTCCGGTTTCCCTCGCTTACGCTAGCCTCGCGGGGCTTCCGCCACAGGTCGGAATATACGGTTATTTGCTTGGCGGAATTGGCTACGCGTTCTTTGGGTCATCGCGGCAGCTGGCGATCGGACCGACCTCTGCGATCTCACTTATGATTGCCGGATCGGTAAGTCTAATGGCCGAGGGGGACGCACAACGCTACGCGCAGATTGCCAGCCTTGCAGCATTCACAGTCGCTCTGCTCTGCCTGATCTCCTGGGCGCTCAAACTCAGCGCGCTTGTCAAGCTGATCAGCAACAGCATTCTTGTCGGCTTCAAGGCCGGCGCTGCCCTCACAATCGCAATGACCCAGCTGCCAAGCTTTATTGGCGCGCCAGGAGGAGGCCACAATTTCTTTGAACGCCTTATCTTGTTTGTTGGGCAGATCGGCGATGTGAACTATACGGTTTTGATGGTTGGTTTTGTCGCAATCGCGCTGCTCTTCGCTGGTGAACGCCTGCTGCCTGGTAAACCGACAGCGCTTGCAGTTGTTGCCATGGCGATCATCGCCGCCTCGGCCCTCGATCTTCCCGCCCTTGGCGTACCGATAACAGGTCGAATCCCCCCGGCTTGCCGACGCTGGAAGGCCCGGCGCTAAGGTTGCGCGATGTAGAAGGAATTTTTCCGCTTGCGATCGGGTGTTTGTTGCTTGCCTACATAGAAGGCGTTTCGGCGGCGCGAACATTTGCAGCAAAGCACGGGTACGCGCTTGATCCACGACAGGAGTTTCTCGGCGTCGGCGTGGCAAATCTAGCCGCCGCGTTCGGGCACGGATACCCAGTCGCGGGGGGACTTTCTCAGTCCGCCGTGAACGACAAAGCAGGCGCGCGTACGCCTTTAGCCCTGGTATTTGCGTCAATTGCGCTGGCGCTCTGCCTGGTTTTCTTTACGGGACTATTGGAGAATCTGCCAAAGGCAGTTCTGGCATCAGTCGTGCTCGTCGCCGTGTCCGGATTGCTGGATTTTCCCGCTATGGTCCGGATGTGGCGGGTAAGCCGGCTGGATTTCTATGCCGCGGCAATCGCATTTTGCGCAGTGTTAATGTTGGGAATTCTGCAAGGCATCCTTTTAGCTGCGCTGGCATCCGTCTTGATGCTGCTGGCGCGAGTATCGCTTCCACACGTGGCGTTTCTGGGTCGCGTTCCCGGCACGAACAACTATTCTGATCTTGCTCGCCATCCCGAAAATGAGCCGCTTGGCGGCAACGCGGTTGCCTTCCGCCCTGAAGCTTCACTGATTTATGTTAATGCTGACTCAGTTCTTGAATCTGTCCTGGAGCACATTCGCACGACCGATTCGTCCAATGTTCGTCTGGTCATATGCGATCTATCGGCATCGCCATTCATCGATCTCGCCGGATCGAAAATGTTGCATGAATTGTACGACGAACTCGCATCCCATGGCATCACGCTACGTATCGTCGGGGCGCGCGGACGGGTGCGAGATTTACTGCGGGCTGACGGGATAGGTGAAAGGGTTGGAGGAATACACAGGACCATAACCCTCGAAAGCGTCCTTGGCGGTACGAGAAAAAAGCGATCACGGAAAGCCTGATTGAAAAACCACCAATCCAGAGCAATACAATTGCTTTCGCCCGTTAGTATTTTTCTGGCACAAAGCGTCGGCGTTTCAACGATCGCTGGTCGTCGTATTGATTGCTGTCTAGCCGCTTGGGCAATTTGACTTTCTCAGTGTGGACCGTTTTGTGGGGGATCGAATCCAAAATATGCGAGATGCAATTCAGGCGCGCACGCCGCTTGTCATCTGAGCGAACAATGAACCACGGCGCGTGGTTGCTATCAGTCGCTTGAAGCATCATATCGCGAGCTTTTGAATACTCGTACCAGTGCTTATACGATTCGATATCCATGGGGCTCAGTTTCCATTGCCGCATCGGGTCGTTGATGCGAGCCAGGAAGCGTCGCTCCTGTTCGTCTTTGCCGACTTCCAGCCAGATTTTTATAAGTATGATACCGGCATCTACGATATATTTTTCGATTTTCGGCGCCAGCGTCAAAAAGCGTTCGTAACCTTCCTTGCTGACAAATCCCATGACGTGCTCGACGCCGGCACGATTGTACCAACTGCGGTCAAAAATAACGACTTCGCCGCCCGCTGGAAATTGCTGGATGTAGCGCTGGAGGAACAATTGTGACCTTTCCCGCTCCGACGGCGCCGGAAGTGCGACAACGCGAAATACTCTTGGGCTGAGCCTTTCGGTTAGCGCCCGGATCGTTCCCCCCTTGCCGGCGGCGTCGCGCCCCTCGAAAGCGATAATTGCGCGCAGGCCCTTTTGCTTGACCCAATCCTGCAATCGGCACAATTTGACCTGAAGTTTGTGCAGCTCTTTTTCATAAGCCTTCCGCTTCATCTTCGGGGGACCGTCGACCTTGGTCCTTGGCTTTTTACTTTTCATTTTGTCCATCTATTGAGTTGGCGCTTATAATTGGCATCTGCGCGACATTCAGCCTGATGAATTGCAGCCACCTATTGACTTAGGTCAAAACCAGTCGAGGTGTAAGTTTCTAAAAGGAAGGCTGGATTTTCGCGCTTCAGAGAGCGATCGGTCAAGTTGGCCTCGTTAGTATTTGGAGAATGGTTATGAATACGAAAGCTGACGATCTCCTGCCGAGTGCGGCGGATTGCAGTAAAAGAATGGCCATAGCTGAGGCGGAAAAGGCCTCCGACTATATGCGTAAACAAGCGGTAGTGGAGGCCGAAAAGAAGGCATTGATCGATAAGTTGAAGGAGCCGTCTGGCGTGGCCGATGAAGAGCGATTGAAGAGAGCGGCCGCGATCGTAAACAGGGCGGTCAATAACGGTCTAACTGAAGTATTAGTTGGTCGGTTTCCCAATGCGCTTTTCACAGATCACGGTCGCGCCATTAATCAACAGGAGTCAGGTTGGGAAGAGACGCTGACGGGATTGCCGAAAGAACTCTTTCAATTTTGGAAGAAATATATGCAACCTCGGGGCTATCGGATAAAATTTCAGATCATTGATTGGCCAGGTGGAATGCCAGGTGACATAGGTATCAGCCTAAGCTGGACCGAAAAATAGCATCTCTATATATTGGGCTTTTCCTGTCAAAGCTCCGGCTGGTGGGGATGTTCACATGATTTCGCGATCAAATAAGGCACGTCGTGAATTGCGATGATGCCGTAAAACAGCACTGCGACCACGAAAAAGAGCAGCCCAAGTGCAAAGTGGTTCAGGAACGGATCGTCTATCATCTGCATAAACTCCGCAATCTGGATCGCGTGCGATGCGCGCTCTGAGCGGAGCAAACTAGAGCAAGCATACGAGTCAGAAAGACGAACTCAGTGTGCCACTGCTAGTCGATGATGTGGTAGCCGCCATCAATATAAAGAGTTTCGCCTGTGATGAGGCGCGCTGCGTCGTGCGCAAGAAAGGCCGTGGCAGCGCCCACATCGTCAATGCTGACGAGACTGCGTGCAGGCGCCTTCGCTTTGGCCTTGTCGAGCAACGCATCAAATTCAGGAATTCCGGATGCGGCGCGAGTCGCAAGAGGTCCCGGGGAAATCGCATGAACGCGGATCCCCTTTGGGCCGAGTTCAGCCGCGATATAGCGGACGGCGCATTCAAGAGCTGCCTTCGCTACACCCATGATGTTGTAGTTCTTAACGACCATCTGGCTGCCGTAGTATGACATCGTGAACAGCGTGCCACCCTTACGCATCAATGGCTCCGCAAGATGTGCCATGCGAATGAAGGTCCAGCAGGATACATCCATGGTGGTTGCAAAGCCTTCGCGCGACGCATCGACAACACGGCCCTGGAGTGTCTCTTTTGGCGAAAAAGCGATGGAGTGAACAACAAAATCCAGTTTATCCCATTCCTTGGCGATCCGCTCAAAGACCGCCTCCATCTGTCCCGGCGTGTTCACATCGAGGGGCATGACAATTGGCGCTTCGATCTCGCGCGCGAGCGGCTCGACATATTTCCTTGCCTTGTCGTTCACATATGTAACGGCCACTTCAGCGCCGAACGCCCGGAAAGCCTTGGCACATCCCCATGCAATTGAATTTTCGTTGGCGATGCCAACGATCAGGCCTTTCTTGCCTTCGAGAAGCTTGGCTTTCACTTTAGGAAGCATTGCAGCGCTCTCTTTTCATCCAACTCAAAGATGTGGTGGGGTTGAGATCGGAAAAATGTTTCAAATTGGCGGAATTGCAGGCTTGTCCCGACATCATTCGCTGCCGATTTTAGACCCAATTGCAGCGAAAGGGGCGCCTGCGGGTCATCCTCTTTCTTTCCGATGGCATGCAGAAAACTCCCCGTTGCAGGCTTGCCATAACACGATACCTCACCATCTGATTGGTCGCCTGTTTCTAACCATCTGATTGGCTGTCTGTTTCTAAGAAGTCACAATTCCAGGGTCATTGATCTGTATCAATGGGCGCTGCTTTCTTGGCACTACAAGAAAACAAGTAGCATGTTGGACGAAGGCGCTTTGACCTGATGACAAGAAAAGTGAATGGCCGGTAAGATCCGAAGCTTCCTGGGATAATCGACGGGTGACTGAAGCAGTTAAGTCGAATTTGAGTGAGTGGTTCCATCAATCGCCAGCAAGCGCAAGAGTTATTCAGGAGCACGCCAATGTCGTCAGCGCAAAAAACATCTGCCTCAAAAGCGTCGACGATAACGCCGTTTGACATGTTCGCACCCGCTATGGAGTACGCGATCGACGCTGCGCAGCGCACCGTTCTTTTCTGGGATGTGATGCGCCAGCGCGGAAATCAATACCGTGAACAAATGGAGCAGACCGCTCCAAATGTACTCGACTATAAATTCGAACTTGTCGTCGATGGGCGTACGCTCGATCGCCCGGTAAACTATTGCATCGTGCGGATCATTCCGCCGGTAGACTTCGATATCGATCCGAAACTGCGGCCGTTCATTGTCGTAGACCCGCGCGCCGGACATGGCCCAGGCATCGGAGGCTTCAAAGCGGACAGCGAAATCGGTGTTGCTATGAAGGCCGGCCATCCTTGTTATTTCGTCGGCTTTCTTCCAGATCCTGTTCCGGGACAAACCATCGAGGACATCGCTCGTGCCGAGGCGATTTTTATTGAAAAAGTCACGGCCGCGCATCCGCAGGCCAGCGGCAAACCTTGTGTGATTGGAAATTGTCAGGCGGGTTGGGCGGTCATGATGCTGGCGGCCATTCGCCCGGAACTGTTCGGCCCGATCATCGTTGCGGGATCGCCGCTCTCCTATTGGGCGGGCGTGCACGGCAAGAATCCCATGCGTTATTCGGGTGGACTGCTGGGCGGCAGCTGGCTGACTGCGCTCACTGGCGATCTCGGCCATGGAAAATTCGATGGCGCCTGGTTGGTGCAGAATTTCGAAAGTCAGAATCCCGCAAACACACTCTGGAGCAAGCAATACAATCTCTATTCGAAGATCGACAAGGAAGGCCCGCGCTACCTGGGATTCGAGAAGTGGTGGGGAGGCCACGTCAACCTGAACGCAGAGGAGATCCAGTTCATCGTCGACGAACTCTTCATTGGCAACAAGCTCGCCGCAGGGCAAATTCAAACATCGGACGGTACCACGATCGATCTGCGAAACATTCGTTCACCAATCGTCGTATTCTGCTCGAAAGGCGACAATATTACACCGCCGCAACAGGCACTCGATTGGATTCTCGATCTGTACGAGAACGTTGACGATATCCGGTCCTGCGGACAAACGATCGTTTACACCATTCATGAATTGGTCGGCCATCTTGGTATCTTCGTTTCCGGAGGCGTTGCAAAAAAGGAACATGGAGAGCTTTCGAGCAATATCGACCTAATCGATACCCTGCCGCCCGGCCTTTACGAGGCGATCTTTGACGACAAGACTGCAGATACAGCAAATCCTGACCTCGCGAGCGGAAACTGGGTGATGCGGTGCGAAGCAAGAACGCTCGACGACATCAGGGCGCTTGGCGGCAACGACATGGCCGACGAGCGACGATTCGCAACGGCTGCACGCATTTCCGAAATAAATCTTTCCCTCTATCGGACTTTTGTGCAGCCTCTCGTACGAGCGTTCGTGAGTGCTCCGGTGGCGGACGGGATGCGGCAATTGCATCCCCTGCGCCTGCAGTATGAGCTTTTCTCCGACCAGAATCCGGTGGTGGCTCCGGTTGCTGCGCTTGCCGAGCAGGTTCGTGAGAACCGCACGAGCGCCAGGGACGATAATCCATTCATCATCATGCAGGAGAATTGGTCCAATCAGATCGTCGCTGCCCTCGACGCATGGCGCCAGGCGAGCGAGACATTCTCTGAGCGGGTGTTCCTTACAATCTATGGTTCACCGATGCTCCAGGCGGCGGTGGGCATTGATCCTGCGGCGGCAAACCCTTTGCGAAAAGCCGCCAAGAATCCGATGCATCACGAGCTTCTGCAAAAACGTATTGCCGAACTCAAGTCGCGCATCCCTGCCGGTGGCCTTCGTGCAGCCGTTATCCGCAGTCTCATCTATGCGGGGATGAACCGCGCTGCCGTTGATGAGCGAGGCTTTGAACTCGCCCGCCGCATCCGCAAAGCGCACGGCGACATACCGATCGAGGACTTCAAGGCTCTCGTGCGCGAGCAGTTCAATATCCTGTTGATCGATGAAGAAGCGGCGCTAGCTGCAATTCCGTCAATGTTACCGCCCGACATGGAAACCCGCGAAAAAGGCTACAACCTCATCAAACAGATCCTGAGCGCGCGCGGCGAATTATCCGCTGAAGACAAGAAAAGAATAGGGGAGGTCGCGCGCCTGTTCGGCCTCGAAGCCGGCGGCACCCGGCCACACCTTCGCGAGGTTCCGAAAAAATCCCAGGCAAAAGCCTCCTGATACGTCGCCGAAAAGATCACTGAGGAATCAACATGCCCTCCAAACAAAGCAGTGAGATTATGGCAATCAGCCCAGGCGCCCATGCGCCTCTCTCCAAATATGAACGGCTCATCAAGCGGGCACAGCAGGTCGTGCCGCCTGCCGCCACGATTGTCGTACATCCTTGCGATGAGACATCGTTGCGCGGTCCCATTGAAGCAGCCGAAGCCGGTATCATCGTTCCGATACTCGTTGGTCCTGCCACCAAGATATCCGCTGTAGCACGCGAACATCATCTGGATATCAGCCGCATCGAGATCGTCGATGTGCCTCATAGCGACGCTGCCGCCGCCAAGGCCGTTCAGCTCATCCACGAATCCAAAGGTGAACTGCTGATGAAGGGCAGCCTGCACACCGACGAGCTCATGCGTGAGGTAACCTCGAGCAAGACCGGATTGCGAACGGCTCGCCGCATAAGCCATGTTTTCATCATGGATGTTCCGACTTATTCCGAGACTTTTTTCATCACCGATGCAGCAATCAATATATTTCCCGATCTGGATGTAAAGCGCGACATCATCCAAAATGCGATCGACCTTTTCACCCAGGTCGGTCTCGGTACGCCACGCGTTGCCATCCTTTCGGCGGTCGAGACCGTAACGTCGAAAATACCTTCCACCATCGAAGCGGCAGCGCTGTGCAAGATGGCCGATCGCGGCCAGATATCTGGCGGCGTGCTTGATGGCCCTCTTGCTTTCGACAATGCGATCGATCCGGAGGCCGCAAAAATAAAGGGTATTCGATCAGAGGTGGCCGGGCGTGCACAAATTCTGGTCGTGCCGGATCTAGAAGCCGGCAATATGCTTGCGAAAAATCTTATATTTATGGCGAAGGCTGATGCGGCCGGACTCGTTTTGGGTGCACGGGTTCCAATTATCTTGACGTCGCGTGCGGATTCTGTGCGCGCGCGGATGGCTTCATGCGCAGCTGCTGTGCTTTTCGCCGACGCCCGGCGACGTACGGCAGCTCTGCCGGCCGCGTGATCGCTATGGACACGATCCTGGTCATCAACGCGGGCTCATCAAGCGTGAAGTTTCAGGTATTTGAGACCGGCGAAAAATCCCGTCTTAAAAGACTTATAAAAGGCCAGATGGATGGCATCGGAACGAAGCCACGTCTGCGGGCTCAAGGGATCGACGATGCCGCACTC
This sequence comes from uncultured Alphaproteobacteria bacterium, assembly GCA_963743405.1. GTDB lineage: Bacteria > Pseudomonadota > Alphaproteobacteria > Rhizobiales > Xanthobacteraceae > Pseudolabrys. The sequence goes on along the minus strand of CAVUPX010000006.1, from coordinate 34,799 downwards.
ATCGATCAATCTTACGCAACAGATGTCGTTTCGGATGTGCCCGCAGCAATTCGTGAGGCTGGGACGTGGCTCCGGACGTCACAAAAGTTGAACCTTATCGCCGTCGGTCACCGTGTTGTCCACGGCGGTCCTGCATACAGCCGGCCAGTGCTTATCGACAATGAGGTCGTTGAAAAACTGGAGCGCTACATTCCGCTTGCCCCGTTGCATCAACCCAATAATCTCGCGCCGATACGTTCACTCCTCAAGAATCAGCCTGACTTGCCGCAAGTGGCCTGCTTCGACACCGCATTTCATCGGGGTCATACCGCGGTTGCAGATCGCTTCGCCATGCCCGAGAGCTTCTACGAAGAGGGTGTGCGTCGGTACGGTTTTCACGGACTTTCATACGAATTTGTTGCAAGGCGTATGCAAGAGCTTTTCCCCGAAATCGCGAAGTCCCGAGTGATTATTGCGCACCTGGGAAGCGGCGCCTCGATGTGCGCGTTGGCGGACGGTCGGAGCGTTGAAAGTACAATGGGGTTTACCGCGCTCGATGGGCTGGCCATGGGGACGCGGCCGGGCCAAATCGATCCAGGGGTCGTTCTTTATCTCATTTCACAAAAAGGGATGAGCCCCGAAGCTGTTCAGAAGTTCTTGTACAACGATTGCGGATTGAAAGGTCTGTCCGGTATCAGCAATGACATGCGCGTGCTTGAGACTGGCGATGAGCCCGGCGCCAAGCTCGCTGTTGATTATTTTGTCTACCGCATTGGTCTTTATGCCGGCATGCTCGCAGCTGCACTTGGCGGACTTGACGCTTTTGTGTTCACCGCCGGGATTGGCGAGAATTCAGCGGGTATCCGCGCACGAATTGCGGAAAAACTGGGGTGGCTAGGGGCAGAATTGGACGCAAATGCGAATGTGAGCCGAAAGGCGCTAATCTCCCGTTCTGATAGCCGCCTGAAACTTTTCGTAATTCCGACCGACGAAGAACTTATGATTGCGGAGCACACGCTCGGGGTTGTGGCGGCCGGCCGGCTGCAGAGAGCAAATAATCGGCAGACGGCGTAAAGTGGCGACGCGTGCCCTTTGGAAAAGAGGGCATACTATTTGCAAGGCATTGTTTTTATAACAGCGTCGGCATCACCAACATCAAACTGCAACAGTAAGGAACCTGCCCAGGGAAGGTTCGCTTCAATCCTAAGCTCGGATGATTTTTTCAATTTTTGGAGAAAGTCGTCTCCGCGAGAAGTATCTGATAGCGACAGATAATCCCCACGTCGGGACGCTGCGGAAATTTTAATCCGCACGGGGTCGTTATCGTAGCGATAGCGTAAACGCACGTCATCAATTGCCACTGGCTCTGAAAATAAAAGATATGCGGACAGGCGGTTTGCGCTACCGCCGTCCGGATGCGTACACGCGAGCACCAATTTGGATGTTACGGCTCTTTGGAACTGTCGAATGGTGCCATCCCCTACAGTAGTCATTTGAATAATTTTTTTGCCACTCGTCCGATCAACGCGGCTATCTTCTTTCCAGTTTGCCGCGATTGCACTACCGGTACTGCACGCTAAAGATAAGTATACAACGATGATGCACGTCCTCACGACGGTTCCCCAAGTTAGAATGCGAATGAGATATACGAGTCCCATTTCTGCTCAATGGTCAAATAGCGGAATGCCATTGTACTGGCTAACGTAATTCGCATGACGTTCTTTGCCCTATTTCAAGCCATGCGTGCGCCAGATCAACACGTAGATCGCGAATGTCCGCTAGTCACCCAAAACGAACATGTCCAAGCCCAAGCTACAACTGGCAAAAATCATGTGCGAATGCGTTGCCTAGGGTTGCCGACCCCGTCAGCTCGGGCTTTGCTGCTAGGCTGATTATCGCGGGGGAGCCGGGCCGTTCAATGCCAAACGTGCCGAGAGGGTGATCGCATTATCATGCTTGATTTGTACAACTACCCACTGCTGTTGGTTTTTGTGGTTGGACTTGCTGTGATTCTGGCAGTGAGCGAAATCGGATGGCAACTCGGGATGCGTGGTGATGGTAGGGGTGGTGGTAATCTGACCACGCTGGAGAGCGCCATGCTCGGGCTGCTGGCGCTAATGATCGCGTTTACTTTTTCTATGGCGCTGTCGCGGTTCGAGGCTCGACGCGATGCGGTACTGAATGAAGCCAACTCGATCGGCACGACGGCACTTCGTGCCCGCCTGCTACCCGAACCAAACCGAACTGAAACGCTGAAATTGTTGCAAGAATACGTGCAAATTCGCCTCGACATCGTCCAGAGCGGCACATCTCTGGTCGAGCGAATGGCCGCTGTTGATCGCTCGAACGCACTTCAGCAGTCGCTCTGGCAGCAGGCAAAAGTCGTGGCCGCCAATGACAAGGGATTGATACCCACCGGGCTTTTTATAGCGTCGCTCAATGTAATGATCGATGATCAAGGAAAAAGATTAGCGGCGCTTCGCAGTCGAGTCCCGAATATTGTGCTGCTGGCGCTTTTCGCGATCGCCGCTGTTGCTGGAGGATTTGCAGGTTATACGAGCGGCCTCGAAGCAAAACGCACCCGCTTGCCGGTCTACGTCATGGGATTGCTCATATCCGGTGTTATATATCTTATTCTGGATCTTGATCGGCCGAGCTCCGGCTTCATTACAAACAATCAACAGGCGATGATCGACACGGCGGCCACCATCGCTGCATTTCCCGAACTAAAGTGAAGTGGATTGCTGACCTTGTCCAGAATGCCGCCTGGATTGCTTCATTTCCTGAAATGGGGGTTTCCTTCTATCGTTGCAGACTTGAGCTTTTATGGGTCACAATGTCTGCTACTGGCGAAGCGTTATGGCTCTAGTCGCTAGGCCAAGAGCACTCCACTGCTGTGGTGTCGTTCGTAATTCCGCTCTGCTGAAATTTCAGAGTATCAGCTCGGAAACATGTCCGCTATTGGTGCGCGACTGGCCAATCAGCACAGTTTTCAGAGTTCGAGCCACTATATTTCAAAATCGGCCTTGCCGTTTCGCGCGCTTTTGACAAGATCAAAACCACACTACGATTTTGTATGTTGCGCGGAGACAGGAATTTTCGCACAAGGAATAGGTCTCCGGTGGGGGCCTTTGTCTGATTGTACTCGGGGGTTGTTTTGCGTGAGACCGTCGCCGCGATCGTGGCAGCGCACCGGGCCGGTACGGCGACACCGGAGCAAACTGCCGCGCGCAGCTTCGCGCGCATCCGCGCCCATGATGATCCCGCCATCTTCATTAGTCTGCGGTCGGAAGCCGATGTAATCGCCGAATCGCGCGCGCTTGGCGCGACCCGTAATATTGCGCTGCCATTGTATGGCGTCCCAGTTGCAGTGAAGGACAATATCGACGTTGCCGGCCTGCCGACGACCGCAGCCTGTCCGGCTTTCAGCTATAAGCCGTCAGCGGACTCAACCGCGGTGGCTCGGTTGCGGGCAGCCGGTGCCATTATCATCGGAAAGACCAATCTCGATCAGTTCGCTACCGGCCTGGTCGGTGTGCGCTCGCCCTATGGTGTACCCCGCAATACATTTAATTCAGAATTGATCCCCGGCGGATCGAGCTCCGGTTCGGCAGTCGCCGTTGCTGCCGGATTGGTACCACTCGCTCTCGGCACCGACACCGCCGGGTCGGGCCGGGTACCGGCGGGCCTCAATAACATTGTCGGTCTGAAGCCGAGTCTCGGCCTGATTTCGACTTTTGGTGTCGTGCCGGCGTGCCGGACGCTTGACTGCGTGTCGGTGTTTGCACTCACGGTCGACGACGCATGGATTGCGCTTGACGCGATGGCCGGGCCGGATCGCGCCGATCCTTATTCACGCAACCGGCCGCTTGGAAAAACCGGCGCTATGCCGCCGCATGCGAAGCTCGGTGTGCCGCGCGCCGGCCAGCTCCTGTTTTTCGGCGACCGTCAATACGAGGCCGAATACAACGCCGCGCTCGGACGGCTAGCGGGACTTGGCTGCGAGTTCGTCGAGATCGATATCGAACCGTTCTATGAGACCGCGCGTCTGCTTTATGAAGGCCCCTGGGTGGCCGAGCGTACAATCGTCGCGCACTCAATATTATCGTCCGACCCCAACGCGATTCATCCAGTGACGCGCGAAATTATATTGAGCGGGCTGCGTCCGACTGCAATCGACGCCTTCAGGGCATTCTACAAGCTCGAAGCGTTGCGCCGCGTCGCCGACCACACTTTCCGGCAGATCGACGCATTAGTTTTGCCGACCGCTCCCACTGCCTATTCCGTTAAGCAAGTGCTGGCCGATCCAATCCAGCTCAATAGTCGACTCGGCACCTATACAAATTTCGTCAATCTGCTCGATCTTTGTGGGTTGGCGGTCCCGGCATCTATGACGGAGGCCGGCGTGCCGTTCGGCATCACGCTGCTGGCGCCTGGCGGTGCCGACGCGCGGCTTGCCGAGATCGGTCGCGCGTTCCATGCCGATACTGCATTGGCGCTCGGTGCGCTGAAGCACCCGCAGCCACCGTTGGTGCCGGCATCAACATCGCTCACCGATAACGAGGTCGCTGTGGCGGTTGTCGGCGCACATTTGTCCGGTCACCCGCTGAATGGCGAATTGCGCGCGCTCGGCGGTCGCCTGCTTGAGGCTGCAAAAAGCGCACCTGATTATCGGCTTTACGCGCTAGCCGGCACAAAACCGCCGAAGCCAGGCCTGTTGCGCGTAGTTGGCGGCAAAGGCGCCGCGATTGACGTCGAAGTCTGGGGTCTTCCAACGGAAGCTTTTGGCCGCCTCGTCGCTAGCGTTCCAATGCCACTCTCAATCGGTACAATTAAGCTCTCCGACGGCCGGGACGTTAAAGGTTTTCTGGTAGAGCCGGCTGCCACCATCGACGCACGCGATATTTCGAGTTTTGGCGGCTGGCGCGCATTCCTTTTGAGTGAACAAGCGCCGGTGTAGCGCCCTTCAAAGAGAGTCCGTATAGGCCTCGTATTCGTCACGTACGGTGACGATATGCGCATACATAGCCGATGTCGCGACCGATTGCTCGCCACGCAAGATCGCCTGCACTACACGATCGTGCTCATTATGCGACTTGGCGAGTCGGCCGAGATTGCGAAATTGCGCACGCCGAAACGGCTGCACTCTTGCACGCGTTGATAGCGTTATCTCCGCAAGATACGTGTTGTGGGCGCCAGTATAGATATGACCGTGGAAAGCCTCGTTAATCTCGTGATAGCGCTGCGGGTCACCGCTCTGAATCATCACGCGCAGTTCATCATGGATATCCTCAAGTCCGCGCCGCTCGACGCTGGTCATACGTTCGGCGGCAAAGCCAGCACAGAGGGCCTCGAGTTCAGCCATGGCTTCGAACATGTCGGCAAGTTGGTCCGCACTCGGCCGTGCCACCATTGCGGCACGGTGTGCGCGCATTTCTACGAGTTCGCAGGCCGCCAGCATACGGATCGCTTCGCGTACAGGTGTCCGCGAAACGTGAAATCGGTCCGCAAGCGTGATTTCGTCGAGCGCAGCACCGGGGAGTAGAGCGCCGCGAACGATTTCATCGGCCAGTTGCAAACGCAACTCTTCGGCGCGCGTTTTGCGCTGCCAGATAACGGATCGTCGCATCAGCCTCAGGCGCGGTCAGGGTCATTCCGGCACCTTGACTGATGGCCTCGGTGCAGCAACCGCGCCCGTCTGCTCCAGTGCGTGCGCGACACGTAGAGCGATATCTTCGCGCCAAGGCGCTGCGATGATCTGCACGCCGATCGGCAGTGGCTGCAACGGTACGGGGACCGCTACGACAGGCAAGCCTATGAATGAGATTGGCTGCGTGTAAATGCCCAAATTGGGGCGCACCGGCAATTCCACGCCGCCGAGCGTAAAGGTTTTCTGGCCGATTTTCGGAGCGGTGCAAGGCGTCGCCGGCGCCAAAATCGCGTCGCAGGACTTGAATAGTTCGAGCACACGGGCGCGGTACCAGCGGCGGAAATTCTGCGCTTTCACCACCAACGTCGAAGGAATCATGGCGCCGGCGAGCAAGCGGTCGCGAACGGCCGGATCGAAGTCGTCCGCCCGGTTGCGCAGGCGGTCGAGATGCAGTGCCGCACCTTCTGTGGCGGTGATGACATAGGCTGCGGCACGCGCGCGCCGCGCCTCGGCAATTTCGACCTCATTGCGCGCTCCGGCGGCCTTGGCAACACGATCGAGCGCCTCAAGTGCTTCGGGAAAGGCGCCTTGCTGGAAATAGCCGCCCGCAACTGCGATGCGCAAACCCTCGAGTCCGCGCTCAAGCTCTGGCAATGTCGGCTCAACCGGGCGATCGGCACAGGCCGCATCGTCGGGATCGGTGCCCTGCATCAAATCATAAGATAGTGCCAGATCGCGCGTTGAGCGCGCGAACGGCCCGAGATGATCGAGGCTCGTAACGAAAGGAAAACTACGCGCGCGCGACAGCCGGCCATAGGTTGGCTTGAGGCCAAAAGTTCCGCACAGCGACGACGGAACTCTGATTGAGCCGTTGGTGTCGGAGCCGAGTGCGAGCGGCACCATACCGCCGGCCACTGCGCCGCCCGAGCCGCCGGAGGAGCCGCCGGTCATGCGCGCTAGATCGTGTGGATTGCGCGAGGCGCCATCATGCACATTTTCGCCGGTGAAGTCGTAGGCGTATTCGCCCATATTGAGCGCGCCGACCAGCACGGCGCCGGCCGCTTCCAGCTTCTCGATTAACGGAGAATCGCGTTTTGCCGCCGGGTAACCCCGGTTGATTTTTGAGCCGGCAACGGTCGTAATCCCGGCGACGTCAAATAAATTTTTAACGGCAAAAGGTACACCTGCAAGCGGCCCGAGTTTTTGTTTCTTGGCCGCCGCTGCATCGATCGCCCTGGCGCGGGTGCGCGCACGTTCCGCGGTAATAGCAGTGAACGCGTTCAGCATCAGATTGCGTTCACCGATGCGCGCCAGCGCATCGTCAACAACAACCGTTGCGCTCGTCTTGCCCGATGTGACCACCGCCGCGATCTCAGTCGCGGTTGACCACGACGTGTCAAACGGCGCGGCTTTAGGCCGTGAAGATGGGCGCAGGCTCGGCATCGTCCGACATTTCAAATTCGGCGACCAGCGCCGCGTGATTAAGCGTCACTTCGAGATTGGCTCTCACCGCGGGCAACCAATCCTTTTTCATCGGAAGGCCGAGCATCCGGGCAGAAGCCATGATGAAATCGTCGAGTGGATCTGGATCAGCCATGCGTTTTACCCGTTACAGTGGCGGATGCGGGATCGCGGTCAGCAGGTCGCGGGTATAGCTCGCTTGCGGCGCTACCATAACCTGCTCGGTTGGCCCCTGCTCGACGATCTGCCCCGTCCGCATGACGATGACACGATCGCACAACAACCGCACAACGTTGAGGTCGTGGGAAACAAAGAGGTAACTCATCCCCAAAGAATCCTTGAGGTCTTGCAAGAGATTAAGGACCACCGCTTGCACTGAGACATCGAGCGCGGCGGTCGGCTCATCGAGGATGATGAGGTCGGGCTTGAGTGCGATCGCGCGGGCGATGCCGACGCGCGCCTTCTGTCCTCCCGAGAGCTGATGCGGAAATCGGTCGAGCAGTTCAACCGGCAAACCGACCTGCTGTGCCAGTTCCTCGCAACGTTCGCGCACAAAGGCTCTCTCGCCGTTGCCGAGGCGCAGGATCGGATCGGCAATGGCGCGCGCAGCGGTAAAGCGTGGATTGAGGCTGTCGGTTGGGTCCTGAAAGACCATCTGGATACGCTTACGCAACGGCAGCGTGGCAAATTTGCGCGCCGGGATTTCGCCAATGTCCTGGCCGTCGAACATGATGGTGCCGGAGGTCTTGTCGATCAGTCGCATTACCATCGTCGACGTGGTGGATTTGCCACAGCCTGACTCGCCAACGAGGCCAACGCTTTCCCCACGGCCGACCGTGAAGCTGATGCCGTCGACGGCGCGGAAATTGTCTGGTTTCACTGTCGGCTTTGGCCCAAACAACTTCTTTAAGGAACCGCCGGCGTCGTTTCGCGGGTATTCTTTGACCAGTTTCTCGACGACTAGCAGCGGCATTGCCGCGTCACCGTTGGTACGGCCGATGGGTTTGGCGCTTTTTGCCTCTTCCTCGGGCAGTAGATCGCGTAGCGTTACGCCGGGGCGAGGAGTTGCCCGCATCAGCTTGCGTGTGTAGCGGTGCGACGGCGCCTTGAATATCGTTTCCGCCTGTGCGGTTTCGACGACATGGCCTTTCTCCATCACCACAACGCGATCGCAATAGGCGGCGGCCAGACCGAGATCGTGAGTAATGAGGATCATCGACATGCCGCGTTCGCGGGTAAGGTCTACCGTGAGATCCATCACCGCTTTCTGCGTGGTCACGTCGAGACCCGTAGTCGGCTCGTCGGCAATGAGGAGCTGCGGCTTGCAGGCGAGTGCCAGCGCGATGACAACGCGCTGGCACATGCCGCCTGAAAGCTCGAATGGATAGGCATGGTAGCGTTCGCGGGGTCTCGCGATACGTACGTGTTCCAGCATTTCGATCGCCTTCTCGCTCGCCTGCGCGCTATCCACTTGCGCGTGCTGGAGCAGCACATCTTCGATCTGGCGACCGATCTTGCGGATCGGATTGAGCGCCAAACGTGGCGATTGAAAAATCATCGACATTTCGCGGCCGCGCAATTCGCGCATCTCGCTTTCCGGCGTGGCGCGCAAATCGACTCCGCTGAACATGACCGTGCCGTCAGCAATGCGGCCGGCGCGGTCGAGGATGCGCATCACGGCGTAGGAGGTCACAGATTTTCCGGAGCCGGATTCTCCAACGATCGCCAGCGACTCACCTTTGGCGACAGAAATATTGATGTGCTGCACCGCGCGGACGATGCCGCGCCGCGTGACGAATTCTACGGTTAGGTCCTGCACATCGAGCAGGGGCAGGCTCTTGTCGGAGTTGCGCAGGAGCGTTTCGGTCTTGCTCGGCTTCTTGGCCATGGCTCACGTCCGGCGCTGCGGGTCAACGAGGTCGCGCAAACCGTCGCCCAAAAGATTGAAGCAAAACACCGCAATCATCAGCGCTGCGCCGGGAAATAGCGCAATCCACCATTCGCCGGAAATGATGTTGCCGGCGCCCTCGGCCACCATGATCCCCCATTCCGGTGTCGGTGGGCGCACGCCAAGGCCAATGAACGAGAGGCCCGCGGCATTGAGGATGGCGTAACCCATGGTGAGGGAGATCTGCACCATCATGATCGGCATGATGTTCGGCAGGATGTGCATTAACAGAATGCGGAAGTCGCCGTTGCCGGACAACCGGGCCGCCTGCACGAAACCGGCGTCGCGACGCACATTTGCTTCGGCGCGGGCGACGCGAACATACAGCGGAAAATTTATGATGGCGGTGGCGAGGACGATGTTGGTCACAGTATTGCCGAGCGCGGCGACGATTCCCATAGCGAGCACAAACAGCGGGAAGGCCATGATGGTATCGGAGATGCGGCCGACAATGCGGTCGGTCCAGCCTCCGAAGAAACCGGCGGCAATGCCTGCGAACCCGCCCATGGCGAAGACCAGCACGACTGAGGTAATTGCGATGGTGAAGTCGAGGCGCGTCGCCACAATCACGCGGCTGAATATGTCGCGGCCGAGCTGGTCGGTGCCGAACCAGTGTTTGAGCGATGGCGCGGCAAGCGCCGCCGAAGTGTCGCTCGCAAGCGGATCAAGAGGCACGATATAGGGGCCGATCAGTGCGCAGAGCGCGATCAGTATAAACAGGCCGAAGGCAAGTCCAGTGATCGGATTTTCCGCAATCACATAACGCGCGTGGCGGAAAATGGAATTGCTTGGCGACTTCGCCACGGCCCCCCGGGGACTGAGCGAGATGTCGGTCATGCCTCAAGTCTCACGCGTGGATCAATAACACCGTACAGAACGTCAATGATCAGGTTGAGCACGACATAGAGGATCGCCATGGTGAGGACGAAGCCCTGCACAGGCGCGAAGTCAGAGGAGATCAGCGCTTCGACCGCGTAAGAACCAATGCCAGGCCAAGCAAAAACTTTCTCCACCAGCACGTTGGCGCCGAGCAAGAACGAGAACACCATGCCGAGGGTAGTGACAACCGGCAGCATGGCATTACGGAATGCGTAAGTGAGGATGACGGTGCGGTTGTCGAGGCCACTGGCGCGTGCGGTGCGCACGAAATCGGAGGCGAGCACGGCAAGCATCGAGGCGCGGGTCATACGTGCGATCGGCGCCAGCGAGAAAACGCAGAGCGTGAGACCGGGCAGCAATAGCTGACTTAACGCCGCGCGGAAGGTCGGCAGATCGCGGTTGAGTAAACTGTCAACGAGATAGAAGCCAGTGATTTGCGGCGGCGGCGAAAAGAATACGTCGAGGCGCCCAAGTGGCGCCGGCGACCAGCCGAGCAAGAAATAGAACACATAAACCAACAACAGGCCGGTAAAGAACACCGGCAGCGACACGCCAGCAGTCGCCACCACGCGGCAGGTGTGGTCTATCCAGGAGCCCTGTTTTACCGCGGCAAGAATGCCCAGCGGCACGGCGATCGCCATCGACAGGATGAGACCGAACAAAGTGAGCTCGGCCGAGGCGGGCAATCGGTTCTTGAGTTCTGTGAGCACCGGCTGCCCGGTGGTGAGGGACGTGCCGAGGTTGAGATGGCCGAGGTCAGCGACGTAGCTGCCAAACTGAACGATTAACGGCTTGTCGAGACCGAGTTTGACGCGGATCTGCTCGATCGCCTGCTTGTCTGCGGCGGGGCCCGCGAAATAGGCCGCCGGATCACCGGGCAGCGCGCGTGTCAGCAGAAAGGTGATGATAACCACCCCGATCAAGTTCGGAATGACCAACATCATGCGCTTTGAGATCAGAGTAAGCATACGATCTCTCTGCCGCCACGCCCGGTTACCCAATTGGACATGCGGGTTACCCTTTCACGAGGGTGCGGTAGTCGAGCCGGCGGTGGAACCAGTAGGCGTAGCCGGATACGTTCTTCTGCATCGCGACGTTCACATAAGGTTGGTAGAGCGGCACGCGCGGCATGTCGGCGTAAGCGGTGTCGACAAAGCCCTTAACATCCGTGTCGTAGGTTGCTTTGTCGCCGGTTGCCGCCGCAGTCACGGCGCCATCGATGAAGCCGTCCATCGTCTTTGACTGGTAGCTCATCGTGTTGAAAATCGAATTTTTTCCGTGATAGCACCAGATGTAGAAATACTCAGGATAATCGAGCCAGCCGGAGAAGACGTTGGTGTAGAGCGGCAGCGTCTTCTTGTTGAGCTCGGTTCGCCAGTTGGCGCCTGGAACCTTGTTGATCGTGGTGCGGATGCCGATTTGCGCAAGGCTCTCCTGAGTCAAAACGCAAAGCGGTTCGTTGACGCCGGCGAAGCCGAGATCGAATGACAATGTGGTGTCGAAGCCGTTGGGAAAGCCGGCTTCCGCCATCAGTGCCTTCGCTTTTGCGATGTCGGTGTTGTATTTGTGTGGTTGCGGCCAGGCAACCTGCGTCGGTGCGTCGGCCGTCGCGCCATACATCGGCTTAGCGAGGCCGAACAGTACGGCGTCCATGATCTTTTGGTAGGGGATCGCGTAAGCAACGGCCTGCCGGACCTTAAGGTTATCGAATGGCGGACTTTTGACGTTCATCCCAATGTATTGGATGCCGTTTGAGTATGGCGTCGAAACGATTGCGAGCTTGCCGTCCTGCTTGAGCTCGACGAAATCCTTATTCGGCAGATCGTAGGAAATGTCGGCATCGCCGCGCTCGAGTAACGCGCGCCGATTACCGGCCGACGGCACCATGCGCCAGATGATTTTCTTCGTCTTCGGCAGCGGGCCGCCCATCCAAGCGTCGTTGCGCTCGAGTACAACTTCGGTGCCGGCGACCCAACTCGCAACCCTGTAAGCGCCGCTGCCGGCAGTGTTCTGCTTGGTGAACTCCATGCCCCAAGGATCTTTTTCGGTGGCATGCGTCTTCACCAGTTCTGAATTCACAATGCAGGGCACAATCACTGCAAGATCGGGAACGGTAAGGCGATCCTTGCGCGCGAAATCGACGCGAAAGGTGTTGTTGTCGACGACGACGAATTGTTCGGGCTTGGTGAGCGAACCGGCACCCATCTGAAAGGTTGGGAAGCCGCCGACGCTGACGGCTCGGTCGAGGGACCACTTCACATCCTTGGCAGTGACCGGTGCGCCGTCTTGGAAGGTTGCCTTCTTCTTCAGTTTGAAAGTGACCGACATGTCACCGATATTCATGTCTTCGGCGAGCTCGGGCTTGAACTTGTTCTTATCGTAATAAGGCTGGCCGTTCGGACCGGTCTTCATTTCGTGACTGATGAGACGGTCGTAACAATTCCACGACACTTCGTAGCCCGGCACGTTGGTGCCGACGCCGTGGATGTCGAGATTGTTGGGTCCGCTTTCGGAGACGATCAGCAGCGTTTCTTGGCGCGACTGCGCCTTCGCCGCCGAGAACACCGCCGGAGTAGTCACTGCAGTACTGGCTGCCAAAGCGGATACAGATTTGAGAAAATCACGACGCTTCATAAAAACCTCCCGAATATGCCTGAGAGGCTATCCGCAAGGGTCGTGCCAAACCTCGCGGCAATGCACAATTTCGATAAGCGGTTGGTCCGACGCGAAAATACCCGATGAAGCGAGAACTACGCTCGGGAAGCCAAAAATACCGGATTGCATACAATAGGCGGAAATAGCCTAAGTTTTAGGCATCTGAACGAAATCAAGCGCTAGGCGCAGCATTCGGGAAACGTACGCGGAGCGAGCTTTGCTCGCAGACATGTGCGCGGCGGGTGCGATTGCCGTCAGCGCTGACGTCCAATGCAATGCGTCCGGTCGCACGGTTGGTGTCCGGGTGCCCGTCAGATCGCCAATGCGCGCTTGAGTGCGCCTTCGTCCATATCCGATTTGGCGCAGGAATATACGATCGATCCCCGATCCATGACCACCAGTTCGTCGCCGAGTTCCTGAGCAAAATCGAGGTATTGCTCGACCAGAATAATCGCCATTTCCTTGAGCGATCGCAGATAGCTGATGGCGCGGCCGATATCCTTGATGATTGAGGGCTGGATGCCCTCGGTCGGCTCGTCGAGCAGCAACAGCCGCGGCCGCATCACCAGCGCTCGGCCGATAGCCAACTGTTGCTGCTGGCCGCCGGAGAGATCGCCGCCCCGGCGCCGAAGCATGCTGTTCAAGACCGGAAACAGTGAGAACACATCGTCGGGAACGGTCCGCTGCTCGCGCGCAAGCGGCGCAAAACCGGTCTGCAGGTTTTCCTCAACCGTCAGCAGCGGAAAGATCTCGCGGCCTTGCGGTACGAAAGCGATGCCGCTACGCGCGCGTTCGACTGTTGAAAGCTTGGTGATGTCGGCGCCGCCGAAGGTGATCCGGCCGGCGCTGACCGGACGCTGGCCAACGATGGCGCGCAACAAGCTGGTCTTGCCGACGCCGTTGCGGCCGAGCACACAAGTGACCTTGCCGACGTCGGCTTTGAGCGAAATGCTGCGGAGTGCCTGAGCGGCGCCATAATGCAGGTCGATGTTGCTGACGTCGAGCATGGTCATCGTCCCAAATACACTTCGACGACGCGCTCGTTCGTCGAGACTTGGTCGATGCTACCTTCCGCCAGCACCGAGCCTTCGTGCAAACACGTCACCTTGACGCCGAGCTCGCGTACAAAATGCATGTCGTGCTCGACCACGATCACGGTCTTGTCGCGGTTGATTTCCTTGAGCAGCTCGGCGGTCTGTTGGGTCTCGGCGTCGGTCATGCCGGCCACCGGCTCGTCGACCAGAAGCAATTTTGGCTCCTGCGCCAACAGCATGCCGATTTCCAGCCACTGCTTCTGACCGTGCGAAAGGCTGCCGGCCACCCGCGAACGCAAGGTTTTCAGGCGCACGATGTCGAGTACTTCACTGATGCGTTTTTCCTGCGGCGGAGAGGATTGCCACAGCAGGGTCGCGCGCACGCGACGATCGTTCTTGAGCGCCAGCAGCAAATTATCCTCGACCGTGTGCATTTCGAACACGGTCGGCTTCTGGAATTTTCGGCCGATCCCGAGTTCTGCAATTTCGGTCTCGTCAAGCTTGGAGAGGTCGTAGGCGCCTTCTTCGAAATAGACGTCTCCCTCATCTGGCCGCGTCTTGCCGGTGACCACATCCATCATGGTGGTTTTACCGGCCCCATTGGGGCCAATAATGGCGCGCATCTCGCCTGGTTCAACGATGAACGACAGTTCGTTGAGCGCTTTGAATCCGTCGAACGAAACAGAGATACCGTCGAGATACAGAAGCGCGGAAGTGGTTTGCTTTTCGATCATGCGTACTACTCCGCCGCGTGCGGTGAGGGCGCGGGCATAGCGTCATTTTTTGCGGTGTCTTTTGCCTCATCGCGCGAATTGCGCCAGTGGTTATAGGTGCCGATGATCCCGCGGGGCATCAGCAGCGTGGTGCCAATAAACAAGCCGCCGAGCATGAATAACCAGTAAGGCGCAAGGAACCCTGAAGTGAAAAATGTCTTGGCGTAGTTGACCACAATGGCGCCCAGCACGGCGCCGGTCAGCGTACCGCGGCCACCGACCGCGACCCAGATCACCGCCTCAATTGAATTGGCCGGCGCGAATTCGCCCGGGTTGATGATGCCGACCTGGGGCACGTAAAGCGCGCCCGCGATGCCGGCCATGCAGGCCGACACTGTGAACACGAACAGCTTGTAGGCTTCCACGCGATAGCCAAGAAAGCGGACGCGAGATTCGGCGTCGCGGATCGCGATCAGCACCTTGCCGAATTTCGACGTGACGATGGCGCGGGAAATCAGGAAGCAGACCGCCAGCATCAGGCACGAGATCACGAGCAAGGAATTGCGCGTCAGCTCCGACTGGACGTTAAAGCCGAGGATGTCCTTGAAATCAGTGAGGCCGTTATTGCCGCCGAAGCCGAAATTGTTGCGGAAGAAGCCGAGCATCAAGGCATAGGTCATCGCCTGGGTGATGATTGAGAGGTAGACCCCGGTCACGCGGCTGCGAAAGGCGAACCAGCCGAACACGAATGCGAGCAGACCCGGCACCAGAAGCACCATCAGTGCCGCATAGGCAAAATGATTGAAGCCGTACCAATAAAGCGGCAGTTCCGGCCAATTCAGGAACACCATGAAGTCCGGCAGAATTGGGTTGGCGTAGACGCCGCGGGTGCCGATCTGTCGCATCAGGTACATGCCCATGGCGTAGCCGCCGAGCGCGAAGAATGCGCCATGGCCGAGCGACAGGATGCCGACATAGCCCCAGATCAAGTCGATCGAGAGCGCGAGCAGTCCGTAACAAACGTATTTTCCGAATAAAGCGACAAGGTAAGTCGAGACATGAAGCGGGGAACCGACAGGAACCAGCAGATTGAGCACCGGAATTAAAATTGTGAACGCACCCAACAGCGCCAGGAACAATACGGCGCCACGATCGAGGAGGTGGATGAGTGGATGCGAGTTCATGCCGCGATGGCCGTCATGCTTCAATCGCTCTGCCCTTGAGCGCAAACATTCCGCGCGGGCGTTTTTGGATGAACAAGATAATGAAGACCAGGATCGCAATCTTGGCGAGCACTGCGCCGGCAAAGGGCTCAAGAAATTTGTTGGCGATGCCAAGCGTCAGGGCTCCGACCAACGTGCCCCATAGGTTGCCGACGCCGCCGAACACGACAACCATGAAGCTGTCGATGATGTAGCCTTGGCCAAGGTTCGGACTGACGTTATCGATTTGCGACAGCGCGACACCGGCAATCCCGGCAATGCCGGAACCGAGTCCAAAAGTGAGCGCGTCAATGCGTGCGGTGCGGATGCCCATCGCCGCCGCCATGTCGCGGTTTTGGGTCACTGCGCGCATTTCGAGCCCAAGCCGGGTGAAACGCAGCATGCCGAGCAGGGCGATGAACACCAGCCCTGTGAAGATGATGATCCACATACGATTATAAGTGATCAGGATGCCGCCAAGATCGAAGGCGCCCGACATCCAGGAGGGATTGCCGACTTCCTTGTTGGTCGGGCCGAAACTGCCGCGAACAGCCTGCTGTAGCACCAGCGAAACGCCCCAGGTCGCGAGCAATGTTTCCAACGGCCGGCCGTACAGAAAGCGGATGACGGTGCGCTCGATCACGATACCGACCGCGCCGGCGACCAAAAAAGCCAGCGGCAAAGCGACCGCGAGCGAATAATCAAAAAGACCGGGAAATTTCTGTCGGATGATTTCCTGAACGACGAAGGTCGTATAGGCACCTAGCATCACCATCTCGCCGTGCGCCATATTGATGACGCCCATCACACCAAAAGTAATGGCAAGACCGATCGCGGCGAGAAGCAATACCGAGCCGAGCGACAGCCCATACCAAAGATTCTGAACTGCATTCCAGATGGCGAGAGTGTGCTGAATCTTGGCGCTTGCAGTTGCCGCCGCGGTCTGCACCTCGGGCGGCAGGTTGCCGGGCAAGCCTTGGATAAGACCAAGGGCGTCCTGGTCGCCACGGTCGCGGATCACCGCGATGGCCGCTACTTTTTCAGCTGCACTTGCGTCATCGGTTGTAAGAATGATGGCGGCGCGCGCCTCGGCCAGCGCTCGCTTCACCCGCGTGTTTGTCTCAGCGGCCAGAGCCTTGTCGATGGCCGGCAAAACGTTCGCGTCGCGCGATTTGAACACTGCTTGCGCAGAATCGTAGCGGCGGCCTGGATCGGGCGCCATCAGCGTCAAAGCGCCGTTTGCCGCCTCGATGACACTGCGGAGCCGGTTATTGACGCGAACGGTGTCGATATCGTCGGGAAGCGTTCCTTCGGCCGGTTTGCCGGTCGCGGCGTCGAGCAATTTGTCGTCTTTGGTCTTGATGTAGACTTTCTTGTCCTTGGCGCTGAACATCAGCCTTGCGTCTTGCAGTGCTTCGATCAGGGGACCCGCCAGCGGGCTGCCGCTGGTCGCGACGTTACCGACCGCTTCGGCGGTGTCGCTGAAATCGTCCGTCGTGAAGCCGGTCAGCGCGTCTGTGTAGGGATCGGCATGGCCGAGGCCGGTGCCTGCGACCAGCAATCCGATGGCGAGTACGAGCGCGATTAAGCGTCCGCTGAACACACGCATCTCTTTTTTTCCGGCACCAGGTAGAGAAGGGGGAGGCGGCGGAATTGAATCGTCGCCTCCCTGGGTCACGTTAGCGCGACGCGGTCAGGAAGCCTGTCCGCCGCACTTCTTGGTAACCTTGTTGTAGTTGCCGCACTTGAGGGTCACCCAATCCGCTTCGAGATCCTTCGATCCCGGAAGGAAATCGGTCCAGGCGTCGCCGGGTACCAGGCCTTTGGTCTTCCACACAACGTCAAACTGGCCGTCGCCACGAATTTCGCCGACGAAGACCGGTTTAGTGATGTGATGGTTCGGCAGCATTTTTGACGTGCCGCCCGTCAGGTTCGGTGCCTCGATCCCCGGCAGTGCTTCGATCACCTTGTTGGCGTCGACCGACTTCACCTTTTCAACTGCTTTGACCCACATATTGAAGCCGATCACATGGGCTTCCATCGGGTCGTTGGTTGTGCGCTTCGGATTTTTCGTGAAAGCCTGCCACTCCTTGATGAAAGCTGCATTCGCAGGCGTCTTGATCGACTCGAAGTAGTTCCAGGCGGCGAGATGGCCGAGCAATGGCTTGGTGTCGAGGCCGGCGAGTTCTTCTTCGCCGACCGAGAACGCGACCACTGGAATGTCGGTTGCCTTGATGCCCTGGTTGCCAAGCTCCTTGTAGAACGGAACGTTGGCGTCACCGTTGATTGTGGAAACCACTGCGGTCTTCTTGCCGGCGGAACCGAATTTCTTGATGTCCGAGACGATCGTCTGCCAATCGGAATGTCCGAACGGCGTGTAGTTGATCATGATGTCTTCTTGCGCGACGCCTTTGGATTTTAGATAGGCCTCGAGGATCTTGTTGGTGGTGCGCGGGTAGACATAGTCGGTTCCAGCCAGCACCCAGCGTTTCACCGAGCCGCCGTCCTTACTCATCAGGTAATCGACGGCAGGAATGGCCTGCTGGTTTGGCGCTGCGCCGGTGTAGAACACGTTGCGCTCGCTCTCCTCACCTTCGTACTGCACCGGATAGAACAGAATTGAATTGAGCTCCTTGAACACCGGCAGTACCGATTTGCGTGACACAGAGGTCCAACAGCCGAATACGACCGCGACCTTGTCCTTGGAGATGAGCTCACGCGCCTTTTCGGCGAATAAAGGCCAGTTGGAGGCTGGATCAACCACGACGGCCTCAAGTTTTTTGCCCAGCAGGCCGCCTTTCTTGTTCTGCTCGTCGATCAGAAACAACATCGTATCCTTCAACGTCGTTTCGCTGATGGCCATGGTGCCTGAGAGCGAGTGAAGGATGCCGACCTTTATCGTGTCCTCAGCGTTTGCTGGGTAGTTGGCAGTAATGCCGAATGCGAGGCCCGCCGCGGCGGATAGCCAACTGCGAGCGTGCAGCCGCCCTGCGGCCGCTTTAGTCGTTTTCAACATCGTGTTTCCCCTGTTTGACGCACGCGCAATCGGGCCCGGCCCCGCCTTCGCGAATAGAGATTCGCAAGCTGCGTGCCAAAGCAGAATTGATAGAAACGTTTGTTTCTATTGAGCTATTTGGCGCGTCTCGTAAGCGCGCCCACGCAAGGCAAAAAACCCGCCGAAGTATTCGCTCAACTGCAACTTTATTAGGCGCTGCCCGCTCTAGTTTTTAGGCACGTTGCCTAATCTGGAGGATGCTCCCCAGGCGATGGTTTGTGACATTGGCCGGCTGCGGCGCTTGGCCGCTAACGATGTAAAAGCAGCCCTTGCAAGTTAAACGCGTTGCGTCCGCTTTGGATCAAAGCGGACACGACATCGATCGCGCCACGCACTGGCGAGCTCACGAGCGTGCGGCTAAGTCGCTGGCCTCGGTCCGGGTTCACCGGAAGGTGCATTCAACTCGCTGGATTGCTGCTCTTCCAGGTCGGCAAGATACCGATAGGTGCGCTGCAAATGCTGACACCTTTCCCGACTGTCTTCGTCGTGTGTCCGTCTTGCTAGGTCGCCGCACCTTTCAGACTGCCTTCTCAAGAATTTCGCAGAAGCCATTTTAAGCCTCTCGAACTCCCGACCTCTGCATTGCAACAGTTTTTAATTCGCAATGCAATTACGTTTCAGTGATACTCAGGGGTTTTTTCGAAGTCCGATATTTTGGTCCACTAATTGGGACGCAATTCGTCTGTGTGCACAGTGAACTGCGTTAGAGTGGCTTGGCCATAACTAGTGGACAGAGGCACGTCAGCAGCACCGCGTCCACGTACAATCCGCAGCGTATTGTGACGCGCGTCGCGGTGCTGCCAGTGCCTCGAAAATTACCAACTTGCCTTTCGAATAGGCGCAGAGGCACGCGCGACCGTGGAAACATGCGACTTTTCGTTGGCATGGAGTTTGCTGCGTCCTGAGCGAGTTGGTGGCTAGGGTTCCGGCGCTTTCTCCAGAAACGCGCGTCTGGTCCGAGAGCCACCGCCCGGACGCCATCTCAAGGCCGGGTGCACGGCGGGACAAAAGCCCGGGAGACCTCAAGTGGCCGCGGTTGGCAACACTTAGGTCGTGACGCCAGTCCGCGGTCGTCGAGCAGATGAGGACTGGATCGCTAGCAACGCCCTCTGACCAGCTGCGAACGGCCGTGTCCTCGCGGCTGCGCCGGCCAGGCGGCTTAATCACGAGTATTAGGAGCTCGAGGGCTTCGTAATACGTAACTCAGGAGATTGTGCGATGAGTCGCAGACGTTCCATTGGGGCAATTTTCGGCGTCTTTTTCTTTCTGACGGGCGTGTGGCCGGTTTTGGCGGCGCCGTTGACAATCGGGTATAGCGACTGGCCTGGCTGGGTGGCTTGGCAAGTCGCCATCGACAAAGGTTGGTTCAAGGAAGCCGGTGTCGACGTGAATTTCCAATGGTTCGATTATTCGGCTTCCATGGATGCGTTCGGGGCCGGCAAGATCGACGCCAATCTGATGACCAATGGCGACACGCTTGCGACCGGTGCGGGCGGCGGCAAAGGCATCATGATCATGCTTACCGACTATTCGAGCGGTAACGATATCATCATCGGCAAGCCAGGTCTCAAGAGCGTCAAGGACCTCAAGGGCAAGAAAGTCGGCATTGAGGTTGGTGTGGTTGAACACCTGCTGTTGGTGCACGCTTTGAAGGAGGCGGGCATGAGCGAGAAAGATGTCACGCTGGTTAACGCCAAGACCAACGAGACTCCGCAGGTGCTCTCATCAAAGCAGGTCGACGCGGTTGGTGCCTGGCAGCCAATTGCCGGCCAAGCAATGAAGGGACTTCCCGGTTCGCGGCCCCTCTACACGTCGGCGAAAGCGCCCGGTCTCATCTATGACGTGTTAGCGGCGAGCCCGGCCAGCCTGTCGGCGCATAAAGATGACTACGTCAAGATCGTCAAAGTGTGGGATCGCGTGGTGCACTACATCAACGACCCGAAGACTCAACCCGATGCGGTCAAAATCATGAGCAAGCGCGTTGGTCTGACGTCGGAGGAGTATTTGCCGCTGCTTAAGGGCACGCACCTCCTCGACGTGGCAGCCGGTAAGAAGACGTTCAAGCAAGGCGAGGGGCTCGACTCGCTCTATGGTTCGACCAAGAACGCCGACGACTTCAACGTCGCTAACGCGGTCTACAAGGAAGCACAGAAAATCGATAGCTACATCGATCCGTCGTTGACGTCGGCCGTCAAATAACGGCCCGGCACGACGAGGATCACCGCGATGCGAAACTGGTTTCAAGTGCTGAAGCCGATTTCGCCGCGCGCCAAACTATTGCTCGGCAGCATGTCTTTCGTGCTGCCGATCATCATTTGGTGTGTCGTCAGTTACGTACCATTCGTCTGGCACCCGCAAATTCTGATCACCGATCCCGGCTCCACCGACTACCTGCAACCAGGGATGCGCATGGACAGGCACGCCTTCGCCGATGCGGTGACGGAGGCCGAGGACGACCATAAGGACCCGCCGAAGGGTGTGTCGTCGAATCCGATCTATCTTCCGGCGCCGCACGAAGTCGCGGCGTCACTTTATACGGCTTTCATTACCCCGCCGGCGACGCAGGACGGCCCTTGGCTGCACCAGAGCCTCTGGCACAGCATTCAGGTGATCTTCTGGGGCTTCATGATCTCGTCGATTCTCGGCGTGCCCGTCGGCATTCTCTGCGGCACCTATGCCGGATTTGCGCGACTCAATGAGCCGTTCATCGAATTCTTCCGCTATTTGCCGGCGCCGGCCTTCGGCGCGCTCGCGGTCGCCATTCTCGGCATCTATGACGGGCCGAAGATTACCATCATCGTCATCGGCACTTTCTTCCAGCAGGTGCTGATCATTGCCAACACCACGCGCAAACTCGATGTGGCGCTGGTCGAGGCTGCGCTGACACTTGGCACCAAAAAACTGAAATTGCTGTCGCGCGTCGTCATCCCCGGCATCCTGCCCGATCTGTACCGCGATCAGCGCATCCTGCTCGGCTGGGCTTGGACCTACCTCATCGTTGCCGAACTCATCGGCACCTCGACCGGCATCACCTGGTTTATCACCCAGCAGGCGCGCTACCAGCATTTCGGCACGGTTTATGCGGCGATTATGATAATCGGCATCATCGGGTTGGGCACCGACATGATGCTGGCGCTTCTCGGCAAGCGACTGTTTCCCTGGGATCGCACGCTGGATAAGAGCGACTGAGGCAGGCTGTCATGAACAAATTGGTCCCGCCCAACACGCTGCCGTCCTACCGCGACCAGTCGCCGGCGGTGCGTGATCGCTTCCAGCGGCTAAAGCAGCGCGAGGTGATTCTCAAGGTCAACGGCCTATCCAAGGTTTTCAACACACCGAAGGGCTCAACCGTCGCGCTCAACCGGATCAATTTCGAGACACATCGGCGCGAGTTCCTTTGCATCGTCGGACCGTCCGGATGCGGCAAATCGACGTTGGTGCGCATTGTCGCGGGGCTGGAGCAGCACAGCTCCGGCAAAGTCCTGCTCGATGGCAAGCCGGTGAGCGAGCCGGGCAGGGATCGCGGCATGGTGTTCCAGGGCTATACCCTGTTTCCCTGGCTCACGGTCAAGAAGAACGTGATGTTCGGCCTCGAGATCAACGGAAAGGATCGTTACGAGGCCGACCAGCAGGCAATGCAATGGCTTCAGCTCGTGGGTCTGGAAAAATTCGCCGAGTGCCATCCGCACCAATTATCTGGCGGCATGAAGCAGCGCGTAGCAATCGTGCGCGCGCTCGCCAACCAGCCGCGTATTCTGCTGATGGACGAGCCGTTCGGTGCGCTTGACGCACAGACGCGCTGTCGCATGCAAGCGCATCTGCTCGAGATTTGGCGCAAGATTGATATCACGATTGTCTTCATCACTCACGATCTCGAGGAAGCGATTTTTCTCGCTGATCGCATTTTGGTGCTGTCCGCCCACCCCGGCGAAGTACAGGAGTTGATCGAGGTACCCGTCCCCCGCCCGCGTAGCGCGGCGCAATTCATCATGCCTGAATTTCTTGCCACCAAGGCGCGGCTGGAAGAACTAATCCATGAAGGCGCGGCGCATAACGAGGATGAGGACGAAGGCACCTACAAGATGGTCACGCGGCTAACCCACGTCACCGACGACGTGGACTAGGCAAGTTTCAATCGAAAGACCCAAGGAGTGTTCTAATGCGCCAACCATTCACGCGCCCTTCGCGTAAAGCCGGGCTATTCCGCCATCGTGAGCGCCTGCGACGCCATCACCCTGATTTCGATCGCATGGCGACGCAAGGCTGGAAGGCTCTCGACGCCGAAGGGAAACTGTCAGAGGCCGGATGGCGCAAGGAGCAAAAATGGGCACTCGACATGGGACTGCCGGGCGCCGACAGCCTGACCGACAAGACCATTCCGACCTTTGCACGCGGCGAGCTACCGCATTTCGCCGGGATCAATACATTTCTCAAAGCGCCTTACGTCGAGAATGTGCACGACGTCGCCAAATACGACGCCGCGGTGATCGGCATTCCTTTCGATTCCGGCACCACCTACCGGCCCGGCACGCGCTTTGGACCACAAGGCATACGCCGCATATCCGCTCTTTATACGCCATATAACTATGAGCTTGGCGTAGATTTGCGCGAACAGATGACGCTTGCCGATGCCGGCGACGTATTCACCATTCCTGGTAATCTGGAAAAGAGCTTTGATCAGATCAGCCGCGGCGTCGCCCACGTCTTTTCTTCAGGTGCGCTGCCGTTGATGCTGGGTGGCGATCATTCGATCGGCTTTCCGTGCGTGCGCGGCATCGCGCAATGCACGTCGAAGCGCATCGGCATCATCCATTTCGACCGCCACATCGACATCCAGGAAAAGGATCTCGATGAGCGAATGCACACCACGCCCTGGTACTGGGCGACCAACCTGCCAAACGTATCAGCAACCAATCTGGTCCAGCTCGGCATTGGCGGATGGCAAGTGCCGCGATACGGCGTGCAGGAAGCGCGCAAGCGCGGCACCAATGTGTTGACCATCGCCGACATCGAGAAGATCGGGCTAGAGAAGACCGCCGAGATCGCGCTGGAGCTCGCCTGGAAGGATGCGGACGCCGTCTATATTTCGTTTGACGTGGATTTGGTTGATTGCGGTTTCGTGCCCGGCACGGGCTGGCCGGAGCCCGGCGGGTTCCTGCCACGTGAAGTGCTCAAGCTGCTGGGTTTGGTGGCCGCCGAAGGCCTGTGTGGATTGGAGGTGGTGGAAGTCTCGCCGCCATACGACACTTCCGACATTACCGCGCTGCTTGGCGTGCGGGTGGTGGTGGAAGTGCTCGGCTCGCTGGTCGCGCACGGGAAGCTCGGCAGCCAGAAGCCGCTCATCGATAAACCCGTCACCTATTGAGGCCCATCATGCACCAGGGACACGATCACCAACACGACGGCAACGGCGCGTCAGTGGGGCACAACCATCGCGCGCGCCCACACGCAGCGCAGTGGCAGACGCCACACTTGCCGCATGATCACGGACACGAAGATCATCACCACCACGAGCCAGATCTCGACATGGTGGAAAAGGCTTTCGTTGAGAGTTTCACGACCTGCAGCGATTCGACCAGTTTCTTGCGGTTGGCGCGGGTGCCATTTGAAGCGATCGATGGTCACGGACGGCGGCTTCTCCTGCTGCGAGTGGAAACAGATTTCGATCACCGATGTTGGCTCGGTGACGCCACATATCGGGGGAAGCTCGATGCGCTATGACCCGTTGCCGGCGCGAATGGTGTCGCAGCGCCGGCGATTGCGGTTCATCTATTTCGATGGGGTTGCGGCGCGCACGCTCACGCTTGGCGAAGTGAGGGAGCTGATCGTGCCCTGAGCCCCGCCAAAGCCTCGTGATGTCGCGGATTGGCTGCGGACATCATTTTGACTAGCCTCAATGTCTGCTTTTGGCTTTAAGCAGACGTGCTGCTCGCGCTGACGAACGTCTGCAATTAGCGGCAAAGCGGACATCGCGCGGACGCATTGTCATGTCCGCTCATTACTGACCCGAAACGGCCAAACCAACTATGCCTCAGAATCAGTCATGGTCTGCCTCGTCGGGCGCCGCCGACAGAGAGTACAGAGAGTTGAGTGGATGCTTTAGAAGTTCGATATTTTCGTAGTCGACGTACAAGAGTGTAATCGTAGCAACAATAATCACGTATAATATCGGCTGTATGCTATCTCGCATGATCTTTTTGCCTCGTCATGACCAGACGGATAACTGCAAAAAGTAGGCCAAAGGGTATCCGCTATTGTCACTTAGCGGACATTCCAACCCTCGCTGTGAATGTCCGCTTTTAGGGGTAAGGCGGACGTGACTATCGCATCGCAATATGTCCGCTAATGACCCAAAGCGGACATCAGCCGCTATAGCTACGCATCTCACGGCTCAGTCTTCAGCCGACCAATCTGGGTTCTGCCAAAAGCGCCAATGGCCGTCCTGCTCACGACGCCAAATGCCGCCCCGGACCTCCGTGACGCCCTTGGAAATCAGATCGGCGAAGCTATCGACATCTTCGTCGTCTAGCATCGTCCGCAGTTCAGCCTCCGTGATGACCTGCTCGGTACGCTGTAATTTTTCGGTCATGCTGTTCATTCCTTGCCAAATTAGCCGGGTAGTCGATTTTTTTTAGCGCGCTTAGGCGCATGTCGAGTTGACCCAAGGTCCAACGCCGGGCAGGAACTTCGGAGAGCGGACGTCGCTTTGGAAGGGTCCAACGTCCGCTAGTGATGATGCCGAGCGGGCATTGTCAAACTGAATGGGCCGGATCAGAATTGAAACTCCGTAGGACGGTTGGCACGCTGCTGGGTCAAATAATATGGACACCGAAAGCGTGAACTTAATTGACGCATGGCACGATCTTTACGTAATGCTGGGCACATCGTCAGCCGCGCTCATTGGCCTGCTTTTCATCGCTACATCGATTCATCTCGGCGAGGTCGTGAGCAATCCCGGGTTTCGCGTTCGCTCCTACAACCAAACGCTTTATCTTCTCACATTACTTGTGGAAGCAATTCTTATTCTTGTTCCTCAGCCAGGACCGATCCTCGGTGCTGAGCTAATGGTCCTTAACTTAGGGGGGCTATGGATTGCTATCAGCACCTCTTACACGTTCATTTATAAACACCGGGACGATCGTCATCGCGGCGGCATGAAGATGTCCCGCGCGATTCCAATAAGTGTGGCCTATCTCCTCGGAATAGCCGGTGGCATCGTCCTCATCCAGGTCTCTCACTGGGGGATGTACATTGTGACTGTTTCGTACACGACGCTTCTTGTCACGGTCGTGTTGGGTGCTTGGTCAACTATGTTAGGCGTGGAGCAAAGGGAATTGGACTTAGAGAAAAAGGAAAAGACAGGCAGTTGACCTATGTCCGCTATTGGCACTTAGCGGACATCGGCTTGTGCGCTGCACATGTCTGCTTTTGGCCCATAGCGGACATTGACCAACCGAAAGTTACTCGGTGCAAAGCGAATGATCTAAAAAATAAAAGTTGAAATAGGATCGGGGGTAATTCTTCATTGTGGTCCTGCTAATCGTGCCGGATGACTGAACCCGCCGGACCCGAGAAATCTTCGCGCCTACTCTTGGTTTGCTTTGGATTTGCGGCTGCGTTCGTTCTCACAGTCGTGGTCGGCACATCGGCATTCGACCGCGCCCCACCGAACAAGTTCATTTCTCTCGAAAGCCGCCTGCGCTAATAAGAGTTGTCGCCATTGGCACAAAGTGGACTTTCCCGAACCGCCGCCTAATGTCCGCTTTCGGAGGCAAGCAGCCTTCATTCAGATACTTGTGAGGGGTCGGAAAATTGGGCTGCTTTTCTCGCGCAATAAAACCGCATAATGCGCTCCGCGGTAGGGCGGCGGAGTGCGATAAATTCGGCTTTTGTCTGCACTAAATCGTCGCGAATTACCTCGCCACTTAGCAGCCGTGACCGATAAATCGCATCCACGGTTGTCAGGTGGAAACCAATTGCCTTCAGAATAACGGCAACCGGGCTCGTCCACGCACCCATAAACAACCGTTCGATCTCGGTCGCCGAAAGGCCCGTCAGCTGTGAAATTGAGACAATAATTTCTTCGAGTTTCTTGGCCTTGGCAAATTCATTCACAGCCACTTCGGTAATAGGTCGCGATTTAACGACAAGCTCGGCCGTCCTGTAATCCTTGGATAAGCCTGACGTTTCGTTTCCGGCTGGCGGCGCCCTATTTGGCAAAATTTGTTTGATCGTCTCACTAAGCTCTGGGCTATCAGCTGTCAGTCTTTGCCGCACGACTTCTGACGCTTTGGATATGAGTTCGTGGAGGTGGTGTTCCGGGATATCAATCCTTCTGGCGACGCGTTCTGATAGCCAATCATCGTCAGTGCTTTTTTTGACTAGGATTCCAAAGCCAAGATCGGAGATTGCGGCGCCTGGATTGCTCGCTACAGCACGCAGAACGCTAATGTCGCCTTTTGTTACCAACTGGTCGCTGACTGTTTCGCTAAGCGTATTTCGAGTGGCAATAGCAAGGAGATGCTCTTGCCCCTTGATTGTTATGCAATGGGTGAGAGTGTCGTCGTCCAACACGTTCGATTGAGCGAGAACTGGCTCTGCTACCTCGATCGCATCGTCTAGCGCTAATGTCCGGATTGTATTGACAGGGACACCATCAATTGGCGCAAGTCGTTGGGCAAGTTCCGCGCGAGCACTGACTTCGACAGCAGCGATAAGTACTTTCAAAATGCCGTCGTACAACTCGAGCTGATCAGCAGTATAGTGCCCTGCATTTACCAGAAAAAGGTCAGTGACCCGACGCAATATCGCTCCGGTTTCGACAGAGCGAGTTGCAACTGCGTTTTCTAAATCGGAAATGAGATTCTGCGCCAGCACATGCATACTCAGATTGTGTACCGGAAACACCAAATTGATCGTACAAAAGGAAATGTAAATTCTACCGTAACGTCCAAGCCTAACAAGCCATTAACTCGCAGAAAGCCAGTTGCCAGCAAATCCGTTATTGGCACAAAGCGGACATCGGCTGGTGCACTGCACATGTCTACTTTTGACATCGGTGTTGCTGCCCCGGGACATCTTCCAAGCCACCGGTTTCCGCACGTACAATGCTGCAAAGGCACCCTCTGAGAAGACATGGGGGATCCACATGGACAAGGCTGAACTTTTCACTGACGGAGAGGCCTACGAGCGGATGATGGGTCGTTGGAGCCGTCTTGTAGGCGAAACTTTCCTCGCCTGGCTCGACCTGCCAAAGGGCCTTCGATGGCTCGATGTCGGCTGTGGCAACGGCGCGTTCACAGAGGAGATTATTGCTCGCTGTGGCCCTGCGACGGTGATGGCGATTGATCCCTCCAACGAGCAACTCGCCTTCGCGCGGACACGGCCCGGAGCGAAGATGGCAAAATTTCTAACGGGCGATGCGCAGAAACTGTCATTTGGCGACGGCACTTTCGATGTGGCTATCATGGCGCTGGTGCTTGCGTTTCTACTCGACCCAGCGAAGGCGGTCGCGGAAATGGCACGCGTGGTACGCCCCGGCGGCTGGGTCGCCACTTACATGTGGGATATTCTGAACGGCGGCGCGCCGACCACGCCGATTTATACGGCAATAGAATCATTGGGCTCGACGCTTCCGGTCCGGCCCAACCCGGCAGCGTCGCGACTGGAAGCCATGCGTGGCTTCTGCGAAATGGCCGGGCTGGAGGCTGTCGAGACGCGCGTCATCCGCATTCCTGTGAGGTATGCCGACTTCGATGATTTTTGGGACTCGAATACTGTACCTGTTGGGCCGCAGGGCAAAGTGATTGCCGGCATGTCGCCCGGTGAGCGCGAGCAACTCCGCGTGCGGCTACGTAAACACCTGCCTGCTACTTCCGATGGACGTATCGTCTACGAATCATTCGCAAACGCCGTGAAGGGCCGAGTGCCCGGATAAGGCCATTAACCGGCGCAAGTGGTACGTGTGCCAATGTCCGCTATTGGCACTTAGCGGACATCGACTTGTGCGCTGCACATGTCTGCTTTTGACCCAAAGCGGACATCGCACGGTGCCCCCACCCCCAACGGCGTTCGCGTCGGGACAAAGCCGAGCTGAAGGTCAGCTTCTACGGGCAAAGGCCCCAATATGCTAGCGGTGGGCAAAGACAGCCGTTCGGTTAAAGCACTCCGGACGCCCACACGACCAATTCGGTCGCTACCTTTCCGAAGGCGCTGTCCAGCGCTGCAGCCGCCGCGGATGCATCCGTCGCGGTTGCAGGAGCCGTTGCGCGGAAGATTCTTGCATCCATAATTTTCCCGTTGTCTCCAAGGATCTTGGCTGAAAGTTCTATTTCGGCCTGTGGAGCTGCCACTACCGAAAGCTGAAAGTTTCGAATGTCAATGAGAAGTTGACGACCAGCCGTCAAGCCTTCAATCGGCTTCGAAACTGAGCGCAGCATATTGGCATTCTCGAAACTCTGAATGATCCGAGCCTGGAGAAGCTTCGGGATATTGTCGCTCCATTTCGCGTCTGAGAACGTAGGGCCTTCGGTACCACTCGGCCGCACTAAAATCTTTTGGGTATCGAACATCAGTACCGCTGTAGGCTCTGGAATGCTGAACTGAGCTGACGTTGTCTTGTTGATGTTTGGGAAATCGCGTGGAGCTGTCAGATCGTAGAAGATTGGCTTAGGCACCGCCCCACCGCCAGTTAAGCGCTCCAAACCTGCGACAATGCCATCAAGGCGATCGGAGTTGCGTGCGAGCGCGGCGGAAAAGGTGCTGAAATTTGTGAGCGTATTGTGCAGCGGCTCCGAATTTTCGGACAGGAGGCCTTGGAGCTGGACGAGAGCATCGCGAGCCGCCTGTGTCATGCTCAATCCGGCGGACGGGTCGGCTGTCAGCACCGGCACCCCGGCAGATGCATCAGGCGGCGGCGTCTTGCTGCGTCCTTCCAGCGCAATTACTGGGACCCCGGTCAATCCCTGAAAATCGAGGGTCACATGGGTGTCGGAACGGATGGGAGTGCCCGCGGCGACGGCGACTGTGGCGGTCACTCTTCGGGGGTCGTCCGAGCTGAGTTGGAGATCAACTACTTCTCCAACGCGGATACCATTGAACAACACACCGGCGCCCTTCAACAGGCCAGATACGGTATTTTCGAATCGGATCTCGTATAACGTCCGTTTGCCGATTCCACCGGCGTTGTTCAACCAATAGATAAATCCAAAGACCGATCCGATGGCGGCAATCACGAGCAGTCCGACCAGGGCATAAGGTGCGCGCGTTTCCATGATGTAACCTCAATTCGCCACACGTGTGATGAGACGTGCGCGCTTTCCCTGGAAATAAGACTTAACCCATGGGTGATTGGACTCGACGACCTCGGAGAGAGGGCCGATCGTGACGATCTTTCCATTTGCGAGCGCCGCGATCCTATCGCACTCGACCTCCAAGCTATAGAGATCGTGTGTGACCATGAACACAGTGAAGTTGAGTGTTTGCTGCAAGGACTTGATCAGGGCATCGAAGTCGCCGGCCGAAATCGGGTCCAGCCCCGATGTCGGCTCGTCAAGAAACAAAATTTCTGGATCCAACGCGAGCGCCCGGGCAAGCGCCGCGCGCTTGGTCATGCCACCGGAAAGCTCAGCGGGAAATTTCTTTCCGTCGTTCGAGCTTAATCCAACCATTTCTAACTTGGCATTGGCGAGTTCACCCAACAATGGCTCGGGGAGATGAAGATTTTCCCGCATTGGGAACTGAATGTTTTCCAGGACTGTAAGCGAGGAGAACAACGCGCCTTGCTGGAATAAGACCCCCCAGCGCCTTTCGAGGGCGCGAGCCTCTTCGGGAGTTGCGGTGTCGCGATCAACACCCATGACCTTGATGTGGCCTTGCCGTTTTGGAATCAGACCGATGATTGCGCGAAGCAGAACTGATTTTCCTCCGCCAGATGCCCCAACCAAGCCGAGAATTTCACCCCGCCGCACGTCGAGCGACAGGTTATCGAGCACGGTTTGACTACCGAAGCCGACTAATAGATCTCGGATGCTGATGACTATTTCGGCATTGCCGTCCGCCATCGCGTCACATCCCGATTGATGCGAAAAAGACCGCAAACACACCGTCGAGCACGATGACGAGGAAAATCGATTTTACGACGGAGTTTGTCGTTCGCAAGCCAAGCGACTCGGCGCTGCCCTTAACGCGGAGGCCCTCGCTGCAAGCCACGAGCCCGATCATCAAAGCCATAAACGGCGCCTTGATCATGCCCACTTCGAAGTGAGTGACGGACACAGCTTCGTGCAAACGTGCAATAAATATCTGCGGGCTCATGCCGCCATAAAGCCAAGCGACCAGCCCTCCACCGAAGAGTGCGGCGGCCGCGCCGAGAAATGCCAGGATAGGCAGCGCAATGACAAGCGCCACCGCGCGTGGCAGGATCAAAACTTCAACCGGGTCAAATCCCATCATGCGCAGGGCATCAATCTCTTCACGCATCTTCATGGAACCGAGTTCGGCTGTGTAGGCGCTGCCAGAACGGCCAGCGACCATGATTGAGACGATAAGGACCCCAATTTCGCGTAGCACCAGGATGCCGACCATATCGACGACGTAGGCATCGGCGCCAAATTTTCGAAAATGAAAAAAGCCCTGTTGTGCGATGATGCATCCAATCAGGAATGTTATCAGAAATATGATCGGTATGGCCTGCCAGCCGACGCGATAGAGATGATAGACGGCTGATGTAATTCTAAAATTGCGCGGCTGGGTGAGAACACGCGCGCCCGCGAAGCTCAGCGCTGCGAGCATCTCCAGGAATGCAACGACCTCCGCATAAAGCGTGATTGCCGATTGGCCGATCCATTCGAGGCTCGCCAATAGTTTATTTTTGCGTGTGGCCGCTTCGGCGGCCTGGCGATTGACCCGACTCACCTGGTCGAATAGCCCGCGATAACGCCCTGGAAGGTCGAGAAACCGCACTTCGATTTTGCGATCGTTGCAGCGGCGGATCAGCCGCTCCAACAGCCATGCTCCGAGCGTATCAAGTTCGCTGACGCCGGACATATTGATCGCGAGATTTCGCGCGGTAGAAATTTGCTGAGCGACTGCGGCCAGCCGATCTTCAAGAGTCCGCGAATGTGCAGCGGTCCAAGCGCCGACTGGCGCGAGCTCCATGGAGTTACCAGCGATGGTGTAATTCAAAGTTGAATCGGAAGACATGAGCAGGCCCC
Source organism: uncultured Alphaproteobacteria bacterium (assembly GCA_963743405.1). Classification (GTDB taxonomy): domain Bacteria; phylum Pseudomonadota; class Alphaproteobacteria; order Rhizobiales; family Xanthobacteraceae; genus Pseudolabrys. The sequence goes on along the minus strand of CAVUPX010000006.1, from coordinate 3,009 downwards.
ATGCTGGTTTTGGAATTCGCGCTAGTTGAATATGATAGCGCGTTTTGACCGGTGCTGTTTGATCTTGCTCAATAGCTGTCTGTTGGCGACAAGCATAAATCAAGCTTCATGCGCGATTGGCCATCTGCTATTGGCACTTAACGGACATCGCCTAGTGCGCTGCACATGTCCGCTTTCTAGGGTAAAGCGGACGTGTCGCGATGTTCGCTACTTGGCTGGCACCTTTGAATAGGGGCAATTTCGGGAGGGCAACCAAATAATGTGGAGATTGTCGCGTAGGCATATGGAGGAGGGCTTACATGAATATTCTATTCGTTGTTGCCATAGCGGCTTCGTTGATGCTGCCCGCCATGACCAATGCTGCTGAAATCAAAGTCCTTTCCACTCAAGCCACCGAAGAGGCCTATCGCGAGTTGGTCCCGCAATTTGAAAAGGCCACCGGCCACAAGGTTTCGACCATTTTCACCGGAACGCTCGATGTGCAGAAGCGGCTGGCAGCTGGCGAGAATTACGACATGATCATCATGGCCGGCCCGGCGATTGATGCGCAGATCAAGGTTGGCAAGGCCGTGGCCGGCAGCCGTGTCGATATAGCCAAATCGGGCGTTGCCGTCGGCGTCCCGGCGGGTGCACCTAAGCCAGATATCAGCACCACCGAGGCGCTCAAGAACACCGTGCTGGCGGCCATGTCGATCGGCTATTCCACGGGGCCAAGCGGCGTTTACATTATGAACCTGTTCGAGAAACTAGGCGTGGCCGACCAGGTCAAGGACAAGCTTAAGCAGACACCGACAGGGGTGTTTGTCGGCACCATAATCGCCAATCGCGAGGTCGAGATCGGCTTTCAGCAAGTCAGCGAGCTTGGAAACTTTCCTGGCGTCGATTATGTCGGCCCGCTGCCTGCCGATGTGCAACAGACGACGGTGTTCTCAAGCGGCATTATAGTCGGTGCTAGGGAACCCGAGGCGGCCAGGGCGTTGGTCAAATTCCTGACCACGTCCGAAGCGGGCGCAGCATTCAAGAAACGTGGCATGGAGCCGGGCTGAGGCCGCTCACGGCCCGTTAGTTCGGCCGCGTATCCGCGCTTTGTACCGATAGAGAAATTTATCGGAAGTAAGCCTTAGAGTCGTCTTTGCGATTCAGTACTATAATCGTTCCAGTGGTACGACATGAGATAGAAGCGGAAATAGCTAGGTGATTGATAAATCAATAAAATCGCGCCGGAGTTGGTCCCATCGTTTTTGTGTCGCCCCGATGATGGAATGGACGGACCGCCATTGCCGCTTCTTTCATCGGCTGCTGACGCGCCGGGCGCTAATCTATACCGAGATGCTGACCACCGGTGCGGTGCTGCATGGTGATCGCCAGCGGCTGCTCGGTTTTGACCCGTTCGAGCACCCGGTGGCGCTCCAACTTGGCGGTTCTGATCCGAAGGCTCTCGCGCAATCGGCGCGCATCGGCGAAGACTTCGGCTACGACGAGATCAATCTCAATGTCGGCTGTCCATCTGACCGCGTGCAAGAGGGTCGCTTTGGCGCCTGTCTGATGGCCGAGCCGTCGCTGGTTGGCGAGTGCGTTGTGGCCATGAACGATGCGGTCAAGGTTCCCGTTACGGTGAAGTGCCGAATAGGAATCGATGACCAAAATCCGAATGAAGCGCTATTTGCTTTCGCCGACACAATCAAACGAGCCCATATCGATGCCTTGATCGTCCATGCCCGCAAGGCTTGGCTGAATGGGTTGTCGCCGCGTGAAAACCGCGAGGTGCCGCCACTGGATTACGGGCTCGTCCGGCGGCTAAAGGCGGCCCATCCTGATCTTGAAATCGTGCTCAACGGCGGCATTGCCTCCCTGGAGCAGGCAAAGAACGAACTCGGCTGCGTAGACGGCGTGATGATGGGCCGGGCGGCTTATCAGGAACCCTGGCAGCTACTCGGTGTTGATCCAGTCCTCTTTGGTACGCCGGCCCCGTTTGGCTCGCTCAAAGAGGTCGCGCTAGCCCTGATCCCGTATATCGATCGAGAGTTGGCCAACGGCGCACGACTCCATTCAATCACGCGCCATGTGTTGGGGCTTTTCCGTGCCGTTCCAGGCGCGCGTGGCTTTCGCCGGCATCTCGCGACGGAAGCGGTCAAGCGAGACGCCAGCGCCGCCATCATAGCTGATGCGCTGGCGCTTGTGCTGGACAGCCGTCCTGATTTGTCGCACGTCGCCGCGTAAATTAAGAAAGTGAAGCGGACATCCGTGCAAGAGATCGTTAGCCGGTTTGTTTTTTGAAATGACGCAGAAATACCGCCACCCACCAAGCAAGTGCGGCGAGATAAATAAAAACCATCAAGAGCAACTGACTGATCGCCAGCGATGGCGGGTTTATTGCATTGGCACGTATGATCGCAATGTGTATTGCGTAAATGAATACGACAGTTAAGGCGCCCAACCAGCAGGCGTGCCGTAGCCAGAAGGGGTCTTCGATTTGTTTCTTTCCATCGTCGACAGCGAGCCGTGGAGCTACGGCCATAACCGAAACAAGGAACAGGGGGAATCCTATCAAACATAACAAGAAAACAACGCGATAAATTTCGCGGGTTGTCCAACTATCAGCGGAGCCACTCACGTTGAAATGAATAGCGATTTTGTCCGGTAAGTCTCCCATGCTGTTGATGCTTAAAAAAGCGAAGATCACAAGCAAGGAGACGAAAATGACGAGTGATGTCCGAACTCATAGGTCCATTTGTCGTTGATTGGTGCCTTAGTTATCGCCTTGAAGGCTAGCGAACGTTCAAATTTTAGAGCATACGAGCGACGCGAATCAGAAAGTTACGACTGTAAATTTAGCCACTGAGCCTCTGGCGGCAATCGTCCGAACGCCCGAGGAGCCTGGCCAGTTCACTTTGTTTGTGGCGCAGCTATGATAGCTCCTGCGCTTATATTGGTGCTGGACGGTGCCCACAATTTAGCGCACATCGCCGCCTGACTTAGCGCCTGCCGTTCTTTTCTCGGGGAACAATG
>CAVUPX010000005.1:0-69525 GCA_963743405.1 uncultured Alphaproteobacteria bacterium | reverse complement strand
TAGCGGACATGACGTTTTGCACTGCACATGTCCGCTTTTGGGGGCAAAGCGGACACGCGCTAATGGGTCGGTGCCGCAAAAGGTGAAATTTGTGACGATGATCACAGCGCGCTAGCGCAGTCGGCCTTAGTGTTGAAAAATGAAGAAGGAGGCCGCCATGCGCCAAGCAGTTTACCTAGCGGTTGTCGCCACCTTACTCACCGCCACCGTCGTTGAGGTCGTTGCCGCTGGAGCTAAGACAATCGACCCTAGACGTCATTTTTACTACGCGGCACCCGCCAGCGGCATCAGCATCGCTGTGCCCAGTGGTATGAAAAGCTTTCCGACGGAGTTGCTGCCGCAGTGAAATCTCGTCGTTGTCTACCCACGCCGGTTTCGCGAACGTTTGCATGACCGCGGCAGACGAGCGATTCTAATAACTTGCATTTCCACTATTTTAGGGGAGGCGCTTTTCGTTTCCGAATGCGCTCTTGTAGACGTGAGCGTGCCGCTTCAGCGTGTTCTTTTGCATCCTGGAGGGTGCCGCGGAAAGAGCCGACAAGCAGCGGTTTCTTCTCATGGCCCGCGAATACCGCCCACCGCCAATATCCGTTTTTGTCTCCTCGAACTGATGCTCCATAAAGTTCGTAGTGCAGTGTGTTTTTCTTTCTCATTTCGCAACCGGCGACCAAAATCACTTCAAACATGGCACCTAGCGGACATTCCCGCCCGCCGGTCAATGTCCAGGTGGTGCGGAAAATCTTAGATAGACTGTCGATCAGTCCTTACGTTGGCGGGCGCGTCGATAGAAGTGGCTTGCTGATAGGCGCGCGACAGCACCCGCGCGAGTCGCGAACCCCATTCCCGCTGACCTTCTACACCTAAAATGAGATCTTGACGGATCTCAATTCCCACGTGGTGCAAGCCGCGTCGCTCGCCGTGGACTGGAATGGTGTAATCCGAATCGTCGGAGACGTCGTATGGCTCGTTTTCGCCTATGACGAAGTTGTTTTCGCTTTTCAATAACGGCATCAATAGGCGCGCTAAGCGCGCATCCCGGTTGTAGAGCACGGCTGCATGCCAGGAACGGGTCACGCCCCTGAAAGCAGGTGTGAAACTATGCATTGCAATAAGCGCCCTGGGTTGGTGGACCTTACCGCAGGTAAGTTGAGTGTCGATGCGGTCGTGGTACGGTTGAAAAATCTCTCGAACCCTGGCGTTCTTCTCACCAGCGCTCAAGCCGATGTTTCCGGGTATTGGCGTTAGTTCGCTGATTTTTGGAATCGATTCGTCTGAACCCAAAGGACGATTGCAGTCGATCACCAGACGTGAATAGTTCTGCATTATTAGTGTCGCATCGAGCGCATCTGCCAATACCCGACAAACCCCAGCGATGCCGATATCCCACCCAACGTGGCGTTCGATTTCGGACTCGGGGATGCCAAGACCGCCAAGACAGCGAGGAATGGAATTGCCGGCATGATCTGAGACGATCAGAAGCGGTGATGAACCGCGTTCATTGTACACACTCACGGGCGCTATCTCTTCAGCAGTCAACACGGTCCAATCCCTGTTATCGGGTGCTCAATTTGCGGGCACTGTGATCATACAACACCAACTTTGCTTGGCGCGGAAAATGCTTGTTTGATGCTTAAACTCGGAACTTTTCTGCCAGCGCGTTCTTAGCACGTATCAAGCGCAGCGCTCCACGTAGAGGGTCATTGATGAAGATCAGGGCAGGGTACGAAATTTCTTATGAATGTCCGCAGTCGACTCCAATGATTTTGACTCTGAGCGTTCATCCTTCCCGCGTTCCTGATCTCCTCAGCTTGGATCGCATCAAGCTTGACCCGCCTATTCCTGTTAATACTTATCACGACAGCTTTGAAAATTTCTGCCACGTAATCACCGCTCCTCCCGGTCGACTGACGATGTCCGCCGACTTTGTAGTCCACGACGATGGCAGGCCCGACACCATCGCTCCGCAAGCCCAGCAACATGCATTGGGCGACCTGCCCGTAGAAGTCTTGATCTATCTTCTTGGAAGCCGCTATTGCGAAACTGATCGCCTGTCCAACACGGCATGGTCACTTTTCGGGCATGTACCCAAAGGGTGGCCGCTAGTCCAAGCCATTTGCGATTATGTGCATAGTCACATTACGTTCGGATATGAGCATGCGAGTCCGTTCAAAACAGCATGGGACGTCCATAATCAGCGAAGCGGTGTGTGCCGCGATTTTGCCCATCTCGCAGTCACTTTTTGCCGTTGCATGAATGTTCCGGCGCGTTACTGCACGGGTTATCTAGGTGATATCGGTGTGCCAGTCGACGACACGCCGATGGATTTCAGCGCATGGTTTGAAGTCTATCTTGGCGGCCGCTGGTATACGTTTGATGCACGTCACAACAAACCTCGTATCGGGCGTGTGTTAATGGCACGTGGAAGGGATGCGACCGATGTCGCGATCCTAACTTCTTTTGGTCAATGTACCCTCAGTAGCTTTAAAGTGATCACCGAGGAAATTACTTCGATCGAACCCGCAAACACGAGAGAAGATTCCGGGGCAATTCGGCTAAAGAACTAATTTTGACCAGAGGCGGAGCGGGTGCTGGAGGGTGAAGTGCTCGACAAGGATGACGAGCCTATGCCGCACAATGAACCAACGTTGCCCCTCCCTGACATCGGGCGGTGATCAATGAGACGTTGAGGGCCGCCGGATTGATCAAGGGTTGAGTACCTGCCTCCAACAAATGTCCGCTATAGGGGGTAAAGCGGACATGACGTTTTGCACCGCACATGTCTGCTTTTGACCCAAAGCGGACATTGGAGAGCTACCGGTAAATGTCCGGTATTTGGGAAACAGCGGACATAACGCGTTTGCGATCGAGCAACTCAGCGTCGCTGGCTAAATCCCGCCATTGTTCAGCGAGGTCTAGGAAAAACTTTCGCTTAGCGACATCAGCCGTTTCTTGCGCCAGTTCCTCGCAGTGTCTTGCTCTCTGCCGGAATTCGTCCACGCGTGAATGCATGTTCCGCTCCTAGAGACATCATTCGGCGGCGCGCTGATTGGACTGCTCTTCGCACGTCGCTATGCGTACGAAAGTACTCGAGTACGAAAAGGCGGATTGCTGAGGATAGATTGCCGTGCTCCCGCCCCTGGTCGATGTCTGCGACCAACTTGGACAGCGTCTCTTTGCGGGAATGCGCGATGTCCTTCAAGTGACTCCAGAATGCATCTTCGAGGCTAATGCTCGTCTTGTGTCCAACAATGACGATGGAATGTTTGACGACTGAGGATTTCATCAGGGCACCTCAAAGCCCCCCGTATCAAAATACGGCACATTCGGAATTCGTGAGGGGTAGCTCTGTACAGTGCGGTCAGCCGTCGCTTCATACCGTTTTTTATTGCTTAGATAAAAAACTCCAAATTGCATTAAATGAAAACTCGTCTGCTTTTGGGACAAAGCGGACATTGAGGGTCCCGATAGCCTCAATGGTGTTCATCGATGGCGCATTCGGCCAATACGAACGCGTGGCGCTCTTTGCATATCTCGCAATGTAGTTGGATTTTCTCGGCTCTCGGAATTGCTTTTAAATCCTCGATGGATGCTCTGAATTCTGAGCGGAATGTTTTGCCGGTAGCCGGACATCTGAAGATAAGAGCGCCCATGGTTCTCATTAAGGATCACTGAGCAATGCGCTACTATGGATAAAATTTTAGCAGATAAATTCACGTTACGAAGGTGTCTGATAGGAGATACTGCCTATCGCCATAGTCACAAATGGAAATGGCCATGTACACCGTCGACGGCCAGCCGACAGATCGGCGTTCGCGTCAGGAACGTCGTTCGGTCATCGACAGGCGATCAGAAACGGAAATTCGGGCGCAGGGAGAACGCCGGTCCAGCGCCGCAGATCGGCGTTCAGGAAAGGATCGGCGATCCGAATTGCGTTTTGAATTTGAATCTGACTAGCGCTGGAACTGGCGCAGGAAGCTGTTCTCGCCGCCTGATCAAAATACTGATGAATTTCATGGAGACCGCCGGGAGGCGGTCTTTCTGTTTGCGCAGATCGACCCCGAATGTCCGCTATTGGCACGTAGCGGACATCAGCTTGTCGCACATTTAAGTCGCGAACAACAGTCGTGATTAACAAAGTGCATTCTAAAATGGTTCAATTGCAACAAATCGGCCTAAAGCATTATCAATTTTCGTCTGTTATTTTTAGCCTCAGATGACTTACTTTTGAGGGGATTCCAATGCGTAACGTAGTCTGGATATTTGCGATAGTCGGTGTTGCCTTTGTTGCGTTACAAGCAGCAATGTATTCTGCGGAAAGGAAAACTTCGGCAGAGTTAATGAACATTACTGAAATGCAGACGGTAGCTTATAAGACCATGCCTACAATGGTGATCAAGGATCCGTTCTGATAGCGAATTTGGATTTTTGTCCGTTGATCGAGGCCGCCAACTGAGGCGGCCTTTTTTTGAATCCAGCCATGTCGAGACGGATTCTTCTGACATTTGAAGTCCGCTTCTGGCCCTTAGCAGTCATTACTTCTGCACCGTCGAATGTCCGCTATTGGCACTTAGCGGACATGGGCTTGTGCACTGCACATGTCCGCTTTTGACCCAAAGCGGACATCACCACACAATTATGAGGACCCCTATCGGTCTGTCCGTCTGGCGCAGTAGGATACCCTTACACGAAGCGTGGGGGTCACCCATGAAACGGCGCGAGTTCATCGCCCTTATCGGCATTACCGTGGCGGCGTGGCCCATCGCAGCGCACGCGCAACAGAAGCGAAAGATCCCGCGTATCGGATATCTGATGGACCGGTCTGGGCCACCGGGCGTCCTCGATGACGGGTTTCTCGCTGGTCTCCGCGAGCATGGTTATGTGGTCGGTCAAAACGTTGAAATCGAGTATCGCTGGACGGAAGGCAAGACTGAACGGCTTCCGGCGCTCGCTCGCGAACTCGTCGCTGGCAACGTGGATATCATTATCGTGGCTGGTGCGGAGTCCACTAAGGCAGCAAAAATGGCCACCTCGACCATTCCAATTGTCATGGCAAGTAGCCAAGACGCCGTTGGCGACGGTCTAGTAGCAAGCTTGGCGCATCCGGGAGGGAATGTCACCGGACGGTCTGTCTACGCGCCAGAACTGACATCGAAGCGCATCGAAATTCTGAAGGAAATGTTCCCAACGCTCTCCAAAATCGGGGTTTTTTGGAACAAAGAAAATGCGGGGGCTGCTGGTCAATTGGGTGAAGCCGAAACGACGGGACGCACACTTGGTATTGCAATCGAATCGCTTCCGGCACGAATTCCTGATGGGTTAGACGAGGTAATGGCAAGAGCGGCAAAAGTTGGCGCGGGCGCAATCCTTATTGTCTCCGACAGTTCGACGATAGGCAATCGTGCGAAAATCGGTAGCTCTGCTCTGCAATATCCCTTCCAACCATCTTTGCCAACAAAGCATATCTGAGTGGTGGCGGCTTGATGAGTTATGGCCCCGATATTGTCGAGAGCTTTCGGTTGTCGGTGGACCTCGTAGATAAAATTCTGAAGGGCGCAAAGCCAGCCAGCTTGCCGGTGGAACAGCCAACGAGATTCGAATACGTGATCAACATGAAGACGGCTAAGGTGTTGGGTATAGCTGTGCCTCCTTCATTACTCGCACGTGCCGACAGGGTGATCGAATAGCGGCACGATGTCCGCTATTGGCACAAAGCAGACATCGTCTACTGCGATGCACATGTCCGCTTTCGGGGGTAAAGCGGACATGTGCGGTCAACAATGTCAGCCCTGTGGCGGTTCGCCGCGCTCGTCGGCCATCGCTTGTGCAACCTGCGCCAATTCGGTGCGGACCTGATGCACCACGGCGTCGATTTCGCGACGGACCACCATGTCACGGCTGCATCGCGCACCCATGCCGGACAGATGCGTCAGCACGACGCCGCAGATTTCGTCGATCAGTGCATCGACATCCTCGCGCCGCACCAGTTCGCGCTTCTGCTCCATGCAGCCGCAGTTGCAGCATTTCCGTCTTGACCTTGATGTGCGCGGCATCGGCTTCCGTCCGCGGCGACCGCGGCGTCCGACGCAGGTGCTTGATGTAGCGCAGCCGCGATGCGGTCTGGTCGTAACAGCCATCGCTGCGCTGCTCGATCACCGCCTCAGCCGTCAGCCGCGCGATGTTCTGCCGTGTCAGCCAAGGTGTGTCGCCAGACTGTTCGCGGTCACAACGTCATCGGCCACCATGCGGGCCTTGTCGCGCTTCGGTGCTGCACGTTCCTGCGTCATCGCTTCGGTCATTGTCATCCCTCCACGTCGCGATTTTCGCCGACCGCAGCGGCATTGCAACAGCAAATTACGCGAGAGCAAATACGTTGAGGCATTGCCATCGCGCGGGCCCCCTGGCTTTCATCGGCCTCCACAGTACCTTGGCACCCTTTGGGGGGTACGCCCTCCTTACGACGGTCAAAGCAGCGCCACCATCGCTGCATGTCGCGTGTCGTTGTGCGTGTGTGTAACGTCATCGAGTTCAACAGCACGCACACAGGGCGAACACCGGGCACCGTCACCGTGTCACGCCATCGCAGCGGCGACCGTCACCGCATTGGTGCGGGCAATCCAGCGTTCGCGCCTCTTACCGGGTAAGAGACAACGGCACAGGCAAGCGGCATGGCAGCACGAATCAGTGCGGACGGTCTGGCCGGTCATCCGCAGACCGGGACCACGCAACGGAAGCACCCGCGTCATAGCGCGACGGGTCGCACCGAAAACCGGTTGTCGTGAAACACGGCCCTGAACGGGCGATTGACCGGAAGCGGGGCCAGAAATGGCCGCACAGCGGTTCGCAGGGGGTCCGACGCCATTGGACACCCCCGCGTTCAAAGGCGGGCACGTAGCCGCAGCCGCTATGGGTAAATTCCAGCCCCACCGGAGGGCCACAATGGGTGGTAGGCCCGCCAGCGACTGTCTGTGGGCTTTTCCACAGGCACCGGCGGCCCCCTATCAACGGCCCCACACTTCCGTTAATTTCATCAACAGATGATGATTGTTCATTCGGGGGGCCGCATGGCCGACGACCGACGACCAACCAAGATTGCCTGTACCCACTGTGGCCGGGAGGTCGCCGTAAATGCGCGTGGCCGCACGCCACTGTTCTGCGGCCCAAGCTGCCGCTCGATGCACTTCGTCCAGAAGAACAGGACCGGGACCAAGGTGTCTGCCGAGGAACGGCAACGCCTGATGCTGTGGCAGATGCTTGTCGATCTTAAAGTCATCACCGCCGATACGCCGATGCCGCCACCGAAGCCGAAGCCGGGGGACGCATCGTGAGCCACGACACCGAAAACCTATCGGCTGAAATCAAACGGCTGACCGACCGGCTTCGTGCGTCGAAGGCTGCGGCGTGGGCAGCAAATCCGAATCCGTCGCCATTGCAACGGATAGCTGCGTGAAATGCGCAACAGCGGGCGAGCGCGGATGACGAAGCGCGACAGCCGGTACGCACACGCAAGCCGCACACCGATCTGCCTGTGAACGCTGGACCGGACACGCCGCTGCGGCTGGACGTTGCCGCCAAGCTGGCGTTCCCCGATGGCGGCATCACCGCTGCGTCGTTGCGGCGCGAGGCAAGTGCTGGCCGTCTTGTGATCGAGCGCATCGCCGGGAAAGATTTCACCACACTGAGACACATCGAAAACATGCGAAGGGAAGCAGCAACATGCCGCGACGGAGTAAAGGCGCACGGCTCTGGCTTGAACCGGAGGAACGCGAAAAGGGCGGGCGACTTGTCCGACAGTGCAACATGGGTCATCCGTGACGGAGCGCGAAAAATCCGCACGGGCTGCGCTAGAGGCGACCGCGAAGGCGCTGAACGAACCCTTGCCGACTACATCGCCCGCAAATACCAAGCGCCCCGCGAAAGCGGTCGTCATCCCACTCAAATCCTGATCCTCGATGTCCTGAACATCTACGCCGCCGACGCGGTGCCGAAGCACAAGCGGCCAAAGGAAACGATGCAACGGCTGCTGATGCTCGGCGCGTTTCCCGGCTGGCGCACGCTGGCCGATGTCAACGGCAAGCAATGCCGCGCCTATGTCGCGTGGCGCATGGCGCAACCGTGGAAGTCATCGCGGCCAGATAAAACCGGCCACCCGGCGCGGATGGTGAGCGCAGCGGGGGCGCGGCGTGAACTGGAAGATTTGCGGGCGGCGATCAACCATCACCGCAAAGAGGGGCTGTGTTCTGAGGTCGTCGGCGTGGCGTTGCCCGACAAGGGCGAGCCGCGTGACGCTTGGCTGACGCGCGAACAGGCGGCGCAACTGTTGTGGGCGGCGTGGCGGGCGAAGCAGGTGATGCAGGGCACGGACACCAAGCGCGATGTCGGCAAGCATGTCGCGCGGTTTATCCTCACCGGGCTTTACACCGGCACGCGACATGCCGCGATCTGTGGCGCTGCGTTCCAGCCCGCCATCGGGCGCGGCTATGTCGATCTGGATCGCGGCGTCTTTCACCGCAGGGCGCAAGGTGCGCGCGAAACCAAAAAGCGTCAGCCGCCTGTGCGTCTGCCGAACCGATTGCTTGCACACCTGCGGCGTTGGCACCGGCTCGGCATCGCCAGCCATGCTGTCGTTGAGTGGAACGGCAAGCCCGTTCGCTCCGTGCGAAAGGCGTTCGCGTCCAGCGTCAAGCGGTGCGGCATCGGCGAACACGTCACGCCGCACATTCTGCGGCACACGGCAGCGACGTGGGCGATGCAGAACGGCGGCGACCTTTGGCAGATCGCGGGCTTCCTCGGCATGACGCCCGAAATGTTGGCGCGCGTGTACGGCCACCATCATCCAGACTTCCAGCGCGGTGCCGCCGAAAGCATTGCGCGTTCACCGGGACAGGACCGGGACAGATACACCGTGAACAAAACGCGACAAGCGGCAACGGATGCAATCAAAAACGTTCGATAAATCAGGGAGTGGCCGATGGCACACAGCGTTCGGGACGTGGGGGTCGCAGGTTCAAATCCTGCCACTCCGACCATTATTTAGCAGATTTCCAACATTTTTAGGGGCCGGGTCAGCGGCGACAGCCCAGCGCGGTACCAGCTTCGATTGATCTCCGAAATCGCGGCGTTCGTAGCAACCACAATGCGCGGATTGACGGGCGACTTACGTGCGAACGGTCACCCGCTGGTCTACCTGGGGCTTATGCGCATGGCGTCACTACAGCGGGCCATACTGTTCACAGGCGCACACATAGCGGATAAGATTTCTTGGCGGACGTCGCACAAGTGACTATGTGAGAATCGCGTATCAATATGACGTCATCAGTTGCTATGCACTCGAGGGGAACCAATGAAGCCACACGGCGATTGCACGAGATTTAACGGCGAGTTTTCGTTCCTGCGTCGGCGTTGGATGCGCCCGTTACTGGCGGCCGCGGTGACACTCGTGCTGTTCGGACATTCGATAAGCGCACATGCGGCGCAAGGGACGTCACGGTCTGCGCAAGAGACGTCACCGTCGGCGCAAGGGACGGCACCGTCCAGGTCGCAGGCTCACGTTTTTCTACTCCGGGGCGTCCTCAATATTTTCTCCTTGGGCCTGGACCAAATTGCGGCAAGGCTGGAACAGCAAGGCATTCGAGCGAGTGTATCCAACTATCTTTTCTGGTCATCGGTCGCAGATGAAGCTGCAGCGGAATACAAGAGTGGGCGGACACGAACGATCATTTTGGTCGGGCATTCCTCCGGTGCAACGATACTGCCCGATATGGTTGAGCGGTTGGACAAGCTGGGCGCCCCCGTCAAGCTAGCGATTGGCCTGGATTCTGTGTTTCAGACGAGCCTGTCAGGGCGTGTTGGCCGCTATATCAATTTCTATATCGCCAACGGCGCCGGTACCCCCGTCCAGCGAACCAAGCAACTCCAGGGCAAGCTGGAGAATGTCGACGTGGAGAGGATACCTGGGGTTGGCCACATCACGATCGACAAGAACGAGATCATGCAGCAGAAGGTCATTAGCGCTATAAATTCCGCCCTCTAAGCGGATGGCCGCCTCAGCTCACGAGCGCGCATGTCTATGCTGACACCGGCAGCTGTGCCTTAATTCAAGAATGATTTGCGTGTCTGTAGACCGCAGGCAAACGCTGAAAGCGCAAAATGTATCCGGTGCAAATTGCATCCCTGCTGATCGCAGCGATCTTTTCCAGCTGCACGCATTTTGTCACCTTTGATTCAGCAAACGCTGCTCCGATTGCGGGGTGGAGCGAGACTACCGACGCTGCGCCGAAAATAAAATCCGCGACAGTTGTTGCGGCAAAGGCCTCGCCGGTGGGGCCGCCGCCAGCCGCCAAACAAGCCGTAATTGTGCCGGCCGGGCGCGCCTATCTATTCCGTGGCGCACTTGGTCCAATCTTCTCGCGCGGGATGGACCGGCTGACCAAACGTATCGAAGAAGCCGGCGTGACCGCGACCGTCAACGAGTTCACGATTTGCCGTTACATTGCGGCGAAGGCCATTCGTGACTATCGCCTGGATCCTGCGCCGATCATTCTCATCGGACACTCGATGGGTGGATTTTGTGCGATCAAGTTCGCGGAGATCCTTCAGGCCGAGAATATTCCGGTAAGTCTGGTTGTCACAATCGACCCGGCACACGTCACGCCCAACGTGCCGCTCAATGTCGAGCGTTTCATCAACATATATCTGGCGCACAATGTCTTGGGTGGTGGCGATGTCGTGCCAGCAAAAGGCTACCTAGGTCATTATGCGAGCTTTGATCTCTCGCAGCACGACGAGGTCACGCATATCAATATCGATAAGATGGGCTCGGTCCATGAACAATTGGTCGCCAAAATCCAGGAGCTCACCGCGACGCCGGCAAAAGCTGAAGGCGAGGGAATACCAATTCGTTACGTCGTTCCCGCCGATACCGCAATCGAGCTGTGGGACAGCGGCACGCCGGTCTTCGCGCATCCAGGCGATACGCTGGAAACGCTCGCGGCCTATTACGGTGTACCGCTCTGGTCGCTCACCCAGATCAATCAGGTGCCGGACGGCGCATCGCTCACAGACCGCCAGCGCATCGTGATCCCACGACACCTCGTTCCGCTCTCGGCGGTCTCCGGGCAGCCCCCGCCCAAACGCTGAAGCGGGCTCCGCCCGACAACCGCTGCGGTACGCCGTTAGTGGTGAGGCAGGAATGGAACCAGCATTGGGACGCGACGGCGGTAGGCCCCATAGGCATCCGCGCCGAGTTCAACGCTGAGGAAGCGCTCTTCCATGCGGGCCTTTTGCCACAGGCCGAGCGAGATAAGCACCGCGCCGAGCATCGCAGTGATTGTCCCGACCCCGAGACCCGTCGCCAGGATTGCCGCGATGAGTCCTGTATAAATTGGATGGCGCACAAATCGATACGGCCCGGTGTCAATGACCCGATGGCCTTCTTTGTGCGTGATCGCATTCGACCAAAAGTAGCCGAGATGAATTCGCGCCCACCACGTGAGCAAGACGCCTGCCAACGTCACGGCCGCAAGCGCATAGGCGACGCCGTTGCCGACAACCCAGACCGGCCGCACCGCTAATGCCTGTGCGGTCCAGGGGGTAAGGAGGAGTGCCCCGGCAATAATCGGGATTCGGTAGGCTTGTGCGTTCCAGGTCAAGACGCGCTTTTGAGTGCGGCCTGACCAAAACGACGCGACTGCCCAGCTGATGAGCCATCCAATCCAGATGAGGGCAATTAATCCGCTCGGCCACGCAGCGAGCCAGCCGCTCCAGACCAACGCAAACAACTCGTTCAGGCTATGCGGCATGGGCGTTGACCAGGTAAGCGATGGTCTCGCGCAATGCGGACTCAACAGGGCGGGGCGCATAGCCGAGCTCACGCTGCGCGCGCTCGATCGACAGGGCCGTGGATCGCAACGCGATTCGAACACCCTCTGCCGTGCCAGAGGGAGGATTGCGCGTGACGTGATCGGCGATGAACTCCAACATGCCAGCGGTGATTTCCGCAAATTGCCCAGGAATAGGAACGCGCAGACTCCAGCGGCCGCTGATCGCCGCGATATATTGAAGGAGCTTTTTCAGCGGAATGCTTTCGCCGCCGAGGATATATCGATGCCCAACTTTTCCGCGTTCCATGGCGAGAACCAGACCGGCCGCGACATCGCGCACGTCAACGAGGTTCACAACGAAATCGAGATAGAGCTGAAAGCGGTTATTTAAAAAATGCCGGAGCATCGCCGTTGGTGGAGTAAGATTGTGGTCATGCGGTCCAATTGGCATTGTCGGACTGCCAATCACCACAGGAAAACCGGATGCCGCAGCTTGAACCGCGAGCTGTTCGGCGAGCATTTTCGATCGCGTGTATGGACCCGGCATGTCTTCGGCTGTCAGTAAAACATCTTCCGCAGCACCGCCATCTGAGGGCGAAGGGCGGAAAAGAATGGATTCAGTCGAGCAATGCAGCAGCCGTGCAATACCACGCTTGCGCGCAGCCGCAATGACGATCTCGGTGCCGCGGCAATTAACGGCATGAAAGTCGTCCTTCCGGGGTATCCACATGCCAGGCAACCCGGCGAGGTGGTAAACCTCATCGACATCTTTCAGAGCCTGATCGACCAATTCCGGGTCGAGCACTGAACCATTGATGTACTGCGCAGCGGCCAAGTCGGGACCCGGAGGATGGAGATCGAGAACGCGCGTCTGCCGGCCGCTCGCGATGAGCGCCGATACCAGGTGCCGCCCGATGAAGCCGCTGCCGCCGGTGACGAGAACGCATGTCATGGATCTTGCTGCACGTCGCCTTGGCGCTGGTGCGGGTAAATCGACGGGTGGCCCGCCGCCGGTTGCGATCCTGGTTGAATAACAACTGCGAGATCGTTTCGGAACCCGAGCGCGATGAACAATTTTGCCATCACAAACATCGGACCCAGGAGAAGGTGAGGCGGGTTGTCCAGAAGTGCCGGCTTACGACCTTCGAATACTTGATGACCGATAATCTGCACACCAATACCGATGACAATGAGCACGATCGAAATTATCCAAACGGCGGTAACGCTCACGTGGCTTGAGATAATTGCGGCCGCTATCAGCAGAAGAATTCCAGCGCCGACGAGTGCCAGGCCAAGGGCGGCATCGAGCAGGACCCAGTAGATCAGCACGGGCACAACCATGAAGGCCGCCACATTGCTTTGAACACCAAAGATTGTGACGGGCCACAAGCTTAGGGGAAGAACCGCCGCCAGGAACAGAAATATGATGCCGACAACGTGCATGGCACAGTTGCTCGGATCGCGATGATATTCCACGTAATCCGCAAGCTGGCGCCGAAAACTAGCACTCATTCTGCGCTCGCTACTGCTTTCGCGTGGAAACGTCACTAAACGGATTGCCCCATCAAACAGGGGCTACGGTTCGTTGTTTTGCCCGCCGTAGGCGGACTATGCAACTTAAACTTGGGATCGTGCTCAAGTCAAAGGGCGGGTCGGTGATTTTGGCAAACCCAAAGCAAGCGTCTATCGCGATTTCGATCCATTTTCTTTGCTAAACCAGTGGGCGGGGAAACGGGGCAGGTTAGTCCAATAGTTATGACGTCGTCGTCAAGCAACCTGCCGATTTAATACGCTTTCGCCAGTTTTCGGTGCGCCGGCCAATCGGGGCCTCGCGGCGTTCGGTGTTCGGCGGGTTCACTCGTCGTGTGCGTGATTGAATGCTTTGCCGATCGCGTTCATACGCAACGAACTCATGCCGACGCGTTGATCTTTTTCGAGCGGTGCGACCGCCTCATCGCAATTGACGTAACCCTGGTCCCACATTTTACCGGTGCGGTTATCGAGCATCCGCCGCCAGCATTGATCGCCACGCGTCGGCACAATGATGATGGAGCCGGTGTAATAGGCAGCGTCATTGCGCGGTGAAGGTTTTGCAGCGGTCTCTTTCTTGAGCGCCGACCAACCGCTCGGATGCCAGTCGATGGAATAGATGAGAACCGCAGCGCCGAAGGCCAACCAAATGAGAAGTATATTGGTTCGCGGGATATCGCGCGTGAACCAATGATGGCGAGACGATACGCGACGCGTGGCCATGGCCCTTACTCCGAACACGCGAACCCTTGTGCTAGACCGACTCCACACGATCATCTGTCAGTAGCCTAAGGCGGCCTTCGTTAAGAGATCGTTCAGCCTTGGCCGCCAGAGCGATACGCGCAGTCGCGCAGCCCGAAAAATCAAATATTTTCCGGCATCTGGCGGGCTTGATACGCGCGCTTTTGGTGCGCGCTCGCCCTTGCACGAGGCCATCCGTGCCGCGTAACGTCAGCCATCAAACAATGCCGGTTGGGCGAAACGGGCCGGTCAGGGGAGGATGATATTCATGCGGCGGATTTTCGCGCTCGTCTCGCGCGCGGCGCTCGTGGTGGCCTGCATCGCGGTTATACCGGTTGGCAATGCCGCCGCTCTCGATTACCCGACCCGTTCAGCCGCACATTTATTGTCGGCTATCCGCCCGGTGGCTCCACCGACATCTGCGCGCGGCTGTTTCGGCCGACTGGTTCAGCGAAACGTCTTGGCCAGCAATTCATTGTCGAAAACCGTCCTGGTGCCGGCAACAATCTGGGCACCGATGCTGTCGCCAAGGCCGCACCCGACGGCTACACCATTGTTCTGGCAATCCCGCCAACGCCATCAACGCCTCGCTTTACAAACATCTCAATTTCGTATTCCTGCGCGACATCGATCCGGTTGCAGGCTTCATCCGCGTTCCGAACGTGATGGAAGTACATCCTGCGGTTCCAGCCAAAACCGTCGCCGAATTTATCGCTTACGTGAAAGCCAACCCCGGCAAGGTCAACGTCGCTTCCTCCGGGAATGGAACGTCGATTCATCTATCCGGCGAGCTATTCAAAATGATGACCGGGACGAAAATGCACGCACGTGCCATACAAAGGTTCGGCGCCGATGCTGACGGACCTTCTGGGCGGTCAGGTGCAAGTGACGTTCGACAACCTGCCGTCATCGATCAGTCACATCAAAGCAGGCAAGCTCCGTGCGTTGGCCGTGACGACCACACAACGATCGGAGGAGTTGCCCGATGTTCCAACTGTCGCGGAAACTGTGCCGGGTTACGAGGCGAGTGCCTTTTTCGGGATTGGTGTGCCGCATGGCACGCCGAAAGAAATCGTCGACCTTCTGAACAAAGAGATCAATCTCGCGCTGAAGGACCCGAACTTAGTCGCAAAACTCAAAGAACTTGGCGGGACGCCGATTCCGGGCTCGGCTGCCGATTTTGGCAAGCTGGTCGCGGACGAAACCGCAAAATGGGAAAAAGTAGTGCACGCCGCCAACCTCTCGATCGACTAATGGGCTCGTGCCCCGACATCAGAATGACAAAACCTAAACGTTCCGAGGACTTGCGCAGCCATCGTTGGCTTGGCGTCAACGATTTGCGGTCGTTCGGCCACCGCTCGCGCCTCCGGCAGGGTGGTTTTGATTCCGTTGACTGGGCCGGCAAGCCCGTGATCGGCATCGTCAACACGTGGAGTGACATCAATTTTTGTCACACGCATCTGCGTGACCGCGCCGAAGAAGTGAAGCGGGGGGTGCTGCAAGCCGGCGGTTTTCCGGTCGAGCTGCCGGCGATGTCGCTTTCGGAACCGTTCGTGAAGCCGTCGACGATGCTTTACCGCAATTTTTTAGCGATGGAGACCGAGGAGCTCCTGCGCAGCCATCCGATCGATGGCGCCGTCCTGATGGGGGGCTGTGACAAAACGACACCCGGGCTGATCATGGGCGCGATCAGCATGGGTGTGCCTGCGATCTATGTGCCAGCGGGGCCACAACTGCGCGGAAACTGGCGCGGTCAGCAGCTCGGTTCTGGTTCCGACGCATGGAAATACTGGGATGAAAAGCGCGCCGGCCGCATCAGCGATGCCGATTGGGCCGAACTCGAGGGCGGTATCTCGCGCAGCTATGGTACCTGCATGGTTATGGGCACGGCGGCGACGATGATGGCAATCACCGAGGCGCTCGGGATGTCGTTGCCAGGCGCTTCATCGATCCCTGCTGCCGATTCCGGTCACAAGCGGATGTGCGCGGCCGCCGGCCGCCGCGTTGTGGACTTGGTCTGGGATGATGTGACGCCACAAAAAATTCTCACGCCTGCTGCCTTTGACAATGCCATCCGCGTACATATGGCGATGGGCGGGTCGACGAACGCCATTATCCACGTCGTGGCAATGGCGCGCCGCGCCGGGCTCAAACTCGACATGAGCCGCTTTGACGAAATTTCACGCGAAATTCCGGTTCTCGCCAATGTGCGGCCGTCCGGTGAATTTCTGATGGAGGATTTCTTTTATGCCGGCGGCTTGCGGGCGCTCATGGCCGAACTTAAAAGCGCGCTCGATCTGTCATGTCTTACGGTCACCGGCAAAAGCATCGGTGAAAATATTGCCGGCGCGGAAGTGTACAAGCGCGATGTTATCCATCCGTTGTCGGATCCCGTATCGCGCGAAGGTGCAACCGCAGTGCTCACCGGCAATCTTGCTCCGCGCGGCTGCGTGATGAAACCGTCGGCTGCCGACAAGCGGCTGTTACGGCATCGTGGCAAGGTGATTGCGTTCGAAGACTACAACCACATGGCACGTGAGGTTGAGCGCGACGATCTCGACGTCACGCCCGACCACATCCTCGTTCTCAAGAACGGCGGCCCCAAAGGTGGCCCCGGCATGCCTGAATGGGGCATGTTGCCGATCCCGAAAAAGCTGGTGAAACAGGGCGTGCGCGACATGTTGCGCATTTCAGATGCCCGCATGAGCGGCACCAGCTATGGAGCGTGCATCCTGCACGTGGCGCCGGAAAGCTTCGTTGGCGGGCCGCTGGCCTTCGTCAAGACCGGCGACGAGATCGAAGTCGATGTACCGGCACGACGCATCCATTTGCACGTTTCAGATGAAGAGATGGCCCGCCGCCGTGCGACGTGGAAACCGCCGAGCCCACGCTATCCGCGCGGTTATGGCGCGCTTTATTCGCAACATATCGGCCAGGCTGACGAAGGCTGCGATTTCGATTTTCTCGCGCCGCTCGGAGAAATTCCCGAACCGGAAATCCATTGAACGCCGTAAATCTTAAATTAGAAGCGTTCTTATCTTTGTCTGATTAGAAAAGCTCCTAACTAGAAATTTCTAAACTAGATGCGCGCATTGACGCGCCCGCAATATTTTTGAATTGTTTTTGCGTTGCAGGTGTTACGTGTCGTGCAACCTGATGGCCAGGCCTTGAACCTGGCGTATGAGGAAATGGGGTAGATGTTTAACGCTCGCAATGCGCGCGCAATTATCTTTGCTGCGCCCTTTTTGATCGCGTGCGGTTTTGCCGCCCGCGCCCAGGACAACACTTCGGCATTTTATCGGGATATTGAAACGAAATATATCTTCGGCTTTACCGAGGGTTCAGGCATCGGCCTTGAAGGCGAAAAAGAATTCTCGCTGGAAACCGTCGCGCGGATTGCGAAAGCCGACGGACGCTATTGGGCAAGCGAGACCAAACTCGAGTACGAATTTACACCGAACCAGTATGTCCAATTCGAATTTGGGCCGCTCGTGTCCTACCACAAGATCCAAAATGTCACGGGCATGGACGACCTCAATCGGTTCGCATTCAGCGGGCTCTTCGGCGAGATACGTTATCTGGTGCTCGATCGTGGCCCCTCGTCGCCTCTTGCGATCACTCTTTCTGCCGAGCCGGAATGGCACCGTATCGACGAGACAAGCGGCACGCGCGTCGAAAATTTCAGCCTTGAGCTGAAGATTAATGCCGACCTTGAGCTGATCACGAACCGGCTCTATCTCGGCGCCAATCTGCTCTACGAGCCGGAAGGCACCCGCGATCCGGATGGCGTCGGTGCCGGCTGGGAGCAGGAATCGACCGGCGGCATTTCGGCCGCGTTGGCCTACCGCATCGTGCCGTCCGTTTTCATTGGCGCCGAGGCCTGGTACCTGCGGCACTACGATGGAATGTGGTTCAATACATATACCGGCGACGCCGTGTACGTGGGGCCAACCTTGTATGTGCAACTTGATCGCAAGGTGTTCATGACGGCGGCCTGGAATACGCAAGTCGTCGGACACGATGTCGACGTTCCGGGCTCCTCGCTCAATCTCAGTGAATTTTCCCGTCACCGCGCCAAATTGAAAGTCGCTGTCGAGTTCTAACCGGAGCTGGTTCTATGCGTAAAATAATTGCAAAGATCGCTTTTATCGCTCTGCTGATTGCGTCTGCTGGACTTCCTGCGATTGCGCAGCAGGCGGCAAGCGTCAGCATCAGTGTGAAGAACCATCGTTTTCAGCCTGCGGAAATCCATGCGCCGGCTAATGTCCCGATTGAGCTGCACGTGAAAAACCTTGATTCGACGCCGATGGAATTTGAAAGCGTGAGCTTGCGCGTCGAAAAAGTCGTGGCTGGCAACAGCGAAGGCCTCATCCGGCTGCGGCCATTGGGGGCCGGCAGTTACAAATTTTTCGACGATTTTCATCAAGAAACAAACGGCGTCCTGGTGGTGCGCTAGCCTCACGTCACGGGCGAGCTCGGGAAATCGGTGATGCGCGTGCGGTCATCGCCGGGCTGTGCGGGTGGGTGCAACGATAGCCAAAATAGTGGTAGGCCGGTTCCGCAAACTGGAACGCACGGCATGGCCGACGACATCGACATCCCCTTCGATAAAGATCTCAATATCGCGCCCGACACTGTCGACGAGCCGATGCCGGGCGTTCGACGTGTCATGGCAAACAATCCCGGCCCGTTCACCTTCAAGGGAACGGTTAGCTACATCATCGGCCGCGGCAAGGTCGCGATCGTCGATCCCGGCCCTGATGACGAATCGCATATCGCCGCGCTGCTTGATGCCATTCGTAACGAGACTGTGACGCATATTTTTGTCACGCATACTCATCGTGATCATTCGCCGGCGGTGCCGGCGATCAAGGCGGCGACTGGCGCCACCGTCTATGCTGAAGGCCCGCACCGCGCCGCGCGGCCTTTGCACATCGGCGAACACAATCCTCTCGATGCGAGTGCCGACCGCGACTTTCGTCCCGATGTAGCTCTGCAGGATGGCCAGGTTGTCGCCGGCGATGGCTGGACCATTGAGGCGGTGACGACGCCTGGCCACACCGCCAACCACATGTCTTTTGCCCTCAAAGAGAAAAGCACGCTATTTGCGGGCGATCACGTCATGGCCTGGGCAACATCGATTGTGGCGCCACCGGACGGCGCGATGAGCGACTACATGGCCTCATTGGCAAAACTCGCGCAGCGCAAGGAAACGATTTATTTTCCCGGCCACGGCCCGGCCATCACGGACGCGCCGCGCTTCGTCAATTATTACATCCTGCATCGCAAGGCGCGCGAAGCCTCGATCCTACATCGCCTGTCGAAAGGCGCGACCGACATCCCGACGATCGTACGCGCGATTTATATTGGCCTTGATCCGCGCCTTACCGGAGCTGCCGGCCTCTCGGTGCTTGCCCATCTCGAAGATCTGGTCGCCCGCGGTTTAGTCGAAACCGACGGCCAAGCTGCGATCGACGGCATCTATCGATTGGCAGGCTGACGCTTCTCAGGTTGGCCCTTTTTTGGCGGCGGCGGTGGTTTCTTCTCCTGCACGGAGCGCGGTTCCGGCGCCGAACCGGCCACATCGTCAATGTCCTCGAGCATGCTGCGAATGCGCGACGCATTGGCGCCGAAATCGTGCGCACCGACGCGCGACGCAGAGCGCATATCGACACGCGTGCCTTGACCCATCGGAGTCAGGCGAATGACGACATCGTCGCGGAATCCCATGATCGGCGTGCGTGCCACGGCCTCGATGACGCCGTCGCGGCGTGCCAAGGTCGGTGCACGCGCATCGCCGATGTACCATTTTCGTTTTGTGACGAGCGCGAGCGCAGCGTCGTAGGCGACCTTGGGCGGAACGTCGAGGTCAAGCGGCGCCACATCGGGGTAAGCGGCGCGCTGAAGTGCGGCGACCGCAGGACCGGGATAATCAGTGCGCCCCCGCGGCCGCAGGCGGGCAAGAACGTCGAAGCGCGGGGGATTAACCGGATCGGTCGTCACATCGGTGATTTCGGGCAGTTTCAGAGCGCGCGTGCCGAGATACGCGGGGTAGGCGAGGAGCACCAACCCAAGGAATAGCCCAAGCAACGCGCGCCCGAGACCGGACCGGCCCTGGCGCCAGATAACGACGAAACCCGCAAAAGCGAACAGTATGGCGAGGCCGGCAAAGACGAGGGCAGCGGCAAACGTCGCGAGCGCGGGCACGATCTCGAGCAAGCCGGAGCGCACGATGATGATCGACAGCGCGGCAACGACAAACGCAAACATCGCCAGCCGGGACGACCAGACCGCAATTTTTGAAACCGGTTCACCTTGAAGCGGGCGTCGTGCCATGATCATGAACCCGCACAAATCTGTTTAAGTGCTGCCCATTCGCCCGCTTCAAGAAATGGCGATGGCTGATGCACGGTGGCCAATTTGTCGATCGTGGCAATCCGTGCCTTCGTCTCCGGATGGTTCAGCAGGATTGTCATGCCGGGCTCGGTGGCGCCGCCAATCTTGTCCAGGATCGTCGCGAGCGCGTGGGCATCGCCGCCGGCTTTATTCATGAGGTCGGTGCCGTAGGTGTCAGCAGCCACTTCCGCCTCGCGTGAATAAGAGGATTGCAACACCGTTTTCGCAGCAAACACAACGGCCCCGCCACCGACGAAATCGCCGAGCAGCATGCCGAACATAAACGACAAGCCTGCGCCCTGCAGCACAGCTTGTGTGCCATCGCGGTGGGCCACGTGGCCGATTTCATGGGCGATCACTCCGGCTACCTCGTCCGCACTGTCAGCTTTGGCGATCAGACCGCTGAATAAGTAAACCTGTCCGCCTGGAAGCGCTATGGCGTTGGCTTCCGTCCGTCGCACCACGTTCGTACGCAAGGGCAGGGGCAGTGCCGCCACAGCTTCAAGCCGCCGCACCATTTTGTCGAGCGCGGTCCGGCCTGGTCGTTCCGAGGCGGCAACGCCGCAATCGAAGCCCGCGCCATTTTTGTGGGTGTCCAGCATGCTGCGCACCTGCATATTCACCGCATCGCCGAGTTTGAGCTCAATCGTGGCCGGCAGCAGCGGCGTGAGCCGTGCGGCAATTGCCGGTACACCGAACCATGCGACCACCAACAGCGACGCGGTTGCGCCCATGCTCCAGGCGATCACGCTCATGCGCTGCCGGCGTTGCAGCAGGCCGCTGCGATCGACGTAGGCGGCTCGCGCGTCGATTTCTGCGGAGAGGGCAGCGTCGAGAATTTCAAGGCGCTCCAAAGCCGCGCTTCCGCGGCGGCCGAGGCGAAGAATTTTATCCGGGGCTGCAAGCCCTTCGAGCTGGTCATAAGGCCAGTCGGCTCGCTTGCCGCCGTCCTTTGCGGAGATTTGCAATCCGCCGGGTGTGAGCACAACCGTCACGTCGTGGCGCGCGCTTGTCATGCCGTCGAAGTAGATGCCGGGCCCGGAATTCATAGACGATCCTTCGATTCCATCCGGCATCAATAGCTGCCTACATTCAACGCATCGGCGAGGCCTTCGCCGAGCGCCGAACTTGGCCGGCCGCTGGCCTTGACCTTCTCGAGCGCCGAAAGACCGGACAATTGCAGCGATTCCATGCCCATCTGCCAAAGCGACAACAAAACAGTCGCCCGATAAATGGTCGAGAAACCGAGGGCCGTAATTACATAGCCAGCCAGTCCAACAAGAGTTGTCGCAACTTCGCCGCCAATGCTCTTTCCGACCTGCGCAACACCACCCACGAGAACCAATGCGATCGCTCCGCCGATGCCCATCACGATACTGAACAGGATCGCGTAGCCGACGAAACGGGCGTAGGCGCCATAAACCTGGCGCATGCGCAATTGTGAGCGGATTTCGATGTCGCCAAAGCGAAGGCCCGAAGACCACCAGCGCAACACCACGGCCTGATACGCCGGATACAAGAGTGCCGCCAGAGTGATGCTGGTGCCTCCCATCAACAATGCGAAAACGATGGCCGCGCCGAGGCCGGGATTGCTGCCTTCGATCTTGCCCATGATCTCATCGCCGCCTTGCGTCACAGTATCGGCGAGCGCCTTCCAATCGACGGCAATGAAGCCACTAACGGCGAGTGCGAGTGGCGTGATAACCAGCAGCCACATCGGAAAGCCGCGCAGAAGCAGGACGAAACCGGATGCCTCGAAGCTGCCGCCGAGATCGCCGTAAAACGTATTGCGCATCTTATAGCGTTCGAGGCTGGCAAGTTGGAACGGGTAGGCGAGGCCGACGCTCAGCCCGGTTATGATCCACCACAGCACTGCGCGGAAAGCAAAGGCCCAGGCCGAGCCCTCCTGATGAAAGCGCAGGCCTCGATAAATCGTGCGTGTCAACCGATAGCGCCGCGCGCGATAAATCGCGTATTGCCCAAGGACGCCGAGCGCGGCAAAGGCGACCAAGCCTGACAATTTACCAAGAATGCCTAGATCGAGCGCGGCCAAAAAAAATCCCGCATAGACGGGAATCAGGATGGCGATCGCGACCAGGAAGCCCAACAAAAGTTCAAGCGGCGTACCGGTATATTCAAGCGCCTCACCGGCGATTTCCGTGTTCGACCACAAAAAGCGCCGCACATCGGTTGTTAGCCAGAAACGATAGATGCCGAGGGTCACCATCAACAGGGCTGCGCCGCGAATGAGCAGCCGCCAATAGTACCGGCGCTGCCCGAGGAATCGCACGCCGCCGCCCGTCGCGATCCTGCCCGCATCGAGGCTGGTCATGGCCAGAAGGGATAAAGGTAAGCAATGGAGCAAGCAACGTCGTTGAGGACGCTGCTCGACAATTCGGTCTCGTTATTTTGCCGCGCAAATATGCCAATGCCCCGCCATTGGGCAGGCAAAGGCTATGCGACGAGCTGTGCTGCAGTTGTCGAGGCTGCGAGCCGGGCGCGGATGACCTCGGCGGACATCGGCTCCCCGAAGAAATGACCCTGTCCCTCATGGCAGCCATGCGCGCGCACTTGCCGCATCTGCTCTTCGGTCTCGATGCCTTCCGCAACCACGGTTTTGTCAAGGCTGGCGCCGAGGCCGGCGACGGCGCCAATGATGGCCTGTGCGTCGCGTTCTTCGCCAAGGCCCTGAATGAACGATTGGTCGATCTTGATCTTGTGGAAAGGAAATTTGCGCAAATAGTTGAGCGAAGAGTAGCCGGTGCCGAAATCGTCGAGCGAAATTCCGACGCCCAGATTCTTGAGCTGCTCCATGACCGTCAGCGTTCCGTCGCTGTCCTCGAGCAACAAGCGCTCGGTAACTTCAAGTTCCAGCCGCTGCGCTGGGAGTCCCGACTTCGCCAACGCCGAGACCACCTGCAAAGCGAGGCCTCGGTCGCGGAATTGCACGGGCGACAGGTTGACTGCAACCTTGACGCTTTTCGGCCACTTCGCTGCTTCGAGACAGGCGTGCTGCAACGCCCATTCGCCCAGTGCAATGATCAAGCCGGTCTCTTCGGCAATCGGGATGAATACCGACGGCGGGACCATTCCGCGTGTCGGATGCGACCACCGCATCAATGCTTCGCATGTCGTGACGCGTCCGCTGCGCAGGTCGACCAGGGGCTGGAAATTCAGCTGGAATTGATCCGAACCGAGTGCTTCGCGGAGGTCGAGCTCCAGCGACCGGCGTTCCTGCGCCGCCTGTTCCATTTCCAAAGCGAAGAAGCGGTGGTCGCCGCCGCCGCCGTTCTTGGCCGCATACAAAGCCATGTCGGCTTTTTTCAAAAGCTGGTCGGCATCGACACCGTCCATCGGCGCCATGGCGATGCCGATCGACGCGCCGATGTCGATGCGGTGGCCGTCGATATCGAAGGGATCCTTGAGTGTTCTGGCGAGCCGCTCCGCCAGCCACTTGGCGTCCTGATATCGTTCGGTGCCGGCCTGCAACACAACAAACTCGTCACCGCCGAAGCGTGTGATCATGTCGCCAGGGCGGATGACGGTCTTTAGTCGTGAGGCAACCTCCTTGAGTAGCTTGTCGCCGATTGGGTGACCAAGCGTGTCGTTGATAGCCTTGAACCTGTCGAGGTCGATCAAATGAATGGCGATGCGGTTCTCGCGCCTGTGCATCGCTGCCAGCATGCCGTTGATGCGTTCGCGGAACTGGTTGCGATTGGCGAGGCCGGTCAGGTCGTCGTATTTGGCGAGATGCGTGATGCGCTCTTGCGCCCGCTTGCTTTCCGTCACGTCTTCGAGAATGACGACCGAGCCACCGCCGGCCATCGTCCTGCGCGATACCGCGATGGTTCGATCGCCATCCGGTGAGGTCTGTATCTGATCGAACCGATCCTTTTGAAGACCGCGTGCAAGATCGTTGAAGACTTTCTTCACGCTCTTGGCCCGGTGATTTCCGGCGCGGATGCTGTGGCGGATCAATTGCGACACCCGCATGCCGACGCGGACGGGCACGTCCTTAAGGTGGAGCAACTCGAGGAATTGGTCATTCCAGACCTGCAGGCGATTCTGTTCGTCGAGCATGCACAGGCCGTGCGACATGTTGTTGAGCGCGATGTCGAAGCGATTGGCTTGCTGTTCGAAGCGGGCCGCGAGCGCCGCCTCTTTGCGCGTCATCGTCAACGCCTGAATGATGATGTCGCGGATGCTGAGCGTGATGTCGATCATTCCATAAATGAACATCAGGACGACGAAGCCGAGAGCCCTGTGGACCCAGTCCGGGTAGACAAGCAGCGCGATCGACATCGGTAGCGTGCAAAGCGTGAGCTGGCCCACCGCGATGAATGGGCGCCCGGCGTTTCGACCCGAAATCGCAGCCGCATAGCCGGCAGTCGTGGTGGTGACGGCCATCTGGAGCGAGGCATCCGATGTGCGCGTGATCGCCATCCAGCACAGAAGGCCGAGCAGGGCAGAGAACGCCCAGGCGCCGTATTCGTAGACGTGCTCCCAGATCTTTGTGGCGGCTATTTTTTCAGTTTCTTTGTAGCGCTGATAAAAAAGTGCCGACGCCACGCGCAGCATGCCGACCGCGAGGATCGCCACCGAGTTGGCCATGATCCAAAGGTCGCCGACTCGCAGCGCAACGGACGCGCCAACGATCGAACACGCGACCGCGCCAACGATCAGCGACGCGATCGGCGCAAACAGCGACTCGATCAGCGCAGCACGAATCTCTTTCGGCAGCTCCGCGTCCGCCTTGCGGGTCTGGAGCAACTTCGTGATTAACATGCGACCTACGCGGCTATCTCGACGGTCGACATGGTACCCGTCATTCTTCAATGCGAAGCAAATTGGTTGGTGTTTCAGCAACCAAGATGAACGGGCCGCGAATTGTCGCGCGACAATTTCAATAAAATTTTATCGACTGACGAAACGCGTCGATGACGAACGTGCGCCGTTTTGGTGCAGCCACAAATTGGCCTCAGTCCGAACCGGTCGCTGGTGACGAAAACAACAGATGGCGAAATGCCTCCCGGGCTTTCGTGCACGTGAAGCATCTCAGTTCGTAGTTAACGCGCGTTTCGACGAGTTTTCGCGGGATTCCGTGCAGAACATTCCCGAAACGCGCTTTGATAAGGTTTCGCGCAGCTCCAATGCGCGATAGTGCGATTGTTTGTTTTGCAACCTTCTGTTAGGGTAAAGAAATCGTAAATTGGTACGCAGAAATGTCGATGTATGCCGTATCGGATGCCCATTCAGCGGTGCGGGTTGACGCCCCCACGGGAACAACCGAACAGGCGAAGCTCCCTTTTGACCCCCGCATCATCGATCTGAAGAAAAGCGCCGATGCGCGCCGGCTGTTCGAACTCGAGCAGCTCGAAGTTTCCTGGGACGATCCGACAGGCGCACTCTGGACGTTCATGCGGCCGCGCGGCCGCCCGAGCTACAACACCGATCTTCTGGAAGATTTTCACGCCTGGCAGCGTGGCATCGTGGCGGCTTTCGAACACCGCTCGAGCGATCTGCGATATCTGCTTCTCGGTTCGCGCACGCCCCACGTGTTCAATCTTGGCGGCGACCTCGAACTGTTCGCAACGCGGATCCGGGCGCGCGACCGCGCGGCGTTGGTCGCTTACGGCGAATCCTGCGTGCGCATCCTGCACCGGAACATGAATTGCCTCGGACTGCCGATGGTGACCATCGGACTGGCGCAAGGCGATGCGCTCGGCGGCGGTTTTGAATCGCTCCTGTCATTTAACGTGATCATCGCCGAACGTGGCGCCAAGTTCGGGTTTCCGGAAAACATCTTCGGATTGTTCCCCGGCATGGGCGCCTATAGCCTCGTGGCGCGTCGGGTCGGCGCGGCTTTCGCGGAAGAAATGATGCTGAACGGCCGCATCTACACCGCCGAGGAAATGAAAGATGCTGGCCTCGTGCACATTCTTGCCGAGCCGGGGCAGGGCATTGCCGAAGCGCGAGACTTTATCCAGCGCAGCAAGCGCCGCCACAATGGCAGCCGTGCGGTTTACAAGATCGGACGCGAGGTCAATCCTGTGACGCTCGAGGAACTTGATCGCGTCGTTCAGGTGTGGGCGGACGCGTGCCTGCAGCTGCGTGATCGCGATCTCAAAGTGATGCAGCGCCTCGTGGCCGCGCAGGATCGGCTGCAGAGCGCGCCGCTGGCGGCCGAGTAACGCGCGGGATCACGCGCTCGCGGCCCGTGTGCCAGAAGCTAACTCCCCGCGGTCGAAACTCATTTGTGCAAAGCGGTTCCGGTATTCCGCGGGCGTCATCCCCGTGTGGCGCTTGAACAGATTCCGGAAGAACCCGATGTCCTCGTAGCCGATTTTCGAGGAGACCGTCTGGATCGACGATGCGCCGTGCTCAAGTAGTTCTCTGGCCGCCGATACCCGTAACGTTTGAACGTATGCGCCCGGCAACCGCCCGGTCGCGGCCTTGAAACGGCGGATGAAATTGCGCGGACCCATTCCGGCGCGTTCAGCAAGGCTATCGATCGAGACGTCACTGTCGAAATGTTGCTGCAAGTATTCCTCGGCCTGCCTGATCTTGGCGTCGGAATGCGGGCGCGAGAGTTGCACGACCGAATATCCTGACTGTCGGCCTCGCGGCATGCTCAGAAGCAGGGATTTTGCGACTTGTAGCGCGATTTCGTGACCGCAGAACTTCTCCACCAGATAAAGACTCAAATCGATCGAGGCATAGACGCCGCCGCTGCAGAACAGGCGGCCATCCTCCGTCACGAACTGGTCGGTTTGCCAGCGCACCTGGGGATAGCGCTTTCGAAATATCTCGGCGACGCCCCAATGGGTCGTCGCAACACGGCCATCAAGGATTCCGCTTTCTGCAAGGAAGGCAACGCCCGTGCATGCGCCGGCAATGTAGGCGCCGCGGTCGTGCCACTTTTTCACCCACGGCACGAGGGGTGTATTTTTTGCGATCTGGTCGAGAACGTCCCAGCCGGGCGCAGCGATGATGATAATGTCTGTTTGCTTTATGTCTCGGATTGCGCAGTCGGGTATGAGGCCGAGAGAGCCGGCCGCATTTACTTTCCGTCCGTCGACTGACGCAGTCCGCACCCGGAAACGCGGGTGCAATGTTTCGCCGTGCAGCCAATTCCAGACCACTCCGGCAGAGTGGAAGATCTCGATCGGTGCGATGGCTGTCGACGCATAGCCGTCTTCCAGAACGACGACGGTGACGTCCACCAGGTCGTCACCTCCGCCGGAATGCGGCATTTTTTTCGTGCCGCCGTTTGCTCGCGCCGTTCGCTTTTTAGCCATGGCCACTCACTTTCAAGGCTGCTTCGACCTGCGCCCGTAGGCCAGCAAGCGCACCGGCTAGCCAGCCGCGGTCATCGGGTCGATGATGGTGCGAACTTCGGTGATTTTGGTCGCCGGAAATCCGCTCAATTTGGCATGCTCGCGCACCGCTACCTCGTTCTCGGCGAGGTAAATGCAGAAGGTTTTATCATCCACGACATATGAATGCTCCCACTGCACTCTGCCGGTGAGCTTTGTCAGCGCGCCGTTGGATGTCGTTGCGGCATCCTTAAGCTGCGTACGGTTCATTCCGCCGATGCCCGGGACGTCGCGTTCGATCACATAGCGTTTCATGGTTCTCACTCCGTGTTGGTATCACGGGGATAAATGGTCCAATTCGACCTATACAGGACAGATGGCATTTTTGACAATATAGGGTGGTGATAGTGACAGAGCTGAGGAAAGTGGCTTTGCGCTTAAATACCCGGGTCGCGGCAACAATTTGCAGGAGCGTTGAAGGTGCACGCGCCGGGAACGGGTTAGACGCTACGCCTACCGATGCGTTGGTGTCGTAGTCAGAAACCGGCAAAATTGACTACGTCCGTCTTCCCCATTGCGGCCGGTTGCCACCCGGCGCGTACGCCAGAAAACGCCGATCTCGTGGTGTCGGTTCCAGCGGGGCGCGGAGTTCACACTCAGGGCGTTTTATTCCGCCGCCTGTGTCGTCGGCAATCGGTAGTCCTTGAATAGCTTTCGCAGCGCAAGCTTCTGGATTTTTCCTGTCGCTGTGTGCGGGATTTCATCGACGAACACGACGTCATCGGGCATCCACCATTTCGCGATCTTGCCCTGCATGAAGCCAAGGATGTCTTCCTTGGTGGCGATCTCGCCCTGCTTGAGCACGATCACCAGCAGCGGCCGCTCATCCCATTTTGGATGCGACACGCCGATGACAGCTGCTTCCGCGACCTTCGGATGGCCGACCGCAAGATTTTCGAGGTCGATGGACGAAATCCATTCGCCGCCGGACTTGATCACATCCTTGGCGCGGTCGGTAATTTGCATGTATCCGTATTGGTCCATGGTGGCGACGTCGCCGGTATCGAACCAACCGTCTTTTTCGAACACCGGATCGCCGTCGACTTTAAAGTAGCTCGTGGCTACCGCCGGCCCGCGCACCTTGAGCCGGCCGAAAGTCTTGCCGTCCCACGGCAGCGGCTTGCCGTTGTCGTCAGTGATTTTCATTTCCACACCAAATGGCGGATGGCCCTGCTTCATCTCGACGTCGAGGCGCGCCTCTCCGGAGAGCGCTGCATATTCCGGCTTCATCGTGCAGAGCGAGCCGAGCGGACTCATCTCGGTCATGCCCCATGCATGAACGACATCGACGCCGTATTTGTCCTGGAAGGTCTTGGTCATCGCGCGCGGGCAGGCCGAACCGCCGATCACCACACGCTTGAGATGCGGCAGCTTGCCACCGGTCTTTTCGAGGTCTTGCAGGAGCATCAGCCACACAGTCGGCACAGCGGCGGTGAACGAGACCTTGAAGGTGTCGAGCAGTTCGTAGATCGACGGGCCGTCAAGCTTCGCGCCCGGCATCACCATGGTGGCGCCGACCATTGGTGTGGAGAAGGCGAGGGACCAGCCATTGGCGTGGAACAGTGGCACGACGGGAAGCACAACGTCGCGCGACGAGAGGCCCTTGCAATCCGGCATCGCCGCCATGAAGGCGTGCAACACGTTGGACCGGTGCGAGTAGAGCACGCCTTTCGGATGCCCGGTGGTGCCGGACGTGTAGCACATGCCCGCGGCGGTGTTTTCGTCGAAGCTCTTCCATGCGAAATCGCCATCGACCTCGCCGATCCAATCTTCGTAGGCGACCGCATTTTTCAGCGTCGTCTTCGGCATGTGCGCCGCATCAGTGAGAACAATGTAGCGCTCGATGGCCGGGAGCTTGTCGGCGATCTTTTCGAGCAGCGGCACGAAGGTGAGATCGGTGATCAACATCCTATCGCCGGCGTGGTTGACGATCCAGGCAATCTGTTCAGGGAACAGGCGCGGATTGACGGTGTGGTAGACCGCGCCGATGCCGAGGATGCCGTACCAGACTTCGAGGTGCCGCCAGGTATTCCAAGCGAGCGTCGCCACGCGGTCGCCGAGCTTGATGCCGTCTTTCTCCAGCCGCTGCGCTACTTTAAGCGCGCGCGTGCGGATTTCGGTGTAATTGGTTGTGTGGATCGGACCCTCGACCGAGCGCGTGATGACTTTACGCTCGCCATGAAATGTGGCGGCATGGTCGATGATGCGATGGCACAGCAACGGCCAATCCTGCATCAGGCCAAGCATGGCATTTTCCTCTCTGTGGGGCGCATGATTCAGGTCATGCGCGATTATGACGCTCTTGGACCGGCGCCCCTCGCCAGTCGGCAATAAGGTTAGCCGTCGGGCCGGAAGGTGCAACGGTTTCGTGAGCAGTTACGGCTCGGCGGCTCTTTCGGCTTCAGGTACCCTGTATAAATGCCGCAATCTCTGCCAAAACTTGCTGCCATGCGGCTTTTGATGGCACTCCTCTGGCTGGCAGGTGCTGGCGGCGGCATCGCCTTTGCCGAGGATGTGCCCCTACCGAAGCCACGCCCGCTGGTGTGGATCGAGCCGCAAACCTTTCGCGAAGCGGCCGGCCCCGATTTCAATTCGGCCGACGTCACGAGCGGGGCCACCGAGTGCGACGACCGCTTGGGTAAGATCGCGACCATGCAGCCGATGCCCCGCCTGATCGGCCCCGATGCCTGCGGCGGCAGCGACATGGTTCGCCTTGATGCAGTGCTTCTTGCCGCCGGTGCCCGCGTGGAACTTAAGCCCGCACCAGTCCTGCGTTGCGCATTCGCCGAGTCGCTCGCGAGCTGGTTGCGCGACGAGGCGTCGCCCCGTGCAGAGAAACTCGGCGCAGCGTTACGCGCGATCGAGACCTATGATGATTTCGAATGCCGCGGACGCAATCGCGTAATTGGTGCCAAGCTGAGCGAACACGGCAAGGGCAACGCCGTCGATGTGCGTTCATTCATATTGGCTGACGGGCGTGCACTCGGATTAACCGACGTTTCCGTTGCGAAAGAGTTTCGTGATGACATACGTGATAGTGCCTGTCACCGGTTCACGACAGTTCTTGGGCCTGGCTCCGACAGCAACCATGAATCTCACATCCATCTCGATTTGGCCGACCGCCGGCAGGGATACCGGATATGTCAATGGGATGTGCGCATGCCGCCTGCCGCTAACATCGCCGAGCACATTCCGCTGCCACTCCCGCGACCGGTCAGCGCCAATGAACCTGCACGTGCACGTAAATTGTGACAGTAGCAAAGTGCCGCTGCGGCTCGGCGTACCGCCGGAAATTGTGCGCAGCGCTGCCGACCTCGGATGCACTGCGCCCGGGACACAAATAAAAACGGCGCCGCGAGGGCGCCGTTTTCAATTCAATACGCTGGTGCTCAGCGGAACGGTGACGCTGCGGCCACGCGCGGATTGGCTGGCGAGTCGCCCTG
Source organism: uncultured Alphaproteobacteria bacterium (assembly GCA_963743405.1). Taxonomy (GTDB): domain Bacteria; phylum Pseudomonadota; class Alphaproteobacteria; order Rhizobiales; family Xanthobacteraceae; genus Pseudolabrys. The sequence goes on along the minus strand of CAVUPX010000005.1, from coordinate 38,220 downwards.
GTGAGGCGCAAGCACGACAACAACGGTGCCAGTCTTCACGCGCTTGTAGAGGTCGATGACGTCTTCGTTGGTCATGCGAATGCAGCCCGAAGAGATCGCCTCGCCGATATATTCCGGCTGGTTGGTGCCGTGAATGCGGTAGAGGGTGTCCTTGTTGCCCTGGAACAGATACATCGCGCGCGCGCCCATCGGATTCTGTGGGCCTGGAGCGACATAAGACGGCACGCCCATGCGCTGAATTTCGCCAGGCGTCGGATTCCACGCCGGCCATTCCGTCATGCGTTCGACTTTGGCCACGCCGGACCACGCCATGGCTTCTTCGCCAACGGTCACTCCGTAGCGGATCGCCTTGCCCTCGGGCAGCACGTAGTAGAGATAGCGCGCGTCGGAATCGATCATGATCGTGCCGGGCGCTTCCTTGCGGTGATATTCGACGATGTGCCGCTTGTACGGATCAGGAATCGTCGCTTTTTCGTAGGGCGCCGCTGCCAGCAACTTCTTGTCGCGCGCAGTGAAATTCGCTTCCGACGATGGTTCGATCGTCGACTGCATGCAACCGCCCAGCACAAAACCGGCCCCGAACAGGACAACCAATAAGCCCCTGATCGCCATCTTTTTCCTCTTTTTCTTTCCGGTCGCCATGCAGCGCCCGCAATCAAATGCCTCAAGCCGCAATTAACCGAAGAACCCCTGCCATTGCTATGGTTTCCAGCGTGTCCACAGTCACCTTCCTGTGTACCTGTTGCAGGAATGCCGCACCCGGTTCCCAGGCCGTTAACGCCAAATACGACATTGACCGCAACACCTTAAGGCGGGGTTTACCATCCTCGCCCCTATACTGGCCGGGCTGGGGTCGTTTGCGCGGCCGGCCAAATGCCACAAGAGGACACGATTTGCCGCGCAATTCCGCCCCACTGAGTCACCACATTGGCCTTGAGGCAAAAACGAGTTCAAGGGACAAACGCAAGGAAGGACTGGAGTTTAGTACAATGGAAATGAAAGTAACGGAGCAGAAGCAAAACTCCGCCCGGCAATACACCAATCTCGACAACCGCTACGGCAAGATCGGGATTTCGGCAGTCGCGGCTGCGGTTCACCACCAAGGTGGCCGCCGCAATGTGGCCGAGACCCACTCCGAGCCCTACGATCGCGATTAGCGGGTTACGCGCCGGCTGCGGCGTACGATAAGAACCGACTTCCGCATTCATCACCGCCACGATCCTGTGCGCGGCCGCATACGCGGCCGCGCCGCGAGCAATTATGTCTTGCGCAAATCCGTGCGATCGGGTCATGAGAGACGGCGCCGCCGCCACATGATCCCCGGACGGATCATGCGCAAGATGGGGATTGGATGCTTACGGTCTACGTCCCGCTCGGCACCACGCTCGAGCGAATTTCCGTTGAGCCAGGTTCGCCACCGCCGGACGAAGCGGTGTGGATCGATATGGTCACGCCGACCGTCCAAGAAGACAAGATGGTCGAGAAATTGCTCGGCATCGCTGTCCCCACGCGTGAAGAAATGCAGGAGATCGAGGTCTCGAGCCGGCTCTATGTCGAGAACGGTGCGCGCTACATGACGGCGACGTTGATGTGCCAGTCGGATACGGCGACGCCCAAGACCACGCCGGTCACCTTCATTCTTTCAGGCCACAAGCTCGCGACGGTGCGTTATGACGACCCGCGCCCGTTCGCCATTGTAGAGCATAAGTTGGCACGATCTTGCCCTGCAAAGATCACCGGCGAGCTGGTGATGATGGATTTGCTTGATGCGGTGGTTGACCGCTCCGCCGACATCCTCGAGCGAATTGGCGTAGAGGTCGACCAGGTTTCTCACACAATTTTTGAGCCGGAAGACGAGCCCAAGCCGCCATCCTACAAGGATGTGCTCAAGGCGCTTGGCCGCAAAGGTGACTTAACCTCCAAGGTGCGCGAGAGTCTTGTATCGATCGGCCGCCTTTTGCTTTTTCTCTCGAACGAGGCGGAAAGCATGCGCTGGGCCAAAGATGTGCGTGCCCACCTGCAATCAATGCGGCGCGATACGGCCTCACTGTCCGACCACGCAACCTATCTCGCCAACAAAATTACCTTTTTGCTCGACGCGATGCTGGGTGTGGTCAACATCGAACAAAATGCCATCATCAAAATCTTCTCGATCGCGGCGGTGATCTTCATGCCGCCTACGCTGGTAGCCTCGATCTACGGGATGAATTTCCACAGGGGGATGGTCGAGCTCGAGTGGGAATTCGGATATCCCTTCGCACTGATATTGATGGTGCTCGCTGCCGTCTTGCCGATCGTCTACTTTCGATGGAAGAAGTGGCTGTGACGTGCGGCCAATAAAAACCCCGGGACATTGCCCGGGGTTTTTGGCATTCGCATGTCTGATCGTGATGACGACGTCTCCTACCAAAACCGGTAGTTCACGCCGAACCGGATAATGCTTGTCTTAAAGCTCACCGAGGTGTCGATGCCGCAGGTGGCGGCGCCGCAGCTGGCGGTGCCGAGATCGGCGTAAAGATATTCGACCTTCGCCGACCATGGACCGAGAAGTTCATATTCGAGGCCCACGCCTGCGGTCCAGCCGGCGCGGTCCGCGGTGGCGCTCAGTGCGCCCACTTGCATCTGGACGTCGCCGAATGCACCGCCCGCGGTGGCATAGAACAGTGCGCGATCGAAGGCATAGCCGACACGGCCGCGCGCGGTTGCAAACCAGCTGGTCTGGATTCCGCAGCCGGGGGCGGTGCAAAGCCCCGAACCGGTGCTGTTTGAATCGCGCATCCAATTGCCGCTGACGTCACCTTCCACGCCGAAGACGAAAGCCCCGCTTTGCGCGTTGAAGCCTAATGTTCCGCCGAACATGCCGCCCGCAGGGCTGGTCGAGCCGCCGGTCACGCTGCTGCTCCAGTTGGACGTGCCCCAGCCATATCCGGCATTGAGACCCGCATAAAAGCCGCTCCAGCTAAATGGCGGCGATACATAATCGGGCTCGCGGTATCGGCCCGGCATATCGGCCGCGAAAGACGGCGCGGCCGTCGCGAAGGCCAGCACACACGCAGCTACATTGATAATGAAACGGTTCATCGTGTGATCTCCTGACAGAACGGCCGATCAGGCCGCTGTTGCGGCGATACGCCTGACTTGTGGAGGATTCGAACTGTGCTTTACGCCACAACGGATTCGAAATTCGCAAAGCGAATCAGTTACCTGACATTGAGGCGCGGAAACCCTTAACGGTTTCTTTCATGGCGCCATTTTGCTCGGTTTTGCGGCCTTCGGGTGGTGGCGCTCGCACGTCCGCCATGTGCCACTTGCGGGCACAGCACATCGCACGGCTGGCTTCCGGAGCACCCCGCCGGCTGCTATCCAAGCAGTCTGGGATTTATCCAGACGTTGTCGCCGATTTTCTAACGGAGATAGATAATGCGGTACTCGCCGATGTTTTTCCCGATCTCTCTCGCCATGTTTCTTTTTGTTTGCGACACCCCAATGGCGCAAACAGCGCAATCGGTTTCAACGACGCCACCAGCAATGAGCGCGCGAGCATTGCGCAAACAAGACCGCGATGAATGCACCAAACAAGCTGTCCAGCAAAACATTGCGAGGCGAAATCGGGCAGAAACAGTTCGGCAATGTATGGCGGACCGACAAGCATCAAGACGGGCTACAACGAAATAGAAAGCCCGTAGCTAGAAGGCCCGCCAGCAAATTAATCTGCCAGCAGCAATGCGACGTCCGCTTTACGTCATGGACCCGACAGGCCGGGGCGGCGCCAATCCAGCGTGCCTAATCGTTGTTAGCGATCGTCGGCAATTCAAACTGGAAAATCGAGCCGCCGTTTACCCCCGGGGATACCCAAATCCGACCGTCATGATTTTCGATGATTGACTGGCAGATCGAAAGGCCCATTCCCATACCTCGCGCTTTGGTCGTGAACATGGGCTTAAAAACGCGGGCCACGTCGGACGGCTTAATGCCCGTCCCGGTGTCTTCGATCGACACATGCACAGTATTGGATTGGCTCAGTTTGGTTTTTATGCGCAAGCACGCGAGTTTCCATTGAACTCATCGCCTCGATAGCATTCATCACCAAGTTCAAGATCACCTGCTGTAATTGAACTTGGCTGCCGAGCACCTGTGGAATTCGCTTGTCGAGCTGCGTCTGGAGTTCTATCTCGTGCTTCTGCAGATCGACCACCACGAGCGCCAGAACTGACGAGACCAGCTTATTGATATCGAGGGGCGACTTCTCCTGCACATCGTGTCTGAACATCGCACGAAGGTTAGTGACAATATCGCTCGCCCGGAACCCCTCACTTACAATTCCATCCAACCCTCCGCGCACCTCTTCAATGTTGGCCTTTTCGAGCCAGCGAAGTGCCGCTTGGGCGTTTGTTATAACACTTGCCAGGGGCTGCCTGACCTCATGCGCTATTGAAGCCGATAGTTGGCTTACCGTTGCCATACGGTTCACATGGGTCAGCTCTGACAAAGTGTTGCGCGCCAGTAATTTCCGCACGCTGCCGGCGCCAATGCTCATAAAGCAACCAAAAGATGAGCGCGGCCTGGATCAGAATTGCAGCCGTAATCGCCAGGATGTAGGCGCGATATTGTTCCCATGCCGTCGGATTGACGAAATAGGATATTGCTACCCGGTGGCAGATTACTTTCGCTAATGCCCCACCGCTGCATTTGTCGCCAATCAAAAACCGGGCTTGCAAATTGGACTGTTGGCGTCCTGATTTCGTCCGGCTTCTCTCCGCCAAGGATGCGAATTGCAACGGCAGCCGCCTGTCGGCCTGCTGTCAGCCGCGAGGAGAAGCGGGCCACCTACGATCGCACTGCCGAAGAAGGATTCGTCATAAGAAAAAATCGGCGCGTTAGCGACGGCATGAAGCTTTGTTAATTGGTACGTCGCCTTCGTGTACGACGCCAGCCGCATCGACAATCATCAACTCCCAGAAAATCGCAGTATGTGGCGGGCAGGGCGGAGGCTTGTTTTAGGAGCGCATCAAACGACAATTCATCGGTCCATGAAAGCTTAATTCGGCTTGCAAGAGGCTCCACCTCCTTTCCTATCGCTTCCTTCCAAAATTTCTCAATCGGAGAAGCCCCAACAACCACGATCACATCTTTGGTGTCTGGCAATACTTGCAGGATGTTTTCGAAGGCTGACAAATAGTCGATCTTTACCGCGACGACGGCGTCGTTCGCGGTAAGATTTGAATACTGCACTCGACGCTGATCCACTGCCATGAGCACCATCGGGGTGGCTGGAAAAAGACGCTGCCGGTTTCTCTGAACAAATGTCTGCCGCGGGCGCGCCGATGCTCACGATCAGGTCAAGAGGATGGCTGGCAAACAGGGCGCGGAGATACTCGACAAACGGAGCCTCCGGGTTCTCATCGCTGGAAACGCGCCGAAACCAGCGAATACTCGATGATGTCCAGCGGCCACGGTGATTGCCGATCCAGTTCTGCGCGAATGGCTTTGCCATATTCGCTCCAGGGCTTGAAATCGCGGCCAAAAGAATGAAGCAGCATTACGCGCTTGGGCTCAGCGGCGAATCCTGCCGGACAACCGAGCGACGCCACTAGGAAAACGATGATTCCCGCAGTCGCGCAGATATGACGGATGTGAACCCCCATGGCATTGATTGGATGCCCCGCCTTCTAACGTGAGCAAGTCGCAAGTTCGTGATCGGTCGGTTCATGTCCGTTTTGGGTCAAAAGCGGACATTCCGCTTATTGTTCGATCACCTCGTCGGCGCGCCCGATTAGCGTGTTTGGGACGCTGAGACCGAGTGCGTTGGCAGTTTTGAGGTTTATGAACAGCTCGACTTTAGTGGCCTGCTGAACTGGTAGTTCGGCAGGTTTGTCGCCCTTGAGAACCCGGCCGGTGTAGATGCCAGTGAGACGGTATGATTCTGTAATGTCCGATCCATAGCTCAACAGACCTCCGGCCGCAGCGAACTCGCGGTGCTGGAAAACCACCGGCACGGCGTGACGAACCGTTAGCGCCGCAAGTTGTTCGCGATGGCTAACGAAAAATGGGCCGCCGGCGATCACAAGACCGCCTGCTCCCAGCTGCATCAGCTTTGCGAAGACTCCATCGAAGTCCCGTTCATTGCTGGCATTCAGGACATGAAGCTGTAGTCCGAAAGATTGAGCGGCCGCCATCACCTCACTCACTGTCGTCTTCGCAGTGCTGGAGTTGGTCGGGTCGATCAGGAGCGCCATGACGCGCACCGTGGGAAGTAGCTCGTGCAGCAATTCCAGCCGTTTCGGGGAAACCTCTACGCTCGCTTGGGTCACACCCGTAACGTTGCCGTCCGGCCGGCTAAGGCTGGAGACAAGGCCAAGCCGGATCGGATCGCCGCCAGTCTCGAAGACGATCGGAATGTTCGTGGCCACCGCCTTTGCTGCAACCGCCGCCGGAGTACTGGTCGCAGCAATCACCGCCACTTGACGATGCACGAGATCGGCCAACATCGCAGGCAATCGGTCGTTTTGCCCGTCGGCCCAGCGGTATTCGATCAACACGTTACGGCGTTCGTCGTACCCGACTTCGCCTAGCCCTTTGAGGAATGCTGCTAATTGGCGTGTGTAATTCTGGGCAGAGGCAGCATTGATAAACCCAATCACCGGCATCGCCGAACGCTGCGCACGTGCAGCGAGCGGCCACGCCACTGCCGCGCTGCCTACGAGACCGATGAACTCGCGCCGTCTCATCGCCGCGCCAACGCTCCACCGCAAATCGTACCAACCTACTCCAGCATCCTGGAAGAGGTCGTTGGACTGCAATGTCCATTAGGTGCCGATAACGGACATTGCGTCATTCACTCGATTACTTCATCGGCCCGCTGCTGCAGAATCAATGGCACCGATAGACCGAGCGCCTTGGCGGTCTTCAGGTTGATGACCATCTCGTATTTGGTCGGGGTCTGCACTGGCAGATCAGCGGGCTTTTCGCCCTTCAGGATTCGATCGACGTAGCCCGCCGCGCGGCGGTAGTTGTCGATCAGATCAGGCCCATAGGAGATCAGGCCACCGCTGGTGACGAAAAAGCGTTCCCAGTATATCGCCGGCAGCTTGTGCCGCGCCGCCAGCGTGATGATCAGATCGCGATAACGCAGCGCCACAGCGCTCGATGTTGGAATCAGACCGCCATTCCCCGAGCGGGCGAAATCCGCGACGGCCCGCTCGATCTCACCGGCATCGCGCACATTGACCGGGATCACCTCCACGCTAACTGATGGCGCCATGGCCCTGATAGCGCCGAACTGGGCGGTTTGAGAAGGGCTGGCGGGGTCTCGAAGGACCGCCACTCGCGTTACATTTGGTGCGATCTCTTTGAGCAACTCCAGCCATTTCCCGCCTATACCGTATTCGTAAAGCATGAAGCCCGTGGCATTGCCGCCCGGCCGCGCCAGGCTATCGACGAAGCCGGCGCCGACCGGATCGCCGGCGAGCGGAAAAACGATTGGCACGGTACGGGTCGCTTGGAGCAGCGGCGGCACGGTCGAGTCGCCAGTGGCAAGAATGACGTCGGGAGCGAGTGTCGCTAATTCCTCCGCATGCTTACGAATCTCTGCAGCATTGGCCGTGGCCCAGTGCGTATCGATGCGCACATTGCGGCCGATGCTCCAGCCCAATAACGCCAGCTCCTGATAGAACGCTACGAGGCGGGCCTGAAATACGGGATTGTCCGCGGTCCCGGGCAAAAGTATGCCGATGCGCTTCATTTGCTCGCGCTGCTGCGCGCGCGCGGCGAGCGGCCACGTAGCCGCCACACCACCGAGAAGCGATATGAATTGGCGCCGCCTCATTGCTGCCCCCGAGGCTCAAGACGCGCATCGTATCGTCTTAGACCAGCACACTGGAAGGGGGTCGCTACGCGGGCGATCAGGCCACGCAATGTCCGTTTTGGGTCATTAGCGGGCAGGCAAGTAGTCCACGTTTCAAGAATTGATCTACCTCAACATCATCGCGCCGGGCTTGGGTCAGTATTCAGCCATGTCGGAACAACTGAAAATGGCGAAACGCCTGTTAGCCCACGCGCGGATGTGCCAGGAGGTGGCCGACGAGTGCGGGAACAAGGAACTGGCGGCCGACTTCAACAAGCTTGCACTGGAATGTATCCAGGCGGCCGCTGCGTGTAAGGAGCAGCCGAACCTGCGGAACGATGCGCGTCTCGTTTTACTGTGAAGACGCGTCCAATGTCCGCTCAGCGCCATTCACCGCCGTGCCGTGCTACGTTCCGGTTGAGGGGAATGTCTGTGATTCAAACAATCGACCGAAGACCTCCTTTGACCTATATCAATGGGTCTCGCAACGAAATATGGAAAACAGCCGCGTGACCAATTGATTTAGTATCCTGTCTTTCGTCATCTCACATGAGACCGCAATCGCCACCAACTCAGGCGCGAGATAAAGCAGTGGCTCAGGCTCGAAAGAAACCATCTAGCCGCGATCAGCCCACTGGGCCCTTTATCGAGACAGCGATCCGGCTGGGGGCTCTCGCCCTTTTACTTTATTGGACCTTGATCCTTGTCCGTCCTTTTATTTCGATCGTAATTTGGAGCGTCGTACTTACGGTTGCGCTTTATCCTGTTTACGAATGGATGGCGCTTCGACTTGGTGGACGCCGCCGACTGGCTGCCTTTCTTGTTACAATGTTAAGCTTGCTGATCGTCATTGGACCAGCGACGTGGCTCGCATTGGGCCTGATCGAAAGCCTCCGAATGATTCACAGCCAGTTTGATTTTTCTACCGTGGCAATACCTGCACCCCCACAGACGGTTAAAGGATGGCCGTTGATCGGTGAGCCGATCTACCAATTTTGGGATCTTGCATCGACGAATTTCAAGGCGGCAATGAATGAAATTTTGCCTCAACTTAAACCGCTAGGAAGCAGCTTGCTTCGCATTGGTGCAGACACGGGCATCGGCACCATCAAGTTCCTCGCATCCATATTTGTCGCTGGGTTCCTCTTTTCGCCGGCACCGTCGCTTGCCGATGCAATCAAAAATTTTGCGCGCAGACTTAATCCGGAGCGAGGGGAAGAGTTCGTCGTTCAAGCCGGCGCAACCATTCGGGCGGTGTCGCGTGGTGTTATTGGTATTTCAGTTCTGCAAGCACTTCTTGCAGGTATCGGACTGATGGTGGCCGGAATTTCTCAGGCTAGTCTGATTGCTTTCGCGGTCCTCATTCTCGGTATCATCCAAATTGGCCCATCGATTATTTTAATTCCCGTTATTATTTGGAGTTGGACGGCGATGGAAACGACATCCGCGCTGTTGTTCACGGCCTACATGATACCAGTCAATTTGCTCGATAATTTATTGCGGCCCATCGTTATGGGCCGGGGACTGAAGACGCCGATGCTAGTGATATTGATAGGCGTCATTGGCGGCACGCTCGCCTATGGCATTACCGGACTTTTCCTTGGCCCAATCGTGCTCGCGGTAATATGGGAGCTTTTGGGTTCGTGGATAAGAGAAAACGATGCCGCACAGAATGTTTGATTGCCGCCCCATCTGACCGAGATGGGTCGCCGGCAGAACGACAGGTTCGCCAATCCGCGATTCATGAATGCGCGCTAAGTGCCGGAAGCGGACATTGCCGGCCCACATATTCTTCTTCTTCGCGACCGCTTCGTGCGAATTTGGTCAAAGCCTTGCCGCCGGCCGGCTGAATTGAAAATCAACGGCTCTCGTTCAATTGATCAAGGCAGCGGCACCAGCGCTGCCGGGAAATTCCTCATGTCGCCAGGCAGCGCGACATGAAGGCCATAGACCAACGCTGAATTATGAAATTCAGTGGTCGCTACGCCTACGGCAACGGTTTTGGGTGGCGCGACCATTACGCTGGCAAAAACACCGGCCACGACTAAAACCATGTTTAGTATTCGTCTCATCTGAGCCTCCTGTACGGATGCTCTCTTCATCCAACCTGGACGTATGCTCGACCGCGTGAAGCGTGCGTGAGCTGGGTCACAGAACAGTGAAATAGTCTGGATGCGGACCCTGATACCCTTCCAGCACCCGGCATGCAGCTTAGACGCTAGGACGAATGAGAATATGACCCGCTAGGGAGGGACGAATGCGCGTCTCATTTCTGATCGGTGGTTTGATAATTGTTGCTGCAATTGGTCTTTATGCAGGTCTAGAACCGGCGAACGCGCAGGGGGCATGGTGCGCCCGAACGAATACCGGGGCTGGGCGGATCGACGAGAATTGCATTTTCAACTCGTTCGAAGCGTGTCGCCGTACAGTGATTAGCGGCAATCGTGGTTTCTGTATCCAGAACCCAGCATTCGTCGGGAGCCGCAAAAAGAAGCGCAATCAGCCCCAGTAAGACCGCCAAGGAGTGCGCTTTTGCCGAACGATATTGCTCGTAACCCGGGCATCGGCCATCAGATCGCTTACGTTGACGCGAGCGGCAAGGTCCGGGCTGTCACCAGCCGCGCACGGGCCGCTTGACCGGCACATCTCCCCATTTCATGCTTTTTGAATATTTTATCGGGATTAACAGAGATGGATTCGCACTCGTCGGATTTTTTCTACGCCTTGGCGACGTTATCAATGGCGTTTGTCGGTTTTAGTGCGATTGTCGCCGTTCTCCACCAGAGCACAGGAAAGCCGCTTTCGTCATTCCACATCCTGCTCACACGTGTGTTTGTTGAACTGGGGCTGATGGCGACGGGGTTTGCCATGTTGGCACCCTTACTGACCATCTGCGGATTGCGTGCGGATCTGGTGTGGCGAGCTGCCAGCGCAACAATGCTCATCATCTTGGTGCCGTGGCTTCTTATGTATCCAAAACGTCGGAAGGTGGCCACACGTAAGCGACGATTTCCTTCTCGAGTTTACATCATGCTTTTTCTAGGAGCGATCGCCAGTGCTGCCCTTTGTTTGAACTTAGCTGGATCACTGATTGATCCAGGACCCGCTCCTCTCGCCGTTGCCACGGTCTATGTCCTGTTGTTTGCGTCAGTAGCGTTTCTGGCAACATATTCCTCATTTTTAAGCGAATAATATTCAGCCCGAACGTGCGATATTCCCCAGGAACGAATTGGCGGGGTATGGTGTTGGCTGATGGTTATCCAGACATCGCGATTTGACACTCGATCGACGCAAACGACGCATTCCAACCGGGCATGGCATGGCATGGTAAATCGATTTACGACGGCGCAATCTACGGTGGCTATGCGGCGCTGGGGGCCTGCCGCCATTGTGACGCTCGCGGCGATGGCCGCACTGACGGCGCTGACCGCGGACGCGGCAGCTAAGGAACCGCGCCCCGCGTCACCCAAAGAGGCGACGGCGCCACGCGAGGCAGGCGAGCCGATCATGGCGATCGTGTCGATCAAAACCCAGCAAGTCACTTTCTACGACGCCGAGGGCTGGATCCTTCGCGCGCCGGTATCGACCGGCGTCAAGGAACGCGAGACGCCAGCCGGCATTTTCGCCGTCATCGAGAAGGACAGGGATCACCACTCGACGATGTATGACGATGCCTGGATGCCGCACATGCAGCGAATCACCTGGAACGGCCTCGCGCTGCACGGCGGGCCGCTGCCCGGATATGCGGCCTCGCATGGCTGCATTCGCATGCCCTTCGGCTTTGCGGAGAAGTTGTTCGACAAGACGCGGATCGGGATGCGGGTGATCATCTCGCCGAACGACGCGGCTCCGGTCGAGTTTTCCCACCCGGCGCTATTGACGCCGAACGCGGAGGCCATCGCGGCTGCTCCGGCGCATGCGGATACGCTCGTTCGCGAGGCCGCGGAAGCCGCCTTGGCGGCCGTCGAGACGAAGAAAGCCGCCGCGACAGCGGCGCGCGAAACGGCATCGCTCACATCGTCGCTGCGCAAGCTGGAATTGCTCAAGAGGAGCGCCGACGCTGAGTTCGCGTCCGCCGATAAGGCGCTCGCCGCTGCAAAGACGGACCAAGCCAAGGCGCTGGCCGAGAACCGGAAGCAGAAGGCCGCGGCCAAGGCTACGGAAGCGATGACGCAGCTCGACACTGCCAAGGCCGACGCGAAGTCGAAGCTCGATGCCGCTGCCGCCGCAAAGGACGCCGCCAAGGCGGCCGAGACCAAGAAGGCCGCCTCCGCCAAGGCAGCGAGCGAGGCAAAGCTCGCGGTCGAACCGGTCTCGATCTACATCAGCCGCGCGACGCGGAGGCTTTACGTGCGACGCAACACGCATAAACCGGCGCCGGACGGGGGCGGCGAGGTGTTCGATGCGACCATTGAGGTTCCGGTCACGATCCGCAATCCCGAAAAACCGATCGGCACGCATGTATTCACCGCGATGGCGCGCAAGGACGCCGGCCTGCGCTGGACCGCAGTCACAGTCGATGACGCGGACGACGCCAAGGATGCACTCGACCGCATCACCATCCCGCAGGATGTGCTCGATCGCATCGGGCCGACCGCATCGCCGCGGTCCTCGATCGTCGTCTCGGACGAGCCGCTGAGCACCGAGACCAACTATCGCACCGAGTTTGTCGCGGTGCTGAGCAATCAGCCCCAGGGTGGCTTCATAACGCGCGAGACTTCGCCCGATGCCCTCGTTGCGAGCGACAACGGCCGGTACGACGACGGCTTCGGGTTTTTTCGGCGCGGTTGGAGTTCCCCAACTGGCAATGCCCGTTGGGGGGGTGGCCAGGACTATCGTTGGATGCAACGGGGCCGGTGGTAGACGCGGAAAACCGCGCGTAGGCCGGGTCAAAAGCAGACATGCGCGGTGCAAAACATCATGTCCGCTAAGTGCCAATAGCGGACATGACGCCCTGTGGCCTCATTTGAATGTGTAGTTGAGGCCGACGCGTACGATGTTGTCCATCACGTGCGCAGTACTTGTGGCGGTCGCGACGCCACCGGTGTTGAACACAGGTCCAAATGCCGGATTGATCGGGATTGCCAGCGTTTCTGTTACGCTGCCCAGATCGACAAAGAGATATTCGAGCTTTGCCGACCAGCCACCGCCAAGCTTCGTCTCTACACCTGCGCCTAAAGTCCAACCCACTTTGGTGGTCGAGAAACCCACCGAGCTTCCCAGAAGTGGGCCCGGTTGCAGAGCGCCGGTGAAAATTGCTGGGTTGGCGGTGCCTGCAAATGTGAGGTTTTCCTTGACAGTGCCCCACGCGAGACCGCCGGTGAGGTACCACAGTAAATTTTCATTGGTGAGAATGCCGCCGCGTGCGCGCGCTGTACCAAAGTTCGTCAGCTTTTGGTCTGCTGCCAAACAATAGCCAAAGCCATTAGCTCCGCCGCCGAAAAATGAAAGCGCCGCCGGCGGAGTACAAGAGCTTGAGCCAGCTTTTTGTGATGTCCATTGCCAATCCGCCTCTACGCCGACGACCCAATTCGATATTTGTTTATTGTATCCGAGTTGACCGCCAACGACCCATCCGTACGGCGAGTAGCGGCCAGAGCTGTTCAGTAGTCCGTTTGTACCCAGCGCTGTAGAGCTAAATACCGCGTCTTGCGACGCTGAACCTGTGCCAACGCTGCCGCCGGTATTGAAACCAATGTAAAAGCCTGTCCAATCCGGAGATGCAATCGGCGCTACTGGTGCCTTGACCGGCAGGTCAGCCGCCGACGCGTTTTGGGTGAACGTGATTGCCGACGCGGCTGCAATTGCCGCGATTGAAAATTGATGCATGTACAGCCCCCACCGCAACTTACGCCAACCCAAAAGATACGGGTCGGCGTTCTCGTAGGCTACGTGGGCTGTGCGGGCTGTCTTAGTATAACAACGGCTGTGCCAATTTGGTCACACGGCTCTAAGCCCCCGAATGGGCCGTGAAAATAGCTCCAAGCCCATTCCGCGTAGTCCGCGTAGTGCGTCCGCTTTGGGTCAAAAGCAGACATGTGCAGTGCAAAACGCCATGTCCGCTAAGTGCCAATAGCGGAAATGGGTTGCGCTGGTGAAGAAAGCGGGCATTAAGGCCGAATAAGTACGGTGATGCCGGGGATATAGTGGACTCGCGAAAACCGGTCTGGACGTGTACAATACGGGTTGTCATAGCTTTGCACCCGGGCGTCGGCGGCTAAGAGCCTCCCGCATCTGGATCAAGGCCCATCAAACAAAGCATAAACCGCACAGCAGCGAGTGGAGCGCTGTTTGATCCCGCGGCGTTTTAGCGACGGCCACCTTCGGCCGTCACGTGTCCACGTATTCAAAGTCAGCCGTCTTGCTGCTCAAGGCAGCGCCTTGGGCGAGAAACAGAACAAAGGAGTCTTGTGTGAATATTAAAAAGCCAGCTCTTGGGATGAAAGAGCAACCGATCGATCACTCTGCGAACAACGGCAATACGAGACCCAAAAATCCGTCCGCCAACACGGTTCCATCCGAGGGCTACGTTCTCGAGATCGATGGGAAGTTTAAAAAGGAATACGACTCCTCGGAGGCGGCGATGGTGGCAGCCTTGGAGCTCAAGAAAAAATATCCGCAGATCCAGGTCAATGTGTACGACGCAAAAGAACATTCGCGCACACTGGTCGACCTCACCGAGAAACCGGCCGCTTCGGTTTAGTCCTGCCCGGCGCTAAACTTTAACTGACGCGGCGCAGTCCCACATTTTGACATGCGTCCCACTCTGCTGTCGTCCCCGCACCCGGGTCCGGCTTCGCCGGCCCGAGTGCAGGCTCCAGCGGGGACCGCATCCCGCCTCATGCTGAGGAGCGTCGCGGAGCGCGGCCGCCACAACCACTCTTCACTGTCATGGCCGGGCATGGCCGGGCTTGTCCCGGCCATCTCGCTATCGAAGGCAGTGCGCTTCCTAAGCGGGATCGCCGGGACAAGCCCGGTGATGACGCGCGCCTCTTGACTTTAATCCTACACTGACTATAATCCTATGCGTTCGGCTCACAGCAAGGGCGTCATCTAGAGGCGTCTTGGTGGCGGAGCCGGATGCGGCGCCCGCGGGTGTGGTTTCGCAGCCACGCCTCCGGGAGGCCCCGGGTCGCCGTCCGCTCCAACTACGTGGGGCTGCCTTCAATGGCTGGACGAGGCGTGGATGAAGGGCGGCGAAAGCTGCCTGGATGAGGTGTCCGCGCCCGGAAGCACGGTCCCGGGGACAGAAAAGCCGCCGATGGAGCGCCGTGTGGCGAACGTGCCTGTCGCAAAGGCACGTCAACGCCGCAAGGCGTTGGACTGCTGGTTGCGCCGCACGGCGCTCCATTCCCTTGCCTCTGCAGGGGACGCGAAAGACGGGCCTTCCCGGGGCCCCGGCAAAGAATACGGGTGGCGGAGCGTTGGCTAAGGCTGTTTGAAATTGGCTGTTTGACAATTGAATTGGAAAATCGTGAGCGGAAGAACGCGCGTGCACCACACTCCGCTCATTCCCCGCGCAAGCGGGAATCCAGCACTGGGTCCCCGCTTGCGCGGGGACGAGCGGAGAATTGACAATCTCGCGCCACACAAGGCAGCGGAAAGTCTGGGTCCCGGGCCTCGCTGACGCTCACCCGGGACGACAGGAAAAACTGTCCGACAACGACAGTGGAGAAATGGAGCGCATACTCCGCTCATTCCTGTCCCCGCCTGCGCATGAGCAGAGAACGGCTATGGCGCCTTACACGTGCTGCCCGCCGTTGATGTGGATTTCGGCACCATTCACGTAAGAACTCGTGTCCGTGCACAGCACGTAAATAATCTTGGCGACTTCATCCGGTGTGCCGAGCCGTTGCATGGGGATGTGCTCAACAATCTTCTCCGTCCCGGGCGATAGAATCGGCGTATCGATCTCGCCGGGCGCGATGGCGTTGACGCGAATGCCGAGGCGACCAAAGTCGGACGCCATCTCGCGCGTCAAGGAGGCAAGCGCTGCTTTCGATGTGGCATATGCAGCGCCGGCGAAGGGATGAACGCGCGAACCGGCAATCGAGGTCACGTTCACCACTGAACCTTTCACCGCTTTGAGCTCGTTCATGAGCCCGCGCGCCAGCATGATCGGCGCGAAGAAGTTCACCTGGAACACGTGGTGCCAGACGTCGATCGTCGTATCGAGCGAGCCAAGCCGCATGCCGGCTTCGGCCTTTGGCGAAATTGCCGCGTTGTTGACCAGCGCATGGAGTTCATGGCCGTCGAGTCGCCCACGGATCTCCTCGATTGCCGCCAGCGTATTGGCTTCATCGGCGAGGTCGACCTGGATGTGATCTTCCGGTCCGGCGTCCCACGGACAATTTTCCGGGAACGGATGACGCGAACAGGTGATTACGCGCCAGCCGGCGGCGGAAAAGCGTTTGACCGTTGCATGGCCAATGCCGCGGCTTGCTCCGGTGAGAAGCAAAGTGCGGCGCGGTTGGTTCGTCGGCGTGCTCAGCATCGTTCCTGGAATGCTTCTAGCGTGCGATCGATCAGTGGGCCGATGCTAGCTTACGGATAAAGCCGCGTCTTGTTCCACGGCGCGCCCAGCGCGTCGCGCTTGAACGCGATGCGGTCGTGCAGGCGGAACGGCCGCTCCTGCCAGAACTCGATCGCGAGCGGGACAAGCCGGTAGCCGGACCAATTGGGCGGACGCGGCACCTCGCCGATGGCGTATTTGGCGGCGTAGATCGCGACCGCCTTCTCGAAGGCGAGACGGCTTTCCAGCGGTGCCGATTGCTTGCTGGCCCAGGCGCCAATTTGTGCCTGTTTCGGGCGGGAGGCGAAATAGGCGTCGGCCTCGGCATCGCTGACCCGCTCGACATTGCCCCGCAAGCGCACCTGCCGGTTCGCGGATTTCCAATAGAAAACCAAGGCGGCCTTTGGATGGGCACCCAATTCCCGCCCTTTTTGGCTGTCCATATTGGTATAGAAGACGAATCCCCGCTCATCGGCGCCTTTTAGGAGCACCATGCGGGCATTTGGCAGGCCATCGGCATCGACGGTAGCGAGCGTCATGGCGGTCGGATCGCGGGGCTCGGAGGCGGTTGCTTCCGTCAGCCAGGCGGTAAATAGTCGAAAAGGCTCATCGGCGGCGGTGAAATCACCACTCGTTAACCAACTCGGGTGTTGAATTGGTGCCGTGTCGGACATCTGCTGGGGTACTTCGCGTGGACGGTACTGAAGCTCGTCAATATCGTCGCCTTTATAATGGATGCGTGCGTCCGCGCCTATGGCGCGCTCTGGCCGCTGCCGGAGCGCTGACGCTCACGCTCGGCGGCTGCAGCATGTCCGGTCAATTAAACTCGCTGTTCGGCGATACCAAATCCGAACGGACCGGGTCGGTCACGCCGCCGCCCGGAAGCAAGGACGCGGCCCAGATGCCGCCGGATGCCGACCTCGCTTATGCGCGGGCCGCCGCCAGTGCGCTGCTCAGCCGCGGCGAAAAAGACTCCAGCATGCCGTGGGAAAATCCCGGCACCGGCACGCGCGGCACCGTCACGCCGATTGCGTCGGCATATACCATGGATGGCCAGACCTGCCGCGATTTCCTGGCGAGCTTCGTCACCGGCAATTCGCAGAACTGGGTGCAAGGTGAGGCCTGCAAACAAGAGCAGGGCGCGTGGGAAGTGCGCGCGCTCAAGCCGTGGAAGCGTTCGTAGTTCTATTTCACGTCCCACCGCATTCTTTTCCACTGATCCGCGTGAGCGCTGGGGCCCAGCTTGTGCCGGAATGTCCGGAGTTTTAGAGCCGCGTTGCATCGACGGTGTTTCGACCCCACATTGAGGCGTAGATTGCCGGGATCGGCCGGCGGGCAGGGGATTTCACAGGAGTTTGGATACGATGCGCGACCCCTACGACGTACTGGGGGTTTCCAAGGGTGCGAGCGAGGCCGACATCAAGAGCGCCTATCGCCGCCTCGCCAAGAAGCTGCATCCCGACGCCAACAAGCACGACCCGAAGGCGGCCTCGCGCTTCGCCGAGCTCAACGCCGCCTACGAGATCGCCGGCGACGCCGACAAGCGCAAGGCATTCGACCGCGGCGAGATCGATGCCGAGGGCAAGCCACGCTTCCAGGGCTTTGAAGGTTTCGGCGCACAGCCGGGTGGTGGCGGGAATTTCCATCCGGGTGGCGGCGGCACGAATTTTGAAAGCTTCAGTTTCGGGCCCGACGGCTTTCGCCGTTCGAGCGGCGGCGCTGGCCCCGGCGGCCGCGGCGGTGGCTTTGAGGATCTGCTCCGCGGGATGTTCGGCGGCCGTGCCGGCGCAGCGCGCGGATTTGGGCCGCAGTTCGAGACCGAGGAATTCGGCGCCCCGGCCGGCGGGCAAGACCTTCATGCATCGTTGACGATCACGCTGGCCGATGCGGCCAAAGGCACCAAGACGCGCGTGCATTTGCCGACCGGCAAGGACGTCGAGGTCAAGATTCCGGCCGGGATCGCGAGCGGACAACAAATTCGCCTGAAAGGTCAGGGCTGGCCGAGCGCCGCCGGCAAAGCAGGCGATGCGCTGATCACGATCAACGTCGCGCCGCATCCGGTGTTCAAGCCGGATGGCACGGATCTGCGGCTCGAATTGCCGATCACGCTCTACGAGGCCGTGCTTGGCGGCAAGGTGCGTGTCCCCACGCTCGATGGCGCGGTGGAGCTGGCAATCCCCGCCGGCACCAATTCCGGACGCACATTCCGTCTCAAGGGCAAAGGCCTCAAGGCGAAAGGCGGCGCCGGCGACCTGCTCGCCACCGTACGCGTCGTGTTGCCTGAACGCGTCGATGACGAGTTCAAGGAACTGATGAAGTCGTGGCGCGAGAAGAAGCCTTACGACCCGCGTGAAGGCCTCGACTGACGCGCCATTACGACTTCTTCGCCGCGCTCTTGTCGATCTGTTCGTAGACCGATTTCGTCACCAACTCGAGCCGCTCGCGGTCGGCCGGGCCACTCACGACATAAGCGATCTTGTCGTCGACCCAGTAGAACGCCGCGAATTGCTCTTCGCTGGTGTAGCGCATCGCCGTTTGTGGCACGCCCGCCTTGGCGCAATAGATCGTGAAGCGCTCTCCGGACGGGCTTTCATACATATAGAAAGCCGCCGCGCCGGTCGGGCCGGGCAGCAGCCGGCCGCCGACAAGTTTGAGCCCGATCGCCTGCAAGTCGGGGATGCGCAAATCCTCGCCCAGCCGCTTCGACAGCCATTGCGTCATATGTGCGCGCTCGCTGCCCGGCACTTCGACGGGATGGCGGACCTCAACAACGTAAAGCTTGTAGGCATCGAGCGCTTCGCTGGCGATGACGTCGAAGCCGGTGGGTGCCCCGGCGGACGCGCCGCGTGCCACCCATCCCGTGCCGCCGCCGAGCACAAAAGCCACAATTGCCGCAGCCGCAGCCGTCGCCGCCCACGACCGTCCATTCTTTCGGTCATGGTTGAGCACTTGTTCGAGCTTGAGCCGTTCCGGTACCGGTTCTTCTCCGACTGCGCCGTACCGTGCGCGGATGCCTTCGGCCTGTGCTCGCCAAGATGCAACCAACGCGGCCTGTTCCGGATGATCGGCAAGCCAGTTGGCTATCGCCTCTTTCCGGTCGGCTGGCAATTCGCCGTCGATATAAGCGTGCAGTTCATCCTCGGTCACGGGTGAATCGCGATCGATCATGGGTTCACCTTCTCTCTCTTCTTTCTCTCATTTCACGCGGCGCAGCGCGGGGCGCTCGCCGTCGAGATAGCTTTTGATCTGTACGCGCGCACGCGCCAGACGCGACATCACAGTGCCAATTGGCACACCTTGCACCTCGGCTACTTCGCGGTAGCTAAGCCCTTCCAGCACCACCAAGAGCAAGGCATTGCGCTGGTCCTCCACCAGCGTTGCGAGCGCGCGTTCGATATCGCGCCCGCCTGCTTCCGGTCCGGCAAGATCGGGAGCATCGTTATCTTCGATCGGCGACAATGTGGGCCGCCGGGCAAGTGACCGCAGCCGATTGCGGTTGAGGTTGGTAAGGATCGTGTACAGCCAGCTGCGCACGTCGCCACCATGAAATAAGTGCTCCGAGCGCAGGGCGCGTACAAGCGTGTCCTGCACCAGATCGTCGGCGATGTCGGCATCGCGCGTCAGGGCCCGTGCATAGCGCCGCAGTGCCGGGATCGTCGCCTCAACGTTTTGCCGAAACGTGCCCAATACTGCTCCTTTTTCATTCAGTGCAGGCGGTGAAGGGACCAGAGGTCCAGCTGCCCGCACCAACCGCATCGTCGATTGTCAGAAAAAACCCCACCGACCGACACATATTCCCGAAAATGAATTGAAATAACAACGACAAACCCCGCCACAGGTGCTTTGCTTCAACAACAGGTGCTTTGCTTGATGGGCAAAAGTCCCTGTGCCATACGAGGCGGCCGGCGTTCACCGGTCAAAACGGGTAGCCTTAATGCCGGAAATTTCAGGTGTGATGCGCGGCAAACGCGGGCTGATCATGGGCGTGGCCAACAACCGCTCGATCGCCTGGGGCATCGCTCGTGCGTGCCGGGACCACGGCGCCGACCTCGCTTTCACCTACCAGGGCGACGCTTTGAAGAAGCGGGTCGAGCCCCTGGCCGAGGAAGTCGATGGCCTCGTTGTCGGCCATTGCGATGTCACCGAGCCGGCAAGCATCGACGCCGTGTTCGCAGCCGTTAAATCGGCATGGGGCTCGCTCGATTTTGTGCTGCACGCGATCGCGTTTTCCGACAAAGACCAGCTCGACGGGCGCTATGTCGACACCACCGAGGACAATTTCGTCAAGACAATGCTGGTGAGCTGCTATTCGTTTACGGCCATCGCGCAGCGCGCCGAAAAACTGATGACCAAGGGCGGCTCGCTCCTGACGCTCACATATTACGGCGCCGAGAAATGGATGCCGCATTATAATGTTATGGGATTGGCCAAAGCCGCGCTTGAATCATCTGTGCGCTATCTCGCCGCCGATCTCGGCGTCAAGAATATACGGGTCAACGCTATCTCTTCTGGGCCGATCAAGACGCTGGCAGCGTCCGGGATCGGTGATTTTCGCTACATCCTGAAGTGGAACGAGTACAATACGCCGATGCGTCGCAATGTGACGCTGGAGGATGTCGGCAAGGCCGGGGTGTACTTCCTTTCCGACATGGCGAGCGGCGTGACCGGGGAAGTGCATCACGTCGATGCGGGCTACCACATGGTCGGTATCAAGCACCCCGATGCGCCGGACATGGCGGTCGGCAAGGAAGAGTAATGGTCGCTCCGCGGCCGACGATTTTCTACATCCGTCACGGTGAAACAGATTGGAACGTGGCTGGCCGCTTGCAGGGCCGTCACGACGTTCCGCTTAATGCACGCGGCCGCGCGCAAGCGATGCATTGCGGTGAGATTCTCCGCGATCTCCTTGCTCGCGACGGTCGCGGTCTGGCGGGTCGGGAGTTTGTCGCGAGCCCACTCGGCCGCGCGCGCGAAACAATGGAGCTGGCGCGGGCCGCGATCGGATTGCCGTCCGACGGCTATCGGGTAGAGCCGCAGCTTGCCGAGATCGCCTTCGGCGACTGGGAGGGCTTTACCATCGCGCAATTGCATTCGCGCGATCCGCAGCGGATCGCTGCACGCGAGCAGGACAAGTGGCACTTCGTGCCGCCTGGCGGGGAGAGCTACCAAGCTGTGACGGCGCGGATGGGCGGCTGGTATGAAAACCTCACTTGCGACACCGTTGCGGTTGCGCACGGCGGAACAGCGCGTGGGCTGATTGCGCATCTTGGCATTGTCAAACCGGCTGCCGCGCCGCTGATCGATATCGAGCAAGGCGTCGTTTATGTCTTTGAAGGCGACCGGCTTACACGCTACAGCTGAGGGTCGCTTGGAAAAGCGACGTGTGGAGACTCCAAGCCCCGCCAGTCGTAAAAATTGCGGAATTCGCGGTCGAAACCTGCAATAAACCGTGCTGCGATTGACCAGCGCGGGGGCGCGGGCTACGAAATCGCGCAAGCGTATAACCATCATGTCATTCAATACTTTCGGTCACCTTTTCCGGTTCACCAGCTTCGGCGAAAGCCACGGGGCCGCTATCGGCTGCGTGGTCGACGGCTGTCCGCCGCGAATTCCGCTCAAGGAAGAAGACATCCAACGCGAGCTCGATCGCCGGCGGCCCGGGCAATCGCGCTTCACCACGCAGCGGCAAGAGCCCGACGCAGTGAAGATCATGTCCGGGATTTTCACCGACGAGCAGACCGGGCAGCAGGTCACCACCGGCACGCCAATTATGCTGATGATCGCGAATGTCGATCAGCGTTCCCGCGATTATTCCGAGATCAAGGACAAATATCGGCCGGGGCATGCGGGCTACACCTATGACGTCAAATACGGAATCCACGACTATCGCGGCGGCGGCCGCGCTTCTGCGCGCGAAACGGCCGCACGTGTCGCCGCGGGCGCTATCGCGCGGAAGATCGTGCCTGGCATCACTGTGCGTGCTGCGCTCATCCAGATGGGTCCGCACAAGGTCGATCGTTCACGATGGGACTGGAATGAGATCGGCAAGAATCCGTTTTTCTGTCCCGACGCCAAGCAGGCAAAATTCTTTGAGGAATACCTCGATGGCGTTCGCAAGGCGGGCTCGTCATGCGGCGCGGTGATCGAAGTCGTGGCGGAAGGCGTGCCGGCAGGCCTCGGCGCTCCGGTCTATGCCAAGCTTGACGGCGATCTCGCGTCCGCGCTGATGGGTATCAATGCGGTCAAGGGCGTTGAGATCGGCGACGGTTTTGCCACGGCGGCCATGAGCGGCATCGATAACGCCGATGAGATGCGTATGGGCAACGATGACAAGCCAATATTCCTGTCGAACCACGCCGGCGGCATTCTCGGCGGTATCTCGACGGGACAGGCCATTGTCGCCCGCTTTGCGGTCAAGCCGACGTCCTCCATTTTGACACCGCGCAAAACCGTGGATCGTTATGGCAACGACACTGAGGTCGCCACCAAAGGCCGCCATGATCCCTGCGTCGGTATCCGCGCTGTGCCAATCGGTGAGGCGATGGTGGCATGCGTACTGGCCGACCACTATTTGATGCATCGCGGTCAGGTCGGCGAGGGAACGGCATGGCCGTTCAAACCCAGCGCGTGACGTTGTCTTCGAGGTACAGCTGTGCCCAATAGTCATCAGCGCGTTGAAGCGGCGATCAAGGCCTTCGCCAAAGGTGAAATCGTTGTTGTCACCGACGACGACGATCGCGAGAACGAAGGCGACCTCTTTGTCGCTGCGTCGCACTGCACACCCGAAAAGATGGCGTTTATCATCCGCAATACATCGGGCATCGTCTGTGCGCCCCTTGGCGCCGAGCTGGCGCATCGGCTGCGTCTTGAGCCGATGGTGGCCGCGAACGAAGCGCCGCTTGGCACCGCCTTCACTGTTTCAGTCGACGTTAAACACGGGCTGACGACAGGGATTTCGGCCGAAGAGCGCTGCAACACCGTGCGCGCGCTCGCGAATGACAATAGTGGCGCGGCAGATTTTGTGCGTCCGGGTCACGTGTTCCCGCTGGTTGCGCGTGACGGGGGCGTGTTGATGCGTTCAGGCCACACCGAGGCTTGCGTCGATCTCTGCCGGCTCGCTTCGTTGCCGCCGGTTGGCGTTCTTGCAGAGCTGATGAACGACAATGGTTCGGTGATGCGGGGCCCCGAAGTCTCCGCCTTTGCGCAAAAACACAAACTCGCACAGGTTTCGATCGCGGAATTGATCGGATACCGGCAAAGCCGCGACAAGCTTGTCGAGCGAGTCGGCGAATTTCATGTCGCGTCGGAAATTGGCACGCTCAACGGTTACGCCTATGTCACGCCTTTTGACCGCGTGCATCACATGGCCTTCGTCTACGGTGACATTGGCGACGGCAAGGGCGTACTCGCGCGGTTGCATCGTGCCGACGTGATCGGCGATGTATTCGGGGGTGCAAAGCCAATTCACGCTGCTCTCGCGCGGTTTAAGTCGGCGGGTCGCGGGGTGATTGTATTTTTGCGTGATGGCACCGCAGGTGTTCCTGTGTCCGAAATCCCGCACACGGATGACACCGCGGCCGATGCCGCTCGCTCCCGTCAGTGGCGCGAGATCGGCCTCGGCGCGCAGATTCTCAAGGACCTCAAGATTTCCTCAATCCGTTTGCTGACTTCCAGCAAGCGCACTTATGTGGGCCTTGGTGGTTTCGGCATCGAGATCGTGGCGACCGAACCGATCGATAGCTGAACGGCAGGCCTTTTTTTCGCCCGTGCCGCATGCCAGCATTCGGGCATGGGGAGACGGCTTCAAAACCTGCCTTTTGCCGCGTGTGCTGCAGTCATGAGCCTAACGCTCGTGGCGCTGGCTGCACCGACCATGAAGCAGCTTGCCGACACGCGTGTGAGCGCCGTTCCCGTCGACGTTGAGCTGGTCATTGCAGTCGACGTTTCCTATTCGATGGACCCCGATGAACAGGCGCTGCAGCGTGAGGGTTACATTCTCGCGCTCACGTCAAAGGAGTTTCTGCAGGCGTTGCGTCAAGGCGCTAACGGAAGGATCGCCGTCACATATTTCGAATGGGCCGGACAATCCGATCAAAAAATCGTTATGCCGTGGCGTTTGATCGATGGGCCGGAAGCAGCCGACGCAGTCGCCGCTGAAATTGCGCGGGCGCCCTATCGCCGCGCCTCGCGTACATCGATTTCCGGTGCGCTGCGTTTCGCCAAGCCGCTATTCGATGACAGTGGTTACAAAGGCCTACGCCGCGTCATCGATATATCCGGCGATGGCGCCAACAATGCCGGTCCTTTGATTGTCCCCACGCGCGAGAACGTTATGGCTGCCGGCATCACGATTAACGGCCTGCCGATCATGCTTAAAAGGCCTAATGCTGGTTCGATTGATATCGAAAATCTCGATATCTACTACGAGGATTGCGTCATTGGCGGTCCGGGTGCCTTTGTCGTGCCAATCCGCGAACGTGAAAAATTCATAGAGGCGACGCGCACCAAATTGGTGCTCGAAATCGCCGGAAGGCAACCGGATGCGCAAGTGATGCCGGCGTCATCACAAGAGCCGCGTATTTCATGCACCATTGGCGAAAAGATGTGGCAGGACCGCTGGGGTGGCGGCATGGATTTTCAATAAAATATTTAGCGTGAGAATTTCGCGACGATTTCCAGGTGATACGAATAACGGAACTGGTCAACCGGCGTGACGCTCGAAAGCGTATAGCCGCCTTCGATCAAAATCTTCGCGTCGCGGGCAAACGTCGTCACATCGCATGAGACGGCAATTACGGTTGGGAGTGCGCTTTTGGCCAGTTCACGCGCCTGCGCTTCTGCGCCCTGGCGCGGTGGATCAAACACGACCGCGTCGAAAGGTTTGAGTTCATACACCATGAATGGGCGCCGGAAAAGATCGCGCGCCTGAGCGTCAACCGGTTTGAGGCCGGACGTAATTGCGGCCGCGCGTTCCAGAGCCTTGATGGCCGCTGTATCCGCGTCGGCGGCGCAGATGCGCGCTTGCTCGGCGAGTCGCAGTGCAAAGGTGCCAATGCCGGCGAACAAGTCGGCAACGTACTTGACCTTGCCGAGTTGCTCGAGCACTAGCCGCGCCAGCGTCGCTTCACCTTCCGCGGTCGCCTGCAGAAACGCCGCCGGCGGCAGTGGCACGTCGGCACGTCCGACGCGCAATAGAGGTTGCGCGTGCTGGGCGACCAGTTCGCCGTGACGGGTCAGCCTGGCAAGTTTATGCGCGTCTGCCACACGCGCGAGCGCGCCCATGCGTTCGGCATTTAGCGTGCCCGAACCGCGCACGTCGATATCGAGTCCGGAGTTGGTCGCAGTCGCCTGGATATCGAGCGGCTTGCCGGCGGGTTTGAGTGCCTCGGCGATCGCCCACGCGGCACCGAGCGCGCCTTCAAGTCCGGGAGCCAAAATGGGGCATTTGTCGATAGCGATGATGTGGTGCGCGCGCGGCGCAGTAAAGCCGACCTCCAGAATATTGTGGGTGCCGCGCCGGGCATGCAGCACCGCACGCCGGCGGCCTTTACCATGCGCGTCGATCAGGTCGGCGACGGGCGCGACGATGTTCGCCTGTGCCAAAGCTTCGATCACCAAGGATCGCTTCCATAAGTGGTACTCAGCCAGCGACCAGTGCTGGAGTGCGCAACCGCCACAGGCACCGAAATGCTTGCAAATCGGCTGGGCTCGTTCGTGGCTGGGCTTGTCGAGATGCACCAGATGCCGGCGATCCGGGTGTCCGACGACCGGTTCAACCGTGACAGTCTCACCTGGCAATGAGTAGGGCACATAAACGGGTCCGCTTGCGGTATCAGCGACACCATCACCGCGATGCCCAAGCCGGCCAATGGTGAGTTGCTCAGTCACGTTCGGCTCCGAGTAGGAATTCGGCATTGCCGTCGCCGCCTTCAATTGGCGACGGGATAATGCCGACGACGCGACATCCGAGCGAAGTCACAAACCGCATTACGTCGTCACACACGGCGGTGTGGACGATGGGGTCGCGCACAATGCCCTTTTTCACCGCGCTGCGGCCAGCTTCGAATTGGGGCTTGATCAGTGCGATGAATTGGGTGGGGGCTCTGGCCAGCGCAAGTGCAGCCGGAAGGACCAACTTCAAAGATATAAAGCTGACGTCGATTGTGATGAGATCAGGCGGCTCTTCGAGCCGGGCAGGGGAGAGCGCGCGAATGTCGGTGTCTTCAAAGGGAACGACTTCCGGCCGAATGTGCAACGAGTCGTGCAACTGCCGGTGGCCCACGTCGACCGCATAGATGCGCCGTGCGCCGCGATCGAGCAAAACTTCTGTGAATCCGCCAGTCGAAGCACCAACGTCGAGGCAAATGCGGCCTTTTGGATTGAAATTAAAATGGTCAAGCGCTGCCGCGAGTTTCACGCCACCCCGTGACACGTAAGGGTGGGCCGCGCTCGCAAACAGCGCTGCATCGATCCGGATTTCTTCAGAGGCTTTGCTCACGACCTCGTCGTTGGCAATTACGAGGCCTGCTTCGATTGCGGCCTGTGCCTTGGCGCGGCTTTCAAAAAGGCCTCGCTCGACGAGGAGACGATCAATGCGTCGGCGTTGCGCGGTCATCGGTCCATTCCGTGCCGCGGATCTCGATAGTGAGTCTGGAACAAAATTTCGGGCACGACGGTTAGCAGAATTGGACCGACAAAATTTGCACGGTCGCCATGGCTGGCTGATTGAGGAGACGTAGTATGGCACGTAAATATTCAAAGGGTGCATCGAAGTATGTCGAGCGTGCGATGAAGAAACGCAATAAGGGCACGCTCAAAAGTGGACGCAGCGGTAAGACGGTCAAAAGCCGCAAACAGGCAATCGCGATCGGTCTTTCGGAAGCGCGCAAAAAGGGAAAGAAAGTGCCCCGTAAAAGGAGACTTTAAGGCTGTCAGGCGAGCTTGATCGTCTCTGCGCCTACGTCTTTGCCCAAGGCCTCAAAGACCTTGGCGACGATTGCACGGGCGTCCAGGCCAGCTGCTGCGTACATCGCGGCGGGTGTGTCCTGGTCGATAAACTGGTCCGGCAACACCATACAACGAACGCGAACCCCTCCATCCAGCAGGCCCTGCTCGGCGAGCGACTGCAAGACATAGGCTCCAAATCCGCCGATGGAGCCTTCCTCGATCGTCACCAATACCTCGTGTTCGCGCGCAAGCCGTGTGATCAATTCGACGTCGAGAGGCTTGGCGAATCGTGCATCTGCGACCGTGGCTGACAAGCCAAGTGCGTTGAGCTCTTTGGCCGCCGTAAGGCATTCGCCGAGCCGCGCGCCGTAGGAAAGCAGCGCCACTTTGTGCCCCTCCTGCAAGATTCGGCCTTTGCCGATCTCGAGTGGTTGTCCTTCCGCCGGCATCGGAACGCCAAGACCTTCGCCGCGCGGGTAGCGCAGCGCGCTTGGCCGATCATCGATTGCGACCGCGGTCGCAACCATGTGCACCAGCTCAGCCTCATCGGCCGCCGCCATCAACACAAATCCGGGTAAGCAGCCGAGATAAGCAACGTCGAATGCGCCTGCATGTGTCGGTCCGTCGGCTCCGACCAGACCAGCGCGATCAATGGCGAAGCGGACCGGCAGACGCTGAATAGCGATATCGTGCACCACCTGGTCATAGGCGCGCTGCAGGAATGTGGAATAGATCGCGGCAAATGGTTTGAATCCCTCGGCAGCGAGACCGCCGGCAAAGGTTACGCCGTGCTGTTCAGCGATCCCCACATCGAAACAGCGATCGGGAAACTCTTTCTCAAAGATGTCCACACCTGTTCCCGAGGGCATCGCTGCGGTGATCGCGACGATCTTGTCATCCTTGCGCGCCTCTTTAACCAGGCTCTCGCCGAAAACCTTTGTATACTGTGGCGCATGTGACTTCGATTTTGCCTGTGCGCCGGTGGCAACATCGAATTTGACGACGCCGTGATACTTGTCTGCGGAAGTCTCCGCCGGCGCGTATCCTTTGCCCTTTTGCGTCACCACGTGGACGAGGATCGGCCCGGCCTCGGCGTCGCGAACGTTCCGCAGCACCGGAAGCAGATGATCGAGGTTGTGCCCGTCGATCGGGCCGACGTAGTAAAAGCCAAGCTCCTCGAACAGCGTGCCACCTGTCCAGAAGCCGCGCGCAAATTCTTCGACGCGCCCAGCCTTTTCCTCAAAGAACTTGGGTAGATGTCTTGCGAGTTGTTTTCCGATATCGCGGAGCGTCCGGTAAGTCTTGCCCGAGATCAGCCGCGCCAAATACGCGGACATCGCACCCACCGGGGGTGCAATCGACATATCGTTGTCGTTGAGAATGACGACCAGGCGTTCATCGCGTGCGCCGGCATTATTCATCGCTTCGTATGCCATGCCGGCAGACATAGCGCCGTCGCCAATGACGGCGACGACGTTGTTCTTCTTACCGCCGAGGTCCCGTGCCACCGCCATGCCTAGTGCGGCTGAGATCGACGTGGATGAATGGGCTGCGCCGAATGGGTCGTATTCGCTCTCGGCGCGCTTGGTGAAGCCAGACAGCCCGCCGCCTTGACGCAATGTGCGAATGCGGTCGCGCCGGCCCGTGAGAATTTTATGGGGGTAGCTTTGGTGGCCGACATCCCAAATAATTTTGTCGGCCGGCGTGTCGAACACGTAATGCAGCGCTACGGTCAGCTCGATTACGCCCAATCCCGCACCAAGGTGGCCGCCGGTTTTTGCGACTGCGTCGACGGTTTCGGAGCGCAGTTCGTCGGCGAGCTGCTTGAGCTGTTCAGCCGATAAATTCTTGAGATCGCGCGGGAACCGAATACGGTCGAGCAGGGGGGTTTTGGAAATCTCGGACAAAAGTAACTCCAACAGAACAGGCCGATCTGGCAGGGATTGCCCTTGCACCAGCCGGGCCAAGGTGGCTTACACCAAATTTGCCACCGGCCGCAATTCACTCTGTCGCTACCGCAAGCTGCCGTAGGCCTGCTTTCGCCGCCCCGGCCTGATATTTGGTGCCGTTATCAGTCTACGTCGAGGGGTTCACTGCCGGTCGGCTTGCCATTGGCGTCGAGAGTGATCTTTTCCACCCGTGCTTCGGCCTGACGCAGCAGTTCCTCGCAGCGCTTTTTTAGTGCCTCGCCGCGCTCATAGATGGCGACCGATTCCTCGAGTGGCACTTTGCCTTCTTCGAGCCGCTTGACGATCGATTCCAGCTCTTCGATCGCCCGCTCGAAAGGCAGTTTTTTTACATCGGCGTGAGTATCGGCCATCTTTTCCTGTCCAGCGATTCGTGCGGGCGCATCCTATGCCTACGCAAGGCATCGAGGATAGCGCGGATTTTTTAGCCGTGCATTAGTGCGGTGACGTGAGCGGCAACCGAACGCGATAAACCCTGCAAATCGTAGCCGCCTTCGAGTAGGGAAACGACCCGGCCCTTTGCATTTACATCGGCGATTTCCATCAGCTTCTGGGTGGCCCAGGAAAAGTCCGCTT
This sequence comes from uncultured Alphaproteobacteria bacterium, assembly GCA_963743405.1. Taxonomy (GTDB): domain Bacteria; phylum Pseudomonadota; class Alphaproteobacteria; order Rhizobiales; family Xanthobacteraceae; genus Pseudolabrys. The sequence goes on along the minus strand of CAVUPX010000005.1, from coordinate 8,375 downwards.
CCAACAGGTTCAGGTTCGCGAGTGGGTCGCGGGTGTGTGCGTCGAAACCCGCAGAGATAATGACGATATCCGGCTTGAACTCCCGCAGGCGTGGCAGGATGACGGTGTCGAATGCTTCGCGGAAGGCATCGCCGCCATCTCCAGCCGACAACGGCGCATTGACGATGGTGTTGAAATCTCCGCGCTCGCCAATTGCGCCGGTGCCGGGATAGAGCGGCATTTCGTGTGTCGAGCAATACATCACGCTCTTGTCAGACCAGAAAATATCCTGCGAACCATTCCCGTGATGGACGTCGAAGTCGACGACCGCCGCCCGTTCAACGCCGTGGGCTTTCTGGGCATAGCGTGCCGCGATCGCCGCATTATTAAATAGGCAGAAGCCCATCGGCCGGGCGGTTTCGGTGTGATGACCTGGCGGGCGCGTCGCAACGAAAGCGTTCGCAGCGTTGCCCGCCATGACTTCGTCCACAGCCAGCTTTGCGCCACCGACTGCGCGTAGTGCCGCCTCGAAACTGCCTGGCGACATCGCCGTGTCGGCGTCGAGCCGCACCAAGCCTTCCTTCGGCGAGGCGTCGCGAATTGCCTCGATGTAGTCCATCGGATGGCAAAGTGCGATGGTGTCGACAGATCCGAGTGGCGCTTCGACCCGCGCCAGCGATTGAAACTTTTCGTCTTCCAAGGCCTGCTCAATCGCGCGCAGGCGATCCGGCCGCTCCGGATGGCCGGCGGGCGTTAGGTGGTTGAGGCAGGCGGGATGGCTAAGAAGGAGCGTAGACATCGACCTAGACTTAAACACTCGCGAGGCTTCGTGGAAGTACTCATCGTGATTTTGGACCCAAACTAACCCCATTGGGAGGCGAGCTGCTGTCGGGCACGAAGAAATCGACTTGCAGCGGCTGGCTGGGATCGACGCGGTACTGGTCAAAATCGCTGATACCCTCGCCGGCCAAGAATGTGTCGTCGATCAGAAAGTTCCCGGTGAAGTTCTTGGGCTTTTTGAAAATACGGCAGGCGGCTTCGGCAATGATCTCTGGCTTCCGCGACCGGCGCATCATGGTATCGCCGCCGAGCAGATTTTTAATTGCTGCGGTGGCGATGGTGGTGCGCGGCCACAGTGCATTGACCGCGACTTTCCCGCGCAACTCGCCCGCGAGGCCCAGCACCACCAGGCTCATTCCGAATTTCGCCATCGAATACGCCGTATGCGGCGCGAACCACTTCTCCGCCATGTCGAGAGGCGGCGATAACATCAGAATGTGGGGGTTTGTCGCTCGCGCGAGGTAGGGCGCAGCGAATTTCGACACCATGAACGTGCCACGTGCATTGATTTGCTGCATCAGGTCGTAGCGGCCCATGGAGGTGGCTGCGACCGGAGCGAGTTGAATAGCGCTTGCGTTATTCACGACGATATCGATGCCGCCGAATTTCTCCGCCGTTTCATCCAGTGCCGCTTGCACGGCCGCGTCGTCGCGCACGTCGACTGCTATCGGCAATGCGCGACCACCGGCTTTCGCGATGTCCGCGGCAGCGGTGTGGATGGTGCCCTCAAGCTTGGGATGTGGCTCGACCGTCTTGGCGGCGATGGCAATATTGGCGCCTTCGGCCGCAGCTTTGAGCGCGATCGCGAGGCCAATACCTCGGGATCCACCGGTGATGAATAAAGTCTTGCCCGCCAACGACATCGGCGTGAATGTCCTGTGTCAATCCGCGAGCGCTGCTTGCGCCGCGGTAATGCTGTCGGCGCCTTCGGTGACGCTACGGCCAAGTCCTGACGCTTCGACGGCGATATTCTCTGCGAAGAAGCGTGCGAGTGCCGTACGGCCCGCGCCGTTTCCCTCGCGGAGTGATACCAGCGCCTGCTCCGCCAGCATACAGCCGCCGGCCGCATTGGCGAACAATCTTAAATAGGGTGTAGCGCCTGCAAGCGTGGTGTCGGAAGAGGTTTGTGCCAGTAGCCATAGCGTTGTGCGTTCGAGCGTATCGACCGTGTCGCCAAGCCGAACCGCCGTTTCACCGAAATTGGGGGCGTTGCTCGACCTCACAGCCTTCACGGTGTTGCGCAATTCATCGATGTAGCGAGCGACAACCTTGCCGCCATCAAGTGGAATCTTGCGCGCGACCAGATCGATCGCCTGAATGCCGTTGGTGCCTTCGTAGATTGCGGCGATGCGTGCATCGCGAAAATGCTGCGCAGCACCCGTTTCTTCCACATAGCCCATGCCACCGTGGACCTGCACACCGAGCGACGCAACTTCGATACCGATATCCGTCGAGAAGGCTTTCGCTACGGGCGTCAGAAGCGAGGCGCGGTCGTATGCGTTTTTGCGCGCGGCATCTGTTTTTGCGCGAAGAGATCGATCGATGGCGACGCCAGTGGCATAGCAGATTGCGCGTGCTGCGCCGGTCAGCGCGCGCATGGTGAGCAGCATCCGTTTGACATCCGGGTAAGTCAATGATCACACCCGACGGACCTTGCTTGCGTTCCCGTGCATAGGCCAGCGATTGCTGGGTCGCGCGTTCGGCTATGCCCACGCCCTGCAAACCAACGGCGAGCCGCGCACGATTCATCATCGTGAACATGCTGGCCATGCCTTTGTTCTCTTCCCCGATAAGGAAGCCGATGGCTCCGCCCTGGTCGCCATAGACCATCGTGCAGGTGGGCGACGCATGGATGCCCAGCTTGTGTTCGACCGAATGCGCGCGCACATCGTTCCGCGAGCCGTCCGGCATAATCTTCGGCACAAGGAAAAGTGAGATGCCTTTGGTGCCTGGCGGCGCATCGGGCAAGCGTGCAAGGACAAAGTGAATAATGTTATCCGTGAGGTCGTGTTCGCCATAGGTAATGAAGATTTTCGAGCCGGTGATGCGGTAGCTGCCATCGGCTGCTCGCTCGGCTTTGCTGCGTAAGGCACCGACGTCAGATCCGGCCTGTGGCTCGGTAAGCTGCATCGTACCCATCCATTCGCCACTGATGAGCTTGCCGAGATATTTTTGTTTGAGCGCGTCGCTGCCATAGGCATGCAAGGCGTCGATCGCGGCCATCGTCAGGACCGGCCCGATCCCGAAAGCCATAGACGCCGAATTCCACATCTCAACGCAGGCTGCGTTCACGGCATGAGGCAAATCCTGACCACCCCATTCGGCCGGCGCTGCGAGACCGTTCCAGCCGGCTGCGGCCCAGGCCGTGTAGGCTTCTTTCCAGCCCGGTGGGGTCGTGACGTTGCCGTCCTTGAACAGAGTCCCGAATTTGTCACCGACGCGGTTGAGTGGCGCGATGACCTCGTTTGCGAAGCGGCCGGCTTCGGCCAGCACCGAATCGATGGTCTCCTCATCGAGATCACCATAAAGGCCCTCCGCGAGCGCGGTTTTTAAGCCGCCGGCGTGTTTGAGGGCGAAAGCGATGTCGGCGGTCGGTGCGCGGTACGTCATATCGGCTAATCTAGCCCTGACCCAAGGCCGGTCAACGCACGCTTTGCGTCATATATAGAGGGCGTTGATCGGACAGGTTGGCGCCGCTATGGTCCGGCCGCCGCACGAGAAATCGCTTCGGGGCGGCTTTCCGGTACCTGTTGGGGCGTAGCCAAGTGGTAAGGCAGCGGATTTTGATTCCGCCATTCCCAGGTTCGAATCCTGGCGCCCCAGCCACCCAGTCCAGTCTCTTCTACTTAGGCTGGTGCCGCGAAGAAGCCCGCCGATGCGGCGCTTTCTGAATTCGACGTTTGTCTCTGAGTTACAGGTTCCAGCCTTCAACGCAGCAGCACCCTGAAAATCTCCGCTCGGAATTTGAAATATTCCCGAATTTCGGAGAATGAGGCCGGAGACCGGTTTGGTGTCGACTGCGTGACCGACTTGGTAGTCAACCGATGTCGCTATTGGGGGTAAAGCGGACATGGCGTTTTGCGGTGCAAATGTCCGCTTTTGACCCAAAGCGGACATTGGCCATGATTGCCACTCGCCGCGCGGTCACAAGGTGCTAGGCTGTTTTCATGGGGCACATGCAGCGGCGCGAGTTCATCAGAATAATTGCAGGCGCGACGGCAGCATGGCCTTTGGTCGCTCGCGCGCAATACAAGCCCGAATTCAAGATGTCCATCGTGGTGAACCAGGATACCTCTTGGGGCCGGGCGGCCATCAGGTTTGCGGACGCCGTAAATTATCGGACGCAAGGGCGCATCCGGATCACAAACTACTTCGAAGGCCGGGCGTTTGCAGGTGCGCAGACAACCGAGTTTCAACTCCTGCAACAAGGTGTCGTCGACTTTGCCATTGGGACGACAATCAACTGGTCTCCTCAGGTGAAGGAGTTGAACCTGTTCGCCCTGCCGTTCCTGTTTCCGAGCTACTCAGCTCTCGACGCTGTCGAGGCCGGCGATCCCGGCAAGCGCCTCTTCAAGCAGATCGAGCAGAAAGGTGTCATTCCCATCGCTTGGGGAGAGAACGGCTTCAGGGAGCTGACCAATTCAAAGCGTCCAATACTCCGGCCAGAGGATTTCCATGGGCTGAATTTCCGCGTGGTCGGGATACCGATTTTTATTGAAACCTTCCGGGCGCTTGGCGCGAACCCGGTCAGCATGAACTTCAACGAAGCCCTGGAAGCCTTCCGGCTCGGGAAAGTGGACGGGCAGGAGAACCCAATCGCACTCATCGTCCCTTACAAACTGTGGGCGGTGCACAAGTATGTCACTATCTGGCACTACGCCATCGATCCAACGATCCTCGCGGTCAGTACCAAGACTTGGACGGGTCTCAGTCCCGAGGATCGCCAAATTCTACAAGAGGCCGGAAACGTAATCATGGCTGAACAGAAGAAGGAAGCGCGGGAGGGGTTGGAGGATGCAATGGGTGCCATCAATATCCTTGAGAAGATGTATCAAATGGAGGTGGCCCATCTCTCGCCCGAGGAAGTCAAGGCTTTCCGTGACAAGACCGCTGTCGTCTACGACAAGTGGGCGGACGAAATTGGGATCGATCTAGTCCATAGCGCTGAGAGTATTATTGAGAGAGCAAAATAAGGCCGGCGATGTCCGCTATTGGCACTTAGCGGACATCGGCTTGTGCGCTGCACATGTCTGCTTTTGACCCAAAGCGGACATTAGGTGTCTGATGCCGCGCCTTGATGTGGGTCAATAAAGAACGGTCTGCAATCATCTAAAGAACACTCGCAGGGCCTCCCTTAGGGCCGGTACACGGTCAAGAAGGAGCGCGCGATGTCGACTAGACGACAATTCATCCAATCCCTTCCTGCTGTAGGAACTGCTTTCGCCGTTACTGGTAACCTGGTGCTGGAGGACAATCCCGCACGGGCACAAGCGGCGACAGCCCCCTTGAGTGGACATTTTCATCCCAAGGGCAAAGCGCCTTCGAAATACACTCTGGATGCGATCAAACAGGCGCGTGGCGGCTTGCCGTTCGCCGACAAGCGCGATTTCGAGGAGCAGAAAAGGGGGCTTGTTGCTCCCATGAAGGACCTCAAGATCATGGCGGACGCCGGCCACGTCGCGTGGGACATGGAGCGGTTCCTATTCTTAGACAAGCAGGACGACTTCGACAGCATTCATCCTTCATTGGTTCGTCAGTCCAAACTGAACAACAACTACGGTCTCTACGAAGTTATCCCCGGCATCTACCAAGTTCGCGGTTTCGATCTGTCCGATATCTCCTTCGTCCGCGGCAAGACTGGCTGGATCGTTTTCGATCCTCTCGTTAGCAAAGAGACGGCTCGCGCGGCGTGGAAATTGTTTCAACAGCACGTCGGCCAGGGCTTACCGGTGTCGGCCATAATCTATTCGCACACACATGGCGACCATTGGGGTGGCGTGCGTGGCATCGTCGATGAAGCGGATGTGAGGTCCGGGAAGGTCCCCATCATTGCTCCTATCGATTTCATGAATTTTACAGTTTCCGAAAATGTTTATGCCGGCAACGCAATGAACCGGCGTCTGTTCTATCAATACGGTCTCCTGCTGCCCGCGAGTCCACATGGTTACGTCGGGCAAGGCCTCGGACAGGCCGTATCATCCGGTGCGATTGGCCTGATTGCGCCCACACGTTTCGTCGAAAAGGCCATCGAAGAATTTGACGTCGACGGCGTCAGGATGGTCTTCCAGAACACACCAAACACCGAAGCGCCCCGGGAGATGAATACGTACATCCCTGAAATGAAAGCGCTGTGGATGGCTGAAAACGTTACCTCAACGTTGCACAACATCTACACATTGCGGGGCGCGCCGGTGCGCGATCCATTGAACTGGTCAAAGTATATCGGCGAAGCGCTATTCCGTTTCGGCCTGGAGGCCGAAGTGATGTTTGCCTCTCACCATTGGCCGCGCTGGGGCAACGAGAGGATTCAGGAGGTTCTCCGCGGTCAGCGCGATCTGTACGCCCACATGAACAACCAGGTGCTGCATTTTGCCAACCAGGGCGTGACCATCAACGAAATTCACAACGTCTATGAGGTTCCGAAGGGCCTGCAGGACAAGTGGTTCTGCCGCGGCTATCACGGCTCACCTCAACACAACAGCCGGGGCGTCATCCAACGCTATCTCGGTTTCTGGGACTGCAATCCAACGACCCTTATTCCGCTGTCACCGGCGGATTCCGCGCCCGCTCTACGTCGAAATGATGGGTGGCGCGCAGAAAATCATGGACCGGGGTCGGCAATTGCATGACGAAGGAAAGTACCTGCTCGCCCAGGAAATCGTAAACAAACTGGTGCAAGCCGAACCGCAGAATCAGGCAGCCAAGGATTTGTTGGCAGATATTTTCGAGCAACTTGGATACCAGCAGGAAAATCCAGGTCTGCGAAATAGTTATCTCGCCGCCGCTTATGAACTTCGGACCGGGATTCCGCAGGGGGAGATCGCCAATTCAAGCAGCCCCGACGTAATCCGCTCGATGTCCACCGAACTGTTCCTCAACTTCCTGGGCATCCGTATGGACAGCCGTAAGGCTGAAGGCATGCGGTTCACAGTCAACCTCATCACACCGGACAACGGCGAGAAGTTTATCGTCGAACTAGAAAACGCCACGCTCACCAATATCAAAGGTTATCAGGCCGAAAGACCTAACTTGACCCTTACAATAAACCGGTCGGACCTGGAGCAAACGATGATGGGTACTAAAACGCTTGAGGCTCAGATTGCCGACGGCACAGCAAAGGTGCAGGGCGACGCAAGCATCCTGAAACAACTTGCCTCGACAATGGTCGACTTCGATCCGCGCTTTGAGATTATGCCGGGCACCAAAGCCCCGGGCGCAAAAGTCGCCCATGCCGATTCCTACGAGGCGGTTCCAGGCCAGCCGATTGCGGAATAGATGAGGTGTCTGAATTCAAGCGTTATGTTCGCTATTGGCACTTAGCGGACATTTCCCAGCCGGCGACAATCAACAATCAGACGGTGCGCTCGGAGATGAATCAGCAAAGCTGGGGTCGTGCGCGAAACCTATGTCAGGATTTTCCTGACACACATTTGGGTGTCGGCTTTTGGTCACCAGCGGCCGTGGTCGCATATCGCGCACCCGCCCTTATTCGCCTTTAAAACTGGCCGTCAACCGGTGGCGTTGCGCTGTTCGGTTGGTGCTATCGTCGTCGCTGCGCGGCCGCCAACGCTGCTATGGTGAATGAATCATACCCGAGTGGGCGTTGGTTTTTGGTCGAACTTAACTGATTTTTTCGGTGTTGAACTCATAACATATTAAACCGCCAATCCAGAATTCGATTGGAATGCCAATGGGTACGCCGATCAAGAACGGTCGCGATGCCTTGCGGATGTGATTCTTGGTTCCTCAGATATCCATGTCGCGGTTCGTGAAAGCAAAACGCCGTTCGGTAATGGGACTAGCGTCCGCATACCGTGCGATGAGCTTTTCTTTGCTCGCCGGCATCGCCGCGTTTGAGGCGAACGAGTTCGCAAACAAAATCAATCGTCCGGATCCCGGTGCGCCCAAGGCCAATAGTACAGGTCATGATTTTGATGGCGCGGAATCACCGCGAGGCTTAGACCAAACAACGGATGCTCAGGACAGCAGCCATTCAAATGCAGGACCGACGTCAGACCGTCAACTGCAGGTCGAGGATGCGGCCTCGGCTCGGCCGCAACTGGATGCGAGCCAAGGTGAGAACAACCACAAACTTCTGCTGACCATCGTTGGATCATCAACGGCGCCGCAGCTTATTACAGAGCCGCTCCCTACCAAATCTGAGATCACTACAACAGGTGCCGCAACGCCTCTGGCCTCTGGATTCGAAATCAAAGTCAGTAGCGTCACTACCACTGATGTAATGCCCAACCAAGTCGGTGTGCTGTTTGTCGCGCCGATCGGCACCACCGCACTGCAGCCTAACGCAACAACCGTAACGTCGGTTGCGGCCTCCG
>CAVUPX010000004.1:0-266978 GCA_963743405.1 uncultured Alphaproteobacteria bacterium | reverse complement strand
GTGTGGACGGAATTTTCGTCACTCCCCCCGGCGGTGCACAGGACGTTACTTCCTGCTGGGATGCCGACAACTATCCGGAGATTTGGCTCGACCAAATCATCGCGCAGGACCGCGCAGTCGACCTGCCCATCGTCACCCATCCGGTCGGCGGCGCCAAGCCGCCGTTCTATCCGGGCTTGCCGCTCGAGGCGACGCTGCGCATCTGCCGAGAGGTGCCGAATGTAGTCGGCTGGAAGATGACGTACATGTACGACGGCTTCCGGCTGATTGCCAACGGCCTGCGCGGCCTTAACCATCATGTCGCTGTAATGGGCGCGCTCGCCTCGCGGTTTCATGAATACAAGGCGACGGGGATGTTCGACGGGACGCTGTCGGGCTTTTGGAATTTCGCGCTCGAGCCGATGCTCGATCACCTGGAGGCGTGGGACGCGAAAGACATCGACAAAGCGCGCCGGATCTGGGACGGGGGACTTGTACAACTGCACGAATACGTCGCCGACATGGGCCGCCTGCACATCCGCTATAAGACAGCGACCTGGCTGCGCGGACTGATCCCGAATCCGTTTATGCGCTCGCCGATGCCCAAGCCGAAGCAGCAGGAAGTCGACACACTGTACCAACTCCTGAAGAGGTTGGGGGTGCCGGTGATCGGCAGCAAGGAAATCAAGCTCGCAGCCTGACTGTTCACGATCCGCCCCGGGCGACCGGCCGGCATCGCAGCTAAGGATCGCATGACGGAACATCGGTGTTGTTCGACGGAGGGCATGACAAGACGTTCCGTCTTGTCACTCGGCGCATCGGCCGCCGCAGGTCTACTTGCGCCAGGGCTTGATAGCGGCGCGTCCGCGCAACCTTTAGGCGGCGGAATCGGATCTAATTCGTGAGGCGGAGTATCGAATGAGTCGTCTTCGCCTGCATCCGGAGCATCACCTCGTTACCCGCATCGGGTGGCTGCGAGCTGCGGTGCTCGGGGCCAACGATGGCATTGTCTCGACCGCAAGCTTGATCGTCGGTGTTGCCGCTGCGGCTGCTACGCAAAACGCTGTGCTTATCGCGGGGGTCGCAGGGCTGGTTGCCGGCGCTATGTCGATGGCCGCCGGCGAGTATGTATCTGTCAGCTCGCAATCCGACACCGAGCGAGCGGATCTCGCGCGTGAACGCAAGGAGCTAAGCAGTAACGTTGAGTTCGAAGAGGAAGAGCTTGCCCAGATTTACGTCAAACGGGGCCTCGATCAGATGCTTGCGCGGCAGGTTGCTCAGCAGCTGATGGCAAAAGATGCCTTGACCGCTCATGCGCGCGATGAGCTTGGGATTTCGGAAATCACCACGGCGCGTCCCGTGCAGGCGGCATTGACCTCAGCCGCAACGTTTTCGGTCGGTGCGGCCATGCCCTTGCTCATGGTTGTCGTGGCGCCCGCCGGTGCGCTTGTCCCACTCGTTTTCGTGGCGTCGTTGGGATTCCTCGCTCTTCTGGGTGCGATCGGTGCAAAAGCAGGCGGCGCAAACGTTCTGCGCGCTACTGCGCGAGTAACCTTCTGGGGCGCGTTGGCAATGGCACTTACCGCCGGTATTGGGAAAGTTTTCGGAACGGTGGTCTGACGATTGGGCCGTCTGCTCTCAGATTGTGTAGGATAAAGGCGACATCGGAGTTATTCTGCGTCATGTTCGCTTCTGGCACAAAGCGGACATCCGCTAGTGCACTGCACATGCCCGCTTTCGGTAGTAAAGCGGACGTCCAAGTGGGGCGGATGAAATCGATGATCACTCGCCGTGAAAGTTTTCAAGTCGGCGTCGCTGCGGCGGCTTTCGTCGCCGGCGGCGGTGCGTTCACAAGGGCCGTTGCGCAGCAAAGACTGACCGAAGCAGAACTGCTCAAGTTCGACGCGCTTGGCAACGTGACTCTGTTGCACGTGGCGGACATCCATGGCCAGCTGATGCCGGTTTATTTTCGCGAACCCTCGCTCAATCTCGGCGTCGGAGAGGCGCGGGGGCGGCCGCCGCACCTTACCGGTGGGGCATTTCTCAAGCATTTCGGCATACCGGCGAAGTCAGCCGCGGCTTACGCGTTAACTGACCAGGAATTCGCTGCGCTGGCGAAATCCTACGGCCGAATCGGCGGGCTCGACCGGCTGGCCAGCGTGGTCAAGCGAGTGCGCGCCGAGCGCGGCGACAAGGTCCTGTTTCTTGATGGCGGCGATACCTGGCAGGGCTCGCTCGGTTCAAATCGCAGTAAAGGCCAGGACATGGTCGACTGCATGGCGCTGCTTAAACCGGACGCCATGACGGGCCATTGGGAATTCACGTACGGCGAGGCGCGCGTCAAAGAATTGGTCAAAAATCTTGGCTTTCCTTTCCTCGCGCTCAATATTCGCGACAATGAATGGAATGAGCCGGCGTTCGAGGCCATGAAATTCTTTGAACGGGGTGGGGTGAAGATCGCCGTGCTCGGTCAGGCGTTTCCCTATACGCCGGTCGCCAATCCACGCTGGTTGATGCCAAAGTGGTCATTCGGCATCCGTGAGGACGACGTACGCGCCAATGTTGAGAAGGCACGCAAGAATAGCGCGCAGCTCGTTGTTCTGCTTTCGCACAATGGCTTCGACGTCGACCGCAAAATGGCGACGCGGGTGCCCGGCATTGACGTAATACTGACCAGCCATACGCACGACGCCGTGCCAGAGGCAATCAAGGCCGGTAATACGTTGCTGATCGCGTCAGGCAGCCACGGAAAATTTTTGTCGCGCCTGGATCTCGACGTGCAAAACGGGGCAATCAAGGGATTTCGGTACAAATTGATCCCTTTGTTTGCCGACTCGATTAAGCCGGACGCCGAGATGGCCGCTGCCGTTGCCAGGGCACGCGCGCCTTACGCCAAAGAGCTCGGTCGCGAAGTCGGCCGTGCCGATTCCGTGTTGTACCGGCGTGGAAGTTTCAACGGCACGTTTGACGATCTGATTTGTGCCGCACTCCTGAAGGAACGGGACGCCGAAATCGCACTCTCGCCGGGCTTTCGCTGGGGCACCAGCGTCCTGCCGGGCCAGGCGATTACGATTGAGGACATTCACAACGCGACCGCGATTACCTATCCGCAGGTCTATCGAATAGCGATGACCGGCGAACGGCTGAAAGATGTGCTCGAAGACGTCGCCGACAACCTGTTCAATCCTGATCCCTACTATCAGCAGGGCGGTGACATGGTGCGCTGTGGCGGGCTCGGCTATGCGATCGATATTTCGAAGCCGATGGGGCAACGCATCTCGGCAATGACGCACCTTAAATCCGGCAAGCCGATCGAACCGAAGAAAGAGTACACGGTCGCCGGCTGGGCCAGCGTGAATGAAGGCACCGAAGGTCCGCCTGTCTGGGATCTGGTCGAGCGCTTTATCGCCGCGGAAAAGACCGTGCGGATCGTGCCCAATACGAGCGTGAAAATTTCCGGGGGCTAAGCGCGAATTCCGTTACATTCAAAAAAAAGAATGTGATATGAGGCTGTCTGTGAATTGAATGCCGGGAGATGTCGTTGACAGACCCGACCGACCCAACGCGGGCCTCACGCCGGCGCTTTCTTGCGGCTGCCGCAGGTCTTGCCGCCGCCGGTGCAACAACGGCGCGCGCTGACAACGCTAAAAATCTTCCGCCGAAAGTTGCCGACTGGACGCGCCAGCTCGGCGAGGGCGTCGGAGCGCGCGCTTACGGCACCCCATCGAAATACGAAAAGAACGTTATTCGCCGCACGGTCCCCTGGCTCACCGCCACGGCTGAGTTTTCGGTGGCCTTCACGCCACTGCATCAGCTTGATGGGATCATCACGCCAAATGGACTGTGCTTTGAACGGCACCATGGCGGCATTGCCGAGATCGATCCCGACGACTACCGCCTGATGCTGCACGGACTTGTCGATAAGCCGCTGATTTTCACGCTTGAGGAACTCAAGCGCCTGCCGCGCATCAACAAGATCTATTTTCTCGAATGCGCCGCCAATTCCGGCATGGAGTGGCGCGGCGCTCAACTCAATGGCTGCCAATACACGCACGGCATGATTTATTGCGTTCAATACACCGGCGTGTCGCTGAAGGTCTTGCTCGAGCAGGCCGGTGTTAAATCCAATGCGAAATGGATCATGGCGGAGGGGGGCGATGCGGCGGCGATGAACCGGTCGATTCCGCTTCGCAAAGCGCTGGACGATTGCATGGTCGCCTACCGCATGAATGGAGAAATGCTGCGCCCGGAACAGGGTTATCCGGCGCGCCTGGTCGTGCCGGGATGGGAAGGCAATGTCTGGGTGAAATGGCTGCGCCGCATCAAGGTCGGCGATCAGCCCTGGTTTACGCGCGAGGAAACGTCGAAATATACCGACCTGCTTGAAAACGGAAAAGCGCGCCAGTTCACGTTCGTTATGGACGCAAAGTCCGTAATCACCTCTCCGTCGCCGCAGGCGCCCGTAAGGCAAAAAGGTTTCAACGTCATATCCGGGCTCGCCTGGTCGGGACGCGGCAAGGTCAAGCGCGTCGATATCTCGCTCGACGGCGGACGCAATTGGCGCACAGCGCGTCTCGATGGTCCGATATTCGATAGAGCCTGCGTGCGCTTCTACTATGAATTCGACTGGAACGGCCAAGCGCTGCTACTGCAGTCGCGGGCGATGGATGACACCGGCTACGTGCAGCCGGGCAAAGATGCTCTGCGCAAAATCCGCGGGGTCAATTCGATCTACCACAACAACGGGATCCAGACCTGGGCGCTCAACCCGGACGGAGAGGTCGAGAATGTCGAGGTCGGGTAGGCACGTCCTCACGGTTGCGGCGTCACTGGTACTTGTCGTGCCGGTGTTCGCGCAGGGCAAAAAGGACGCGCCCGTCAATTACGGAATTGGGCACCTGGCCACGGCGGAGCAGATTGCCGGTTGGAACATAGACATACGTCCCGATGGGCAGGGCGCTCCACCCGGCCGCGGGTCGGTAAAGGATGGCGAAAAGGTTTATCTCGATAAGTGCGCTGCGTGTCATGGCGAGTTCGGTGAAAGCGCCGGACGCTGGCCGCAACTCGCGCAAGGCAAGGGCACGCTCGCCTCGCATGACCCGGTGAAGACCGTAGGCTCGTATTTTCCATACGTTTCAAGTGTGTTCGATTATGTCCGGCGGGCTATGCCGTTCGGCGATTCTCAATCGCTCACCAACGATGAACTCTATGCGGTGGTCGCTTACGTGCTCAATCTCAACGACATCGTCGACACCAAATTTGTGCTGTCGAGAGAAACCTGGGCTGAGGTGAAGATGCCGAACCAGGACGGGTTTTACGATGATGACCGCGAGAAGACCGAGAAGGCCTTCTGGAATCTGGACCCTTGCATGAAGAACTGTAGCCCGCCGGTGAAGATTACCGGCCGCGCACAAGCGGTCGACGTAACCCCGGACGAGAAGACGCAAAAACGTGGGGTGGAGTAGCGTCCCGTCACCAATTCGAATATGACATTGCGGCAGTTCTGCCTTCCATCCGGGAAACTCATGGCCAAACTAAATCTATCCATCGCCGTTCGCGACTATGACCGCACCCGCCCGCTGAGCGATGGGCTGGTTCAGATTGATGGCGTCGATCCGGTATTTATGGCGCTGGACCCGGAGGAAATCTTCTTCCGCGCGTTCCGCCGGGCCGAATTCGATATTTGTGAATTGTCGATGTCGAGCTTTACGGTGAAGACCGCGCAAGGCAATTGCCCTTATGTTGGCGTACCGGCGTTCGTATCGCGTGCTTTCCGGCACACCGCTATCTATGTGCGCACCGACCGTATCAAGAAGCCGGCCGATTTGAAGGGCAAGAAGATCGGCGTGCCGGAATACCAACTCACCGCCAATGTTTGGGCGCGCGCGATTCTCGAAGACGATCACGGGATAAAGCCGTCCGACATTCATTGGATCCGGGGCGGGCTGGTGGACGTTGGCCGGCTGGAAAAGATAACGATCACGCTTCCCAAAGGCGTCAAGCTCGACGACGTTCCGCAAGGGAGGACACTGTCGGGTATGCTGGACGCGGGTGAAATCGACGGTTTTATCGGGCCGCGCGTGCCGCCCGCATTTGAGCGCGGCGATCCGAAGGTCGGCTGGCTGTTTCCAGACCCGGTTGCCGCTGCGAAGGATTACTACAAACGCACCGGCGTCTTCCCAATCATGCATCTCATCGGCGTGCGGCGCGAGCTCGCCGAGCAACATCCGTGGCTGCCGGGCGCAGTGTTCAAAGCTTTCGAACAATCAAAGAAGATTGCGCTCGAAAAGCTCGGGGATACGTCATCGACCAAAGTGACTCTTCCGTTTGTCGAAGAGCGTTTGATGGAAGCGCGTGCGCTCATGGGTGAGGATTTCTGGTCGTACGGCGTTGCAGCCAACCGTAAAACGCTGGAGACCTTCCTGCGTCACCATCATTCGCAAGGGCTGTCGCCGCGTTTAGTGACGCCGGAGGAAATGTTCCACCCCGGAACGCTTGAGACCTTCAAGCTGTAGGGTTTTCAATGGCCAAACTTCGTATCTTGAGCGGCGGCGCGCCGAAAGAAATCTTCTTGAAATTGACGCCGCGATTTGAGCGGCAGTCTGGCAACACAGTTGAATACGTGTTTGCGGTGATGTCGGCCTTGCGGGACAAACTTGCGGCTGGCGAATTGGCAGATGTGCTGGTCATGCCGACCAATATTCTGGATGACTACCAAAAGACCGGTGTCGTGCGTGCGCAGGGTCGTGGTGTCCTCGGATTGGTCAGCATCAACGCGGTGGTGCGAACCGGTGCGTTAAAACCGGACCTTTCGACGCCGGATAAGGTCAAGCAGGCGATCCTCAACAGCCACACGGTTACCCACGCCACGCCCGGTGCTACACCCAGTGGCACGCATATGGGTAAGCTGATCGAGCAGATGGGCATCGCTGATGCAATGAAGGGCAAGATTATTCACCGACCGGCGCTTGAGGGCGGTGTGCAGCTGGTTGCAAGCGGGGAGGCTGACATCGGCTTCTACCCGAAGAGCGAGGTGATCAATACCGATGGCCTGACCATCGCCGGGCCTCTACCGGCGCCGATTCAGCTCACGACCATTTACGGCGCGGCCGTCACTGCCGCCAGCGTGGCGGCGGACGCCGGTGCGGCTTTCATTGCCTTTATGGCCGACCCGGTGCATCGCGCGGAGTGGACGCTGGCCGGCTTCGACCCGCCGCCCTAGCTTTTGGCGGGCTTCAGCTTCACGTGGATGTTCTTCTCTTGTGTAAAGGCGAGCATCTCTTCGAAGCACTCTTCCCGGCCAAGACCTGACTGCTTGAAGCCGCCGAACGGTGCTCCGAGAAAATGTTTGCTCACCTCATTGACCCACACGTAGCCCGCTTGAACGGCAAGCGCAGTACGATGCGCGGTTGACAGGTCGTTGGTCCAGATCGAGGCCGTCAGGCCGTATTCAACCGAGTTGACGGTTTCCAGCATTTTCGTCTCGTCAGTCCATTTAAATACGCCAAGGACGGGCCCAAAAATTTCTTCGCGCGCAATCCGATTCTTTTCCGTCACGGCGAAGACCGTCGGCTCGATAAAATATCCGCCCTTAAGAGCTGGATCATCCGGCGGGCCGCCGCCCGTTATAAGTTTCGCGCCCTCACTCTTTGCAGACTCGATGAAACTCATCACCCGGTCGAACTGCTGCTTCGAAACGATGGCGCCCATCGTTGTCGCGGGATCAGTAGGGATGCCGGGTTTGTAATATTTGATTTTCTCTTTTACGCGCGTAACCACGGTCTCGTAGATCGCCTCATGGATGAAAGCGCGGCTTGTTGAGCCGCAGGATTGGCCACACCAGGTGAAATTCATGCCGCCAATGACCGCTGCCGCAACCTCATCCGGATCCGCATCGCCATAAGCGATCAGTGCATTCTTGCCGCCCAACTCGAGCATGGTGCGCTTGACCGTGTCGGACGCAGCCTTCATGACGGCGCGGCCGGTCGGAACGCTGCCGATCAGCGCAATCATCGCAACGTCAGGATGGCTTGCGAGCCTTTGCCCGGCTTCACGCCCGCCAGGCACGACATTGAAGACACCCGCCGGCAACAAACCGCCGATCAGCTCGGCAAGGCGTAACGACGATAGAGGAGCCTGCTCCGGCGGCTTCACCACCACCGTATTGCCGGCGGCGAGAGGAGCGGCTGACTTGCCCGCGCAGAACATGAACGGGTGGTTGAAAGGGATGATGCGGCCAACGACTCCGAGAGGTTCGCGTATCGAAAAATTGACCACGTCAGGGCCCATGGGGATTGATGAGCCCTTCATTTCGGTGACGAAGCCCGCGAAGAACTCCATTTGCGCCGCAGCGATCATCGCGTCGCTGACCATTTCCTTGACCGGATTGCCGCAATCGGCGGCATCGATCATGGCGAGTTCATTGGCGTTCTGGCGTAGAACTTCTGCGATACGGCGAAGGATTTTGGCGCGTTCGAGCGGCAGCACGCGCCGCCATTCCTTGAACGCGACTTTCGCTGCGGCGACCGCGGCGTCAATATCGTCGGCGCCGGAGTCCGCGACCTTGCCGAGCGATTGGCCGGTGCCCGGGTTGATCGTATCGATAAAGCGGCCGGCCTTCGGCTCGTGCCAGCCGCCGCCGTAGTAAGGGCCACGATTCTTGGGAAGCACCACGGCCTGTGCGGAAGCGGACTTCGGAGAAACTGCGGTCGTCATGCTACTCATCCTGATGTGATGCGGCGCGCCGCTTATTTGCGTGGCGGAATTTGGATCAATTCCGCGATTTGTTCCTTGCTGAGCGGCGTCGGAATGAACTTCAGGTTCACCGCTTCCGGGATCAACGTATCGAGGCCATGGATTTGGTCCGGATTGACCAGACTTTTCGGAAAAAACTCGTTCCGAACGCGCTTGGCCATGGTCTCCGGGACACCGACGAATTCTGCGTAGTCTTTGATCACTTGCGGATTGTCCGAATACATATAGTCGATCGATTTGCGATAGGCGCGCATAAAGCGCTCAAGCACGTCCTTTCGATCTTTCAGAACGGCCACGTTAGCGACCAGCACTCTGATGGTCTGGCCGCGGACGAGAGTGGCATCGGTGGCCTTGGCGACGATGTGAATCTTGCCATCCTCGATCTCCTTGAGACCGAACGGCGGCGAGGCCCAGCCGACATCGACCTGATCGGTCATTACCGCGGTCAGTGTCGCGCTCGGATTGCCGGTGGTCTGGGTCTTGGCGCCAGTAAGTTTGAATTCGTCAATAAATGCGCGCACCACACTGTGGGTCGATGATCCATTGCTCGAGTAGGCAATGGTGTGTCCGTTGGTGTCTTTCAGCGTTTTAATGTCCGGATTTTTCGCATACCAGTAGTCGGCAGCGCCGGTCGCCTGTGCGCCAACGATACGCACTGGCGCTCCTTTCGCATACGCCGCCATCGCGCCGAGAGTTCCGACCGCCAGCCCGAGGTCGACGCCGCCGGCAATCACCGGCTGCAAGGTCTCACCGCTCCCCGACGTGTAAATCATTTCGAGCTGAAGGCCGTGTTTCTTGAAAATGCCGGCCTTTTCGCCGAGATGGGTAATCGCGGTGTCCCAATTACCACGCTGACCGATGGTCATCTTCACGAGATCGTCGGCAGTGGCCGAGCCAGTGAGCGCGCTCATCGCAATCGCGGCGGCGCCGAGAATATGAAATCGTTTCATGATGTATCGTCCCTTTTTTGCCGAACGACCTAATTTCTTTTGATGGTATGCAACCCGCCGAGCCTTCCAATGAGCGCGTTCGCACCGATCGCCAGTACGAACAGCACGAACAGCATGGCGTACATCCGTGGCATATCGAAGGTACTGTAGGCGTTGATGATCAGAAATCCGATGCCTTTGTTTGACAATTTTGTCTCGGCAAGAAGGGTGCCGATCAGCGCCACACCCAAACCGAGGCGTATGCCGTTGATGATCGGATGGCGCATGGCTGGCAAATAAATTTTGACAATCATTTGTGCAGTTGAAGCGCGGAAACTGTTTCCAACGCGGATAAGCACTTTGTCGATCTGGCGCATTCCGGCGGCAACCGAAAGCGCGATCGGGAAGAAGCAGGACAGCGTGCCAAGCGCGACTTTCGATTCAGGTCCAACGCCAAACCACATGATCATGACGGGAAAGAAAATGATCTTGGGTGTCGGCCCGAGGTAGTAAATGTAGTTTTCGAACGCTTTCGACAGAAACCGGTTGGTGCCAAGCAGGATGCCAACGGCGACCCCCGAGAGACCGCCGATTGCGACCGCCGCACCGACTTCGGCGGCAGTGACGCCCAGATTGTAATAGAAACTTTGTCGCGACAGCAGTTCCACGAGCGCGTGCCCGATCGCCATCAACGATGGGACCACATCGCGGTAAAGCCAGCCGGAGTGAGCGAGAAACTCCCATGCCGCCAACACACTCAGGATGATAGCGACGCGCAGCAGCGTCACAGGGTTTACAAGTGGCGCGGCCGCCGCCGCTTGTCTCAATCGACCGGTCTCAGCCATCGCTCGGCCTTCTCCAGTGCCATAAAGAACAGCACGCTGACTAGAATTACGAAGCAAATCGCAGCATAGGTGCCGGCGAGATCGTAACGTTCGGCCAGATCATTGATGAGTTGGCCAAGGCCGCCATAGTTGATCAGAAATTCGACGCCAACGACGTTGATTAGTGCAAATATCAGCCCGAGCCGCACGCCGACAAAAATCGTGGGCAGTGCCGCCGGGAACAGGATCTTCCAAAATTGCTGGGTGCTCGTCAGGTTGAAGCTCCTGCCAACGTTGACGAGCACTTTGCGCGTACTTGCCATGCCTTCGATCGTCTTCAGGATCACCGGAGGGAGTGCTGCAACAAATCCCATCATGATGATGGTCCAGGCGTTGCGGCCAAAGATCACCATGAATAAAGGGTAGGCCAGGACGACCGGCGCAGCGGCAAGCGCGGCAACCCACGTTTCGCAAGCCTGCTGTAACAGGCGATAGCGATGCATAAGCACGCCGCCGGCAACGCCGAATACTGTGATCATGACTCCGGCAGTCAAACATTCGGTTGCGGTGGTCATGAAGCGCCTGAACACGTGCTCCTCAACGATGACCCGCCAAAAGCTCCCTCCGATTTCAGAGGGAGGCGGTACAATGAAGCGGCTGATGACGTCGCCGCGGATCAGGAGTTCCATCAGCAACAGGAACGCCAGGAGCGTGCCGGCGCCAACTGCGGCGGGGGCGAAATCACGAGAACCTGTCCGGGTGGCGGCGGCTGTCATGTGGTTCCGCCATCATGATGGAGGACGTGCGCCTCTTCGTCCTTCATGCCGCGGCTGGCTTCCTCGCGCAGGTCGCTCCAAATCTCCGCGACGTAACGCCCGAAGGCTTCGCTACCGACAATTTCCGATGTTCGGGGTCTCGGCAGGTCGATGTCGACGATGCGTTTCACCTTTCCAGGCCGGTAGGTCATCACCAGGATTCGGTCGGACATTTGGACCGCTTCGGTGATGTTGTGCGTGATGAGGAGTGTGGTTTGTTTCAACTGCTGCTGGATTTGCAGCACCTTGTCGCCGAGAAGGAGCCGTGTCTGCTCGTCGAGGGCGGCAAACGGCTCGTCCATCAATAAAATCTTCGGCTCAGAAGCGAGCGTACGGGCAAGAGATACGCGCTGGCGCATGCCACCGGACAATTCGCCGGGATAGCGGTTCTCGAAACCGTCGAGGCCCACCAGCTTGATGAAATGCCTTGCGCGTTCGGCGCGCTTTGCCTTCGGCATTCCGACAAGTTCGAGCGGAAAGGCGACATTGTCCGTGACCGTGCGCCATGGAAAGGTCGATTCCTCCTGGAAGACCATTCCGATCGATTTGTGAGGGCCCGAAATGGTCTCGCCCGCGACGCTGACGACCCCCTCATGTTCACCCAACAAGCCACCAATCACGTTGAACAAACTGGACTTGCCGCAGCCGGAGGGGCCGATCACCGAGAGAAATTCTCCGGGTCTGACATTGAAAGAGACGTCATCAACGGCAGTTATTGGTCCTTCGGCTGTCTCGAATCGCACGACGATATCGTCGACCACCAGGATGGCGTCTCCGGATGCAGAAGCTGGCGGCATCGCGGCTTTACTCGCTCTTGCGTGTCATCGCCGCGGTCGTGGCGGCGGTGTATCCAGGTTCAACACGCACGTCGACGACGGCGACCGCGCCTGCTTCGACCGCGGCAATTGCTTTTGCGAAAATCGGCATGAGATCGGCAATCGAATTCACCGGGCCAAAACCCTGAGCGCCTTGCGCGCGTGCCATAGCAGAGAGGTCGATGTCCGGCTCTGATATCCGTTGACCTATCCACCGGTTTTCGACCGGGCGGTTGCGCATGCGAGCAACACGCTCTTGATGGAGTTCGTCGTTAAAGAACGATCGATTGTTCGCAACGACGATCAAAAGTGGAATGCGATAATGAGCTGCCGTCCAAAGCGCAGTGACTCCCATCAAGAAATCGCCATCACCACAGACCGCGACGGGGAGGCGGCCGCTGCCTTTGAGCGCGAGTGCTGCGCCGACCGATATGCCAGGCCCGCCGCCGACGCCGCCGCCACCATCCGAACCAAGATAATCGAGCGGGTGGCGAAAATGCCAGCTGGCGCCGTTCCACGATAATGAAACGTGAGTCAGCGACGTTGGCCGCTCGCCAATCGCGCGCCGCAGCGCATCGGCAAGGTGGTCGACGGTCAGCTTGCCTTCGGCGGGCTTCGGAAACTCTTTGCGGTCTGATGGCAGGGCGCGTGGTCCGCCGGGGCCAAGCGCGGCTATAAGAGCCGGTACGGCGGCATCGGGTTCGCAGGCGACAAAGACATCCACCGGCGGAAGGCCCTGGTAGTCCATGCTCCAGCCGTTATGGAGTCGATGGTCGACAGAGATCTGCACGACCTTCGCCGCGACATTGCCGCCGACGGCCTTGAACGTCCCGGCGATATCGACCCAATCGAGGCTGAGAATGACGTCCGCATTTCGAATGGCGTCGGCCGCTTCGGGCGAGAGCACTGTTCCGCCGGGCGCACCTGCGTGCAAGGCGTGATCGGTTGGAAACGACGCACCTATCTTTAGGTCAGTCACGACACGGGCATTGAGGCGCTCTGCGAGCGTCACGCGGGCGTTCCAGTCGTCGACATTTCGTGACACGCGTCCGGCGAGGATCACAGGATGCTTGGCAATTCGCAAAAGCTCCGAGGCCTGCTGGATCACCTCCACCGGTGCTGCACTTTCGACTGTTGGCATGAATCGCTTGGCATCAATAGGCGCCACCGGCTCGGCGAGTTTGCTCTCCTGCATCTCGGCGTCGAGATTGACGTAAGTCGGCCCGCGCGGCGCAGTGTTGGCGATCCAGTTTGCGCGCAGGACAGCTTCCCGCGCAGCCACCGGTGACGCCGGCTGATCGTCCCATTTAGTGTAACCGCGGATCAGTGCTCCTTGATCGCGCGCGGTGTGGATCCAATCGATCCACGGCCTCCGTTTCACCGCATCAACCGGGCCGGTGGCGCCGAGCACCACCATCGGCATGCGGTCGCACCAGGCGTTGAAAAAGGCCATAGTTGCATGCATCAGGCCGACGTTTGAATGAACGGCCGCGGCCATCGCCTTGCCGGTCACCTTGGCATAGCCATGTGCGATCGCGACCGCACTTTCCTCATGTAAGCAGAGAAGCATTTGCGGCCGTTCGTTGCCGAGATAATTGACCAAGCTGTCGTGCAGGCCGCGATAGCTCGCGCCAGGATTGAGTGCGATATAAGGGATGTCGGTCGCGCGCAGTGCGTCCGCAACCACGTCGCTGCCGAAACCCGGCGCATTGACCCCGGCTGGAACCGGCCGGTCGATCTCCGACAGGCTTTCACCGGGCGGCCGTAACTTAGTGCTATCGCTTCTATTACTCGACACGTTCTGGGTCCCGCCATTGTCCGCCCCGCGGGCGGATGGGCGGCATCCAACCGGATTACGAGCCCTGACGCAATCGGGCGAGCAATTTCAGGCCAGCGTAGCCGTCGGCCGGGTCCATACCGACTTTTTTCTGGTAGGCGAGGATAGCCTTGATCGTGTCGCTGCCTGTGCGGCCGTCGATGCCATCGGTCTTGAAGCCTTGCTCATTGAGGCGGCGTTGAATTTCCTTAACCTCTTCCAGCGTCGGCGCGCGTTCCCCGCCGGGAAACTGCTGATGGAACGGTGGATCACCGCGGATTAGATCGCCGAGATGGCAGAGTGCCAGCGTGTAGCTGGTCGATGGGTTGTAGGAATGAACCGCACGGAAATTCTGACCAACCAGAAATGCCGGCCCGCCGGAGACCGGTAGCCAGAGTTTGACCTGATCGGCTGGCCGCGCAAATGCTTTACCATCTGCGCGGCGCACTCCGAGTTCTTCCCATTTGGAATAGGTGCGCACGGTCCGATTATTGGCAAGGCCGGTATGCTTTGCGGAGAGCGTCACTTCACAGCCCCAGGCTTCGCCGCGACGATATTTTCCCCGTTCAAGCAGATAGCGCGCGGTGCCGGCGAATGAATCATCCGGTTTTCCGAATGGCGAGGTCCGTCCGTCGTGGTCGTAGTCGACGCCCATGTGCAGCCAAACTTCCGGCATCCATTGGGTGTGGCCCATCGCGCCCGCCCACGACCCAATCATGTCTGCAGGTTGCGCCCACCCCCGGTCAACAATACTAAGCGCATTGAGCAGCTCGGCCTCCCAATAGGCACGGCGACGAGACTCCCCCCAGGCCAAGGCGGCCAGCGCAGGAATTACCGGCCGCATATATTTTGGATTTGCTACGACGTCGCCAAAAGATGATTCCATCCCCCAGAGACCAAGCAAGATGTAACGGTCGACGCCGTAGTCTTTCTCTATGCGCGAAAGCAGGCCGGCATATTCTTTCGCGCGCTCTTTACCGGTGATAACGCGCCATCCGGAACAACGTCGGTTGATGTATTGCCACATCAGCTCGGTGAATTCCGGCTGCGCACGATACTCTTCAAACACGCCGACGTCGGGTGTCAGCGTACCCATCACCTTGTCGTAAGTTTGCTCAGAGATTCCACGGCTCAAAGCACGAGCTCGGAATTTTGCAACCCAGTGTGCGAAGGCAGGGGATTGCGCCCCGAAAGTACGGTCGCCAAACGTAAGCCACAAGGTGCCACCGAGCGCTGCAGCCAGCAGCGCGCGGCGTGTCGCGATAGAGGCGGGTAGGGCTTCTCGGTAAATTCGTGACATCGCGACATTCTAGTTGCGGTGCGCATATGCACAATGCGCCCGGCGTATTAGCTGTCGCTATGGCTGCGTCTTTTGCGCGCATGCCGCGATTTTCTACGAGGCTTCTCCTTCGCATGGTGGGATTTTTCGCTCGTTGCGACGGAGGCCTCCGTTTGCGCCGGCGGAATGTGCGCATCCGCAGACTTTTCGTCTGGATGCTGGATAACTGGCGGGACCCCAGCCACGGCGGGCGCTGGATCGCCGTCTTTGATTTCGGTTCCGCGTGCGCCGATTAGCCGCTCATATGCGGAAACCAGCGTCATGTACGGGCTCACGAATACCCATCCGACTTTTGTCGGCACCTGCATGTCGAAATGCAGATGATAGGTGGTGCCGCGTTCGCCGCTATTGTAGTTGCCGACTTTGCCAATCACTTCGCCTGCGTGGACCAGCTTCCCGCTAACAATACCATCGGCGTCAAGCAAGTTCGGATTCATGTGCATGTAGCGCACGCGCACGTGCGCGTGCTCCGTATTGACGAACAGATAGACAGCCTCTTGCTTGCGTGCGCGTAGAATAAACCCGTCATGGGCGGCGACAACCTCATGCTGATAGGGCAAGCAACGATCGGCGCCGTCGTTGAAAAGCGTACACGAGCTCGGGCGAATGTCCTGGCCCTGATGGCCCTCTCCACCTGGGCATTGGCCAACGAAGTAGTTGCGATGTTCACAAAAATTATCGCGCCACGGGTAAGAGTAGTTGCCCGGTGCACTCTCGTTGAAGGCCAGCGGCCGCCCATTCACATTACACGAATACGACTGATCCTTTTTGCGCGGGTTGCGAACAGAGCGGCCGGTAAAGTCGCAATCGCCCCAGTTATTGAAAGATTGGGAATTGGCGAAGTCGGGGGCGTCTTTTAAAGGAAACCGCAGCTGCGCATAAACGGTATAGTCGGCGTGACCGCCAATGTCCTTCTTTAATCCTGTGTTGGGAATCAAAGAACCGGGACTGAAGTATGTGAACTCCTTCGACGTGTCTTTTGGCCTGTCCAATGGAATCGCTTCGGCAGATGGCCGCGCAGCGTCGGGCCCGCCGCCGGCCAGCTTGAGCGCGCGCAGGAAGCGCTCCATGACGCGATCTGCCTGCTTGCAGGTGAGAACTTTCGCGCGTGGCCGCGTATCAAGACAATAAATAGCGGCGACGTAAGTCACGCCAAAGCGCTCGAAACCGTAGCGAATATAAGATTCGTGCAAATAGCGACGGATGCCCGGGAAATCGTCCTGGAGTGACTTCACCAATTCGCCCTCGGGCAGGGCAGGGCTATCGAGTTGGTACGTCGCGGCGAGACCCGAGAACAAGACGTAGACCGAATCTGCGTAGCGGATGTTGGAAAGCTCGGCGACGTCCGCCAGCGTCAAGGCAAATGCCGAATCGTAACCAGCCGGACCAGTCACGAAAAATTTCGTGGCGCGAAAGCCTGACCGCATGAATTGGTCGGCCTTCTCCATCAGTTTGTCTGGGGTAAGATCCGGATTGGCCGCCTTGTCTTTGGCGAAACCCTCGACATCAAACGGCAAGAGAACAGGCACCGAACTATTGGCAATGCCGGGGAAGCCTATTTCCGCAGTCTTATTGAGATTTGAGAAAGCATCCGCAGCCGAACCTGGATGTTCGGCAAGGGCAGCCGCCGCAGCGTCCCAATCGGCCCGGGCGACGGAGACATGAGGCTCCTTCATCTCCTCCGCTGCCGCGGCGCCGGCGATGAAAAGAACTAGGCCAACAAGTACGGCGCGTTTCAATCTTGCTTCCCTCGTTCCGCCCCGTTAGCGAAGGGTCGATGAGATCCTGAGGCATGAGTTAAGGGCATTGAACCGCCGCATACAAGGGTCGGATCCTGGTGTAGGGTGCGCCGCAACGGCGTCCAGGCGTCGTGAAGTGTCGGAGGTTGATTCAAAATGACCGTGCGTGAAGTAAATCTGACAGCGGCATCGAGTGCTGATCGTGAGCCGGAGATCATTGAGAGCGGCGGCACCGCACGCGTGCATCTCACGCTTGCCACTACCGACTATGATCATGTGCGGGATCTCGTAAATGGCGTCGTGCGGCCAGAAGGTACGGTGCTCACCGCCTTTGTGCTTCCCGTTGAAGAAATTTTCTACAGGTTTATTAAAAATCGGGAATGGGACGTCTCGGAAATGTCCTTTGGCAAGTTCATCGGGTACGCCTCGCAAGGCAACTCGCCGTTTGTGGGGATTCCTGTCTTTCCGTCACGCGTGTTCCGTCATTCCGCATTTTATGTGCGCAGCGATCGCGGCATCTCGACTCCGAAAGATCTGGAGGGCAAGCGCGTCGGCATTCCTGAGTGGGCACAGACAGCTGGCATTTATGCGCGAGGATATTTGTCGGAAACCGCAGGTGTCGATTTGCGCAAAATCCACTGGGTTCAGGCCGGCATGAACCAGGCGGGACGCGAAGAGAAAGTCGAATTCAAACTGCCAGCCGGAATTCAATATGAGCAGCGTCGAGATACCAGTATCAGCGATATGCTGTTGTCCGGTGAAGTCGATGCGGCGATTTCGGCGCGGGTCCCTGATGCGTTTGGCAAGGGTGCCGGTAAGATTGCGCGACTTTATCCGAACTATCGTGTCGAAGAAATGCGCTACCATGCCGACACTGGCATCTATCCAATAATGCACGTCATGGCGATGCGCCGAGCCGTATTCGAGCGATATCCCTGGGTTGCGATGAATCTGTTTAAGACTTTCGACGAGGCCAAGCGTCGTAGCCTGGAGCGTATTCAGGATTTGACGGCGTCGCGTATTCCCGTGCCTTGGGCGGCGGCGATCGCCAGCGAGTGGGGCGAGAAATTTGGCGACGATCCGTTTCCTTACGGCCTGGAAGAAAACCGCAAGACGCTAGATGCGTTCTGTCGCTTCGCGCATGCCCAGGGTGTAACCGAAAAGCGGCTTACGCCCGACGAACTATTTCCAAAGGAAGTGCGCAGCAGCGTGCGGGTTTAATCTTTGGCGCGCTCGGTATAGGAACCGTCGCTTGTGCTCACCACGACGCGGGTACCAACGGTAATGTGCGTCGGCACCATCGTGCGCACGCCGTTCGACAGCTTCGCCGGCTTGAATGAGCCGGAAGCGGTCTGTCCTTTCATCGCCGGTTCGGTGTCCACAATTTCGAGTGTCACCTTCTGCGGTAGCTCGATGGCAACCGGAACGCCTTCGTGGACGCTCAAGTTCACGACCATGCCTTCCTGCAGGTAGACCGTCTGATCGCCAATCACATCGGCCGGCACTTGCACCTGGTCGTAATTCTCCTGATTCATAAAGTGGAAGCCGTCGCCATCCTGATAGAGGTAGCTGAATTCATGGTCCTCGACATGAGCTCGCTCGACCTGATCGGTTGTCTTGTACCGCATCTGGGTCTTCACGCCGTCGGAAATGCGGCGCATATCGACCTGGGTCGTGGGCGTGCCCTTGCCGGGATGAAAATTTTCCGCATTAAGGACGACATAGAGCTTTCCATCGAGGTCGACGATGTTGCCCTTGCGGAGCGATGAAGCGATGACTTTCACGGTAACGATCCTTGACTTGTGGGTAGCGGCAGGCCGCAGTTTCGGGGCGCACCATAGCGATCTTCTCGCCCGATGCCAGTCTTTCCCGCTCGTCGGCCGATCGAGGTAAATGTGCCAAAAATCCCACCATTCTGGAACGCCGGCTCCTACGCCGCCCGCAGGCCTTACCTTCTTGCGCGCGGTCGAATCACCGCAGCCTTGCGGGCTTGGTTCGCGAGACGAGACTTTGTCGAGGTTGAGACGGCAACCCTTCAGGTTTCCCCCGGTAACGAGACCCACCTGCACGCCTTCGCTACCGAGCTGGTCGGACAGGGCGGCGAGCACCGGCAGCTTTATCTTCGAACCTCGCCGGAATTCGCATGCAAGAAGCTTTTGGCCGCTGGCGAGCGGCGGATCGTCGATTTCGCGCGCGTCTTTCGCAACCGGGAACGTGGGGCGCTGCATCACCCCGAATTCACGATGCTGGAATGGTACAGGGCGAACGAGAATTATGAGACGCTGATGGATGATTGTGCGGCGCTGCTTGCTGAGGCCGCACATGCCGTTGAAAAAAAGGAGTTCACCTTTCGCGGCAAGACAATCGATCCACATGCGCCGCCGAACCGGGTAACTGTGGCGGAGGCGTTCGCGCGGCATGCCGGAGTCGATCTTCTGGCGACCGTAAGCGGAAATAGTGGCGAGCGGGACGCTCTAGCTGCTGAGGCTGCCAAAGCTCGCGTTGCGACTGCCAAAGATGACACCTGGGGCGATATTTTCAGCCGCATCCTAGCTGAGCGCGTCGATCCGCATCTCGGCATTGGTCGGGCGACCATCTTATATGAGTACCCACTGCCGCTGGCAGCTTTGGCGCGGGCAAAGCCCGGAAACGATAAGGTCGCCGAACGGTTCGAGCTATACGCGTGCGGGGTTGAGCTCGCGAATGCATTCGCTGAACTCACGGATCCTGTCGAGCAGCGCGCGCGTTTCGAGGTGGCGATGGCGGAAAAACAACGAATCCACGGCGAACGCTATCCGATCGATGAAGATTTCCTAGATGCATTGGCGCAGATGCCACCGGCGAGCGGTATTGCATTGGGTTTCGATCGGCTGGTGATGCTTGCGAGCGGTGCACAACATATCGACCAGGTGATCTGGACGCCCGTTGTCGAACCATAACCCGATTTGGATAGGGACAAACGATGACAACTTTACGCACGCCTGCCCAATTACTCGACCGGGGGCTGATATCGGGGGAGCGAAAGCCTGCGCTGGATAAAGTTGCTGCGCGCTATGCGATCGCGCTGCCGGAAGCATTGGCACAGTTGGTCGACGCGACGGACCCTAATGACCCGATAGCCCGTCAATTTGTCCCGGATGCTGCGGAACTCGAACTTCAGCAGGAGGAAGCCGCCGATCCAATCGGTGACGCGGCGCATAGTCCGGTGGAAGGCATAGTCCACCGCTACCCGGACCGTGTGCTGCTGAAGGTCACTCACATTTGTGCGGTCTATTGCCGGTTTTGTTTTCGCCGGGAAATGATTGGGCCTGGAAAGCCGGTTGCACTTACGCCAAGAGCACTGACAGACGCACTCGACTATATCCGGAGCCATCCGGAGATTTGGGAAGTGATCCTCACCGGCGGTGATCCACTGGTGCTGTCTTCTCGGCGGCTACGTACCGTGATGAAGGCACTCTCCAATATCGATCACGTCAAAGTCGTGCGAGTTCATACACGCATTCCCATCGCGGATCCGGAGCGAATTACGCCCGGGCTGGTGCGAGCGCTAAGGATCAAGGGTAAGCCGACATATGTCGCCGTCCACGTCAACCATCCGCGTGAACTCAGCAAGCCGGCGCGCGCGGCATGCGCGCGCTTGGTTGATGCCGGCATTCCATTGGTTTCGCAGACTGTCTTGCTGAGGGGTGTCAACGACACGCCGGATGTCATGAGCGAACTCATGCGGGCCTTGGTCGAGTGCCGGATCAAGCCTTACTACCTGCACCACGGAGATCTCGCACCCGGCACTGCCCACCTGCGAACCGGCATAGCGTCAGGGCAGGAGCTGGTGCGCAGCATGCGCGGTCAAATTTCTGGGCTATGCCAGCCGACCTATGTGCTTGATATTCCCGGCGGCTACGGGAAGTCACCGATCGGGCCAAATTACATTCAGCGAACAAATTCCGACACTGTTGTTGTCGAGGATTTTCGCGGACGGCGGCACATCTATTCGGTGGCCAGTGACGGCTGCCGCTAGTGATCAATGCGTCGTGGGCTAATGCCGAATCGATAGCACGTCGAGCAGCGCGGCCGCGACCGCGAGGCTGGCGAACCCGATGAACACAACAGCAATCACGACATGCCAAATAAAGGCCACGTCACGCCGGAGCGCTGCTACTACGTTCTTGCTACTGATCATCGCCTGACGCTCCCTTGAGAGCCAACTGCAGGACAGTTGACTGTACCCGCAAAGGAATCATCCGGCCCGTAATTTGTATGTTAAAAAACGCGTGATCGGCGCCCTATACACGCATAGCAGCTATGAAATCCACGTGGTGCGCGCTTAGGGATCCGGCCGCTTTTTACCGGGTCGCTCTGAGGGCTGGTAACAGCGTGTGGTTTAGAAGCTCACGGGAACAATTCAGCGCCTGAACCTTGATGCGGCATGCGGCCGGGTGCCGATTGGCGGCGTGGCGGAAGCCAACGATCGTTTCAGTGAACCTCGGCCCACGTCTTGGGGCCGCGCCTCGAATTCCGCGAAGGCCGGCAGGGGGATGCCGCCATCGTTCATCCAGCACTGGCGCCACGATGCGAGCGCGCTCTTTTTTGGCCTAAAGCAAACGTCAGGTTTCGCACTAGTCCAAATCATTGTCGCGTTTGCCCAAGTTTTTGATGGCCGTTTCCGCCAGATTGTTTTTGCTCACGTCGATCTTTGATGAGCTGCCGATGCTCGCCGGGTGGCTGGTTGTCTTAGTCAAACAAGCAAACAGCGACGTCTTCTCCGAACACGATCTAATGAGGAGTTTTCATAATGAAGAAGACTGTAATTGTCGCAGCGCTGGTTGCGGTCAGCGCGTGTGCTGCCGGTCCGCTCGTTTCAAGTGCTCAAGCCAGTACCGTCATTCCATATCCCAATGTAGGCGTTGAAAATTCTGGGACCTACACTTTCACTGCAATAAATGATGGTCCGGTCACCGCTTATTTTGCCGGTTCGGCCGCGGGCTTCTCAGAAGTGCTCGGCATGACGGTGAATGGTATCCCGACTGGGATTACCGGGTTGAATGATCACAGCTCCGTTATTGGAAATTCTCTTGTTCTCGGCAATGTCCACGCCGGCGACTACGATCGTTTTTTTCGATCAAATATCTCCACTCAATACGGGCGACATTTGGTATTCCGACCCTACATTGAACGGAAGCGACGGACAGCACGTCTATTCCGCTATTTACGATGGGTTGACCGATTCCATTCTCCATGTACCTGCCGGTGTTATACCTGCGGGCGTGTATGTGGGCTTCGAAGATCTGAGAAGAGGATTCGGCAGCAACTTTGATTATCTGGACGAAACCTTTGTCGTCACAAATGTCGCAACAAATGTGACGCCATTACCGGCGGCCCTCCCGCTCTTCGCCAGCGGTCTTGCGTTTCTGGGGTTGCTCGGCTGGCGGAGGAAGCGGAAGGCTGCAACCAGCGTCACGCGCTAAAAACCGCGGACCGAATTTGGAGTGGTTGAAGCAAAGCGCCGCTCGATCGCGCAGAAAATACTGCAGCGGGTTGAGCCCTCGAGCGGCTGATTGTTCTCACGCACCCCATGAGCGAGCAGCGCGACGTGCAGGGAGGTTTCTGGCCGCATAGTGAGTAGAATGGCTCGAGCGTATTGGCTAAGGATTTGATTTCATTGGCGCGCCCTACGGGATTCGAACCCGTGTTACCGCCGTGAAAGGGCGGTGTCCTAGGCCTCTAGACGAAGGGCGCAGCAACAAGTTCGGGGATATAAAGAGCTTCTCCGCCAGCGGCAAGAGAATGGCTTACCACTTGCCAGTATTTGGCATCGACTTCCAAGGCTCCTGCGCCGGGCGCGCCGCGCCTTTCTGCAGGAGTTCGATGGAGTGCTTGTCGGGTGATCGTACGAAGGCCATTACACCGTCGCGGGGAGGCCGATTGATGGTTACCCCAGCCTTCATCAGCCGATCGCAAGTGGCGTAAATATCGTCAACCTCATAGGCGAGATGGCCAAAATATCGGGCCTCCCCGTAATCTTCAGTGTCCCAGTTGTAGGTAAGCTCCACTTCGGGGCCAGGCCGGCCGGACTTTTTGCTCGCCTCAACCAGTTTTTCATCCTCCGAGCCGGCAAGAAAAACGAGCGTATAGCGGTTTTTTTCGTCCACCCGACGGCGGGTTTCTTTCAGCCCGAGCTTGTTACAATAAAAATCGAGCGCAGCATCGAGATCGCGAACGCGCAACATAGTGTGTAGATATCGCATAGGCTAACCCTCACTCAGTGGCTAATAGGCGAACTTATTATACAGCAATGATTGCCGCCGATCTCTCAATTGCGGTCTCCCGCCTGCGTCGATTGATTGAAGACGCACGGACGATCGTCCCATTTACCGGCGCGGGTATCTCGACTGAGTGCGGGATTCCGGATTTTCGTTCGCCAGGGGGTCTATGGACGAAAAATCAGCCCATCCCGTTTGACGCGTTCGTAGCGAGCCGCGAGATGCGCGACGAGGCCTGGCGCCGGCGGTTTGCCATGGAAGAGAGTTTTACCAGAGCGAAACCGGGCCGGGGGCATCGCGCGCTTGCGACGCTTTATCGTAACAACAAGGTGCCGGCCCTTATCACCCAGAATATCGACAACCTGCACCAGGCATCGGGCGTAGCGGCAAGGGACGTCGTGGAATTGCATGGAAATACGACCTACGCAGTTTGCCTCGACTGCGCAAAGCGCTACGAACTATCGTGGGTTCGGGACAAATTCGAAGCCTCTGGCCAGCATGCACCCGATTGTACCTGCGGTGGTTACATCAAGACCGCGACTGTTTCGTTCGGTCAGGCGATGCCGCAGGCTGCGATGCAGCGCGCTGAAGATCTGACCAAGGATTGCGATCTGTTTCTTGCGGTCGGCTCTTCTCTGGTCGTGTGGCCCGCCGCGGGGTTTCCCTTAATGGCGAAGCGTCATGGCGCGGTTCTCGTCATCATCAATCGTGAGGCCACCGAGTTCGACGATGTCGCAGATTTGGTCGTGCGCAACGATATCGGAGATGCGCTCGGTCCGTTTATTGCCCCTGATTCGTAGTGCGTTGTGCTGTGTATAGAGCTGTGTGCAAGCACATTTTGCTCTTTGCCGTTTAAGGCCGGGTGTTATCTTCGATTCCACAAGATTCGTCGAAGCGCCCATTAAGAGGCGCCAGCAAGGCGGCGGCGCGGCGTCATGGCGTCGGACGGGATCGAATCGAAAATGTCTGGGACCAATCTCCGGTCAGGAACCGTCAGAGAAATCGTCGATGAGACGGCGACCAATCTCATCGAATTGACCGGTGTCATCAAGTGGTTCGATGTCTCCAAGGGATTTGGGTTCATCGTCCCAGACAATGGAATGCCCGACATCCTGTTGCACGTGACCTGCCTGCGCCGCGATGGCTTTCAAACCGCATATGAGGGAGCGCGTGTGATCTGCGAGGTGTTGCAGCGCCCTAAGGGTCTGCAGGCCTTTCGGGTTGTGTCGATGGACGAAAGTACAGCGGTACACCCGGCGCAAATGCCGCCACCGCGCACCCACGTCACGGTGACACCGACAAGCGGCCTCGAGCGTGCTCAGGTAAAGTGGTTCAACCGCTTGCGCGGGTTCGGTTTTCTCACCCGTGGCGAAGGGACGCCCGATATATTCGTGCACATGGAGACCCTGCGCCGCTACGGCATTGCCGAGCTCAGGCCGGGCCAAACAGTTCTGGTCCGCTTTGGACCCGGGCCGAAAGGCCTTATGGCGGCTGAAGTACGCCCTGACGGCGGCCCGCTCGGTCTCGCCTCGCACTAGGCTGATTTTTCGATTGCCGCTGGGGCTTGAGCCGCGTAAAGGCGGGCATATGCGTGCTTTTAGCTGTATCGCCCTCATCCTGCTCGGTTTGTTCGTCGCAGGCGGCCCCGGCCGGTCGGCCGGTCAACAAACGATCGAGATCGCCAGTAAAACTGGCGTGCACATGTTTTCGGTCGAGATCGCCGACAATGACGCCGAGCGGGAAAAAGGACTTATGTACCGCAAGGAATTGCCGGAAGGACGTGGAATGCTGTTCGACTTCCATCGCGAGCAGGACGTCAGTTTTTGGATGCAGAATACTTACATCCCGCTCGATATGCTCTTTATCCGCGCCGATGGAAGCATTTTGCGTATTGCTGAGAATACCGAACCGTTATCGACAAGGCTGATACCATCAGGCGGCCCGGTGCGGGCTGTTTTGGAGGTTATCGGTGGAACAACCCGAAAACTCGGGATTGCTCCAGGCGACCGGGTGGCGGCACCCATATTTAAAGCCCACTAAGGCTTGCTTGCTCGGCTAATGCGAAGCATGTATCGAACGCCGGCTCCGGCGGGGCATAGCGCAGTCTGGTAGCGCGTCTGGTTTGGGACCAGAAGGTCGCAGGTTCGAATCCTGCTGCCCCGACCAATACAGCCCATCACAAGATCAATCTCGGTTTGTGCAGCGGCCGGCCTGGGCATGAAACCGGGGTCCAGCCGGGATGGATAATGCCATCCACTTGCCTGCTAATATTTCCGCTCATCCCCGCTCGTACGACGAAAAATAGGTGCCGAGACGCGCGGCTATTGCACCGCGCGATCGCAGCGTTTCACGAAATCCGCGATGTGCGCGATGACGTCCGCCTCAGCAAGCAGCGGTGCGTGCCCCTGGTCGGGGACTTCGAGTGTTTGCAGGGTGGGTCGCCGCGCGCGCATCGCATCGATTGTAGCCGGAGACAAAATGTCGGAATTGGCGCCGCGGATGACCATCACCGGAACATGTGCAAGCGCGTCGAATTCTTTCCACAGCGCTGGTATCGGTTGCTCGAAATCGATCCCCTGCAAGGCCGTTGCAAGCTTGACGTCGTAGGTCGGCACCATCCGGCCTTTGTCCTCTTTAAACGCACGATGAGCGCTGGCGAGCCAGTCGGCCGGTCCGAGCTTGGGAAAATGCCCTTGGAAAAGCCGGCGAAGGATCTCGGCGCCTTCCTCGAAGTTTCGCGGCTGCGGCAGCTTTCCAACATAGCCTCTGATGCGCATCAGGCCCTGCGCCTCGATCACCGGGCCGATGTCGTTGAGCACGACGCCGGCAATCGCCGTCGGCCGTACGGCCGCAAGCAGCATTGAAAGAATGCCGCCGCGCGACGTGCCGACAAAAATCGCGGGCGACGCATCGAGCGCGGTGACGAGCGCCAGCACATCGGCAAGCTCGACGGGGAGCGAATAGTTGGCAGGGTCGCGGTCGTAGTCGGAAAGCCCGCGCCCGCGATAGTCGAGGGCGACCACGCGGCGCGGGTGAGGGCCGTCATGCGAAAGGGCAAGCGCGAGCGCTTCGAAATCGGCCGCCGTGCGCGCAAGGCCAGGCAGGCAGACCACCGGCGTCGATCGCGAGCTCCGTTGGCCATAGCAGCGTGCGTGCAGCCTCAGGCCGTCAGGTGCCGCGATGAAGATGCTGGAGGCGCCGTTCTGCATGGCGCCCTTTTAGCATCGCCGCCGGGGCTATCCCACCGGCACGAGGCCTATCAATTCACCCCGCCGCGCCTGATATCGGCCTCGATCAGCAGCTTGCTGCTGCCGCCGAAGCGGGCGCGGTAGACCTGAAGGTTTTCCATAATCCGTGCGACATAGTTGCGCGTTTCGGACAGCGGGATGCGCTCGACCCAATCAACCGGATCGACATTGGGGTCGCGTGGATCGCCATAGGCCGCGATCCACTGTTTCACGCGGCCGCGCCCGGCGTTATAGCCGGCAAACGTAAGAATGTAGGACCCGTTGTAGCCGGTGAACAAGTTGGACAATTCCGCCGCGCCCATCTGCATGTTGTAGACGGGGTCCTTGAGCAGGCGGTCGCGGCTGAAGGCAACCTTGAATTTTGCAGCCGTGTCGATGCCCGCTGCCGGTGTCACCTGCATAAGACCCATGGCGTGGGCGCTTGAGACCACTTTCTGATTGAAGTGGCTCTCCTGGCGCGCAATCGAATAGGCGACCGCGGGGTCGATCGGCGGTGCGATCGGCTGATAGTCGGGCAGCCCGACGACCGGGTAGGCGTAATAGTCGAGCGGCAATCCGCGCGCGTAGGCGGATTCGCCGAGGAGCAGCATGGAGCGGCCGTCGCCGTGTTTGCCGGCAAGCTCGCCTAACACGGCCATGCCCGCGATATCAGTCGCGCTCTCGCCAAGCTCGGCATAAATCGAGGCCAGCATGTCGCGCTCATCGAGGGCGTAGAGGATTTCCGCCGCGCGCACGACTTCAAGATTGCTAAGTACGCCCTGTTCCTGCGGCGTAAACACTGGCGGTCCACGCAGGCCGAGATCACGCAGCCCCAGCCGGGCGCGCGCCAGCTGGCCGTAATACGTGGCTGTATACTGCGCCGCCGCCTCATAAAATGCCTTGGCCTGCGCTTGCTGGCCCATGTCCTCCGCCGCGCGCCCTTGCCAATAGCCGCCGCGGGCGAGCGCATGCGGGTTCTGCGGTTGCATCCGCGATATGCGAAAAGTGTTCGGCCGCGGTTTTCGGATCGTGCAGGAAGCGCAGCGCAACCCAGCCGGCGGTGAAGTGTGCATCGACGCGATAAGGTCCGCGCATTGGCGGTGCTGCTTCACGCGCGACGAGATAGGCCGCCTGCGCGTCTCGTTCGTCGAGCAGTTTGCGCACCAGCAATCGCCGCTCTTGCCACCACTGGTCGAGGTCGACCAGGGCTTCCGGATTTTTCGGCGCGTTCAGGATCAATTTGCCGGCGTCTTCGGCTTGGTTATTGAGCCGCAACCATTGCGCATAGGCGAAGATGTATCCGGCCTGGCCACGCGCAGAGGCAGGGACCGCGTCGAGCAATGCCTTTGCATTTCCCGCCTTGCGCTGGACAGCCGCGCGCGCGCGGCCAAGCGCAAGATCGTCGCCGCCAAGCCGTTCGGCGGCACGCAAGCCACCGGCGACATCGTCGGCGTAGAAGCGGCGTTCCATGCGGACCTTGTGGTCGGCGGCCGTGAGCATGTTGCCGTACATGTCGAGCACGCGTTTCTCGACTTCAGCGCTGGCATCGTCATATCGCCACGCGTAGCGCACAAGCGCAGCAGCGCCATCACGGTCGCCCTGCGCGAGCAATGTGCGCGCGAGCATGTAACGGCCCTTGGCGGTGGCAGGTTGCTGTTTGGCGAAGAAGGCCCGCACCGTGCGGTCGTCGACACCATCGTTCCACAAGGCGTTCTCCGCACGGCGGCGGAACAGCGGCGAGTGCGGCCAGCTCGGATTGGCTTCTACGAATGCGGCATACCGCGCGAAGGTTGGGTTGGTGTTGTCGGAGCGCAGGATCACCCATTCAGCAAGCTTGCGCGCGACCGGATCGGAAATGCTCGCCTCGGCCGCATTCGCGTCAGCTTCTTTGCCCTTACGCGCTGCCTCGATCACGCGCTTGACCGCGGCGACGTCAGCGGCCGAGGTCGCCGCCGTCGGCGCGATTGCGAAGGGGCCAGAGACCGGGCGGGCGAGGGGTTTGAATGTGGCACGGCTTTCAAAGAGCGCGCCGTGCAGTCCGACATTGGCCTGCGCGAACGACGAGAGCCCGGGGCTGTTTGCGGGTGGGCGCTTCTGCGGGAGCGGCGCACTGGTTGCCGTGGACGCCGCTTTTGCGGCTTGTGTGCCGGCCACGGCCTGTTTCCCAACCTGCATTGGCGGCCGCGGGCGCGGCAAGGGAACTTTCTGTACCGTGGTCGCGAATGCTTCGGCGCACAGGCCGCAGGTGGCCGCCACCGCCAAATACACGCCCCAGCGGCTACGACTAGTCGCGTTCATGCAATCCCATGCTTTGGTCCCCAGCGACCCCGATTCGGGCAAGGGCCGCAAACGTTTGGCTAACTAGGCCAATTTGGTTGATGAATGATACCCAAAAAATTCATGTGACGGGACACTACTTACGGAGACGGGCGAAAACACGGCAGAGGGCATTTTGGCCGGGCCGGAGGGGCTTTCATCGCCGCCGCCGACCCGATATCTATGGGACAATCAGCCCTCCTTGTGGAGAAGTCGTGTCATGACCGCCAAGACGAGCTTTCGAGGCTCCTTTACCGCGCTGGTCACGCCGTTCAAAAACGGCTCGCTCGACGAGAAGGCGTTTCGCGACATTGTGGACTGGCAGATCGCCGAAGGCACCAACGGGCTGGTTCCGGTGGGAACCACCGGCGAAAGCCCGACTTTGTCGCACGATGAACACAAGCAAGTCGTTGAGTGGTGCGTCGACCAGGTCGATGGCCGCGTGCCGGTCATTGCCGGCGCCGGCTCGAATTCGACCGCTGAAGCCATCGAGCTCTCGCAGCATGCCGAGGAGGCGGGCGCCGACGCCGTGCTTGTCGTCACGCCGTACTACAACAAGCCGACCCAGGAAGGGCTATATCAGCACTACAAGGCCATCAACGACGCGATCGGCATCCCGATATTGATTTACAACATCCCTGGCCGCTCCATCGTCGATATGTCCGTCGATACGATGGCGCGTCTTTACGAACTCAAGAATATTGCCGGCGTGAAGGATGCGACCGCCAATATGGCGCGGGTGTCGCAGCAGCGCGCCGCCATTGGATCGGATTTTAATCAACTATCGGGCGAAGACATCACTGCGCTCGGCTTCATGGCGCATGGGGGCCACGGCTGCATTTCGGTAACCTCGAATGTCGCGCCGCGCCTCTGCGCAGAATTTCAGGCCGCCTGCCTGAAGGGCGATTTTGCAACCGCGATCAAACTGCAAGACAAGCTCACACCGCTTCACATCAACCTGTTTGTGGAAACTAGTCCGGCGCCCATCAAGTATGCGATGTCGCTGATCGGAAAGTGCGCCAATACGGTGCGACTGCCGATGGTGCCTGCGAGCGAGAAGGCGCAGACCGCCGTGCGCCAAGCTATGGTGCATGCCGGCCTGATCAACTAGCGCGGTTTTGTGAAGACCAAACGCGAAGAAAACTGATCGTCATGTTGGCCGAGTTCAAAAAATTCGCGCTCCGCGGAAATGTCGTCGATCTCGCGATCGGCGTGATCATCGGCGCTGCGTTTTCCGGAATTGTGAATTCGCTTGTCGGTGACGTCATTATGCCGTTGATCGGAGCGGTCGCCGGCGGTCTCGATTTCTCGAACTACTACTATCCTTTGTCGTCCAAGGTGACGGCGGGGACACTGATTGAGGCAAAAAAGCAAGGTGCAGTATTGGCTTGGGGAAATTTTCTCACGATCACGCTTAACTTTATCATCATCGCGTTTGTGTTGTTCCTGGTGATCCGCGGGATCAATCGACTGACGACTAAGGAAGCGGAGGAAGCCGAAAAGGCCCCACCATTGTCCAAGACCGAAGAACTTCTCACCGAAATTCGCGACCAGCTCAAATCGCGCTGACCGTTAGTCGCAAGCCCATTTGGCGTATCCATGGCCGCAAAACCCGAGCGCCGCTTCAAGGTGGTCGCCGACAACCGCAAAGCGCGTTTCAACTACGAAATTGGCGAAACCTTCGAAGCCGGGATTGTCCTGACCGGCAGCGAGGTGAAATCCTTGCGCGCGGGGAAGGCCACGATTGCTGAATCTTATGCCGACGCGCGTGGCGGCGAGCTCTGGCTGATCAATTCGAACATCCCGGAATATCTGCAGGCTAGCCGCTTCAATCATTTGCCCAAGCGGCCACGCAAATTGCTGCTCCAGAAGCGGGAGATCACCCGACTGGTCGGAGCAGTTGAGCGTGAGGGGATGACGATCGTGCCGCTAAAGCTTTACTTTAACGAGAAGGGCCGCGCCAAGGTCGAGGTCGCGCTCGCTCGCGGTAAGAAGCTCCATGACAAGCGCGAAACACTGAAAAAGCGTTCGTGGGAGCGTGAGCGGGGCCGGTTGATGCGGCTGAAAGGATGACGTGATGACGGTTCCGACAAAACTCGATCACTGCGTGATCCATATTTCCGACTGGCAACGTTCCAACAAATTCTACAGCGAAGTAATGGGCGCGGAACTGGTGCAACGGCCGGCGGGTTGGGCATACCGTTTTGGCGATAAACAGCTCAACGTGCATGGGCCCGGTGTAAAGCCTGCAGAAGTCGCGCGGCTACCGGTACAGCCTGGCAACAGCGATCTCTGTTTCGAATGGCAGGGCCCAATCGAAGGAGCGATCGCGCACCTCAAAGCGCACGGCATCGCGGTCGAGCGCGGACCAATGCAGCGTTTCGGTGCCAAAGGCGCAGGTACGTCGGTCTATTTTCGCGATCCGGACGGGTCGCTTATGGAGTTTATGAGCTATGGAGGAGAGAAATGAGTGAAGCGCCCGGCACGCATAATCCGCAATTTTTGCCGCCTGGAATTCCGGCGCCGCAGGATGACGGGGCTGCGCGCCACTTGGGTGGCATGAAATTTCCAGATTTGGCGCTGTCAGCGACAGATGGCGCGCTGGTCAATCTCTCAAAACTCAAAGGCCGCACCGTTGTCTATGTCTATCCACGCACGGGCGTGCCGGGCGTCGATCCGCCGGATGGCTGGGACCAGATTGCGGGTGCGCGCGGTTGTACGCCGCAGTCCTGCTCGTTCCGCGACCATTTTGGCGAGCTCAAGCGGCTTGGTGTCGCGCAGCTGTTCGGACTTTCGACCCAGGACACTGCCTACCAGCGTGAGGCGGCAACGCGATTGCATCTGCCCTTCGCCATTTTGTCCGATGACAAACTCGCGCTCACCAAAGCGCTTAACCTGCCGACATTTTCCGTAGCGGGAATGACATTGCTCAAGCGCATGGCGCTCGTGACCGACGACGGCAAGATTACCAAAGACTTTCTACCCGGTTTTCCCGCCTGACAAGAACGCGGAGGAAGTCATGGCCTGGCTTCAGGCGTCGAGATAGCGGCGTACGTTCGCGAAAACATCGCAAAACATTTCCGGCGTAAGCACGCGCGTATTCGTGTTGTATCGGGAACAGTGGTAGCTGGAAAACAGTGTCAGTTCACCGAGCTTGTGCTGTCCGCCATGTAAGAAAGGCGCGGCCGATTTTTTTGTGCCAAGCGCCGTCACAGTGCTGTCGTGAGCGATGCGCCCAAGCGCGACAATTGCGCGGAGCTTTTTCATCTCATTGATCGTCGGTACGAGGAAATCGCGGCAGGTTCTTATTTCTTCGGGTGTCGGCTTGTTTTCTGGCGGCACACAGCGCACTGCGTTGGTGATACGGCAATCGATCAGCTCAAGCCCGTCATCGGGATGTGCGCCGTAGTCACCGCGTGCAAAACCGAATTTTCCGAGAGTCCCGTAAAGCAAAACGCCCGCGTAATCGCCCGTGAACGGGCGGCCGGTACGATTTGCGCCCTGCAAGCCTGGAGCAAGGCCGACAATTAAAACGCGGGCATTGCTAGAGCCGAAAGAGGGGACCGGTGCATTGAACCAGATAGGCTCTTTTGTGCGCCAGGCCTTGCGGAACGCGGCAAGCCGCGGACAGCGCGGGCAATCGCGCCCAGGCTTACCATCGGCCCCAGCCATCGTGCACCGTTATTCGAAGGAATCGTCGTCGTCGTCCGCCCCGACAGGAACTGTGGCGCGTTGCGGCGCAGTCGGGGGCCTTTGCAAGAATTGCGGTGTGTGCTGTGGCGATTCGCGATCATCGCGCGGAGGGCGACCTTCGCGCGCGGGCCGCTCGGACGGATCGCGTCCGATCTTGGATTGCAGCGTTACGATGTCGGTGAAGACGTCGGCTTGGCGGCGCAATTCGTCGGCCACCATTGGCGGCTGCGTCGAGATGGTCGAAACAACGGTGACACGCACACCCTTGCGCTGCACCGCTTCGACCAGCGAACGGAAATCGCCATCACCGGAGAACAGTACCATGTGATCGATTGTACCCGCGATTTCCATCGCATCGACCGCAAGTTCGATGTCCATATTCCCTTTGACCTTCCGGCGGCCAGTCTGGTCGACAAATTCTTTCGTCGCCTTGGTGACGACCGAGTAGCCATTGTAGTCGAGCCAGTCGATCAGCGGACGGATCGACGAGTATTCCTGATCTTCGATAACTGCGGTGTAGTAAAACGCGCGCAACAAATAACCGCGCGATTGGAATTCACGAAGCAACCGCTTGTAGTCGATGTCAAAACCAAGAGATTTTGCGGTGGCGTAAAGATTGGCTCCATCAATGAATAAAGCGATTTTTTCGCCGGGTACGGTCATGGCTTTCTCTCACAATTCCTTACGGGTTACTTTCAGATACTCCCGGCACGCAGCGTGAGATGCGCGCGAGGTCCTGAATCGCCGTTAACAGGGCATTGTGGCATCTCCGGTTAATTGAGCTGCCACCTGCGAAATCACCTTGTGCCGACAAAATCCCTTGCCATCGGCTTGCTTGTGACCGCGCAATTGTCGAGTAACAGACGGTTGCGGCTAAACCAAGACAAAAATGCTTGAAATTCTATGCGCTAGAGGATACCTAGCAGTCGAATTCAAGACAAGTTCCACCAGATGGAGTGGCGAGCCAATGGCCCGTGTCACCGTAGAAGATTGCATCGATAAGGTTGAGAACCGCTTCGACCTCGTCCTCCTGGCGAGCCACCGAGCGCGGATGATCTCATCCGGATCGCAGATTACCGTTGAGCGCGATAACGACAAAAATCCGGTCGTGGCATTGCGCGAAATCGCAGATACCACAGTGTCGCCCGGCGACCTCAAGGAAGACCTCATTCACAGCTTGCAGAAGTACGTCGAAGTCGACGAACCGGAGCCCGAAGTACCGCTGATTGGCGCGGGTGCGGGCGCCAGTGTGGACTCTGACGACACCGAGGTAACCGCCGACCGTATGACCGAAGAAGAGCTCCTCAAGGGGCTCGAAGGGTTGGCGCCGCCGGAAGAGCCGCCGGAAGAAGAGGCGGAATAGGCCCGCATTTCGGTATTGCCTTCAATTTTCTGCATCGGCCCGGCCAAACGCCGGGCCGTCGCCTATTTATCAACCAGATTGGCAAAGCCTTGCTGCTATGACGCGGCCACGTGATATCGTGAGGTAGTTCGTCACCGGCAGCTGCGAGACAGCAGATATGGCGCGTACGCGCTCGGACCTTCCGCGGATGCAAAAGCAGGCCCCGATACGGGCGCCGCGCCCACCGGCTGTTGCGGTGGGCACGCAGCCCGCGGAAAAGCCGGCTCCGTCGCGAAAGCCCCCGATGATGCGGCAGTACGACCTGATCGAGCGGGTCCGCCGCTACAATCCGAATACGAACGAAGCGCTGCTCAATCGCGCTTATGTCTACGCCATGAAGGCTCATGGCGAGCAGCGGCGCGCGTCGGGTGATCCCTATTTTTCGCACCCGATCGAGGTGGCGGCGATCCTGACCGACCTCAAGCTCGACGACGCAACCATCGCGGCCGCGTTGCTGCACGACACTATCGAGGACACCGAGGCTACGCGCGCGGAAATCGACAGTCTGTTCGGGCGTGACATCGGCGCTTTGGTTGAAGGCCTGACCAAACTGAAAAAACTTGATCTCGTCACCAAAGAGGCAAAGCAGGCAGAAAACCTTCGCAAGCTGCTGCTGGCGATTGCCGACGATGTACGCGTGCTGCTGATCAAGCTTGCCGACCGGCTGCACAATATGCGCACGCTCGACTACATGCCGCCCGATGCGCGCCGGCGTGCCGCCGAAGAGACGTTGGAAATCTATGCGCCTCTCGCCGGCCGCATGGGCATGCATGAGATGCGGGAGGAGCTGGACGATCTCGCATTCCGGGAACTTTATCCGGAAGCCTATGCCGTTGTGACTGCGCGCCTTAACGCTCTCAGCGAACGCAGCAAGCTTTTGATCTCGGAGATCGAAAAACAGCTCACAAAGAAGCTCGCCGACCGCGGGATCGAGGCGCGCGTCGTCGGACGCCGCAAGCGCGCCTATTCAATCTGGCGCAAGATGGAGCGAAAATCTGTCGGCTTCGAGCAGTTGTCGGATATTTTCGGTTTTCGTGTCGTCGTAAAGACTCTGGCCGACTGCTATCAAGCGCTTGGCATCGTCCACAGCGCATGGCCGACGGTGCCGGGCCGCTTCAAGGATTACATCTCGACACCGAAAGGGAACGACTATCGTTCGATCCACACGACGGTGATCGGACCGAGCAAGCAGCGCGTTGAACTGCAAATCCGCACAGTTGGGATGCACGAAATCGCCGAATACGGCATCGCCGCGCATGCTTTGTACAAAGACAACGTCGGCTCGCCGACTGAATTGCTGTCGCGGGAATCGACCGCTTATGCCTGGCTGCGCCGCACCATCGAGTTGCTGGCGGAAGGTTCAAATCCTGAAGAGTTCCTCGAACATACCAAGCTCGAGTTGTTTCATGATCAGGTGTTTTGTTTTAGTCCCAAGGGCAAGTTGATCGCACTGCCTCGCAAGGCGACACCAATCGATTTTGCGTATGCGGTTCATACCGATGTCGGCAACATGGCGATCGGCTGCAAGATCAACGGTCAGATCGCGCCGCTGACGTCAGAACTCGTGAATGGCGACGAGGTCGAGATTATTACCTCGAAAGCGCAAACCGCGCCGCCGGCCGCGTGGGAATCGATTGTCGTCACCGGCAAAGCGCGTGCGGCGATCCGGCGCGCAACGCGTGTCGCTGTGCGCATGCAATATGCTGGGTTAGGCCGCCGCATCGTGGAGCGTTTGTTCCAGCGCGCCAAGATTGCCTATTCGGACGAAAATCTCACGGGAGCCTTGGCAAGATTAGCGCGTGCATCGGTCGATGACGTCATGGCAGCGGTCGGCCGCAGCGAACTCAAGGCGTCCGATGTCGCTCGCGCCATGTATCCCGATTACAAAGAAGAGCGCGCTGCTGCGATGGCCGCCAAGCCTAAATCGGAGAGTGGGTGGTTCGGACTAAAGAAGCTCACGTCGGTCAAATTCAAAGTGCCGGACAGTGCGTTGGGACCGGCGATTCCTATTCGTGGCATCAACGGTGACCTGCCGGTAAGTTTCGCGCCCAACGGAGGCG
The DNA here is from genome assembly GCA_963743405.1 of uncultured Alphaproteobacteria bacterium. Taxonomy (GTDB): domain Bacteria; phylum Pseudomonadota; class Alphaproteobacteria; order Rhizobiales; family Xanthobacteraceae; genus Pseudolabrys. Next base: position 231,010 of record CAVUPX010000004.1, on the reverse strand, counting down.
CGGTTCCTGGTGATCGCATTGTCGGGATTCTCACCCCCGGCGAGGGCATTACGATTTATCCGATCCAGTCGCCGGCTTTGAGCGAATTCGAAGACAGGCCGGAGCGGTGGCTCGACGTGCGCTGGGACGAAGAGGAACGGACACCGCAGCGGTTTCCGGCGCGTATCGCAATCCAGTCCGTCAACGAGCCAGGCTCGCTGGCGCAAATCGCGCAGGTCATCGCCGAGCACGACGGCAATATCGACAACATACGCATGACACGGCAAGCGCCCGATTTTACTGACGTGATGATCGATCTCGAGGTCTACGACCTCAAACATCTTACCGCCATCCTCGCGCAGTTACGCGCCAAGTCAGTGGTAGCCAAGGCGGAACGAGTAAACGGCTAGCGCATGAATCGTCTTCGTCTTGGCGTCAATGTCGATCACGTCGCAACCATTCGCAACGCACGCGGCGGGCGCACCCCCGATCCCGTTCGTGCTGCCAAGCTCGCGATCGCGGCAGGCTGCGATGGCATCACCGCCCATCTGCGCGAAGATCGTCGTCACATTCGGGACGACGACATTGCGCGGCTTATGGCCGAAATTGATAAGCCGCTAAATCTGGAAATGGCGGCTACCAACGAGATGCTGGATATCGCGATCAAATCCAAGCCGCATGCCGTCTGCATTGTTCCGGAAAAACGGAGCGAGCGAACGACCGAAGGCGGTCTTGATGCCGCCGGACAGCACAATCATTTGGCACCGTTCGTCCATAAACTGCGTGATGCGGGTATTCGTGTGTCGCTATTTGTGGCCGCCGAGCCGCGCCAGTTCGAAGCCGCGGCGAAATTGCGCGCTCCAGTGGTCGAGATCCACGTCGGCGCCTGGTGTGAGGCGCTTGTGGAAAAAAACCAGAAGGCGGCTGAAGAAGAGTGGGGTCGCATCCGCAGCGGCGCAATATTGGCGCACGAATTGGGCTTGGAGGTGCATGCGGGGCATGGCCTCGATTACGCGACCGCCGAGACAATTGCCGCGCTGCCGCAAGTCGTCGAACTCAATATCGGCCATTTTCTGGTCGGGGAGGCGATCTTCGAGGGGCTGGCGGAGACCATAAAACTTATGCGCGCGGCGATGGACCGCGGTCGCAAGAAGGCGGAGCACGGATGATCATCGGACTTGGCTCCGACATTGTCGACGTGCGGAGAATAGCCGGCGTGATCGATCGCCATGGTGAGCGTTTCCTCGACCGCATCTTTACGTCGACAGAACGCGCCAAGGCGGAACGGCGCGCAAATTCCGTTGAAACCTACGCCAAGCGGTTTGCTGCGAAGGAGGCCTGCGCCAAAGCGCTCGGTACAGGCCTTCGGCGCGGCGTATTTTGGCGCGATATGGGCGTAGTCAATCTTGCGAGTGGCCGCCCGACCATGACGTTGACCGGTGGCGCGCTTGCAAGGCTGCGCGCGATCACCCCGCCGGGCTGCGAGGCCAGAATTGATCTATCGCTGACCGATGAAGGCCCAACCGCACAAGCCATTGTCATTATATCTGCTGTGCCCAAATCCGAACCGGCGGCTTCGCGTTGAAAGCAGGAACATCAATGCGAACAGGCTTTTGTGGTAATTCGCCGGCCTTGTTGATTGCCTGGGGGGGTGCCAGCCGCTACAAGGTCGCCGGGGCGCCCAAGCCGAATGGCGGGACGAAAGGCCTATGAGCGTGACATCTGGAACAAAGCGAAAAGAGGGCGGCGTCGCCGAAACCGTGCGCGTGATCATTCACGCGCTGATCATTGCGCTCGTGATCCGTACCTTCCTGTTTCAGCCGTTCAATATCCCTTCGGGCTCTATGAAGGCGACGCTGCTTGTCGGCGACTATTTGTTCGTATCGAAATACAGCTACGGATTCAGCAAATATTCGCTCCCGTTGTCGCCGCCGCTTTTCTCAGGTCGCATTCCGGGTGATTGGTTGCCGCAGCGCGGCGACGTGGTCGTGTTTCGGCTGCCGAAAGATCCTTCGACCGACTACATCAAACGCGTGATGGGTTTACCTGGCGATAAAATTCAGGTCATCGACGGCGTCGTCAATATCAACGGTGTACCGGTCAAGCACGAGCGCGCGCCCGACTTTGTCGAAACAGAGGAAGGCACACGTGACGCGCCCGTCAAGCGATGGACCGAAACGCTGCCGAACGGCGTGACTTACAACACGCTCGATCTGGTGGACAACGGATTTGCCGACAACACCCAGGTCTACACTGTCCCGCCCGACCATTATTTCATGATGGGTGACAATCGCGATAATTCGACTGACAGCCGCTTTAGTCAGGTGGGCATGGTGCCGTTCGAAAACATTGTTGGTAAGGCACAGATTATCTTCTTCTCTGTCTATGAGGGCGAGCGCGCTTGGCAATTCTGGCGCTGGCCGGTGTCGGTGCGCTGGAACAGGCTGTTCACGATCGTCAGATGAGCCGCAAGGCCAAGGACAGGACGGCGCTCGAGACCAGGATCGGCTACAATTTCGCCGACAAAGACTTGCTTGAACGCGCGCTCACGCACATTTCGGCTCTATCGGGCGGCAATCGCGCGTCCAGCTATCAGCGGCTTGAATTTCTCGGCGATCATGTTCTTGGGCTTGTGATCTCCGACATGCTTTACCGCGCGTTTCCGAAGGCAAACGAAGGCGAACTGTCGCGAAGGCTGGCCGATCTTGTGCGCAAGGAGACTTGCGCGGAAGTGGCACGAGCGATGGATCTGGGACCTGCGCTCAAGCTCGGCAATTCGGAATCGCATGCCGGTGGACGGCGGCGGACAACAATTCTCGCCGATGTCTGTGAGGCATTGGTTGGAGCGGTTTTCCTCGATGCTGGATATGCGGCGGCCGACGCATTGATCGCGCGCTTTTGGAAGGAGCGTATGCTTACCCCGCCGCGTCCACTACGCGATCCTAAAACCATGTTGCAAGAATGGGCTCAGGCGCGCGGGCTGCCGACGCCGGCCTATCGCGAGCTCGCGCGTACCGGGCCACATCACGATCCGGAATTTCGCGTCGCCGTCGTGCTGCCCGACCGCCCGCCGGCCGAGGGGCTGGGTAATTCAAAGCGCGCTGCCGAACAGGCTGCCGCTGCGGCTATGCTCACGCGCGTTGGTGCGCCGGCGGACAAACTTGATGGCTGAGGCGAACACGCAGAGCGCAGATACGAACTGCGGCTTCGTCGCTCTGATCGGCGCGCCAAATGCCGGAAAATCGACGCTGCTCAATGCGCTGGTCGGTTCGAAGGTCAGCATTATTTCTCACAAGGTGCAGACGACACGCGCCTTGATTCGCGGAATTACCATTGAAGGAAGGTCGCAACTCATCTTCGTCGACACACCGGGTATCTTTTCTCCCAAGCGGCGACTCGACCGCGCCATGGTAACGACGGCCTGGAGCGGGGCGCACGAGGCCGATCTTGTCGGTGTCTTGATCGATGCGCGCAAAGGACTAGACGAAGAAGCGGAGGATATTCTCGCGCGGCTTCGGGAAGTGAAGCCGCTGAAACTGCTGATTCTCAACAAGGTCGACGTGGTTGCAAAGGAAGTGCTGTTAACGTTGGCAAAGGTTGCGAACGAGAAGGCGAAGTTCGAGACGACATTTATGATTTCAGCATTGACCGGCGACGGTGTTTCCGATCTCAAAACTTGGTTGGCGCAGCGCGTCCCGCCGGGACCGTGGCATTATCCACCCGACCAAATGTCGGATGCGCCGATCCGTCAATTGGCCGCCGAGATCACCCGCGAAAAATTGTTTGAACGGCTGCATCAGGAATTGCCTTATCATTCAACGGTCGAAACCGAAGCGTGGAAGGAACTGCGCGGCGGCGACATCCGGATCGAGCAGACGATCTATGTCGAGCGCGAAAGCCAGCGCAAGATTGTTCTCGGCAAGGGCGGGCAGACGATCAAGGCCATCGGTGAGGCCGCCCGCAGGGATATCGCGGAGGTCGTGGAGGCCAAGGTGCACTTGTTCCTGTTCGTCAAAGTGCGTGAAGGGTGGGGCGAGGATCCGGAGCGATACCGCGCCATGGGGCTGGAGTTTCCAAAGGATTGACGGCGCATGGGACTCGCCCTCATGGTTCGAGACGCGCGGCTTCGCCGCGCTCCTCACCATGAGGGCCTTCGTTGCCTCATCCTGAGGAGCGCCCGAGGGGCGCGTTTCGAAGGATGAGCAATTATCTGTATGCAATGGGCCGATGAAGGCATTGTGATCGGAGTCAAACGTCACGGGGAAGCGAATGCTATCCTCGAATTAATGACGCGCGAGCACGGCCGACATCTTGGCCTGGTGCGTGGAGGCTTCGGCTCACGGCTCAAGCCGGTTCTGCAACTCGGCAATAGCGTGAGCGCGGCCTGGCGGGCGCGGCTTGATGAGCATCTCGGCAACTATACCGTTGAGGGCTTGCATTTGCGGGCGGCGAGTTTCTTTTCGTCACCCCATGCAATTTACGGCGTTAGCCACCTCGCTGCGCTGATGAGGCTGTTGCCGGAACGCGATCCACATGGGGGCCTCTATGAGGCCCTCGACGAAATTCTTGGTCGCCTTGACGATGCGGTGATTGCCGCGCCGATGGTGGTGCGATTTGAATTGCAACTGCTATCCGAACTCGGTTTCGGGCTCGATCTCGAGCGCTGTGTGGCGACCGGGGTGTCCGGCGACCTCATTTATGTTTCGCCCAAATCCGGGCGAGCCGTCTCGCGTGCCGCCGGCGAGCCATGGGCAGACAAAATGATGCGGCTACCGGCATTCTTACGAGAGCAGGATGCGCTGCCGGCCGGCCGCGACCTCACCGACGGCTTTGCGCTCACCGGGTACTTTCTAACTCGTCACGCGCTTGAGCCGCGTGGGTTGTCGCTTGGCGACGAGCGCGCGCATTTTATTGCCGCGCTCAGCCGGGCTTTGCCGAGCGTCGCCTAGCTCACCACCAATAGCGCCGCCGATATGGCCCGCCGTAGGAGTAAGGGCCAGCGCCAGCCCACCAGCATCCGCGGCGCCAGCCGCAGCCGTAAGGTCCGCAGCGCCAAACCCGGCGACAGATATAAGCGACGTCCTGAGCGAGGGTCGTGCCATCGAGCGCGGCCCGAATTCCGGCCGGCGTCGTGATCGTCATGGCCTCGGCGCGATTCGGAACGAATGAACCTCCCGCGAGAATGGCGAGCGTCGCGGCAGTCGCAAGAGCAATCCGGCGCATTTCTTTCTCCATCCAAATAGATGCGTCGCCCCGCATAGTTGTTCACTAATTAAGACAAACAAGGCTTCCCAGTTCCCAAATAGTACCTGGAAAAGTCCGAAGAATAGATGGCCGACGCGTTCATCGCTTGTTCATCGCGAAACAACCGATTAGCTATCGAGCATGGGAAAGCGACTGATTCCCCCGGACAAGGGCGCGGTTGAAGAAGTCGCGCTGCGCGAAGCGCTTGAAGAGCGCTATCTCGCCTACGCTCTTTCCACCATCATGAATCGCGCACTTCCCGATGCGCGTGACGGCCTCAAGCCCGTGCATCGCCGCATTCTTTACGGAATGCGGTTGTTGCGGCTCGACCCGGGAGCCGCCTTCAAAAAGTCAGCCAAAGTCGTCGGCGATGTGATGGGCAACTTCCATCCGCACGGCGATCAGGCAATTTATGATGCATTGGTGCGCCTCGCGCAGGATTTTGCCCAGCGCTATCCGTTGGTCGACGGGCAGGGGAATTTTGGAAATATCGACGGCGATAACGCTGCCGCCATGCGCTACACCGAGGCGCGGCTCACCGAAGTCGCGCGGCTGCTGATCGATGGCATTGACGAGGATGCGGTCGACTTCCGCCCGAGCTACGACGGCACCAGTGAAGAGCCGATCGTGCTGCCGGCCGCATTCCCCAATCTGCTCGCCAATGGCTCGCAGGGCATCGCGGTCGGCATGGCGACCTCGATCCCGCCGCACAATGCCGCGGAACTATGCGATGCGGCGCTGTTCCTGATTGATAACCCCAAGGCGCGCAGCCGTACGTTGCTCAAATACGTCAAAGGTCCTGATTTTCCGACGGGCGGTGTCATCGTCGATACGCCGGAGACAATCGCCGAAGCCTACAACACGGGCCGCGGCTCGTTTCGTGTGCGCGCGCGATGGAAACAGGAAGACACCGGTCGCGGCACCTATGTGATCGTCATCAATGAAATGCCGTGGTTGGTTCAGAAGTCGCGCCTGGTCGAGAAGCTCGCCGAGTTGATCAACGAGAAGAAATTGCCGCTGGTCGCCGATGTGCGCGACGAGTCGGCTGAAGACGTCCGGCTTGTGATCGAGCCACGCTCGCGGTCGGTCGACGCCGAGTTGCTGATGGAATCGCTGTTCAAGCTCACCGAGCTGGAGAACCGCATTCCACTCAACATGAACGTGCTGGTGAAGGGTCGCATCCCGCAAGTGCTCGGCCTCGCCGAAGCCTTGCGCGAATGGCTCGACCATCGGCGCGAAGTCCTGTTGCGCCGCTCCAAGCACCGGCTGGCCGAAATCGAGCATCGCCTGGAAATGCTGGGTGGTTATCTTGTCGCTTATCTTAATCTCGACAAGGTCATCAAAATCATTCGCAAAGAGGACGAGCCAAAGCCCGTCCTGATGAAGACGTTCAAGCTCAGCGAGGTGCAGGCCGACGCGATCCTCAACATGCGGCTGCGCAATTTGCGCAAGCTCGAGGAAATGGAAATCCGTGCCGAGGACAAGGCGCTGCGCGAAGAGCGCACCAAGCTCAAATCGCTCATCGCCTCTACGCCACAACAATGGAAAACGATCTCCGGTCAGATCAAGGAGATCAGAGAAGCCTTCGGACCGAAGACGCAAATCGGCAAGCGCCGCACGACCTTTGGCATTGCGCCCGCTCATGATGAGGCAGCAATCGAAGAGGCGATGGTCGTTCGCGAGCCGGTGACCGTCGTGGTGTCGGAGAAGGGGTGGATCCGCGGCTTACGCGGGCATGTCACCGACCTTTCAGGTGTTACCTTCAAAACCGACGATGCGCTGAAATTCGCATTCCCGACGGAGACGACCGCCAAGATTTTGATCTTCGCCAGCAATGGCAAGTTCTACACCATCGAAGCCTCGAAGCTTCCGGGCGGGCGGGGACACGGTGAGCCCGTGCGCCTCTATTTTGATTTGGAGCAGGAGGCCGACGTCGTGGCGGCTTTGGCGTATCAGGGTGGACGCAAATTCCTGGTCGCGAGCTATACCGGCAACGGGTTTGTGGTGTCGGAGGATGAATGTCTGGGCACCACCCGCAAGGGCAAGCAGGTGCTCAATCTTAAGTCTCCCGACAAGGCGGCGGCGTTGACCACGGTCGACGGCGAGCTCGCGGCTGCGATCGGCGCGAACCGCAAGATGGTGATCTTCCAGCTCGACCAGGTACCGGAAATGGGCCGCGGGCGCGGCGTTCGACTCCAGCGTTACAAGGAGAAGGGCCTATCCGACATTACCACGTTCAAGGCCGACGACGGGATGGCCTGGAATGATGCCGCCGGGCGCAGCTTCACGCTGACGATGAAAGAGCTGAAGGATTGGCGCGGAAATCGGGCCGATGCAGGCCGCATTGCGCCGAAGGGATTCCCGAAGAACAATAAATTCCGCAGCCTGGCGATCGGTGGAAACGGCAAGGCAGAAGAATCCGAGTAGCCGTCAGCTCGCGACGAACAACAGCGAGCACTCCGATTTTTCGAGAAGTGCGGCGGCGGTGTCACCGAAAAAAAGCTTTTCACCCGGCCGGCGGCCGGCGCCGATCACCACCAGAGTGTAGGGCTTTCGTGACAGCTCCTTGAGAATTGCGTCTTCAGCCGCGACATCGGCACGTACTGCCGTACGTACTTCTGTATCGTAGGTCTCAGCAAGTTCCGAAATATCCTTCAGAATCGCTTCCTCATAGCGGCGCGATCGTTTTTTACCGCCCGGGGCGACATATAGCGCGGTCAGTGGCGCGTGGGACGCTCGCGCCACCGCGATTGCGACCTCCGCTGCGCGGCGCGAATACTCGTTGCCGTTGACGGGCACAAGAATATTGAGCTTGGCGTCGAGCGGATGCTCGAGCAGCTTGTCGCGGACGTCCAATACGGCGAGGGGCCCTTCGAAGCCGGCCGCGAGTTTTGTGATGTCGTCGTGGAATTCGTTGCGCCGCGCAACGGTCTTTTCAAGTCCAATAAGCATCAGGCTGTAGCCTTTCTCGGCCTCCTGCGGCGACGGCCTCCGGTTTCGGTGCCTGTTCGACGATTGTCGTCACGTCGAGTTTGGTGTCAGCCTTTTCTTCAGGTTTTTGCACGCGCTCGACCTGGTCGGCGAATTTCTGAACGGTTTCGCCGACTTCTTCGGCCTTCTGCCTGGCGGCTTCTGCGGCGGCTTTGCCCGTTTTCTTGTCCGTTTTAATTTGCATCACGGTGGTCGGCATGGCGCTGCCGCCTGCGATCAGTCCGGCAATGCGCGTGGCGAATTTTGCATTTGCACTCTCGTCAACTGCCAGCAGCAGACGCTCAAGTTTCGGCACAAAGCCCTTGGCTTCCATCTCCTCGCGTTCCAGCCGCTGCTTTTCTTCTTTGCGCATCGGCAGGCGGGAAAGCGCCCAGCGCAGCGTCGGCGGCATCGCCATTGTCGTAATGACCGCCATGGTTACGATCATTGTGAAGAGGTTCTGGCTCAATGCGCCCATCGAGAGACCGATCGTGGCAACGATGACCTCGGTCGAGCCGCGTGCATTCATCCCGGTGCCGAGCGCCAGCGATTCACGAAAGTTGAGTCCTGCAAGTTTGCCGCCGATGAATGCTCCACCGAACTTGCCAACACTTGCAATTGCGATCAGGCCCAGGGTCAACAGCAGAAAGTTCATCTCCTTGAGTATCGTGAGGTCGGCGGAAAGGCCCGCAGTGCCGAAGAAGACCGGCATGAAGAAGGCGATGATCAGCCCGCGCAACTGCTCGTCAATATGGCGGGTCAGGATGGGGGATTCGCCAATGAGGATGCCGGCGACAAAAGCGCCCAGCACCGTGTGCACGCCAATCAGGTCGGTGATGAGTGCCATCGCGCACATGATCAGCAGGATTGTGGTGATCACAGCAAAGTCGCTGGCGAACACATCGTTCACCCAGCGGATAATGATGAACACGATGCGGCGTCCGATGGTCAGGCTGAGCCCCATGAACGCAAGCGTACCCAGGACGCTTTGGGCAACGCTCCAAAAGTCGACGTGGCCCTGCAATGCCAGACTGAAGATGACGGCGGTGATCATCCAGCCGATGGTGTCGTCGATAATGGCAGACGCGAGAATGATCTGGCCGACGCTTCGGCGCAGAAAGTTCATCTCGCGAATGACGGTCGCGACAATTTTAACAGACGCGATCGAGAGCGCGGTGCCGAGAAAGAGCGACGTGATCAGCCGCTTGCCGGGATCGGGCAACATCGAGTCGGGCAGCATTTCGCCGAGCGCGACACCGCAAGCGAATGGAACGACGATGCCGGCGATCGAGGCGATGGCCGAAGCGGCACCGGTCCGCCGTACGAGCTTGAGATCGGTTTCCATGCCGGTCAGCAACAACAGCATCAGCACGCCGAACTGGGAGACACCGTCGAGCATGGCCTTCTGCTCTTTGGCGCTCGGGAAAAGGGCGTGTTGCCAATCGGGAAACAATGCGCCCAGCAGGGAAGGGCCGAGCACCAGGCCGGCGATGAGTTGCCCCATCACACCCGGTTGCTTCCAGCGGATCATGACCTCGCCGAGCAGCCGGCCGACCAGCATCAGCAAAGCGAGCTGAGCAATGAAGATAAGTTCGGAAGGGGCGCGCGCGCCTTCGGCGGCAAATGTCGGCGTTGCGGCAAGTGCGCACGGCACCACCAGCACGCACAGCCGAACCAGCCGCCGAGCACCATTCATTTTCGCGTTACACCCAGTTTGCCGCCCATAAGTCAGCGGCAACACGATCGATGGCGGGAAAGTTCCATCCCAAATGCAATTGCAAATTATTCGCAACTAGATATATTCAATTTGAGAATCAGAGGCTTTTACGGTTCCAGAATGGACGCAACCGTGCGCTCACGTGCAAAGACGGAAGCGACCGGCTGGCGGCGCGAGCGCGGCCGCCCGCCCTTGGCGGAGGTGTTTGGGTCCGTTGCCACGCGACCGACAGGCTCGCTCGGCAAAAAGCTCGTTGCTTTCCTCGGCCCCGGCTATCTGGTTGCTGTCGGCTATATGGATCCCGGCAACTGGGCAACGTCGCTCGCAGGCGGGTCGAAGTTCGGCTACACGCTGCTCACCGTCGCGCTGCTCTCCAATTTGATGGCGATGTTGTTGCAAGCGCTGTGTGCGCGGCTCGGTATCGGGGCGGGACGTGATCTTGCACAAGCCTGTCGCGATGCGTTTCCGCGTTGGGTATCGTGGCCCTTGTGGGTGCTGACCGAGATCGCGATTTGCGCAACCGATCTTGCCGAAGTGATTGGCACCGCAATCGGCCTCAATCTGCTGTTCAAAATTCCACTTGAGATCGGTGTGTTGATCACCGCGCTCGATGTGTTTCTGATTCTATGGTTGCAAAATCTTGGTTTCCGCTGGATCGAGGCGTTTGTTGTCACGTTGATGGGCGTGATCGCGCTCTGCTTCATGGTGCAGATCGCGATGGCCGACCCGGACTGGGGTGCCGTGATCCGCGGCTTTGCGCCCACCACCGAAATCGTGCGCAACCCCGATATGCTCTATCTCGCGATTGGTATTATCGGTGCGACAGTGATGCCACATAACCTTTATCTGCATTCGGGCGTGGTGCAGACGCGGCGGTTCGGCGAGAGCATCGAAGACCGGCGAGAAGCGATAAAGCTCGCAACAATTGATTCCACGATCGCGTTGACGTTTGCGCTGACGATCAACGCCTCGATCCTGATCCTTGCTGCCGCGACCTTCAATAAAGCAGGGAAAACCGACGTGGCGGAACTCGACCAGGCCCATGCGTTCCTGGCTCCATTGCTCGGTTCGGCTATCGCACCGACTCTCTTCGGTATTGCGCTCTTATGTTGCGGTCTGAATTCCACGGTGACGGCGACATTGTCCGGTCAGATTGTCATGGAAGGCTTTATCGATATTCGCCTTCCTGCCTGGGCGCGGCGCCTGACAACGCGGGCGATTGCCATTACTCCGGCAGCGATCGTGACCATTTGGTATGGCGAAGCTGGAACGGCGAAGCTTCTGATTTTCAGCCAGGTCGTGCTTGGAATTGCGCTGCCGTTTTCTATCATCCCGCTGGTGATGTTTACCGCCGATCGGCGCAAGATGGGCGCACTCGCGGCCCCGATCTGGGTCACGCTGCTCGCCACCCTCACGGTAGTGGTGCTGATCGCATTCAATTTCAAGCTGCTGGCCGACCAGTTACTCGGATAAAGCCGCTCTACTTTTCCACTCGGCTCCAGCCGGACGGCATCAGGCGCTCCTGCGGAAGGAAGCGGCCTTTGTAGTCCATTTTGCGCGAACCGGGCACCCAGTAGCCAAGATAGACGTAGGGCAGCCCCATACGATTGGCGCGATCGATGTGGTCGAGGATCATGAATGTCCCGAGCGACCGATCGCCTTCGTCCGGATCGAAAAATGAATAGACCATCGAGAGGCCATCGCTCAGCACGTCGGTGAGCGCAACGGCTAGCATATCGCCTGTGCCGCGGCCGTTGATGCCGGTATCGGGCCCGCGGCGGCGATACTCGATCAAGCGCGTATCGACATGACTGTCTTCAATCATCATTGCGTAGTCGAGCACCGTCATGTCAGCCATGCCGCCGTTACGATGGCGCGCGTCAAGATAGGCCCGGAAGACCGAATATTGCTCGGAAGTAGGGGCTGACGAGCGCATGTCGCCGACCACGTCGGCATTGCGTTCGGCGATGCGGCGCATATTGCGTGAAGGCGCGAAATCGGCGGCAACCACGCGCACTGACACACACGCGCGGCATCCCTCGCAGGCCGGCCGGTACGCGATCGACTGGCTGCGGCGAAAACCGCCATGCGTGAGGAGGTCGTTGAGTTCGCCCGCGCGCTCGCCAACAAGGTGTGTGAAAACTTTGCGCTCCTCGTGCCCTTCCAGGTAGGGGCAGGGCGAGGGAGCGGTCAGATAAAACTGCGGCGTGTCGCGCGAATGCTGTGTCACTGATCAGGCCGACTCGTTAAATATCCTCTCGGTGCACGTTAGCATCGCGCGCCGGATGGTCGCCGTCAAAGCCCTTTATCCGGCCCTGACGGCTTGCATGGAAGGTCGCAACGCCGAGGCGCGGGCAGCATTGTTAATGATTACGGTTCCGAGAAGGATGTCATGCAAGAGGCGACGCCGATCGTTGAAGAAGGCAACCAGCAACACGAACGGTGTGAAGAAAGACACTGTGAACCAGAAGGCGATGGCGTGGACCGCGCCGAGCACGAAATAGGCCGGTGCACCGTACCAAGTGCGCATTTCCAGATCGACCACCCGCATTCCCAGGGTGGCGGAATTAGGCCCCCCAAGGGTAGCGCCGAAATAAACGAGCGCCCAAATCACGGTTGCCGGCGGCAGCAGCCAATAGAGCGCAAACCCGAGCCCTAAGGTGACAATTCCAAAGGCGAAAATGAACATTGCGGCGAGCACGACCGGCACGGCAATAATGATGAAGTCGATAACAAAAGCCACGACTCGGCGCGCCAAAACGCCGTCAAAGAGTTCCGGCTGGGTCGCCGGATCGTAAGCGTGAGGTTTGATGTCGATCGACATCTTTCGCTGCCTTGCCGGTTCGGCCGTACACGCCTGTATCGGTCGCCTACGAAATGGAGAAAGAATCGGGCGCGCGCAAGGGTCTGCGTAGCCCTATTTTATCCGGCTGGAAGGGCGGCAAGGCTTGCGGCATGGTGGGTGCCGGGGCCCGGAGGAAGACGCGTTGGGAGTTACCCTTTCCGATATTGAAGGTGCCCGGCGCGTGATTGAGGGCTCGGTGCTGCGCACGCCCATGCTGCCGGCGCCGAAGCTGTCGGCACTGACCGGCGCCGAGGTCTACGTTAAGTACGAAAATCTGCAGGTTACCAATTCATTCAAGGACCGCGGTGCGCTTGTTAAGCTTGCGTCGCTGAACGAAGCCGAGCGCAAGCGTGGCGTCATTACCATGTCGGCGGGCAACCATGCCCAGGCGGTGGCTTATCACGCGGCGCGGCTTGGAATTCCGGCGACCATCGTGATGCCGGTGACGACGCCGTTTGTGAAGGTCGCAGCAACGCGCATGCATGGCGCCGAAGTTGTGCTGCACGGAGAGTCAGTCGCCGAAGCACAGGCTCGCTGCGAGCAAATTCAGGCAAAGCGTAATCTTGTGCTTGTTCACCCCTACGATGACCCTCGCATCATCGCCGGGCAGGGCACGATCACACTCGAAGTGTTGGAAGTGGTACCGGACCTTGACGTGCTGGTATTTCCGGTCGGCGGCGGTGGCCTTATTGCCGGGAACGCGATTGCTGCGCATGCGAAAAATCCGGCGATCGAAGTCGTCGGTGCTGAAGCCGCGCTTTACCCTTCGGTCTGGAATGCATTGCGCGGCGAGGACCGCCCGATTGGCGGTCCAACACTTGCCGAGGGTATTGCGGTCAAGAATGTCGGGAAGCTGACGCTGCCGATCATTCGGGAATTGGTGGCGGAAATTATCCTCGTCGATGAGGCGCACCTCGAGCGAGCGGTCAATGCTTACTTGACGTTGCAAAAAACGATGGCGGAAGGCGCGGGTGCCGCCGGCCTTGCAGCAATGCTGGCGAAGCCGGGGCGGTTTGCGGGCAAGAAAGTCGGGCTAGTTTTATGTGGAGGAAATATCGACCCGCGCGTCCTTGCCTCCATCATGGTGCGTGAACTTGAACGCGACAGCCGTATCGTGTCCTTCCGCCTGACCATTCCCGATAGGCCTGGGGTGCTCGGCGCAATCGCAACGCGCATTGGCGAGCTCGGCGCCAATATTCTCGAAGTTGATCATCGCCGGCTGTTTCTGGATGTGCCGGCGAAAGGCGCCAAGCTGGATGTGACGATTGAGACTCGCGACGGCGCTCACGCCGAAGAAATCATGGCGGCTTTTACTGCCGATGGTTACCTGCCGGTGCGAATTGAGCCCGGGGCAGCGATTGAGTGAGGCGCTTGCTCAGGCGGCCGATTGCGCCGGTGGTGTTTTCTGTTCGAGTTGCGCCAGCGTTTTATCGCTGACGTGAACAGCCAACAAGTTTATGCCCGCATCGAACACTTTGTACCCGCGCTGCTCCAGCCAGCCCCGCAGCTGCTCCCGGCCGGCCTTGATCGCTTCAATCAACAGGATGGGATGATTTTTCTCGACCAATTGCCGCGCGCCCTCCAGCGCCGCGAATTCCATGCCTTCGATATCGATTTTGATCAGGTCCACGCGCGGCAACGAGAGTGCGTCGAGCGTAATTTTCTGGATTGCGACGGTCTTTTCGTCAGAGTAGTCGACAGCCTGGCCGATGAATTCGTTGCCGTCGCGCTTCAGGAGCTCGAGGCTACCGAAGCTTGAGGCGGTGAGGTAATTCGGGTTGGGAATTCGCATGGTGCCGGTTTCCGACGAAACGGCGGCATGCATTGCGATGGCGTTGAAGCAATTGTTGATCGCGATATTTCCAGCCAGTGCGTAATAGATACGCTCCTGCGCTTCGACGGCGATCACCGAACCCCAGCCGGTCATCGAAGTCGCCCATTCGATGGTGTGCACACCGATATTGGCACCGCAATCGATTGCCACCACGCCGTCGCCGTGAAAGCGACGTCGCATGTCGAGGAGCTGAAGCGCGATCTCGACTTCGGTCGGATCGAATGCTGCTGCTTCAAGAATTTGGAATCCGACGCCGTAGCCCCGTTCCGGATCGACCATGTGCCTGTCGAAACGATTGACAATCATTGTGCCGTGGTTGGATGAGGCGAGCACAAATGCGAGCTTGCGTCCGACGTTGCGCATAGAAATCTCCTTAGCCGGTGGGGACGCAGTTACCCTGCAGCACGAGGCGCAACAGTACGCGCACGGCGCCGAAGCACCGTGCGAACCGAATCACCGCAGCCTAAGGTAATACCGTCGGCGGTGGTGTACAGGTTTTAGGCGTGTGGCCTCGGGCTCGGTCTTGCGTCATTTCGGCTGCATTGCGCGCCAAATCCGCTCCGGCGTTGCCGGCATTTCGATATGTTTGACGCCGAATTCCGACAGCGCATCGACCAGCGCATTGGCTACCGCCGGCAGCGCGCCGACATTGCCTGCTTCCCCCGCGCCCTTGGTTCCCAGCGGATTGGTCTTGGTTGGAACCGGATTGCTCTCGACCTCGATATTGCTGAGGTTGTGGGCGTGCGGCATCGCATAATCCATGAACGAGGCAGTAACGAGCTGGCCCGACGTGTCAAAGTGGATGTCTTCCATCAGCACTTGCCCGGCACCTTGCGCGACGCCGCCGTGGATTTGGCCGTGCAACAACATCGGATTGAGCACGGTGCCGACGTCATCGACGACGCTGTAGCGTACGATCTCAACCACGCCAGTGTCCTTGTCGATTTCCAGTTCGCAGATGTGGCAGCCATTCGGAAAGTTCTGAGCCCCTGCCTTGTATGTCGCGGTGGCGAACAATCCGGGTTCCACGGCGGCCGGAATCTTGGCCGGGTTGCTTGAATCGATCGCGACTTCCTTGATCGTCATGGTCCGGTTCGTTTTCGGTGACGATGAAGACACGCCATCGGCGAATTTCACGTCGCTCGGGTTCGACTTTGAGCGCGTGCGCGGCAATCACCTTGGCTTTCTCGATCACTTTGTCGGTTGCCATCAAGAATGCCGCGCTCGACATCGTGGATGTGCGCGAGCCGCCGGTGCCTTCGCCGTAGAACACTTCGTCGGTATCGCCTTGCACATAGCGGACTTCGTCCGGATGGAGGCCGAGGCGGTCGCAGACCAATTGTTTGAACACGGTCTCGTGGCCTTGGCCGGCGGTTACTGAGCCCGAGAACAAAGTGACTGAACCGCTGCGGTCAAAGCGCACTTCGGCACCTTCAGTGCCGCCGGCAGCGGCGCGCTCGATGGTGTTGGAAATTCCGAACCCACGAAGCTTGCCGCGCTTGCGGAACTCATCGCGCCGCTGCTTGAAGCCTTTGACCTCAGCAAGCTCTAGCGCCAAGTCCATGTTCTTTTCGAATTCGCCACAGTCGTAGGTAAATGTAAGCCCGGTCTTAAACGGCATTTGGTTGGGCGCGACGTAATTGCGACGGCGCAATTCGGCCGGATCGATTTTGAGCTCATCTGCGGCAAGGTCGACCATGCGCTCGATGACGTAGCCAGCTTCCGGCCGGCCGTTTCCGCGATAGGGGCGGACCGGATTCGTGTTGGTGTAGACGCCAGTGATATCGACATACATCGCAGGTGTGCGGTAGCAGCCGGCCAGCGTGCCGGCATTGAGGATGAACGCCGGCATATTGTTCTGAAGGTATGCACCGATAGCCGCGATCGTCTTGACGCGAAATCCGAGGAACGTGCCGTCCTTGTCGAGAGCGAGTTCGGCTTCGGTGACGTTGTCGCGCGCCTGGGCATCGCTCAAGAAGGCCTCGGTGCGCGTGCTTATCCATTTGACGGGCCGGCCGGTGAGCTTCGAGGCGAACATCGTCAATGGCGCTTCATTGAATACCGGCGTCTTCATCCCGAAGCTGCCGCCGACGTCGATGCAGATCACGCGCACGCGGCTTTCCGGAACCTTCATCACCTTCGCGATCTCGTTCCGATAGGGATGTGCGCGTTGCACTGGCGAGTGGATGATGTAGCGGTCTTCCGCCGGCAGATAGACGCCGACTGCGCCACGCGGCTCCATGGCAGCGGCAGTGACGCGGTTGATGACGAAGCGGTGCTTCACGACGTGCGCGGCCTTGGCGAAGGCCGCGTCGGTCGCAGCCTTGTCGCCGAGCAATTCAACGAATCCGATATTGTCGTCGCAACCTTCCCAGACCTTCGCGGCGCCCGGCTCCATTGCTTTGGCGGTGGATACGACCGCCGGCAGTGGTTCGTAGTCAACTTCGATCATTTCGGCGGCGTCGGCTGCCTGTGCTGCAGTTTCCGCGACGATAAACGCGACTGGATCGCCGACCCAGCGCACGCGGTCTTGCGCCAGCACCGGATAGCCTGCCTTGAACATCGGTGAGCCATCGCGACGCTTGAGGCCGCCGTGCGAGGGCAGTTCACCCAGGCCTGCCTTCTTCCAATCCGCCGCAGTGATGACTTCAATCACCCCCGGTGCGGCCCTGGCTGCGTCGGTCTTGATCGATAGAATTTTCGCGTGGCCGTGCGGCGAGCGCAGCACGACCCCAAAAGCCATGCCGGGATAAACGATATCGTCGATATAGCGGCCGCGGCCTTGCACCAGCCGCGGATCTTCAAAGCGCGGCACGCCCTGACCAATTGCAAATTCACCCATGGAAAGTATTGCCTGTCGAAAGCCACCGGGCGGTGACGAGGAAGGAAACTCAGCTTTGTTTTAGTTTTTCCGCCACGCGCGGGGCGAAATATGTGAGCACACCGTCGCATCCGGCGCGCTTGAAGCTCATCAAGCTTTCGATCATGGCGCGTTCGCCATCGAGCCAACCGTTTTGCGCCGCCGCCATGATCATCGCGTACTCGCCCGACACCTGATAGGCGAAGGTCGGCATCGCGAATGCCTCCTTCACGCGTTGGACGATGTCGAGATAGGGCAGGCCGGGCTTGATCATGATCATGTCGGCGCCTTCTTCGATATCGAGTGCGACCTCGCGTAACGCCTCGTCGGAATTGCCAAAGTCCATCTGGTAAGTGCGCTTGTCACCGGTGAGGGTTTTTGACGAGCCGACCGCGTCGCGGAAGGGACCATAAAAAGCGGAAGCGTATTTCGCGGCGTAAGACATAATCGAAACATCGATGAAATTCGCAGCATCGAGCGCTTTGCGGATTGCACCGACGCGGCCGTCCATCATGTCGGACGGCGCAATGATGTCGCAACCTGCTTCCGCTTGTACGAGCGCCTGCTTGACCAGCACCGCGATTGTCTCGTCATTTTGAATGACGCCATCACGCAGCAAACCATCATGGCCATGGCTGGTGAAGGGATCGAGCGCGACGTCGCACAAGATACCGACCTCGGGGACTTCTTTTTTGATCGCGCCGATGGCGCGGCAAACAAGATTGTCCGGGTTCAGCGCTTCGCTGCCGTGTTCGTCGCGCAGTTTCGGATCAGTGTAAGGGAACAGCGCAATGCACGGAATTGTCAGTTTGGCCGCACGTTCGGCTTCGCGCACGGCCTGGTCGACCGACAGACGCTCGACACCCGGCATTGAGGGGACAGGCGTGCGGGTATTTTTCCCGTCCATCACGAATAGCGGCCAGATCAGATCGTCGGTGGTGAGCACATGCTCGCGCACCATGCGGCGCGCCCATTCGGCGCGCCTGTTGCGGCGCATGCGTACGGGGAGGTCTAGCCTATCGTTTTCCGCCGCGGGCGCCGGTTCGATCGTCGTGAAACGAGCGCGGCTTTCGATCGGGCGGCCGAATTTGATCGCCATGAGGGCACTCCTGCCGCTCTTTTTAGCCCGTTCAATGCAAAGCCGCTACCCGTCCGCGGGCGCGAGGAAAAGGCGGTTAACTAGGCGCGTTCTGCCGCCTTTTCGGCCCGCCGCTCCATGTCTACGCCGGCCTCAAGGCTCTCCTTGTCGCGATAGATCGAAGCAACAGCCAGAACGCGGCCGCCCAGTTTGTAGCGAGCGACGCAATCGCGCTTCATGGGATCGCCCTCGATGTCGATGGTGTCCCACTTCTCGGCGTGACCGACATAGTTGATCGGCACATCGTAGTGCTGGCTCCAGAAGAACGGAGCCGATCTGAACGCCGTGGGGATCCCCATCATGTTGAGCGCCGCGGTTTGGCCCTGGCGTTCGGCCACCACCCAATGTTCGACACGGATGCGCTCACCTGAAATCGGATCGGGCCAGCGGGCAATATCGCCGGCGGCGTAGACGCCCGCCACACTCGTTTCCAGATATTCGTTCACACTTACGCCTTTGTCGACGGCGAGGCCGGCCTTTTCGGCGAGCATGAGCCGCGGACGTACGCCAACGCCAATCACCACCAGATCGGCGTCGAGTGCGCCACCGCTCTTGAGTGTCACGCGTTTGCCGTCGATTGCGGTAACACTGTTCTCGAGATGGAATTTGACGCCATGCTCTTCGTGCAGCGTACGAACGAAGTCCCCGAGTTGCGGTCCGAATACGCGCTCGAGCGGACGTTTCTCCGGCGCCACCACGTGGACTTCGATGTCGCGAGCGCGCAATGCCGCTGCCGTCTCCAGCCCGATGAAGCTCGCGCCAAGAACGACGGCGCGCTTTGCGTCCTTCGCCTGCGCAATGATCGCGCGGCAGTCGGCCAGTGAACGCAACGTATGGACGTGTTTTTGGTTGGCGCCGGGGATGTCGAGCTTCACCGGCTCTGCCCCGGTCGCCAGCAGCAATCTGTCGAATGGCATCGTGGTGCCATTGGCGAGGGTGACCGTGCGCGCGCGCGGATCGATCGCGCTCACTTCGGTACTCAATCTCAGGTCGATCTTGTTTTCCGGATACCAATCCTCGCCTCGCAATGGCACCCAGTCCTCCGGGGCGCTGCCGGCGAGGTAATCTTTGGAGAGGTTTGGCCGATCGACCGGTGCTGCGGCGTCATTGCTCAGCATGGTGATGCCGCCGGCAAATCCGCGCCGTCGCATCATTTCGGCCGCGGCAAAGCCCGCCGCTCCGCCACCCACAATGATAATACGTTCGCTGGCCGATCCGATTTTATTCGGCGCGCGCTGCGCAGTTTTTTCTTTGACGACGATTTTGCCGTTGCGCTCCTCGACCTGCCAACACGTGAGCGGGCTGAGGGCCGGTGCCGCGATGGCTTCGCCGGTTTGCAGGCTGAAGTGCGCGTGGTGCCATGGACAGCGAACCGTATCGCCGACGAGCAGCCCCTCGGCGAGAGGCCCGTGATAGTGCGTGCAATGGGCCGCCAATGCGAACAGCTTCCCATTTTGGCGTACGAGCAAGACCTCGTCGTCACCGACGTGACCCGCAAGCATTGCCCCGTCGGCGAGATCATGGGCCGGGATACCGGCCGCAAAGTCTGGTCCGTCCGGTCTTTGGGGTTGGTCCGCCATAGGGTCCTCCGTAGGCAATCTAGCGTAGCGCCAAATATTAGATGCTCCAGCGCCCGAAAAATTCCGGCGCCTATGGCATAAATGCTCGAAAGGGCGTCCGGTTGCCCCGATCTGGCTCTGCTTGCTAAGCGGGATGGGCCAACGCAGGACTTTGCATGGATTTCGACCTTACCGAAGAGCAACGGGCCTTCCAGTCGACCGCGCGGCAGTTTGCGCGCGATGAGATGATGCCGCATGCGCGCGATTGGGACGAAGGCGAGGTTTTTCCGGTCGAAAGCCTGCGCAAGGCGGCGGCGCTCGGCTTTGGCGGCATCTATGTGAAAGAAGATGTGGGCGGCTCGGCGCTCAGCCGGCTCGACGCTGCACTGATCTTCGAAGAACTGGCGCAGGGTTGCACCTCGACCGCGGCCTACATCTCCATCCACAACATGGCCGCATGGATGATCGACGCCTTTGGCAGTGACGCCGCGCGCAAGAAATTTCTGCCGAAACTTTGCACGATGCAACACTTCGCCAGTTACTGCCTGACGGAACCGAACGCGGGCTCCGACGCCGCGAGCCTTGACGACGCGCGCGCGGCGTGATGGCGACCATTACGTGCTCGACGGAACGAAAGCATTTATTTCCGGCGGTGGCGTTTCCGACATCTACGTTGTGATGGTGCGGACCGGCGAAGCAGGTCCGGGTGGCATTTCCTGCATCGTGGTCGAAAAGGGCACGCCGGGACTTTCATACGGTGCGCAGGAAAAAAAGCTCGGCTGGAAGACACAACCAACCGCCATGGTGATGTTCGAGAACTGTCGCGTGCCGGTGTCGAACCGGATCGGGACAGAAGGGCAGGGCTTCAAGATTGCAATGGCAGGTCTCGACGGTGGCCGTTTGAACATCGGTGCCTGTTCGATCGGCGGCGCACAATTCTGCCTGGACCGGACGGTCGCCTACATGAAAGAGCGCAAGCAGTTCGGTACGCGTCTCGCCGATTTCCAGGCGTTGCAATTCCGCATCGCCGACTATGCAACCGACCTGGAGGCGGCGCGGCTGCTGCTGCACCGCGCGGCGGTTGCGGTCGGTGACAAGGAGCCGGCGGCAACACGCATTGCTGCACAGGCCAAACGCCTTGCCACCGATACGGGTTTCGATGTGGTCAATGGTTGCCTGCAGTTGCATGGCGGCTATGGTTATTTGCGCGATCACCCCATTGAGCGCGTCTTGCGCGACGTGCGGGTCCATCAAATACTGGAAGGCACGAATGAGATCATGCGGATGATTATCAGCCGCGCTATGCTGGGTAATTAGCGAATAGGCCAGGGAGGAGACATCATGGAGCAGCTTCGAAGACTTTATCTCTCGCGCGAGGAAATGATGAAGCGCGTCGCCCGCTTCAAGGACCTCAAAGGTTCCGACGGCGGGCTCCCCGACAGCAAGATGCCGGGCTGCGAGCGCACGCTGTTCAACGTCATTGGCTTCCAGCCGCCGCAAGGCCATGGCGAGAATGCCACCTCGCCGGTGGGCGACCACGCTGCGCGGATGGCGGCGATCAAGATCCGCGAGGGATTTAATCTCGGTTACTGCAAGGCCAAGCCCGGCCACGGACCGGAAATGCACAACCACGATACGAATGAAACGTTCATTCCGATGACGGGCACCTGGCGCGCCAGCTGGGAAAATGAGAAGGGCGATGTCGAATATATCGACCTCGGGCCACTCGATGTCGTGTCGTTTCCGCCGGGCATGATCCGCCGCTTCGAGAACGTGACCAAGGGTGATCCGAACGCGGAATCGATCCTGATGTTCGTGATCGGCGGTGACGCTCCGCAGGCCGAATTCACCGATGACGCGATGCAGCGGCTCGAAAAAGCCGGCGTTTGGCCGGCGCAAAGCGCGTAAGCGAGGAACCAGCGTGACCATTGCGATGTGGGCGGGCGAACTGGCGCTGGCGACGGCGGCGATTTTCGCCGGTGCGGCCGTCTACGTCAGTGTTGCAGAGCAGCCGGCGCGCCTGAAACTCGATACGCAAGCGCTATTGACGGAGTGGCAGCCAAGTTACGAGCGTGGCGCCATCATGCAAGCAAGCCTCGCCATTATCTCCGGCGTGCTTGGAGTCGTTGCCTTTGTTTTCACCTATGATTGGCGTTGGCTCATCGGAGCGGCGCTGATCCTCGCGCCCTGGCCATACACGATGCTCATCATCATGCCGACCAACCGGATGCTGAAGTCCACGCAGCCGGCGCAAGCCACCGAGCAAACGCGTGGCCTGATCGTGCAGTGGGGACGCCTGCATTTGGGCCGGAGCGCGCTCGGGTTGTTTGCGGTTGCCGCTTATCTTTGGGCGCTCAATTGAGGCCAGCGTGAGCGAAAGCGACATCCTTTTCGAACGTCGCGGTGCGGCCGGCATTGTCACGCTCAACCGGCCGAAGGCGCTCAATGCCGTGACGCACGCGATGGTGCTGGCCTTGCGGGCACAGCTCGATCGCTGGGCCGACGATGCATCGGTGACGCGTGTCGTCATGACCGCTGCAGGCGAACGCGCTTTCTCGGCCGGAGGCGATATCCGCGCGCTTTATGATCTCGGCAAGGCCGGCAAGCACGACGAAGCACTGCAATTCTGGCGCGACGAGTATCCGCTCAACGTCGCAATCAAAAACTACCGCAAACCATATGTCGCATTGATCGACGGTGTCGCCATGGGCGGTGGTGTCGGCGTGTCGGTGCATGGTTCGCATCGCGTTGCGGGCGACCGGTTTTCGTTCGCTATGCCCGAAGTCGGCATCGGGTTTTTTCCGGACGTGGGCGCCACCTGGTTTCTGCCGCGTATGCCGGGCGAACTCGGCGCCTATTGTGCGCTGACGGGCGAGCGTTTCGGTATTGCTGACGCAATCGGCGGCGGCATTGCCACTCATCGGGTCCCATCGGCTCGCTTTGGAGCATTGCTCGAAGGGCTGACCGGCACGGTTTCGGTCGATGCGGTCCTTGCCGCATTCAACGAGCCTGCGGGGGAGGGGCCGCTCGCGCCGCGCCGCACGGCGATCGACCGGCTTTTTACCGGCGATATGGTCGAGAACATTCTCGCTGCGCTCGACACCGAAGCGCTGTCAGGGAGTGCCGATGCCGAATGGGCGCAGAAAACGGCTGCCACAATACGCACGAAGTCGCCGCTCAGCCTCAAGCTTGCGCTGGCGCAGGTGAGGCGAGGCAAGACCTGGGATTTCGAAACGTGCATGCGCATGGAATTCCGCATAGTGTCGCGTGTCATCCATGGCCATGATTTTTATGAGGGCGTGCGCGCCGTGATCGTCGATAAAGACAACAAGCCGCGGTGGCGGCCGCCCACACTCGCCGATGTCGGTGAGGCAGAGGTCGAACATCACTTCGCCCCGCTTGCGAACTCCGAGTTGGCATTGCCGTGAGCGAGCCCACCGCAACCAAAGATCTGTACTCGCTCGAGCCTGTGCGCGAGCACGAAGGCGAGCGTTCGGTCGGCCCCTGGACAAGACGTCTCGTTTTGTTTCTGCGCGCGATGGCGGCGATATCGCTGCTGAAGGGTCTCTATCACTGGGCGCAAGTGTGCGGCATCGGCTTTGGTGAGACCCAACCATTCGAGAACCATTCGATCGCCTGGCAGACCGCAACGGTTTTCTTTGCGGTGATCGACCTTGTTGCGGCCGTTGGCCTCTGGCTCGCGGCGGCGTGGGGCGCGGTGATCTGGCTGACGGCGGTTGCCTCAATGCTGGCGGTCGAAATATTTTTTCCGCAGGTGTTTGGCGGAGGCTGGCTGACCGGCGTGGTGGAAGGCGCGTTGCTTGCGCTTTACCTGTGGCTGGCGTTGAAATCGGCGCAGGAACAGCCGCCTTAACAAAGCAAATCGGGGAGGGCGCAATGGCGCGCATCGGATTTATCGGCCTTGGCAATATGGGATTGCCGATGGCGCAGAATTTGCTCAAAGCCGGCCACCAGGTGGAAGGCGTTGACGTCAATCCGGCGTCGCTCGAAAAACTCAAGGCTGCGGGCGGTGTGAGCGTCGAGACCGCGAAAGGCGTTGCCGCGCGCGCCGACGTGGTCATCACGATGCTGCCGTCGGGCAAGGAAGTGCGTGAGGTTTATCTCGGCTCTTCCGGGATCGTTGAGAACGCCAATGCCGGCACGCTGCTGATCGACTGTTCAACCATCGATGTGGAAACGGCGCGCGCCGTCGCCGCGCAAGCGGACAAAAAAGGTTTGTTGATGCTCGACGCCCCCGTATCGGGCGGCGTCGGCGGCGCGACCGCGGCGACGCTCACGTTCATGGTTGGCGGAAGCACGCAGGCCTTCACGCGCGCACAATCGATTTTGGAAAAGATGGGCAAGACCATCGTGCACGCCGGCGGCGCTGGCAATGGCCAGGCGGCGAAAATTTGCAACAACATGATCCTCGGCGTGTCGATGATCGCGGTCTCTGAAGCTTTCGTTCTTGCCGAAAAGCTCGGCCTTGATCATCAAAAATTATTCGACATTTCTTCAAAGTCTTCGGGACAGTGCTGGTCGCTCACGACTTATTGTCCCGTACCGGGACCGGTACCGACATCGCCTGCCAACCGCGATTATCAGGCCGGGTTCACCGCGGCGATGATGCTAAAGGATTTAAAATTGTCGCAAGAAGCGGCAAAGGCGACCGGAACCAGAACAGAACTGGGTGCCGACGCCGCGCGAATTTATTCGCAATACGTGACGAGCGGGGAAGCGTCGCGCGACTTTTCTGGAATTATTCGCTTCATCCGCGATTGACGCGGGTTTCTAGAGTGAACGAAGGCTTGCGCCGTTCCGTAGAATTTTATGGTCAAGACTCTGTTCACCGTTGCAAATAAACCTAATCTTTATGGTGTTATTTAAGCCGATTTTAGACTGCCCCTCATAGTGTGCGTCACATCCGGAGCGGGGAAAACAGGGCCTTGTAACCGGGGACGTAAAATATAAACGCAAGGGGCGTTGAACATGAAAGCCGTCGCGAAGACGGTCGAGCCAGCCGGCCGCGAGGCGCAGCTCGATCACATTCGGCCACAGTACTTGGAAGCCTTGACGTTAGTCGAACGGCTGCATCGCCGACTGCTCGACGTCATCAAGGACGAGTTCGATCGGCGAGGCCGCTCCGATATCAATTCGGTGCAGGCCCTCCTGCTTTACAATATTGGGGACAAGGAACTGACGGCCGGTGAGCTGCGTACGCGCGGCTACTATCTCGGCTCAAACGTTTCCTACAACCTCAAGAAACTCGTGGAAATGGCGTTCCTCGACCACCAGCGTTCGCGGGTCGACCGGCGCTCGGTTCGCATCAAGCTGACCGACAAAGGCCGCGAGGTGCGCGATATCATCGAGTCACTGTATCAAAAACACGTGCGCACTGTTGAGCAGGTCGGCGGCATCAATGCCGAAGAGTTCTCCACGCTCAACAAGTCGCTGCATCGGCTCGAGCGGTTCTGGACCGATCAGATCCTCTACCGTCTCTAAATTCGACTACGGCTCGATTGACTCGTCCCCGGCCGCATCCCGGCCGGGGTTTTCTTTTGCCCGCCCGGCAAAATGCGCTCGGCCCCTAGATATTGCGCCTTAGTGCGATCCACAGCCCAATGCTTGGCGGGTGGCGGCCGATATGCTATTGCCGGGCTAATCCCGGATTTTATCTGGGCGCATGGTCTTTTTCGAAAAACGGCACCTGCTTTTCGGGATCGTGCGCTTGTCCTTTATTCGGCGCCGATCGCTACCGGCGCCAGGAGACCGTGATGTCGGCGAGCTCGAACCCCAAGCCTGAAAGCGATGTGGAATCTCTGTTCTCGGCCACCTTGCGCGAGGTCGATCCCGAGATTGCCAACGCGATCCAGCAGGAGCTTGGGCGCCAGCGCGATGAAATTGAACTCATCGCATCCGAGAACATAGTCTCGCGGGCTGTGCTCGAAGCGCAGGGTTCGGTTCTCACCAACAAATATGCCGAAGGTCTTCCGGGGAAGCGCTATTACGGCGGCTGCCAGTTTGTCGACATCGCCGAGCGGCTTGCGATCGATCGCGTCACCAAATTGTTCGGCTGCAAGTTTGCGAATGTGCAACCGCATTCCGGCGCATCCGCCAACGCCGAAGTCTTCTTCGCCTTGCTGCAGCCCGGCGACACGTTCATGGGGCTCAATCTCGCCGCCGGCGGCCACCTCACGCATGGTTCACCGGTCAATATGTCCGGCAAATGGTTCAAGCCTGTGCCCTATGGCGTGCGTCCAGACGACCACCGCATCGATATGGAGCAGGTTGCGCGGCTCGCGCGCGAGCATAAGCCGAAATTGATCATCGCCGGCGGCTCTGCTTATCCGCGCATCATCGACTTTCGTGGCTTCCGCGAAATTTGCGACAGCGTCGGCGCATTGTTGATGGTCGACATGGCGCATTTTGCCGGTCTCGTTGCCGCCGGCGTGCACCCTTCGCCATTCCCGCATGCGCACGTCGTGACGACGACGACACACAAAACCCTGCGCGGTCCGCGCGGCGGTGTGATTCTTTCCAACGACGAAGAGATCGCCAAGAAACTCAACTCGGCGGTTTTCCCGGGCATGCAGGGCGGCCCGTTGATGCACGTGATTGCCGCCAAGGCGGTGGCCTTCGGCGAGGCGCTGCGGCCGAGTTTCCGCACCTATGCGCGTAACGTCGTGGAGAATGCCAAAGCGCTCGCCGAGACATTGAAATCACACGGCCTCGACATTGTTTCGGGTGGCACCGATACCCATTTGATGCTGGTCGATCTGCGGCCGAAGCGGTTGACAGGCAAGGTCGCCGAAGCGGCTTTGGGCCGCGCGCATATCACCTGCAACAAGAACGGCATCCCGTTCGATCCGGAAAAGCCGACGGTGACGTCCGGCATCCGGCTCGGCACCCCGGCCTGCACGACACGCGGCTTCGGGATCGCCGAATTCCGGCAGGTCGGCGAGATGATTGTCGAAGTGCTCGATGTGCTGTCGCAGAAGCATGTCGAGGAAGATTCACTGATTGAGGCCGCGGTACGCGACAAAGTGAAGACATTGATTGACCGATTTCCGATTTATCAATGAGCAAGGCATCTACATTGACGAAGTGCAGCGGGTGAGGGCCTAGTCATGCGTTGCCCCAGTTGTGGAAGTCTCGACACACAGGTGAAGGATTCGCGGCCGACGGAAGATTCGGCAGTTATCCGCCGTCGCCGCGTATGCCTGACCTGCAATTTCCGTTTCACGACGTTTGAGCGCGTGCAGTTGCGCGAATTGACGGTCATCAAACGCAACAGCCGCCGCGTACCCTTCGATCGCGACAAACTGATGCGGTCGGTGCAGATCGCGTTGCGCAAACGCCCTGTCGATCCCGAGCGTATCGAACAGACCGTCTCCAAGATTGTGCGTGAACTTGAAAGCCAGGGCGAGAGCGAGATTTCTTCGGAAGCGATTGGTGAGATCGTGATGGAGCATCTGCGAGAGATCGACGACGTTGCCTATGTGCGCTTTGCCTCGGTCTATCGCAATTTTCGCGAAGCCAAGGATTTCCGCGCTGCGCTCGATGAATTGTCCGGCGACGATGACGGCCAGCCGGCCACCAGCGCGCGCAAATGAACGGCCAGACGTCTTCCATTTCAGAACCGCCGTCTGACGACGAGCGCTTTATGCGGCTCGCGCTGGCGCTCGGGCGGCGCAATCTCGGCTACACCTGGCCCAATCCGTCGGTCGGCGCAGTGATTGTGAAGGACGGCGTCATTCTTGGGCGCGGATGGACACACCAAGGCGGCAGGCCGCATGCTGAAGTAGAAGCATTGCGGCGCGCAAAAAAGGCGGCGCAGGGCGCGACGATGTATGTGACGCTCGAGCCCTGCTCGCATCAGGGCAAATCGCCGCCGTGCGCCGACGCGATTATCCGCTCCGGCATCGCCCGCGTGGTTTCTGCGATGGAAGATCCCAATCCGGAGGTCGTGGGGCAGGGACACGAGCGTCTGCGTGCCAAGGGCATCGCCGTGGATATCGGCCTGGGCGCCGAAGAAGCGCGACGCATTCACGCGGGCCACGTCACGCGCATCACGCAAGGGCGGCCATATGTGACGCTCAAGCTCGCGGTCTCGGCCGACGGCAAGGCGGGTCTTGCTGGCCGAAAGCAGGTAGCAATCAGCGGCGCGGCCGCGCGTGAGCGCGTGTTTCAGATGCGTGCCACGAGCGACGCAATTTTGGTCGGCATCGGCACAGTGTTGTCCGACGATCCGCAATTGACCTGCCGGCTGCCCGGGATGTTCGAGCGCTCGCCGGTGCGCGTGGTCCTCGATGCACAATTGCGCGTGCCGTTGTCGACTTCGGTTGTCGCGACCGTACGCGAAACGCCAACGTGGGTTTTCGGGTCAACGAAGGCATCGCCGATTGCCGAAGAAATCTTGTTGCAAAGGGGCTGCAAGGTTTTTCGCGTCGACGAGCGCGGCGGGAAGCTCGATGTCCAGCAGGTGTTGAAGACGCTTGCTGAGCAAGGCATTACGCGTTTGATGGTGGAGGGTGGGCCAACCGTCGCCGCAAGTTTTGTCGGTGCCGATCTTGTGGATGAGGCAATGCTGCTGCGTGGAGAAAAGCCGGTCGGCGCTTCCGGCATCGATCCGCTCGAAGGGATGCCGCTCGAAACATTGACCGGCCGGCTCGCATCGCGGGGAAGCGAAAAACTCGGCGGCGATACTCTCGAGACATACGAACGGCCGTCATGATGTGCGCAATATTGCAGCTATCCGCTCGTCCCCGCGGAAGCGGGGACCTAGGGCAACAGGGCTTTGTATTCCCGACTCTGGATTCCCGCTTGCGCGGGAATGAGCGGTGTTCGGGTTGCGGTCAACAGGCTCCTCGCTAATGTTCACCGGCATTGTCACGGACATGGGCGAAGTGCGTTCGGTCAAGCCGCGCGCCGGCAATCTTCACCGCATCACGATCTTCTGCGGTTACCCGCGCGCTGAAATCGTACAAGGCGCATCCATTGCGTGCTCCGGTGTGTGTCTGACCGTTGTGGATTCAGGCGAGGAAGACGGACGCGTATGGTTTGCGGTCGATGCGGCTGACGAAACCTTGCGTGTGACGACCGTCGGGCGCTGGCGGCACGGCTCTAGGGTCAATCTGGAGCGCCCGTTGAAATACGGCGATGAACTGGGCGGGCATCTGGTTGCGGGCCACGTCGATGGTGTTGCAACGGTGGTCGGCCGGGAGGACATGACAGACATGGCGCGGCTTGCAATGCGCGCGCCCCGGGATCTGGCCCGGTTTGTGGCACCAAAAGGCTCGATTGCGCTCGACGGCATCTCGCTGACGGTCAATGCTGTGGAAGGCGACACGTTTTCGGTCCTTGTCATTCCGCATACGTTGCAGGTGACGACATTCGGCGCGCTCCGCAAAGGCGATGATGTCAATCTCGAGGTTGATACGATGGCGCGCTACGCTGCGCGGCTGGCGGAAATGAAGTAGAGCCTTGTTCGGGCGGTGGCGACTTGCTAGCACGCCATTCAGTGAGGAAGATTGGGTAATGGCCAAAAAGAAGAAGAGTAGCGCGAAAAAAGACGACAGCCTGTTTGTGCTGATCGTGGAAGCGCGTTTTTATGACCCTATCTCGGACGAGCTGTTGCAGGGGGCAACGCGCGTGCTGGATGCGGCCGGCGCCCGCTACGATCGCATCACAGTGCCGGGCTCGCTGGAAATTCCCGCCGCCATCGCCTTTGCGATAGACGCAGCCCGAAAGCGGCGCGAGCCCTACGATGGCGTCGTCGCGCTCGGCTGCGTGATCCAGGGCCAGACTTACCATTTCGAACTGGTGTCGAATGAGTTGGCGCGAGCATTGATGGATCTTTCGGTGAATGAGCGTCTCCCCATCGGTAACGGCATACTCACCGTCGACAATGAAGCGCAAGCGCATGCCCGTGCCCGGGCCGAAGAGGGCGACAAAGGCGGCGACGCTGCAAGGGCCGCCCTCACCATGATTGCGCTCAAGCACACGCTGGCCTGGCGCTGATGGGCGCCGGCCCCGCACGCGACGACAAGGACGCGCGCAAGGCGAACAAACGCGGCGCGGCCCGGCTGGCGGCGGTGCAGGCACTGTACCAGATGGATCTGGCCGGCACCGGCCTTAATGAAATCCTCGGTGAATTTGAAAGCCACTGGATGGGCCGTGAGGTTGAAGGCGCGCAATATCTTCCGGCCGAAGCCGCGTTTTTCCGCGACATTGTTTCCGGCGTGGTGCGCGAACAGCGCGAGCTCGATCCGCTGATCGACGAAGCTCTGTCGAAAGGCTGGCCGCTCAAGCGCATCGAGACGGTCTTGCGCGCGGCGCTTCGCGCCGGTGCTTTTGAGCTGATCCACCGCACCGATGTGCCGGCGCGCGTGGTGGTGGCCGAATATGCCGATGTCGCCGCTGCCTTTGTCGAACGCGATGAAACCGGCATGGTCAATGCCGTGCTCGACCAGCTTGCACGGCGTCTGCGCGCCGCCGAATTCGGCCGCGCGGCTGGGTAACACCATGGCTGCGGACACCGGAATGTCGGCCGAAGATCGCCTGATCGCACGGTTCTTCAAGCCGCTCGCGACGCATCCCGGCGCGCTGGGATTGTCCGACGATGCCGCATTTCTCACGCCGCCTCCCGGTTGCGATCTGGTTCTGAAGACGGACGCGATCGTCGGCGGGGTACATTTCTTTCCGGATGACGCCGCCCATACAGTTGCCAGCAAGGCGTTGCGTGTGAATTTGTCGGATCTGGCCGCCAAGGGCGCGCGTCCGCTCGGCTTCCTGTTGTCGCTCGCGCTGCCAAAAGATATCGGCGAGCAATGGCTCGAGGGATTTGCGGAAGGCTTGCGTGGTGATGCGGTGCTGTTCGGCTGTCCGTTGTTCGGCGGGGATACTGACCGCACGCCCGGGCCAATTACGATTTCCATCGCGATGTTCGGCAGTGTTCCGGAAGGCACCATGGTACGCCGCGCCGGCGCCAAGGCTGGCGACCGCGTATTCGTGAGCGGCACCATCGGTGATGCGGTGCTCGGGCTCGCCGTGCGCAATGGAGGCGGGAAGAGCTGGACGTTGAGCGAGCCACAGCGTCAGCACCTGGTCTCGCGATATCTTTTGCCTCAGCCCCGCAACGCGCTGGCGGAAGCGGTGCGGACGCACGCATCAGCGGCGATGGACGTCTCCGATGGGCTCGTTGGTGATTTTACAAAGCTATGCCGCGTGTCAGGCGTTGCAGCCGATATTGATATTGCGCGGATACCGATGTCGGATGCGGCCAAAGCTGTAACTGCGGCCGACCGCGGCGCGCTCGAATCCGCGCTGACCGGCGGAGATGACTACGAAGTCGTTTGCACCGTCCCGGCTGCAAAATCGGAGAGCTTTCGTGCTGCAGCCAAGACGGCGAATGTCGCTGTCACGGATATCGGCGAGGTCAAAGCCGGTGAGGGCGTCCGCTTCCTCGCTGCCGACGGGCAGGCGCTTGCTTTCAAGCGGGCTTCCTTTAGTCACTTTTGAAATCGGCAGGACGAACGTGTCCGGTGCAGCTATAATGGCATTTCAAGCAGTGGGAATTCGCTATGCATGACATGACGGCAAAAAAAGCGGCGGTGACGCCCGTGGGCCAGCATCCAAATTACCAGAAGCATCACAAGCGCTTTCCGACCACCGCATGGCTCCGTCGCCGTGCACCGAGCAATGTGCCGCTGTTCGCCTTCGAATATGGCGATACGGGTGCAGGGAATGATGTCGGCATCGCACATAACTGGGCGGCGCTCGACGCCGTCGAGATCGTGCCGCGTTACGGCGTGATGCCCACATTGCCGCCGGTCGAGGTTAAGCTGTTCGGCCGCAGCTACGCCGCGCCGATCGGCGTTGCGCCCATGGGCGGGCCGTCGCTGGTGTGGCCGGGCGCCGATCTTCTGATGGCGAAGGCGGCGCAGCGCGCGCGGATTCCCTACACGCTCAGCGTCGCCGGCGGCGCCACCATCGAGCAGGCGGCGGAGGCCGCGCCCGATGTGTTCTGGCTCCAGCTCTATCGGTTCTGGCACGACGATCACAAGATCGGCTTCGATCTGGTGAAGCGTGCGCAGGCCGCGGAAGCAAAGGTTCTGACGCTCACTCTCGACGTTCCTGTGCGCACGACGCGCTCGCGCGAGACCTACGCCGGGCTCGCACACGAATTTCGTCCGAATGCGCGCATGATCTACGAGATGATGGTGCGGCCGAAATGGCTGCTCGCGCTGATGCGCAACGGTTATCCGCGCTTTGCCACCATCAGCGACTATGCGCCCAAGGGCGCGGGCACCAACGAGGTTATCGCTTATGCGCGTGCACGCATGGGCGGCGCTTTCTCCTGGGAAGAGGTCAAGCGCTATCGCGATGCGTGGAAGGGCCCGATGGCCGTGAAGGGCATCCTGCATCCAGAAGACGCCCGCAAAGCCGTTGCGCTCGGAATTGAAGGCATTTGGGTGTCGAATCATGGCGGCCGCCAGATCGAGGCGCTGACGCCGTCGATTGATGTGCTGCCGGCGATCGCAGCAGCGGTGGGCAACAAAGCGACCATCCTGCTTGATAGCGGCGTGCGCAGCGGTCAGGACGTCATGCGCGCGCTCGCGCTCGGTGCTGATGCAGCCTTTGCCGGAAAATCATTCCTGTGGGCGGTGGCCGCACTGGGCGATGAAGGGCCGGACTACCTGATCAACCTCTACATCGACGAACTGCGTGCTTCGCTTGGCCAGATCGGCGCGTTGTCGCCGGCTGAGGCGAGGGCGGCGACCATTCGCCATCCGGGTGCTTTCGTCTTTGCGGTCAAAGCCCGGGCGCCAAAGGCCAAACGCGGCACGCGATAATGTCTTCCGCTCGTCCCCGCACCCGGGTCCGGCTTCACCGGCCCGAGTGCAGGCTCCAGCGGGGACCCAGTTCTTGAGCAAGTTTTGTGCTGGATTCCCGCGTTCGCGGGAATGAGCGGATCGATGAATTCAAATAAAATCATCCCTGATCTGCGCCATTGGTAGTAGCGATTCACTGCAGCGGCCGATAAAAGAGGCGGCTTTTGCCCGGGAGCCCCTGATGTCGGCAATCGCCGAACCACTCCAGCACGCCGTGCCAGATGACAATCTGGCGCGCCGCAACGCCATGGTGCTTGCGGTCGCGCAGGCGCTTGCCGGCGGCAACAACACAGTCATCGTCAGCACTGCGAGCATCGTCGGTGCGGTGCTCGCGCCCGACAAAGGGCTCGCGACGTTGCCCATAACGGCCATGGTCTTCGGCATGTGGCTGGGTACGCTGCCTGTCGGCGCGCTCGCGCGGCACGTCGGCCGGCGCTTTGCATTGCAAACCGGTTCCGCCTTCGGAGTTCTTTCCGGCCTCATCTCCTATACAGCGGTGATGAACGGGAATTTCTGGCTGCTCTTGCTCGGCACTTTTTGCGGCGGGCTCTACGCTGCCGCGCATCAATCCTATCGCTTTGCCGCCGCCGATACCGCCAGCGACGCCTACCGGCCGAAGGTCGTGTCCTGGGTGCTGGCCGGTGGTGTCTTCGCGGCGGTGATTGGGCCCCAGCTCGTCATCTTCACCAAGGATCTGCTGTCGCCGCATCTTTTTGCGGCGAGTTACCTCGGTCAGTCAGCCTGCGCTTTGGCGGCTGCGGCCGTGCTGCAATTCGTCAAGGTGCCGCCGCTCGCCGCCACGCGCCATGACAGCGCGCGCCCGCTCGGCGAAATCGCGCGAAGCTCACGTTTCATTGTTGCGGTCGCATGCGGGATGGCGAGCTACGGCATGATGAATATGGTGATGACGTCGGCGCCGCTCGCGATGGTCGGCTGCGGTCACTCGATCACCGATGCAGCGCTCGGCATTCAGTGGCATGTGCTGGCGATGTATGCGCCGAGCTTCATCACCGGCTCGTTGATCGCGCGCTTCGGCGTCGAGCGCATCACCGGTATCGGCCTTGCTTCGATTGCGGTCGCCGCCGCCGTCGGTATCACCGGCATCACGGTCGCCCATTTCTGGACCGGACTGGTGTTGCTTGGGTTCGGATGGAATCTTGCGTTCATCGGCGCAACCACCATGGTGACGCAGTGCCATCGGCCATATGAACGCAACAAGGTTCAGGCGTTCAACGATTTCCTTATTTTCGGCAGCATGGCGCTGAGTTCTTTTTCCTCTGGCCAGCTGCTCGAAAGGTTCGGCTGGACGGCCATCAACGAAGTGATCTTCCCGACCATTTTTGTGACGGCCGCGCTGTTGGTGTGGCTCACGCTGCGGCCAAGGGAGTCGACGGTGTGATGGGCGTTCATTCGCAACGCTGAGTCGTCGACCCTGCACCCGGGTCCCGCTTCGCCGGCCCGCGTGCGGGCTCCAGCGGGGCCTCATCCCGCCTCATCCTGAGGAGCCACGCGAAGCGCGGCGTCTCGAAGGATGTGGCGGCCTCACGCTTCGAGACGCGCCGCTTTCGCGCCGCTCCTCAGCATGAGGGCCGAGAGAGGCATCGAAGTCTCTTGACTTTAATCCTACACTGACTATAATCCTATGTGTTCGGTCCGCCAGAGGGCGCTCTCATGAGGCGTCATGCAGGGCGGGACCGGATGCGGCGCCCGCGGGCGTGGTTTCGCAGCCACGCCTCCGGGAGGCCCCGGGTCGCCGTCCGCTCCAACTACGTGGGGCTGCCTTCAATGGCTGGACGAGGCGTGGATGAAGGGCGGCGAAAGCTGCCTGGATAAGGTGTCCGCGCCCGGAAGCACGGTCCCGGGGACAGAAAAGCCGCGATGGAGCGCCGTGTGGCGAACGTGCCTGTCGCAAAGGCACGTCAACGCCGCGAGGCGTTGGACTGCTGGTTGCGCCGCACGGCGCTCCATTCCCTTGCCTCTGCAGGGGACGGAAGGGACGCAAAGACGGGCCTTCCCGGGGCCCCGGTCAAGAATACGGGTGGCGGAGCGTTGGCTAAGGCTGTTTGAAATTGGCTGTTTGACAATTGAATCGACTATCTCGGACCTCATCCTGAGGAGCCGCCGAAGCGCGGCGTCTCGAAGGATGGCCACCATGGCAAGATGGCCTCATGGTTCGAGACGCGCCGCATCGCGGCGCTCCTCACCATGAGGCGCCCGGGACAACAGCGAATGCGTCGGAATTCGCTGGGCGGCATCATCGTTTGCCCTGCAATAACGGCAGCAAGGCTGGCACAATAAAATACCTTTGTTCCGGCCCGCATTTCCGCGTTGCAGACTCCCTATCTTTTTGGCTATATCCGCGCGCTTTCCGGTCGGGGTGAAGCGCCCTTAAAGCGGCCATCCTCGACGCTCCTGGCGCCGGCGGGAGCGTTCGTCCCGCCAGCACCATTCAAATCGGGGAAAATGGCCACCATGTCTACTTTGTGGTTGATCGTCGGCTGCGGGGTGCTCGCGATCGTATATGGCATCTGGGCGACCCAATCGGTGATGAGTGCCGATGCGGGCAGCAAGAGGATGCAGGAAATTTCCGAGGCCGTGCGTGAGGGCGCGCAGGCCTATCTCAAGCGCCAATACGCCACCATCGCTGTGGTCGGCGTGGTGATCCTGGTCATCATTGGATTCACGCTCGGCTGGCTCGTTGCGGCCGGATTCGCGGTCGGCGCGATCCTGTCAGGCGCAACCGGCTTTATCGGCATGAACGTCTCGGTCCGCGCCAACGTGCGGGTCGCGCAGGCCGCGACCAAATCGCTGGCTGGTGGGCTTGAGCTCGCATTCAAGGCCGGTGCTATCACCGGCATGCTGGTTGCAGGTCTCGCGCTGCTCGGCGTCACGCTGTATTTCGGCTTCCTCACTGGCACGCTGCACAAGGCTGCCAATGACCGGACGGTCATCGATGCCATCGTCGCGCTCGGCTTTGGCGCTTCGTTGATCTCGATCTTTGCCCGTCTTGGCGGCGGTATCTTCACCAAGGGTGCTGACGTCGGCGGCGATCTGGTCGGCAAGGTCGAGGCCGGCATTCCGGAAGACGATCCGCGCAATCCCGCGACGATCGCGGACAACGTTGGCGACAACGTCGGCGACTGCGCCGGCATGGCGGCCGATTTGTTTGAGACCTATGCGGTGACCATCGTCGCCACCATGGTGCTCGCGTCGATCTTCTTTGCCAGCACGCCGATGCTGATGAACATGATGACCTATCCGCTCGCCATCGGCGGCGCATGCATCATCACGTCGATCATCGGGACGTTCTTCGTACGGCTGGGCCGCAACAAGTCGATCATGGGCGCCCTCTATAAGGGATTCATCGCTTCGGCGGTCCTTTCGCTCATTGCGATCTGGTTCGTCACCGACGCCCTGATCGGCATGGGCCCGATTGCGGGCGTCACATTCACCGGCCAGGCGCTCTACATTTGCGCCGTTGTCGGTTTGGTGGTGACCGGCCTGATCATCTGGATCACCGAATACTACACCGGCACCAATTTCCGCCCGGTGAAGTCGATCGCTGCAGCCTCGGTTACGGGTCACGGCACCAACGTCATCCAGGGTTTGGCGATCTCGCTTGAATCGACTGCGCTGCCGGCCCTCGTGATCATCGCGGGCATTCTGGTTGCGTATGCGCAAGCAGGATTGTTCGGTATTGCGATCGCAGTCACAGCGATGCTGGCACTTGCCGGCATGGTGGTCGCGCTCGACGCTTTCGGCCCGGTCACCGACAATGCCGGCGGCATTGCCGAAATGGCGGGGCTGCCGAAGAACGTGCGCAAGTTCACCGACGCGCTCGATGCGGTCGGCAACACGACCAAGGCGATCACGAAAGGCTATGCGATCGGCTCGGCAGGTCTCGGTGCGCTGGTGTTGTTCGCAGCCTATAATCAGGATCTGCTGTTTTTCACCAAAACCTCGGCCGCACATCCTTACTTCCAGGGCATTCAGCTCGACTTCTCTCTGAACAATCCCTACGTCGTCGTTGGCTTGTTGTTCGGCGGATTGCTGCCTTATCTCTTTGCTTCGATGGGCATGACAGCCGTCGGACGTGCTGCCGGCGCGATCGTCGAGGAAGTGCGTCGGCAATTCCGCGCCAAGCCCGGCATCATGAAGGGCAAGGACAAGCCGGATTACGGCCGTGCGGTCGACATGCTCACCAAGGCCGCGATCAAAGAGATGATCGTGCCGTCAATGCTGCCGGTGCTGTCGCCGATATTCTGCTACTTCGCGATCTACTTCGTCGCGGGCGGCGGGCCGGCGGGCAAGTCGGCGGGCTTCTCCGCACTCGGCGCCATGTTGCTCGGCGTGATCGTCACCGGTCTGTTCGTCGCCATCTCGATGACGTCGGGCGGTGGCGCATGGGACAATGCCAAGAAATATATCGAAGACGGCCACTACGGCGGAAAGGGCTCCGACGCCCATAAGGCTGCGGTGACTGGTGATACGGTCGGCGATCCCTACAAGGACACGGCCGGACCGGCCGTGAACCCGATGATCAAGATCACCAACATCGTGGCGTTGTTGTTGCTCGCGGTGCTGGCGCACTGATCACAGGCTAAAAAAGCGAAGGGCCCGCCTATCGCGCGGGCCCTTTTTTCGTCGCGTCGTGTTGCTTATAGATGCACGCCGACGTTCTTGAAGATGTTGCGGATGTAGCTCAACTCCTGGCCTCCGGTCGGCGTCGTTTGCGAATAGAAGTCAAACAATTTGCCGTCCTTGAGACCGTAATTTGCGAGCCGGGTGACGCGTCGTTCTTTGTCGAAGTAGACCGCGACGACGCGTTGATCGACCACTTCATGTGGCATGAATGCGGCGGAGCGCTGCGCCTTCTGCGAAATGTAATAGAACGCGTCGCCATTGACGGTCGCGACGGTCGAAGGTGTGCCGAGCACGATCAGGACCTGCTCTTGTGTGGCGCCGACCGGGACTTGCTCCAGCGCGCCTTCCGGCAGCACGTAACCGCGCTGCAGCGTTTCGGTCGTGCTGCCACAGGCCGCAAGCGCGAGTGAACCCGCGAGAGCCAGAATCAAACGGAAATTAGGGTGACGACGAGGCACGGTTTTTCGATCCCAAATCCGGCACGTTCATTTCGGCCTTGCATCAGGCAGAGCGTTGACGTAACCGCGGCAAACGCATCAACCCCCGAACGAACGCGATGATATTTCCCCTGTTTCGCCGCCGCACGCGGCCGGACACCATTTCCAGCCTGTATGGCATGATCGTGGCGCAGGCGCGATTGCCCTGCTTTTATCGCGAATATGCGGTTGCCGACACCATAAACGGCCGCTTTGACCTGCTGGTGCTGCACCTTGCCGCGGTTCTCGACCGTCTCGGCGCGGAGCCGGAATTGCGGGACCTGGGGCAAGCGCTTTTCGACCGGTTTTGCCGGGACATGGACCACAATCTGCGGGAAATGGGCATTGGCGACCTGGCGGTACCCAAAGAGATGCAGCGGATGGGCGAGGCGTTCTATGGCCGCGCGCAGGCCTACAAGACGGCGTTGGCGGCGTCCGCCCCCGACGCGCTGGCCGAGGCCCTGAAGCGGAACATTTACGGCGGCGAGCCGCCGACCCCGGCTGCGCCTGTGCGTCTTGCAGCCTATATGCGGGAAGCGGTACGTGTTTTGAAAACGCAGCCGGCGGCCGGGTTCCTGGCTGGCGCGCTGGACCTGCCGGATCCTGTTGCGGTTATTGTTTAAGATAAGGCCAATTAGCCAGAAGATTGAGATTTATGAAAAAAGCTCAAAACGCCTGGAGCGTGCCGGTCGCCGCCGAGGATATTCCGGACACTGGCCTTCATATCGAGATCGATGCGCCGGAGCCGGTCCGGGCTGTGCTCGCCGCATCGGCGGGACTGCGCGAACTGCCCCGGCTGTCTGCCGCATTTGACCTGGCGCGCAAGGGCCTGGCCGTGCGTGTCACCGGGCAGGTGAAAGCCCGCGTCGGCCAAAAATGTATCGTTACGCTTGAACCGATCGAAAGCGATCTGGGTGAACCGGTCGATCTGGTATTTGCCCCGCCGGAAGCGTCGCAAATGGAAGCCGGAGACGCCGATGAGCCGCCGGAGCCGCTCATCGATGGCAAGCTCGATCTTGGCGCGATCGCGACCGAATTCCTGTTCCTTGGCGTCGACCCTTATCCACGCAAAGCGGGTGCCGAATTCGCGCCGGTGAACACCGACGATGGGCGCGCGCACCCTTTTGCCGGCCTGGAAGCACTCAAAAAGCGCCTCGGCGGCGGTTAAGCAGGAACAAGCGGGCAAGGAATGAGGGGCACCGAGAACCGGCTTGTCTGCAGCAACCGAGCGGCTATGGTCGCGGCCGTGCGCCCATTCAAAATGACCGCGCTGCCGGCGTCCAAGCCAACGCCGTCAATGCCAACGCCGCCAAAATTAACGCCGCCAAGAGCGATCCATGCCGGATAAGGTTCGTATCGCGCTTGATGCAATGGGCGGCGACCATGGCGCGACGGTGCTATTGCCCGGCGCCGACCTTTCGCTCACGCGTCACCCCGACATCGAATATCTGCTGTTCGGAAACAGCGCGGTTGTCGCGCCTGTGCTTGACCGGCTGCCGCGCCTGAAAGCGAAGTCGAAGCTGATCCACACTGAAATTTCCATCCGCATGGACGACAAACCGAGTCAGGCGCTGCGTTATGGCCGTTGGAAGTCGTCGATGTGGCTCGCCATCGATGCGGTGAAGAAGGGCGAGGCCGATGTCGCAATATCTGCGGGCAACACTGGCGCGTTGATGGCGATGGCACGTTTCAATCTCAAAATGATCGAAGGCATCGAACGACCGGCGATTGCCGCGCTATGGCCGACGCTCAAAGGCGAGTCCGTCGTGCTTGATGTCGGCGCCTCGATCGGTGCCGATGAAGGCCATCTCGTCAATCTCGCTGCGATGGGCAGCGCAATGGCGCGCGTGCTGTTCGATATTGAAAGGCCGACCGTCGGTCTGCTCAATATCGGGGTCGAGGAAGTCAAAGGGCTTGAGCAGGTGCGCGAAGCTGGCCGCATTCTGCGCGAAAGCCAGTTCCCGCACTTCGATTATCACGGTTTCGTCGAGGGCGACGATATCGGGAAGGGCGTTGTTGACGTGGTCGTAACGGAGGGATTTGCCGGCAATATTGCGTTGAAAACCGCCGAAGGCACCGCCCATCAGCTCACATCTTACCTGCGTGCTGCAATGAGCCGGACATGGACCGCGCGTCTGGGCTATCTGCTGGCACGCCAGGCATTCCGGACGCTGCGAGACAAGATGGATCCGCGCAAATCAAATGGCGGAGTGTTTCTCGGCCTCAACGGTATTGTGATCAAGAGTCACGGCGGCGCCGACGTGGAAGGCACAGCATCCGCGATTGATTTGGGCTACGACATGGCACGCTATGAACTGCTTGCGAAGATCGGACAGTCGATGGCGCGCGATCTTCAGGTTGGCACCAGCGCTTTGCAGGCGAGTGGAGCAGGCTCGTGACGGCGTTGCGTTCGGTCGTGCTCGGCTGCGGAAGCTATCTTCCCGCCCGCATCGTCAGCAACGATGAGCTGGCGCGCTCGGTCGCGACGACCGATGAATGGATCGTGCAGCGCACCGGCATCCGCGAACGCCATATTGCTGCACCGGGCGAACTCACATCTGATCTCGCGCTTCATGCAGCGAGGGCGGCGCTGGTGAATGCGCACGTCGAAGCAAATTCGATCGACCTGATTGTGCTGGCGACCTCAACGCCCGATCAGACTTTTCCTGCAACGGCCGTTTCTGTGCAGGCTGGCCTTGGTATCACCCATGGCGCTGCATTCGATTTGCAGGCCGTCTGCTCTGGATTTGTTTACGCACTGCAAGTGACGGACGCGCTGTTGCGCGGCGGCACCTACAAGCGTGCGATGGTGATCGGCGCAGAGACGTTTTCACGCATCCTGGACTGGAACGACCGCACCACCTGCGTACTGTTCGGCGATGGCGCAGGCGCTCTGGTCATGGAAGCGCAACCGCAGGCGGGCACACGCGAGGACCGCGGAATCCTGACCACTCATTTGCGCTCGGATGGGCGGCATCGGGCCAAGCTTTATGTGGATGGTGGGCCGTCCTCGACGCAAACAGT
The DNA here is from genome assembly GCA_963743405.1 of uncultured Alphaproteobacteria bacterium. GTDB lineage: Bacteria > Pseudomonadota > Alphaproteobacteria > Rhizobiales > Xanthobacteraceae > Pseudolabrys. The sequence continues at coordinate 189,827 of CAVUPX010000004.1, read as the reverse complement.
CGGCCATCTGCGGATGGAAGGCCGCGAGGTGTTCAAGCACGCGGTGGCCATGATCACCGATGTGATTGAGGACGCATTCAAGGCCACCGGCTATTCCGCCGCCGATATCGACTGGTTTGTGCCGCACCAGGCCAACAAGCGCATCATCGACGGTTCCGCGCACAAGCTCGGCATTGCACCCGAGAAAGTCGTTGTGACTGTGGATCGGCACGGCAACACCTCGGCGGCCTCAATCCCGCTGGCACTCTGCGATGCGGTCACCGATCGCCGCATTAAACGGGGCAATCTCCTCCTTTTAGAGGCTATGGGGGGCGGATTCACATGGGGTTCGGCTCTATTGCGCTGGTGAAGCGGCGCCGGCAGGGGCTCTTTGGGGGTGGAATAGGCGGGACTATCAGTCACAATCTTTGGCAGCCCCCGTTGACCGAGTTCCTATCATGCTAATATCGTCGATAATTCAGCGGGATACCTTCGCCGGGGGCAGGGCAGGCGATGACCGGAAAAACTGTGACGCGGGCCGACCTGTGCGAGGCGGTCTATCAAAAGGTCGGCCTTTCACGCACGGAATCCGCGGCGTTGGTGGAGTTGGTGCTCAAGGAGATCACCGACTGCCTCGAACGTGGGGAAACCGTGAAACTTTCCTCGTTCGGGTCGTTCGTTGTGCGTAAAAAGGGCCAACGAATTGGACGTAACCCCAAGACGGGCAAGGAAGTACCGATCTCGCCCCGGCGCGTTATGGTGTTCAAGCCGTCGGCGATCCTCAAGCAACGCATTAATAACGGCGCCGCCGAGCCGGCCTGAGCCATCGTCAGTCGCGTAACACGGGTAGTATCCAACCCAAGGAGTAAGGCCGCTTTGGACAACAAGGCGCCAGACGCTTTTCGCACCATTAGTGAAGTGGCGGACGAACTCGATCTGCCGCAGCACGTGCTGCGCTTTTGGGAAAGCCGCTTCCACGAAATCAAACCGATGAAGCGCGGCGGCGGCCGGCGTTACTACCGTCCCGACGATATCGATCTGCTGCGCGGAATACGGCATCTGCTGTACGGCGAGGGCTATACCATTCGCGGCGTGCAGCGAATTTTGCGCGAGCAGGGCGCGAAATTTGTTCAGGTGGTGTGGCAGGAAGGTGCGCCGCAACCGCCGCATGGCGTCGTTGAAGACGAGGAGTTCGTCGACGAGGCCGAAGGGATTGAAGACGCACCACTGCAGGAAGAGCGTGGCATTCGCGGCCGGTTGTCCTCGCTGATCGGGCGCGATCTCGGTGATCGCCAGGACGATGCCGCGGCCCGCACGGAACCGCCGCTGACCAGCGCTCCGGTGCCGCGCATTGATCCAACCGATCGCGCGATCCATAGCGGTACTTCAGTTGAGGTGTCCGAAGTGCCGGAACCGAGCCAACCCTCATCGCGCGAGCCGTCGAGTGGTGGCGGCCTCGGTCATGAGGATTTGCGCAAATTGCACTTCGCGCTGCACGAGCTCGCTGAATGCCGTAAGTTGATCGATGCCTCGGTCACGCGGCCGCACTAGCAGCTTCCGCCAATTCCAAATGCATTGAACCAAACGGGCATGGTGCACGACTGATGGCCGTGTAGAATGTCTATGCTTGGTTTTTGGGGTGGCTGAGGGGCAAAATGAGGGTCGCAAAGACCGTATTGCTCGCGATTGCGGCTGTTACTGGCGCGCTCTTGCCTGCGCACGCACAGTCGGTTGCTCCGCCACCGAACGTTCCGCCGGTCACCACAATAGCGCGTGGCGCTGCGATCCCGCCGCTTGGCTTTTTCGTTATGGGCACTGTCGCGGTTGCCGCGGTTTCGCCAATGATCGCCTCTGCGATCCTCGGCCGCGAACTCACGATCGGCGAAGCCTACCACGTGATCTTGGGCAGCACGCTGGGACCGGTGGGCTGGCTCCTGGCGGATGCGTTGTATCCGCCGACGGTTTTGGTTCAGACGAACCCTCCCGGAAAACCGCCGCGCAAACCGGCACGTGTCTCAAGCGGCCGCCACATCAACATCCCGCCGTCGGGTGAAACAAGCTTTGTCGTGAACGAGGTGTTGCTGGAATTCGCTCCCGGTGTTTCAGCGCAAACGCGCGCCACGCTCGCGCGAAATTTGCAGCTGACGCAGTTGGAGACGCAGAGCTTTGCGCTTACCGGCCGCAGGATCGAACGGTGGCGCATCGATGGTACGCGTTCAGTGCCCGATACGTTGAGTCTGGTCGCGCGCAGTTACCCAGGCGTTTCGAGCGGGCAGGCGAACATGGTTTACCATGGCACGCAGGCGCAGACGCAGCCGGTGCCAAAGGACGCCGCACCGGATGGGGCGACGCAATACGTCGTCAGCAAGCTGCATCTTTTGGAAGCTCATCGCATCAATAGTGGCGACGATGTTTTAGTTGCGGTGATCGATTCCAAGATCGATGCCGGTCACCCGGATCTCGCCGGTGTCATTGCGGATGAATACGATGTTGTCGGCGCGCCGGTGACGGCGCACGCCCACGGCACCGCGATTGCCGGCGCTATTGCGGCGCACAGCAAACTGATCGGCGTCGCGCCGAAGGTCAAACTGCTCGCCGTCAGGGCCTTTTCAGGCAGTGGCGAAAGCGCGCAAAGCACTACCTTCAACCTTCTCAAGGGTCTCGATTGGGCGGCGAGCAAGAGTGCACGCATTGTCAACATGAGCTTCGCGGGACCCGCCGATGCCATGTTGCAAGAAATGCTGATCAAGGCGAACGCGCGTGGCATGGTGCTGATCGCTGCGGTGGGTAATGCGGGTCCCAAGTCGCCGCCACTATATCCGGGCGCGGACGTCGGGGTGATCGGCGTGACCGCGACCGATGCCGAAGACAAGGTGATGCCGATGGCCAATCGTGGCCCGCAGGTTGCCCTGGCGGCGCCGGGCGTTGAAATTCTGGCGGCGGCGCCCGATGGTGGATATCAGGTGACATCCGGGACTTCGATTGCGGCCGCCCATGCCAGTGGTGTCGCGGCGCTTCTGCTCGCGGCCAAACCGAAGCTCACGCCCGCGCAGGTGCGAAGTGACATGATCCGATATGCTCATCGTATTCCCGGCAAGCGCAATGAGGTCGGCGCCGGTGTTATCGACGCGCTTGCAGTTATCAAAGACCCGCGCAAATAGCGCCAAGGAAACCGACAGAGTCATGGCTGCTCCGGAATCGTTGATCATTGAGCGTCCGTCGGACGACATTGTCGTCTTGAAGATCAATCGTCCGCAGGTGCGGAACGCGCTCAATCTTGAAGTGCGCACACAGCTTGCCGACGAGATTACGCGCTGCGGAGCCGACCCCGCGGTGCGTTGTGTCATCGTGACCGGGTCCGATGCCGCATTCGCCGCGGGCGCCGACATCGCGGAGATGGCAGAGGCCGGGCCAATTGAGGTCATGTCGCGAAATGTTCAGAAATACTGGCGGGCGATCATGGATTGTCCGAAACCCTTGATCGCTGCGGTCGAAGGTTTCGCGCTGGGTGGCGGCCTCGAGCTTGCTCTCTGCGCGGATATCATCGTCGCCGGCGAGGGCGCAAAACTCGGTTTGCCTGAGGTGAAAGTTGGGATCTTGCCGGGGGGCGGCGGCACGCAAAAACTTGCGCGCCTTGTCGGACGACATCGCGCCATGTTGTTGATCATGACCGGCAGGATATTTGGCGCCGCTGAAGCGCTGACCATGGGCGTGGTAAGTGAAGTCGCGCCGCAGGGTCAGGCCCTCGCGCGTGCGCTCGATATTGCTCGCGAGATCGCGGCAATGCCGGCGATATCCGTGATGCAGATCAAGGAAATCGTGAACGCCGGGCTGAATGCGCCGCTCGAGACCGCGCTCATGCTGGAGCGCAAGGCATTCCAGCTGCAGTTCGCCACGCGCGACCAGAAAGAAGGTATGCGCGCCTTCATGGAAAAAAGAAAACCGAAATTCGAAGGGCAGTAACGCGTGGCGAGGGATCTTTCCAGATCCGATTTGGTGGTCGCTGTATTCGGGTCGGGCACGATGGGGCGCGGCATCGCACAGGTGTGCGCGCAGGCCGGCTTGACCACTTTGATGTTCGATGCGCGCGCCGGCGCGGTAGATGAGGCCATCGCGACGATCGGCAAGGGGTTCGAGGGTCTCCTCGCCAAAGGCCGCATCACGGCTGAAGCCAGGAAAGGCGCACTCGATCGCCTCAAGCCGATTAGTTCGTTCGATGATGTGAAGGGCGCCGGGATTGTGATCGAAGCCATCGTCGAAAATCTCGACGCCAAGCGTGATTTGTTTCGCGAACTGGAAAAACGCCTGGAGCCGGACGCAGTCCTTGCAACCAACACGTCGTCTTTGTCGGTCACCCAAGTGGCCGCCGGCTGCGCGAAGCCCGAGCGGGTCATCGGTTTGCACTTCTTCAATCCGCCGCCAATGATGAAACTGGTCGAGGTCGTCGGCGGATTGCGCACCGATAAGGCGGTGGTCCAAGCGATGATCGGATTTGCGCGCCGGATCGGCAAGCATCCCGTTGTTGCGACCGACACACCGGGGTTTGTGGTCAATCATGCCGGCCGCGCCTACGGACCTGAAGCATTGCGTATCGTCGCGCAAGGGATAGCGAATCCGCGCGAAGTCGATCAGTTGATGAAGGAGGCCGCCGGCTTTCGCATGGGGCCGTTCGAGTTGCTCGACCTCATCGGAGCCGATGTTACGCATGCGGTGATGGTGAGCATCTTCGAGCAATATTTTGGCGAACCGATGTATCAGCCGTCGGCGGAAATGGCGGTGCGTGTCGCCGGCGGATTGCTCGGCCGAAAATCGAAGCAGGGATTTTATAATTATGACGGTGCCATCGCGATGAGCCCGCCGACCGTCCCGGTGTTACCGCAGCCGGCACCGGCGTCGGCTTGGGTAGCAGACGAGGATGGCGGCAGCGAACTTGCCGAATGGTTGAAGCGTGCGGGCGTCAAGGTCCAGATTGGCGGTCGGCCCGCGGAGTTGCTTCCATGTTTTATCACACCTCTGGGCGAGGATGCCTCAAACGCGGCTGTCCGTTTGAAGCTTGATCCGGCCTGCACCGTTGCCGTTGACATGTTTGGGCGCTTCGCTGGCCGGCGTACGCTTATGAAAACGCCCCTGACCAAACCTGAAGTTCTTGGTGGGGCAGCGGCCGCTTTATCAGTGGGCAGTGCGCCAGTGACTGTGATCAACGATAGCCCGGGTTTTGTCGTGCAGCGTCTGCTTGCGATGATCGTCAATGTGGGCACCCACATCGCTGAACTACGAATTGCCGCGCCGGCGGACATCGATACCGCGGTCGAGCTGGGATTGAATTATCCGAAAGGTCCGCTCGCGCTTGGAGATGCGCTGGGCGCCGCGCGCGTTCTGGCGGTGCTCGACGGCATGCACGCGATTACGCTCGATCCGAAATATCGTGCGACGGCGTGGCTGCGCCGGCGCGCGCGGCTTGGCGTATCGCTCCATACACCCGATTGATACGCGCCGATTGAAACGCCGAGAGTGGCGGTACGGCGCTCCAATAAAATCGCGAATTTGGTGACCTGCGTCACAGAGTGCGTGCCGGCGCTGCACTACATTTTGAACAACAAAATCGCTTTGCCTTGGGAGGCAAAATTGCAACGGGTTTCGTCGATAATGTCATACGTGGTGAGCGAGGGCCGGCTGTGCGCGCTCAAGCCTTCGGAGTGGTCTTTGCTGCTCGTCGGTGTGGCGCTGTGTGGTATTTTGGCGCTGCTGTGGTGATTGACGGTATGCAGTCACCTCGCATGCGAATTTTAATTTGCGCGCGCCACGCGAATGCGGCACCGCGTCTAACGGGCGTTCTCAGTGCCAAAAAAAACGGACGCCGATTTTTCGTGCAAAATTTTCGGTGCGCGTCGTCATGGCCTGACTCAGGCGACGGTGAAGGGATACTCGCGCGAGTTCAACGTTGCTGATGATTGAAGTATGTAAGCCATCCAAATAACCGATAGCGGGAAAACGAGTACTGAAGCCGGGAAACTCCCCAGCGCAGGTACCTCTCGCAAAAATCTTTTTCAGCCGGTTTTTTCTGCTCACTTAGACCTGTGCGGATTCCAACAACCAACCGAACTGCATTGCGGTGAAAAACAAAGCGACAAAACCGTATCCGATGAGTTCGAAACCGAGCATGGGTGCCTCCTGATTGGCTTGACCGCCTTGCATGTCACACTAGGGATCGCTGCCAATGCGGCTGTGTTGGGCATCACAAAAAGACGGGTTGGCCTTTTGGCCCGGCAGCCTGTGGATAACTCGGCCCAACAAGGGCTAAAGCCAGGACGGCCCCGGGGTTAAACAGCGCCTAAGTTGTTGATCTTGCTTGTTACGGCCGCGAGGGGCGGCGGCGTCGGGGAATGTCATGGTTTCCTGCCTCGGCGCGCTTGCTGTGGAAACCGGCCAGGATCCAGATGACCACAAACCAGATGATCACGGCGCCGGCCATCGGTCCGACAGCGAGCGCGAGATGTTTGGTGAGGATCGATCCGAAGGTTGTCAGATCGTCAATGCGCATCCCTTTTTCGAAGCAATCGAAAACATTGCCGAGTGAGGGATCGGCTCTCCGGTCCGCGACGCAGGCTGACTGGACAGCGGCCAGGCGCTGCGAGACCACCGTCGCATTGTAAAAAAGCCAGCCAACGAAGCCCACCCAGCAGACAGAGGCAACGATCCAAATTCTTAAAAACCCTTGTTTCCAATTCATCGTGGTCCCCCGATCCAGTGAAACTCTGCCGATACTCCACAAGCTTGCCAAGCGCCATTCGTGCTTGGCTCGGGGGTGATGGGTTTCTGGGGCCGATGCTCGCCCGAGACAGGGATTTGACGCCAGACCTCTTAATCCCAGCGCGGCTACCTAACTTTGCTCAAACAATCTTTTAGCTTGTCAATTTGTGGCCCGATGGCCTGTCCCAGACTTTCGTCGGCCAGGGTCGCGCGGGGCGAAAAATGCTCGCGCAAGGTTTGTTCGCGCCCTTTCCGCTGATCGGCAACGCCCTTTTTGTATTCTGCTTTTATTTTCGTCGTCGCACGCGTGTATTCCTTGATGCATGCATCGGCTGAGGAGCATTCCACACATTGCTGTGCCTGGGCGACACTCCCAAACAAAAAAATTATTGGCAAAAAGAGGATTCTCATTTCCATCCGATCAAAATTTGCTCGCGGTATGGTCCGCTGCAGTTTGACAGGTTTTTCTTGGTCGGGGCGGCGGGATTTGAACCCACGACCCCTTGTCCCCCAGACAAGTGCGCTAACCGGGCTGCGCCACGCCCCGACCGAAGCGGCGCGGACTATAGGGATGCATTTATCGCAGTGCAACCTCGTGTAAGATTTCAAAAAATGGCAACCGAAATGAGGACATCGCGCGATCCGGAACGGTCCGCGTATGACGGCAAGCGATATATATAAAGAGCGGCACCCATCACGTAGACTGCCGGAAGTTGATTGGCCGCTGACTCCGGGGAGCTAGGCGACATTGAAGAAAACCGTCATTCGGGCCAGCCTGGAGACGCTGTACTTCACGGGAATGCACCATTGGATGCGTCCGTTGGTCGGCGGCGTCGGCGCGATTTTGACGCTGCATCACGTCCGCCCGGCGCGCCCGGAGGCGTTTCAGCCGAACCGCCTCCTGGAGGTTACCCCTGAGTTTCTGGAGGGCCTGTTGCGGCGGTTGGCGCGCGCACGCATCGATGTTGTCTCCCTCGATGAAATGCACAGGCGCTTCATCGAGGGTGATTTCAAGCGCCGTTTTGTGTGCCTGACATTCGACGACGGCTACAAGGATTTTTTACGCTGGGCTTATCCGCTTCTGCGCAAATACCAGATGCCTTTCGCAATGTTTATCGCGACGAGCTTTCCGGATCGGCTCGGTGAGTTGTGGTGGATCGCACTCGAAGCGGTGATCGCTCAGAACAGGCGCATAGGCATGGTGATCAATGGCGAGGACCGGTATTTCGAATGTGCCGGTGTTCGTGAAAAACGTGAACTGTACGACGCGATCTATGGCCATTTGCGAAGCATGAAGAATGACGAGGAGGTGCGCCGCACGGTGCGCGATCTTTGCGCTTGCTATCACGTCGATGTCGGTTCGTTCTGCCGTGACTTGTGCATGGACTGGGCGGAGATCGTCGACCTCGCCACAGATCCGCTTTGCACGATCGGCGCGCACACCGTCAATCACATGATGCTCAAGAAGGTCCCGAACGATGCAATGGTTCGCGCTGAAATGGAGATGAGCCGTGCGGTGCTCGAAGCTGCACTCGGAAGACGGCCCGAACATCTCGCATTTCCCGTGGGCGATCCCACGTCTGCGGGACCCCGCGAAATCCGCATTGCCGCTGAGCTCGGATTTAAAACCGCCGTGACGACACGGCCCGGCGTTCTGTTCAGGGCGCACCGCGACTATTTGACCGCGCTGCCGCGCATCTCGGTCAATGGAGAATTCCAGCGGCAGCGTTATTTAAAAGTGCTGATGTCAGGCGCGGGCACCGCGTTCTGGAACAGGTTCCGGCGCGTCAGCGCGGCGTAGCATCGGGCTTTGCCATCCAGCTGATTACCGGCATTGCGGGCAACACCCAGCCTAATCCGGCAACGATGTAGTAGATGGTTGCCACAAAGCCGTTGATGTTGGTCAGCACCGACTGCGCGAGCGCCATTGCCAGCAGCCCCCAGACTGAGACCAAAACGAGAAGGATTATGGCGCCGATGAATTTGCGGGTGCGGATGGACATAGGTGCTCTTCACGCGCTTCAATTGCGATTGCAAGGGCAGGACTATATGGTCCGCGCCGCTTCCAACATGCAAGCGTTCGATGGCCGATCTCGATAAAACGTCAAACTTGTATCCGCGCGCGGTCCGGTTGTGGCTGTTCGCGGCGGCGGCAATGATATTTCTGACGCTGGTCGTCGGTGGCGCGACCCGGTTGACGGAATCGGGCCTTTCCATTGTTGAGTGGAAGCCGGTCACCGGAGTGCTGCCGCCGCTTTCCGAAAATGAATGGCAGGCCGAATTCACGAAATACCAGGCGATCCCGCAATACCGCGAACTCAATCGCGACATGAGCCTCAAACCCTTCAAGGTTATTTATTGGTGGGAGTGGTCGCACCGGCTGCTGGCGCGTGCGACGGGCGCGGTGTTCCTGCTGCCGTTCCTGTTCTTCCTGTGGCGTGGAGCCATTCCGCATGGCTTGCGGGCCCGGTTGTGGACAATTTTTGCGGCCGGCGGCGCTCTCGGTGCGGTCGGCTGGTGGATGGTGTCCTCCGGACTGGCGGGCAGCGAACGCGTCAGCGTGTCGCAATACCGGCTCGCGTTTCATCTCTCTCTTGCTTGCACAATCTATGCAGCGATCCTGTGGACCGCCGGACAACTCGCCCCACAACCTCGCAATGACGCTCCGGCACGGTTGCGCATCGGCGCGTTGATTATCGCATTACTCGTGTTGCTGCAGATTTATCTTGGCGCGCTGGTCGCAGGCCTCGATGCCGGTATCGTTTACAATACGTGGCCGCTGATCGACGACTCCATCGTGCCGTCGTCCGACCGGCTGTGGTTCATTCAGCCGGCGTGGCGCAACCTGTTCGAAAACACACTGACGGTTCAGTTTGATCACCGCATGGTCGCTTACGTGATCTGGGTGATTGCCGGATTGCACGCGATCGATGCCCGGCAGGCGCGGCGCGGTGCCAGCGGTGCAGTTTTGCTCGCCGCCGCAGTGACGCTGCAAGCCGGCCTTGGCGTCACAACGCTGCTGTACCAGGCGCCGCTCGCTCTTGCGCTCGCGCACCAGATGCTCGCGATTCTGGTATTCACGATCGCAGTGGTCCACGCCGGGCGCTTGTCGCATCGCACGACATCGCGCATGGCGCACGCAGCCGTAGCGGAGCAGGGCGCATGATCGACATCAAAACAAGTGACGGCATTGCTCTCGTGACCCTGAGCCACGGGAAAGCCAACGCGCTCGACATTGAGTTTTGCGAAGCGCTCACCGCGCGGTTTTCCGAGCTACGCAAATCGGATGCCAAAGCCGTGGTGCTGACCGGGCAGGGCAAGATTTTTTCTGCCGGAGTTGATCTAAAGCGCCTGAGCGAAGGAGGCGCCGATTACATTCGCCGTTTCCTGCCGGCCTTGCACCGTCTCTACGACGCGGTGTTTTTTCACCCGAAACCGGTGGTCGCAGCCGTCAACGGCCATGCCATCGCCGGGGGGTGTGTGCTCGCGTGTTGCGCCGACCGTCGCGTCATGGTGCGCGATAGCGGCCGCATCGGCGTGACCGAAATTCTCGTCGGCGTGCCGTTCCCTCCGCTGGCCTTTGAGATCATGCGGCACGCAACGCCGCCGTATTTTTTCACCGAAGCGATCTTAAGTGGTGAAACCTTCGCCGCCGAAACGGCATGTCATCGCGGTTGGGTCAACGAGGTTGTGGATCCGCCTGTGTTGATGGAGCGCGCCATCATGGCCGCGCGCACGCTGGCGGCACTCTCGCCCGCGGCGTTTGCACAAACAAAAATGCAAATCCGCGAGCCGGTCAGAGAGCGGCTGCAACGAAGTGGCGAGGCCACCGACAAGGCGGTCACAGAGATTTGGGCCGCACCGGCGACGCTCGCTTACATCCGCGACTATGTCTCGCGCACGCTGAAGAAGGCTTAACCGGTTACTTTGCCTTTAGCGCCTGCTCGAGGTCGGCAATAATATCTTCCTTGTTTTCAATCCCGACCGACAACCGCACCACATCGGGGCCAGCGCCTGCTTGCACCTTTTGTGCATCGGACAACTGCCGGTGCGTCGTCGAGGCCGGATGAATGATGAGGGAGCGCGTGTCGCCGATATTGGCGAGATGTGAGAACAGCTTCACGTTCGATACGAGCTTGACGCCGGCGTCGTAGCCGCCCTTCAGCCCGAATGTGAAAACAGCGCCGCAACCCTTGGGAACATATTTTTTCGCGAGCGCGTGATATTTGTCGCCGGGAAGGCCGGGATAGCTCACCCAGGCAACCTCGGGCCGTTTCGAGACCCACTCGGCGACGGCCTGCGTATTCTCGCAATGGCGCTGCATGCGCAACGACAGCGTTTCAATGCCGGTAAGAATGAGGAAGGCATTGAACGGAGACAACGCCGGCCCGAGATCGCGCAAGCCAAGAACGCGGCAGGCGATGGCAAACGCGAAGTTTCCGAACGTCTCTTGCAGAACGATACCTTGATATTCCGGCCGCGGCTCCGACAGCATCGGATACCTGCCTTTTTTTGACCAGTCGAACGTGCCGCCGTCCACGATCAGGCCGCCAATGGAATTGCCATGGCCACCGATAAATTTGGTGAGCGAATGGACGATGATGTCGGCGCCGAAATCGATGGGCTTGCACAGGTAGGGCGTCGCAAGCGTGTTATCGACGATCAGCGGCACGCCGGCCTTGCGCGCAATTTTAGCGATGGCCTCGATGTCGGTGATAACGCCACCCGGATTGGCAATTGACTCGATGAAGATGCATTTCGTCTTTGGCGAGATCGCCTTCTCGAACGAACCGATATCATCCGGATCAGCCCAAACGACATTCCATCCAAAATTTTTGTAGGCATGATTGAATTGATTGATGGATCCGCCATACAGCTTTTTCGATGCAACGAGTTCGTCACCTGGCGTCATCAGCGCATGCATGACGATGACTTGCGCTGCGTGGCCCGAGGCGACTGCCAGGCCTGCAGTGCCTCCCTCGAGCGCCGCCACGCGTTCTTCGAGGACGGCGTTGGTCGGATTTCCGATGCGGGTGTAGATATTTCCGAAGGTTTGCAGGCCAAACAGCGCTGCGGCGTGGTCCACATCGTCAAACACAAATGACGTGGTCTGATAGATCGGCGTTGCCCGCGCCCCAGTGGTGGGATCGGGTTTGGCGCCCGCGTGGATTGCCAGTGTTTCAAATCCTGGAGTGCGTTCCGCTTCTGCCATGTGCCCCCGCTTAACAATTATAGGCGGGCTCTATCGCCCGCGTTGAATGTGGCGGCGATTAGTGAGGCTGGATCGCGGCGACGTCAAGGCCGGGAATACTCAGCGGCTATCGCCATTATCCTTCGCAGGTCCGAGCCGCAAGCGCTGCACACCGGCCCCAAGTGTTTGAGGGCGCTTTGAAGACAGCGTTTTTGAGTTCACACCCATCCACGAAATCTCGGAGGAGAGCCGGCCATATTCAATTTTTGGGCATCGGTTCATGACAACTTTCAGACCGGCGTCTTCCGCAAGTTTGGCCGCAGCGTCATTCCGTATGGTGAGCTGCATCCAGATCACCTGCGGCTTGGGTTTGAGCGTCAAGGCTTCCGCGACGACGGGCAGAACGTGCTCAGAGCCGCGGAAGATATCGACCATGTCCACAGGTTCGGGGATATCGGAAAGTCTTGCGTAAATTTTTTGCCCGAGGACGCTCTTTCCGGCTTGTCCCGGGTTCACCGGGATCACCCGGTATCCACGCTCAAGCAGATATTTGAACGCAAAATAGCTCGGGCGATTTTCTTTCGGCGAAAAGCCGACCATGGCAATCGTTTTCACCGAGTTGAGGATGCCGCGAATATACGTGTCGTTGTAAGCCTCGTGGTTCATGGGAGCGAACATAAAAGCACTGAAGGCGGAGCGGAAGGGTGCTGCGGTCGACGGTGATTTGCCGTCATGCGTGGGAATCGCATAGTCGTAACAGGCCCACTTATCGTTTTCATCCGGCGCCAGCCTCCATGGTCGATCCAAACGCCCTGCAGTACCTGAATCAGCTGACGCATTTGACTTACGAGCTGTCGTTGCACTGGCGATGGATGGATGTCGAGCGTCATCGTGCACAGGAGCTCGCAACGCCGCGCTATGCCGACCCCAAACGACTCGTTCGTCACGGCTTCAAGGTTTATTCGCAGTCCGACGAGGACGGCATTATTCAGGAAATCTTCAGGCGGATCGGTGCCCCCAATCGCAGTTTCATCGAATTCGGCGTGCAGACCGGCGTCGAGTGCAACACCGTCAAGCTGCTGGTCGAGGGATGGAGCGGCCTCTGGATCGAAGCGTCGGCGCCATATGTCACGGAAATTCGAAACAGCTTTGCGCCATTCCTCTCGAATAATCAGCTCAGGCTAAGCCAAAATCTGGCCACGGCAGAAAACATCAATTCGCTGTTCGCAGAAGCAGGCGTGACGGGAGAGATCGATCTTCTCAGCGTTGACATCGACTTTAACGATTATTGGGTCTGGAAGGCGATCACGGAGGTTAGCCCGCGCGTCGTCGTGATCGAGTACAACGCGACGCTGCGGCCGCCAATGTCGCTTGTCGTTCCTTATGATCCAAACCAAAGTTGGGACGGCACCAATTATTTCGGCGCGAGCCTGGAGGCGCTCGTGCGTCTGGGTCGTGAAAAGGGATACCGCGTGGTCGGCTGCAGTTACGGCGGCGCCAACGCCTTCTTCGTGCGCAATGATGTGGCGGGCGATCACTTTGTCGGTCCGGCGACGTCCGAGGAGCATTACGAGCCGCCGCGCTATTTTTACGCGATGCAGCCGGCCGGTCACCGGGCCCGTCCGGGCCCCTACGTCAGCGTCTAGCGGTCGCTGTCCGTTTTCATATCACCGCCGGCGCGTACGGAGAGCGCAGAACGCAAGCGCGCATTCTCTGCCTGCAGTTCTTCGACCTTGGCTTTAACGGCGGCAAATGCCTGCTCGACTTCAGCCTCGGTGAAACGCGTGACGATGTGAGAGGAACAGTTCACGTCCCACGCTTCGATGGTGAAGAGGATGGCGCGTTCAGGCCGGGCTTTGTAGCCCTTGTCGAAGAGACGCTCGATGAGTGCCGGGTCATTCTCGACGACGCGTGCGCGTCCCCAGAGTTTAATGCGCTGCCGCCGCGCGGGGTCGAGCAGGAATAAAAAAGCGCGGTCATTGTCGGCCAAGTTGGCGAGCGTGATGTATTGGCGGTTGCCGCGAAAATCGGCAAAGCCGAGTGTCCGATCGTCGATGACTTTAATAAAACCCTTTGGCCCACCCCGGTGTTGCACATAAGGCGCGCCATCCGCGGTTGCTGTCGCGAGGAAAGCGGTATCCTGTTCTGCAATAAATTTTGCGAGTTCGGCCGTCACCAGATCCGGGAAGCCGTCGGCAACACGTTGATCATAGGCCTTTGCCGAGCCGCGCTCGGCTTGCGCCTGGCGCGCGGCCGGCGTGAACACCCGGCTTGAATTGTTCATGTCTCGACCGTCGCTCCAGAACGTTTGCTGCGGAACCAAGATACGCTCTCACTGTTGCTCACGGTAGGGCTGCGCGAGTTTGAATTGGGCAAGATTACGGTCGCCGGCGACATAAGTTGGACACGCTGGTTTGCTGCCATCCGGGGAGCTGAGGGGCGCCGCCTAGGTTGTGCACAAACAGGAGGCGTTCGATGTGTGACTACAGTCTTCACGACGTAGCGTCCCGACCCGCAAAAGTCGGGGACAAGCTGATCTCGACCCAATTTCCCAATGCGATTACTCGGGGCTTTTCGGATCCGTCCCAGCCTCGCGTGGCTGTCTGTCTGCTGCCGGGAACCGAACTCGCATTCGAAAAAGAAGTCGAATGCGATGCGCCGTTCCGTTTCTTGCCCACCCGGAAATCACCTCACAAGGTCGCGCGGTTTCGGCAGGTGAACCTCAACCGCCCGGCCGCGCATCACGATGCGCTGGAATTCCCGGACGGCAAGATCGTACTTGTTACAGATCTTTGCGAAGGCCAATGGGCGACCGTCCTGCAACTGCCAAGCACGGGCCGGCCTGCCAATGAGCAAGACGAGCACGAAACAGAGGAAAATGTGTCGTTGATTGGCTGACGCTGCGACGCTGAGAGCCGACCAAAAGAAAGAGAGCCACCGCATCATCGGTGGCTCTCCGTGAAATCTTTTTGCAGTTTGCCGTTATTACTTTTTCTGCGCGTCGACGACCTTTTTGCAGGCATCGCCAAGCTGAGCGTACTGCTTGCTCAGGCAAGCAAGCACGCGGCCCCCGCCGGGCGCCGTTCCTCTGCAGAATTTGTTGTAATCGCCTTTGCAGGCCGCGCGCTGTTCTGCAGTGAAGTCCTGGGCGACAGTGGCCGTGAGCGAAGCAACCATGAGTGCTGCGACGAGTAAGATCGTGCGCATTGTGAAATCCTTGTTGGGGTGAACCAAGAGCGGCGCGAAGCTGCAGGCAGCAGCCGCATTAGTGATCTTCCCATTCCGGCTTGCGCTTATCGATAAACGCAAAAATGCCTTCTTCGGAATCGCGCGCCATCATATTTTCCGTCATGACCTCGGATGCATAATTGTAAGCGTCGGCCAGGCTCATTTCCGCTTGGCGATAGAAGGCTTGTTTGCCGATTTTGAGCACATACGACGATTTCGATGCAATTTGTGTTGCTAGCGCGAACGCTGCTTTGCGTTCTTCGCCAGCCGCCACCACGTGGTTGACCAATCCGACCTGAGCTGCCCGCTCCGCGGGGACCATGTCGCCGGTCAGCAACATTTCCATCGCGTGTTTGCGTGCAACGTTGCGCGACAAGGCCACCATCGGGGTCGAGCAGAACAAGCCGATGTCGACTCCGGGCGTGGCGAATTTCGCCGCTGTGGACGCAACGGCAAGATCGCAGCTCGCGACCAGTTGGCAGCCGGCGGCACTGGCAGTGCCCTGCACAGCGGCGACCACCGGCTGAGGCAGATTGACGATCTGCTGCATCATGGTGCTGCAGGTTGTCATGATGTGACGGAAATAGGCGCGCCCGCCATCGGCATCGCTGCGGCGGCCCGAGAGTTCCTTCAGGTCATGACCCGCGCAGAAAGCCGGCCCATTGGCCGCCAGGATGACGGCGCGCACAGATTTATCGGCAGCGATTTCAGCCAACGCGTGCGACAGCGCAATCAACATCGCTTCCGAGAGGCTGTTGCGGGCTTGGGGACGGTTGAGCACGAGTGTGGCGATGTCCTTTTCGCGCTCGTGCAAGAGCACGGGTCCATCGGCCGTTAGTGGGGCTGTCGGAGCATTCATCGCAAGTGTTTCCGGGCTCGATCCGCCCGAACTTAGTCCGAAGCTCAGCCCATGCAAGGCTGGGGATGGGGCCTCAGCGATAGCTTCAAATGGCCAAGGGCGAAGGGTCGGGAGTTGTATCCGAAGCCCAGAAATCCCGATTGACCTGAGCCCGGCGCCGTCTAAGACGATGGCGCCGGATCGGCCGGCGAGGGGGATCATGCATGCCGGCTGCGGCGATGAATGCCGATGAGATCGCGAAGCTCCTGCACGAGGTATTTCCTCAGGCCTTCTATCCCGGCTGTGGACTGACGATCGAACGCGTGGAATACGCGAGCATTCGCGTACGACGGCACTTTCAAGAGCATTACATCCGCCCTGGCGGAACGATTTCCGGCCCGACGATGATGGAGCTGGCCGATTTTGCGATGTATGTGGCCGTCTTCTCCGCCGTCGGTCCGCAGCCGCTGGCCGTCACCACGAACCTCACCATCAATTTCCTCCGAAAACCGGGCAAAGGCGATCTGATTGCAGAAGCCAAATTGTTGAAGGTCGGAAAGCGGCTGGCGGTCGGGGAGGTCCTTATCTATTCGGACGGCATCTCCGATCCGGTAGCGCATGTGACCTCAACATATTCGATCCCGGTAACTAATTAGACGATGGTACAAAATTACCATTTTTATATGATATTGATATTATTATAGAAATAGTGCAGCTATGTCGTTGACCGGGGTTGGGCGGCTCGGCTAGAAAGCGACGCCTTCAGCGCGCTGGAGCGCGCTCAAGTTCTCCAGGGAATGATCATGAAAACCTATTCGGCCAAAGCCGCCGACATTGAGAAGAAATGGGTGACCATCGATGCCACCGGGCTCGTTGTGGGTCGCCTTGCTTCGATTGTGGCACTTCGCCTGCGTGGCAAGCACAAGGCGTCGTACACGCCGCATGTCGATGACGGCGACAATGTGATTGTGATCAATGCTGCCAAAGCGGTGCTGACGGGACGCAAGCGCGAAAAGAAAGTTTACTACCATCACACTGGCTTCATTGGCGGGATCAAAGAGCGCACCGCGAAAGCGATCATGGAAGGCCGCTTCCCCGAGCGTATCGTCGAAAAGGCGGTCGAACGCATGCTGCCCCGTGGACCACTCGGTCGCGTTCAGTTCGGAAACTTGCGCGTATATCCGGGTCCAGAACATCCGCATGAGGCGCAAAAGCCGGAAAAGCTCGATGTCGCAGCGATGAATCGCAAGAACGTGAGGAGTGCCTGACCGTGGCCGAAACCATGCAATCACTGGAAGGTTTGGCGACCCTCAAGCCTGCGACTCCGGAAGCGCCCAAATACGAAAAGAAGGTCGATGCGCAAGGACGCGCTTACGCCACCGGCAAGCGCAAGAACGCTGTCGCACGCGTCTGGATCAAACCGGGCTCCGGAAAGATTCTCGTTAACACGAAGGCCGTTGAAGTATTTTTCGCGCGCCCCGTTCTGCGGATGCTGATCCAGCAGCCGCTGATCGCCGCCAATCGCGGCGGCCAATACGACGTGACCTGCACCGTGTCCGGCGGCGGTTTGTCTGGCCAGGCTGGTGCGGTCCGCCACGGGCTGGCCAAGGCGCTGACCTACTTCGAACCTGAGCTCCGCGGTGCCCTCAAACGCGGCGGCTTCCTTACGCGCGATCCGCGTGTCGTCGAGCGAAAAAAATACGGCCGTGCAAAGGCGCGCCGTTCCTTCCAGTTCTCGAAGCGTTAATCGTTCGGAAGCGTTTTCAAATTGCAAAAAGGCGCGCCAAAAGCGCGCCTTTTTTGCTTTCGTTTTGCAATCAATCAAATTGTATCTTGTTTGGTTAGCTCATTGAAAGGGCCTAATAGCTGGGGAAAGTGCTGCCAACGCTCAATATTGATTACAATTCGCAGAAGTCTTTCGTCGAAGGTCGCTTAATCCCGCAACGGTTTCCTACCACCACGACGTTATTTTACCGCCTCGATCGGCGCGGAAATCGTCCGCCAAGCGGACGTAGGTGGGAGCTCCAATGTTGCTAGCCGGTGGCCTGCAATCCTCGACGCTGGACTTGCCGACCCTGTCGTTGGTGGCGGTGTGCATTGCCGGCCTGCTCGGACTATTTCTCATTATTGATTGGCTCCAGCAACGCAACGTTCGCGCGCTGGCATGGTGGGGCTCCGCATATTTGATTGGAGCGTCAGCGATGGCGCTTGGCACCTTGCCGACACCATTGATCAAGTTGCCACCGCAAGTGCCCGGTGCGTTGACCTTCCTCGCCTGCGGCATGATCTGGAACGGCGTACGGCTTTTCCAAGGCCGCCGCGTTTTACCATTCGCGACCTTCATCGGCGCGGCCGTCTGGTTGGGGCTTGCTCAAATTCCAGGCGTGATGGAAGACGGTAACGGCGCGATCCTCGGTGCCGTGATCGTTCCGGTCTACACCTTCTTCATTGCCGTTGAGCTTTGGCGAGAGAGACGCCGAACGCGCTATTCACGCGCGGCGGCCATTGTCGTGCCGTGTCTGCACGCCGGAATATTCCTTGTGCCGCTGGCGATGCGCGCTTTCTTGCCAGACGGCCACAATGCCGCATGGCTCACAGTTTTCACGCTTGAAACGATACTCTACGCGGTTGGGACCGCATTCATTGTGATGTTGATGGTCAAGGATCATCACGTCCATGTCTATCGTACCGCCGCGTGTACCGACCATCTGACGAGCTTGCTGAACCGCCGCGCGTTCATTGAAAACGCTGTCACTCTGTGTGCGCAGCAGGCCAAACGCGGCGAGCCGGTGGCGATGCTGATGTTCGACCTTGATCATTTCAAGTCAATCAATGACCAATTTGGTCATGCCGTTGGCGACGACGCGTTGCGCCTTTTCGGCCGGGTCGTACGAGCCAGCACGCGTGTCGACGATATTATTGGCAGGTTCGGTGGCGAAGAATTTATAGCGGTTGTCCCGGGCGGAATTGAAAGCGCCAGCAAAATCGCCGAACGCGTCCGCGCAGGCTTCGAGGCCGCGGGCGCAACCATTTCCACCCATACAGTCGGTGCGACCGTGAGCATCGGTGCCGCTATTTCTTACGACCCGGTCACGGTAATCGACTCACTTATTGCGCGCGCGGACGCTGCACTTTACCGAGCCAAGCACGACGGCCGCAATCGAATCTACATTGCCGAAGAAGAAATGGCGAATGAGCGCGCGCGCCTGATCGCGGCTGTACGCCGCGCCGCTCCTTCTCGGACGCCCGCTTTTGCGCGGCTTTCGCGCCGCACCTGACCAGACGCTCTGGGCTGGTTGGTTTCGCAACGTCTCATTTACTGTATTCACGGTACTATCCTCGCATGTGGGGTTCACCGAACCGTACGGAATTGCATTCGCTCGAGGCCTATGCTGAGCGGGCGGGTGCCGCATTGGCGTGCGCCTATTCGAATTCAGCTGAATTCGATGCCGCATTGATCGCGGCCCGGCGAGCGGCTGGAATTTATGGCCCCAAGCGCCATCGCCGGCACATGCTTGTGACTGCCGCTGGTGTTGCAGCCGGCCTTGCCATCGTCGCTCTGCTGATCGTCTAAAATAATCCGCACGCTCCCAAGAAAATGGGCGCCCCTTGCGGAGCGCCCGTAAGTTGCATCGCTTTCGCGATGTTTGGGAGGAACGCTTACGCCGAGTAGTACATTTCGTATTCGACCGGATGCGGGGTGTGTTCGAAGCGGATCACTTCCTGCATCTTTAGATCGATGTATGAATCAATGAAGTCGTCGTCGAACACGCCGCCGGTCTTCAGGAAGTCACGGTCCTTGTCGAGATTGTGCAGTGCTTCGCGCAAGCTGCCGCAAACCGTCGGAATCCGTTTGAGTTCGGCCGGTGGAAGATCGTAGAGGTCCTTGTCCATCGCCGAGCCCGGATCGAGCTTGTTCTTGATGCCGTCGATGCCTGCGAGCAGCATCGCCGAGAATGCAAGATACGGATTGGCGAGTGGATCGGGGAAACGCACTTCGACGCGCTTGGCCTTCGGGTTCGTCGTGTAGGGAATACGGCATGAAGCCGACCGGTTGCGCGCCGAATAGGCGAGCAACACGGGCGCCTCGAAGCCCGGCACAAGACGCTTGTAGGAGTTGGTCGTCGGATTTGTGAAGGCGTTGATCGCCTTGGCGTGTTTGATGATGCCGGCGATGTAAGACAGGCAGGTTTCCGACAGATCGGAATATTTGTTGCCCGCGAACACCGGCTTGCCTGCTTTCCAGATCGATTGATGGCAGTGCATGCCCGAGCCGTTGTCGCCGTATACCGGCTTCGGCATGAACGTCGCTGTCTTTCCGTAGATCTGTGCCACCTGCTGGATGCAGTATTTGTAGACCTGCATCATGTCGGCCATCTGCGTCAGCGGCGAGAACTTCAAACCAAGTTCGTGCTGAGCTGATGCGACCTCGTGATGGTGCTTCTCGATCTTCGCACCCATTTTTGCCATCGCGGCCAGCATTTCACTGCGCATGTCCTGCGCCGAGTCTTGCGGCGGCACCGGGAAATATCCTTTCTTGGTGCCGATGCGGTGGCCCATATTGCCGCCTTCGTAGTCAGTGGCGGAATTGGACGGTAGCTCGATCGAGTCGACTTTGTAGCCGGTGTTGTAAGGCTCGGCCGCGAATTTGACATCGTCGAACACGAAGAACTCGGCCTCGGGGCCGAAATAGATCGTGTCACCGATGCCCAGGGATTTGACCAGCGCTTCGGCCTTTTTGGCCATGCTGCGAGGATCGCGATTGTAAGGTTCGCCCGTCGTCGGCTCGAGCACGTCGCACACCAATACGAGCGTGGTCTCGGCGAAGAATGGATCGATACAAGCACTTGCCGGGTCAGGCATCAGGTTCATGTCTAACTCGTTGATCGCCTTCCAGCCGGCGATCGACGATCCGTCGAACATAATTCCTTCGGCAAAAGTTTCCTCTTCGATCATCGTGATATCGAAGGTGACGTGCTGCCACTTGCCGCGTGGATCAGTAAATCGGAAATCGACGTACTTCACGTCGTTGTCCTTAATCATCTTCATGACTTCTTTAGCTGTCGTCATGGACTGCATTCCCCCTTGTTTTCATGAAATGCCCGCGAGGACGTTTGCCTGCGGTTTAGATTGCATCAATTCCGGATTCCCCGGTCCTGATCCGAATGGCTTCTTCGATGTTGGAAACGAATATCTTCCCGTCGCCAATCCGGCCAGTCTGAGCGGCGCGCCGGATTGCATCGATCGCTTTTTCCACCATGTCGTCGCCGAGCACGATTTCGATTTTCACTTTTGGAAGAAAATCGACCACGTATTCGGCGCCGCGGTATAGCTCGGTGTGCCCTTTCTGTCGTCCGAAGCCCTTCGCTTCGGTGACGGTTATTCCTTGAAGGCCGACCTCCTGCAGCGCTTCCTTCACCTCGTCGAGTTTGAACGGCTTGATGATGGCTTCGATTTTTTTCATTGGCTGTCCTTCCCCCAGCCCCCCGGGAATTGGCCGGAGGACCGCGCTACCGGTTTGCAGGTCCCGTGCCAAGCCGCCAGACGCCAGGAAAACCAGTCTGCACAATTGGTTAGGTGGAGGGCGCGGGGCGTGGTCACGGACTGCCTAATGTTCGACGCCTACAAGTTAAGCAAAGTGGTTAGATTTTAGCCAGCCGCCAAAGACTTGTTGCGCCGCAACCGATTAGTCGGAAATTGTTTGATATTGGCTCGACCGGTAGTCTCGACGCGATGTTCGAACTGCTCAGCACCGCCGAAATGGCGGAAGCCGATCGACTGGCGATTGCCGGCGGCGTTCCCGGTATCGAACTCATGGAAAACGCCGGGCGCGCGGTTGCCGACGCCGTTTGCAAGACCGCGGAGGGGCGGCGTGTCGTGGTCGTTGCCGGCCCAGGCAACAACGGCGGCGACGGCTTTGTTGCCGCTCGCTATCTGGCTGAGCGCGGCTATGCCGTGCGCGTTTGCTTTGTTGGGGACCCAAAGCGCCTGAAGGGCGATGCGCTCCTCGCAGCGAATGGCTGGAGCGGATCGGTCACAGACGCGTCTCCGGAGATGATCGCGGATTGCGACCTGATCGTCGACGCACTGTTCGGGGCGGGCCTCGATCGTGACGTTGAAGGATTGCCGCGGACGATGATCGAAGCCGTGAATGCCAGTGGCCGACCGGTGCTCGCCGTCGATTTGCCAAGCGGAGTGAATGGCACGAGCGGCGCAATCATGGGAGCCGCGGTCAATGCCGCGCGCACCGTGACGTTTTTTCGGCGCAAACCGGGACACCTTTTGCTTCCCGGCCGGCTGCAGTGCGGCGTCATCGAGGTTGTCGATATCGGGATTCCTGCGAGCGTGCTGCCGAAGATCAAGCCGCAGACTTTCGCGAACGGTCCGGATCTCTGGGGTGGCTCATTTCCGCGGCCAAGCCCTCACGGCCATAAATACTCGCGCGGACATGCGGTTGTCGTCTCCGGCGGGCCGTCGACGACCGGGGCGGCGAGGTTGGCCGGGCGCGGGGCGCTGCGAGCGGGCGCGGGGCTTGTCACGATCGCAAGTCCCCGCGAGGCCTTGGCGATCAATGCAGCGGAGAGCCTTGCGGTCATGGTTCGACCGGTCGACGGACCGGCCGAACTCGCCGCGTTTCTCACCGATAAGCGAAGAAATGCGGTCGTCCTAGGCCCGGGGGGCGGGGTCGGCCCGGCAACGCGTGACCAGGTTCTGGTGGCCCTTGCGAGCGATGCGGCCCTGGTACTGGACGCGGACGCTCTCACGAGTTTCGCCGACGGACCTGATGTTCTGGTCTCTGCGATCGCCAAACGGTCCGGGAGAGGTGTTGTCTTGACACCGCATGAAGGAGAGTTTGGTCGTTTATTCAGTGAGTTATTGGAAAAACATAAGCCTAATTCTAAACTTGAAAAAAGCACGCTAGCCGCAGGATATTCGGGTGCTGTCGTCGTCTACAAAGGCGCGGATACAGTCGTTGCCGCACCTGACGGGCGCGCGGCTATTGCCGATAACGCGCCGCCCACGCTCGCCACGGCGGGCTCCGGAGATGTGCTTGCCGGCATGATTGCGGGGCTTATGGCGCAGGGCATGCCACCATTTGAGGCGGCCAGCGCTGGGGTCTGGCTGCATGGGGAGGCGGCGAATGAGTTCGGACCGGGGCTGATTGCCGAGGACCTGCCGGACATCCTGCCGCGGGTCTATCGGCGCCTGTTCAGCGAGTTCGCCAACCGGCGTTGAGAATGACTAAAAAGCCCATAGTTAAGGGGCGTGTGGCCGATCAGGCTTCGGCTTCGTCCTCTGAAGTTAGCGCTGTTACGTCTTGCCTTTGCGGGCTTCGGCGCGTTAAGCCGTGCCGGATTGCGGCGCCAAAATCGTCCGTAATTGCCCTCTGCGGGCGTGGCGGAATTGGTAGACGCGCTGGATTTAGGTTCCAGTGGCGAAAGTCGTGGGGGTTCGAGTCCCTCCGCCCGCACCACACCGAGGCCAAAATGACGAGAGAGATTTGCGGGGCATCCCGTATTCCAACACGACCGGCGCTTTCGGCTTAATGGTGAGCCAGTGCCACGTGAGTGCAAGCAGAGAAGTGACCGATGCAAGTTACCGAAACGTTGTCCGAAGGCCTCAAGCGCGAATACAAGGTCGTCGTTCCCGCGTCCGAACTCGACGCCAAGGTCAATGCGCGTCTGGATGAATTGAAAGACCGGGTGCGGATCAATGGATTCCGTCCGGGCAAAGTGCCGGTCACGCATCTCAAGCGCATGTACGGCCGCTCGGCCATGGCCGAAGTGATTGAGGCGACGGTACGTGACACCAACAACCAGATCGTGACCGAGCATGGATTCAAGCTTGCCGCCGATCCGAAAGTCACGCTGCCGACCGATGAAGGCGCGATAGAAGAGCTGATCGCCGGCAAGACCGATCTCAACTACACGATGGCGCTTGAGATCGTTCCGCCGATCAAGTTCGCCGATTTTAAAAGCATCAAGCTCTCGAAGCTTGTCGCC
This sequence comes from uncultured Alphaproteobacteria bacterium, assembly GCA_963743405.1. GTDB lineage: Bacteria > Pseudomonadota > Alphaproteobacteria > Rhizobiales > Xanthobacteraceae > Pseudolabrys. The sequence continues at coordinate 165,838 of CAVUPX010000004.1, read as the reverse complement.
GATGTCAGCGATGCCGAAGTCGAGGAGGGCATCAACCGCATTGCCGACCAGAACAAACCTTACACGGTCCGGTCGGAAGGCGAAAAAGCCGCGAAAAATGATCGCGTCACCATCTCATTTGCTGGCACAATTGACGGCCAACCGTTCGAAGGCGGCTCCGGTGACGATGCTGTCGTCATGATCGGATCGAATACATTTATTCCGGGCTTCGAGGATCAACTCATTGGAATTACGAGCGGAGAAACCCGTACACTAAAAGTGACGTTTCCCGCGCATTACATGAAGCAGGATCTAGCGGGAAAAGCGGCCGAATTTGTCGTCACCGCCAAGTCGATCGAAGCCCCCGGCACGGTGACGGCAGACGATGACTTCGCCAAATCCCTCGGGCTGGAGTTGATTGGCAAGCTGCGCGACGCGGTCAGAGACAACATCACGCGCGAGCACGCCTCGATGTCGCGCCAGAAGCTTAAGCGCGCGCTGCTTGATGAGCTCGACAAGCTGCACAAATTCGATCCGCCGCCCACGCTCGTCGAAGAAGAATTTGAGCGCGTGTGGAAATCGGTGCTGGCCGAGTTGGAGACGGAGCGCAAGACCTTCGCCGACGAAGGCACGACTGAGGAGAAAGCCAAGGCCGATTACCGCGCGATTTCAGAACGTCGCGTTCGGCTGGGTTTGTTGCTCGCCGAGATTGGCGAAAAGAACAACATCACCGTTACAGAGGATGAGTTGAGCCGGGCAGTAATGGAGCGAGCCCGCCAATTTGCCGGCCAGGAGCAGCGTGTATGGGACTATTACCGCCAGAATCCGCAGGCGGTCGGTGCGCTGCGCGCCCCAATATTCGAGGAAAAGGTGGTCGATTTCCTGCTCGAACTCGCGGGCGTGACTGAAAACAAGGTCTCGCGCGAGGATCTGTACAAGGAAGACGATTCGGCTGTCTGAGCGTCGGGCGGCTTGCGCTAGCGTCTGTGGGAAAATAGATCACCGGGTGCGCCGGCGAGGCTAATCTGGCCGGCGCGATTCGCGTCATGGAGACGAAATGAGAGATCCTCTCGATACCTACATGAATTATCTGGTGCCGATGGTGGTGGAACAGACCAACCGTGGTGAGCGAGCCTATGACATCTATTCGCGGCTCCTGAAGGAGAGGATTATTTTCATCACCGGGCCGATCGAGGACGGGGTGGCCACCTTGGTGGTTGCCCAGTTGCTTTTTCTCGAAGCGGAAAATCCGAAAAAAGAAGTGTCGATGTACATCAACTCACCCGGCGGCGTGGTGACGTCGGGCATGGCGATTTATGACACGATGCAATTCGTGCGCCCGCCGGTGTCCACGCTCTGTGTGGGGCAGGCGGCTTCTATGGGGTCACTTTTGCTGGCGGCAGGCGCCAAGGACCAGCGGTTCGCCCTGCCGAACGCCCGCATCATGGTGCATCAGCCGTCCGGCGGGTTCCAGGGCCAGGCCACCGACATCATGCTGCACGCGCAGGAGATTCTGAACCTGAAAAAGCGCCTCAATGAAATCTACGTGAAGCATACCGGCCAGTCGCTGAAGAAGATCGAAGATGCGCTCGAACGCGACTATTTTCTAACTGCCGAAGCGGCCAAGGATTTCGGACTGGTCGACAAGGTCATCGATAAGCGCCCCGAGGAGGCGCATCCCAAGCCCGCCTGAGTTTCCCCCTGCAGCGGTTCCACACAGGCTTTCGCTTCGTGAAGTAGGCCGGTTTTGTGGCCGTGAGCGTGGCGTTATCGTTAACAGAATCTTGATTATCACGCCGTTAGCATGCTTCGCTTATGGTGTAAGGGAGTGAAGGGACCGCGGGCCTTCCCAGAACAAGGGCCGCCGTGCTGGAGTTACGGCGCGAAACTTGCTTCGTTGCTCGGTGGCGGTTAAGCGAAGTCTCGCCGACCACGGAGAAGTACGAAAGAGTGTGACGGAGAATGGAATGAGCAAAGTCGGCGGCAGCGATTCCAAGAACACCCTCTACTGCTCGTTCTGCGGCAAGAGCCAGCACGAAGTGCGCAAGCTCATCGCCGGCCCGACCGTATTCATCTGCGACGAATGCGTTGAATTGTGCATGGACATCATTCGCGAGGAAAACAAATCCTCGCTGGTGAAGTCGCGTGACGGCATTCCGACGCCTAAAGAAATTCGCAAGGTGCTCGACGACTACGTGATCGGCCAAGATCACGCCAAGAAGGTGCTCTCGGTCGCGGTCCACAACCATTACAAGCGGCTCAACCATCAGGCCAAGCACAACGACGTTGAACTTGCGAAGTCGAACATCCTGCTGATCGGCCCGACCGGCTCGGGCAAGACATTGCTGGCGCAAACGCTCGCGCGCATCCTCGACGTGCCGTTCACAATGGCGGACGCGACGACGTTGACGGAAGCCGGCTACGTCGGTGAGGACGTCGAGAACATCATCCTTAAGCTGCTGCAAAGCGCCGATTATAATGTCGAGCGCGCGCAGCGCGGCATCGTCTACATCGACGAGATCGACAAGATTTCACGTAAATCTGACAATCCGTCGATCACGCGTGACGTATCGGGCGAAGGCGTGCAGCAGGCTCTTTTGAAGATCATGGAAGGCACGATTGCTTCCGTTCCTCCACAAGGTGGCCGCAAACACCCGCAGCAGGAATTCCTGCAGGTCGATACGACCAATATTTTGTTCGTCTGTGGCGGTGCATTTGCCGGTCTCGAGAAGATCATCTCGGCGCGCGGCCGGTCGACCTCGATTGGCTTCAGCGCCAAAGTGGTCGCGCCCGAGGACCGTAAGCAGGGTGAAATCTTCCGCGAGGTTGAGCCGGAGGATTTGCTCAAATACGGCTTGATCCCTGAATTCGTCGGCCGCCTCCCGGTTGTCGCGACGCTTGAGGACCTCGATGAGGCATCGCTCAAGAAGATCCTGGTCGAACCCAAGAACGCCCTGGTGAAGCAGTATCAACGGCTGTTCGAGATGGAGTTGATCGACCTCACGCTTGCTGAAGAGGCGCTCGGCGCCATCGCCCGTAAAGCGATCGACCGTAAGACCGGCGCGCGCGGTTTGCGCTCCATCATGGAGGGCATCCTGCTCGACACCATGTTCGACCTGCCCAGCCTTGAGGGCGTCGAAGAGGTGGTGATCTCCAAGGAGGTCGTCGAGGGCACCGCCCGGCCGCTTTACATCTATGCCGACCGGAGCGACCGGACGGCGGAGACGGGCAGCGCCAGCGCCTGATCGGCCTGCCGCCGGAATTAATAAAATTCCGGAAAATATGGCCGATTCGCACGAGTTGCGGGGTTGTTACTGGCAAGGGACTCGCTTTAACTGCAAAGCGGGGCTTCTTGCGGACCCATTTGTGTCGCCATAGTTATAGCGTACGAAGCAAACTGGCGTACGAGGGATCGTATCTGACTACCGTCTGGGCGAGGGCACGCACCCTTCCTGAAAGTGCGCCGGTTCTACCCGGCAACTCCTCGTCCATCCCTACTGGCACTGCCGTGCGATGCCGCAACCGCGGGTCAAACGACAGGGGCACAACAAAAGGACCAATCCAATGACCAACAAACCACGACCCCAGCTGCAACCTGGCGAAACCCGCGCCTATCCGGTTTTGCCGCTGCGCGATATCGTGGTGTTCCCGCACATGATCGTCCCGCTCTTTGTCGGCCGTGAAAAGTCGATCAAGGCGCTGGAAGAAGTGATGCGCTCCGACACCTTCATTCTCCTGGCTACGCAGAAGAATGCCTCTGACGACGATCCGGCGACCGACGCTATATTTGAGGTCGGCACGCTCGCGAGCGTGCTGCAACTCCTCAAGCTGCCCGATGGCACCGTCAAGGTGCTGGTCGAAGGCGCGACGCGCGCGAAGGTTCTCAAGTACACCGATCGCAACGATTACTACGAAGCCGATGCCAGCGCGCTCGCCGACGATGTGGGCGACAGCGTGGAAGCGGAAGCGATGGCGCGCTCGGTGGTCACCGAATTCGAAAACTATGTGAAGCTGAACAAGAAAGTGTCGCCGGAAGTGGTCGGCGTAATCCAGCAGATCGAGGATTATGCCAAGCTCGCCGACACCGTCGCTTCGCATCTTGCTGTCAAAATTCCTGACAAGCAGGACATTCTGGAAACATCGTCTGTCACCCAGCGCCTGGAAAAAGTGCTCGGCTTGATGGAGAGCGAGATCTCTGTTCTGCAGGTTGAGAAGCGCATCCGGACCCGCGTCAAGCGGCAGATGGAGAAGACTCAGCGCGAGTACTATCTCAACGAACAGATGAAGGCGATCCAGAAGGAGCTCGGCGACGAAGAAGGTCGTGACGAGTTGCAAGAGCTGGAAGACAAGATCAAGAAGACCAAGCTCTCCAAGGAAGCCCGCGAGAAGGCCACGCACGAGCTCAAGAAGCTCCGTCAAATGTCGCCGATGTCGGCTGAGGCCACCGTCGTGCGCAACTATCTCGACTGGCTGCTCTCGATTCCGTGGAGCAAGAAGAGCAAGGTCAAAAAGGATCTCACGCTGGCCGAGCAGATTCTCGACGCCGATCACTATGGCCTGGAGAAGGTCAAAGAGCGGATCGTCGAGTATCTCGCCGTACAGCAACGCGCCAACAAGTTGACCGGACCGATCCTCTGCCTCGTCGGGCCTCCCGGCGTCGGCAAGACTTCGCTCGGCAAGTCGATCGCGAAAGCGACCGGCCGCGAGTTCGTGCGCGTGTCACTTGGCGGTGTGCGGGACGAGGCCGAGATTCGCGGTCACCGGCGCACTTACATTGGCTCGATGCCCGGCAAGATTATCCAGTCGATGCGCAAGGCGAAGACCTCGAATCCGCTTTTCTTGCTCGACGAGGTCGACAAGATGGGTGCCGATTTCCGCGGCGACCCGTCATCGGCATTGCTCGAAGTGCTCGATCCTGAGCAGAACCATACGTTCAACGACCACTACCTTGAGGTCGATTACGATCTGTCCAACGTGATGTTCATTACGACGGCGAATACGCTCAATATCCCGCCGCCATTGATGGACCGTATGGAGATCATCCGCATCGCCGGCTACACCGAGGACGAAAAGGTCGAGATCGCGCGCAAGCATTTGATCCCGCACGCGGTCGTCAAGCACGGCCTTGATGCCAAGGAATGGTCGATCGACGATGAGGCGCTCTTGCTGATGATCCGCCGCTATACGCGGGAGGCGGGGGTTCGCAATCTCGAGCGCGAGCTCTCGACCCTGATCCGCAAGGCGGTGAAGGAGCTGATGACCTCGAAGAAAAAGACCATCGCTGTCACGGCATCGAACCTCGGCGACTATCTCGGCGTGCCGAAATACCGTTACGGCGAGATCGAAGCGGAGGATCTTATTGGCGTGGTCACCGGACTGGCCTGGACCGATGTGGGCGGAGAATTGCTCACCATCGAAGGTGCGATGATGCCGGGCAAAGGCAGGATGACCGTCACGGGCAATTTGCGTGACGTGATGAAGGAGTTGATCTCGGCGGCGGCGTCTTACGTCCGCTCGCGCGCGGTTGCCTTCGGCATCGAGCCTCCGTGGTTCGACAAACGCGACATCCACGTGCACGTGCCGGAAGGTGCGACGCCGAAGGATGGACCGTCGGCAGGCGTCGCCATGGTGACCGCTATCGTCTCTGTGATGACCGGTATACCGGTGCGCCGCGATCTCGCCATGACCGGCGAAATCACCCTCCGCGGCCGCGTATTGCCGATCGGCGGCTTGAAAGAGAAGCTGTTGGCTGCCGCGCGTGGCGGTATGAAAACCGTGCTGATCCCTGAGGAGAACGCCAAGGATCTGGTGGAAATCTCCGACACGATCAAAAAGGGATTGGAGATCGTTCCGGTGACCCGGATGGACGAAGTTCTCGCCCGCGCTCTTGTTCGGCCGCCAAAGCCGATCGAGTGGGATGAGGCGAGCGCCAAGCTCGCCGCTGATGCCGCCGCTGCGGAGCCTGCGGTGGACGAGGACGGTTCTGGCTTAACCGCACACTGAGCGGGCCAATCAAAAAACCCGCCCCGGATTAAATCCGGGGCGGGTTTACTTTTGCACGGGCCCGTCTCAAGGCGGAACTAGACGGTTTCGATCCAAAACGAAACGGGCGGGGTTCGTCCCTCGTTATTGTATGTAAAGGGGATTTTGCCATCCGGCTTGGCGTCAAAGATCGCTTTGATTTTCGGAGCAAACTGTTCGTCTTTGCAGGCAAAGAAATTAGGGAGCACGACTTTGAAGGGCGGGGCGCCGCAAAGAAGCATGGCTCCGAGCAGATATTGCTCCGAGTAATACCGGTTGTTCCATTCCGTCGGGTAGTCCCACGGCAGAAAAATGTCGTGGATATGAACCAGGATGCCGGGGCGCAGCCGCGGGATGACATCAAGAAAAAATGCCGTCGTATCGGAGTTTGTGAAAACGCGGTGCGTGCCGTCAAAGAACAGGATATCCCCGGCGTCGAGGCGATCGAAGATATCGAGCGGAACCTGCTCCAAGGGACGCCGGATCGTTTCATCACATAGCGCGTCGATCTCGGCGCGCGGCTTGGGATCGACAGAGACGACCTTGGTCGGCAACTTTCCCCATGCAATTGCGTGACGCGCGAACAGCGTCGAATGGCCGGATCCAATTTCCAGGTAGGATTTGGGGGAGCGCGTCAGCAGAAAGCTGACGAGCGATGCGGCGTCGAGACAGCTGAACCAGATGTTGTTCCAGAACGGCTTTGTCGTGCCGGGCACCTGGGCGTCGGGAATGGCGTACAGTGCGTCGCGATTTCGGCTCAGGTCATCGATGCTGGCTTCGTAGTTGGCGCGAGACTTTTCGAGTTGCCGCGTGATGGCAGGATGCGCCGGAAGATCGAAACCCCAACGCGGGCGGGGCGACACCGGATAATAATCTTTAATCCATAACATCTATCGAGACCTTCGCCTGACGATTATTCAGTATCCGTGTGGCGTTGTTTTGAGTCCACACGGCTTGCATCGCCGGGCGAACACGGGATATTTGCAGGGAAGGGCGGTTAGCTCAGTTGGTAGAGCGCCTGCTTTACACGCAGGATGTCGGCGGTTCGAGTCCGTCACCGCCCACCAGTTTCGCGCCATTGGCGTTCCGGTTTAGCTAATCAGGCTGATTTTCGCGGTGATTATCCGCCGGGGCTCCGCAAAAGCGCTCGGGCGCGCATTACTGTCAAAAGCGAAACGGCAGACGTGGAGTTAATGCTCCGCGCCTGCCGTTTTTCCCCGGAGGGTCAAGCAGAAAGTCGTCAGATTGATTCTTTTAATTCCTTGGAAGCGCGGAATGCGACTTTCTTACTGGCCTTAATTTGAATTTGTTCGCCGGTCGCCGGGTTGCGGCCAATGCGCGCGGCCCGTTTACGCACCTGAAGGATGCCGAGACCGCCGATGCGGATGCGCTCGCCCTTCTTCAAGTGCTTGACGATATTGCCAACGAGATCGCCGAGCACGGTCTCTGCCTGCTTCTTCGACATCTCGTGCGTTTCCGCGAGCGCGGCCGCAAGATGTTTCAGCGTGACGGTCGGTGGTGTCGGAGCTTTTCCAGGAACCATTGCCATCAGTGGGACCCTCCTCTTGAATCCGCCGGTTTGGCAAAACGCCAAACACCATGCCCGCATAGACGATTCGGGGGCACTCTGACCATCGATTCTTCTAGGTAAATAAGGCTTTTTCGCAATTCAGGTGAGTGACGAAGCCTTTACCTTGACTTGCAAAAGGGCGGTCTATAACTCGAACTCACGCCCGCGGGGGCGTAGCTCAGTTGGTTAGAGCGCTGCCCTGTCACGGCAGAGGCCGCGGGTTCGAGTCCCGTCGCTCCCGCCATTTTATCAATGACTTAGCCATAATTTTCGGTGGCCAAACCGGCCTGTTTGCAAGCCGGAATTTGGCGTCTCGGATCTTTTTATGACCTCCGTTCAGGCGATATTTTTCGACGTGTTCGGGACTCTCGTTGACTGGCGGAGTGGGGTCGCCCGCGAAGCCAAGCGCGTCCTTCAGCCGCGCGGGCATAGTCTCGACTGGACCGCTTTTGCCGACGCATGGCGGGCTGAATACCAGCCTGGCATGGAGGAGGTCCGGTCAGGACGCATTCCGTTTTGCAAGCTTGATGAGCTGCACCGGCGCAATCTCGAGCGCTTCATACCGCGCTTCGGTCTGCGCGATCTTTCTCACGACGTCCTGAGCGAACTGACGCTCGCGTGGCACAAGCTCGATGCTTGGCCAGACGTTGCGGCGGCGCTCGCGCGGCTCAAGCCAAAATATTTGCTCGCGCCGGTGTCGAACGGAAACATATCCTTGATGGTCGATCTCGCGCGCCGCAACAAATTTCCTTGGGACGCGATCCTCGGCGCGGAGGTTGCCGGCGACTATAAGCCGAAGCCACGCGTTTATCTTGCTGCGTGCGGAGCATTCGACCTCGACCCGGCGAAATGCATGATGGTCGCTGCGCACAGCAACGATCTCGCCGCCGCTGCGGCGTGTGGTTTGCGTACCGGTCACATTGCGCGGCCGGACGAACATGGGCCCGGCACCGGCGAGCGGGCGCCGACGGTGCCGGTCGATGCCGCGGGCGCGGACCTCGGCGATCTCGCCAACAAGCTCGGAGGCTGAATTTATCAGCCTTTGTAGACCGGCTCGGGCTGCGAGAAGAAGCTCGCCAGGATGTGATAGACCATCATGTAATTCTTCTGCTGGAAGCTCGCGTGCGAAATGCCGGACATGACGGTGAACTGCTTGTCCGGGTTCGGCAATTTTTCGAAGAATTTCATCAGGTCCTGCAGCGAGGCGATGCCGTCGTGCTGGCCACGCATGATCAGCGTCGGTGCTTTGATCTTTTCCGGATCAACCACCGGCAGTCGCGAGCACATGTCGACATAAGTGCCGGTCGGCACGGAATCGTCGAGTGCAGTCACCGCATCGGCGAAGGCTTCAATCACCTTGCGTTCGGCCGTATCCGGATGGTCGCGATCGAACACTGAATGGATGAAAGCCTTGTCGATCGGCCGGCGGTTCTTGGCAATGAATTCCGGTAATTTCTTGCGCCGTTGCTCGAGGGTCGGGGAGCCTTCCCCCGTCCACACCATGGCGTCGAGCGCGAGCCTTGCCACGATTTCCGGGTGCCGTTCGGCGAGCATTGCGGCGCGCAGCGCGCCAGAGGAAATGCCGTAGACCAGGAAGGGCCGCTTGCCTCGCAGTTTCTGGATGTAGAGCGCAGCCGCGTAGCAATCATCGGCGCCTTGTGAGATTGGCGCGTTGTTGTTGCGATCTTTGGTCGAGCGCCCATAGCCCTCCATGTCGACGCACCAGCAATCGTAGCCGCGGCGTGCAAAGTGATCCATTGCGGATGAGTCGGGCCGCCCCGGTACTTGCAGGTCAAAGGTTGGCTGAGACGCCATCGACGAGCCATGCACGAAGAGAATCGTGCCCACGGTCTTGCCTGGATCGACCGCGTATTTCTCAAAGAGGAACAGCTTCACGCCGCCGTCCTTGGTCGTCCAATGGTCCTCGCCTTTGACCGACGCGGCGGGTTTGATCATTTCGTTCATTGTTCACCCGAATGGTTTGCTAGTTGATCGGCGGAATATGGTTGGCTTTGATGACGCTCGCCCATTTGGCGATCTGCGCGTCCATAAATGCTTTGAACTCGGGTTGTGTCATCACAATTGGTGTAGCGCCGGTTTTCTCCCATGCCTCTTTGATGTCGGAACGCGCCAGGATGGTGGTGATCTCGTGACTGAGCTTATCGACGATCGGTTGCGGTGTGCCGGCCGGAGCCATGAAGCCCACCCATAAAGTGGCGTTGAAATCCGGCACGCCGGCTTCCGCAATCGTCGGCACGTCCGGCAATGTTGGCGAACGAGTCTTCCCGGTCGTACCAAGAGCGCGCACGAGCCCCGCCTTGATCATCGGCGCCATGGTCGGCACCGAATCAAACAGAATCTGGATTTGACCGCTGAGGATGTCGTTGCGGGCGCCTGTCGAGCCTTTGTACGGCACATGCACGATATCTATCCCGGTGAGGTTCTTCAGAAGTTCGCCGGCCATGTGATAGTTCGAGCCCGGGCCGGAGGAGCCGTAATTGATGGTCCCGGGCTTGGCGCGTGCCAGCGCTATGAGTTCGCTGATGTTCTTGGCCGGCACCGATGGATGGACGACCAGCACCAGATCTGTGTCGATCAGCGGAGCGATCGGCACCAGGTCGCGCATGAGCTGATATTGTTTGTGGCCATACAGCGTTTCGTTGACGGCCTGCGTGCCGGACACCATCAAAAGCGTGTAGCCATCGGGCGGCGATTTCGCCACCACCTCGGTGCCGATGGTGGTGCCGGCGCCCGGCCGGTTCTCCATAATGAACGTCTGGTGCAAGGATTTGCGCAACTCCTCCGCGATCGCGCGGGCGTAGATGTCGGTGGGACCGCCCGCGCCGAACGGAACAATGACTTTGACCGGGCGCGAGGGGTATTCGTCGGCCTTTGTTGATGATGGCCCGCTTGTCAGCAGACCGGCGAGCGCGATGACAACTGCAATATGCCGCACAAGAACCATGCACTTCGTCCCAATTCCACAAGCTTGCCGCCCGTCGGCGGCGAATATCGTGGGCGGCTTGCGTCCCTGTCAATCGACCGTCGCCTCGGCTCAATTGTGGCGCAGATCGCTCGTGGATGCCGCCGAATGTCGGCTTGCCACCCTTTGTGCGCTGCGCTAAGCCTCGGCCGCTCCCGTTTTTGAGGCTATTCCAAACAAGTCAGGGCCAATTTGTGCGGGATAACCGGCGCCTCTCTGGCCGCCGAGTAGTCCAGACAGGCGTATTTCAGGTAAAGCGGGGCTGTACGCTTTGAGGTCGCCGATGAGCGCATTGCTGCTGGATTACCTGCCCTTGGTCGTGTTCATCGCGGTCGCGCTTGCCATCGGCCTTGTCTTGCTGATTGTCCCCTTCATCGTCGCCTATAAACAGCCCGACCCCGAGAAGCTTTCGGCCTACGAGTGCGGGTTCAACGCCTTTGACGACGCACGTGTGAAGTTCGACGTGCGCTTCTATTTGGTGGCCATTCTTTTCATTATTTTCGACCTTGAGGTGAGCTTCCTGTTTCCGTGGGCGATCGTCTTCCGAAAGATCGGACTTTTCGGTTTCTGGTCAATGATGGTGTTCCTTGGCGTCCTCACCATCGGCTTCATATATGAGTGGAAGAAGGGGGCGCTGGAATGGGATTGATGAACCCATGAGCGTCGTCGCACCCGCGCCGAAAGGGATCCTGGACCCTCGCACCGGAAAACCGGTCGGGGCGGATGACGCATTTTTCCGAGGTGTGAACGCCGAACTTTCCGACAAAGGCTTTCTGGTCACCGCCGCCGACGATCTGGTCACCTGGGCGCGTACTGGCTCGCTGATGTGGATGACGTTCGGGCTTGCCTGCTGCGCAGTCGAGATGATGCAAATGTCGATGCCGCGCTACGATGCCGAACGATTTGGTTTTGCGCCGCGCGCCTCGCCACGCCAATCGGACGTCATGATTGTTGCCGGAACGCTTACCAACAAAATGGCGCCGGCTCTGCGCAAGGTCTACGACCAGATGCCAGAGCCGCGATACGTCATTTCCATGGGATCTTGCGCCAATGGCGGCGGCTACTATCACTATTCGTATTCCGTCGTGCGTGGCTGCGATCGCATTGTGCCGGTCGACATCTATGTGCCTGGCTGTCCGCCGACAGCAGAGGCGTTGTTGTACGGTGTGATGCTGTTGCAGAAAAAAATTCGCCGCACTGGCACGATCGAGCGTTGAGCGGAGTTGGACTATGGACGACACGCTCGACAGGCTTGGGCAAACGATCAAGAGCGCCTTCGACTCTTCCGTCACCGGCTACGCCGTTGCGCGTGGCGAATTGACGGTGACGGCAAAAGCTGCCGACCTCATCAAGGTTGTCACTTTCCTGCGCGACGATCCGGCCTGCCAGTTCATTAACATCATCGACGTTACCGCGGTCGATTGGCCATCGCGCGAACAGCGCTTTGACGTCGTCTATCACTTCCTTTCACCGCGGCTGAACCAGCGCGTGCGACTCAAGGTGATGACCGATGAGACGACGCCGGTGCCGTCGCTGATTAATGTTTTCCGCGGCGCTGACTGGTTCGAGCGCGAGACCTACGACCTCTACGGCGTATTGTTCACCGGTCATCCGGACATGCGCCGGATTCTTACCGACTACGGCTTTGAGGGTCACCCGTTGCGCAAGGATTTCCCGCTCACCGGTTTTGTCGAGGTACGCTACGACGATGAGCAAAAGCGCGTCGTATACGACAAGGTGACGCTGGCTCAGGAGTTCCGCACTTTCGATTTTCTGTCGCCGTGGGAAGGGACGAACTACGTATTACCCGGCGACGAAAAGGCGAAAGCCGAAGTTACGGGCACTAAGCAAGCCGGCGAGCCGGACAAAAAGGTGTCGTCATGAAACCGACACTCAAGCCCGGCCTCACGCATTCATTTTCCTACAAGGTCCCGGAAAACAAGACGGTGCCCTTCACTTATCCCGGAGTTGCCGGAAATTGCGGCGATGCCGAAAGTGTTCGCGACAGGCTTCATGATCGTGCTGATGGAGTGGACGTGTGTGCAATTGCTCAAACAGCACCTCGACGCCGGCGAAGGCAGCCTCGGCACCCACGTCGATGTAAGCCACACGGCGGCAACGCCGCCCGGTTTTACCGTCAAGGTCGATGTTGAGTGCGTTGAGGTGAGTGGCCGCAAGGTGATTTTCAAAGTGCGTGCACATGACGGCATGGACGTGATCGGCGAGGGCCGTCACGAACGTGTGGTGGTCGCGTGGGATAAGTTCAATGCCAAGGTCGCCGAAAAGGCCAAGGCCGCCCCGGAATTGGTGAGCTGACATGGCCGAGACCGCGCTGCGCAACTTCACGATCAATTTCGGGCCTCAGCACCCGGCGGCGCATGGCGTGCTGCGCCTCGTGCTCGAACTCGACGGTGAAGTGGTCGAGCGTGTCGATCCCCACATTGGATTGCTTCACCGCGGCACCGAGAAGCTGATCGAGCACAAGACTTATCTGCAGGCCGTGCCTTATTTTGACCGGCTCGATTATGTCGCGCCGATGAATCAGGAGCACGCTTTCTGCCTTGCGGTGGAGAAATTGCTTGGGATTGAAGTCCCGCGGCGTGCGCAATTGATCCGCGTGCTCTATTCGGAGATCGGGCGGCTGTTGTCGCATCTGCTCAATGTTACGACGCAAGCGATGGACGTGGGCGCGCTTACGCCGCCGCTGTGGGGCTTCGAAGAGCGCGAAAAGCTGATGGTGTTTTACGAGCGCGCCTCGGGCTCGCGCATGCACGCGGCTTACTTCCGGCCGGGCGGGGTGCATCAAGACCTGACGCCGAAATTGATCGACGATATCGACGCCTTCTGCGATCCGTTCTTGAAAGTGGTCGATGATCTTGATGCGCTGCTGACTGGAAATCGCATCTTCAAGCAGCGCAACGTCGATATCGGAGTGGTGAAGCTTTCCGATTGCTGGAACTGGGGCTTCTCCGGCGTGATGGTGCGCGGTTCGGGCGCCGCGTGGGATTTGCGCAAGGCGCAGCCCTATGAGTGCTATTCCGAACTCGACTTCGATATTCCAATCGGCAAGAACGGCGATTGTTTCGACCGATATCTCATCCGCATGGAAGAGATGCGTCAGTCGACCAAAATCATGAAGCAGTGCCTGGACAAACTGCGTGCGCCGTCCGGACAAGGGCCGGTCACCGTCGACGACCACAAGATTGTGCCGCCCAAGCGTGATGAGATGAAGCGCTCGATGGAAGCGCTGATCCACCACTTCAAGCTTTATACCGAGGGCTACCACGTGCCTGCGGGCGAGGTGTATGCCGCGGTTGAGGCGCCCAAGGGCGAGTTCGGTGTCTATCTCGTCGCCGATGGCACCAACAAACCGTACAAGTGCAAGATCCGCGCACCTGGTTTCGCGCATCTGCAGGCCATGGATTTCCTCACGCGCGGCCACTTGCTGGCGGACGTCTCCGCCATTCTTGGCTCGATCGACATCGTGTTTGGTGAGGTGGATCGATGAGCGTCCGCCGTCTTGCCCCGCCAGAAGTTCAGCCGAAGGAGTTTTCCTTCAACAAGGACAATCTCGCCTGGGCGAAGAAGGAAATCACCAAATATCCGGAAGGCCGGCAGCAGTCGGCGATCATCCCGCTGCTATGGCGCGCACAGGAGCAGTCAGCCGGGTGGTTGCCGGAAGCAGCAATCCGCCATGTCGCCGATTTTCTCGGCATGGCGCACATTCGCGCGCTCGAAGTCGCGACCTTCTACACCATGTTCAATCTTCAGCCGGTCGGAAAATTCCATGTGCAGCTTTGCGGCACGACGCCATGCCGCCTGCGCGGCGCTGATGATCTCGAGAAAGTTTGCCGCAAGCGCATCGGGGATCAAGGCGAGGTGACCAAAGACGGAAAACTCTCGTGGGTCGAAGTTGAGTGCCTCGGAGCGTGCGTGAACGCACCCATGGCGCAGATCAATTACGATTATTACGAAGACCTGACGGCCGAGAGCTTCGGCAAAATTCTCGACGATCTTGCCGCTGGCAAAAAGGTGAAGCCCGGACCGCAGATCGACCGGCAGCTGTCCGCTCCGGTCGGCGGTGCAACCACGCTCAAGGAAAAGGCGTGACGCATGCTCGCTGACAAAGATCGCGTCTTTAGAAATCTTTACGGCCAGCACGATTGGGGCCTGAAAGGCGCGCGTGCGCGGGGTGCGTGGGACGGCACCAAGAAGATTCTGGAAAAAGGCCGCGACGGTATCATCGAAGAAATGAAAACGTCCGGCTTGCGCGGGCGCGGTGGCGCGGGCTTCCCGACCGGATTGAAGTGGTCGTTCATGCCCAAGAAGCCGGATGGGCGGCCGCATTATCTCGTTGTGAACGCGGACGAGTCCGAGCCCGGCACCTGCAAGGACCGCGAGATCATGCGGCACGATCCGCATCTGCTGGTCGAGGGATGCCTGATTGCCGGTTTCTCCATGGGCGCGAATGCCGGCTACATTTATATCCGCGGCGAGTTCATCCGCGAGCGCGAACGGGTGCAGGCTGCAATCGACGAGGCCTATGAGGCCAAGCTGATCGGCAAGAACAATGTCCATGGCTGGGACTTCGATCTTTATGTCCACCACGGTGCGGGCGCCTATATCTGCGGTGAGGAAACCGCGCTGCTGGAAAGCCTGGAAGGCAAGAAAGGCCAGCCCCGGCTGAAACCGCCGTTCCCGGCGAATGTCGGGCTCTATGGCTGTCCGACCACCGTCAACAATGTGGAATCGATTGCAGTCGCGCCCGACATCTTGCGGCGCGGCGCATCCTGGTTCGCCGGCATCGGCCGCCCGAACAATACCGGCACCAAGCTGTTCTGCATTTCCGGCCACGTCGAGAGACCGTGCAATGTCGAAGAAGCCATGGGCATTCCGCTTCGCGAACTGCTGGAGACCCATGCCGGCGGCGTCCGCGGCGGTTGGGACAATTTGCTCGCGGTGATCCCGGGCGGCTCGTCGATGCCGCTTGTTCCTGCGGGTAAGGATCAAGCCGACACGCTGCTGATGGATTTCGATGGCTGCCGTGACAAGAAGTCCGCACTCGGCACCGCCGCCGTGATTGTGATGGACAAGTCGACCGACATTATCCGCGCGATGACGCGCATTTCGTATTTTTACAAGCACGAGAGCTGCGGCCAGTGCACGCCGTGCCGGGAAGGCATGGGCTGGATGTGGCGCGTGCTCACACGCATGGCCGAAGGTCGCGCGCAAAAGCGCGAGATCGACATGCTGATGCAGGTCACGCAGCAGATCGAGGGTCACACCATTTGCGCTTTCGGCGACGGCGCTGCCTGGCCGGTGCAAGGCCTGTTGCGGCATTTCCGCCCGGAGATCGAGCGGCGCATCGACGAATATTCCCGCAATGCGGATGCCAACGGCGCGGTACGCGAGGCGGCGGAATGACAATGACCGGCACCCGTCATCTCGCTCAGTTCAACATCGCGCGGGTTCGCTATCCGCTCGACGATCCGCGCATGACGGAGTTTGTCGAGAACGTCGAGCGTGTGAACAAGCTCGCGGAGCAGATCGATGGTTTCGTCTGGCGTCTGCAAGACGCCAGTGGTCATGCCATGAACATGACGGTCTATGACGACCCGCGCATTCTGCCGAACCTTGCCGTTTGGGAAAACGTCGAGGCGCTTGAGCGCTTCGTCTGGCAGACGCTGCATCGGCGTTTTTATGGCCGCCGCCGCGAATGGTTCGAGCCGATCGAAACGCCGCTGGTGCTGTGGTGGATTCCGGCCGGACATCGGCCCGATCTGGTGGAAGCGGTAGCGCGCCTCGATCACCTTAAAGCGCGCGGCCCAAGCGACCACGCCTTCGGCTGGGAAAACGTACCGGGCGCGCAGCTTTGGAAAACGTCGCGCGGTGAAAGTGCAAGCGAGCACGTGGCATGACCAAGGTTATTGTCGACGGAAAAGAAATCGACGTCCCGCCGGAGTACACGCTGCTCCAGGCCTGCGAAGCTGCGGGCGCTGAAATTCCGCGCTTCTGCTTTCACGAGCGGCTGTCGATCGCCGGCAATTGCCGGATGTGCTTGATCGAGGTGGTCGGCATACCAAAGCCGCAAGCATCATGCGCGATGGGCGTGAAGGATTTGCCGCCGAACAAAGACGGCTCACCGAAAATACTCAACACCAAAACACCGATGGTGAAGAAGGCGCGCGAAGGCGTGATGGAGTTTCTGCTGATCAATCATCCGCTCGATTGCCCGATCTGCGACCAGGGCGGCGAATGTGATCTGCAGGACCAGGCCATGGCCTATGGCGTGGATGCGAGCCGCTACCAGGAGAACAAACGCGCGGTCGAAGAGAAATATATCGGCCCCCTGGTGAAGACGATCATGACGCGCTGCATCCACTGTACGCGCTGCATTCGCTTCTCGACCGAGGTTGCCGGCGTGCCCGAGCTCGGCGCAATCGGCCGCGGTGAGGATATGGAGATCACGACCTATCTCGAACACGCGATGACCTCCGAGCTGCAAAGCAATGTGGTCGATCTTTGCCCGGTCGGGGCGCTGACCTCCAAGCCATACGCTTTTGCGGCAAGGCCTTGGGAGCTCGACAAGACGCAGTCGATCGATGTGATGGACGCCTTAGGATCTGCAATCCGCGTTGACACGCGCGGGCGTGAAGTGATGCGCATCCTGCCGCGCGCCAATGAAGACGTGAACGAGGAGTGGATTTCCGACAAGACGCGCCACGTCGTAGACGGGTTGCGCACGCAACGTCTTGATCAGCCTTACGTGCGCGCGAACGGGCGATTGCAGCCGGCAACCTGGAAAGATGCGTTCGCCGTGATCACCAGCAAGGTGAAAGCGAGTAACGGCAAACGGATCGGCGCCCTGGCCGGCCAGCTCGCCGCAGTCGAGGAGATGTTCGCGCTAAAATCGCTGATGGCGGCGCTGGGTTCAAAAAACATCGACGCGCGCTACCCCGGCTCGCCACTGCATCCGAAATTTGGCCGCTCCAGCTACCTGTTCAATTCAACCATTGCGGGGATCGACGAGGCGGATGCGATCATGCTGATCGGGTCGAATCCGCGCCGCGAAGCGGCTGTGCTGAATGCCCGTATCCGCAAGCGCTATCTCAAGGGCAATGTCCTGATCGGTGTCGTCGGTGAAAAAGCCGACCTGACATATCCCTACAACTATCTCGGTGCGGGGCCGGAGAGTCTCGCGCAATTTGTCGACCACGCGCCGGCGCAAAAAGAAAAACCGATGTTCATCATCGGGCAGGGCGCGCTCAACCGCCGCGATGGCGCGGCGGTGCTTGCTATGCTCGCGAAAGCTGCGGCGTCGCTCGGCGTCATCAAGGATGGCTGGAACGGTTTCAATGTCCTGCATAGCGAAGCGGCACTGGTCGGCGCGCTCGATATCGGTTTTGTGCCGGACGAGGGTGGCATGGATACCGCAGCGATGCTTGCGCCTAACGCGCTCGATGTGCTGTTCCTGCTCGGCGTTGATGAGGTCGAGGTGCCTGCGGGCAACTTCGTCGTCTATATCGGCACGCACGGCGACCGGGGCGCGCATCGCGCTGACGTGATCCTGCCCGGCGCCGCCTATCCCGAAAAATCGGCGACCTACGTCAACACCGAAGGCCGGGTGCAGATGACAAGCCGCGCGGCGTTCCCGCCGGGCGAAGCACGCGAGGACTGGGCGATCCTCCGCGCGCTGTCGGACGCGATCGGACACAAGCTTCCCTATGACTCGCTTGCCGCACTTCGGCGGACGATGGCCGCCGCCCATCCGCATCTGATGCGGATCGACCAAATTGCGCCGGGTGAAGCCGGCGACATCAAGAAACTTGCGAAGCTTGCGGGCACGGCCGACAAAACGCCGTTCCATTCCGCTGTTGCTGACTTTTACCTGACGAACCCGATCGCACGGGCGTCCGCCATCATGGCCGAATGTTCGGCGCTGGCGAACGCCGCCGCGAAAACGGCTGCGGAGTAGGGCCATGGATGTGTTTTGGACATACATCTGGCCGCTGATCGTCATGGTGGCGCAGTCGGTGCTGCTGCTGGTGATCCTGCTGGTCGCTATTGCGTACATTCTGCTCGCCGATCGCAAGATCTGGGCTGCGGTTCAGATGAGGCGCGGACCGAACGTTGTCGGGCCGTGGGGCCTGTTCCAGTCGTTCGCCGACCTGCTGAAATTCGTGGTCAAGGAGCCGGTGATCCCGGCCAGCGCCAACAAAGGCGTATTTCTGCTCGCGCCGCTCGTCACGTGCGTGCTGGCGCTTGCAGCGTGGGCGGTTATCCCCGTCAACCCCAACTGGGTGATCGCCAACATCAATGTCGGCATTCTTTATATTTTCGCGATTTCTTCGCTGATGGTCTACGGCGTGATCATGGCCGGTTGGGCGTCGAATTCGAAATATGCGTTTCTGGCCGCGGTGCGCTCAGCCGCGCAGATGGTGTCCTACGAGGTTTCCATCGGGTTCGTGATGATCACTGTGTTGCTGTGCGCAGGCTCGCTGAATTTGTCCGCCATCGTCGAAGCGCAGAATGGAAAGTATGGATTGTTTAGTTGGTACTGGCTGCCGCTGTTTCCGATGTTCGGCGTATTTTTCATCTCGGCGCTGGCGGAGACAAACCGGCCGCCGTTCGACCTGGTCGAAGCGGAATTGGAGCTCGTTGCCGGCTTCATGGTCGAGTACGGCTCGACGCCCTACATGATGTTCATGCTCGGCGAATATGTGGCGATCGGAACCATGTGCGCCATGGCAACGATCATGTTCCTTGGTGGATGGCTGTCGCCGGTGCCTTATCCGCCGTTCACCTGGGTGCCGGGCGTGGTCTGGTTCACGCTCAAGGCGCTGTTCATGTTTTTCCTGTTCGCCATGGCAAAGGCCATGGTTCCACGCTATCGCTACGATCAACTGATGCGGCTTGGCTGGAAGGTATTTCTGCCACTGTCGCTGGCCATGGTGGTGATCGTCGCGGCCGTCATTCAATACGGCGCGCTGGCTGCAGGCGCGATGAAGTGAGGATGCGATGAGACTCGATCGCGCGGCAAAAGGTTTGTTCTTGATGGAGTTCGTGACCGGCTTTGTGCTGGCCATGCGCTATTTCTTCAAGCCGAAAGCCACGCTCAATTATCCGTTCGAGAAGGGGCCGATCTCACCGCGCTTCCGCGGTGAGCACGCGCTGCGCCGCTATCCGAATGGCGAAGAGCGCTGCATTGCGTGCAAGCTTTGCGAAGCGATTTGTCCCGCCCAGGCCATCACCATCGAAGCTGGCCCGCGGCGCAACGACGGCACGCGGCGGACAACACGCTACGACATCGACATGGTGAAGTGCATTTATTGCGGGCTGTGTCAGGAAGCCTGCCCCGTCGACGCCATCGTGGAAGGCCCGAATTTCGAATTCGCCACCGAGACGCGCGAGGAACTCTACTACGACAAGGAACGGCTGCTGGCGAACGGCGACCGCTGGGAACGTGAGATCGCGAAAAACCTCGCGATCGACGCGCCTTACAGGTGAGCCGATGGATCGCCGCGCTGTTCTTTTATCTTTTCGCCGGTATTTGCGTGGCCAGCGCGGTCATGGTGATTGCGTCACGCAATCCCGTGCATTCCGTTCTTTATCTCATTCTTGCGTTCGTGAATGCGGCCGGCCTGTTCGTGATGATGGGCGCCGAATTCCTCGCGATGATTCTGATCGTGGTCTACGTCGGCGCGGTCGCCGTGCTGTTCCTGTTCGTTGTCATGATGCTTGACGTTGATTTCTCTGAACTCAAGCAGGGGATGTTGCAGTATCTTCCGGTTGGGATGTTGATCGGCGGGATATTCCTTGCCGAATTGCTGCTGGTGGTCGGCGCTTGGGTCATCGGCGCGGGCGTGCCGCAGGCCATCACCTCACCGATCCCGACAACAATTTCAAACACGGAGGCCATCGGCCTCGTGCTCTACACCCGTTACGTCTACTTCTTCGAAGCCGCGGGCATGATCCTGTTGGTCGCGATGGTCGGCGCCATTGTGCTCACGCTGCAACATCGGGTTCGCGTGCGGCGCCAGGATATCGGCGAGCAGGTGGCACGGCTGCCATCGGCATCGATCGAGGTCGTGAAAGTGCGATCCGGGCAGGGGCTGGGGAGCAATACATGACCATTGGCCTCGGCCACTATCTTGCGGTCGCTGCAATCCTGTTCACGCTCGGGATCTTCGGCATTTTTCTCAACCGCCGGAACGTCATCATCATCCTGATGTCGATCGAGCTGATCCTGCTTGCCGTCAATATCAATCTGGTCGCGTTCTCGACGCATATGGGCGACATCGTGGGGCAAATCTACGCGCTGTTCGTTCTCACGGTTGCGGCGGCCGAAGCGGCGATCGGGCTCGCTATTCTCGTCGTCTTCTATCGCAATCGCGGCTCGATCGCGGTCGAAGACATCAATCTGATGAAGGGCTGAGCGCATGATCCCGAAAAGTGGAAACCGGTTTTCGGACAAGATCATGCGTCGGGAAAACTAACGAATGTATCAAGCGATCGTCTTTTTGCCTTTGCTTGGGGCCATCCTCGCCGGCCTGATCGCGCTTGCGGGTGCGCGCGCGCGTTTCCCCGGCAAGGGTCCTGCAGCAGGTTCGGAAAATGCTGCGACCGATCATGGCACCCATCACGCCAGTCCTGGCGTGCATGGCGGTGGTGTTATTCATTCCTCACATCACGAGGACGAAGAGCACGCGCCCGCCGCCACGGGATCGCGCACGACGGAACTGATCACCACAACACTTTTAATGATTTCCATGATCCTGTCATGGATCGCATTCGTTGATGTGGGTTTCGCCCATCACGACGCGCGCGTGCCGATATTTACCTGGATGACCGCGGGCGATCTCAAGGTCGAGTGGTCACTGCGTATCGACACACTGACCGCCGTGATGCTTGTGGTGGTGAATACGATTTCGGCTTTCGTGCATCTTTATTCCATCGGCTACATGCACGAAGACCCGTACCGGCCGCGCTTCTTCGGCTATCTGTCGATGTTCACTTTCGCCATGCTGATGCTGGTGACGGCGGATAATCTCGTGCAGCTGTTCTTTGGCTGGGAAGGCGTCGGCCTCGCAAGCTATCTGCTGATCGGTTTCTGGTATCACAAGCCGGAAGCGAACGCGGCGGCGATCAAGGCCTTCCTCGTGAATCGCGTCGGCGATTTCGGTTTTGCACTCGGCGTCTTTGCGATCTTCATGCTGACCGGCGCGATCGATTTCGACACGGTCTTTGCGCAAGCGCCGTCGCTCACCGGCAAGACAATCAACTTTTTCGGCTGGCAGGCTGATGCGCTCACGCTCACATGTTTGCTCTTGTTCATGGGTGCCATGGGCAAGTCGGCGCAGTTCCTGCTGCACACGTGGTTGCCGGATGCCATGGAAGGCCCGACGCCGGTTTCGGCGCTGATCCACGCCGCCACGATGGTGACTGCCGGCGTCTTCATGGTGGCAAGGCTTTCGCCGCTGTTTGAGCTTGCACCGAACGCGCAGGCGTTCGTGACGCTCATCGGCGCCACGACCGCGATCTTCGCTGCGACCATCGGCCTTGTGCAAAATGACATCAAACGAATTGTCGCTTATTCGACCTGCTCGCAGCTCGGCTACATGTTCGTGGCGATGGGCGTAGGGGCCTATTCCGTCGGCATGTTTCATTTGTTCACGCACGCTTTTTTCAAGGCGCTACTGTTCCTTGGCTCGGGGTCGGTGATTCATGCCATGCATCACGAGCAGGACATCCGCCACATGGGCGGGCTGCGGGATCGTATCCCGTACACCTACATCGTCATGATTGTTGGCACGCTGGCGCTCACCGGGTTCCCGCTCACGGCGGGCTATTTCTCCAAGGACGCCATCATCGAGGCTGCCTACGTCGGCAAGAATCCGATGGCGCTCTATGCGTTCATCTGCACGGTCACCGCCGCGCTGCTCACCTCATTCTATTCCTGGCGGCTGATCTTCAAGACGTTCCACGGAGAGCCGCATGACCGCTCGCACTGGCGGGAAGCGCGCGAGAGCCCGATGGTGATGCTGATCCCGCTTGGCTTCCTCGCTGTCGGTTCGGTGCTCGCCGGTCTGCCATTCAAGGAGATCTTCGCAGGGCACGGCGTCGAAGGCTTCTTCCGTGAATCGCTCGCCTTTGCCAAAGGCAACAGCGTTCTCGAAGACATGCACCACGTGCCGCTCTCGGTCGAAATTCTGCCGACTGTGATGATGGCGCTCGGATTTGCGGTCGCATGGCAATTCTATATTCGCCGGCCCGACATTCCGGTCGAACTCGCGCGGCAGCACGATTGGCTTTATCGCTTCCTGCTCAACAAGTGGTATTTCGACGAACTCTACGACCTGATCTTCGTGCGCCCGACAAAGTGGCTTGGGCACCTGCTGTGGAAAAGCGGCGACGGCTGGCTCATCGACGGCTTTGGTCCCGATGGCGTTTCCGCACGCGTGCTTGATGTGACGCGCAACGTGGTGCGGCTGCAGACGGGTTATCTCTATCACTATGCCTTTGCCATGCTGATCGGCGCTGCCGCTTTCATCACATGGTTCATGTTCGCGACGGGGATGCACTGATGAACTGGCCGATCCTCTCCGTCGTCACGTTCCTGCCGCTGTTTGGCGCGCTGCTTATCGTCTTTCTTGTGCGCGGCAATGAACGGTTTGCGCGCGGCACGGCGCGCTGGATCGCGATGTGGGCGACGCTCGTCACCTTTGCGATCTCGCTGGTCATGGTCTGGCGCTTCGATGCAAGTTCGCCGGAATTCCAGTTCGTCGAGAAATACAACTGGCTCGGCATCGCCTCCTATCACATGGGCGTCGACGGCATATCGTTGCCGTTCGTGATCCTCACCACCGCGCTGATGCCGATCTGCATTCTCGCCAGCTGGACCGCGATCCAGACGCGCGTGAAAGAATACATGATCGCATTTCTGGTGCTCGAGACCTTGATGGTCGGCACCTTCTCCGCGCTCGACCTGGTGCTGTTCTACTTGTTCTTCGAAGGCGGCCTGATCCCGATGTTCCTCATCATCGGCATCTGGGGCGGTCCGCGCCGTGTGTATGCGAGCTTCAAATTCTTCCTCTACACGCTGCTCGGCTCGGTGCTGATGCTGCTCGCGATCATGGCGATGTATTGGGATGCCGGCACCACCGATATCGCAACGTTGCTGCGCCATGGGTTTCCGCTCGGTTTACAAAAATGGGCGTGGTTTGCGTTCTTCGCGTCATTTGCGGTGAAGATGCCGATGTGGCCCGTGCACACATGGCTGCCCGACGCGCATGTGGAGGCGCCGACCGCGGGCTCGGTTATTCTCGCCGCGATCCTGCTGAAGATGGGCGGTTACGGTTTCCTGCGGTTCTCGCTGCCAATGTTTCCGGAGGCGAGCCATGAATTTGCGCCACTGATATTCACGCTCTCGGTGGTCGCCATCATCTACACCTCGTTGGTGGCGCTGATGCAGGAAGATGTGAAAAAACTGATTGCCTATTCGTCGGTGGCCCACATGGGCTTCGTGACCATGGGCATCTTTGCTGCCACAGCGCAGGGCGTCGCGGGCGGCATTTTCCAGATGATCTCGCACGGCATCGTCTCCGGCGCACTGTTCCTGTGCGTCGGCGTTGTCTACGACCGGGTGCATACGCGCGAGATCGCCGCCTATGGCGGGCTGGTCAATCGTATGCCGCTCTACGCGTTCGTCTTCATGGTATTCACGCTTGCCAATGTCGGCCTGCCGGGCACCTCGGGCTTCATCGGCGAATTCCTGTCACTGGTCGGCACCTTCAAGATCAACACGCCGGTTGCCACGATTGCAACGTTTGGTGTCATCCTTTCGGCGGCCTATGCACTGTGGCTGTACCGCAAGATGATCTTCGGCAATCTAAAGCCGGCACTCGAGGGAATCCGCGATATCGGCTTGCGCGAGACCGTCATCTTCGCGCCGCTGGTCGTGCTCACGATTTTGTTCGGCGTTGCACCCAAGCCGGTGCTGGATATGTCGGCGGCGTCGGTTGCCCAGCTTCTCGAAAATTACAACCATGCGATCGCGGCGGCCAAGACCGCGGCGCTGATGGCACAATAGGCGGGTAACATGACTCAAATCCCCGCCTTGCAAGAACTGATACCGTTTCTGCCGGAACTGGTGCTGGCCTGCGGCGCCATGCTGCTGTTGATGGCCGGTGTGATGATCGGCGAGCGCAGCGCGGCGATCGTCAACGGCTGGTGCGTCATCGTCGTGATTTTGGCCGGCGCCGCCATCGCCGCGATACCGCCCGGCACGCACGCGATGTTCGGCGGCAGTTTCCTGGTCGACGATTATGCGCGCTTCCTCAAGTTTCTGACGCTGGCCGGCTCCGGTGGCGCGCTCTTGCTGTCGCTCGACTATCTGACGTTCGAAAAACAGCAGAAATTCGAGTACGGCGCGCTGTTCCTGTTCGCGACGCTCGGCATGCTGATGTTGATCTCGGCTTCCGATTTGATTGCGCTGTATCTCGGCCTAGAACTCATGAGCCTGCCGCTTTATGTGGTTGCGGCGTCCAATCGCGAAAACCTCAAATCGACCGAGGCCGGGCTGAAATATTTTGTGCTCGGCGCGCTCTCCTCCGGCATGCTGCTGTACGGCGCTTCGCTGATTTACGGCTATACGGGCACGGTTAATTTCGCCGGTATCGCCAAGGCAACGCAGGGCGGCGCCAGCATCGGGCTGATCTTTGGCCTCGTATTCCTGTTTGCCGGATTTTGCTTCAAGATTTCCGCCGTGCCGTTTCACATGTGGACGCCGGACGTCTACGAGGGTGCGCCCACGCCGGTCACGGCCTTCTTTGCGGCAGCGCCGAAAGTCGCCGGTATCGCCATCTTCGCACGAGCGACTGTGGTTGCGTTTCCGGCCATCACGCACGAATGGCAGCAGATTGTCGTATTCGTTTCGATCGCTTCGATGGCACTCGGATCGTTTGCGGCGATCGGCCAGCGCAATATCAAACGGCTGATGGCTTATTCATCGATCGGCCACATGGGTTACGCACTCGTTGGCCTTGCCGCCGGAACGCCCGAGGGCGTGCAAGGCGTGCTCGTTTATATGAGCATCTATGTGGCGATGACGCTTGGCACGTTTGCCGTGATCCTCGCGATGCGGCGTGACGGCAAGCTGGTGGAAACCATCAGCGATCTCTCCGGCCTCGCGCGCACGCATCCGACGATGGCATTTTTCCTGGCTGTCCTTCTGTTCTCGCTGGCCGGGATTCCGCCGCTCGCGGGCTTCTTTGCAAAGTTCTACGTGTTCCTCGCCGCCATCAAAGCCGGGCTCTTTACACTCGCCGTGATCGGCGTGCTCACGAGTGTGGTCGGCGCCTACTACTATCTGGCAATCGTCAAGACGATGTATTTCGATGAGCCGGTCGCCGGGTTTCAGCGCATGCCAATCTTGTTGCGCCTGGTGCTGGGAGTTTCGGGTCTCGCCAATATTCTATTTGCCGTCTATCCAGCCCCGCTTTTGGGCGCGGCGACGGTGGCGGCGAAGTCTTTATTCTGAATGAACCGCGAAGCCACGGGCCTGGCGGGGGTCCGGCACATAACTTACGAGACGCTCGGCTCGACAAACGCCGAGGCGCTGGCGCGCGCGCGTGCCGGCGAACGCGGCCCGTTGTGGATTACGGCGTTGAGCCAAAGCGCCGGCCGCGGCCGCCGCGGCAGCCAATGGGTTTCGCCGCCGGGCAATTTATACGCCACGCTTTTGCTGACCGAGCCATCTCCGGCAGAACTTGCACCGCAGCTGTCATTCGTCGCAGCGCTGGCCTCGCATGACGCGGTTGCCGAGTGCGCGCCGCAGCTTGGCCCAATGCTGAAAGTGAAGTGGCCGAACGACCTGATCGTGGGTGACGCCAAGGCGGCGGGAATTCTGATCGAGGGTGAAAGCGATCCGGTCTTTTCGGTCGCAGTCGGCATCGGGGTCAACTGCGCGGCGCATCCGCGCGATACGCGTTACCCCGCGACCGATCTTGTCGCCACCGGAGCGCTCGTCGTGCCTGACGCATTATTTGTCGCGCTGTCGTCGGCGATGGAGCGGCGTCTGGCGCAATGGAACAGGGGGCAAGGCTTTGCCTCAATCCGCGGCGACTGGCTCAAGCGCGCGGCCGGCGTTGGCGAAACGCTGCGCGTGCGGCTGCCCGAGCAAGAACTTTCGGGCCGCTTTCTGGGGCTCGATGACGCCGGCCGGCTTTTGCTGGCGCAGGACGGCAATGTCGTCCCGATCACCGCCGGCGAAGTCTTTGGCTTCGGTGCGCCATGACCAAATTGCGCTGCCACATACCCCGCTCATTCCCGCGCAAGCAATAAAAAGAACGGATAAAGGGAAGCGAACCTGATGGCGAGCCGGCAGCAGGATCTGGTGTTCGCGCCGCTTGGCGGCGTCGGTGAGATTGGCATGAATTTGTCGATTTACGGCGTCGGGGACGAACGCCGGCGCAGCTGGCTCGCGGTTGATCTGGGCGTGTCGTTTGCGTCGGAAGAGCATCTGCCGGGAGTTGATCTGATCCTCCCCGACATCCGCTATCTGGTCGAGGAGCGCAAAAACCTCGCCGGGCTTGTGCTCACGCACGCGCATGAGGATCATTTCGGAGCGTTGATCGACCTGTGGCCGCGGCTGAAAGTGCCGATCTATGCCACCCCGTTCACGGCAGCGCTTCTTGAAGCGAAATGCGCGAACGAGCCCGGAGCGCCGAAAATTCCAGTGACCATCGTCGGGCTCGGCAGCCGGTTCAATGTCGGCCCCTTCGACATTGAACTCGTGACGATGGCGCATTCAATCCCCGAGTCGAATGCGCTCATTATCCGGACGCCCGGCGGTACGGTTTTGCACACCGGCGACTGGAAAATCGATCCGACACCGGTTCTCGGTGACCGAACGGATGAGAAAAAGCTGCGCGCGCTGGGCGAGGAGGGCTGTCTCGCGCTTGTGGGCGATTCCACGAACGCCGTGCGTGAGGGCCGCTCGCCATCCGAAGCGGATGTCGCCAAAACGATTGTTGACCTCGTCAAAACCGCGCGCGGGCGCGTGGCGGTGACGACTTTTGCGTCCAATGTCGGGCGCTTGCGAACCGTTGCCAACGCCGCCAAGGCGGCTGATCGCGAGGTTGTCCTGGTCGGGCGCGCCATGGAACGCGTCGTGCAGATCGCGCGCGAAACCGGCTACCTCGATGGCGCCCAGGAGTTTCGGCCGGTCGACGCTTATGGATATCTGCCGCCGAACAAGGTGGTCGCGCTTTGCACGGGGAGCCAGGGCGAACCGCGAGCGGCGCTTTCGCGCATCGCAGAGGATCAGCATCCGGAGGTCACGTTCTCGCACGGCGATCGGGTGATTTATTCCGCCCGCACCATTCCGGGCAACGAAAAGGCGGTCGGCCGCGTCATCAATCTGCTGATCGAGCAGGGCATCGAGGTGATTACCGACCGCACGCACCTGGTGCATGTGTCGGGGCATCCGCGGCGCGCGGAGCTCGAGGAACTGATCGGCTGGGTCAAGCCGAAGATCCTCATCCCGGTGCATGGCGAGGCGTTGCATCTGCACGAGCACGCCGCGCTCGCGCGCCGCTGCGGCGTGCCCGAGGTTCTGCAATGCCGCAATGGCGATCTGGTGCAGCTGGCCCCGCAAGTCCGTCTCATCGACGAGGTTCCGGCCGGCCGTCTCTACAAGGATGGCAGGATCCTGGTCGAGGCCGACTCCCGAACGGTCGCCGACCGCAAGCGGCTCAGCTTTGCGGGCGCTGTTTCAGTTGCGATCGTCATGACCGAAAAAGGCGAGATGGTCGAAGACCCGTCCCTCGATCTGATTGGCATTCCGGAGCGCGATCGCGAGGGGGGCTCCATGTACGACGCTGTGCACGACGCTTTGGTGGAAACCTTCGATTCATTGCCGCGCAACCGCAGGCGCGACCCCGATGCGGTTGCCGAAGCGTTGCGCCGCGCGGTGCGTGCGGCCGTTGCCGAACGGTGGGGCAAGAAGCCGATGTGCCATGTGCACGTCTTGACGGTATGATGAGGTGGTGGAGGTACGGAAAGTCATGATCGGTCGTCTCAATCACGTCGCCATCGCGGTGCGCGACATCGCCAAGGCGTCCAATGTTTATCGTGAAACACTCGGTGCCGAAGTCTCGGCAAAAGTGGCGCAGCCGGACCACGGCGTTTCCACCGTGTTCATCACCTTGCCCAATACCAAGATCGAATTGCTCGAGCCGCTGGGCGAGGGGTCGCCGATCGCAAAGTTCCTGGACAAGAACCCCGACGGCGGGATTCACCACCTCTGCTACGAGGTTCCCGACATCCGCGCCGCCCGCGATACCCTCAAAGGGCAAGGCGCGCGCGTCCTCGGCGACGGCGAACCGAAAATCGGGGCGCATGGCAAGCCGGTGCTGTTCCTTCACCCGAAAGATTTCTGCGGCACGCTGGTCGAGCTCGAGCAGGCATAAGCTTGATGAGCATTAGTACGGTCATCGCGATCTATTTTCTGGTCTGGTGGCTGACCCTGTTTGCTGTCCTGCCCTGGGGCGTTCGCAATCAGGAGGAAAGCGGGGAGATTGCGCCTGGCACCGATCCGGGGGCTCCGGCGATTCATCGCGTCTGGAGCAAACTTGGCTGGACCACGCTGGTGGCCACGATCATTTTCGCAATTTTGTATGTGATCTATTCCCAAGGCCTCATCCCGTATGACTGGCTGATGGCCATTTCCGGCCCGCCGCGCCGCTAGGGTCCCCGCACGCACCTCAAAAAAAGAGCAGGGCCAAAGCCCTGCTCGTTGTACCGATTGGTCCTTTCCCCGTTATTGCCACGTGGGGCGGCTGCGTTTGACGCGCCTAGGACTTGCTTAACCTCCCAAGACTTGGACCGCAGTCCGGAACCGGTCTTACCGCCGGTATCCGCGCGTACGGACTGGAGCGACGCTAGCCGATCGGCGTTGGCCTGTCATCAACGTTTCTGCTTCAGCGTTCGATTACCACCGGGGCGTCGAGCACGATCGGTTCCCCGGCCGGCGGCGTCACGATGACCCGTACGGTCCAGATCCCGGGCACGGCAAGCGCGGCTGCATCAACCAGCCAGCTTCCATCGATCTGTTCGACCGCAGGCCGGTCCGGGGCTTGTGGGCCCCCCTTGGGCGGATCGAGACTAAGACGTACGTCCTTTGCCGGGAACCTTGAAAAATCCTCGCGCGATACGCGTATTGTTACAGCTGCATGTCCGGCGCGGCCCGGGTCGATCGTTACGTCCGCCATGGCCTCCGCGGTGTGGATGTGAACGTATGCGGCGTCTGGCGGGATGGCCGCGGCTGCTGGATGCACGTGCACGGATGGGGGCAGCGTTCCGAGCATGCCAACGAACAGCAGGACGCAGAGGCCGAGGCCGATTTCGGCGAGGCTATTGCGCTTGAGAGCTGCGCAGCGCACCCAATTCCGGCAACCGCGGCGTCAGGTAAAATCGGTTCACCGTGGCAATGGCGACCATCGCGACGAA
Source organism: uncultured Alphaproteobacteria bacterium (assembly GCA_963743405.1). Lineage (GTDB taxonomy): Bacteria > Pseudomonadota > Alphaproteobacteria > Rhizobiales > Xanthobacteraceae > Pseudolabrys. The sequence goes on along the minus strand of CAVUPX010000004.1, from coordinate 135,776 downwards.
CAAGCCGATTTTGAGCGCGACCAATCGCCCATAGTCGGTTGCCACCAGATCGCGGGGGCCGCTGAGCAAGTTCCAGCTGTTGACGATCCCGCTCGCCAGCAATGCAGCCACGCACAGGATTCCAAGAACCGAGAACCGGCGCGTTATACGGACTGCAAATTCGCGCCAGGTCGGCTCATCGGAAGAGGCTGCATGCCGCAGGATCAAGGCAAAGGCCGGCAATCCGCCGAGCCATGCGCCTGCGGCCAGGAGATGGACCATGTCCGCGACGAGGTGGATGTCTCCGGCAATTCCGGGCGTTGCCCCCGCATGGCCGATGAGTGCGGGCAGGGCCATAAATCCGGCGGCGGCCGCAAGCTCAATCGTTCCTGTCGCGGGCCACGGCAGCAACAAGCCGAGCAGAAGTGCCAGGAGCAGACGCGCGCACCACACCATACCGAAGCGCGTATCGGCGATCACCGGCCACGCGCCGCCATGCAGACAAACATCGACGAGCGACGCCCCGAGAATGTCGGATGCGAGAAGAGCCAGCCACGCTGCGCCTGACAGGATTGCCAGAGCGAGCGCAGCCCACGTCACCATAACGAGCTGGCGGCGCAAAACCGCGAATCCCGCTGGCGCACGTAGGCGAGCGGCCGGTTCGGCCACCAGCACCATGATTCCGGCTGTGCCCGCGGCCACGGTGGTCGCGGCGAAATGAATCCAGCGCGCAAAGACCAGCGGGTCGGCAATCACGGTGCGTTCTCAATCGTTGCGCTTATTGTCCGACGCGAAATGTGAAGTCCCCCTCGCTGCGATGTGTATCCACGGACAAGACCCGCCAGATCACTTTGTATGTTCCCGGCGGCAATGCCTTGAGCGGCACGCGCAGCTGGGTGCCGTCGCCCGCAACGGAGGCCTTGCCCGCATTCATCGCCGCGCCCTGCTCATTGCGCACATCGATCGAACTGAAAGCCTGTTCAAGTTTTTCTGTGAACCAGAGCGTCACTTCCTTCGGAGGCTGGCCAACGGTGCTGCCGACCTTCGGCACGGCGTGGTCGAGGTGTGCATGGGCAAAGGCGCTGGCCGGTGCGGCCAGGAGGAGGGCGATAGTTGTGATGATAATACGCATGGCTAGCGGCCGAAGGCCGGCCTCCCTGTGTTGATGTTGTTTGCAAAAATCGGGCGCCCCAGTGTGTTCGGGAAGATGTCGTCGAGGAAGAAGTGAAGTTGTCCGATGACACCAACGCTGGTGCCACTTTGCCGGTTCACCGGGATCATCGCCTCGATCGCCACTTGAAATGTATTGCCCGCATAGATGATGCCCGGATTGATCGTGCCGGTGGTGACCGTGCCGGAGGTCGCCGTGTTCGACACGGGCGTTTGCAGCGCCACCTCGACGATCGGGATCAGCCGGTTGACGAAATCGGGCAGACCGAGATCGACCACGGCGGATTTCAGATAAGGCATGCTGTACTGGAGTGTGGCGCCCCAATTGAGGATGCGCGGATTAAACTCGGTATCGATGGCTTGCTCGCCGGAGTCCGGATCGATGGACGCTGTCGTGACATGCGAGACCCCCGGAATTGAATATCCGACCTGTCCAGTAATGGCGAAGGGGCGGGCCCAATTCATGCTTGAGGGCAAATCGCCGAAACCTTTGCCGAAATAAATCGTCGGCGTGTACGTCGTGAAGCGTTCGGCGCCAACATCCTGCGCGCCGCTGCCGCCCCATTCGATTTCAAGCCCGACCGACATGACAAACTCATGCTCGGCATTCTTGAACACGCGGTACTTGAACGTCGTTTCCAGATTCTGGAAACCCCGTGCTCCGTTTATCGTCGGCCCGCCGGGCGCCATAGAGCCGCGACCAGGTCGGCGCGAATGAGACGGCAAAATCCTCGGTGATCCGTTTCGAAAATTCGCCCGAGATGTCGAGCTGCTTGAAGGACGGGTCATCGCCGGTTTTCGAGATGGAGACCGTCGGTAGCGCAAGTTCGTCGTTCACGCCGGGGTCGTCGATGGCGAGTGTCGCGGGAAAAAACCGGTTACCGACGATCTCGTGCGCGTGCGCAGGAGCGATCGCGGCAAGCGCGGCCGAACCGGCGCAGAGCGCCGTGCGCAAATTGCGGGATAACATTGGAAAGACTCCGTTTCGCTATGACTGCATAAAAGGCCGCGATCAGCGGCCATGGCGTCACGCGAAAGACGGAGGACCGCGGGCGAAATGCGAATAGGCGGCAGCTGAATCGCGTCGTGCGACATTGCCGGGGCGAAGCACGAGCAGGACGTCTGCGGGCCCAAGCTGACCGAGCAAGGCCGCATCCACAGTTGGCGGCGCCGCAGCGCTGCACAAATTACAGTGGTCGCAGGCATGAGCGGGGCGGAGGTGCGATTGATCCGGCGCCTGATCGGTCGGTCCCGCGCCGGCGTCACTGTGACAGATGATGCTGAAGGGATCGGGTGCCGCCGCGGCTTGCGACGGCGCGACGACCCCCCACAGAATTGTGTGCAGAGCGATCGCAATAACCGCTGTAACGCTGATGCCCCGCCTGATCCGCGCCTGCATAGGCCGATGACCCGCTCCCCGGAGATCGAAATCTCCCACCGTCTAAGAACGCTTGCAACAGCCGAATATTCCCGAAAAACGTGGCGTTTCAGATGCTCCCGCCCGGAAGTTAAGCCAAATTTCACTCTTGGGTTCGTATGGTTAACCCAGTCTGAACAGGCTGGCGGTCTGAAAAATAGGGGGCGCGACATGTGTGGGATCGCTGTTGCGGTCGATTGGCCGGAGGCCGAAGCCACTGTCGGGCGCCTGATCGGCGGCATTTTGCATCGTGGCGACGTGACGGACCCGATCGCGGTTCTGCGCAAAGACACCGCCATGGCGACGCGCCGGCTTCGCATTGTCGATGCCGAGCACGCCATCCAGCCTCAGGTCTCGTTCAATTCGCGCCTTGCGGTTGCCTTCAACGGTGAAATCTACAACTACCTCGAATTGCGGCGCGAGCTCAGCGACCTCGGCGTCGAATTCAAAACCGAATCCGATACCGAAGTTCTGGCCAACGCGCTGCAAGTGTGGGGCTATCGTGCGCTCGAGAGACTCGTCGGCATGTATGCCTTTGTCGCGGTCGATCTGGCGAACGGGGAATTTCTCGCAGCGCGCGACCCGTTCGGGGTCAAGCCGCTCTACATTATTCAATCCGGCACACGGTATCTGTTCTGCTCGGAGATGCGGCCGCTGCTCAAAACCGTACCGGTGGGAGATGTCATGTTGCTGCCGCCGGGCTACGCACTCTCTCGTAAAACCTGCGCGCGCTTCAAATCGCCGATTTACCCGCGCGCCGATGTGCCGGTGCATCACGATCCGCAAAAGCTCGACAGCATCCTGTCGGCGGCCGTGCAGTCGCGGTTGCCGGCCGGCTTGCCGGTTGCAACGTTGTTCAGCGGCGGTATCGACAGCACGCTGATTGCCCATTATGCGCGGCAATTCCGCCCCGAGGCGCCCGGCTATTTCGTCGGCGGTGAGGCCGCGCCCGATTATCGCTATGCCGCCGAATATGCCGATCGAACCGGCTTCGATTTGCGCATGGTCCCATTTGAACCGGACAGCGACGACGTATTTTCCTCGATCGGTCATGTCGTCGAGGTCACGGAATCCTTCGAACCCAATCTTGTGCGCGGCGCGGTCTGCTCGCTGCTTGCGGCCGAGCAAATGCACCGTGACGGCTTTCGCGTGGCGCTGTGCGGGGAGGGCGCAGACGAACTCTTCTGCGGCTACCCTCCGCTTGAGGTTGCTTTTCATCAAAGCGATGCCGATGGCCGCCCAGTCCGGGACGAATGCCTCGATTTGATGCATCGCGTGAGCTTGCAGCGCGTCGACCGCTGTTCAATGCGCCATCAAGTGGAAACGCGCGAACCGTTTCTCGATCCGTCGGTCGTCAAATACGCACTCAACGTCGATGCAGCTGCGCTGGTGCGCGAGGTCGACGGTTTGCCGCGCGGCAAAGCGGCGCTGCGGGATCTCTACGACCTTTATCCCGACACGTTACCGTCGGCGATCCGCGACCGGACGAAAGTGCCGTTTGGAGAGGGCGCCGGACTCGACGTTTCACCGCAGGATTCGGGCTGGAAGGCTCGCTTCAATGAGGCGATATCCGACGCCGACCTGGTCGAAGGTCAGCGGCAGTTTGACGGGTTCAATGTTCAGTCCAAGGAAGAGCTTTTTTATATCCGCAAGCTGGCGCAAGCGATCGACATTTCGCGCGTGCCACATTTGCGGGACCGTGCGTGGATTTCCTTCCCCGTCCTGCAAAACCTGCAAAAGCTCAAGGCCTTCGCGCATTTCAGTCTATAAGCAGGCGGCGCCCGGCAATTAAAGGCCGGGAAGCACCCGCAAGCGCTGATCGGGCTTGTCTTTTCGCGGCTGATCCGCTTTCTCTGAGCCTGTCGCCCTCGAATCCCGCAAGACATCCATGCGCCTGTCCCGCTATTTTCTGCCCATCCTGCGCGAGACCCCGAAAGAGGCGGAAATCGTCTCGCATCGGCTGATGCTGCGCGCCGGCATGATGCGGCAGGAAGCCGCCGGCATTTATGCCTTTCTGCCGCTCGGCGTTCGTGTGCTGCAAAAGATTTGCCAGATCGTGCGCGAGGAGCAGAACCGCGCCGGTGCCATCGAAGTGTTGATGCCCACAATTCAGTCGGCCGACCTCTGGCGCGAGAGCGGACGTTATGATGCCTACGGCAAGGAGATGCTGCGCATCAAGGATCGCCATGAGCGCGACATGCTCTATGGGCCGACCAACGAGGAGATGATCACGGAAATCTTCCGTGCCTACGTCAAGTCGTACAAGGACCTGCCGCTCAATCTCTATCACATCCAGTGGAAATTCCGCGACGAGGTCCGCCCGCGCTTTGGCCTGATGCGCGGGCGCGAATTCCTGATGAAGGATGCTTATTCATTCGATCTCGACCAGGCGGGCGCGACGCATTCTTACAACAAGATGTTCGTCGCGTATTTGCGCACCTTTGCGCGCCTGGGTCTCAAATCAATTCCGATGCGCGCGGAGTCAGGCCCTATTGGCGGAAATCTGTCGCACGAATTCATCATCCTGGCGCAGACCGGCGAGTCGGAAGTCTTTTGTCACAAAGACTATCTCGACATGAGCGTGCCGCCTGCGGACGTGAATTTTGAAGACATCGCGGGCTTGCAAGGCATCGTCGACAAATGGACGTCGCAATATGCCGCCACCTCGGACATGCACGATGCGGCGGCCTTCGCGAAAGTGGCGGCCGACAAGCAGGTGTCGGCGCGCGGCATCGAGGTCGGCCATATTTTTTATTTTGGCACCAAGTATTCCGAGCCGATGAAGGCGACGGTGACCACGCAAGACGGCAAGGACGTGCCGGTGCATGGCGGTTCCTACGGCATCGGTCCGAGCCGGCTGGTTGCCGCCATCATCGAAGCGTCGCATGACGATGCGGGCATCATCTGGCCCGAGCCGGTGGCACCCTTCAAGGTCGCGATCCTCAACCTGAAGCAGGGGGCGTCCGAAACAGATGCCGCTTGCGAACAGCTCTACCGCGACCTCACGGCCAAGGGAATCGAGGTGCTCTACCACGACCTCGATGAGCGTCCGGGGGCCAAATTCGCCGCGGCCGACCTGATCGGGGTGCCTTGGCAAGTGCTTGTTGGCCCGCGCGGGCTGGCAGAAGGCAAACTCGAGGTCAAAAAGCGCGCCGATGGTAGCCGGGAAAACCTTACTCCCGCCGCGGTGCTCGACTTGCTGTCCCGCTAGGTGTCAAAGTGCATTCGCCACTATTTTGCGGTTAGCAAGGCAATAATCCTGTGTGTCGCCAAGGGCTTTGCTCTCGCGCCATCGGCACGAATCCGCCAGAATCTAATGTGAACAGTCGAACGCGGGAACAAATCTTCAATGACCGAGCCCAACGGGACGCGGCCCTTCTCCCCGTTCGAGTGGATGCTGTCGCTGCGTTACTTGCGAGCGCGGCGCAAGGAAGGATTCATCTCGGTGATTGCCGGGTTTTCCTTCCTCGGCATCATGCTCGGCGTTGCAACGCTCATCATCGTCATGGCGGTAATGAATGGCTTTCGCAAAGAGCTGCTCGATAAAATTCTCGGCCTCAATGGCCATTTGCTGATCCAGCCGCTGGAAAAGCCTCTTACGGATTGGGAGGAGGTTGCCGCGCGTGTTGCCGGCGTGCCGGGCATCCGTCTGGCAGCACCGATCGTCGAAGGACAGGCGCTCGCATCTTCGCCGTTCAATGCAGGCGGCGTTCTGATCCGCGGCATTCGGCTGAAAGATCTCGAAGGGCTGCCCTCCGTCGCCAACAACATCAAGCAGGGTACGCTCAAGGGCTTCGACGACGAGCAGGGGGTTGCGATCGGACGGCGGCTCGCCGACCAGCTCTCGCTGCGCTCGGGCGACAACATCACGCTGGTGGCGCCACGCGGCGCGGTGACGCCGATGGGCACGACCCCGCGCATCAAGGTGTACAAAATCGCCGCGGTGTTTGAGATCGGCATGTCGGAATACGACAATGCGATGGTGTTCATGCCGCTGAAGGAAGCGCAGGCTTACTTCAATCGTTCCGGCGACGTCACCGCCATCGAGATTTATACCGACAATCCCGATCGCGTGGACCGCTATCGCAAGGCGGTACAGGATGCCGCGCAACGTCCGATCTTCATGATCGACTGGCGGCAGCGCAACGCGACCTTCTTCAATGCGCTTCAGGTCGAACGCAATGTGATGTTTTTAATTCTGACGCTGATCGTCCTTGTCGCGGCACTCAACATCGTTTCCGGCCTGATCATGCTGGTGAAGGATAAAGGTCAGGACATCGCCATCTTGCGTACGATGGGCGCCACGCAAGGCGCCATCATGCGTGTGTTTCTGATTACCGGCGCCTCGATCGGCGTGGTGGGCACCATTGTCGGCTTCCTTCTGGGCGTCATCATTTGCCTCAATATCGAGAGCATCCGGCAATTCCTGTCCTGGCTCACGAATACCGAGCTGTTCTCGCCGGAGCTTTATTTCCTCTCGCATCTGCCGGCCGACATGGATTCCGGTGAGACCACGGCGGTTGTCGTGATGGCGCTCATGCTTTCGCTACTTGCTACGCTCTATCCGTCGTGGCGGGCGGCTCGCCTCGATCCGGTGGAGGCGCTGCGCTATGAGTGAGACCTTTACCGTCGAGGAGGTGGAGGTGGCGCAGCAGCAAGGGCCGCAGCCGCAGCAGGCTGAGGACGTTCCGATCCTGTTTCTGCACGATGTCGAACGTCACTACCGGCAGGGCGATGAAACGGTCCATGTGCTCAATGGCGTCGAACTCGCGCTCTGGAGCGGGCAATCGGTGGCGCTCGTAGCCCCTTCCGGCGCCGGCAAGTCGACACTCCTGCATATCGCCGGTTTGCTCGAGCACCCGGACCACGGCGATGTCTATGTGGACGGCCGCTCGACGGCGATCCTGGCTGACCATGAGCGCACCCGGATCCGCCGCAACGAGATCGGCACCGTCTACCAATCCCACCACCTGCTGCCGGAGTTTACAGCGCTTGAGAACGTGCTGCTGCCGCAGATGATCCGCGGCCTCAAGCGTTCGGAGGCCAAAACCCGGGCCGTGGAGCTCCTCGACTATCTGGGCCTGGCCGGACGCCTCAATCACCGTCCGGCGGAGCTGTCCGGCGGCGAGCAGCAACGTGTCGCAATTGCGCGTGCTGTCGCAAATGCGCCCCGCATCCTCCTCGCCGACGAACCGACGGGAAATCTCGATCTGCACACCGCCGAGCACGTTTTCAACGCGCTTTCGCAGCTCGTGAGCGCCTCGGGCCTCGCTGCCATTATCGCGACCCACAACATGGAGCTCGCGGCCCGTATGGATCGCCGGGTGACCTTGCGGGAAGGGAAGATTGTCGAGATGGAGTGAGGCGCGTTGCTTGTTTCGCGGCCGTCTTTGCCGAAAACGCCACACGCATCCTTAGTTTTTAGCTGAGGATATCTCTGCAAAATACTGAAAATATTGACAATATCGGCGATACTGCCGCCGCCCTTGACTCAGGAACAAAGACTGAACTATGTTCTCTCTCTGTTCCGTGGGAGAAAGCCATGTTCAAAGCAGTGATCCAGGAGGCCGCCGCCTTGGCCTCGCTGTCGTTATTCGTCGGAATGATCGCCATCTGGACGCAAGTGCTGGGAAATCTGTGACCGCCCAGTTGCCGTGGCGTTTCAGTCGTCATGCCCGGCACATAGGCGTGCGAAAGCACGCCGTCCTTTGGCCGGCTATGGCCGGGCATCCACGTCTTGAGCCGCGTGCCCATCCGAAGGCGTGGATGGCCGGAACAAGTCCGGCCATGACGCAATGCGGCCCTGCGAAAAGCGGGCATAGCGGCGCCGGTGATGTCGTTCGCAGTAGACGCGGGCGCGCAGTGTCCCCACTCTGGAGGCCACAAGGAATCACCAATGGCCGGCCTCGATTTCGTGCACTTGCACGTGCACTCGTCGTATTCGCTGCTGGAAGGCGCGCTGACGATTGCACGCCTCGCGGAGCTTGCGAAAGCCGATCACCAGCCGGCGCTGGCGCTCACGGACACCGACAATATGTTCGGGGCGCTGGAGTTCTCCGAGAAGCTCGCGGGATACGGCATCCAGCCGATCGTGGGCTGTGCGCTTGCCGTCGATTTTGGCGACACCGACCATGGCTCTCGCAACGCAAACGCCCAGCCCGAGCGTACGCGGGTCGTGCTGCTGGCCGCGCACACCGAGGGTTACCGCAGCCTCATGCGGCTCAGCTCACGGGCCTTCCTCGATACGCCGTCGAACGAGCCGCCGCGGCTCAAGCTTGATTGGCTGGACGGCGAGACAGCGGGCATCATCGCGCTCACCGGAGGTCCGGGCGGGCCGCTCGATGGCGCGATCGCTGCCGGCCAAAGCCATCTAGCGGCAACGCGCCTCGATGCGCTGCTCAAACTTTTTGGCGACCGGCTCTACATCGAACTGCAGCGTCACGGCACGGCGGAGGAACGCCGCGCCGAGCCGAAGTTGATCGATTTTGCCTACAGCAAAAGCGTGCCGCTCGTCGCCACCAACGAGGCTTACTTTGCGACGGCGCAAGACCATGAAGCGCACGATGCGCTGATCTGCATTGCCGAAGGCCGCCTGCTTGCCGAAAGCGACCGCCGCCAGCTGACGGCTGAACATCGCTTCAAGAGCCGGGCCGAGATGGTCGCACTGTTCGCCGATCTGCCTGAGGCGGCCGCATCGACGGTCGAGATCGCGCAACGCTGCGCGTTCCGCCCGCGCACCCATCAACCGATCCTGCCGCGGTTCTCGGTCGGCGATAATGGCAGCGCGCCTGATGAAGCGAGCGAACTGCGGAAGCGCGCGGAGGAGGGGCTTGAACGCCGCCTCGAAACCGCAGGCGTTGCGCCCGGGCACACCGTCGACGAATACCGCGAACGGCTCGATTTCGAACTCGGTGTCATCGGTGGAATGAAATATCCGGGTTACTTCCTCATCGTTTCCGACTTCATCCAATGGGCGAAGAAACAAGGCATACCTGTTGGTCCGGGCCGTGGATCGGGCGCTGGCTCGCTCGTCTCATACGCGCTGACGATCACCGATCTCGACCCCATTCGATTTGGTCTGCTGTTTGAGCGCTTCCTCAACCCCGAACGCGTATCGATGCCGGACTTCGATATCGACTTCTGCCAGGACCGCCGCGACGAGGTGATCCGCTACGTGCAGGAGCGTTACGGCCGCGATCAGGTCGCGCAGATCATCACCTTCGGTACGCTGCAAGCGCGCGGCGTGCTGCGCGATGTCGGCCGCGTCCTGCAAATGCCGTACGGACAGGTCGACAAGCTCTGCAAGCTGGTCCCGCAAAACCCGGCTGCGCCGGTCTCGCTCAAACAGGCGATCGAGGGTGAACCGCGTCTCCAGGCCGAACGTGATGGCGATGCGGTGGTCAAGCGCGCCTTCGACATCGCGCAGAAGCTCGAAGGGCTCAATCGCCACGCTTCAACACACGCCGCAGGCATCGTGATCGGCGACCGTCCGCTATCAGAACTAGTGCCGCTCTACCGCGATCCGAAATCCGACATGCCGGTCACCCAGTTCAACATGAAATGGGTGGAGCAGGCGGGCCTGGTGAAGTTCGACTTCCTCGGCCTGAAAACGCTCACGGTCCTGCAAACGGCTGTCGCGCTGGTCAAACGGCGCGGCATTGATATCGATCTTGCCGCGATCCCGCTCGATGACAAAGGCACCTACGACCTGCTGGCCCGCGCTGAAGCTGTCGGGGTCTTCCAACTGGAAAGCGCGGGCATGCGGCGCGCGCTCCTCGACATGCGGCCCGATCGCTTCGAGGACATCATCGCACTGGTCGCGCTTTACCGGCCCGGCCCAATGGCGAACATCCCGACATATTGCGCACGCAAGCACGGCATGGAGCAGTCCGATTATATCCACCCGAAGCTCGAGCCGATCCTGCGCGAGACCTTCGGCGTCATCATTTACCAGGAACAGGTGATGCAGGCTGCGCAGATCCTTGCTGGCTTCACGCTCGGCCAGGCGGATCTGCTCCGGCGTGCCATGGGCAAGAAGATCCGGAAGGAGATGCAGGCGCAGCGAAAAGATTTCGTCTCCGGCTGCCTGGACAACGGCGTCGAGCGTCATCAGGCCGACGCCATCTTCGACTTGCTCGAGCGCTTCGCCGAATACGGTTTCAACAAAAGCCACGCCGCGGCCTACGCACTGGTCGCCTATCAAACCGCCTATATGAAGGCGAACTTCCCGGTCGAATTTCTGGCGGCGACCATGACGCTCGACATGGGAAATACCGACAAGCTTGCCGAATTCCGCGCCGAGGCCGAGCGCTTGGGCATTCGCGTCGATCCGCCGTCGATCAATCGCTCTGCCGTCGATTTCGAAGTGGATGGCAACACGATTATCTACGCGCTCGCTGCGCTCAAAGGCGTTGGCAAACAGGCGGTGGAAGCGATCATCGCCGCACGTGGCTCGGGCGACTTCGCCGATCTCGCCGACTTCGCGGCGCGTGTTAACCCGCGCGCTGTGAACAAACGCGTGCTCGAAAGCCTCGCCGCTGCCGGTGCCTTCGACACGTTTGAGCGAAACCGCGCGCGCGTCTTCGCCGTCCTCGATGCGGTTCTTGCCCGCGCGCAACGCAGTCATGAAACTGCGGCGGTCGGCCAAAGCGAATTGTTCGGTGGCGGCGGTACACGCGAACAGATCGCGCTGCCGCAGATCGAGGCGTGGCTGCCAGCCGAGCGGTTGCGCCGCGAATATGAAGCGGTCGGTTTCTTTTTGTCCGGCCATCCGCTCGATGATTATGCCGCGGTGCTCAAGAAGTTGCGGGTGCAGCCCTGGGCGGAATTTGCGCGCGCGGTGAAAGCCGGCGCGACGGCGGGCCGTGTGGCTGCAACCGTCGTTTCGCGCACCGAACGCCGCACCCGTACCGGCAGCAAGATGGGAATCATCGGCCTGTCCGATCCGAGCGGTCATTTCGAAGCGGTGATTTTTTCGGAAGGTCTGGCCGAGCATCGCGATCTGCTCGAGCCGGGAACGGCGGTTCTGCTGTTTCTCTCGGCAGAAGTGCAAGGCGATGAGGTGCGCGCGCGCATCCAGTCGGCGGAACCGCTCGACAATGCCGCTGCCAATTTGCAGAAGGGCTTGCGGGTTTTCCTGCGCGATGGCGCGCCGCTCGATGCGGTTGCGAAGCGATTGGAGCCGGCTGGGCCTGGCCGATCGGCGCAAGGAAATACGCGTGCACCGGCTAATGGCGACGGCGAGGTGAGTGTGGTGCTGCTGCTCAACCGCGGCACCGAAGTCGAGGTGAAGCTCCCGGGCCGCTTCAAGGTCTCACCGCAAATCGCCGGCGCCATCAAGGCTGTGCCGGGCGTGGTGCAGGTCGAGGCGCTGTAGCGCTCTCGCTTCGCAGAGCATTCGACATCGTCGTCCCCGCGAAGCGGGGACCCATACCCCGTGGCCCTAACGAAGTATGTGGCATATGGGTCCCAGGCCTCGCGCAAATGCGCTCGCCCGAAAACGGCAGCGGAGAGCTGGATGCCCGCTTTCGCGGGCATCGAGCGGAGAGGCACTATATGATCTTTCCGGGAGACGCTATGCCCGAGTACACTTCTCTCGCCGCGACGTTCTGAAAACAGCCGCCGCGTTGCCGCTTGTCTATGCCTCGCCGTCGCGCGCGGCCTCGCCGATGCCGCAAACGATCACGCCGGCGCTGATTGCCGCTGCGACAAAAGAAAGTCAGCTCACCTGGTACACCTCGGCTGATCTGCAACTCGCGGAGAAGGTCGGCAAAACGTTCGAACAAAAATTCACCGGTATCCGCGTTCGCGTCGAGCGCGCCGGTGGTGAGCGAATTTTTTCACGTGTTGCGCAAGAATATGCCTCCGGCCTGCATGTCGCCGATGCCGTGAGCACGGGCGACGCCGCGCAATTTCTGGCCTGGAAACGGCAGGGACTGCTCGCGCCTTATGTGCCTGAGGACGTCGCGAGACATATTCCAGCCGAGCATCGCGATCCCGACGGGCTTTATGCAACGGTGCGCTCGTCGCTTTGCGTGATGGCCTATAACACCGATCTCGTGAAGCGCGAGGATGCTCCGAAAAGTTTTGCCGATCTGCTCGAGCCGAAATGGAAAGGCAAAATCGTCAAGGCGCATCCGAGCTACAGCGGCACCATCATGACGTCGACGTACCAGATGGTGCGGGAACTTGGCTGGGCTTATCTCGAGATGCTCGCGCAGCAGCAGGTGCTCCAAATTCAGTCCGCGACTGACACGCCCAAGAAGATCGTGCTCGGTGAGCGGCCGGTGATGGCGGACGGCAACGAGTCGAACGTTCTGTTGCTCAAGGAAAGCGGTAAGCCAATAGAAGTGGTTTATGCGACCGAGGGCAGCCCTTCGATCGTGCAGCCTTCGGCGATTTTTGTCAGCGCGCCGCATCCGAACGCTGCGCGGCTATTCCAGAATTATTTGTTCAGCGTCGAAGGGCAGGAGCTTTTCGTCAACGAGGGCGCCCTGCGCTCGGTGCATGCGCTGGTGAAGGACAAGCCGGGCCGCACTCCATTGTCGGCGATCAAGGTGTGGAAGGACGATCCCGCTGCGGTCGAAACGCAGGGCGAGGAAATCAAGCGCCATTACTCGCAAATTTTTCACGTGTAAGCGTCAGGAGCCGAGCGGCGGAAGGGCAGCTAACACAGTGCGGCACTTTGGCTGCCCGTTGTTTAACCACTTGCTGTGAAATTCCGCATTTTGTCGTTTCTAGCAAAACCATCGCCGCGCGTGCCCAAGCAATTTCACCCACAATTTTGAAAATCGTGATGCTTGAGTGTTCAGAGGAGTGAATTGGTCGTGCGGATATTTTCAAGTCGCGCGCTCATTGCAGGTTTCACTATCTTTGGAAGCGGCGTCGCCATGGCGCAGGACATGACGGTCGCCTCGATGCTGAAGGACGGCTACGCAGTCGTTGGCATTATTCCGTCTTCGGCTGGCCCGGGCATTTTTCTGAAAAAGGGTGACGCTCTTACGGCCTGCTTTGTTGCGGAGACGCCAAACTCTGCCAGCATTGCCACGAAATACTGCAAGCCGGTCAAATGAAACTTTCCGCTTGCACGCTCATCCGCAGTTTTATCCCTGACTAGGTATGTGGCTTGAGGGATAACGCCCCCGGCGGGAAACCGCCGGGGGTTTTTCTATTGAGCGTCATTGGCGATCCTGCAGGTTATGAACAGTAGCCTTGACTTTAATCCTATCACGACTATAATCCTATTCATCCCGCCTCGTTACCGAGGGGTGTCTGATCAGCGTCTCCAGACGCGGGGCGGGGAGCGGTGGCCGGGATGGGAGCGTCGGAGATGCGGCGCAAATGTCCCACCCGGCGGTCCAAGCCGCGCTTTTCCCGGCGTGCCTGCCGCACGCCGAGGCCCCGCTGACGGCCGATGTTGCCGGCGGGCGGTCAGATGCACCGCCGGCCAAATGCCAGGGCCTCATACGGTGGATTTCGTCGCGGTGACGCTTAACAGGCATACGCGCACTGAAAGGACCGACCACCGGGGAGAGCGCGGAGCAAACCTATAAACACCGCGCGCGGGACGCCTTTGGATCTGGCGGACTTGCGGCACTACCAGGACTTCGACAAGCCTCGATGTCTGCGAGGCGTCGAGGCCCGTGGGTCCATCAGGACCTTTGGCGTCCCGCGCGCCCTCGGGTTTCTTCGAGGCGGGCGGATTTCTACCTCCCCACCGACGGCGTACCCGGCGCCAGCAAAGAAACAGGGCGATGACGCTTGCCTGGATGCGATCTAAAGCCTTGTCTCGCCTTGCATTACAGAAATCACACCTATATAAGCCCGGCATCACTCACGCGGACGCATGGCTTTAGGCCCCGACAATGGGTCAATAAAGGCCGTCCGGTGGCCCACATGGGCTCACAATCGTTCGCGGCGGATCAACCGGAGAAGATTATGGCGCTTCCTGACTTTTCGATGCGCCAGCTTTTGGAAGCTGGCGTGCACTTCGGCCATCAGGCCCACCGTTGGAATCCGAAGATGGGCTCGTACATCTTCGGCACCCGCAACAACATTCACATCGTCGATCTCGCCCAAACCGTGCCGATGCTGCATCGCGCGTTGCAGGCGGTCAGCGACACCGTCGCGAAAGGCGGCCGTATCCTGTTCGTCGGCACCAAGCGCCAGGCGCAGGACTCGATCGCCGATGCGGCCAAACGCAGCGCGCAATATTACGTAAATTCGCGCTGGCTCGGCGGCACGCTGACCAACTGGAAAACAATTTCCGGGTCGATCTCGCGCCTGCGCAAGCTCGACGAGATGCTCGCGTCCAATGAGTCCGGTGGCTACACCAAGAAAGAGCGCCTCACCATGCAGCGTGAGCGCGACAAGCTCGACCGGTCACTCGGCGGCATCAAAGATATGGGTGGAGTGCCCGATCTGTTGTTTGTCATCGATACGAACAAGGAAGACATCGCCATCAAGGAGGCGCAACGCCTCAACATTCCGGTCGCCGCAATCGTCGACACGAATTGCGATCCGGCCGGCATCACTTATGCCGTTCCTGGTAACGACGATGCCAGCCGTGCCGTCTCGCTGTACTGCGATCTCATTGCAAAGGCTGCGATTGACGGAATTTCGCGCGCGCAAGGCGAAATGGGCGTCGACATCGGCGCTGCGGAAAAGCCAATCGTCGCGGAGCAGGTGCCGACGGCGCCCGCGCTCGGCGATCTCGGCTTCGAGCCGCTGCCAGGCCCGCGCGGCGTCGCGGACGATCTCAAAAAGCTGCCCGGCGTGTCGCCTGCGATCGAAAAGCAACTCAACGATCTTGGCATTTTCCATTTCTCGCAGATTGCCGAGCTTAATGAAAAGGCCGCCCACAATATCGGCGAAGAGGTCGGTTTGCCCGGCCGCGTCGACGGCTGGATCACCAAGGCCAAGGAATTGACGGCGGAGTAGGCACTGCGTCGTCATGCCCGGCCTCGTGCCGGGCATCCACGACTTTACGACGCTTCAAGACGTGGATGGCCGGGACAAGCCCGGCCATGACGGATCGAGGAAAATAGATCATGGCAAATATCAGCGCACAGATGGTCAAGGAGCTGCGCGAGTCGACCGGCGCCGGCATGATGGATTGCAAGTCGGCGCTTAGCGAGACCAACGGCGACATGACCGCGGCACAGGATTGGCTGCGGAAAAAAGGCTTGTCGAAAGCAGCCAAGAAAGCGGGCCGCGTCGCAGCAGAAGGCCTGATCGGTCTGCTGGTCCAAGGCACGAAGGGTGTTGTTGTCGAGGTCAATTCGGAAACCGACTTTGTCGCGCGCAACGATTTGTTCCAAGGTCTGGTCAAGATGATCGCCGACGTCGTGCTGTCGGTCGGCACCGATGTCGACAAGATCAATGCGGCAAAGGCGGGCAGCATCACCGTAGCGGAATCGATCTCCGACACGATCGCCAAGATCGGCGAGAACATGACGCTGCGGCGCGCTGCCATGCTTTCGGTCGGAAAGGGCGCGATCGGCTCTTATGTGCATAACGCCGTGACCGATGGCCTCGGCAAAATTGGCGTGATCGTGGCGCTCGAATTGACCGGCAAAGCCGATGAACTGACCGCCATTGGCCGTCAAGTTGCGATGCATGTTGCATCGGCGAACCCGCTGGCACTTGAGGCCTCTGCGCTCGATCCGGCGGTTGTGGAACGTGAGAAGAATGTGCTTGCCGACAAGTTCAAGCAGCAGGGTAAACCGGCTAACGTGATCGAGAAGATCGTCGAGTCGGGGCTGAAGACTTTTTACAAGGAAGTTTGCTTGCTGGAACAGCCGTTTATTTTCGACGACAAGAAAAGCGTTGCACAAGCGCTGAAGGAAGCCGAAGGCAAGGCGGGCGGGCCGATCAAAGTCACCGGCTTTGTCCGTTACGCACTCGGTGAGGGCATCGAGAAGCAGGAAACCGATTTCGCCGCCGAGGTCGCGGCCGCCGCCGGTCAAAGTTGATCGAACGTCGGTCGCCTCCGCTCTCGGCGATCCCAAGAAGGATCGCGACGAATGAGTGACCCGGTCTATCGTCGTGTCATCGTCAAATTGTCTGGCGAAGCACTGTCGGCCGCCAATGGCTTCGGTGTCGATCAGGCAACGGTCGAGCGCGTTGCATCCGATCTCGCGGCGGCCGCCAAGCTCGGTATTGAACTTGGTGTGGTTGTCGGCGGCGGTAATATTTTTCGCGGCGTGGAGGTGTCTGCTCGCGGCGTGCCGCGGCCGGTCGGCGACACCATGGGAATGCTCGCGACCGTCATGAACTGTCTGGTGCTGGAGGCCGCAATTGAGCGGGCCGGGCGCGAGGCCCGCACGCTGTCGGCGCTTGCGATGCCTTCCGTGTGCGAGACTTACAACCGCAAGCGCGCAATGAAGAACCTCGGCAAAGGTCGTGTGGTGCTGCTTGCTGCGGGTACCGGCAATCCATTCTTCACCACGGACACCACCGCGGTGCTGCGCGCTGCCGAGTTGGACGCCCAGGCGGTTCTCAAAGCCACCAATGTCGATGGTGTTTATACCGCCGATCCTAAAAAAGACCCGAAGGCAAAGCGATACGACAAGCTCAGCCACCAGGAAGCGATCGAAAAGGACCTCAGGGTGATGGATGGCGCTGCGTTCGCGCTTGCTCGGGAAAACCGGATGCCTATCATCGTGTTCTCTATCGCTGAAAAGAGCGCCATCGAAGCCGTGCTACGCGGCAAGGGGCGCGCAACTGTCGTCGGTTAACCGGCGGAGCATTTTCGCCGCGTGGTAGAGGCGCGGCGCTCGAGGAATTGCCATGACTAGCACGACGCACGACATTAACGAGATCAAGCGCCGCATGCAGGGCGCAAGCAGCGTTCTGAAGACCGAATTATCGGGGCTCCGCACCGGGCGCGCATCGGCACATTTGCTTGATCCGGTCATGGTTGAGGCCTACGGCGCGCAAATGCCGCTCAATCAGGTGGCGACAGTGAGCGTGCCCGAGCCGCGCATGATTTCAGTCAATGTGTGGGATCGTTCGCTCGTCCATGCGACGGAAAAGGCGATTGTGAATTCCAATCTCGGGCTGTCGCCGGCAACCGAGGGGCAAACCATTCGGTTGCGGATTCCGGAACTTAACGAGGACCGCCGCAAAGAATTGGTCAAGATCGCACACAAGTATGCGGAAACCGCGCGCGTCGCGGTGCGGCATGTGCGCCGCGATGCGATGGACGTCGTCAAAAAACTCGAGAAAGATCACAAGATCAGCAAAGACGACCACGATCGTTTTTCGGGCGACATCCAGAAGGCGACGGATGCCGGCATCGCGGAAATCGATCATATGCTGTCGTCAAAAGAAAAGGAGATCCTCACGGTCTGAGGTCGCACTCCATGCCCGAGGCCGAGGTCCCGCAAAACGCTCCGGCGGCATTCGAGGTGCCGCGTCATGTCGCTATTATTATGGATGGCAACGGGCGTTGGGCGGCGGCGCGCGGTCTCCCGCGCGCGGAGGGGCACCGGCGTGGGGTCGAGGCACTCCGTCGGACGATCCGTGCCGCCGGCGAAATCGGCATTAAATTCGTCACGATATTTTCATTCAGCGCGGAAAACTGGTCGCGGCCGGCGAGCGAAATCGGCGAGCTGATGGGTTTGCTGCGACGTTTTGTACGCAATGATCTCGCGGAGCTGCACAAGAGTAATGTACGCGTGCGCGTGATCGGCGAACGTGATGGCCTTGACGCCGATATCGGAAGGCTCCTGATCGAAGCAGAAGAGCTTACCAAGAACAACGACGGGCTGACGTTGGTGGTCGCTTTCAACTACGGCGCACGGCAGGAAATTGTGCGAGCGGCACGCAGCATCGTGGAAGCGGTCGCGCAAGGTCGGGTCAAAGCTGACGACATTGATATGGATACGTTCAGCCGCTTCCTCGATGCGCCGGATATTCCGGACCCGGACCTCATCATCCGCACCAGCGGCGAACAACGCTTGTCGAATTTCCTTCTATGGCAGTCGGCCTATAGCGAATTGGTTTTCGTGCCGACCTATTGGCCCGATTTCGATCGCACCGTGCTCGAAACAGCGATTCGCGAATATCAGCAGCGCGAGCGGCGGTTCGGCGGCCTCGTCGCGCAGACGGGATCCTGATCTCGTGGTTGGTGTTGACCCTGTGTCCAATTCCGGAAAGGCCGGCACGTCTTTGTCCGCGAGCAATCTGGCGCTTCGCATTCTTTCCGCGGTGATCCTGGCGCCGCTCGCGTTTCTTGCGGCCTATCTTGGCGGCGTGCCGTTCGCGATATTCTGGACTGTGGCCGCCCTCGCTGTGCTTTGGGAATGGATCATGATGGTCGCAGGTCCGTCGTATCGCCTGATGTTTTCTGCGTGTGGCGGCGCCATCGCGGTGGCTGGCTTCGTCGCATGGCTTGGCCGTCCGATTGTGGCGTTGCTGATGGTCGGCCTCGGCGCGCTTGCGGCCGCAATCTTTGCGCCGCGCGAACGACGATTGTGGGTGACGGCTGGCATCGGTTATGCGGGAGCGCTGCTTTTGGCCGCGATGTTTCTCCGTGCCGATGATGTCCTTGGGTTTGCCGTAATCGTGATGCTGTTTGCGATTGTGTGGACGACAGACATCCTTGGCTACTTCGCCGGCCGCGCATTTGGCGGACCAAAATTATGGCCCGCAATCAGTCCAAAGAAAACATGGTCGGGCGCGATCGCTGGCGCGCTTGGCGCCATGATTGTGGCGATTGCCGTCTCGGGGCTGTTTGGATCGTTTAACAAACTTGCGATTGTCATCGTCGCGTTACTGCTATCCGTGCTCGCGCAACTCGGCGACTTTTTTGAATCCTGGGTGAAGCGGCAATTTGGAGCAAAAGATTCAAGCAACCTCATTCCCGGCCATGGGGGTGTGATGGATCGGCTTGATGGCTTTTGGGCGGCAGCACTCGCGGGTTGCTTGATCGGGTTATTGCGTGGCGGTTTTGACGCGCCGGCGCGCGGGCTTTTGGTATGGTGAGAATATGACGGCTGTTGACGTTGTTCATGCACGCACACGTTCAAGCGCCGAGGCGCGCAGCATTACAATTCTTGGTGCGACGGGATCGATCGGCGCCAGTACGCTTGATCTGATCAAGCGTGCGCCCGAGGGTTATCGCGTCGAGTCGATCAGCGCGCGCAGCAATGCTGCCGCTCTCGGCAAGATTGCACGAGAGGTTGGTGCCAAACACGCAGTGGTGGCCGATCACGCGGCCTATCGTGAACTCAAAGATGCGCTCTCCGGCTCGCGCATTGAGGCGGCTGCTGGCGAGGATGCCCTGGTGGAGGCTGCGCAACGGCCTGCCGACTGGGTGATGGCGGCGATTAGCGGTTCGGCCGGACTCAAGCCGACACTCGCCGCGATCGAACGTGGGGCGACAGTCGCGCTCGCCAACAAGGAATGTCTTGTCTGCGCCGGAAGCCTGTTCATGCGCCGCGCATCGAGCACAGGCGCAACTGTTCTGCCGGTCAACTCCGAGCACAATGCCGTTTTCCAGGCGCTCGGCGCTGGACACCGCGCTGACGTCAGGCGCGCGATCCTCACGGCATCCGGCGGCCCGTTCCGAACATGGTCGATCGAAGAAATCAGGGCGGCGACGCCCGAACAGGCGCTGCGCCATCCGAACTGGTCGATGGGCCCCAAGGTCACGATCAATTCTGCGACGCTGATGAACAAGGGCCTCGAGATTATCGAGGCGCATCATTTGTTCGCGCTTAAATCGGAAGAGATCGACGTCCTGGTTCATCCGCAATCCGTCATTCACGGGTTGGTGGAATTTCGCGACGGTTCTGTAGTCGCTCAGCTCGGCTCGCCCGACATGCGCATTCCAATCGCCCACTGTCTGGCGTGGCCGCGGCGCATTGATGGGCCCGCAGCGCGGCTCGACCTCGCTGCGTTGCAAAAGCTCACGTTTGAAGCACCTGATTTGGAGCGATTTCCGGCGCTTGCATTGGCGAGGCAGGCCCTGGAGACGGGTGGAGCCGCGACGACCGTCCTTAATGCGGCTGATGAAATCGCGGTGCCTGCGTTTTTATCCGGCCAGATATCATTCCTGGCTATCGCGGCACTGGTCGAGGCAACCCTCGATATGGCTGCCGGGCGCGGTCTTTTGGCAGAACCGGCCAATATCGATGCAGCCCTGGCCGTTGACCATATTGCAAGAAGCCTGGCCCGGGACCTCTTGCCCGAAATTGCCGTAAAGGCATCTTAGGTTCTTAATCGGTGCGACAACGCCCCTTCAGGGCAGGACGAGGTAGTTAATGGGTCTGGAAATTTTGGGGGGCTTAAGCGCATTCGGAGGCGGCGTTGTCGGGTATGTCGTGCCGTTCCTGTTTGTGCTCACCATTGTCGTTTTCTTTCATGAGCTTGGCCACTTTTTGATGGCCCGCGCGTGTGGAATCAGGATTCTCGTATTTTCGATCGGTTTTGGCCCCGAGATCGCGGGCTTCAATGACCGTTACGGCACGCGCTGGAAGATTTCCGCGGTTCCGCTTGGCGGGTACGTGAAATTCTTTGGCGACGATAACGCGGCCAGTGTGCCCGATAAAGCCGCAGCCGCAGCCATGACGGAGGCCGAGAAGAAGGACAGCTTTATATTTCAGCCAGTCCGTTCGCGCGCCGCGGTGGTGGCGGCCGGGCCGATTGCCAATTTCGTACTGGCGATAGCCATTTTCGCGATCATTTTCACGACCGTGGGCAGACAGACCACCAGCGCACGGGTCGATTCCGTGCAGGCTGGCAGCGCCGCGCAGGTGGCGGGCTTCCAGCCGGGCGACCTGGTTCTCACCATCAACGGCGAGAAGATCGAAAGCTTCTCTGACATGCAGCGCATTGTCAGCATCAATGCCGGTGAACCGCTGACGATTGAGGTCGATCGTGGCGGAGTGCAGATGGCACTCAAGGCCGTGCCCCAGCTCAAGGAACTCAAGGACAATTTCGGCAATGTTCACAAGCTTGGGGTGCTCGGCATTAGCCGCTCAATGGCTCCAGGCGACATCAAAACGGAAAAAGTGGGCCCCTTGCGCGGCATCGTCATGGGCGCACAGGAAACATGGTTCGTCGTTGACCGGACGATGGCCTACATCGCCGGCGTATTTGCCGGCCGCGAAGCTGCCGATCAGCTGGGTGGGCCAATCCGGATCGCCCAAGTATCGGGTCAGGTCGCCACAGCCGGTTTTGCGGCGCTTTTCCACCTGACTGCGGTATTGTCAGTGTCGATCGGCCTTCTGAACCTGTTCCCGATCCCCTTGCTCGATGGCGGTCACCTTTTGTTCTATGTTATTGAGGCGATTCGAGGCCGGCCGCTATCGGAGCGCGCCCAGGAATTTGGCTTTCGGATCGGGTTGGCGATCGTCGTGATGTTGATGATTTTTGCAACCTTTAATGACATCCTCCACCTCGCCACCTCCTGAGCGTTGCTGACGGGCAACTTTTTGAGGGAAAAGGGGAAGTTCGGGCGGGAGTTCGTTTGCAGCGCACTCAAAACGCTGTAAAAAGCTCGCGTTGCAGCCCGGACCGTCTGTCGAATCCGCAGTGGGGGCGGCCGCATGGATCAAAAGGGCGCGTAGCGAATGGGGATTTGTGTGAGGGTGGTTCGGGGATTGGCTCTAAGCTGCCTGATCCTCGGCGGAATCCTTGTCGGCGCCGGGTGCGTAACGGTCGCGTCTTCGGGCGTCGCGGTTGCGCAAACCGCGAACTCGATCGTTGTCGAGGGCAGCCGCCGGGTCGAAGCCGACACCATCCGCTCCTATTTCAAACCCGGCCCGGGTGGCCGGCTGGGCCCCGAGCAGGAAGACGAAGCGCTTAAGGCGCTCGTCGCCACGGGGCTGTTTGCAGACGTGCGTATCAGCCACAGCGGCAACAAGTTGGTGGTGACCGTGGTTGAAAACCCGGTGATCAACCGGGTTGCGTTCGAAGGCAACAAAAAGGCCAAGGACGAACAGCTATCGACGGAAGTGCAGTCGAAGCCGCGCGGAACGTTGTCGCGGCCGACAGTGCAGGCCGATGTGCAGCGGATTATCGAAATCTATCATCGCAGTGGCCGTTTCGACGTTTCGGTCGATCCGAAGATCATCGAACTCCCGAACAACCGGGTCGATCTGGTGTTCGAAATCAAGGAAGGTCAGAAAACGGGCGTCAAAGATATCCAATTTGTCGGCGCCCACGCGTATTCATCCGGCCGGCTGAAGGATGTTATCAAAACGTCCGAAAGCAACTTCCTCAGCTTCCTGCAGACGACAGACATTTATGACCCCGATCGCATCGAAGCCGACCGCGATCTGTTGCGGCGCTTCTACCTGAAGCATGGGTACGCCGATGTGCGCATTGTCGCTGCCGTTGGCGAATACGACCCGAATAAAAAAGGGTTTGTGGTCACCTTCACGATCGACGAGGGCAGTCAGTATCGCGTCGGTACCGTCGATGTGATCTCGAACGTCCGTGCGATCGATCCGGCGTCACTGCGCGCCCAAGTCAAGCTGAGCGCCGGCAGCGTCTATAACGCGGATCTCGTGGAAAAAAGCGTGGAGGCGATGACGATCGCAGCCGCGAAAAATGGATACGCTTTTGCCAGTGTGCGGCCACGCGGCGACCGCAACTTCGAAGCCAAGACCATTAGTCTGGTGTTCGTCGTTGAAGAAGGCGCCCGCGCCTATATCGAGCGCATCAACATCCGTGGCAATACTCGCACCCGCGACTACGTCATCCGCCGCGAATTCGATCTTGGCGAGGGCGATGCCTATAACCGCGCCCTGATCGATCGCGCCGAGCGCCGGCTCAAGAATCTCAATTTCTTCAAGGCGGTCAAAATTACCAATGAGCCCGGTTCGGCGCCGGATCGCGTTGTGATCAACGTCGATGTTGAAGAGCAGCCCACCGGTGAATTCTCGGTGTCGGGCGGCTATTCCACCGCTGACGGCCTGATCGGTGAAGTCAGCGTTGCCGACCGCAACCTCATGGGCCGCGGCAACTATGCCAAAGCTTCAGTGACGTACGGGCAATATGTGCGCGGCTTTGATTTTTCGTTCGTCGAGCCTTACTTCCTCGGCTATCGCATGGCCGCCGGCATCGACTTGTTTGCACGGCAGAACCTGGCGAATAACTACGTCTCCTACGATTCTCAAACAATCGGCACCAATCTGCGCCTTGGTTTTGCTCTGACTGAAGAAATCGCATTCCAGCCGCGCTATTCGTTCTATCAGCAGAAAATTACGCTGCCGGACCAGTACAATAACTGTCAATTTTCGAGCAACGCCGTGGCATTTAGAAACGGCACCGGTCCGGGCGTAAGCCCCACCAATGAAGGCGTGTTCAATGCCGCCCAAAATACGGACACGATCGTCAATCCGGGCACACAGGGCGGCTGTTATTATGACGGCGAGGCTTCGCTCGCAGTCCGCAAAGAACTGGCGGCGGGGGCGGTCAATACGTCGCTGGTCGGTTATACGGTTGCCTACAACACGTTGGACAACAACAGGCTGCCAACCAGCGGTTTGTTTGTTGAACTCAAGCAAGATTTTGCGGGCGTCGGCGGCGACGTGGATTTTTTCCGCACGTCGATCGAAGCGCGGAAATATTATGAAATTTTTTCGGATGTGATCAGTGTCTTTAAGGTGCAAGCTGGCAGCATCAACCCTTGGGGCGGCCAACAACTGCGCATGCTGGACCACTTCCAGATGGGCCCGAACCTCGTGCGCGGCTTTGCGCCAGCCGGCCTGGGCCCACGCGACCTGACGATCGGCACAACGAATGACGCTCTCGGTGGTTCTCTCTATTGGGGCGCCAGCGTTGAAGCGCAGACGCCCTTGTACTTCCTGCCCAAAGACATTGGCATCAAAGTTGCGGCATTTGCCGACGCTGGCTCGCTGTGGAACTACCAGGGGCCAACCAGTTGGAACGTGACCGGTGAAACACTTCAAGTTGGTCTCAATAGCGCGTCGATGGTTCGTTCCTCGGTCGGTGTCGGCCTGCTCTGGGATTCGCCGCTTGGGCCGTTACGTTTCGATCTGGCCTACCCGATAACAAAATATTGCGCGACTGGGTCGGATGGTGTCACGCAAATATGCGATCACACGCAGATCTTCCGCTTCAGCGGCGGCACCAGGTTCTAACCTTGGCAAAAGCCCGGCAGTCCGCCGGATCGGACTCCAGCAAAATGAGCGAGCCGGTCTTCTTACGACACTCGCGGGGTCTCACACTTGATGAGATCGCCGTTTTGACCGGTGCAACTCTTGCATCGTCTCCGCATTCGCGGCGCATCGCCAATCATTGCCCCGCTTGATCGCGCAGCGCCAAGCGACCTTACGTTTTTTGACAGCAAGCGATACACCTCTGCGGCGGCCGCGACACATGCAGGGGCGTGCATCACGACCGCGGCACTCGCCAAAGAGCTGCCGGCCAGGGTCGCAATATTGACTGTCCGCGAGCCGTACCGCGCCTTTGTAATTGCTGCACGCGCGATGTTTCCGCAGGCGCTTCGTCCATCATCGCTGTCGGAGCCGGGCGATTTCGCAGGCGCTCATATCGACGCAACTGCGCGCATGGAAGATGGAGTGACGATCGAGCCTGGCGCCGTTGTCGGCCCGCGTGTCGAAATCGGCGGCGGCACCTTGATCGGTGCAAACGCAGTGATCGCCGCGGAGGTGAGAATTGGACGCGATTGTTCGATCGGCTCGGGCGCAACCATCAGCAACGCGCTCATTGGCGACCGGGTTATAGTTCATCCTGGCTGCAAGATCGGTCAGGACGGCTTTGGTTTTGTGATGGGCGGAAAGGGGCACCTCAAAGTCCCGCAAGTCGGCCGCGTTATCATTCAAGACGAAGTCGAAATCGGTGCGGGCACGACAATCGATCGAGGCGCCATTCGCGATACCGTGGTCGGTGAGGGTACAAAGATCGACAACCTGGTTCAGGTAGGCCACAATGTCAGCATTGGCCGGCATTGCATATTGGTGGCGCAAACTGGGATTTCCGGCAGTTCGACTCTTGAAGACTTCGTTGTTTTGGGTGCACGTGTTGGCCTGAATAACAATGTGACGATTGGCGAGGGGGCACAGCTTGCCGCGACCAGCAACGTCAATGGCGATGTACCGCCGGGCGCGCGTTGGGGCGGTACTCCGGCCAAACCGATAACGCAGTGGTTCCGAGAGATGACGATCCTTGCAAGACTTGCACGCAAGGAAGGCGGGTCTGACGCGGCGGCTGATGAATGAGACGGTTCGTATGAATAAAGCCGTGACGAAACTTGAAGCGGCGGACATTTCGGTGGTGCTTAAAATGCTCCCGCACCGCTATCCATTTTTAATGGTTGACCGGGTCATTGACATCCAGGGTGACGAACACGGCATTGGCATCAAAAACGTGACCATCAACGAGCCACAGTTTCAGGGGCACTTTCCGGGCAATCCGGTTTTTCCCGGTGTGCTGATGATTGAAGGCATGGCACAAACGGCCGGAGTACTCTGCATAGCGGCGACCGGGGCACAGCCGACGTCGGTGTTTTTTCTCACCATCGACAAAGCGAAATTCCGGAAGCCGGTGCGGCCGGGCGACACCATCGAGTATCACATGAATCGAATTACGCGGCGTAAGTCGATGTGGTGGTACCGCGGCGAGGCGAAAGTGGCGGGCCAGGTTGTCGCTGAAGCGGAAGTTGGCGCCATGCTTTCCGACGCATGAGCTCGCGCATGATCGATCCCTCGGCTCGGATCGAGGCCGGGGCCAGTATCGGAAAAGACGTATCAATCGGTCCGTATTGCACGATTGGCGAGCACGTCATCATAAACGATGGCTGCCGATTGGTGGCGCACGTCAATCTCACCGGCCACACGACTATCGGTCCGCGAACCGTCATTCATCCGTTTGCTTCGCTTGGTTCACCGCCGCAATCACTCGGTTACCGTGGCGGCGCGACAACGTTGGTGGTGGGTGCCGACTGCGATATTCGCGAAAATGTCACCATGAGCAGAGGCACCGAGGATGGCGGAGGCCTCACAGAGGTTGGCGATCGATGCTTTTTCATGGTCGGCACCCATGTCGCGCATGACTGTAAAGTCGGCAGCCATGTGGTGTTCGCCAATAACACGCTCCTCGCGGGGCACGTCAGCGTAGGCGATCACGTGGTGTTCGGCGGCGGCGTAGCGGTACGCCAGTTCGTCCGCATTGGCGAAGGTGCAATGATTGTCGGCTTAAGCGGCGTTCGTGCTGACGTGATCCCATATGGTATGGCGCAGGGCAGTCTGGCCCATTTGGTCGGCCTCAACGTCGTCGGCATGCGCCGGCGCGGCGCGGCGAAAAATGATGTTCATCGCGTGCGCGCCGCCTACCAGGCCTTGTTTTTCGGTGAAGGCGGTTTCCGCACCCGCGTCGATCAGGTTGCGACAGAGTATGGTTCGGACCCGCTCGTCGGCAAAATCATAGAGTTCATCCGTGCGGGAAAGCGTCCTTTCACGATGGCCATAAAGCGCAGTGAGGCGGACGAAGAGATATGAGTGCAGCCGCTGCCGCGAGCCAGGATGGCCCACTCGCGCTTATTTGCGGTGGCGGCACACTGCCGCTGACAGTTGCCGAATCTGTTTCAAAGCGCGGACGCCCTGTCGTTATTTTTGCGCTTCGTGGGCACGCTGATCCAACATTGGTTGCGCGTTATCCGCATCACTGGCTTCGCTTGGGCCAGCTCGGCGCTTTTACGCGACTGGCGCACGCGGCGGGGTGCCGCGATGTGGTGTTCATTGGTTCGTTGATACGGCCGACGTTGTGGAATCTTCGCCCCGACCTCAAAGCGCTGACGTTGTTACCTCGCATCATGGCTGCCTATCGCGGCGGCGATAACCATTTGCTGTCAGGTGTAAGCAAGATGGTCGAAGACCAGGGGTTTCGCTTGGTTGGTGCGCACGAGGTGGCGCCGGAAATTGTTGTCCCCCAAGGTGCTCTCGGACGCGTCGGTGTCTCCGAGCGACATCAGCAAGATATCGCCTTCGGCTTCGATTATTTGCGCGCTAGCGGTGTGTTTGATATCGGGCAAGCCGTCGTGGTCGCTGGTAAGCACGTGCTGGCTGTGGAGGCCGTCGAAGGCACGGACCAGATGTTGGCGCGTGTCGCCGAATTGCGTGCCGCTGGCCGGATCGGCGCTCCGGAGGGAATAGGCGTGTTGGTGAAGGCACCAAAACCAGGACAAGACAATCGCTTTGATTTACCGTCTATTGGTCCAAAAACTGTGAGTGGCGTTGTGCGGGCGAGACTCGCCGGCATCGCAGTGGTGAGCGGCACAACCGTGATTGCCGAACCGGAGCGCGTGGTAAGCGAGGCCGACCGGGCCGGCATTTTCGTTGTCGGCGTGCCGGGTGGAAACGAGCAATGAGTCCGCACGTCTTTCTGGTGGCCGGCGAAGAGTCCGGCGATCGGCTAGGTGCTGCGTTGATCGCTGCCATCAGGCGGCACACGCAAGGGCACGCTCAGTTCTCCTGTGTCGGCGGCGCGCTTATGGCGGCGGAGGGGGTGCCGAGTTTTTTTCCTCTCGGTGATCTCGCGGTGATCGGATTTTCGGCAATACCAGCGAGCTTGCCAAAAATATTTCGTCGCATCCGCGAAGCGGCCGATGCCGTTATCGCGGCCAAGCCGGATATCCTGGTCATCATTGACAGTCCGGAATTTACCCATCGTGTGGCGCGACGGGTCCGCGCCCGGACGCGCGATATCCCGATTGTTGACTACGTCTGCCCATCGGTCTGGGCCTGGCGGCCGGGCCGCGCGCCTGCGATGCGCACATATGTGGATCGGGTGCTCGCGCTGTTCCCATTCGAACCTAACATCATGGGAGAACTCGGTGGGCCACCTTGCAGTTATGTCGGGCATCCGTTGATCGAGCATCTGAGCGATCTGCGTCCAAACGATCTCGAAAAACGTCTGCGTCTGGCTAATCCACCGCTGCTATTAGTTTTGCCGGGCAGCCGCACGGGAGAAATTCGCCGCTTGGCGCCCGTATTCGGTTCGGCGGTCGCAGCCGCCGCCGAGCAGTTTGGTCCG
This sequence comes from uncultured Alphaproteobacteria bacterium, assembly GCA_963743405.1. Lineage (GTDB taxonomy): Bacteria > Pseudomonadota > Alphaproteobacteria > Rhizobiales > Xanthobacteraceae > Pseudolabrys. The sequence continues at coordinate 107,179 of CAVUPX010000004.1, read as the reverse complement.
ATTGAGGTGGTGGTACCTGCGGTGCCGCGTCTTGCCGATACAGTTCGGGCGGCTGTTGCTTCGTGGCGCGTACCAGCGCGTGTGATAACCGATGCTGGCGAAAAGTATGAGGCGCTCCGCACGGCCCGCGCCGCGTTAACGAAATCCGGCACATCGACTCTCGAATTGGCGCTTGCGGGAGTTCCGATGGTGGCCGCGTACAAAGTTTCTTTCGTCGAAGCGGTAGCGGCCCGCGTTCTTCTCACTGTGCCGTCGGTTATTCTTGCTAATCTTGTGCTGGACGAAATCGTTGTTCCGGAGTTCCTTCAACGTGATTGCACCACCGAGAACCTTTCTAAAGCGCTGTTGCCGCTGTTGGCGGATACACCGGAGCGCCGCCGGCAAATCGACGCATTTGCTCGTTTAGACGCGATCTTGGAAATCGGGAAATCCATCCCGAGCGATCGGGCAGCTGTTTGTGTGCTCGATTGCGTAGGCCGCCGCAGCCAACAAAGGCATGAAATTGTACTCCCTGCGGCACCTTAACGCGCAACTTGCCCGGCCGTGCCGGATAGGCGTATGTCATTGCTGAAACTGGACTCCGGCCTTTGACCCTTTCCCCGCGCGCTTCCATCACTGCTGTCCACGGCTACCTGCCGCCCGATCTGCTCACCAACGCAGAACTCGCGCGCCTGGTCGACACCAGCGACGCTTGGATTACCGAGCGCACGGGCATCAAGGAACGCCACATCTTGAAAGGCGAGGGCCTGGGTACAGCGCATATGGCGGCAGAAGCGGTTCGTGGGCTGCTGCAAAAGACCGGTACGAAGCCGCAGGACGTTGATTTGCTGATCTGTGCGACGACCACGCCGGACATGCAGTTCCCTTCGACCGCCAACCTGATCTGCGACATGGTTGGCGTAAACAATGTTGGCAGCTTTGATGTGCAGGCAGCCTGCTCGGGCTTCCTCTACTCGCTCACGATCGCCGCGCAATTCATCGCCAATGGCACAGCACGCAAGGTGGTGGTCGTTGGCGCCGACAAGATGTCCTCAATCATTGATTACACCGATCGCGCAACCTGCGTGCTGTTCGGTGACGCCGCCGGCGCGGTGCTCCTCGAGCCGGACGAGAGTGGTTACGGCATCATGGATGCGCTGATCCGCTCCGACGGTTCGGGAATGATTCATTTGCATCAGAAGGCGGGTGGCAGCCGCATGCCACCGACCGCAGAAACGGTTGCCAAGCGTTTGCATTACGTCCACCAGGAAGGCGCGGCGGTCTATAAATTCGCCATTGCCAAGATGGCGGAAGTGGCAGGCGAGATCATGTCGCGTAACAATTTGCGCGCCGACATGATCGACTGGCTTGTGCCTCACCAGGCGAACAAGCGCATCATCGAGTTGACTGCGGAACGCATGGGTATGCCGATGGACAAGGTGATGGTGACGATTTACAAATATGGCAACACCACCAACGCGACTATTCCGCTCTGCTTGTGGGACTATGAGTTGAAATTAAAACGCGGCAATCGGTTGGTGCTCGCGGCCTTTGGCGGCGGGTTCACCTGGGCTGGCGTCTATGTGCAATGGGCTTATGATGGCGCGAGCGCACCAAAGCTTAACGGCAAATCCAACGGCAAAAGTAGCTAGCGCAGATTATTTCCGCCGGGAAATCGGCGCATAGTCGCGGCGCGTCGCACCCGTGTAGAGCTGGCGAGGCCGGCCGATTTTTTGATGCGGGTCCTCGATCATTTCCTTCCACTGCGCAATCCATCCGACCGTGCGTGCCACGGCGAACAACACGGTGAACATCGTTGTTGGGAAACCCATCGCCTTGAGTGTAATGCCCGAATAGAAGTCGATGTTCGGATAGAGCTTCTTCTCAATGAAATACTCGTCATGGAGCGCGATCTTCTCGAGTTCCAGGGCGACATCAAGTAGGGGATCGTCCTTGATGCCAAGTTCAGTCAGCACCTCGTGACACGTCTTCTGCATGATTTTCGCGCGCGGGTCATAATTCTTGTAGACGCGGTGACCAAATCCCATCAGTCGGTAGGAATCGTTTTTGTCTTTTGCTCTCTTGATGAATTCGGGAATGCGATCGACAGAACCGATCTCGCGCAGCATGTTGAGCGCAGCTTCATTTGCGCCACCATGCGCCGGACCCCACAAACATGCGCAGCCGGCCGCGATACAGGCGAACGGATTGGCGCCTGAAGAACCGGCAAGTCGCACGGTCGAGGTTGACGCGTTCTGCTCGTGGTCGGCGTGAAGAATGAAGATGCGGTCCATCGCGCGCGCCAAAACCGGGTTTGGCTTGTACTCCTCGGTCGGCACCGCATAACACATGCGCAAAAAATTGGAGGCGTAATCGAGCTCGTTCTTCGGATATACGAACGGTTGGCCGATTGAATATTTGTAAGCCATGGCGGCTAGCGTCGGGACTTTCGCAATCATACGAATCGACGCGATCATTCGCTGATGCGGATCGGAGATATCCGTAGAGTCGTGATAGAATGCGGACAGCGCGCCGACGCATCCCGTCATAACTGCCATCGGATGAGCGTCGCGCCGGAATCCTTGGAAGAACCGGCTCATTTGCTCGTGGACCATCGTGTGACGGCTCACGCGATAATCGAAGTCGGCCTTCTGCGCCGTGGTTGGCAATTCGCCATAAAGCAGCAGGTAGCAGGTTTCGAGGAAGTCGCCGTGTTCGGCGAGCTGCTCAATCGGGTAACCGCGATAGAGCAAGATCCCTTCATCGCCGTCGATATATGTAATCTTCGACTCGCAGCTCGCGGTCGACGTGAAACCAGGGTCATACGTAAACATCCCGCTCTGGCCGTAGAGCTTTGAGATGTCGACGACGTCGGGGCCAATCGTGCCCGGATAGATCGGCATGTCCCAATTATTGTTGCCGACCGTCAGGGTGCCGGTTTTCTTGGCGCTGGTCTTGGCGTCCATGGTCGAGCCCTCAATTGGCCGCGAGCGGTGCGCGTGGAAACGTTCTGCCGGGCAGGCGTGACGCCAATATCGGCGTTAGGGGTTCCGGCCGCTTTTTGGGTATCCCATTCATGTGTGCACTGCAAGATAGCGTGGCCCGTTGTCTGCCTTGCATATAGGCACCACGCCAGCGTTTGCCTGCCATGAAACTTACATTGTGGCCTGGTCCCGCAGCCGTGCCAGGCTCTCGTCCCGGCCCAGGACCGCGAGCACGTCAAATATCGGGGGCGACGTCGTGCGTCCCGTGAGCGCAGCTCGTAGCGGCTGCGCCACGGCGCCAAGCTTGAGGCCGGCCCGTTCGGCGTAAGGGCGAACAACGGCCTCGGCGGAACTTGCGTTCCAATCGCTGACCGCCTCCAGCTCGGGCAGAAGTGCGCCGATGAGCGTTTTAGCGTCGTCCGTGAGCAGGGCCTTGGCCTGCTCATTGATATCCAGCGGACGGCTCGTCCACAGGAAACGTGAGGCATCGAACAACTCGACCAAAGTCTTAGCGCGCTCTTTCAGTCCGGGCATGGCTGCCAGTAGCTTGGCGCGTAACGCCGGCGTCATTTTGCTCGCGAGTTCCTGTCCGCCGGCGATGTGCGGGAGCAATTGCTCGATAGCCGTAATCAGATCGGCGTCGTCACTTGAACGAATATAGTGGCCATTGAGGCTCTCGAGCTTCGTGAAGTCGAAGCGTGCCGGCGAGCGCCCGATTTGCGCGAGGTCGAAGGCCGCGATCATCTCCTCCGTCGTAAAAATCTCCTGGTCGCCGTGCGCCCAGCCAAGGCGAACCAGATAGTTCCGCATCGCTGCGGGCAAGTAGCCCATGGCGCGATAAGCATCGACGCCGAGCGCGCCATGGCGCTTTGAAAGTTTGGACCCGTCCGGCCCGTGGATGAGAGGAATATGCGCCATGACGGGGACCTTCCAGCCAAGGGCCTGATAAATTTGAGTTTGGCGTGCCCCGTTGTTGAGGTGATCGTCTCCGCGAATGATGTGAGTGACACCCATATCGTGGTCGTCAACGACCACCGCTAACATGTAGGTCGGGTTGCCATCCGAACGCAGCAGCACGAAATCATCCAGGTTCTCGTTCTGCCAAACGACGCGGCCCTGCACTTGGTCTTCAACCACGGTCTCACCGGTTAACGGGGCCTTGAGCCGGATCACCGGATTGACGCCCGCCGGCGCGTCCTTCGGGTCGAGATCGCGACAGTGCCCGGTATAGAGGCGCGTCCGGCCTTCCGCGCGCGCCTTTTCGCGCATTGCGGTGAGTTGGTCCGGGCTGCAATAGCAACGATAAGCGTGGCCACCGGCCAAAAGCTGTTCGGCAATTTGGCGATGGCGGGCAGCCCTCGAATACTGAAAGACGATCTCGCCGTCCCAGGTCAGACCGAGCCAGGTCAGCCCGTCGATAATGGCATTGATGGCGGCGGCAGTTGAGCGCTCGCGGTCAGTATCCTCGATCCGCAGCAGCATCTTCCCGCCATGCCGGCGCGCGTACAGCCAGTTGAACAGGGCCGTACGGCCTCCGCCGATATGCAGAAAGCCGGTGGGTGAAGGCGCAAAACGGGTGACGACGGGCTCGCTCATCGGCGGCGATCTACCACACTTGGCACGAAGGGTGTCAGAGCGATTGACATTGAGGCTGTCGTCCCGTCATGGCATAGCCGCCAGTCATAGTGGCCAGCCGTTAATGGCTTGTATCGAAATCGAGGAAGCATGGCGACGGACAGTAATGCAAGAGCCGATGCGGGGGTGGCCGAGGCTGCGCGCGACTTCATTCGCGATATCGTTAAGGCGGACCTCGACTCGGGACGCGTTAAAGGTGTCGTCACCCGCTTTCCGCCGGAGCCCAACGGCTATCTTCATATTGGCCACGCCAAATCGATCTGCCTGAATTTCGGGGTCGCACAGGAATTCGGCGGCCGCTGTCATTTGCGGTTCGACGACACCAATCCAACCAGAGAAGAGCAGGAATATATCGACGCTATCGAGCGCGACGTGCGCTGGCTGGGTTTTGACTGGGGCAAGCACCTCTATCACGCGTCGGATTATTTTGAGCAGCTCTATTCCTGGGCGGAGGATCTGATCCGGGCTGGCAAAGCCTATGTGGACGATCAGAACCCGCACGACATGCGAACTAACCGTGGCACCCTGACCGAACCCGGGAAAAATAGCCCGTTCCGTGATCGTAGCGTTGACGAAAACCTGGACTTGTTTCGCCGGATGCGCGCGGGCGAGTTCCCCAATGGCGCGCGCGTGTTACGCGCCAAGATCGACATGGCATCGGGGAACATCAATCTGCGCGATCCCGTATTGTATCGGATTTTGCATGCCAATCACCCGCGCACCGGTACGTCGTGGAAAATTTATCCCAGTTACGACTTTGCGCATGGCCAGTCGGATGCAATCGAACAAATTACCCATTCGATTTGCACGTTGGAATTCGAGGATCACAGGCCGCTGTATGACTGGTTCATTGCAAATTTGAAGGTTCCATCGCAGCCGCATCAATACGAGTTCGCGCGGCTCAATCTCACGTACACGGTATTGTCCAAGCGCGTGCTGACGGAACTCGTGCGCGATGGCCACGTGAATGGATGGGACGATCCCCGTATGCCGACGCTTGCGGGCTTGCGCCGGCGTGGGGTGCCGCCAGAAGCGATCCGTGATTTTGTCAAACGTATCGGAGTTGCAAAAGCCAACAGCATCGTGGACGTTGGCATGTTCGATTTTTCGGTACGGGAGGTTCTCAACAAAACCTCATTGCGTCGAATGGCGGTGCTGCGGCCGCTCAAAATCGTCATCGAGAACTACCCGGAAGGACAAGTCGAAGAACTTGACGCTGTGAATCATCCCGACGATGCCAGCGCGGGCGCGCGAAAAATTAAATTCTCGCGTGAGCTCTACATCGAACAGGACGACTTCATGGAGAATCCGCCGAAGAAATTTTACCGGCTTTCTCCTTGCACCGAGGTTCGCCTGCGTTACGCCTATTTCCTGACCTGCCGTGAGGTCGTGAAAGATGCAAAGGGAGAGGTGATAGAGCTGCGTTGCACTTATGATCCTGCGACCCGCGGCGGAAATGCCCCCGATGGCCGCAAGGTGAAAGCGACCATCCACTGGGTTTCGGCTCCGCATTCCATTTCGGCCGAAGTCCGGCTCTACAATCCATTGTTCACCAGGGCCAGACCCGAGCGGCGGCGAAAACTTTACGGCGGACCTCAACCCAAACTCGCTTGAGATATTAAACCAGGCGCGCCTGGAGCCGGCTCTTGCGGACGCGAAGCTCGAACAGCCCGTGCAATTCGAGCGACAAGGGTATTTCTGCCTCGACCGCGAGTCCGAACCCTCCAAGCCGGTGTTCAGCCGCACCATTGGCCTGCGCGACACCTGGGCTAAGGAAAAGTCCACAGCCTGAGGAATGCGGTAGCCACAACCTGTGGCTGAGTTATGCTAGGACCGGTTGTAACGGGTAGCGTCGGGAGGCGCGCCGCGCCTTGGTCCGGCAGAATTCCCAAAACGGTCGGCCGCGTGCAGGCGCCAAAGCTTGGGGCGCAAAGACTTGGGGCGCAAAGACTTGGTCACCGGAGATCGATGCCGGGCGACGCTCTACAGGTCTTTTGCTGCCGGACGGTGTGGTGGACGCCGCCGGTTCGCTGCGGGATCTTATTTCACAATGGCTCGCCGCTGAGGTTGCACCTGGCCGGCTGATGCCCTGGCTGCCGGTCGCGTTCGGCTTCGGGATCGTGGTCTATTTCACCGCGGATCGCGAACCGAACTGGTTGGCGGTTTTGCCTCTGGCAATTGCCGGTGTCGCCGGAACGTTCTTCGTGCGGCATCGTCCGGTTGCCTTTCCGCTGGTCCTGGGCATTGCTGCAGCCACGCTCGGATTTGCCGTTGCGACGCTGCAAACTTTGCGTATCGCACATCCGGTCCTGCAGCATCCGGTGGCAAGCGTCGCGCTCGGAGGCTTCGTAGAAATCCGCGAAGAGCGCGAGCGAAGCGACCGGATCGTCGTGCGCGTCGAGCGCTTCGACGCGACGCAGATTGCGCCGCCACCCGACCGGGTGCGTGTCGCCGTGCGCAAGGGCAGTGCGCCGGCTGTTGGTGCTTTCGTTGAACTCAAGGCACGTCTATCGCCACCGCTGCAACCGCTACGCCCGGGCGGTTACGATTTTGCTCGCGACATGTATTTTCAGCGCATTGGCGCTTCCGGTTATTCGCTCGGCACCATCAAAGTAAAATCGCCAGCCGGCAGCACCTGGGTTCTGGCTGCGTTATGCCACGGTCATTGACGATCTGCGCGAGGCGATCGACAAACGCATCCGCGCAGTGGTTCCCGGCGACAATGGCTCGATTGCATCTGCGCTCATCACAGGAAAGCGTGACGCGATTTCCGCTCCGGTCAACGATTCTAATGTATGTCTCGAGCCTTGCCCATGTGCTTTCAATTTCCGGATATCACATGGCGGTGGTTGCCGGCATCGTGTTCTTTTTCATTCGCGCCGGCTTGGCATTGATCCCATCACTCGCGAGCCGACAGCCGATCAAGAAGTGGGCGGCATCGGGCGCGCTTATCGCCGCTGCATTTTACCTTCTGCTGTCGGGCGCCGAGGTCGCGACCCAACGCTCATTCATCATGATCGCAATTGTGCTCGTGGGCGTCATATTGGATCGTCCGACGCTCACATTCCGCACGCTTGCGGTTGCGGCGATAGCTGTATTGCTATTGGCGCCGCAGGCCGTCGTCCATCCAAGCTTTCAGATGTCGTTTGCCGCGACATTGGCCCTCATTGCAGCCTATCAGCACGGCCTGCCGTGGCGTGCCGATCGCGATAGCTCAATTGCACAACGGGTGGCGATGTGGGGCGCGCGGGAGATTGTTGGGTTGTTTCTTGCTTCACTCGTGGCGGGGTTCGCGACGATGCCCTATGCCGCCTTCCATTTTCACCGGTTGGCGCCATACGGGGTGATCGCCAATCTCCTTGCAATGCCGGTTGTCTCGGCAGTCGTGATGCCGATGGGCATTCTCGGTGTCGTGGCGATGCCATTTGGTTTCGATGCCGTGTTCTGGCGGCTCATGAGTGACGGAATAGACTGGATGGTTTGGGTTGCGCTGTGGGTCACAAGTCTGCCCGGGGCTGTGGGACGAATTCAGGCTTTCGGCACCGGCCCGCTATTGATGGGTACGGCAGGCTTGTTGATCATTTGCCTGCTTCGTACTCCGCTGCGTTGGAGCGGAGCTGTGCTTCTGATTGCCGCGAGTGTCTGGATTTTGGAGATGCCGCGCCCCGATGTGCTGATCGCCGATGATGGCCAGACGGCCGCTTTTCGCGGAGCAGATGGACGCCTAGCCGTGCTCCACAGTGGCCGCGATAACTTTGCAATCAAGGAATGGCTCGCCGCGGATGCCGATGCGCGTGTGCCGAAAGATCCGACGCTCAGCAGCGGCGTGAGATGTGACGCCATCGGTTGTATCGGTAAGCTGAAGGACGGCCGGCTTGTGTCGATGGCGCTTGCAACCGAAGCCTTCGCAGAGGACTGCAGGCGGGCCGCCGTCGTGGTGAGCCCGCGCGAAGCTCCTGTCCGGAACTGTGCGTCGGGTCCTGGTGGACCGCGAGGCCTGGCGTATCCCATGGGGCCCTCGCGCTGCGGTGGACAGGGGACAGCTTCGAGCAATCTGTCACGCGTCCAGACAGCTACGAGCGACCGTGGACGCAGGGGCCGACCACCTCGAGGGCGGACGCCCAGCCGGCGTTAAAATCGCCAGCACGCGACGCAGCACCGCGTTCGGACGACCTGGACGCCGACGATTAATATCTCCGGAAAAGCCCCACGAGCTTGCCCTGAATGCGCACGCGATTGGGGGGCAGGATGCGCACCTCATAAGCGGTATTGGCAGGCTCAAGCGCTATTGACGCCCCACGGCGCCGGAAACGCTTGAGGGTAGCCTCTTCATCGTCGATGAGAGCGACCACGATGTCGCCGGTCTCGGCCGCCTCGGACTTGCGGATGAGCGCGATATCGCCATCGAGAATGCCGGCTTCGATCATGCTGTCGCCACGGACTTCCAGGGCGAAATGCTCGCCCGCCGAAAGGAGGTCGGGCGGCATATTGATGACATGACTGCGGGTCTGGATCGCCTCAATAGGGGTGCCGGCGGCAATCCGGCCCATAACCGGCACAGCAACCGGCCGGCCGGCGTCCTCTTCGGAGACCGTAGCTCGCACGCGGCCTAGATCACCCTCGATGACGCTGGGGGTAAATCCGCGCGATCTGGCCGAGCCTAGGCCATGGCCGACAGAATCCGGCAGTTTGATCACTTCGATGGCGCGGGCCCGATTGGGCAGGCGGCGAATAAACCCGCGCTCTTCCAGGGCTGTAATGAGACGATGAATTCCCGATTTTGAGCGTAGATCCAGGGCGTCCTTCATTTCATCGAAAGACGGGGGGATACCGGCCTCGGTCAGTCTCTCGTGGATGAAACGCAGGAGCTCGAACTGCTTGCGGGTCAGCATCTATTTCTCCCCGTCAGGCCGGCCGCAAAGGGGCTCAGGCCAGAAACAAATCATGAACGGACACTATCTGTTCGATATGTGTTCTGCAACTATTTAATTTGGGGTGAAAAACTCGAAAGATGCCTAAAGGGCGAGCTTAAGGATGACACACTCTGAACCGGCTTTAGCCGCCGGTGCGTGTGGTTCCCGAATCAGCAGGCAATCAGCCTTGGCGAGCGGAGCCATCAAAGAACTGTCCTGCGATGGTAATGGGGTAGCGATCGGCCCGGCCGTGCCGGCCGCCAACGTAGCCCGCAGATAATCAGTGCGCTCGTCGTTTGCCGGCAAGTCGGAGCCGAGCAGGGCAACTTCGGGTGTCCGTTCGATATCCAGGCGGCCTGCAAGGCGCCTGATGAGGGGCACGACAAACAGAAATGCGCAGACGTAGGACGACACCGGATTACCGGGCACACCCAAAACCTGCATTTCATTCAGGCGCCCGTGCATCATCGGGCGCCCCGGACGCAATGCTACGCGCCAGAACGAAAGAGTGAGGCCTTCAGCGGCCAAGGCGCGCTGCACCAGATCATGGTCGCCGACGGATGCTCCGCCGGTGGTGACGAGGATATCGGCGCCCCATTCGCGCGCGCGGCGTACGGAAGCAACAATATCCTCGATGCGGTCGCGCGCGATTCCTAAATCGCAAACGTCGGCACCCTCGTTGCGCACGATCGCCGTGAGAGCAAAACCGTTGGAGTATACGATCTCGCCAAATTTTGGCGCGCCACCGGGTGCGACCAGTTCGTCGCCGGTTCCGAGCACGGCCACCTTGGGCCGGCGGTGCACACGCACGCTCGGATGGTTCATCGCAGCGGCAAGCATCAAGTCACGGTCGGAGAGACGGTGTCCTTTGTGCAGGAGAACCTGATTTTGCACGAAGTCGATGCCTTGGGCCCGTACATTGCGGCCCTTGGTGGTCGTTTTCTGAATGGTGACAGCGTCGCCGGTTTGGCTGGTGAGTTCCTGAATGATCACGGTATCGCTGCCGGCGGGCATCACGCCGCCGGTGAAAATGCGCGCGGCTTGTCCAGGTCCGACTTGTCCAGCGAATGGATGGCCGGCCGCAACTTCACCAATAACTTTAAGTGTAGTTGGTGCATGGGCAACGTCGCTCGCACGAACCGCATAGCCATCCATCGCCGAAACTGCTGCGGGCGGCTGGGTGCGCAATGCGACGACATCTTCGGTGAGCACGCGTCCGAGCGCATCATCGAGAGGCACAGATTCTGCCGGCAGCGGCCTTGCATCGGTGAGCACTCGTTGGAGTGCCTCTGCAACCGGCATAAGCGCCATTGACTAGGTCTCCGCGCGCCACTCGCCGGATTTGCCGCCGCTTTTGTGTAACAGGCGAATGCCCTCGATCCGCATGCCCCGCTCGATTGCTTTGACCATGTCATAGATCGTCAGGCAGGCGATCGAGGTCGCGGTTAAGGCTTCCATCTCGACGCCAGTTTTGGCCGTCACCTTCACGGTCGCTTGCACCAGAAAGCCGGGCAGCGCGTGCTCTGGATTGATCTCGATTTCCACTTTGGTCAGGGGAAGAGGGTGACAGAGCGGGATGAGGCCGTGGGTCCGCTTCGCCGCCATGATGCCGGCCAGCCGCGCGGCGCCCAGGACGTCGCCTTTCATTGCGTTGCCTTCGAGAACCAGGTCGAGCGTTTCCTTACGCATGATCACGCGGCCTTCGGCGATGGCGATTTTTCTGTGGCGCCTTTATCGGTCACATCGACCATGCGCGCTTCGCCACGATGATCGATATGGGTGAGGGGGGATGGAGCGGGCGGCGTGACAATTTTTTCCTGCCGTGGCTTTGCCTTGGCTTTGATTTTTCGTTTGGGCCGGCGCACCGAGGTTTTTTTCGGGCGTCTCGCAGCGGACTTCTTTCGGCGCGCCATCGTTTTACTCCACTGCGGCGCGCTGAGAACCGTGCGCAAGCAAGGCGCGCGTCGCAGCTGTGACATCGGCCTGCCGCATCAGGCTTTCGCCAATCAGGAACGTCGAAATGCCGATGCGTTTGAGGCGCGCAAGGTCGGCCGGCGTATTGAGCCCGCTTTCGGCAACGACGACGCGTTGGCCGGAGATTTTCGGCGCCAAAAGCTCACTTACCGCGAGCGACGTCTTAAACGTCCGCAAATCGCGGTTATTGATGCCGATAAGCTTCGATTTCAGCTTGAGCGCGCGCGCAAGTTCAACTTCATCATGAACTTCAACAAGGACGTCCATCCCATAGGCAAAGGCCGCATCTTCGATATCCCGTGCCGCCGCGTCGTCGACGGCCGCCATGATGATCAGGATGCAATCGGCGCCAAGCGCACGCGATTCCACGACCTGATAGGGTTCGTAGATGAAGTCTTTCCGCAAGGCTGGCAGCGCCGTGGCGTTTCGAGCCTGGCCCAGGAATTCGGGTTTGCCTTGGAACGAGGGTGCGTCGGTCAGGACCGAAAGGCAGGTGGCGCCGCCTGTTTCATAAGCTTTGGCCAATGATGGCGGGTCGAAATCGGCGCGAATGAGCCCCTTCGAAGGGCTCGCCTTTTTGATTTCGGCGATCAACGCGTATTTTCCGCCGGCAATTTGTCTCTCGATAGCGTGCAGGAAGCCGCGCGGCGGCGAAGCGGCCTTTGCTTCTTTCTCAAGCGTCGCGAGCGGACGCGCGCGCTTGGCCGCCGCGATTTCCTCTCGCTTGTAAGTTTCAATCTTGGCGAGAATGTCGGCCAAGGTTACGCCTCCACGGCATTTGAGACCGCGATCAAACGGTCGAGCCGGCCTTCCGCTTCGCCGGTTTCAATTGATTTGCCCGCCAAAAGTGCGCCCTGCTTAAGATCCTTCGCCTTGCCCGCAACGATCAGCGCTGCGGCGGCATTGAGGATCGAAACATCCCGGAACGGGCCCGGCTTGCCTTTGAGCACGTCGAGCATTGCCTTGGCGTTGTGTTCGGCGTCGCCGCCGAGTAGCGCGTCAGGTTTCGAGCGTTGCAATCCAGCATCCTCTGGCGTCACCTCGAATGTACGAATCTTGCCGCCCTCAAGCGCTGCAACGCTGGTCGGGCCCGCGGTCGTGATCTCATCAAGCCCGTCAGATCCGTGCACGACCCAAATACTTTCAGAGCCGAGGTTTTTCAGCACCTGCGCCATCGGTTCGACCCAGTGCTTCGAGAAGGTGCCGATCATCTGCCGCTTGACGCTCGCAGGGTTCGACAATGGCCCGAGCAAATTAAAGATCGTGCGAGTGCCAAGCTCGACGCGCGTGGGACCGACATTTTTCATTGCCGGGTGATGTGCCGGCGCAAACATGAAGCCGATACCGGCGTCGCGAATGCACATGCTCACCTGTTTTGAAATCGAGTTCGATTCTGACGCCAAGCGCCTGCAAGACGTCCGCTGCCCCCGACTTCGATGACAGCGCGCGATTACCGTGTTTGGCGACCGGCACACCGGCGCCCGCAACGATAAACGCAGCGCATGTTGAGATGTTGAAGGAGCCCGATGCGTCGCCGCCCGTGCCGACTACGTCAACGGCATCCGCCGGCGCTTTTACGCTCAGCATTTTGGCGCGCATTGTCGTGACAGCGCCGGTGATCTCATCGACAGTTTCTCCGCGCACGCGGAGTGCCATTAATAGCCCACCCATCTGCGATGGGGTGGCTTCGCCCGACATCATGCGGTCGAAGGCGCCCGCAGCCTCCTCGCGCGTGAGGCTGGCACCAGTCGCGACCTTGGCGATGAGCGTTTTGAAATCGTCGGCCACTGCCAGCGCCTCAGGTTGTCGCGTGCAGAGCTGCCGCTTTGCGTGCGGGCGTTGGGTGCCGGCCGCGCTGCGTGTTCCAGGCGGTGGCAATATCCAGGAAATTCTTCAACATGAGATGGCCATGCTCGGAGGCGATACTCTCGGGATGAAACTGCACGCCATGGACAGGCAGGCTGGCATGCATCAAACCCATCACCAATGCGTCGCTCGTCTCGGCATTGATCGTGAGTTCGCGCGGCATGTTTGCGCGCTCAACAACGAGCGAATGATAGCGCGTTGCCTTCAGCGGTCCGTTAATGCCTCGGAAGACTCCGGTACCGGTGTGTTTAATCTCCGACACTTTGCCGTGGAGCGGTTTTGCGCGCACGATTTTGCCGCCAAATGCCTGACCGATCGCCTGGTGACCGAGGCAGACACCGAGAATTGGAACGGTTTGCGCGGCTTTAGCGATGAGTTTGAGACAGATTCCGGCCTCATTAGGCGTGCAGGGGCCGGGCGACAGCACGATAGCCGTCGGCTCGAGCGCCATGACCTCTGCGACTGAAATTTTGTCGTTGCGATGCACGACAACATCGGCCCCGAGCCCGCCCAGGTAATGGACCAGGTTGAAGGTGAAGCTGTCGTAGTTGTCGATCAAGACGATCATGTTCCACCGCTTTGCCAAGGGTTTAAGGTGCGCTCCGAGGGGGGTCAAGGAGCCGGCCTTGGCGGTGGCTACTGTCCGCGTTTGGCCGTACTGGCAAAGCGGCGCGCTTCCTCGGCGGCTCGAAACAAGGCCTTCGCCTTATTGATACATTCCTGCTGCTCGAAATCGGGGTCGCTGTCGGCGACGATTCCTGCGCCTGCCTGCACGTACATCTTGCCGTCTTTCACCAGCGCGGTGCGCAAAACGATGCAGGTATCCATCTCGCCAGAGGCGGAGAAATATCCAACGCATCCCGCATACAGTCCGCGTTTTTCCTTCTCCAATTCGTCAATAATTTGCATCGCGCGGACCTTGGGCGCACCTGAGACAGTTCCGGCTGGAAATCCGGCCGCAAGTGCGTCCAAAGCGTCGCGATTGTCGGCGAGCCTGCCTTCGACGTTGGACACGATGTGCATCACATGGCTGTAGCGTTCGACAAAGAATTGATCGGTGACCTTGACGGTGCCAATCGCAGCCACGCGCCCGACGTCGTTGCGACCAAGATCGAGTAACATCAGGTGCTCGGCGCGCTCTTTCGGATCGGCGAGCAGCTCTGCTTCGAGGGCGCTATCCTCTTGCGGCGTTGCTCCACGATGGCGCGTGCCTGCGATCGGCCGAATCGTGACGCGATCACCTGAAACCTTCACCAAAATTTCCGGGCTCGATCCTGCGACCGCAAAGGTGCCAAAATCGAGAAAATAGAGATAGGGCGACGGATTGGTCCGCCTCAGCGCGCGATAGAGTGAAAACGGCGGCAACGTGAATGGCGCCTCAAATCGTTGCGCCAGCACGATTTGAAACGCATCGCCGGCAACGATGTATTCCTTCGCCTTGCGAACCATGGTTTTGAATTCGTCGGGCGAGGTATTTGACGTTGCGGGCACGTCGATTGGCCCAGCGTCATTCTCGGTCAAGGCCTTGTCCAAAGGCCCATCCAGGCTTTCGACGACACCGGCGAGACGCTCGATTGCGCGTGCGAGTGCGGATTTCGCATCGACAGATTTTTCCGGGCGCACCGGCGTTACGACCGTGATCGAATCCTTCACTGTGTCGAACACGACAATCAGTGTCGGGCGAACCAACACTGCATCTGGAATGCCAATCGGATCCGGGTTGGGCGGCGGCAAATCTTCCATCAGCCGCACCGTGTCGTACCCGAGATAACCGAAGACGCCGGCAGACATTGGCGGCAGGCTATCGGGCAGCGCGATCCGGCTTTCTGCGATCAACGTGCGCAGCGCCTGCAGTGGCGGCTCGGGGCAGGGCACAAAGGCATTCGTTTTTGTGCGTGCGTCACGATTGATTTCAGCTTTGCGGCCGCTTGCGCGAAAGATCAGATCCGGTTCAAGTCCGATAATCGAATAGCGGCCGCGCACCGCGCCGCCCTCAACCGACTCGAGCAAAAAGCTCATTGCTTTCCCGGCGCCGAGCTTCAGGAACGCAGAAACCGGCGTCTCGAGGTCGGCAACCAATGTCGTCCACACCACTTGCGTCTCGCCGCGCCCATAGCGTGCGGCAAAGGCGGTTTCCGACGGCTCGATTTGCATGGGGTCGATTTATTGTTGGGGGGCGCCGCCGATAACCTGGTTCAGCGCCGACGGGTTGACGGTGACGCCAAAATCATTCTCCAAACGCGAAATGTATTCACTGACGAGGTCTTCACCAAAAGAATTTTTCAGAGTTTCCGCGATTGCTTTGCTGTCGGACGAGGCCGGGTCCGGCTGTGGATCTACTACGTCTGTCACGCGAAAGACGTAGCGTTCCGTTTCCTTGTTGCCTTCAGCAGACGCCGCTGCGCCTTTCGGGGTCCGGAATACGAGTTCGACGACTTTTGGCGGCACAAAGCCGCCCTGTTTGCCGCGCTGGAGGTCAGCAGCCGTCTCTATCTTGAGGCCGGCCTCGCCTGCGACTTGTGCAAACGGTGTCCCGGCTCTGAGTTTGCCGAGGATATCGTCGGCTTTTGTCTGTAGTCGCTTTGCAATTTCGTTGTCGCGCCAACGGGCTTCGACCTGATCCTTCACTTCGTCGAGCGGTCGTTCGCGTGAAGGCGTAATGCCCGTAACGTCGAAATAGAGAAAGCCGCCCTTCGGCAGCTGTAGCGGATCAGTATCGATGCCAACATCACTCGCAAAGGCAGCGCTGAGTACGTTCGGTGTTTGCGGCAGCCCAGGTACCGGCTTGCCATCCGGTCCACGTCCCGACGCGTCGACCGCCTCGATCGTTGTTGCCTTCAGTCCAAGCTTCTTGGCAGTCTCGGCGAGGGTTGAGCCGGCAGCGCGTTCATCTTCAATCTTGTCACGCAGGCTGGTAATTTCGTTTCTGGCCTGGCTCTCGGCAATCTCAGCTTTAATCTGAGGAGCCATTTGCTCGTAGGTCTTCTCCTCGCCGGGTTCGATCTTGCTGACCTGCAGCAAAACCGTACCGAACCGGCCTTTCACCGGCGCACTCGTTTCGCCCGACTTGAGCGCGAAAGCGGCATCGGCAACGACTGGATCGATGATGTCGGATTTTGTCACTGTACCGAGGTTGGTGTCGGATACGTTCACGCCGCGCTCTTTGGCAATGTCGTCGAATGTTGCGCCTTTGACGACGCGTTCGCGCGCTGCCGCGGCTTCTTCGGCGTTTGGAAACACAATCTGGCGTAGTTCGCGTTTCTCAGGTCTGCCGTAACTGTCTTTACGCGGCTCAAAATAAGCTTTTGCGTCGTCGTCTTTGACTGCGGCCACCTTGGCAAGATCCGCGGGTGCGAGCGGCAACAGCGTAATTTTGCGATATTCGGGTGCGCGGAAGAGTGTTTTGCGGTCTGCGAAATATGTGTTGAGCGCTTCCGGCGTCGGTGGAGGAATGTCGCCGGCCTGCGCTACACCTAACGCCACATATTCGATGGCGCGCTTCTCATTCCGGTACTGATTGATTGCCGCCACCGCCGTGCCCGGGAGTTTCATGTCGCCGGTAATGCTCTGAGCGAGTTGCCGCCGCAACATCGTGCGACGCTGCTCCTCAATGAAACGGCTTTCGTTGTAGCCAGCCTGGCGGATGATTTGTTCAAAGCGTGTGCGATCGAATTGTCCGGTGGGACCGCGGAATGACGGATCGGTCGTAATGCGCTGCGCGATTTCGGCGTCCGCGAGACCGAGCCGCAATTTCTTGGCCTGCTCATCCAGCGTTGTATCGTTGATGAGCTGCCCCAAAAGCTGGCGGTCGAACCCCCGCGCACGCGCCTCATCGGGTGTGATCGGTCGGCCGACCTGACGCCCCAACTGCTGGAGGCGCTCGTTGTAGAACTGCCGGAACTGCTCGATAGAAATCTCGGTCCCGCCGATGGTTGCAACCGCATTTTGGCCAAACCCGCGGAAAATATCGCCGATGCCCCAGATGGCGAAGCTGATCACGAGGAAGCCCATGACGGTCGCCATGAGCGCTTTGCCGAGCCAGGTCGAGGAGGCTTTATGGATACCGCGAAGCATGCGCGCGTTTTTCGTTGCTTACGATGGCTGGTTGAGTGGATAACCGCGCCTGTCTAGCCCAAGCGCAGCGGCCGCACCATAGTGACCCGGCCAACTCCTTGCAACTCAAGAAGGTTTAGCCTGTCGCGGGTCACGCTGGTGTTGCGCGAGCGGACCTGATAACCGCACGCGGAAAGGGATTTTTCGATGGCGGCCAAGATAACTCCGCTGGTCGCGGGCAACTGGAAAATGAACGGGCTTTCCGCGTCCCGAGGAGAGCTCGCCAAGATTATCTCCGATGCGGGCAGCCTCGCGGGCAAAGCCGACCTTATGGTTTGCCCTCCCACAACCTTGATCGCCGCCTTTGCAGCTGCCGTCCGTGGCTCTGCGGTGCTTATTGGCGCGCAGGATTGCCATCCGGAGCCGTCCGGGGCGCACACGGGCGATGTCTCCGCTGAAATGTTGGCGGATGCGGGTGCGCGCGCCGTGATCGTGGGCCATTCGGAACGACGGGCCGATCATCATGAAAGTGATGCGCAGGTCTGCGGCAAAGTGCGGGCTGCCTGGCGGGCCGGATTGGCTGCGATTGTCTGTGTCGGGGAGCAGCGCGCTGAGCGTGATGCCGGCAAGACGGTTGATGTGGTCGGCCGCCAGCTCACCGGCTCGCTACCGGACAAAGCCACCGCTGCCAATCTCGTCATCGCCTATGAGCCCGTATGGGCGATAGGGACGGGCCTTACGCCGACGTCCACGGATGTAGCGGAAGTCCATGCATTCGTACGCAAGGGGCTAACTGATCGCTTTGGCAGTGACGGCGGGCGCATCCGGATTCTGTATGGCGGTTCCGTCAGACCGGCGAACGCCAAAGAGCTTCTGACGGTCCCCGAGGTCAACGGCGCTTTGGTCGGCGGGGCCAGCCTCAAAGCCGAGGATTTCCTCGGTATTGCGGCAGTTTACCGCTAGCAGCGGGAAGGGTGGAAAAGCGCCAGGCGATCGTGTAGAGACCGCGGCGAATTCCTATATGGACCAAATAGCGCCGCCTGGGCGGAGAGCCGGGAGCGGCAAGGTTTGAACGGATAACTGGGCTAATGCAGCACGTCATCATCGTCATCCATTTGATGCTGGTTCTCGCCCTGATCGGGGTGGTCCTGCTGCAGCGCTCGGAGGGCGGCGGTCTCGGTATCGGCTCCGGTGGCGGCTTTATGACCAGCCGTGGGACTGCCAACGTGCTGACGCGCGCGACCGCGATCCTCGCTGGCCTGTTCTTCGTGACCAGTCTCATGCTGTCGATCCTCGCGGGGATCAACCGCAAGCCCAATTCGATCCTGCAAGGCGGCCAAAGCGCGCCAAGTGCACCGGGCGCGCCCGCTCCTCTCGGCAGCGGCAGCGGTGGGGGGCTGCTCAATCAACTCCAAGGTAGTACACCACCTGCGGCGCCGGCAGCGCCTGCCGCTCCCTCGGGGCCGCAGGTGCCACAGTCGAAATAAATCGCGACGGAAGGGCCGGGAAAATCCGGCCCTTCTGCGTTAGGGACCGGGAGCAGTGAAAGGCGTTGGAACCAAACCCGGAGGAAATATGGAAATCGTATCGCAAGTGTTTGGAATGCCGAAAACTTATCGAGCTACGCACAGGCGCAACGCGGCCCTGAGCTTTTCGCGCTCGTCGAATCAACTCGCGGAGGTTAAACGTTAGGCCCCATGGCGCGGTACATTTTCATAACCGGCGGCGTGGTCTCCTCACTTGGCAAGGGTCTTGCGTCGGCAGCGCTCGGCGCTCTGCTGCAAGCGCGTGGCTACAAGGTCCGCCTGCGCAAACTTGATCCCTATCTCAACGTCGACCCGGGAACGATGTCGCCATACCAGCATGGCGAAGTTTTCGTAACAGATGATGGCGCAGAGACCGATCTCGACCTCGGCCATTATGAGCGCTTCACCGGCCGGCCGGCGACGCGTCACGACAACATTACCACTGGTCGCATTTACCAGGACATTCTGACGCGCGAGCGGCGCGGCGACTATCTCGGCGCCACGATCCAAGTGATCCCGCACGTCACCAACGCCATCAAGGATTTCATCCGCGAAGGCAACGAGGGTTT
Organism: uncultured Alphaproteobacteria bacterium; assembly: GCA_963743405.1. Taxonomy (GTDB): domain Bacteria; phylum Pseudomonadota; class Alphaproteobacteria; order Rhizobiales; family Xanthobacteraceae; genus Pseudolabrys. The sequence goes on along the minus strand of CAVUPX010000004.1, from coordinate 87,680 downwards.
CGACTTTGTGCTGTGCGAAATCGGGGGCACCGTCGGCGACATCGAAGGACTGCCGTTCTTCGAGGCAATCCGGCAATTGGGCAACGATTTGCCGCGCCACCACGCGCTCTATATCCATCTCACGCTGATGCCTTTCATCCCGAGCGCTGGCGAGCTCAAGACGAAGCCGACGCAGCACTCGGTGAAAGAGTTGCGCTCTATCGGGATCCAGCCCGATATTTTGCTTTGCCGTACCGATCGCCCGATTCCGGAAAGCGAGCGACGCAAGCTCGCGCTGTTCTGTAATGTGCGCGAGAGCGCCGTCATCGAAGCGCGAGACGTCGACAACATCTATGCGGTACCGGAAGCATATTCCGCTGAGGGACTCGATGCCGAAGTTTTGGCTGCATTTGGGGTTGAGCCACGCCAGGCGCCGGACCTTGCGCGATGGCGCCTGATCAACGAACGCGTGCGCAATCCGGAGGGTGACGTCACGATTGCCATCGTCGGCAAATACACGGGCATGAAAGACGCATACAAATCGCTGATCGAAGCGCTTTCGCATGGCGGCATTGCCAATAAAGTGAAAGTCAATCTCGACTGGATTGAGTCAGAAGTGTTTGAGAATGAGGACCCAGCTCCGTTCCTCGAACACGTCAATGGCATCCTGGTGCCGGGTGGGTTCGGTCAGCGCGGCGCGGAAGGAAAAATCAAGGCGGCGCGGTTCGCGCGTGAACGTCACGTGCCGTATTTCGGCATTTGCTTTGGTATGCAGATGGCGGTGCTTGAGGCCGCGCGAAATTTATGCGGTATCGAGCAGGCGAACTCAACTGAGTTTGGTGCAACAACCGAGCCGGTTGTTGGCTTGATGACCGAGTGGCTGAAAGGCAACGAGCTCCAGAAGCGTACCGCGAGTGGCGATCTCGGCGGCACCATGAGACTCGGCGCATACGATGCGGTCCTTACGCGGGGTAGCCGCGTGTCAATGATTTACGATGCGACGGAGATTTCCGAGCGTCATCGTCATCGTTACGAAGTCAACACAACGTATAAGGGGCGGCTCGAGCAACGCGGCATGCGCTTTTCCGGGATGTCGCCGGACGGGATATTGCCGGAAATTATCGAATACGAAGATCATCCTTGGTTCATCGGCGTGCAATTCCATCCGGAGCTGAAATCACGGCCGTTCGAGCCGCACCCGCTCTTCTCGTCCTTCATTGGCGCCGCTGTCGAGCAGAGTCGGCTCGTGTAACGACCGACGATGGCCCGCGGCCTCGATCATATCGTTCATGTGGTGCGCAATCTTGATGCCGCCGCGAACCTCTATCGCCGGCTCGGTTTTCAAGTCGGTGCACGTAACCGACATCCGCGCGCCTGGGGAACACAGAACCACATTATCCAACTGCCCGGGACGTTCATCGAACTGCTGGCTGTCGTGGACGAATCCGGAATCGTGCCACACGCTCCCCGACATTTTTCGTTCGGTGCCTTCAATCGCGATTTTCTGGCCAGCGGGCAAGGGTTGTCGATGCTCGTACTCGAAGGCCGCGGCACGGCCGACACTAAAGCATTTCGTGTTGCAGGAATCGGCGATTATGAGCTTTACGAATTCGAACGCGAGGGGAAGCGTCCCGATGGCACGCTGGTCAAACTCGCGTTCGCACTTGCGTTTGCGTCGTGTCCTGTGGCGCCTGACATTGGTTTTTTCACCAGCTTTCAGCGCTATCCGGAAAACTTCTGGAATCCCGCCTTTCAGGTTCACGCCAATACGGCGAATGCAGTCGCTGGTGTTGTGCTGGTCGCGCGGGATCCGCATCAATGCTCAAGCTTTCTTGCTACCTTTGCGGGAGCAGAAAGCCGTTTGACCGAAGGCGGGCTGACGATCAAGACGCCACGCGGCGACATCGAGGTGATGACGCCGGATACGTTCATGCAGCGTTTTGGGGTGACGCCGCCGGATACGTCTCGCGGTGCCCGGCTAGCGGCGTTACGCTTCACTGTCACAGATGCGAGCCTGCTTGATGCCGTGCCTGCAGAGGCCGGCATAGCTGGGCTTTTTGCCGGGAATATGACTGTAATCGGCCGGGATGACGCTATGGGTGCAATTCTGGTTTTCGAGCCGTCCCGTTGACCGGAGGCCTGAGCCGCTTCATGGTCCGGCCCGCGAGGATTTGAATCGTGGATCAGAAACCCAATTCCACCGTGACGATTGGCACCGCGCGCTTCGGCAATTCATTGCCGCTAGCGCTCATTGCTGGGCCCTGCGCGCTCGAGAGCAAATCGCATGCACTAGAAATGGCAACAGCGTTGAAGGAAATCGCCGAGCGCGTCGGTGTCGGGCTGGTCTACAAGACGTCCTTCGACAAAGCGAACCGCACCTCAGCTAAATCGGCCCGCGGCATAGGGCTCGAACAAGCATTGCCGATCTTCGCCGAAATCCGCGACAAGCTAAAACTTCCGGTCCTTACAGATGTGCACGAAGCTGCGCAGTGCGTGCGCGCTGCCGAGGTCGTCGACGTGCTCCAGATACCGGCGTTTCTCTGCCGGCAAACCGATCTGCTCGTCGCTGCCGCCAAGACCGGTAAGGTCGTCAACGTTAAAAAGGGTCAGTTCATGGCCCCGTGGGATATGCAGAACGTCGTCGAAAAAATTACCGGCGCTGGTAATCGTAACGTGCTTGTCACTGAGCGCGGAGCTTCGTTCGGCTACAACATGCTTGTCTCCGACATGCGTTCAATCCCAATCCTTAAGCGAACCACGCTGGCGCCAGTGATATTCGACGCAACTCATTCGGTGCAACAACCGGGCGGGCAGGGTACGTCGTCGGGCGGAGAACGAGAGTTTGTTTCAGTGCTCGCGCGGGCAGCGGTTGCGGTCGGAGTCGCGGGCGTGTTCATCGAGACCCATCAAGATCCAGACAAGGCGCCATCCGATGGTCCCAATATGCTGTCATTGAAGGAGATGGAGCCACTGCTGCGCACGCTGGTTGAATTCGACCGGCTGGCCAAGCGCTGATCGGCGCAGGCGTACGCATCACATGGGGCGTGTCCTCAATCTCATGGCGTTCGTGATATTCGCGACGTCGCTGTTCATGCGCTCAGTCGATCCGGTCATTCCGCAGGTCGCCAGCGGATTAAACGTCGAGCCGACGACCGCGGCATTGCTATCGACCGGCTTCACCTTGCCATACGCGTTAATTCAACCGGTGCTGGGCGCGCTTGCCGACATGTTCAGCAAGGCGCGGCTTATTGCTGTGTGCATGCTCATCGGGGGCATTACCACGCTCGCCTGCGGGATCGTGACAAATTTCGAGACGCTTATGAGTCTGCGCGTCCTTGCCGGGATGACCGCTGGAGGAGTATTTCCGATCGCGTTTGCGCTTATCGGCGACCGCGTTCCGGTCGCACAGCGCCAGGTCGCGTTCGGCAAGCTATTGTTTGCAGCCATGAGCGGAAATCTCTTGGGTGCGTCGGGCGCCGGCGTCATCGGGGACCTAATTGGATGGCGCGGGGTATTCTTTGTCACGGGGGCAATCAATCTCATTGCCTTGGCCGTCGCCATTCCAGGATTTCGCGGCATGGAAGACAAACCAGGGCGTTTCGATTTATCTGCGCTGATTCCAAATTACCGCGCGATTTTCAGCAACCCGATGGCGAAGTATTGCTTCGGCGCTGTTTTCATCGAAGCGATATTTTTGTTCGGGGTGTTTCCCTATATGGCCGTCCTGTTAAACGCGGAAGGACATGCGCGCGCTTCAATTGCGGGGATTGTGCTTGCGGGTTTCGGTGTTGGCGGTGTCATTTACACGTTTATGGTCGGCTGGCTGCTTGCTCATTTGGGGGAGCGACGTTTGATGGCAGCGGGTGGCATGGCGATGGGCTTATGTCTCATCGTGATAGCGCTTCGATTGCCCTGGCCGATCGAATTCGTGAATTTTATGGTTATGGGTTTTGGCTTTTACCTGCTCCACGGCTGCATACAGGTCTATGTCACGGAATTGGCGCCGTCAGCCCGTGGCTCGGCGACCGCCGGGCATTCTTTCTTCTTTTTCCTCGGCCAAGCCGCGGGCCCAGTAGTGTACGGCATTGGGCTGGCAAGCGTCGGCTTTACACCGGTATTGCTGGCTGGTGCCGCGGTGTTGACTGTCACAGGCTGGACCTGCGCGCTCCAGTTGCGCCGGCATATTTCGACGGTTTAGCCGCGCCCACGGTAGGGCGTAACGCCCTGATCGGGTGCCCACACATCCTTGGGTAATTTTCCACGTTGCCAAAACACGTCGATCGGCATACCGCCGCGCGGGTACCAATAACCGCCGATGCGCAGCCACTTCGGCTTGAGTGCGGTGACGAGCTTTTTTCCGATCGCGACCGTGCAGTCCTCGTGAAAGGCGCCGTAGTTGCGGAAGCTGTTGAGGTAAAGCTTGAGCGACTTTGACTCGACCAAATATTTCGCCGGGACATAGTCGATCACCAAATGCGCAAAGTCGGGCTGGCCCGTGATCGGGCAAAGAGTGGTAAATTCCGGCGCGGTGAAACGCGCGACATAATTTGTGTCCGCATGGGGATTTGGAACGCGATCGAGGACCGCCTTGTCCGGCGAGGCGGGGATTGGGCTCGGATGTCCCAACTGCAGTCGTTTCTTTGCCATAGCCCTTTATCCCATGATTTATACCCATTGGATGCCCGGTTCGTGCGGGGCATGACAAGGGGGTTGTCGATCCTGTAGAAGCCCCGCAGCACAAGTACGGATCCAGCCATGACCGCCATTACCGATATCGTCGGCCGCGAAATCCTCGACAGCCGCGGTAATCCGACTGTCGAGGTCGACGTAATATTGGAAGACGGTTCGAAAGGCCGTGCGGCGGTTCCTTCGGGCGCATCCACAGGTGCGCACGAGGCGGTCGAATTGCGCGACGGCGACAAAGGACGATATGGCGGAAAGGGCGTCCGTAAAGCGGTCGCTGCCGTCAATGGTGAAATTTTTGATGCGCTCGGCGGTATGGATGCCGAAGCGCAGGCCAAGATCGACGAGACTTTGATTGGCCTCGACGGAACGACAAATAAAGGCCGGTTTGGCGCAAACGCCATCCTCGGCGTGTCGCTTGCGGTCGCCAAAGCTGCGGCCGCTACTACGCAGGCGCCGCTTTATCGTTACGTCGGCGGCACCGCTGCGCGCGTGCTACCTGTGCCGATGATGAATATCGTGAACGGCGGCGTCCATGCCGACAACCCGATCGATTTTCAGGAATTTATGATTATGCCGGTGGGCGCACCGACCTTTGCCGAAGCGCTGCGGGCCGGTGCGGAAATCTTTCATACGCTCAAAAGCCAACTTAAAGAGGCAAACCTCAATACGAATGTTGGCGATGAGGGCGGGTTCGCTCCGAATTTAAAGTCCGCCGAAGCTGCACTTGATTTCGTCATGCAGGCAATCACGAAGGCAGGCTACAAGCCCGGCGGACGATGTGATGGTTGCGCTCGATTGCGCCGCGACTGAATTCTTCAAGGACGGTGCCTACGTCTATGAAGGGGAAGGCAAGAAGCGATCGAAGCAAGAACAGGCGAAATATCTTGCCGATCTGATCGCGCGCTATCCGATCGTTTCGATAGAAGACGGGATGTCAGAAGACGACTGGGAGGGTTGGAAAATTCTCACTGATATGGTCGGAGCAAAATGCCAATTGGTCGGCGACGATTTGTTTGTCACAAATGTCACGCGGCTTGCTAAAGGAATCAAAGAGGGCATCGCCAATTCGATCCTGATCAAGGTCAATCAAATTGGCACGTTGACTGAGACACTTGCTGCGGTCGAAATGGCACACAAGTCGGGCTATACGGCGGTGATGTCGCATCGATCTGGTGAAACCGAGGACTCGACAATCTCCGATCTGGCGGTCGCAACGAATTGCGGGCAAATCAAGACCGGCTCGCTCGCCCGCTCTGATCGTACTGCTAAATACAATCAGTTGTTGCGCATCGAGGAGGAACTCGGCCCGCAAGCAAAATATGCCGGACGCGATGTGCTAAAATCTCGGCATTAGCGGTATCGAAGTAGCCATCTTGCATTTGCCTGCGAATTTGCAGCAAATTGCGCCGGAAAACTGAACGAGAGAAGTTGCTATGGACCAGACGACAACCCTGTCCACCCACGATCGCCGCCGCGCGTCCGACCACCTTGCGAACTCTGTCGTACAGTCGATCGAATCCGCTCGTGCGGTCGAGAAACCATTTTTCCATCTCGAGTTCGATCGGGTGTTTCCTGATGATACCTATGCTCAGATTTTGGCGTTGATGCCGGAGTCCGCCGACTATCGCCCCATGCACGGCCGCAGCAAGGGTCAAGATCTCGACGACGGCACGCACACACGTGTGAAAATTGATCTGTTCCCCGAATATATCCGAAATCTTCCGCCGGAAAAGCGGGCACTCTGGGATGTCGTCGGACGCGCGCTTTGCTCCGAGCCGGTCAAGGAAGCTTTCATCCGCCGGCTGGCGCCCGGCCTTTCAAAACGTTTTGGCGACAGCTTCGCTAAGGTCGGCATGTATCCAATTCCGATCCTCACCCGCGACATTCCTGGCTATCTGATAACGCCGCACACCGACACGCGTTGGAAAGGGATCACTGTCCAGCTTTATTTGCCGAAGGACGATGCCAACGCGGACATCGGGACCATCTTCCACGAGAAGCGCCCGGACGGGTCATTGCCGAAAACGACGAAGATGCGATTTGCGCGCAACACCGGCTATGCGTTTGCGGTTGGCAATGACACCTGGCACTCGGCTGACCCGGTGCATAATCGTGTGAAGACCCGCGATTCGATCCTTTTGACCTATTTCGTCGACCAGGGTGTGCTGAAAATCCTGCGTAATCGCGGCAAGCGGATTGGAAACTTCGTACTCAACGAATTTCGGTACCGGATTTAGCGCGTCATTAAAGACGCTTTAACGGGCTTGCCGCATTGTCACGGACTATGGTCTCCCATCGGCACCGCCGCACCATCCTGACTGTGCTCGGCCTCTATGTCTTCGCCGCGTTGTTCATCGGCTATTTCGGCATGCACGCCTTCAGCGGCGATCGTGGACTTCGTGCGCAGCAGGACCTCGAACAACAGCTCGCGGCGATGAAAGGCGAACTGGCCGGGCTCAAAGCCGAACGGGCGCATTGGGAGCGCAAAGTTTCGCTGCTCCGTGCCGACCGTATCGATCCGGATATGCTGGACGAGCGCGCCCGAGCCCTAATCGGGTATATCGACCCGCGCGATCTGGTCCTGCTGGTGCGGCCACACTAGCAACCGCTTTCGCTCCAAGACGTTATCCACCGTTCGGCTTGAAATTTTCGGCCAATTTCACCGTCTTTTGCGCAATTTCGCGCAGCGGCCTCGCGCTTCCGCCGCCGGGCGATTTAAGCTATGGGGGGTTTGGAAGCCCACCGACGCCCCGTCACAATTGCCGGACGCTTTCGCAGGGAGTGCCAATGGCGGTCGCCCAAAAAATTCCGAGCGCCGACGCCAAAACCGTCGCCGATTTCAGCAAGGAACAGGAACTTTCAGCCTATCGAACCATGCTGACTATCCGTCGCTTCGAGGAGAAGGCTGGGCAGATGTACGGCATGGGGCTGATTGGCGGTTTCTGCCACCTCTACATTGGCCAGGAAGCCGTCGTCGTCGGCATGCAGATGGCGCTTCATGAGGGCGACCAGGTGATCACGGGGTATCGCGATCACGGCCACATGATCGCGACGGGCATGGACCCGAAAGGCGTCATGGCTGAACTCACTGGCCGCGCTCACGGCTATTCCAAGGGCAAGGGCGGCTCCATGCACATGTTTAGTGTGGAGAAGGGCTTTTACGGCGGACACGGTATCGTTGGCGCCCAGGTGCCACTCGGCACCGGCCTTGCATTCGCGAACCACTATCGCGGTAACAAGAGCATCACCCTTGCCTATTTCGGCGATGGTGCCGCCAACCAGGGTCAGGTTTACGAGAGCTTCAACATGGCCGAGCTCTGGAAGTTGCCGGTGGTTTACGTGATCGAGAACAATCGTTACGCCATGGGCACGGTGATCACCCGCTCATCCGCCGAGGTGAACCTGTCCCGGCGCGGGCTTTCGTTTAACATTCCGGGCGAGCAAGTCGATGGAATGGACGTGCGCGCAGTCAAGGCCGCTGGCGAAAAAGCCGCCGACTGGTGTCGTGCTGGCAAAGGCCCCTACATTCTTGAGATGCTCACTTACCGCTATCGTGGGCATTCCATGTCGGATCCGGCAAAATATCGAACGCGCGAAGAAGTCGATGAGGTGCGCACACACCACGATCCCATCGATATGGCGCGCCATCGCATTCTCGAAAAGAAATTGGCCGGTGAAGACGCACTCAAGAAAATCGACGGCGAAGTACGCGATCTGATCAACCAGGCGGCGGAATTTGCCACGCACGATCCGGAGCCGGACGTGTCTGAACTTTACACCAACGTTTATCGCTAATCCTGTTGTCCGGAAAACAATAAAAAGCCATGCCGACCGAAGTCCTCATGCCCGCGCTCTCGCCTACGATGGAAAAGGGCAACCTTGCGAAGTGGCTCAAGAAAGAAGGGGACCAGGTCAAGTCTGGCGATGTAATCGCCGAGATCGAGACCGACAAGGCAACCATGGAAGTTGAGGCCGCGGACGAGGGCACGCTGGGGAAAATTCTGGTTCCCGAAGGCACCAACGATGTCGCGGTAAATACGCCGATCGCGGTGATCCTCGGCGAAGGCGAGGACAAAGGCATCGATTAGAGCGACAAAACCCGCGGCGCAGCAGAACGCTGCCGAGTCCGCGCCACCGGCCAAAGCTCAGAGAGAGCAAGCCAAGCCGCCAGAACTCGTCGGCCTCGAAAACGGCAAAAGCGCCCGAGGCACCGACGCCGCAAGCGGTAAACGATCCGGACATTCCTGAAGGGACAGAGATGGTCACTATGACCATGCGCGAAGCGTTGCGCGACGCCATGGCCGAGGAAATGCGGCGCGATAAGGATGTTTTCGTGATGGGCGAGGAAGTCGCCGAATATCAAGGCGCGTACAAGGTCACGCAGGGCCTGTTGCAGGAATTTGGCGCGAAACGTGTTATCGATACACCGATTACCGAACACGGCTTTGCAGGTCTCGGCATCGGCGCGGCGCTCTCGGGGCTGAAACCCATCGTCGAGTTCATGACTTTCAATTTCGCCATGCAGGCGATGGACCAGCTTATCAATTCAGCCGCGAAGACGTTGTATATGTCTGGCGGACAGATGGGATGCCAAATTGTGTTCCGCGGGCCGAACGGCGCCGCCGCGCGCGTTGCTGCTCAACACAGTCAGGATTATTCGGCTTGGTACTCGCACATCCCGGGCTTAAAGGTGATTGCGCCCTCGACTGCGGCTGATGCCAAGGGACTGCTCAAAGCGGCTATCCGCGATCCGAACCCTGTCATTTTTCTCGAAAATGAAATTCTTTACGGCCATTCATCTCCGGTGCCGAAACTCGATGATTTTGTCTTGCCAATCGGCAAGGCCAAGATTGCGCGCGCTGGCAACGATGTGACGATTATCGCCTGGTCGATGGGAATGAGTTATGCGCTCAAGGCCGCCGAGGAATTGGCGGAAGCCGGTATCGACGCCGAGGTGATCGACCTGCGCACGCTCAAGCCGATGGACACCGAGACGATTATAGCGTCTGTCCAGAAGACCGGACGCGCCGTGACTGTGGAAGAAGGCTGGCAACAGTCGGGCGTGGGCGCGGAGATCGCCGCCCGAATTGCTGAACGTGCTTTCGATTATCTCGATGCTCCGATCGCGCGCGTATCGGGAAAAGAAGTCCCGATGCCTTACGCCGCCAATCTCGAAAAGCTGGCGCTACCCTCGGTGGCCGAAGTGGTCGAGGCCGCCAAGGCCGTTTGCTACCGGTAGATCAAGCGATGCCCACCAACATTCTCATGCCCGCGCTCTCACCTACGATGGAGAAGGGCAATCTCGCGCGATGGCTGAAGAAGGAGGGCGACAAGGTCAAGTCGGGCGATGTGATCGCCGAGATCGAAACCGACAAGGCCACGATGGAATACGAAGCGATCGACGACGGCACGCTCGCCAAGATCGTAGTGCCTGAAGGCACGCAGGACGTCGCCGTGAACGCAGTCATCGCCGTTCTTGCGAACGAAGGCGAGGATGTGAAGGCCGCTGCTGCGGGAGCCGGCAAAAGCGCCGCTGCACCATCGCAAGTCATGCCAGCCCCCAAGGCCGCACCAGTCACGTTATCCTCTGAGACGCGGCCTGCGGCTGCTCCTCTGCAGGACGCCAGGAAAATCCCGCGCTCCGAAGACGGTGTAAAAGTATCGGCCGCGAAAGACGAGGGCGTGCATGCGGCGGGTGGAAATAGAATCTTCTCGTCTCCGCTGGCGCGTCGTCTGGCCAAAGAGTCTGGCATCGACCTCAACCGCGTGCAGGGTTCCGGTCCGCACGGGCGCGTCATCGCGCGCGATATCGAAGCGGCGAAATCCGGCAAAGGCCTGCGCTCGGCGGGCGTCGCAGCCGCAGGAGCCGCGGATGCGCGCGCGATCGCGCCATCAATGTCGGATAGCCAAATCCGCGCGCTCTACGAGGATGGCAGCTATGATTTTGTGCCGCACGACGGCATGCGTCGCACCATCGCCCAGCGGCTTACGGCATCGACCCAGACCATTCCGCATTTCTATGTGACGGTCGATTGCGACATCGGCAGGCTGATGGCCGCGCGCGAGGAGATCAATGCTGCCGCTCCGAAGGACAAAGAGGGGAAGCCTGCCTACAAATTGTCGGTGAACGATTTCGTCATCAAGGCGCTGGCTCTCGCGCTCCAGCGTGTGCCGGACGCCAATGTGAGCTGGACCGAGGCCGGCATGCTCAAGCACAAACATTCGGACGTCGGTGTGGCCGTGGCGCTGCCGGGCGGACTGATCACGCCGATCGTGCGTAACGCGGAAAGCAGATCGCTTTCCGCGATCTCCAACGAAATGCGCGACCTCGCTGCGCGTGCTCGTGCCCGCAAGCTCAAGCCGCACGAATATCAGGGCGGAACCACGTCGGTGTCGAACCTCGGAATGTACGGCATCAAGGATTTTACGGCCGTGATCAATCCACCGCAGTCAACGATCCTTGCGGTTGGTGTGGGCGAGGAACGCGCCGTGGTGCGCAACGGAAAAATCGAAGCGGCCACGATCATGAGCGTGACGCTCTCCTGCGACCATCGTGCGGTCGACGGCGCGCTCGGCGCCGAGCTCATCGGCGCATTCAAGATCCTGATCGAAAAACCGGTGATGATGGTGGTGTAAAGAATTACACCGGATCATATCCTTTCGCCTTGAACACGGCTTGCGCTTCCGGCGACGTCAAATATTTGATGAATGCCTTTGCCGCGTCGGCTTGCGCAGCACCCGATTGGACGGCGGCTGCGTAAACGACAGTGAACGCCATATCGCCGGGCAGCGGGCCGACCACGTCGACGCCGGGAACCGACAGGAGTTCGGGCTTGGAATTGATGGCGATGTCGGCTTCACCGTTGGTCAAAAGAGTTCCGGAAAGACCACCGGACGGCGGGTGCCTGGTCTTCCCTTTTGTCTGGTCGGCAATTCCCATCCGTTCGATCTGCTTGGCGATATAGACGCCGCTGGCGCCACCCGTGGCCGGATCCGAATAACTGATCCCCTTTGCGGCCAGCAGACTCTGCTTCAAAGCTTCGGGGGTCGAGATATCCGGTTTCGGCGCGCCGGTCTTCACACCGATAGCGAAGACAGCCTGCCCAAACACCGTCTCGGTGTCAGGTGCGACCTTGCCTTCCTTGGTCAGGGTATCGACATTACTTTTAATCAGGATCAGCGCATCTGCTTGCTCGCCCGATTGAACGCGTTTGGTCAACAAAGCGGCGGTACTCCAAGTTACGTCGAGCTTATGGCCGCTGGCTTTTTCGAATTTCGGTATTAGTTCTTCCAGTACGCTCTTGAGCCCCGTGGTGCTGAACACTTTGATCTCGGCCGCGCCGGCCCCTGTTGCGTGTACGACTATAAATGCGGCGAAGGCAGCGAGACGAACGATGTTCCTGACCATAGCGTCTTCTCCCGGATTGCAGTCTTGTCGTTTCAGGAATTAAATTCCTGAAAGCCATTCTATTCAATGGGGTTTGCGGCGGCGCTTGATTGAAGCGTCTCCTTATGGGAGACGAAAGGCGCCAATAACTGTGCAGCGGAGACGCGTGTGGCCGACACTTCTTTTGACGTCCTGATCATCGGCTCCGGCCCTGGCGGCTATGTCACGGCGATCCGCGCGGCGCAGCTCGGCTTCAAGACGGCAATTGTCGAACGCGACTATCTCGGGGGTATTTGCCTGAATTGGGGCTGCATCCCGACCAAGGCTTTGCTGCGCTCGGCAGAAATCTTTCACTACATGCAGCACGCAAAGGACTATGGCCTGAAGGCCGACAATGTCGGCTATGACCCGAAGGCCGTGGTGCAACGGTCGCGGGCGGTGTCAAAGCGGCTTAATGACGGCGTCGGCTTCTTGATGAAGAAGAACAAGGTGTCGATCATCTGGGGCGAGGCGTCCATCGATGCGCCCGGCAAGATCACGGTGAAGGCGTCGAAGAGCGAGGCGCCAAAGGGCGCGCTCGGGGCAGGGCAATACCAGGCCAAGCATATCATCATCGCGACCGGCGCCCGCCCGCGGGTGCTTCCGGGAATAGAACCCGACAAAAAACTTGTGTGGACCTATTTCGAGGCGATGGCGCCGGACCGTGTGCCGAAATCTTTGCTGGTGATTGGCTCAGGCGCAATCGGCATCGAGTTTGCCTCTTTCTACCGCACACTCGGCTCCGAAGTGACTGTGGTTGAGGTGCTGCCGCAAATTCTTCCGGTCGAAGACCAGGAAATCCAGACGTTTGCCCGCAAAAGTTTCGAAAAGCAGGGCATCAAGATTTCTAACCAACGCGAAAGTGACGAAGCTCGACAAGAAGAGCGACAGCGTCACGGCAACCATCGAGGAAGGCGGCAAGTCGCAGACGCTTACGGTCGAACGGGTCATTTCGGCGGTCGGCGTCGTCGGCAATATCGAGAACCTCGGCCTCGAAAAATTAGGTGTAAAGACCGACCGAGGCATTGTCGTCGTCGACCAGCTCAACAAAACGAATATTCCCGGCGTCTATGCAATTGGCGATGTAGCCGGGCCGCCGATGCTCGCGCACAAAGCCGAGCACGAAGGCGTTATTTGTATCGAGGCGATCAAGGGGCTGCACCCGCACCCCATGAACAAGTCGATGATACCGGGCTGCACCTATTGCTCTCCGCAAATCGCTTCGGTTGGCCTGACCGAACAGGCGGCGAAAGAGAAAAAGCTCGACATTCGCGTCGGCCGCTTTCCGTTCGTCGGCAACGGCAAAGCGATTGCACTCGGCGAGGATCAGGGCCTGGTCAAGGTCATTTTCGACAAGAAGACCGGACAGTTGCTTGGCGCGCACATGGTCGGCGCGGAGGTTACCGAGCTGATCCAGGGTTACGTCGTCGCCATGAACCTGGAAACGACCGAAGAAGAACTGATGCACACCGTCTTCCCGCATCCGACCTTGTCGGAAATGATGAAGGAAGCGGTGCTCGATGCGTATGGCCGCGTTCTGAATATGTGACGTCAGATGGGTAAGGGAGCGAGTAATGGCTAAGTTCGCAAACATTCTTGAAACGGTTGGCCGGACGCCAGTGGTGCGGATTAACAAGCTGGCGCCAAAAGGCATCGACTTGTTCGTCAAGATCGAGGCGTTCAACCCGCTTGGCTCCGTTAAGGATCGGCTTGCGCTCGGCGTCATTGAAGCCGCAGAAAAGTCGGGCGAGCTCAAAGCTGGCCAAACTGTCATCGAGGCGACATCCGGCAACACTGGCATCGGCCTCGCGATGGTTTGTGCCGCGAAAGGATACCCGCTCGTTGTAACGATGGCCGAGACCTTCAGTGTCGAACGCCGTAAGCTGATGCGTTTTCTTGGCGCCAAGGTTGTGCTTACACCCGCGGCCGAGCGCGGTATGGGTATGGTGAACAAGGCGACTGAACTTGCCAAGACGCACGGCTGGTTCCTCACGCGTCAATTTGAAAACGAGGCCAATCCCGACATGCACTCGCGCACGACAGCGCGCGAGATCGTCGACGACTTCAAAGGGGCGAAACTTGACTATTGGGTGACAGGGTTCGGTACTGGCGGCACGCTCAAAGGCGTTGCGCGCGTGCTGGCCAAAGAACGGCCTGACACAAAAATTGTTGTCTGCGAGCCGGCCGACGCGCCGATGCTTTCCAGTGGCTCCAAACAGGAACGCAATCCCGATGGTTCGCCGGCCAAACCCAACCCGGCATTCAAGCCGCATCCGATGCAGGGCTGGAGCCCGGATTTTATCCCGAAGATTACCGGCGACGCTGTTGATATGGGTGTGATCAGCCGGATCATTACCATTGCGGCGCCCGACGCCATGAAGTGGAGCCGCGAGCTCGCTCAGAAGGAAGGCATTTTCGTCGGCATCACGGCGGGGGCGACATTCGCCGGCGCACTCGAAGTCTGTAAATCTGCCGCCCCGGGTTCGACGGTTCTTTGCATGCTGCCGGATACCGGCGAGCGCTATCTGTCGACTCCGTTATTTGCTGACGTTGGTGTGGACATGAATGAGGACGAGCTTAAGATTTCGAATTCGACGCCAAATCACCGGATGCCACCTAAGGCGGCTTAGAAGGCGAGCAACGACGCATGGGCGTTATAGCCTGGATTGTTATTGGCCTGATTGCCGGCTGGCTCGCAACGCAAATCTTAGGCGGGCGTGGTGGCTTGTTTTACAATCTTGCGGTTGGTCTCGCCGGCGCCATTGTCGGCGGCTTCCTATTCGAAAAGTTGCGTTTGGAGGTCATGCCGGATTTCTGGGGCAATCTGATCACCGCGACCATCGGGGCGATCGTTTTTCTGTTGATATGGCGCGCAATACGAAGGGCCTGAGCCAAGCCTTGCGGCGGCACAGCGGCAGCCGTAAGTAGGGGCCATGGCGGTCGTCCTCGATCTTGTGAACAACCCGCGCCCGCGCCATCCGGAAAAGGCGCATAAGCCGGATTCAGCCGTGCTCGCAAAGCCGGACTGGATTCGCGTCAAGGCGCCCGTCTCGCCCGGCTATTTCGCCACGCAAAAGATCATGCGCGACAACGGCCTGCACACCGTGTGCGAGGAGGCAGGTTGCCCGAACATCGGCGAGTGCTGGGAAAAGAAACACGCCACCTTCATGATTTTGGGCGACACCTGCACGCGCGCCTGTGCCTTCTGCAATGTAAAGACCGGGCTGCCCGGCGCGTTGGACCAGAGCGAGCCGGAGAATGTAGCGGAAGCAACCGCGAAACTTGGTCTCACGCATATCGTGGTGACCTCGGTCGACCGCGACGATCTCCCGGACGGTGGAGCGCGGCATTTCGCCGATACCATTCGCGCCATCCGCGCACGTTGTCCGCAGACGACAATCGAGGTGCTCACTCCGGATTTTCTGCGCAAGGACGGCGCTTTGGAGACCGTCGTCGAAGCAAAGCCGGATGTCTTCAATCATAATCTGGAAACTGTGCCCTCGCTTTATCTCACGGTCCGGCCAGGCGCGCGGTATTTCCACTCGCTTCGCCTGCTACAGCGGGTAAAAGAGCTTGATCCGGCGATGTTTACAAAATCGGGGATCATGGTCGGCCTCGGCGAAGAGCGAAATGAAGTATTGCAGGTCATGGATGACTTGCGCTCGGCCAATGTCGACTTTCTTACGGTCGGACAATATCTCCAGCCTACGCGCAAGCACCACGAGGTGAAGCGCTTTGTGCCGCCGGACGAGTTCAAGAGCCTTGAAGCGATCGCCTATAGCAAAGGCTTCTTGATGGTTGCGGCATCGCCACTGACGCGCTCGTCGCATCACGCCGGTGAAGATTTTGCGCGCCTTAAAGCGGCACGCGCCGCTATAGCCTGAAAATCAATGCCGCATTTCTCGACGAAGCGTCGCGTTCGTCACGCCGCCACCGAAATGTTCGAGCTCGTGGCGGACGTCGATAAGTATCCGCAGTTTGTGCCGCTCTGCAGCGCCCTCGCGGTGAAAAGCCGCGTTGAAAAAGGTGAAGGCGTCACTGTTCTGGTCGCGGATATGACCGTGGCTTACAAGATCATCCGAGAGACTTTTACCAGCCGCGTTACGCTCGATCGGCCCAATCTCAAGATTATCGTTGAATACCTGAACGGCCCTTTCAAGCGCATGCAGAATCGCTGGACCTTTCATTTGATCGGCGATCACGTTTGCGACGTTGAGTTCTTCATCGACTACGAGTTCAAAAGCCGCGCTCTGGCGATGCTCATGGGTGCGATGTTCGATACGGCATTTCGCCGTTTTGCGGTCGCGTTTGAGCAGCGCGCCGACGAAGTCTATGGCCCAACGCGAACGGTCGAATGATCCTAAAAAAGAGTGGCCCCGGAGTGGTCGCTCCGGGGCCGGACCATGAACCTCTATCAATCGATCAGGTTCGCGTTCGTGCGCGAATCTGGAAGCTGTCGAATCCGAGCTCTGCGACTTGCAGCCACGCATAGGCGTCGTTGCGGTAGGGCACCAGGCTCTCGTACAGTTTCTTGAAGTGCGGATTGGTTTGTGACAGGCCGTCGTAGGTTTCATTTGCCGCCTTGTAACAATCTTCCAACACCGGCTGCGGGAATGCGCGCAATATTGCACCGCTCGCCACCAGCCGCTTCATGGCAGGCGGATTGACGTAATCATATTTGCTGAGCGTCCAAACCCAGGCGTCGTTCGAAGCTGTGATGATGGCTGACTGATAGGCCTTGGGCAGCTCGTTCCATTTCGCGATATTCATAATGTTGTGCGCTTGGCCGCAGCCTTCCCACCAGCCAGGATAGTAGTAGTACTTCGCGATCTTGGCGAAGCCGAGCTTCTCGTCGTCGTACGGCCCGACCCATTCGGCGGCATCGATGGTGCCTTTCTCTAACGCCGGATAAATGTCGCCGGCGGCGAGTTGTTGCGGGACACAGCCAAGCTTCTGCAGGATCGTGCCGGCAAAGCCACCGACGCGGAATTTTAATCCTTTCAGATCTTCAGTGCTGTTGATTTCTTTGCGGAACCAGCCGCCCATTTGGGCACCGGTATTGGCCGCAGCAAAGCCGATGCAATTGAAGTCCTTGAGAACTCCGTTGAGCAGCTCCTCGCCGCCACCAAAGCGAACCCAAGAAATCATTTGCCGGGTGTTGAGTCCGAACGGCAGCGCCGTGCCGAAAGTGAAGGCAGCATTCTTACCGAAGTAGTAATACAGCGCGGTGTTGCCCATCTCGACGGTGCCGTTGCCGACGGCGTCGAGCACTTGCAGCCCGGGGACGATTTCGCCCGCGGCAAAGACCTGAATCTGGAATTTATTGTCGGTGATTTCGGCGATCCGTTTGGAGAAATACTCACAGCCGCCATACAGCGTATCGAGCGATTTCGGCCAGCTCGCAGTGAGGCGCCACTTCACTTCCGGAGACGATTGAGCAATGGCGGGCGCGGCAACAGCCGACGCGACAAGTCCACCGCTGGCGGCCTGCAAAAATTGACGACGTTTCATGGCGTTTCCCCTGGTTGATGCCGGCCCGCCGACCGAAGGAGATTGCACGCATGAATACTTGAAGCCCGCCTCGTCCCGGCGACCGACCGGATAATCTTACGCCAAAGCGCCCAAAGCAAAAGCCCCGATTTCGGGGAAAAAAGGCCCCCGGGAAATGGCTACCGGATTGCGTAGAGTTAGTCGGTTACCGGAAATGATAATTTATGCCGACGCGAGCGATATTAATGTTCGTCAGCGATACAAACTGTGGGAATCTGTTGCTAATGCTGTAGGTGATTTTGTCTCCTAAGTCGGTCCGCAGGTATTCCGCCTTCACCGACCAAGCGGGCATGAACGCCCACTCAACACCGCCGCCGAATATGAATCCCGTGCGTGTATTGTCGCCAACCGAAACAATAAAGTCTGTATTGGCAAGGGTACCTCTCACGTTGCCGTACGCAACACCGGCCGTGCCGTAGACAAGCAAGCGATCCGAGGCATAACCGAGGCGGGCGCGATCAGTACCGAGCCAACGCAAATCGGTCATACACTTGATAGGACTATCGGGGATAGTGCAGAAGAATAGCTCTGGAGCGCTGTCATCGAAATTTTTCTTGATGCCACTCCATGAAAAATCACCTTCAATGCCGAGCACCCAGGAACCAGTTTGAAAATTGTATCCATAGGTGCCACCGAACAGACCGCCATTGATGCGCACGTCGCCGGAATTTATGCCGTTCATCGCGTTCGTGTGACGGGTGTCTGCCCAGCCACCACCGCCTTGGATGCCGAGGTAAAAGCCGGTCCAGCTGTACGGCGCGGGCGCCAGAGGTTTCGCCTGTGCTTTGACCGGCAAATCTGCCGCCGAGCCGAGCCGCGTGAGTGCTGTGGCCGAAATCGCCGTGATCAATATAACTGCCAAACAGCGCATGAGCACCCCCGGGGTTCGCCAACAACGTACCAGACATGTGCGCCGCACCGGAAGTACGGTGCCACTTTTGCACTGAGGGGACATTGGTCTTGAACGGTATTATAATCTAGCATTGCAAACGGCCCGCTCTGTGGGCCTCCTTGCAGGAAACGACTTGATTCCATTGATTGCGAGTAACGTGGTCGAATGACCGATCAGAACGGAACGGCGCAAGTCGACCCGGGGGCGCGGCCTAAAAACCGCAGCCGACTGTTCCTGAAATATGCCGGGTTGTTTGTCGCGGTCGTTTCCGTAGCGTTACTCGTCAACGGACTTTTTGAAATATGGGGTTCGTATCGCACCCACAAAGCGACATTGATCCAGATCCAGCATGAGCAGGCAGAGGCGGCGGCAACCAAAATTGGCCAGTTTGTCAATGAAATTCAAAGTCAGTTGGGATGGACAACACAGCTACTGTGGTCGACCGAAACGATCGAACAACGTCGGTTCGATGCGCTGCGCTTGTTGCGGCAGGTTCCAGCAATCACCGAACTTTCACAGGTCGATGCGAGCGGAAAAGAGCAATTGCGCGTGTCGCGCCTTGCTATGGATGTTGTAGGCAGCGGTCTCGATCTGTCGAAAGAGCCCAAGTTTACCGAAGCCGTGAAAAACAAGATTTATTATGGCCCAGTTTATTTCCGGCGCGAATCTGAACCGTATATGACGTTGTCCCTGGCCGGCACCCGGCGTGATGCCGGAGTCAGCATTGCAGAAGTCAACCTCAAGCTGATCTGGGACGTCGTCTCCAAAATCAAAGTTGGTCAAAACGGTCATGCCTACGTTGTGGATGGGCGTGGGCGTTTGATCGCCCACCCGGACATCAGTTTGGTCTTGCGAAACACGGACATGAGTCGTCTTGCACAAGTCCAGGCAGCGCAACACGGGCAGTCGGGAAATGTGCCGGAAGACTTCCAGGCGGCGACCGACATTCAGGGCCGGCAGGTTTTGACTGCGTTTGCGCCGGTCACTCCGCTCGGCTGGACAGTATTTGTGGAGCTACCGGTCGACGAAGCTTATCAGCCGCTTATTGCTTCCATTAAGCGTACAGCGCTGGTTTTGTTCGGCGCGCTCTTTCTTGCGGCACTCGCCGGAATGTTCCTGGCTCGTCGGATGGTCATTCCAATCCAGGCGCTCCGCGCCGGGGCGGCCCGGATCGGCGGCGGCGACTTGGCACAGCGTATTTCAGTCAAGACTGGCGATGAGTTTGAGGCACTCGCCGATCAATTTAACGATATGGCGAGCCGCCTTGAAGAATTGTACACAGGCCTGGAAAACAAAGTTGAGTTACGAACCCGCGAGCTCGCGCAATCGGTCGGCGAGCTGCGTGCGCTCGGCGAGGTGACACAAGCAGTCAATTCGACAGTCGATCTTGAAACCGTTTTGACGACAATCGTTGCGAAAGCGACCCAGCTGTCCAGCACAGAGGCGGGCGCGATCTACGTATTTGACGAAACCAACAAAGAATTTCACCTGCGGGCGACCTATGGACTTGAAGAAACCGTGGTCGCAGAAATCAAGGATCGTCATATCGGTATGGGTGATACCGCAATCACCCAAGCGGTTAAAAGCCGCACGCCACTCCAGATCCCTGATATCCAGCACGATCCCAAAGCCACGCTCGATATCATCGTCCGCGCAGGCTATCGGGCCTTGCTGATCGTCCCGCTACTCAGCGGCGACGAGGTTGTTGGTGCGCTTGTTGTCAGGCGCAAGAAGCCGGGGGAATTTCCCAAAAGCACAATCGAGCTGCTGCAAACATTCGCCGCTCAATCCGTGTTGGCGATACAGAATGCGAGGCTGTTCGAGCGCGTCGAGGCCCGCACACGCGAATTGGGCGCATCCCTCGAGGACCTGCGGACCGCTCAGGACCGCCTCGTTCAGACTGAGAAACTGGCCTCGCTCGGTCAGCTGACCGCTGGCATAGCGCACGAGATCAAGAATCCGCTTAACTTCGTCAACAATTTCTCGTCGGTCTCGGTCGAACTCATTGACGAACTGCGGCAGGCGCTTGCCGGGGTCAAACTCGACGGCAAGCTGCAAACGGAAATCAATGAGATTGCAGACATGTTGAAGGGCAATCTCGACAAGGTCGTGCAGCACGGCAAGCGTGCGGACTCGATCGTCAAGAACATGTTGTTACATTCGCGACAGGGCTCAGGCGAGCACCGGCCGGTTGATATCAACGGGATCGTCGAAGAAAGCCTCAATTTGGCCTATCACGGGGCGCGAGCGGAAAAACCTGGCTTCAATATAACCCTGCAAAAGTCCTTTGATCCGGCGGCCGGCGCAGTTGACTTGTTCCCGCAAGAAATCACCCGCGTGCTGCTCAACCTGATCTCTAATGGATTTTACGCGGCAACCAAACGCAAAGAAAAGGTGAATGGTGGCGACTATGAGCCAATCCTTGCCGCCGCGACGAAAAATCTTGGGGATCGCGTCGAGATCACAATTCGCGACAACGGCACCGGCATTCCACCAGAAATCAAGGAAAGAATGTTCAATCCCTTCTTTACGACCAAACCAGCGGGCGAGGGGACTGGGCTAGGGCTGTCCATCAGCCACGACATCATCGTCAAACAACATGGCGGGTCTATTGCAGTTGAAACCGCATTCGGTGAGTTCACGGAATTTCGAATCATTCTGCCGCGTGCAGCCTCACTTAAATCGGGAGAACGCCGGTGAACTTGCTCATTCTCGTGGTGGACGATGAGCCCGATGTTGAGGTGCTGTTTCGCCAGCAATTCAGGCACGACCTGCGCTCGGGCCGCTATTCCATGGAGTTTGCTCAGTCCGCTGCCGCCGCGCTTCAATGCATCAGCGATGCGCGGAATGCCTCGCTCATCCTGATCCTTTCCGACATCAATATGCCCGGAATGACGGGACTTGAACTATTGCCCAAGGCTAAAGCGGTTCGGCCAGATGTGCCCGTGATCATGATTACCGCCTATGGCGATGCAGACACCAAGCGCAGGGCCCTGGAGGGCGGCGCCGAGGCGCTTCTGACCAAGCCGATCGATTTCGCGATGCTTCGCAACGAAATTGACACACGTGTGGCGCGCCCCGCTTGATCGTGTGACTATCGCATTGCAAAAGGCGTACTCTGTCGAGGCAAATGCAACGACGCAAATTCATTGCTCTTCTCGGCGGCGCGGTGGCCGCATGGCCGCTTTCTGTGCGTGCTCAGCAGGCAAAAAAAGTACCGAGGGTCGGCCCGCCAGCGCTGCTCGGTCGAGCCGACGAGGTGATCGAATGAAGTGGTTTAGCCGCGGCGGCCGCGAAAAAAATACCCTCAAGCGTTGGGGTCGGTCGCGTTCGGATAGAATAGTTGCCGGCCGTCAATCTTGTAGCTGGCGATCGCATTTTGTCCTTCTGGCGATAACAGCCAGTCGATGAACGTCTGTGCAAGCTCCTTCTTCACATTTGGGTGCTTGTCTGGATTGACCAGGATGACGGCGAACTGATTGAACAGCCGCCGGTCACCTTCCACAAGAATTGTCTGGTCGCCTTTGTTTTTGAACGTGGTCCAGGTGCCGCGATTCGTCAGCACATAAGCGCCACTGGCACTCGCAGTATTGAGCGTCGCTCCCATGCCTAAGCCAATCGATTTGTACCAAGGGCCGCCCTGTTTCTCGACGTCGATCCCGGCGTCCTTGTTCCAGAGTGCAAGTTCAGCGATGTGTGTGCCGGAGCGATCCCCGCGCGATATGAAGGGTGCTTGCTTGTCCTTGATCGTCTTCAATGCCACCGCGACGTCTTTCACACCTTTGATGCCGGCAGGGTCGCTCTCCGGTCCAACAAGCACGAAGTCGTCGTACATCACCGGATTGCGCCTTACACCTTCGCCTTCGGCGAGGAACTTGAGTTCGGCGACCTTCGCATGCACAAACACAACGTCAGCCGCGCCGCGCCGGCCAGCGTCGAGGGCCTGACCGGCACCCAGCGACATCACGTTTACGGCGATGCCAGTCTTCTGCGTAAAGATCGGCAGCAGATACCCGAACAGACCTGAGTCCTGTGCTTCGGTGGTGGAAGCCACAGCAATCGACTTTTCTTGTGCCTGCGCGCGCTCCGCCACAAAAACAGCTGCGCCAACGGCCAAGCCGAGTACGAGATTTCGGATTGAAAGCAAATCAGCCCCCTAAGTGCCCATTCGATTTGGCCTCGGGGGTTGGGCCATTTTATGGCTCACGGCCGCGTTGCCGAATGGCTGCTATGCAATTTGCTGCGTTCCAGTCGTCGTAATGCCGGAGGAGCACGCCCGCCACGCGAGCGAGACCGCTGTCATTAAGCGATGATTAAGGGGTTCATCCCAAGTTTGAGCCGTGACTGGCGATAGCGATTCGGCCGCTTCGCCGCAATTCCGTGCCCGAAAATACGTGTTGGAACCTGCCTTCAATAAGAAAGGCTCGGTTATGAAATTTATTGAACCGACCTTTGATGTTGGGGGAGAGCTTTGGCCGGCGCTGTCAGCCGATCCCGGTGCGGATATCAGAGCGCTTGAACATAAGATTGCGAAGCAATCCACAGAGCTCAATTTGCGCGTTATCGAGATTGTTGAACTTTACAATAATCAGCAACGGCAGGCGAACGAATTACAAAACGCGTATGACGAGATTGATCGTCTCAACCGTGTCATCGTGACGCTTCATGTAACAACGACGCAGCACAAGGCGGACGTTGCCGCGGCACAAGACAAGATCGTAATTTCGGAAAATGAAAAAGAGGCTTTGCGGGCCGAACGCGATGCGGCTCTCCAGGAATCAAAAGTGCTGGCCGGCCGTTTGCTCGGGATGGAGGCTGCATACAACATCAGGCAGACAAACGTCGCCTCAGCTCTCGAGCAGGTGGAATTCCTGAATTCAGAAGTCGTGTCTGCATCGGCTGAACGGTTCAAATTGGTGGCAGCGGCTCAAGGTGAAAAAAGGCGGCATCGGACCGCGCTCAATCAACAAACATCCGCGCTGGAAGACAAGATTAAGAAGGCCGAGGTCCTGGCTGCAACGCAAGAGGCGCAGATAAAACATCTCGAAACGACGCGTGGTAAATTGGACAAGCGCGTTGAAGTTCTCGAAGCCCTTCTCAAGAGTGAGCGCGAGGTCGCGGAACGCAAAATATCACGATTGAACGAACAGCTTCAGCGCGACCGTCCTGCTAATTTCGTTGCCGGCGAGCAATAGAGCGCGGGCCAATGATTGTTTTTAGCGCTGACGGGCTGCCTTCGTTGACGTCCTGTTTTCATTGTGGTCGCTTATTCGATCAGCGATCGAGATAATGAGCATGGAGACCGCGAACGCAAGCAGAATGCCCACAACCCAGGCCAACTTGGTGTTGTCGGCATGCCGCTCGATGTCCATGAACCATTCCAAGACATTGACGGCAGCGATGGCGGCGATCGAGCCGAGCAGCTTCTGCTTGAGGTCTGAAACGCCTATTTTTATCAACCCATCAGGCCAATCAGGGTGTTTTGCAGGATCAATGTGCGTGAGGAAGTTCTCGTAGCTCGAGCAGATAACGATGACGATCAAGTTGGCGATGAGTGTGAGATCCACGAGTGTGAGAATACCGACAATCACATCTGCCGGTGGAGCGCCGGGGATTTGTATGACGAAGTCATAAAGCTTGATGAGAAACTTGAGCACAAGTGCCGCGAGGCCGATGACCAAGCCCAAAAGAAACGGGGCCACCAGCCACCGGCTGTTAAAAATAATCGCCTCGACAATATGAGCCATGCGTCGCACCTGAACCTCCTGTCGAATTGCACCGGCCGATGGACCACTACCGGCTATCAGTAAGCCTTTATACGCGCGCGGGCAAAAGTCATCACGTGATTCATGGCCGCCATGCCCCTCGAGGCTCTATTCAAAACATCGCGTAGCGCGAAACGAGCAGGCTAAAAGGAAGAATGAAAGACAACGCATGTCCGCTTTGGGTCATAAGGCGACATAACGCCCTTAAATTGTTACGGTTGCAGATGGCGGATATCAAGATCCTCAGCACCCACGCCGTCCAGGAGGTCTTGTGCGAACTCGGGCCTTTGTTCGAGCGGGCGGGCGGGTTTAGCCTCGCGATCGACTACGATCCGGCCAATGTGCTCAAACGTAGAATCGAAGGTGGCGCAGCGTTTGATGTCGTGATCGTCACGCGGCCAGTGATCGATGCACTGGCCCGACAGGGCAAGGTCAATCGCCAGGGCTGCACAGACGTCGGCCGATCCGGCCTCGGCGTCGCGGTTCGTCAGGGCGCAGCCATGCCGGACATTACGACTGTAGACGCGTTCAAGCGTGCGCTACTCGCTGCGCGCTCGCTGGTGCGCTCGAAGGATGGGACCAGCGGTTTGTATTTTGAAACACTGCTCGATCGGCTTGGCATCGCCAATGCCATGCACGATAAGATGGTCCTCGGCCCGAGCGGGCGCATCGCTGAATTGGTCGCACGCGGAGAAGCGGAGTTGGCCGTACAACAGATCCCCGAGCTGCTACCCGTCAAAGGCGTTGCAGTATGTTGGGCCGCTACCGGGGGAACTTCAGCTCTATACGGTATTCGCAGCAGGCGTTGGCAGCGCCGCAAAGGATCCTGCCGCTGCCAAAGCCTTCGTAGATACTCTCGCCACGCCG
The DNA here is from genome assembly GCA_963743405.1 of uncultured Alphaproteobacteria bacterium. GTDB lineage: Bacteria > Pseudomonadota > Alphaproteobacteria > Rhizobiales > Xanthobacteraceae > Pseudolabrys. Next base: position 62,515 of record CAVUPX010000004.1, on the reverse strand, counting down.
TCCGCCGCTGCGTTGTTCAACGCGAAAGGACTTGAGCCGATCCCGCGTTGAGCGGTTATGCTGGCCCCGTTGGCGCAGGAGGACAGCATGCGACCGTTCGAAGGAATCCGAGTGATCGATGTCACCCATGTGCTTGCGGGGCCGTTCGCTGCCTATCAGCTGGCAGTACTGGGCGCCGACGTGATCAAGGTCGAGCATCCGGACGATCCCGACCAGAGTTGGGGCGCCGGCACCGATAAGGAGCTTAACCGCCGCAATATGGGGACGGCGTTCCTGACGCAGGCCTCCAACAAGCGCTCGATCACGCTCGACCTCAAGCAAGCGAGGGATCGCGACATTCTGAAAAAACTGGTCGCGACTGCCGACGTGTTCGTGGAGAATTACCGACCAGGCGCGTTCGATGCGCTCGGCTTAGGCTACGACTCACTTGCCGCGATCAATCCCCTCCTGATTTATGCTTCATTCTCGGCTTTCGGCCAGGAGGGGCCGCGCGGCGTGCAGACCGCCTACGACCACGTGATCCAGGCCACCTCCGGTATTATGGCGATGACCGGCACGCCGGAGGTCAATCCGGTCAAGTTCGGGTCGCCCGCGGTTGACTACGCCACCGGGATGACCGGCGCCTTCGCATTATCTGCCGCGCTGTTCCAGCGGGAGCGCACAGGGAAGGGCCAGCGCATCGACATGGCCATGCTCGACGTAGCGTTCATTCTGATGAGTTCGCATCTGACCGGTTATTTGCGCAACGGCGTGCACCCCAAGCCGAATGGCAACCTCAATCCACATGCGACCAATAGCGCGTATCAAACAAAAGACGGGTTGGTGATGCTCGGCGCGAGCAACTTAAGACAACAGCTCCGGCTGTGGGTTCTGCTTGAGCGACCCGACATGATCAAAAAGACCAATGAGGAGCGCGACGCCGACCGAACGCGCGAGGCGCAAGTGTTGAGCGAGATAATGCTCACGCGCACCGCGGACGAATGGGAGAAATTTCTGCAAGCACGCCACGTGCCGGCGGCGCGCGTGCGCACCATGGGCGAGGCGGCGGCCGATCCGCAGCTCGAGAGCCGCGGAATTATCCATCGCCACGCAGGCGGCAATGGAGTTGATGGCGGTTTCGGTGTGCCGCTCGGAGCGTTTACCTTTGCGCACGGCGGCCCGCGCATCGATACGCCGCCGCCCTCGCTCGGCCAGCATAACGAGGAGATTTTCAAAGAGCTCGGCGTGGACTAACGCGCAAGTCACTTTGCTTGCGCGCCTGACTTTTTCACCAACGCCGACCATTTGGTTTCCTCGCGGTCAATGTCCGCGGCATATTCTTCCGGCGACGTCGGCAACGGCTCGGCGCCTTCAGTCGCGATGTGGCTGTGTACTTTGGGATCGCCTAGGGCCGCGCGCAGCGCGACGTTGAGCTTGTCGATAATCGGTCGCGGCGTGCCGGCGGGCGCGACGATGCCATAATGCAGCACGGCTTCGAAGCCCGGCAGACCTTGCTCGGCCACGGTCGGCACGTCGGGGAACGAAGCCGAGCGCTTCAAGCCGGTGACGCCGAGCGCGCGCAACTTACCCTCTTTCACCAGCCCGATCGCAGGGGGCAGTGAAGAGAAATAAATTTGCACGTGCCCGCCGAGTAGATCCGTTAGCGCTGGCCCGGAGCCTTTGTAGGGAACATGCGTGAGCTCAATGCCGGCCGCTTCTGCGAACAACACTGTGCCGAGATGTATGCCGCTCCCGACGCCAGCCGAGGCATAATTCAGCTTGCCCGGTTGCGCCTTGGCAAGTGCGATTAGTTCCTGCACGTTGTGCACGGGGATCGACGGGTTCACCAGAATTATGAGTGGACTGGTGGCGATCAGGCCGACCGGTGCGAAGTCCTTGCGTGGATCGTAGTCGGCATTCGGATAAAGCGTCGGGTCGATGGCGAGCGTGCCGGTGCCGCCTAGCCCAAGGGTGTAGCCATCGGGCGCAGCCTTGGCGACCTGGCGGGTGCCGACCGAACCGCCGGCACCACCGCGGTTTTCGATCACCAGCCGCTGGCCAAGCGAGACACCCATGGGCTCAGTCACTGCACGCGCCAAAACATCGTTGCCTCCGCCGGGCGCGTAGGGAACGATTAGGGTGATAGGATGATCCGGATAACCGGCTGGCAAATTTTGCGTGTGCCCCACAAGCGGCCACATCGCCAGCGCGCCGGCTAATAGCAGAATGAACTCGCCGCGTCTCATGTCTGCCCCCCAAGGGCTCTGGACACACACAGCAGGCCCTTTTCTAAGGGTCTTATCTACCAACGGTAGCAGCACTCCATGCTACGCAAACAATCACTTTGGCGTTAGGGGGCGCTTTCAGTGGGCACGAATACAAATTCCACTTCTGCGCGATCATGTTGGGCAGGTTGCCAGAGTCCGCTTTGGGTCGAAAGCGGACATTTCGCGGCGCAATCGTCACGTCCGCTAAGTGCCAATGATGGACATAACGGCCGCGTGCCAACGTGCTATTGTTCATCATGTCATTCAAACCACGGTCGACTGACGTTGATACGGCGCGAGTTCATCTCATTTCTTGGCGGTGCATTTTTTGGCACCACAATGATTGTTTTCTCGCGCGCCGCACCCGCGCAGCAAAAGTTCAAAGTAGGGCTGCTCATTACCGGCGCGGATATGAATATGACGTTTTTCACCGAGCCTTTCATAAGCCAGCTCGCAGACTTTGGTTACGTGGAGGGGAAGAACCTAAGCGTAGAACGGAGATATGCCGAAGGAAATATCGCGCGCCTGAAGGAATTGGCCGCAGACCTCGTTCAGCAACAGGTCAATGTTATCGTGACCGTCGGAACGCCTGCCGCATTCGCCGCAAAGGAAACCACCACGACGATCCCGATCGTTCTTGGCGCCATGAGCGACCCGGTCGGAATGGGTCTGGTAGCCAGCCTTGCCCGGCCCGGCGGAAACATAACCGGCAACTCGGTAATGGCACCGGAATTAAGTGCAAAGCGCCTCGACATCCTTCGCGCGCTGTCCCCGGGAATAACACGTTTTGCAATCCTGTGGGATTCATCCAATCCCGGAATGGCGCGCCGTGTGCGTGAAACCGAAATCGCGGCTGACCAATCGCATGTTATGCTTCGCGCGCTCGGACCGCGCAATGTGGACGAACTTGACGCGGCATTTGCCGACCTTCTCAATCAGCGGCCGGATGCAATGTTGGTGACGACCGAAGCATTCACGCGACGCTATCAGGCGCGTATTCTTGATTTTGCCAAGAGCAATAAGATACCCGCCTTGTTCGAGGACAGCTCATACGTCGAAGCGGGTGGCTTGGTGTCTTACGGGCCCGATATTCGAGCGGTTTTTCGAACGGCGGCCGTTTTCGTTGACCAGATATTGAAAGGCGCCAAGCCAGCCGATTTGCCGATCCAGCAACCGACAAAGTTTGAGCTGGTGATCAATCTCAAGACTGCCAAGGCGATCGGGCTCGAAGTACCGGCAAGCTTGCTCGCGCTCGCTGACCGGACGATTGAGTGATAAGCCCGCATGTCCGCTTTGGCTCATAAGCGGACATTTCGCAGCGGTACTCAATGCGGGGGCCGCGCTTGGTAGCCACTCAAACGCCCTTATTGTTTTTGTCCCGTCGTGGTTGGTATCGTCGTGGTTGGTGATGTCGTGGTTGGTGAATTCTTATAGCGCCGGTCCTGACGTCGATCACGCCGATTCGCGCCAGCAACGCTCACGGCTGAGGCTGGATTTCCAACGCGGGCCTCGGCATCCGTTGTAACGAGCACCGCCGCCGGCACTGCAAGACTCAACGCAGCCGCCGAGCCCAGAAAGGAAAAGGCCTTTCGACGCGAGATAAGTTCCAAGTTAAATCTTTCACTCATGGCGATCTCCTGCCCGTTGGGCTGTTTACGCAACTCCTACAGCAACTAGTTCCAAAACGTGGCACCGTCTTTCAGCAGTGTGGCCATAACCGAAAACCCAAGCGCCATCGCAATTGTCACGGTCCAAATGGTCATCCACATCGACCTTACCTCGCTGGATAACCCAGCGCATTTTTTGGCTCAAAAATACTGAGCGTGCGTATCGCTGAGCTACACCAACGTATAAACGCAAAGTTGTTTAGCGGGCCTCACGCTCTCAATTGTACGCAAGCAATGACCGCTTCGTGCCAAAAGCGAACTCATTCACTGCAACAACAGAAAGACCGCCTTGCTGCGGCCTTCCGAAATCGGGTCAGATATTCAGATTAGGCGACTGCAAATACGGATTTAAAGCTCATCCGGCCGACCAGCCGCTTCGCTCAATTGATTTTGGTCCGACCCATTGGATATTTCCGTATAGCAATTGGCCAGGCGTTCCCACTCAGCTTTGATACTTCCCGTTTCACTGCTGGCCTTAGCGCGAAAACGTTTTGCGAGATCGGCAAAGTGTTCTGCAAATGTAATGTCGTCGGCCACGGATTTAACTTCAACGCCTTTGCACTGCCGTCTAGGCGACGGACTGCTGAGAGTTGGCATCAGTAAACTCCAAGCCCGTTTCGTTTAAGGTTCGCCACGCAACGCGGCACGGTCGACACGTGCGTCCGCCATCGAACGTGATCGCAACATCTTCCGGCAGGTTCACGGTATTTGGTATCTCAACGCGCGCGCCGTCATTCGTTAGATTGCGCACAACGCAATCGAGTAGCGAAGTTGCCCCAACCACGATCTTCGCGCCCTTGAGCACACGCGAGCGCTGGTTTCGTCGACGTTCCGACATGTATAGTTCCCTAGAATTTGACCCAAACTAAAATACAAAAGTCGGTAATAATTTAAGATCGGTGGCTGCAATTGAAACAACTATGCAAGCACATTTTTAACTAGATGAGTTCGGCTAACGCTATACCCCGAAATCGGACATTTGGCAGTGCCGCTCAAAAAGGGCGCCGCGAGGCGACCCTTTCGGACAGATAACTGCCAGTCGTGTTGCTTCAGACCGCCAGTCACCGGCCCCAATCTAACGTCTACGGCGGCTTTCATTCAGAGGTTCATAACCCCGCTGGGGAACGTAAGAGACTTTGGGGCGTTTGGTTTGCAGCGTGGCGCGTATAAGCGGCATGTCCCCTAGCCACATTCCAACAGCGACCGAGTGATCAACTCGGGGTATGAACCATGGCCGAAAAATCAGCGGACAAGAGGAACGAGCCCGTGAAGAACGTGCAGCGAGAGGGCATGCGGGAGATACTCGTCAGCTCGGCGGACAAGGTACGCCAAGCTCTAGGCACATGGGCCGCAAAGCTTTAGGGCGAGAGCGACAAGGATACTGATCAAATGTCACGTACAGTCATTGTGGAGCAGAAAAGCAGCCGGAGCGGGCGTGTCAAAACCACTACGCGAAGCGTCCAGTGCGAACTCACGCAGTCAATGGCGAAACGATTAGAAAAACCTCGAACTGACAGAGCCAGAGTCGTTGTTCAAATCAAATACTTTGGCGGCTGTGGCAGTCAAACGATCGTAGACCACAGCGTTCCGCTTCCTGCGCCAGCCCAGCAAACCCAACGCGCAGATGTCCGCTTTGGGCCAGAAGCGGACATTTCTTCGTAGACGTCAGTTAGGTCAGCGTCCTTACCAACAATTCTATTCGTACGCATCAATTAAAGTGTGCAGCTTCATCGTGTTGCCAGTCTATTCCATGTATTGCGCACCTGTGAGGACCATCCCTGCCAGTTCACACTAACAACATCCCAGTTCACCATCGGCCGCTGTTGGATGCTGCTGGTCTGACCCGTCGTTTCGGAAGGGTGGTTTGCCGACGCGTCATACAAATACGCAAATCCAACGGTAAGAAAGATTCCAAGAATGACTCCCAGAAATAGGCGCATAAATTCACTCCTCTTAATATTTTGTTGCGAAAATTAAGTGACCAACTTGTGGGAACGCACCGAGGTCGTTGCGGTTCCTCTGGGTCATCCGAATTGATCAACGGCCGAAATCCCTCTGGGCGCGGTCCGCTAAGTGCCTCAATAGCGGACATTCCGCTATTTATTCGATCACCTCGTCGGCGCGATCGAGCAGCGGACGCAATACGTTGAGACCAAGCGCCCTGGCAGTCTTGAGATTGATCACGAGTTCGAATTTCACGGGTTGCTCGATGGGCAAATCGGCGGGCTTTGCTCCATTCAAAACCTTTTGCACATAACCCGCCAGACGTTTGGCCTCGAAAACCCGACTCGGCCCGTAGGACAACAAAGCACCGCTGTCCACGAACTCGCGCCACGAAGCAATCACGGGGAGGCGATGTTCCTGGCCATACTGAGCAATTCTGTCAGCAACAACGCCGGTCAATCGCGACGAGATGATGAACAGGCTATCGGCGCCTCCCGCACTCGCCGCGAGCAGCGCGGCATCGAGATCGGCGGCGCTGTCTATCGGGTGGGTTGTTAGCGCGATGCCAATGGATTCAGCACCGCGACGCGCAAATGTCACTTCGTCGTCGAAATGCTGGGGATTAAATATCACCGCAACGCGCCTTGCGTTGGGTGCGACTTCTTTGAGCAATTCCATCCGCTTGGCCGCCATTTCATCCGTGAGATACGTGACACCGGTGAAATTCTTGCTTGGCCGGGCCAGAGACAAGGCAATTCCCGCCCGCATCGGGTTATCGCTAACGCCACCGACGATGGGTATGCCGCCTTTGCTTGCCTCGAACAGCGGCTTGATAACATCACCGCCGATGGCGACCAGAAGGTCGGGCTTTTGCGCGACAAGTTCGGCTGCTAATCCCCCAAGTTGATCCGGTTTACCATTGGCATAGCGGAAGACAATTTCAATGGTGCGGCCATCAACGAGTCCGGTCTGAGCGAGTGCGTCCTTCAACGACTGATCGATTGGACCCAATGTTGTTCCGCCGTACACAAGCCACCCAATGCGGGGCAGCGATTTCTGCGCACGCGCGGTGAGCGGCCAGGCAGCCACCGCACCTCCGAGAAACGTGATGAACTCGCGTCGTCTCATTTACGCCCCTGAAACCTAGACAGGCACCGTACGACCTAAAGCAACGCACCGATAGGTCAGGGTGACACCAGGGGATGTCCGATTTGGGTCATTAGCGGACATGCGCAGTGCACAAACGGATGTCCGCTAAGTGACAGGAGCGGACATCGGCCGATCTATTCGATCACTTCATCGGCCCGATTTTGTATCGACTGCGGCACTGTGATGCCGAGTATTTTTGCAGTCTTGAGGTTGAGGAGCAGCTCGATTTTGCTTGCCTGTTGGACCGGCAAGTCGGCGGGTTTCTCGCCCTTGAGGACACGGCCGACGTACCCGCCAGCGGGGCGATAGGAGTCTATGATGCTGCCGCCATAGCTAACCAAGCCGCCAGCTGTCACGAACTGGTGATATTCATAAACCACAGGTAACGAATTGCGGATCGCCAGTGCAGCCAATAGTTCGAGGCGGTTATTAAAGAAGGCATCCGTGCCGATGACGAGCGCCCCGACGCGCATTTCGCGGAAGGCCGTGAAGGCCTTGTCAAGTTCTGCGTCAGTGCTTGCGTGAAGTACATTGAGCTGTAGTCCGAGTTTTAGCGCCGCCGCCTGTGAGTCTCGTTTCACGATCTCGGCCAATGGATTTGTAGGATTAATGATCATGCCAAAAGCGGTCGCCTGAGGGACCAACTCGTGAGCTAGCTCCACCCGTTTCGGCGCAACTTCCCCAGTCATTTGGGTCACTCCGGTGACATTACCGCCGGGTCGGCCCAAACTTGTAACTAGTCCGAGCTTGACCGGATCGCCACCGGTGGTGAAAACAATCGGAATTGTTGTGGTGGCGTCCTTTGCTACGAGGTTGGCAGGAGTGCTAGTTGCGGCGATGACCGAGACTCGGCGCCGCACAAGGTCGTCAGCCAATGCGGTCAGACGATCGTATTGGCCGTTCGCCCAGCGATATTCGATGGCAACATTCTGGCCATCGACATAATCTGCTTCTTTCAGACCCTGAAGGAAGGCACTGACCGTGGGCGCGAAAGTATCAGGCGATCCACCGTTGAGAAATCCGATCACCGGCATGGCCGGTCGCTGCGCGCGCGCAGCTAGCAGCCACGTCGCCGCCGCGCCGCCGAGAAGTGTGATGAAATTGCGTCGCTGCATATGCCCCTGAGAACAAGCGTAGCACTTTACGGCTGGGCGGCGAGTGAGAAATGGCACGCAACCGCGCGCCCGGACCGCAGCAAGCCCAATGTCCGCTTTGGGTCATGAGCGGGCATGTGCAGTGCAAAACGCCATGTCCGGTTTACCCCCGAAAGCGGACATTTGCCATTCATTCGATCGCCTCGCGGCGCGAGTGCGGTTATCGCCGGCATCGTGTCAAGGGAAGTGTTACTCGTTGGTGCTTTGCCGACCCTTGTTGGCAAAGTGCTCCGCAAGGCGGTTCAAGACGCAGAAAGAATGCTATACTGAGAATGTAGTCCGAGGGACGAAAGCCATGGGCCTCACATTGCGAGCCACAGCTCTTATCGTCGCGACCGCTGTTGTCACACTATCGAGTGCTGCGAACGCGCACCATCGCCTCGGCGCGGCCCGAGGTGAGCATTGGTACGGTCGACACATTCGCTGGTGCTCGGGGCCTTCGGTCTTTGGTTTGCCCTACTTTTATCCTTGCGGCCGCTATCGCTTCTACTACAGATGAGTACGCTTACGGCGGCTACTGTAGCACTAATCAACCACCGAAGCAGAAAGAACGCCTCGCGGCAGCCTTTCCGAAATCCAATCAGGTGTTTTGATCAAGCTGCTCTTTGAGCCTTCCGCTTCCTGCGCCAACCAAGCAGCCCCAACGCGCCGAGACCGGTAGCAAAGAGTGGGAGTGCAGCAGGCAAAGGGGTCTCGGCTAGGAAGCCACGAATCTCACCGCCACCAAAATTGGTGGTATGGATGTTCAAGTAGGCGTTGCCCGCTATTATTCCGGCAAATAAAACAGCTTCGGCAATTGCTACGGACCCGCCGTTGGCGGTGACGAACGCTGGATTGTAACTTGAGGCCAAAGTCATGTCGAAGAGGTGGTCGTATGTTCCTGACGTCGTACCAGTGGGAAAACCGGTAAAGGTCGGTGTTGTCGTCGCTACCCCAGCGTTTCCACCGGGCGCGACACAGCAGTGAATATGGGAGGCGGTATTACCTGACGTCAGCCCACTGAAAGTCACGTGGACGTTCATCGTGTTCAAGACGTCATCTATGGTGACCACAGCGAAGCCCGTTGCAGTCGAGCCGGTCGGGGGATTTTCAAAATTGCCAAGCAAGGCATCGAAAGTCAAAATCGACGCTTCTGACGTCGGTGGGGCCGCGAACGACGTTACGACCATGGTGCAGATCACGAGCGAAGCGGTTCGCAAACTTTGGAACGCGCCACCCATCTTTATCGTCAGGGGAAAACAGGAGGACTCTGACACGAGCATAGTGCGCTCCTCTCAGTGGAGCCCCCCGAGCTTTTTTCTTAGTCTTTATCGAAAGCACGAAAAAGGCAGCAGCGTTGACCCAACCAAGGCGCCTCATCGCATGTCCGCTTTGTGCCAATAGCCGACATTACGGCCGCCTCGTGACGGCTGGTTTTATCGTAAGAAATCGAGCACCGCTGCTTCGGCGAGACGATCTGGATCGCGCTCACCACGTTCTATGTGGCGGAGGACGAGCAATGCTAGCTTGCGCTTTGCGTGGTTGCTCTTTTGGAACTCTGCGGGAAGGTATTCGTGCGCATTATCGAATGCGGCTGTTATGGTCTTCAGCGTGTCAGGACCGTAAACTCGTTCAAAGTTGTGGACCAAGGCCATCGTGCCTCTCCTGTTTTGAACTCAAATATGACCTGGAAGAACGGCCGCTTTGGTGTCGCCTAAAGCAATTGCCGTGCAGGCAGTCGCATCCCATGTTTTTGTGAAATCAATGTGGCGCTGTTGTTCCGCAAAAAGGAACTTGGGAACTTCGTTTATAAATAATGGGCGACCAACGCCATAAAAGGACACTGGTCACTCTCTGCTAAGACCGCTCGGGTTTGGGTGCATTTGAGCCATATCAAGGCAGTCTAGCGAGCGGCGGGCGAGAATATTTAACGACCAACGACGATCGGAGCCGTAAATGGAAACGCCGCTGCAGATCGACCTTCAGGGCATTGATGCGAGGCCGGACATCCGCGCCGAAATCGGCAAACACGTCGCGCAGCTAGAGGAGCGTTCCGGCCGGATCACCGCTGGCCGCGTGCTCGTGAAGGCGCCGAGTGACCATCACCGCACCGGTGGGCTCTACGAGATCACGATTCATCTCTCCTTGCCTGACGGCCGCGAGGTCAATATCGGTCGCACGCCGCAAAACGATGAGCGTTATGCGGACATCGACTACGCGCTCAACGATGCCTTCAAGCGCGCGCGCCGGCAGTTGCAGGATGAAGTACGTAAGATGCAGGGCCAAGTGAAGCATCACAACTCCGGCTGAGCCATCATACCTCCACACCGGCGCGTGCTTCAGGATGCTGGTCAAGGAAATGCCGGAGCGCCATGAACAGTTCCTGCGCATGCCTGATACGGCCGGCGCAAAGCGCCTGGTGAATGTCGTCAGTGATCATGGTCCGGATGGTTTCTCCGCCACGGGGCTGCTTCAGCAGATAGTCTGCCAAGGCGGTGGCCGCGATTTCCGGGATGTGCTCGTGCTCGCTGATGGCGGCGACTTCGTCTTTGTCCAGTCCGCATAAGGCGATGCAGTCCTCCAAAGAGATCATGTCAATCCTCCGCTTCTTCGTTGGGGCGCCCTTACGCGTATGGGTTAAAGTGACGCTAGGCAGGTCACGTCGATCGCGCGATGATGCACATCAATGGGTAAGCGGCGCTGACCCGCGTCGGTCTTTCCAAAATCCGATTAAGAAAAACCCGAGGCGCTGCATCGGATGCCCGCTTTGGGTCATAAGCGGACATGTGCAGTGCACTAGGCGATGTCCGCTTTGTCCCAGAAGCTGACATCTCTCGCGAATAAAAAACCCCGGCTTCGTCTGCCGGGGGTACTGGCAATTTCAAATGCCGAGGGGTCGGCAGTTTGAATACGCACCAGTAAAGCTGAGAGAGAACCCGGGTCTAAATGGGCTCGCGCCGGGTTCTCTTCGGGTCACGCTACTTGCGCGACCAAAGCGTAGGCAGGGACGGGGGGATCACGACCTACGCTAACAAAAATCATCGACGTATCTTTGATACCAAAGGCCTCTAATACTTTCTCATGGAGGCGGGTGGGATCGCGCTCGCCATTTTTGGCGGCTGCAATAATCAAGTTTGCGACGATCTCAGGGGCTGACCCGAAATTTCGGAGCGATTTGCAGGCTTAGTCGAAAGCCTTGCCCATAGCGAGGGTCGCGGCGTCGTCGAACTCAACATTTTGGATCGGAACAATATGCATAACAACCTCCCGTGAACCACGGGCGGGAGCACTGTACTGTTACTGGCTCTCAGTCACCGAGGCCCGAAGCTGTTTCGGTGATAACCGAGCCTTTTCCTTTAATGGTGAGCTGTCTGATCAAAATTGACCACCTGTGGACAGCACGCGCTAATATGCCGCGTAGATGGTGTGGACCTGCACTCAAATTAACTTGTCAAATTAGGCCACTTGGATTTCAATACTGCCCATTAGTCTACTAATGACGTCGTTTTTGGGCATTTGGCACCGAGGACTATTTCGGTCGGACTGACCAAACTTTTTGATTTCTCAAATGTGGCCGCAACAGGTGGCTCATCGTTTCTGTTCTGAGCGTGTGGGGCGCGGCGGAGCGCAACTGCCATGACAAAGAAAGCGAAAAAAGTTCCATTCGACCCGAAGGTATTTCTCGCCACCGTAAATGGCGGCCGGAGCATCTCCAACTATCGGGAGGGCAAAACGGTCTTCTCGCAGGGTAAACCTGCGGATGCGGTCTTCTATATCCAAAAAGGCAAGGTCAAAGTCACCGTTGTGTCAGAGCAAGGCAAGGAAGCCGTCGTCGCGGTACTGGGCCCGGACGAATTCTGCGGAGAGGGATGCCTGAACGGACAGCCGGTGCGATTAGCGACCGCAACGGCAATGACGGAATGCGAGATCATGCGCGTGGACAAGGCGGTCATGGTCCGTGTCCTCCATGAGGAGCCAGCTTTTTCCGAGATGTTCGTCGCGCATCTGTTGGCGCGCACGATCCGGGTCGAAGCGGACTTGGTCGACCAATTGTTCAATTCAAGTGAGAAGCGCTTGGCACGCGCCCTTCTTTTACTGGCCAATTTTGGCAAGGACGGTCGACCCGAGCCAATCATCGCCAAGGTCAGCCAAGAGACGCTCGCCGAGATGATCGGTACGACGCGTTCCCGCGTGAGTTATTTTATGAACAAATTTCGAAAATTAGGCTTGATTGACTACAACGGCCAAATCGAAATCCACACCTCATTGCTGAATGTTGTTTTGCACGAGGAACCCCACATCAACAGCTGAGCAGGGCCAAGAGTACTTAACTGCATAATGTCTGCTCTGGGTCAAAAGCGGACATCTGCAGCGCAAAACGCCATGTCCGCTTTACACCCGAAAGCAGACATTCACCGCAACGAATGGGATGTCTTTCGTTCGTCAGGACCGACTGCTAATAGCTGACCCTGACACTTGTCACATCAAACTCTATGTGCACGCTATGCGGCGTTCGTTAATAATTCCGATCCTGATAATTGTGTGCGCGTTCGTTGCATTTCCGCCCTTACTTCACAAATTATTTCTGCCTAAATTACCCGCTGTAGAGCTGATCGTTCATGACTTCGCTCGGCAGTTGACAGATTTTACGTTTTCGGACGGTTCGGGGCGCAGCCTCACATTAGACCATTTCCGCGGCACCTTTATTTTAGTGAACGTCTGGGCGACATGGTGCGCTCCGTGCAAGGAAGAAATGGCATCGCTCAATCACCTTGCGCTGCTCCTTGCGAACAAAAACATCAAAATTGTGCCAATTTCGATCGACGTTTCTGGAGACCTAAGCGTGCGATATTTCTACGAAAGGTTGGGCTTGAACAATCTTTCGATTTACGTCGATCCCTCAAAGAACGTTATGGATGGGCTTCGGATAACCGGCATTCCCACCACTGTCCTGATAGGCCCCGATCAACGCGAAATTGGACGAATGGTAGGACCCGCGCAATGGGATGCGCCTGATAGCGTGAAACATATTACTGAGAATGCCGGTCTATAGTTTATCGCGTTGCTCCACGCCGCAGTCGGGCTGATGTCCGCTTAGGGTCAAAAGCAGACATGTGCAGCGCAAAACGTCATGTGCGCTTTACCCCCAAAAATGGACATTCGCTCCCTTCATCGGAGCCAAGGTACTTTGCGGCCTGTCGGAGGGTGCTGCGACCGCGCGACGGCCCGGATCAAACGTATTTCAATCAGCCCATTTCGCGCTTTGTTTTGGCCTCACGACGACAACGGTCGAAGCGGTGAGGTTTGTCGCAGCGGTCGCGTTCACGCCCGCGGTGACGTTGCTTCGGAAATGAGGCCATCGAAGTTGGCGAGGATATTCAGAAGCCCGCCTGCCTCCTTCGCGTATTCCGCGTCAGTCAAAAGGCCAGACGCACGCTGCGATTTGAGGGCTTCGTGGATGCTGTTCAGGCGCTTCACTGTGTCGCCCAATGGTCCAATGCCGCCAGCAGTCATTGCGAGGGCAACAGCAATCCTCGTCTCCAGTTCGGCCGCTACTTTGCTTGTTTTCATCTGGTCCGCTCCTGCACCATCGAAAGTAGCGGAGCCGCCGTTGTGGCTTGCCGACGACCCCGCCGGTGCCAAGCATTCGCGCCCAACACTACGCTTTGTGATTTCGATTGCTGTAGAACGGCGGCACCGGCCCGGTCTTGTCATTTCAGGCCAAAGTGTTGTGCAGCAGCACATTGCCGCCTAATCGCGGGCATCGAAACAGGCGGCGATCAGGCCAACACCAACATGCTCAATATCGTCATGGTCAGGCCTGCAAGCAACAGCAGGCCGATGATGCCAAGGACGCTGCTAAAGATGGCGTCCAAGGCGCGATGAAAGATGATTGTGATCATTGCGCCACGCGGGATAGGTGATTTTCAGTCATTGGCTTGCTCCTATTTCACGCAGCATCCTTTGCCGTGTCGAGGACGGCATCGTAGAGGTCGTCCTGCGCGATCACTTCAATGAGGGTCGTGACAAGCTCGGCTTCGGTCATGCCGGTTGCTTCCGCCCGCTGGCGCAGCCGCGACATCGCAACGCGGCTGAGTTCCAGTGTGGTCGGTATGGCGAAGGCAAAGCACCGCTTTGATTGCGGCGGCTTGGATGGCGTTGGCGCTGGCACCAGCGGCACCAGCGGCACCACCTTGACCACTTTCGGTGTACGAAGGCTGATCTGAGCCTGTGAGCAGCGCACTTTGAGTGTGCCGACTGTGCAGCCAAGTCGGGCTGCGATGGCTTCGGCATTCAGCCCTTGCTGGACCAGCACCGGGATGCCAGCCATTACGTCTTTGGTCAGAATAGAAGGCCGCCCCCCTGGTTTTCTTTCACTGACTGAATTCATTGCTTCTGAGTTGGTCATACCGCTGTCTCCTTGAAAAACCGCGGAGCCGCCGTTGTGGCTTGCGAACGGCTCCGCGAGTGGCAAAGCACACACAAATTGTTTTTGTTATTGTGATTGCTGTTTAAAACGACAGGACCGGCCCGGTCTTGTGATTTCAAGCCAAAGTCTTGTTCCACACCAATATTCGAACGGTGGAAACCCGACCGATGTCCGCTTTACTCCCGAAAGCGGACATGTGCAGTGCGACTATGGATGTCCGCTTAGTGCCAGAAGCAGATATTGGGCCTTTCTGCGTAAGTTCGGCCGCTATCGGCGAACGAAAATCTTACTTCGGCACGTAGATGTGATCAGCCGGAAGTTTCGCCTGATAGCGTTCGTAGATCGCCGTGTATGCCGCTTCCATGCGCCGGGTGAACAATTCTGTATTGAAAAGAGAACAGCTGGGTATGTTGGCCTCTAATTTCTTCTTGATTGAGATCATGCGATCGGGATTGCATCCAAGATTAGAGGCGAGCGCTTCATAGTCTTGCAGAGATTCTGCAATCAATTCCGGCAGCCCGACTGCGGTAAGAAGGCTGCCGGCCATTCGCGACGCAAATGATTTGCCGGGACATGTGATGAGCGGCAAGCCAGCCCAAAGAGCATCGCTCGCAGTCGTGCCCGCGCTGAATGTGAACGTATCAAGAAACAAATCTGCCAGCCGATACTGAGCAAGATAATTGGCGTAAGCCTTACGATGCGTGAAAAACAGCCGGCCGGCACTGACACCCCGATTTTCTGCCTCCCTACGTAAATTGTTCTCAAGGCTGCTATCGCGGCCCAGGAGCCAAAGCACGCTGCCGTCGACCCGACGAAGAAGGCGCATCCATACATCAAAGCAGTCCGGAGTAATCTTGTAGCTATTGTTGAAGGCGCAAAAGACAAACGCATTCTCAGGCAAGCCGACTTCAGTGCGTGAAGCGGGCAAACGATCGATCTTGCGCATAGAATTGTTTGCCTGGAAAACCTCAGGCAAGTAAATGATTTTCTCGGTGTAGAGATCTCGTTGCGTATCAGGGATGACGAAATGATCGGCGACGATGTAATCAATAAAACTCGCGCCCATTGTGCCCGGATAGCCAAGATAATTTATCTGAATTGGTGAGGCCCGCTGCGTAAAAATGTCCGGACGGCAATTTGTCGTGTACCCCATCAAATCGACTGCAATGTCGATCTCAAGCGTTCGCAACAATTCAGCGACATCGATGTCGTTTCGATCGGTTACGTCCACGAATTGATCAAAGCACCTCTTTAGACGCACCAGTGTTTCACTCTCGGCGCGACGTCCGAATGAGATGGCGATTGTTTCAAACCGATTGTGATTATGTCGTTCAAACATACCAACAGTTAAATATGAAACGGGATGGGGGCCAAAATCAGCTGAGAGATACGCAACACGAGGCCGCTCGTGACTATAGCGGCGCTGCTGCGAGGCCGGCCCCTGAGATGAACGATATTTTTTTTCACTAAAAAGCGTCGCGCATTGGAACTGCAATTCGGGAGACGATGAAGCGGGAAGAAGCACAAATGGGGTGATGGCCACCCCTTTTCTAACTGCTGACAGCAACCGCGCTCGTTCTTCATCAAAACTACGCCAATCGCAAAGATGCATTTTGGCGTGAAGGCGCATCCCTTCGGCGTTAGCCAACGTTGGGTTTAATGCTAGTGCTTTGTCACAGGCCGCAACTGCTTCTTCATAACGCCTAAGTTCGAAAAGGGCGTTCCCGCGACCAGACCAAGCGTTCGCCAAATTGGGTTTCAGCGCTAGTGCTTTGTCGTAGGCGACAATCGTTTCATCAAAACGGCGACGGTCAAAGAAAATGTGGGCACGCCCCAGCCAGGCATCGGCTAAATCAGGTTTGAAGTCCTAACGCATTTTCATAAGCGACAAATGCTTCTTCGTGTCGCCTAAGACGGTAAAGAGCATTACCACGACCAACCAGCGCCTCCACCGAATTGGCCTTTAGTTTTAGAGCGTGGTCGTAGCTCTCAAGCGCCTCCAAGTAGCGATTGAGTTGAAAAAGAGCGGCGCCACGAAGGATATAAGGCTCTAGACCATTCGGGTTGATTTTCAGGACACGGTCAGAAATCGTTAGGGTTTCGTCGTAGCGCCCAATCTCGTTCAATATGTTGCATCGGTTGACGAGCGCCTGCATATGATCTGGTTCAAGCTTGAGAGCGGCATCGAAACTTGCAAGAGCTTCTGCGTTACGTCCGAGATGAGCCAAAACTACACCGAGACTGCTTAGCCCATTCGCCGAGCGCGGATTAATCTTCGTCGCTTTCATGATCAGTCTAAGGGCTTCGTTAAATTGGCCTCGCTGATATTTGAACAAGCCGTAGAAATGCAGAGCGTCAAAGTACTCAGGGTTTTTTTTAACAACGCGCGCGAACATTTTCTCAGCATCGTCAGGCAGCCCCTGATGCTGAAATGTCATCGCTTGTTTCAAATCATTGAACGCTTTGAAAAACCGGGGGTCGTTAAACTGGGAATCACGCATACTTTGTTTCCGCTCGAACCGGCTGCGTCTTTACATTCGTGGACTTGCTGGCATGACGGATTGGCGCGCCAGTCTGCCGCGTCGTGCCAGCCGGAATTTCGGTCTCAACCAACATATCGAGATGGGGTGGCCCGTGTCAGCTCAAAGATGTCTGCTTTGGGTCATTAGCGGACATTTGCGGTGCAAAAAGCCATATCCGCTTTACCCCCAACTGTGGACATGTTCAGTGCACTAACTGATGTCCGCGAGTAAGCGATTGCACCGTAGATCGTCAAAATAACTAATGTCCCGCTTTTAATTCGCTACACGAATTCGACGGTTATCGTTTCAGCATGAGCGCACTTCGGCCACCAATTGAGGCGGTAGGCCCTAGCGGTTTCCAAAGTGACGAGCAGGGTGACTTTGTCGACTACGCGGATGGCAGTCAGTTTTTCTTATTGGTCTCGGCTTCGTCGCCCTGCGACGCCGGGTCATGGGTCTGGCCGCTCGGCGCACTGCCTTGCGTCGCCTCTTCGTTCGGAAATTTGCGCGGGATCACCGCGACAATTGTGCTGTCCATCGGGTCGACCACCAGCAGGTCGTTGTCGAGCTTGACGAAGTCATACTGCTTGAGCACCGGCTCCTGGTTGATCAGTGGCGCCGGCATCGCATCGAGCTTGAGCATGCTCGGGACCTTCTCGCCAACCTTGCCTTCGAACTTGTCCGGCGTCTTCTGGGCGCTGTGCGCGGTCACCAGCGCTTCCTGAATTTTGCGACGTTGCTGGTCGCTGAGCTGCAATGGCGGCTTGGGCTTCGCGCTAGCGGTGAGTTCGTTCGGTTGAACCGTCGGCGCATTGTTCTGTGCCGTTGCTGAGGCCGCGAGCAGGATGAGGGCTGTGCTGCAACAGAGCAGCGTTTTCATGGTCGTTCTCCGATTTACGCTGGAACAACGGCGTCAAGCCCCAAGCGTTCCCTAGAGATCCGATATCAGCCGCGCTGGCGATGG
The DNA here is from genome assembly GCA_963743405.1 of uncultured Alphaproteobacteria bacterium. Classification (GTDB taxonomy): domain Bacteria; phylum Pseudomonadota; class Alphaproteobacteria; order Rhizobiales; family Xanthobacteraceae; genus Pseudolabrys. Next base: position 44,460 of record CAVUPX010000004.1, on the reverse strand, counting down.
TGGCGGTGAGGCGTGGACTGTCATGTCCGCCTTGGGTCAAAAGCAGAAGATGCCTATATGATGTCCGCATTGCCCCCAAACGCGGACAGCAATCAGACACGCCTTTGTGACCGTTGCCGGCTTATTTGCTGTCGTTCCAAATATCAACTGCGAGTTTCCAGTCGTCTCCGACCTTTTCCCACACGACGACATATTTCCCGGTAATCTCCTTCGGCGTCGCCTCTTTGGTCTTCAGGCTGACCGTGCCGATCTCGCGCGCCGCGGCGGAGCCGAGTGATTTAACCTCAAGCGTCGTCACTTTCGGGTCGCTCACCTGCTCAGCCAGGCCTTTCCACATCGCTCCGATGGCGTCCCGGCCTCTTACAATGCCCGCGCCGGGAGGGAATACCGCAGCGTCGTCGGTATAAAGTGACGCGACGCCGGCGAAATCACCTTTATTGAAAAAATCGACCCACTTTGCGTTTACGGCCTCGATCTCTGCTTTCTGCGCAAGCGCCGGCACAATCAGTCCAGCAATGAAAGCGGCCATCAATAAAACTCTATGCATGATTCACCGCTCCTGCGTTCTGTTGAGTTGCCGGCTACTGAGTCCACATAAAATTGGCGGCGCAACTGCCCGCTAGCTTTTTCCTGTCGGCGGACGTGACTCTTCTTTTTCTGCCAGATCCTGCAACATCGCGAGGGCCTGCAGTACGGATTCGCGGCGCACATTGGCGCGGCCAATATCGCCATATTTGCGGTTATGCGCGATCACGCGGCCGCTGCGCGAGGCGGCGCAAAAAAAGACAAGGCCAATCGGCTTGCCGGGCACGGCACCGGTCGGGCCGGCGATGCCGGTGATCGAAACGGCAAGATCCACCGAAGCATGTGCGAGTGCGCCTTTCGCCATTTCCTCGGCGCATTCGCGGCTCACCGCGCCGTAAACGTCGATGGTCGCCGGCCTCACGCCGAGCATCTGTTGCTTTGCGGAATTCGAATACGTGACGAAGCCGCGGTCGAGAACCAGAGACGATCCGGCAATTTCGCTGATTGCACCGGCGACCAGCCCGCCGGTGCATGATTCCGCTGTCGCAAGCGTCAGCTTTTTCGTCTTGCAGACATCGAGCAGGGACGTTGCGGCGACAAGTGTGGCCTGGTCCGGCATTCGATTATTCCCAGGGGAGGCGGATCGTGGCGGTCGCATAGGCCACGATGCCTTCGCCGCGGCCCGTGAAGCCGAGTTTCTCGCTGGTGGTGGCTTTCACGCCGACGCGATCGATGCTGATGCCTGCGAGATTGGCGATGGTTGCACGCATGCGGTCGCGATGTTCGCCGATGCGGGGAGCCTCGCACACGATCGTGAGATCGAGATGAGCAATGCGGCCGCGGCGGGCGCGCACACGGTCGACTGCGAAGGTAAGAAAGCGATCGGAGGATGCGCCGCGCCATTGCGGGTCGCTGGGCGGAAAATGCACGCCGATGTCGCCATCGGCCAGCGCGCCGAGGATCGCATCGGTGAGCGCATGCAGTGCCACGTCGGCATCGGAATGGCCGGTGAGGGTGTGGCTGTGCGGGATGCGGATTCCGCCAAGCGTCACGTGATCGCCGGGCGCGAAAGCATGTACGTCCAGACCAGATCCCGTGCGGACATCGCCGAGCGCGGCAGACTGGGCCGCTTCGGCACGCGTGAAATCGTCCGGCGTAGTCAGTTTGATATTGCCGGGTTCGCCGGCGAAGACGGTGACTTTCATACCGGCCCATTCCGCGAGCGCGGCGTCGTCGGTGAAATCATCGCGGCCTTGTGCTGCGGCGCGCCGGTGAGCCTCGAGCAGAGCAGGGAAGGCGAAGGCTTGCGGGGTTTGCACCAGGCGCAGCGCGCTGCGATCGAGCGTTGCTTCGACGATGCCGGCGTCGTCGACGCGTTTGACCGTGTCGGTCACCGGCAGCACCGGAATTGCGGCGCCGGTTTTTTGCGCGGCTGCGATGGCGCGTCCGATTAGGCCGGCGCTGGCGAAGGGGCGGGCGGCATCGTGGACGAGCACGATATCGGGTGAACGCGGCAAGAGCGCTTCAAGTCCAGCGCGCACGGACGCTTGCCGCGTCGTCCCGCCGAATACGGGGGCGAGGATGTCGAGCGCGCCGGTGAGCGCACGCACGCGCTCGGCGTCCTCGGCGCGTATCACGGGCTGTACGAGGCCGACGTTTGGGGCTTCTAAGAAGCTGACAAGCGCGCGGTGGAGGGCGGTTTCGCCGCCAATGTCACGGAATTGCTTGGGCAAATCGCCGCCCGCCCGCACTCCTCGTCCCGCCGCCACCACGACGGCTGCGACTTGCGCCATGTTATTGCTCCTCTACCCCGCATGCCTTTACCGCGTTCCCGGCGCCGCGGAAACGCAACAACAGATGCGGCCATCGTGAGAATGAACAATTTTTTGCAGTGCAGCACTTGCGCTGGGAATTCATATGGCTAAACTATGAGCATCGAAAAGGGGCAGCCTAAATGGTAGGCAAAGGCGTTTCTGCGGATGAAGATGGTGGGTTATTGGCCCATCCGCTCGTTATTGGGTCAGTTGCACTGCCAAACCGCGTCATTTTGGCTCCTATGTCGGGAATCACCGATGCGCCGTTCCGGCGATTGGCCGAGCGATTAGGCGCGGGCCTCGTCGTTTCAGAAATGACCGCCTGCGCTGGCTTGGTGCGTGGCGAACGGGAAGCGGTGGTTCGCAGTGAGGGGAAGGGCGTCGGTATCCACGTAGTGCAGCTTGCCGCCTGTGAAGCACATTGGATAGCCGAAGGTGCGCGCATCGCTGAAGGCCAAGGCGCCGACATCATTGACATCAATATGGGCTGTCCTTCCAAGCAGGTCGTGAACGGGGCTGCCGGTTCAGCGCTTATGCGCAATCTCGATCACGCGCTCACGCTGATCGACGCGGCCGTGTCCGCCGTCCAAATTCCGGTCACCTTGAAGATGCGACTGGGCTGGGACGCGTCCACCATCAACGCGCCGGAACTTGCGCGTCGCGCCGAGGCATCTGGCATCAAGCTCATCACGGTTCATGGCCGTACGCGCTGCCAATTCTACGACGGAAATGCGGACTGGGTCGCCATTCGCGCGGTGAAAAGCGCCGTTTCTGTTCCGGTGGTCGTCAATGGCGATATTCGTTCTTTCGACGATGCGTTGCGCGCACTGACAACATCTGGTGCGGATGCAATCATGATCGGGCGCGCCGTGCAGGGTCGCCCGTGGTTTCCGGGACAAGTTGCCCGTTATCTCGCAAGCGGTAAACATCAACAGCCGCCGCCCATTGGCGAACAGTTTGCGTTGATTGACGCCCTCTATGAGGAAATGTTGGACCATCACGGTAAGGCGATTGGTCGTCGCCACGCTCGCAAGCATCTTGGGTGGGCGCTCAACTCTGCGGCCGCCTCGGCCAGAGCGCCAATTCAGATCCTCAAGTCACACCGAAGTCGCGTGTTGACTGCCGAGGAGCCGGCGCAGGCGCGTCGTTTTCTCGCTGAAGCCTACGATGACTTTGCCTGGAGAGCCGCCGCATGACTCGCGCGCAGGCCTTCTCGCCAATAGTCAATACGCCGGCCGATGCGATGCTTCATGCGCTGCCGCATCCAGTGATCATGGTATCACCCGACGGCAAGATCGCTGACGCGAATGTAGCCGCGGAGCAGTTCTTTGAAGCTTCTACCGCGATGCTGCGTCGACACATGCTCCGCGAGCTTGTGCCATTCGGTTCGCCATTGCTGACACTGGTCGAACAGGTTCGCCATCGTGGCTCGGCCGTCAACGAATATAAAGTCGATCTGGCGACGCCGCGTAATCCGGGCGAGAGGCTCGTCGATCTTCACGTCGCACCGTTGCCAGAATACCCGGAGCACGTCGTCGTGATGCTGCAGGAACGTACCATCGCCGACAAAATGGATAGGCAGCTGACACATCGCGGCGCAGCGCGCTCCGTGATTGCGTTGGCTGCGATGTTGGCGCACGAAATTAAAAATCCGCTGTCAGGTATTCGCGGTGCCGCTCAACTCCTAGAACAATCGGCGGCCGATGACGACCGCCCGCTTACCAAGCTTATCTGCGACGAAACCGACCGCATCGTGAAGCTGGTCGATCGTATGGAAGTTTTCGCCGATGAGCGTCCAATCGACCGCGAGCCCGTGAATATTCACGTGGTCCTCGATCACGTAAAGCGTTTGGCCCAAACTGGATTTGGACGTCACATCAAATTCACTGAAGAATACGATCCCTCACTGCCGCCGGTCCTCGCCAACCGCGACCAACTCGTTCAGGTGTTTCTAAACTTGCTGAAGAATGCCGCCGAGGCAATCGGTGAAACTGCGATCGACGGAGAAATCCAGCTCACGACTGCTTTCAGGCCCGGTGTGCGACTATCCATGCCCGGGAGCAAGGCACGAGTTTCGTTACCTCTGGAATTCTGCGTCAAAGACAACGGACCGGGGGTTCCAGAAGACTTGATGCCGCACTTATTCGATCCCTTTGTCACCACGAAGCAGAGCGGCAGCGGCCTTGGTCTTGCGCTGGTGGCAAAGATCGTGGGTGACCACGGAGGCATCATCGAATGTGAATCACAGCCGCGGCGGACAATCTTCCGTGTGCTCATGCCCATATACAGCGGCGACGGCGAAATTACTGACGACGCGCCGCCCGTCCAAAGCCCGTGAGAGAAGACATGCCAACGGGAAGCATTTTAGTTGCCGACGATGATGCAGCGATCCGCACTGTTCTCAATCAGGCCCTTTCGCGCGCCGGTTATGAAGTGCGCTCGACAGGCAATGCAGCGACGCTGTGGCGCTGGATCACCCAAGGTGACGGCGATCTGGTCATAACCGACGTCGTTATGCCCGACGAAAATGCCTTCGACCTTATTCCGCGCATCCGCAAGGCACGACCGGATCTCCCCATCGTTGTGATGAGTGCGCAAAACACGTTTATGACCGCTATCCGGGCTTCGGAGCGGGGGGCCTACGAGTACCTACCGAAGCCGTTTGATCTTAAGGAGCTCATTGCCATCGTTGGACGTGCGTTGTCGGAGCCGAAGGACCCACGACCCGCACTCGCCAAGAACGAAGACTTCGAAGGAATCCCGCTGGTTGGCCGTTCGCCGGCCATGCAGGAAATCTACCGCGTTTTGGCCCGGTTGATGCAGACTGATCTGACCGTGATGATTTCAGGCGAATCCGGAACCGGCAAAGAATTGGTGGCGCGCGCGCTGCACGACTACGGCAAACGGCGTGCCGGTGCTTTTGTTGCCATTAACATGGCAGCAATTCCACGCGACCTGATCGAGTCAGAACTATTCGGGCACGAGAAAGGCGCCTTCACGGGCGCCAATACCCGCAGTGCGGGCCGCTTCGAGCAAGCGGAAGGCGGTACCCTGTTCCTTGACGAAATCGGCGACATGCCGATGGAGGCGCAGACACGTCTGTTGCGCGTCCTGCAGCAGGGCGAATACACGACAGTGGGTGGGCGCACGCCGATTAAAAGTGATGTGCGCATCATCGCCGCGACGAACAAAGATCTTCGACTGCTGATCCAGCAAGGTCTATTCCGAGAAGATCTGTTTTTCCGTCTGAACGTAGTGCCTTTGCGGCTGCCGCCGCTGCGCGAACGTACCGAGGATATTCCCGACCTGATCCGGCATTTCTTTACGCAAGCACAAAGGGAAGGCTTGCCGCCGAAGCAGATCGATCAGGCGGGCCTCGATCGTCTCAAGCGACATCGCTGGCCGGGCAATGTGCGCGAGTTGGAGAATCTGGCTCGACGGCTGGCGGCCCTTTATCCGCAGGAAACGATTACCGCTGCGGTTATGGATGCGGAATTGTCGCAACCAGCACTACCTGTTGGCAGCGACGAACCACGGCTCGACGAAAACCTCAGCGGCGCTATCGAGCGGCACCTGACTGCATATTTCTCAGGATTTGAAGACGGGCTACCGCCAGCCGGGCTGTATCATCGCATCCTGCGTGAGATCGAGTATCCATTATTGACGGCTGCCCTGGCAGCGACGCGCGGCAACCAAATTCGTGCCGCAGATCTTTTGGGGCTTAATCGGAACACTCTGCGGAAGAAGATTCGCGACCTCGATATTCAGGTGTTTCGCGGAGGCAATTGATCCGCGCTTGTTGCATTGCGAATCCCCAGAACGCAAAAGCCCCGGGCCGAAGCCCGAGGCTTGATAGCTGCACGAGTTAAAAGTTATTTTTGGAACCGGAAGAAGGGGATGCTCGCGCGCATCATAACCATGTCGATGTGATCGCCTACCGTACGGTCGTCGCCACGGATCGGTGTGGTCGGACCGCCATGACGCTCGGCGTCAACATGAGTGTATGGGATTCCGATGTTCAGATAGTTTGTCACCGCATATTCGAGGCCGCCGCCAACATACCAGCCCCTGTTCCAGCTAATGCCTGTGTCGGCGAAACTGCCATTGGCAGTGCTGAGCACGGTGTGTCGATATAGGTCCAGGTGCCGCCACCGGTGACGAAGAAAAACCCCTGGCCCCAAGCATACCCGGCCGGGCCGCCTCTCCACCTTACGGCGTCGATGAATGCACAAATTTGAGCTACGAATTTAACGTCGCACCCCGCATGTGTCGCAAAAAGGACACAGTGCCGGTAACATTGTTGTATAAAAGCATCAGTCTCGAGCGGGCACTTTAGCCCCGTCTTGCGCGCTAATTCGCTAGGGCTGCTCTCACACCGCCATTCCGCCGCCGGAGGTCTATGAGCGTAGAACAGGCCACTACCGCCGAAGCCGCGCTTTCCGCCCCACCGCGGCGGGGGGAGGCGCGCGCCCTCGGCCCGATTGTCGTCGGGCTCGCTCTGCTGTCGGCCTTCGTTACTTTCATTGTACTTGCCGATCTCACTCCCGTTTCACCAACGCATTATGTCGTGGTGACATTGCTGCTCGCGAATGCGGCTGCAGTCCTGCTCTTGCTCGGCATTATCGTGCGCGAGGTGTGGCAGGTCATACAGGCGCGCCGCACCGGGCGCGCTGCCGCGCGGCTCCATGTGAGCATCGTAGGGTTGTTTTCCATCATCGCCGCCGTGCCGGCGATCATGGTGGCGATCGTCGCCAGTGTGACCCTCGATCGCGGCCTTGATCGGCTATTTTCCACGCGCACGCGCTCGGCGATAGAGAATTCTCTTATCGTCGCAGAAGCCTATTTGCGCGACCACGCACAGATCGCACGGTCGGACATTATGGTGATGGCCTTTGACATTGCTCGCACTAAAACGGTTTTCGATCAGGATCCTGAAAAGCTCCGGCAATTTCTTACGTTCCAGGCGTCCGTTCGCGGACTTGCGGCTGCGATTGTGCTCGACAGAGACCTCAAGGTCATAGCGCGCGCCGACGTCAACATTAGCCAGACCTTCGCATTGCCGCCGCGCGACGCGTTAGATCACATCACCGACAAAGATCCTCAAATTGTGCTGCTGCCGGATACAAATTATGTGGCAGCGATCATCAAGATTCCCCAATACAGCGACTACTATCTTTATTTGACGCGCCTTCTGGATCCGCGGGTGGTCCCGCAACTTCAGGCGACGCGGGCGAGCGTGACTGAATATGCCTCGCTGGAAGCACGGCGTGTCGGTGTACAGGTCGCCTTTGCGTTGATGTACACCGTGATTGCGCTAATTGTCCTCTTATCCGCGGTGTGGATTGGATTTAATTTTGCCAATCGTTTGGTTGCGCCAATCCGGCGTTTGATCGGCGCTGCCAACGCGGTGTCTACCGGAAATCTGTATGTGCGCGTTCCCGTCCGCCAATCGGAAGGTGATCTCGCGCAGCTAGGCGAAACCTTCAATCGCATGACGCAGGAATTGCGCACGCAGCGCGACGACATCATGCATGCGCGCGACCTTATCGACAGCCGTCGGCGCTTCACCGAGGCCGTTCTTGCTGGCGCCAGCGCCGGCGTTATCGGCGTGGATGGGAACGGTGCGGTGAGCATTCTCAATCGCTCGGCTGAAAAGCTGATCGGCCGCACCGAAAGCGAAGCGCTTGGCCGTCCATTGACTGAAGTCTTGCCCGAACTGGCGCAGATCATGGCAGAAGCGCAATCAGGCGCGCGCACACAGGATCAGGTCACGATCAACCGCAATGGTCGCGAACGGAATTTATCCGTGCGGATCACCAGCGAACAATCGGGTGAATCCGATCGAGGTTATGTTGTAACGCTCGACGACATCACTGAATTGGTGACCGCGCAACGTACGTCCGCGTGGGCGGACGTTGCGCGCCGTATTGCGCACGAGATCAAGAATCCGCTTACGCCTATCCAATTGTCGGCAGAACGCCTGCGTCGGAAATACGGGAAAATGATTGGCGAAGACCGGGGCGTCTTCGAACAGTGCACCGACACCATCGTGCGCCAGGTTGATGACATCAGGCGGATGGTTGACGAGTTTTCACACTTTGCACGAATGCCAAAGCCTGTCATTGCCTCGGAAGATGTTGCGGACGCGGTTCGGCAGACGGCATTCCTCTTGCGCGTGGCGAATTCGGAGATTGAGATCAATGTCGACATTGCGGAGGATCCAATGCCGGCTCAATTTGATCGGCGTTTGATCTCGCAGGCACTTACGAACATCATCAAGAATGCGACGGAAGCAATCGCGGCGGTACCTCCCGCGGAGCTTGGCAAAGGCGTGATCGACGTCCATGCGGCGCGCGATGGTGCCGATATCGTCATTGATGTCGTCGACAATGGCATCGGTCTACCCAAGGCAAATCGTAACCGGTTACTCGAACCGTACGTTACAACGCGGGAAAAGGGCACCGGCCTTGGCTTGGCCATCGTCGGGCGCATTGTCGAGGAGCACGGCGGTAGCATCGAACTGCGCGACGCGGCAGAGAAAATCCCGGGTCAACGAGGCGCCTGGGTCCGTGTTCGCTTTACAGCGACTGGTAAGACCGACACTGCCGAACCGGAAAAGCCAAAGATCGCAAGTGAGTGAACCTATGGCTGCTGAAATTCTCGTTGTTGACGATGAAGCCGACATCCGCGATCTCGTGGCCGGCATTCTTCAGGATGAGGGCTATAGCGCGCACACGGCTCGCAACAGTGACGACGCATTGGCCGCAATAGCTGCGCGGCGACCAAACCTGGTTTTTCTCGATATATGGCTGCAAGGCAGCAAGCTTGACGGATTGCAGTTACTAGACGCGGTTAAACAAGAGCACCCCGAGCTTCCGGTGGTGATGATTTCCGGACACGGCAATATCGAAACCGCCGTCGCCGCCATCAAGCATGGCGCTTATGATTTTATCGAAAAGCCGTTCAAAGCCGATCGTCTTGTGCTGGTTGCCGACCGCGCTTTGGAGAATTTTCGGCTTAAGCGCGAGGTCAAGCAACTTAAACAAATGGCTCCGGCCCCATCAACGTTGGTTGGCCGATCAGCCGCCATTGGACAATTACGCCAAGCGATCGAGCGCGTGGCACCAACCAACAGTCGCGTGCTCGTTGTCGGTCCCTCCGGAGCGGGTAAAGAGCTAGCCGTGCGCACACTCCATCAAATGTCGAGCCGGTGTAACGGCCCGTTTGTGGTCATCAACGCTGCAGCGATCACGCCTGAACGGATGGAAATTGAATTATTTGGCGTCGATCAATCCAATGGTTTGGAAGGCCGTAAGTCCGGTGCCCTTGAAGAGGCGCACGGCGGTACACTATTTATCGACGACATTGCAGATCTCCCGCGTGAAACGCAAAACAAAATCCTACGCGTTCTTGTAGACCAAACATTTCAACGCGTCGGTGGGAGCGCCAAGCTTGCGGTTGACGTACGCATCGCGTCATCGACTGCGCGCAATCTCGAGGCTTTGATCGCCGAGGGAAAATTTCGCGAAGATCTCTATCACCGCCTTGCTGTCGTGCCCATACGTGTACCGCCACTGGCCGAAAGGCGCGAGGATATTCCCGACCTGGTCGACTATTTTATGGACCAGATTTCAATGGCCACTGGGCTGCCAAAGCGGCGAATTGGCGATGACGCTATGGCAGTCCTGCAGTCACATAGTTGGCCGGGCAATGTGCGCCAGCTGCGCAACAACATAGAACGCCTCATGATTCTCGCAGGTGGGGATCCGAACGCGGTGATGAATGCCAGTATGTTACCGCCCGACGTCGGCTCAATGGTGCCGAATATGCCGAACGGAAATGGCGGAGAACATCTGATGGGCCTGCCGCTGCGCGATGCGCGCGAGGTGTTCGAGCGCGAGTATCTCGTGGCGCAGATCAGCCGCTTCGGCGGAAACATCTCGAGGACGGCCGAATTCGTCGGTATGGAGCGCTCGGCGCTGCATCGGAAGCTTAAAGCCCTCGGGATAGACTAAGAATCCATGTCACGTATCGCTTACGTCAACGGCCGATATTTGCCGCCGAGCGACGCTAAAGTCGCCATAGAGGATCGCGGTTACCAGTTTGCCGACGGCGTATATGAGGTCTGTGAGGTGAGGGAAGGCCACCTCATCGACGAGCGTCGTCACATGGCGCGCCTCGACCGTTCTCTCGGTGAGTTGCGCATCGCGCGTCCGATGTCACCCGCTGCACTGGGTATTGTGTTGCGAGAAACGATCCGACGCAATCGGGTTCGTGACGGTATCGTTTATGTACAAGTGACCCGCGGTGTTGCGCGACGCGATTTCCCCTTTCCGTCGGCCGACACGCGCCCGTCGCTGGTCGTGACTGCCCGTAGCAACGATCTGGAGCGCCTCGAGCAAATCGCGGCGGAGGGAATATCCGTTATCACCGTGCCAGATCTTCGTTGGCGACGCGTTGACATCAAATCGGTGGCTTTACTGCCGAACGTGCTGGCAAAACAATCAGCGCGCGAGCAGGGCGCTCGCGAAGCTTGGCTTGTCGATGGGCAGGGCCGCATAACCGAGGGTGCGTCATCGAATGCCTGGATCGTTAGCCGCGATGGCAAGTTAATCACTCACCCGCTCGGTCAGGACATTTTGCCGGGCATTACGCGGTCGGTTGTGATTGATGTCATCAAGGCCCAGGGGCTCCCATTCGAGGAGCGCAGTTTTACGGTCGAGGAGGCCCAGGCCGCACGCGAGGCGTTTATTACCTCAGCGAGCCAAATTGTTCTGCCGGTTGTGAGTATAAATGGACGGCCAGTCGGGAACGGTGCTCCTGGCCTCATCTCTGCGGCGCTGCGGCGCGACTATCACCGCCACGCCGAGATCAGCAAATAGGGATTGCCTTTGAAGGAGTGACATCAATTGAGCTGCTCCCAAGGCCCGCGGAAGACGTAAAAATCCTATTTATTTCAGCCCTTTGAGGCGGTCCGGCCGAACTTGTGCTTGCGCAGGAAGTGCACCTGCCATCTAATAGTGGCCTCCCGGGCCTCGCACCGCTTTGCGTGGGGCAAAGTGGCGCATGCTTCTCCTAACTCGCATGCGGATGGACTTGGGCAAAGAAGGTCTCGCGCGCTAGACGCGAGCAAAAAATGGAAAAACGGCCATGGCAGCCGATCGTGCGCAAAACCTGCAAGACACGTTTCTCAATCACGTTCGCAAAAGTAAAATACCTCTCACCATTTTTCTGGTGAACGGTGTCAAATTGCAAGGCGTGGTGACCTGGTTCGATAATTTCTGCGTGTTGTTAAGGCGAGATGGGCATTCCCAACTCGTTTACAAGCACGCCATCTCGACCATCATGCCGGGGCACCCAATCCAACTGTTCGAAGGGGCTGAAGAGCCACCGGCCGGAGATAAGGTCTAGTTGGAAGTCCGCCGCCGCGACCAACGTGCCGATCTTCTGAGCCCAACGACCTCGGGCGCCGAAACCGGCCGTGCGATTGTCATCGAGCCCTGGATCAAACACCTCGCGCGCAAGAGCGAGGGTCGCGCGAGCCTGCGCGCACCCGAAGCGCGCCTCAAGGAGGCTGTCGGACTCGCCCGCGCGATCGATCTAACGGTCGTCCAGGCGGGGCTCGTTACTCTCAATGATATTCGGCCGGCGACATATATCGGCAAAGGCAAGGTCGATGAGATCGCAGGTTTGGCGAAAAGCCTGTCGGCGTCGGTAGTGGTTATGGACTGTCCCGTCTCGCCGGTTCAGCAGCGAAATCTTGAGAAGTCGTGGAACGCGAAAGTCATCGATCGCACGGGTTTAATCCTAGAGATTTTTGGACGTCGTGCACGCACGCGCGAGGGTGCATTGCAGGTGGAGCTTGCGCACCTCACCTACCAAAAGAGCCGACTGGTTCGCTCATGGACGCATCTCGAGCGCCAACGCGGCGGATTTGGATTTCTTGGTGGGCCGGGGGAGACGCAAATTGAAGCCGATCGGCGACTGATCGAGGAGCGCATTGCCCGTATCGAGGCGGATCTAGAGAAGGTCAAACGCACTCGTAAATTACACCGTGATAGCCGCAAGCGTGTGCCATATCCGATAGTCGCTTTGGTGGGCTACACCAATGCCGGCAAATCGACATTGTTCAATCGGATGGCGGCAGCGAGCGTACTGTCGGCAGATATGCTCTTCGCTACGCTCGATCCGACGCTGCGCGGGGTCGAGCTTCCGCACGGTGCGCGAATGATCTTGTCCGACACCGTCGGGTTTATCTCAGATTTGCCAACCATGCTGGTTGCGGCATTTCGCGCAACTTTGGAAGAAGTGATGGAAGCCGATGTAATTCTCCATGTACGCGACATGTCGCACGACGATTCCGAGGCACAATCTCACGACGTGGGAAAGGTGCTCGCCGAACTTGGCATCGAGATTAGCGATCCACGAATAATTGAGGTTTGGAACAAGATCGATCTACTCGATTCCGATGCGCACGCGCGCGTTTTCAACTTTGCCGAGCGGCAACCGCATCGACGCTACCCGCTTCTTGTGTCAGCATTAAATGGGGAAGGGATCGAGGATCTGCTCGTCGCAATCGAATCGCGTCTCGGTGAAAAGCGGCGGACGCTTCAATTGTCGATCGACCCTTCCGATGGTGCGGGGTTGAGCTGGCTCTATCGCCATTCGGAAGTTCTGTCACGAGAGCTGCGAGAAGATGGACGCATGGCGCTCAGCGTGCGGGCCGACCCGAAGAACGCGGAGATGGTGAAACATAAATTTCCGGAGACGACGGAGACCAAACCGTCGAATTAAATTCCGGAATACAAAAGGGGCATGGGGAGACAATGGCAAACGCTGCAATATCGGATCGCGATCTCAGGCGAGTCGTTATCGCCAGTCTGATCGGCGCTACCATCGAGTGGTACGATTTTTTCCTGTACGGCACGGTCGCCGGCATTGTCTTCAATAAATTGTTTTTTCCGGTGCAGGACCCTCTGATTTCGATTCTGCTCGCTTACACGACATTCGCGATCGGCTTCGTTGCCAGGCCGCTCGGCGGTGTTGTATTTCGGCCATTTCGGAGATCGTATTGGCCGCAAGAGCATGCTCATTCTGACGCTGATGATCATGGGCATTGCGACTGTGTTGATCGGGTTGCTGCCGAGTTATCAGCAGATCGGCATTGCTGCGCCGATCACCCTCTTGGTACTCCGCATTCTGCAGGGGATTGGTCTCGGCGGCGAGTGGGGTGGCGCAGTGTTGATGACTTACGAATACGCCGACGAGGACAAGCGCGGTCTGTTCGCGAGCTTGCCGCAAATCGGCCTTTCGATCGGTCTTTGCCTCTCGGCTGGTGTCGTTGCAATCGCATCCAGCCTCCCTGAGGAACAATTTCTCAGCTGGGGTTGGCGCGTCGGGTTCGTCGCCAGCATTATTCTTGTCATCGTCGGCCTCTACATCCGCTTGCGCATCATGGAGACACCGGAGTTTTCCAAGCTGAAGGCACAGGGACAGGAAGTGGCAATTCCATTCGTCAACATGATCCGCGAATATCCACGCAACGTGCTTCTCGGCATGGGCGCGCGCTATATCGACGGCGTGTTCTTCAATGTGTTTGCTGTGTTTAGCATCTCTTACATCGTCAACACACTGCATCTGCCGCGCACCACTGCATTATGGGCGGTGTGCAGTTCAGCTTTCGTGATGATCTTCTTCATCCCGTTTTTTGGGCATATATCCGACAAATGGGGCAGGGGCAGAACTTACGCGGTCGGCGCTATCCTTCTGGCGATATCGACGTATCCGGCATTTTGGGCGATCAGCAGTGGCAATGTTGTTGCGATCTTCGCTGCTCTTATCATCCCCTTCGGGATTATTTACGCCATGTGTTACGGGCCCGAAGCCGCACTATTCTGCGACCTGTTTGATGCGCGGGTGCGCTACACCGGCATCTCCTTCGTGTACCAATTCTCCGGAATCTTCGCGAGCGGCATCACGCCGATCATCGCGACTTATCTGATCGCGGCAAATGGCACGCAGCCTTGGTACCTGTGCGCCTATGTCGTGTTTGCCGCACTCGTGAGCGCGGCATCGGCGATGGCGATGAAGGGCAAGCCTCCGCGGCTTGAGGAGATACGAGGCAACACCCGGCGAGCGGCCGCCTAGCGCGGACCCGCTCAATTTCCGGCGGAGGCGGCCTTCTCGGCTGCCTTCGCTTCGTCCCACAGGGCATCCATTTCGGCCAAACTCGCGTCCTTGGGTGATTTTCCGCGTGCGGCCAATGCCCGCTCGATAGAGCCAAATCGCCGTTCGAATTTGATGTTGGCCTCGCGCAATGCGCTTTCAGGGTCGGCACGAAGGTGCCGCGCGAGATTAACAACCGCGAACAGTAAATCGCCAACTTCCGCTGCGATCCGGCTTTTATCGCCGTGGTCGAGCTCAGCTTCGATCTCGTCGGCTTCTTCCCGGATTTTGGCGAGGACGGCGCGGGGATCATTCCAGTCGAAGCCAACGCGACCGGCTTTGTCTTGCAGCTTGAGGGCACGGGTTAACGCGGGCAGGGCCAAGCGGCACCCCTGACAGCGCTCCGGCGGGCGCCGCCTCGCCGCGTTCCGCCTTTTCTTCGGCTTTTATGCGCTCCCACAGACCCTCCACGGCTTTGGCCGTCTTTCCATCGGCATCGGCGAACACATGCGGATGCCGGCGGACCAGCTTGGACGTGATCGTCTCGACGACATCGGCAAAATCGAAGGCGCCTTGCTCTTGGGCCATGCGCGCATGGAATGCGACCTGCAGCAGCAGATCGCCCAGCTCGTCTTTCAGGCCATCCAGATCGTCACGAGCAATGGCGTCGGCAACCTCATAGGCTTCCTCGAGTGTGTACGGAGCGATCGTTCGAAAAGTCTGCTCGAGATCCCAAGGACAGCCGCTGCCCGGCGTGCGGAGTGCCGCCATAATCTCGATCAGGCGGGAAATGTCGCGGGAGGGCTTCACAGGGGTTGAACGCGCGTTGGAGTTTGATCGTCGGTGGCTGGACCGTACCAAAGCGGGTGCACGGCTGCGACCGCAGACCAAGGATTCGCATAAGGTATATTATGGAATATTATTATATGGGATGGCTGAGGCCTGATGGCTCGGAGGCCCTGTGTAAGAATTCGCTAAAATTAGATATTTCAATGAGATCGAACCAATTTCGTCTCAAACACGTCAAGAACACTGAATGCTCATACGATCGTAGGCCGGCTCAACAGTCGGCGGCAATTGGGCGCGCAGAGAGGCGTAATCCATGTCGGTGTGCAAGTTCGTCAGGATGGCCCGCTTTGGCTTGATGCGTTCGATCCATTCCAGCGCCTCATCAAGATTGAAATGGCTGGGATGCGGTGTCTTTCGCAACGCGTCGACGATCCAGACATCAAGACCGCTCAGCGCCGCGACGCTCGCGGGCGGCAGTTTTTTGATGTCGGCTGAGTAGGCCAGGTTGCCGAACCGGAAGCCGAGTGAGGGTATGTCGCCATGGTCCTGCAGAACGGGTAGCGCCTCGATTGATCCTCCCTGCCCCTCGATAGCCACCGTTTCTCCCGCCACCAGGCGCTTCTCGGTGGCAATAGGAGGATATTCGCTGCCCGGCGGTGTCACGAAGCAATAGCCAAAGCGCGCATTCATGGCGCGTGAGGTCTCCTCGTCCAGATAGACGTCGACGCGGCGACGCTTGTGCACGAACAACGGTCGCAGATCGTCGATTCCGTGCGTGTGATCGGCGTGCTCGTGGGTGAGAAGCACGCCATCGATCCAGTCAACTTCGGCGTCCAAAAGCTGCATGC
The DNA here is from genome assembly GCA_963743405.1 of uncultured Alphaproteobacteria bacterium. GTDB lineage: Bacteria > Pseudomonadota > Alphaproteobacteria > Rhizobiales > Xanthobacteraceae > Pseudolabrys. Next base: position 28,319 of record CAVUPX010000004.1, on the reverse strand, counting down.
GAAGGTCAGGTGAACAATCGACGAGAACGCGCGTTCGAAGACCTTGTCCATTTGCGCGTTCAACCAAAAGCGAGCAGCGCCGCCGCCGATTTTTCGGATTGTTTGGATCACATACACCCCAGCCCAGCGCGACCCGCGGCACGCCCATGGACGAGCCGCAGCCGAGGATGGTGAAGGTCAGGCTCATGCCGCGTTCGCCGCCACGCGGGGCACTTTGTTAAACAGGCGGAAAAAATTCTCGGTCGTCTGGCGCGCGATTTCGTCTGCAGTTACGCCGCGTACATCACCTAAAACTTTAGCGGTTTCGACGACGTAGGCGGGCTCATTGCGTTTTCCGCGATACGGCAAAGGCGCGAGATACGGCGAATCCGTCTCCACGAGAATGCGATCCGCTGGCAGCGCGGCGGCTATTGCGCGTAAATCGTCAGACCGTTTGAACGTCAGGATGCCGGTGAATGAGACGTAGTGCCCAAGCTCGATGGCAGTGAAGGCCAAATCACGCCCGCCGGTGAAGCAATGCAGAATAGCCGGGAAGGCGCCCTTCCCGCTCTCCTCGCGCAGAATTTCCGCCATGTCGGCATCGCAATCGCGCGAATGAATGACCAGCGGCAGCTTGGTTTCGCGCGCGGCGGCAATGTGCTGCCGGAAGCTCGCCGCTTGTGCATCTCGGGGGCTGTTGTCGTAGTGATAGTCGAGGCCGGCTTCCCCAATCGCCACAATTTTCGGGTGTGCCGACGCGCCTAACCAGCATTGCGGCGTCGATATCCGGCTCCTCAGCGGCATTGTGCGGATGGGTGCCGATCGAGCAAAACACTTCGGGGTATTTTTCTGCAATCGCAAGCACCTGCGTGTGTTTCTTAACGCGCGTTGAGATTGTGACGATGCGGCCGATGCCAGCGGCGCGCGCACGCCCAAGGACCGCGTCGATTTCCGACACGAAATCGGGAAAATCGAGATGACAATGGCTGTCCACAAGCATGGTCAAGCCTTGTCGGCTGCATCGACATAGCGAGGAAACACCGGCGTTGGCGGCGGCAACGTGGCTCCGGGCTTAATCCTCGATGTCGGCGTAAGGTGGTCAAAACTGCAATCGTGGGGCGCAACCGCTAACAGGGCGAGCAATTTTGCCGCTGCCGACGGCACGAATGGCTGCGTAAGGATGGCGACTTGTCGCAACACCTCCGCCGTCACGTACAAAACAGTCCCCTGACGCTTTGGATCGGTCTTGGCGAGCCCCCAAGGCGCCTCCGAGGCAAAATAGCGATTTGCGTCCGCTACCACGGCCCAAACGCAATTGAGCACCTGATGCAGCTGCTGCGTTTTCATATGTTCGCGCGCGGTGCCGATCATGGCGTCCGCGGCCGCCTAGAATGGTTTTGTCCGTATCGCTAAAAGGTGCCCGGTTCCGGCAATTTGCCGCCGAATGCCTTGCCGATCATCGACAGCGAGCGCTGCGCGAGATTGCCGAGATCGTTCGCCAGATCCGCATTGGTGCGATTGACGATCGCCTCATGGCTGTAGTTTCCGTCCTGGCCGAACGGCACCTCGCGCAGGAAGAAATAGCGGAATTGGTCGACGCCATAAGTATCGGCCATCGTGAACGGGTCGATCACGTTACCGACCGATTTCGACATCTTCTCCCCGCGATTGAAAAGAAAACCGTGCGAGAAAATCCGTTGCGGCACCTCGAGGCCGGCCGACATCAGAAATGCCGGCCAATAGACCGCATGGAAGCGCACGATATCTTTGCCAATGACGTGCAGCGACGCCGGCCAGTAACGTTTGAATTTTTCGCTGCCGGTATCCGGGAAACCGACGCCGGTAATGTAATTTGTCAGCGCATCCACCCACACATACATGATGTGGCCGTCGGCGCCGGGCACGCGGATGCCCCAGTCGAATGTGGTGCGCGAAATCGACAAATCCTGCAAGCCGCCACGCACAAAGCTTGCGACTTCATTCAGCCGTTCCTTCGGCAACACAAAATTCGGCCGCGCGTAAAGATCGAGCAATTTTTGTTGATAGGCCGACAGCCTGAAAAAATAGCTCGCCTCTTCCACCCATTCGACAGGCGTGCCGGTCTTCGTAGCGACCCTCACCTTTTGTTCGTTCAGCTGTGTCTCGTCTTCGGCGTAGTAAGCCTCGTCACGCACGGAGTACCAGCCGGCGTATTTGTCGAGATAGATGTCACCATTTTGCTCCATCCGCTGCCAGATTGCTTCTGACGAGCGGTGATGGCGTTCTTCGGTGGTGTGGATGAAATCGTCATTTGAACAATTCATCCGCTTCACCATCGCCTCGAAGCGCGGCACGTTGCGATCAAGCAATTGGCGCGGCGTCAGCCCTTCCTTCGCCGCGGTCTGCTGGATTTTCTGGCCGTGCTCGTCGGTGCCGGTGAGAAAATAAACGTCATAGCCATCAAGCCGCATAAAACGTGCGATGGCATCGGTCGCGATCACTTCATAGGCGTGCCCGATGTGTGGCGGGCCATTCGGATATGAGATCGCAGTGGTGATGTAAAAAGGCGTCTTGGCCGGCATTTCACGTGTTCATTCAAATACGTGGATGGCCGGGAAAGCCCGGCCATGACGAGTTTGGGACTAGGTATCAATGGTGCGCGGCCGGGGCAAGCTGCGCGGAGCGAACTGCTTCCGGCCCGAAACCGGTCATCGTGCCGGTTTCAGCCCCCTACTCGGCTGTTGCGGATGAATTACGGCTGTACTTCAATGACGAGCTACGACGTTACTCCAAACGCGCGGTTTTATCGCACTAAGGGGCCAGGCCATGAAATGCAGCAAGCGGGCGTTTGCCATCGTCTCCCTCCTCTTCGCAGTGCTTCTGCCGCCGAGTATTGGAACACTCAATGCGCGCGACGCCGATTTTGCCTCTCGCACCTTCGCGGCCGCTCAGACAGCAAAACAGCAATGCATAAACACCTGTCGTGCACGCTATCGAGACTGTCGTCGTCTGAACCAGTTGCCAAAGTCCGAGTGTCGGGATGTTTACCAGGATTGCACCCGATACACTTGTACTGGCTTAGGACCTGGATGACCGACGTGCCTTTTGGCGCCAACGGCGGCGGACAGGCATGCCACACGTGAAGGCCAATGGTGGCCAGTCCCGCTGACGAAATGACTATGGGTCGCGAACTCTCATTGTTCATCGGCACCTTCACGACGCTGCTGGCGATCATAAATCCGTTCGAGGTTCTTCCCGTCTATCTAAAGTTATTGGAAGGGAAAGATGTAAAAACGCACCGTCAGGTGGCGTGGAAGGCATGCGTCTATGCGCTGCTCCTGAGTCTCTTCTTCCTGATTTTTGGGACGCTGATCCTGCGCCTGTTCGGAGTGCCGTTGGCCATGGTTCGTATTGTCGGCGGCATCATCTTGATGAAGATCGGTTTCGAGCTTTTTTCGCCGTCGAAGTCCGGTGGTGGAATCATGCCGGCCGCGGGCGGACAGCAAGACGCAAATATAGCGTTTGTGCCGCTCGCGATGCCGCTGATGTGCGGTCCCGGCGCGATCGCGACCATCCTTGGAATGACTTCGACCATCAGGCAGTCGTCGACCGAACTGGCGTCTTTTGTCGCCATCGTGGCAGCCATCTTGGCCACGATGCTCGTGACGTATTTGTGTCTGGCCTATGCGGGCAAGCTTTCAGAAAAATTGGGGGCGATGGGGATCGATGCCGTTACCCGCATCGTCGGCTTCTTCGTCTCCGCAATGGGTGTCGCTCTGATCTTTGACGGCGTCATCGAGGCCTTGGAAACCCACGGCGTTACGACCCTGCATTGAAGGGCCGTTGTGGCTTTACCACCGCGCCGTGATACCGATGATCGGTCCGTGCATGGTTACATCGTATTCGTAGCGGGTAAGGCCCGAACCTTTCGAGTAGTCTACGGACAGTGCCTTGTACCCGAGCATGCCGCTCCAGATGACCTTGTTACTCACGTGGAAATTTCGTAGTTGACGGCAGCCAGTGCTTGCCACGAAAACTGGCTGCCGACACCAAATCCTCCAACGTCGCCGCTCGCAACAAAATTCAGGCCGGGCGCAAATTGATGGCGAAGCCGCAGGCCGACAAGCGGATCGGCCCAACTTGCGCTCGCCGAGGCCGAGAGCGTTCTGTCTGCGTTGAAGGTGAGATCGCCGACGTTGACCGTACCCGATAGCGCCAGGCTGGCATCGGCTTTCTGCCACCACGCTCGCACGCCACCGAAAACATCGAGGGCGGTACCGGAGCCGGGCACAGCGGTCGATCCCCATCGCGTTACTTCATAGGCTGCCGCGAATTCGGCAATGAACATCTCATACTTCAAACCTGCTGATGCCCCGACCGTGGCGTTGATGCGTCGACGCCGCGTGAGCGTGTCATGTCCCCGTTCAATCCGATCTTCAGGTAGACGAGGTCGGCGAAAAGAGAGAGGCGGCCCTTGCGCGCCTCGAAATATCCCATGAGTCCCAAGAGATCTTTCGGGATTTCTGAACGGCGTATGAGATTCATCAAATCATTGAAATCGACATCGACATCGACCGTACGGCCTTTGACCGTCGTCGAGCCATTAAGCAACGTGACCCAGCCATAGGGCGTAGCGCTGAAGGTCCAGGCGTCAATTGGCTGAGCGGGCGCGGCGGCCGCCTTGGTGGGCATGCGCATGTCCGCTGCCATTGCGCCGCCGGAAACGCCAAATACCACCGCGAGCGTGGCCATTACGGCGATCGGTTTGCGCGCGCTCGAAAAGATCATGCCACCCCCGATCGGATTTTTCAGCATCCCCGCAAACGAACGGTATTCAGATAGGCATCAAAATCACCGACGTGTTGAGCCCGGCAAACCTTCGTCCGCTTTTGAGTTGCACGCAAGACAGCAGGATCGAGAAGCGGTCGTGTGTGTCTTTTTTGCATCCTCATCCCAAATCGCAGGCGATTTACATCTGAGCCACGCGCCAAATACCGATGCAATAGGATGTGGCACACATAGCACAGCATCGAAAAGTTTATGAGCGGAGGCAGATCGCCGCTACGGCAATTGCTATCGTCATTTTGCGAAACGGATTTTCAATGGAGGCGGCTCGATTTAATGTTTTGGGGGGCGTCAATGAAAAAAGTTTTACTTGACGAGCGCTCGCCGTTTTCGGTTTGCTTGGCGCATCTGCGCTTGCGTCCGATCTGCCCACCAAAGCCCCAATCAACAAAACCCCAATCGCAGCGCCACCCTACAACTGGTCCGGGTTTTATGTGGGCGCCAACTTCGGCGCAGGATGGACCAACGGCAGCCTGAATATTCCCGACAATAATTTTTATGGCGGCATCACCGAGTTCATCGGCGGCGTCCAGGCTGGCTATAATTTCCAGGCCGGTCACTTCCTGTTTGGTGTCGAAGGCGATTTCGATTTGGCGACCTTCAATCATCCGACCTTTCCGGCTCCGACATTCGGTTCTGTAAGCAATCACTGGATAAGCACGGTGGCGGGCCGCGTTGGCCTCGTGAACGACCGCTGGCTTGTATTCGCCAAGCTGGGCGGCGGATGGGTGCATAGCAGCGCTATCGTGAACCTCCCTGGCTCGCCGAGCTGGGAAGGGTCCAGCACCAACGGAGGCTGGCTGGTTGGCGGCGGCATCGAATACGGCTTCAAGGCGCATTGGACCGTCAAGCTCGAATACGACTATCTCGCACTGTCGAACTGGAATTCCGCCACGGTCCCGGCGGTGGCGCTGAGCCGCGACGTTCAAATGATCAAGGCCGGCATCAACTATAAGTTCGAGAGCGGCTTGCCTGCCGTGGCCGAGGCCGGCTCGAGCGGTCGAAACATTCAGCGCGCGCCTTCAGAAGACGAAGACCTGCAGAAGCAATCGCAGAACCCGATCGCGGATCTCGTCAGCGTTGCCGTTCCAGAGCAACACCAATTTTAACTCGGGGCCATTCAATCGTACGCAGGAAATACTCAACATTCAGCCAGTCGTGCCGATGCACCTGAACGAAGACTGGAACGTGATTTCGCGTACCATCATTCCGTTGGTGAGCCAGCCCGATCCGCTGCGTAGACAGCAGCACCAATGGCATTGGCGACATTACCCAATCGTTATTTCTGTCACCGGTTAACCCGGGCAAGCTGATCTGGGGCGTTGGCCCCGTCTTCACCGTTCCGTCCGCGAGTGATCCTATTCTCGGAACCGGCAGAGTCCTGTTCGGCCCAACCGCCGTGTTCCTGATGACGCCCGGACATTGGGTGCTCGGTGTGCTGCTCAACAATCAGTGGTCGGTCGGCGGCAATGCGTTGCGGCCCGCCGTGAACACCGGTCTCGCCCAGCCTTTTGTCAATTACAACATGGAGCACGGCTGGTACTTGACGACGTCACCCATCATTACCGTGAACTGGCTCGCGGCATCCGGTGAGAAATGGACCGTGCCGGTCGGCGGTGGCTTCGGTCGCGTGTTCAGAGTAGGCGATCAACCGGTGAACGCACAGATTGCCGCTTATTATAATGCGGTACGCCGCATCTTCAGAGTGGGTGATCAACCGGTGAGCGCGTCCATTCAAGCCTTTTACAATGTGGAGCGTCCGACTGGCGCATCGGACTGGCAATTGCGGACCTTTGTCGCGCTGCTGTTCCCGGTGAAATAACGAAGCGTTGCGCTCGCCCGCGATAGCAGAGAGCGACCCACCGTTACAGAATCTTAGTTTTGGGTTTGACGCGCGCTGACCGCCTATAAATCTCGCGTGAAATGTTGGCCTTTGGTCCAACTCACCTATTTATGGTCACCGCAATAAATTCATCCCCGCTCGGCGGAAGCTGCCGTTTTTAATCAGAAACCGCAATGGGAGTCCGGTCGTGATCACCAGCAGAAAAATTTGGCTCGGTTTTGTCGGATCGTTTGTCGCGGTGGTGATGGCGAGCGTCCCGGCAATTGCGCAGCAGCAAAGGAAGCCCAACATCCTCGTCATCATGGGTGACGATGTCGGTTGGTTCAACATCGGCGCATATCACCAAGGCATTATGTCGGGGAAGACGCCAAACCTCGACAAGCTTGCTGCCGAAGGAATGCGGTTCACCGATTACTATGCCGAAGCAAGCTGCACGGCGGGTCGCGCCAACTTCATTACCGGTGAGTTGCCCATCCGCACGGGATTGACCACGGTGGGTCAGGCCGGGGCCGACGTTGGTATGCCAGCGCAAGCAGTAACGCTAGCCACCGTCCTGAGGGCGCAAGGCTATGCCACCGGCCAGTTCGGCAAGAACCATCTCGGTGACCTCAATAAATTTCTCCCGACCATGCACGGCTTCGATGAGTTCTTCGGATACCTGTACCACCTCGACGCCATGTCCGATCCGTACTGGTATTCCTTCCCGGTCGACGAGAAGTACTACAACACTTACGGTCCGCGCAGCCTGATCCACAGTTATGCGACCGATCGGGACGATCCGACCGAGATGCCGCGCTGGGGCAAGATCGGCAAGCAGAGGATCGTCGATGAAGGTCCGCTACCGCCATTCCCGGACATGTCGAACGTGCAGAACATGCACGATCTGCCTTTCATCAAGGCAAAATACGACATGACGACCTTTGATGAAGTCTTGGTCAAGGCTTCCAGCGACTTCATGGACAAAGCCAAGAGAGACAACAAGCCATTCTTTGTCTGGCACAACACCACCCGCATGCACGTCTGGACGTTCTTGTCGCAAAAATACAAGGCGATGCAGAACAGCCAGACGAACTATGGTCTTGAAGAAGCCGGCATGGCGCAGATGGACGATAGCATCGGCGGACTGCTCAAGCATATCGACGACATGGGCGAAACCAACAACACCATCGTGATCTTCACGACGGATAACGGGGCCGAAGTGTTCACATGGCCGGATGGCGGCATGACGCCATTCAAGAACACCAAAGGCACTGTCGGCGAAGGCGGTTTCCGCGTGCCCGCCATCATCCGCTGGCCGGGCCAGGTCAAGCCCGGCTCTATCGAGAACGGGATCATTTCTGGCCTCGATTGGTTGCCGACGCTGGCTGCCGCTGCCGGGAATCCGAACATTACCGATCAATTGCTCAAGGGCGTGCAGCTCGGCGACCGGAGCTACAAGAACCATCTCGACGGATACAACCAAATGGATCTCATCACGGGGAAAGGCCCGTCCAAGCGGCACGAAATCTTTTACTTCGGCGGCGCGAGCTTGGGCGCGCTCCGCCTCGATGACTTCAAGTTCGCGTTCTACCAGCAGCCTCAGGGCTGGCCGGGCGAAAAAACCACCACCGATATGCCCGTCATGGTCAATATTCGGCAGGATCCGTTTGAGCGCACGCCCAGTATCCGCAGCGAGTCGCCTAACACGGGTTCCTTCGGTTATGGCAACGACTTCTACGCCAGAGAATTCTGGCGCTTCGTGATGGTCCAGCAGTACGTCGCCAAGTTGGCATCGACCGCAATTGAGTTTCCGCCGATGCAGGCTCCGGCTTCGTTCAACCTCGAAGCGGTAAAGGCCAAGGTCGAGGAGATGATCAAGCAGCACGAAGGACAGTGAGAATCGTTTTCCTCCTTGAACGACAGACTGGAAATGGCGGCGGGCCGGTTATACCGGCCCGCCGCCGCGCGTCGAAAAAGACATCGACCGTCTTGAGAGGGTCACAAATATCTGGACCGGGAAGTCACAGACTGCGTCCCCGGCAAAACAGATCGATGCTATGCAAACGAATGACGACAGAATTATTCAGGACGCATTGACCGAAACATTTCAAGAGTTTGAGCGGTATTGGTCAACATCACTTACGTGTCGTTCTCGCCATCACGGCTTCGTCAATTGATGGGGTGCCGTATCGGAAGCAACATCCGGCGGGGCGGGCTGGGCACGTTTAGAAGCAGTGAGGACCTAACTTCAACATTCACTGGCGACTTGAGGGAGGCTCATCATGTCAGGTGCAGTAATCAATCTCATCGTTCAACTTATCGCGGGTGTCCTCGGCGGCAATGCCGCAGGCGGGGCGCTCAAGGATTACGATCTGGGCACGCTTGGCAATTCAATCACCGGTGCCATTGGCGGTGTTGCCGGCGGACAGATACTTCAATCTCTCATTCCCCTGCTTGCGGGTGCAGGCGGCAACGTTGATGTTGGCGCGCTGCTTGGACAAGCCGTCGGTGGCGGCGTCGCCGGCGCCATTCTCACAGCCGTGATCGGTGCTGTGAAGAACATGATGGGTGGCCAGCCAGCACGCTAGAGTTAAAGGCGGCGCAGTCTGCGCCAGAGGAGCGGAATTTTATGACGTCGTGCGCACCGGCCGTGGTGCGCAAGGCCAGGTGGTTTGCCTGGAGGTGGAATTTTGGTTCGTCATTCGCCAACGGAGTAAGCCATGAAACGAGTTGTAGTTCTTCTGTCATTAAGCCTTCTCGCTGCATTCACGACGACACCGCAGACGCGCGCGCAAACGCAAAACAGCACGCCCGCGATCAACGAAGCAGAAGCGCACGCGATCGCAGTCGAGGCGTATCTCTATTTCTATCCGCTCGTCACCATGGACCTCACGCGCAAGCAGCTCGTCAATACTCCGCCAGGCAAGGGTCTCGGTGGACCCATGAACACGTTCGATAACATCCCTGTCTTTCCGACAGCGGACATGAGAGTGGTTGTTCGGCCCAATTTCGACACCCTGTATTCGAGCGGTTGGCTGGACCTGACCCGCGAGCCGATGGTCGTATCGGTGCCCGATACCGGCGGCCGCTACTACCTCCTCCCGATGCTCGACATGTGGACCGACGTATTTGCTTCGCCGGGCTGGCGCACGACCGGGACAAAAGCAGGAAATTTCCTGCTCGTTCCGCCCGGCTGGAACGGAAAAGTGCCGGCAACATTCACGCGCATTGATGCGCCGACGCCCTATGTCTGGATCATCGGGCGCACGAAGACCGATGGCCCTGCGGATTATGAAGCGGTACATGCCATTCAGAAGGGTTACAAGATCACGCCGCTATCCGGATGGGGCAAGCCGCCGGTGGCCATCAAGGCGAAAATCGACCCAAGCGTTGACATCAAGACGCCGCCGAAAAAACAAGTCGAACTCGATGGCCGCCGCCGAATATTTCTCTTATGCGGCCGCGTTGCTCAGGCTGCACCCTCCGCATTCGACCGATCAACCCATTATCGCGCGGATGAAACGGATCGGGATTGAGCCCGGCAAGGCCTTCGATATTGCCAAGGTCGATGCGTCTGTGAAAATGGCGATTGAAGGCGCTCCGGCGGACGCCCAGAAATTGATGGCGTGGAAAATTCCAACATTAGCGCGCGTCGTCAATAATTGGTCGATGAACACGGACACGATGGGCGTTTACGGCAACTACTATCTGAAACGCGCCATAGTGACGCAACTTGGCCTCGGCGCCAATCTTCCCGAGGACGCCATCTACCCGCTTAACCTTGCCGACGACACTGGCAAACCACTCGATGGCGCAAACAAATATGCCATCCACTTCGCAAAAGACGAAATTCCGCCGGTCAGCGCGTTTTGGTCAATCACACTCTACGACACAGAAGGCTTCCAGGTTGCAAACCCGCTTAACCGCTTCGCGGTGAGCAGCTGGATGCCCTTCAAGCGCGACGCCGATGGCTCGCTGACCCTGTACTTCCAAAATGAAAGCCCGGGCAGCGATCGTGAGAGCAACTGGCTCCCTGCCCCCAAAGGTCCATTCAATCTGACGATGCGCCTCTATGCGCCGAAGTCGGAGGCACTGACGGGCCTGTGGAATCCGCCATCGATTACGCTGGCAAAGGACCGTGCTAGCACAGGTGCAAACTGATTAGACCAAATCCGTGTGCAGCGGCCGGCAACAACGCCGGCTGCCGTTAACGCGTATTTTCGCAATCAGATTTGAATGCGAGATAATGTTGCTGGCGAGCGCTTGCAATGTTTTTCATTGCGGCTCGCTACCACGTGAGGCGCCGCGATGTTACCCTTCTGAAGGCTTATCTCGTCAATCGTTCTATTTGCAATCCAGAAGGACAAAGCGATGCTTCGTGTTCGCGTGCAGATTTACGCCGCTCTTATTCTCGTGACAGGGAACGTTTATGCGCTCGCGCAGTCGCCGAGAACCGACGTCGTTCCAGTCACTGCCGATAATTTCAACCGCGCCGAGTCTGATCTGTACATTGGCAAGATCGTCAAAGACGGCGCCTTCGGAAAATTCCTTCATCGCCGAGAACCTGCAGCAATCGACAACCAAACGGTCATTCGACTTAATCGCGACACGCTTTATTCTTCCGCCGTGTTCGACCTCGACGCCGGACCGGTTGTGATCACGCTGCCCAATCCGGGCAAGCGTTTCATGTCGATGCAGGTTATCACTGAAGATCACTACGTCTTTGAGGTCGATTATGGCGCCGGGCGTTACAATTTCACCAAGGCGGAGGTTGGCACACGCTACGTCACGATGGCATTGCGTACTTTCGTTGATCCTTCCAGTCCGCAAGATCTCAAATTGGCCCACGCCTTACAGGACGCCGTGACGGTCCAGCAGCGCAATGCGGGGCGCTTCGAGGTCCCCAACTGGGATCCGGTCAGCCAGAAAAAAATGCGCGATGCACTGCTGATCTTGAGTGCATCACTGCCCGATCTAAAGAAAGCGTTTGGAAGCCGTGTGCAGGTTGACCAGGTCCGCCATTTGATCGGGACCGCGGCGGCATGGGGTGGAAACCCGGAACGGGATGCCATTTATCTCAACATCACTCCAAACAAAAACGATGGCGCAACCGTTTACAAACTGAGCGTCCCCGGAAAGGTCCCCGTTAATGCCTTTTGGTCGGTCACCGTTTACGACGCCCAAGGCTATTTGAAGAAAAATCAGTACGACGCGTATTCCCTGAACAATATCACCGCGAAAAAAGGCGCGGACGGTTCGGTCCCCATCCAATTTGGCGGCTGCGACGGCAAAATTCAGAATTGCCTGCCGACCATGTCGGGCTGGAATTATATGGTGCGCCTTTATCGGCCGCGCGATGATATCTTGAACGGCAAATGGAAATTCCCGGAGGCGCAACCGGTCAATTATCTACCGACGAACCTGGCGCTCGATGCATCGCGCGGTATTGCCGTCCGCAGGCATGCTGCCTACAACGGCGTCATGAAACGAGAAAGTGATTCTCCCGCATCAACATACGTGGCGCGGATTATCATTGCGGCCGTAGCCACTCTGGCTGCCATTACCCTGCCCTGCTTCCAGCCGTCCTTTGCCGCTCCGATGCGATGCAGCGGCGAGGAGACCAGTCTGCATTACCGGATGCAAGAAAAGTACGGATCGGGCGTCGGTTCCGGCCTGCATCACAAATTGCGGTCTTCGTCAGTCCATTTGCAAGAAGACTGGCTGCTGGGATAGTGGCAATCAAAAATATTGCGGGCTTTTAAAGCAATAGTGCCCAGAAACCTGCTCGCCCGCCGAAAGCTGCTGAATCCGCGAACAGCAATCGTTGCCCCGGAATGGCCACCGGCCTTTACGAATTGCTAAACCCCCATCGCGTACACTCTAAATGGACGTTAACCAGCTGAAATTGCCAGTTCCGAGCCAACCAGAACGGTTTTGCAGGGCTTATGGGCGCTCCACTCGAACTCATCCACGAGCTCGACAGCTCGATTGCGCACAGCACGGACCATCGGCGTTCGGCCATGTTGCGGCATCTCACTGACCTCTTCCTCGTCAGCTCCGATGAATATTCAGAAGATGAAATCGATCTGATCGATGACGTCTTCGTGCGACTGCTCGCCACCGTCGAGCATTCGTCGCGTGCGCTTCTCTCGATCCGCCTTGGGCCAGTATCAAATGCGCCACCGAAGATCCTGCGCCAACTGGCTTGCGACGACGCCATCGAAATTGCCTCCCCGGTTCTGAGCCAAGCCGAACGGCTTGATACAGAGACCCTGATCGAGTGCGCGCGAACCAAACACCAGGAGCATCTGCTCGCTATTTCGCGCCGTAAAGCGCTGCCGGAATCTCTCACGGAGGTTCTTGTTGAGCGCGGCGATCAGCAAGTTGTCTTAAGTACCGCGAAGAATGCGGGCGCAAAGTTTTCTAGCAAAGGTTTTGACATATTAGTTAGGCGTTCCGAGGGAGACGATCAGCTCACCACATGTGTAGGCCTGCGGCACGATTTGCCACCTCAACTGTTCGAGCGCCTGCTGCAGGCTGCGTCCAACACCGTGCGAGCCAAACTTGAGGCCGAATGCAAACACGCGAAGTCCGAGATCGACGCTGTTGTCGACGAAGTGACAAACCGGCTTCGAGGCGGAATTAGCCACGCAACCCTTGAGCTATGCGGCCGCGCAGGTACTCGTTGAGTCATTGCATAAGGCAAACCTCCTCACAGCCGGAAAACTGCAGGAATTCGCGATATCTGGTCGGTTCGAAGAGATGGTTGCGGCGCTTTCGCTGATGTCAAATGTCCCGACCGCAGTGATCGAGCAGAATATGCGGGAGACTCAGGCGCAGTCGCTCCTGGTGCTGGCCAAGGCGATTGGATTGTCGTGGGAAACTACGCGCAGCATTATGGGGCTGGCGGCAAAACGGTATCGCCGTGGCTGCAAGCGGAATTGACCAGTCCATGCCGGCGTTCCAGCGGCTTAAAGCAATCGACCGCGCAACAAATTCTGGAATTCCACCGCATGCCGGCGCGCCCAGTGCGCAAGCACTAAGCTGGCTCTATCCAGTCAGGCCGTGATGTTGAGAAGCGACGCGCTCATTTGCGCGTCGGCCCTTATCACAGCGACGTTGGCGGCGTAGCTGAGACGGGCAGCCAATAGCTGCACGAATTCGCTCGCCAAATCCACATTCGGGCTCGCCACCATGCCTCTGTTGTTGGCATACGGCGCGGTTGGATCAAAGATTGAGACCGTAGCCGGTGAAACGGCGGTCACAGTCGCACTGGTACCACCTCCAACGACATCGTTTTGGTTGACCTGCAACGGTGTGTAGGCGGCGGAAAAACTCCCGGCATTCGCCGCGTCCGGCAACGGTCCATCGGACAGCGAATTGGCGATGTTGCTCGCTGCCACCTGCAAGCGCAGAGACGCCGCATTCAGGCCGGAGACAGCAATCGTGCTCACAATACTCATAGCCGCTTGTCATAGGCCCGGCTCTGGAACACTTTGTTCCGCAATTCTGTAAAACTTGAAGGATTTCCAGCTGAACGATCGTGGGCCGTTGTCGTGGGCAAGTGGTGGCGACGTTACGCCACTCGCACATGCAAGGCGGATCGTGGTAAATTTCGATCAACCAAAATCAATAACGGGAGGATTTCGCCATGGCCGCCAGCCTGAAACGCGTCAAGGTCGCACCCAAAGGTATGGGTCTCAATGACTTCGTCGCAATGCAGGAAGGTTTTTTCGCCGCCGAAGGACTCGACGTAGAGCTTGACTGGAAGACGTTCCGCGGCACGCAGTCCAGCTGGAAGGATCTCGATTATTTTCAGCGTCCGCAAGATCGTCCTTACACCGAGGACAAGCAGGACGTCGTTCAGGGCGCCTGCCTCTGGGGCACAATCTGCAACGCCAGTGCCGGCATGGGACGTGTTGTCACCGAAGGTTACGGTGATTCACCTTGGGCGATTTTCGTGAGGCCAGAGTCGAAAGTTCGTAAACCCGAAGATTTGAAAGATATTCCGATCTCGGTCGGCATGCGTGCGGGTAGTCATTTCAATGTGCCCTACCGGCTGGAGAAGTATCTTCCGCTCGAACACATCAAAACCGTCAACACAGGCGGCTTCGGTGCACGGCTAAAGGCGCTGCTTGATGGCGAGGTGGAGGCTGCGAGCCTGCTGCCGCCGCAAATCGCGATGGCTGAACAGCTTGGCCTGCGCAAGATCATCGAGGATCGCTTCAAGACTCTGTGGTGGGTGCCGGACAGCGCTACGCCGGAGGTCGTGCACGGATATATGCGCGCCCTCAACCGAGCCGAACAAGCGCTGGAGGCGGACCTGCCGAAATACCTGCCGTTGTGGAAACTCGCTGTTCCGCCGGAATTCGAGAATTTCCACGCCTGGGATTTCAGCAAGTTCGGCCGCGGCGAACGCTTCGTCAACGTGCCATTGCCGCGCGAAGAGTTCGACGAAGTCTTCTCGCAAGTCGAGCGCTGGGGCCTTGATCAATACCTCAAGGACCGCAGTCCCGACACATTGTCGTACCCGGTCTGAACTGCCGGCAAAGCCTTCAGCCAAACGAATAAGCGCGCGCCGTAGCGCACGCTGCTGATGCGTTAGCTTTTCATCGGCGGATAGTCGCGCGAGAACACCGGCTGCGCGAGGAACGCCTTCGGGTCCGTGGTCCAGAATTGACTAACCTTGCGGTAGGTCTTGATGGTTTTGTTGGCCATCTTTCCGTTCTGTTTTTCGGCGCGCCGCACATAAACGTCGATGACTGCATTCCCGTAACTGTCGAAGCTCAGTGGCCCGCGCGGCGTATCTGCGAGCGTCACCGCCCGTATTGCTTTAACGAGCTGATCGGCATTGTCGGATTTGCCATTGGTTTTTGCGAGCGCGGCCTCAATGATCTGACCGTTCGCGTAGAAGCACGCGGCGTAGTGACCAATACGTACGTCCTCACCGTAGTTCTTCTTCATCGCAGCAATAAAACGCTTGTTGGCGTCGCTCTCATGATCGAGTGCATAGGGATTTGTGTTGATGAGGCCGGCCGCGCTTTCGTCATGCGCGCCAATGATTGTGTCATCGGCGACAGTCGCGCCCCCGACCAGCGGCTGCTTCATGCCAAGCCCGCGCGCCTGCTTGGTGAATTTCAACGGGTTCGAGCCCGCAAAAACCTCACAAACCACGTCGCACTCCGGAATTTGCGCAACATAAGGCGCATAATCGGCCGTGTTGAGCGGCGCCCACAGCTTTTTCACGATCTGGCCGCCATGGTCCTCAAGCACGCGCTGGAAGCCGCCAACCTGCTCGTAACCGAATGCGAAGTCATCGCCCAGGCTGGTTGCGCGCTTGAGCTTCATCTCGTTGAGCACATAGTCGGCAAGCGGATAGAGACATTGTGCGGACGTATAGGATGTGCGCGTGAGGTAGTCGTTGGCTTTGCGCTGGGTCACATCCTCGGCGCCGGCAAAGGCGAGCGTTGGCATCTTGGCCTGGGCGAGATAATCGACGGTCGCGAGCAGTTCGAAGGCGGCGAACGGCCCCAGCACGATGTCGACTTTGTCGCGCTCGACCACTTCCTGGGCTTTGTTTTTCGCGCCAGCCGGATTGCCGCCGGTATCCGCAACGATCAAATCAATCTTGCGCCCCGACAGCGTGAAATCCTTGTCCTTGAGGAACGCGGTAATGCCTTCCTCAAAATGGATACCGCCGGCCGCAAGCGGTCCGGTCTTTACTGTCAACAGGCCGATTTTGAGTGGCGCGGCCTGCGCAATTGCTGGCATCGGAAATGAAGCCGCGCTGGCCGCAGCCGCACAACTGGCGAGAAACTCACGGCGATTGGTCTTGTATGTCACGGTATCCTCCCCTTATCGGACAAGGCGTCTTCCGCGCGCTTACGGCCCTTATTCTCGACCGGATATTTGGACGCAATGGACCGCGCAAATTCAATCATAATGCGCCGACCAAGCGAAGGGCCGGCTTGCCCAACACGCCCACGGAGGTCCGCAGGCGATTGTCACGAAATCAGGCCCGTGCGGCGTCCGCCAGCGCGCCGAATACCGCGAAAACGAGCGGTTTGCGCTCGAGGTTGTAGGTTTCAACATCGCGCGCGGCGCGATTGACCTTTTCCCAGGTGTCCGCGACCCGTGCCATTTGCGCTTTGGCGTGCGGAGTCTCACTAAGGCGCGTCGACAGCCAGCCGTTGACCAAATCCATGAACGCTTCCAGCGTTTTCGGATCGCTGCCGCCGATCGCTTCGCCGAGGGCATGCAGCGCGCGCGGATCGGGATTTGGCAGCTGCGCTAACAATTCGAGCACACGCTGGCGGAGCGCCAGTGCCGTATCGTCGAGCAAACTGAGCGCGCGGCCAACGCTGCCTTCGGCGGCTTCCGCAGCCTGTCGAAGGTCTGGGTCGTCTCCGCCACGGCCCGTTGCGCCGGCCAGCGCACGGGCGACATCGTCAATCTCCAGGGGCCGGAGCAGCAGGCGCCGGCAACGGGAGCGGATCGTTGGCAGTTCGCGTCCAGGCGCGTGACTGATGAGCAGAAGGAGCGAGCGCCGCGGCGGTTCTTCTAGTACTTTGAGCAAGGCATTGGCGCCCTCGCGTTGAAGGTCGTCTACGGCATCGACGATCGCGATGCGCCAGCCGCCCTCGCCCGCCGTCGAGCCAAAAAACGACACCGTCCGCCGCACATCATCCACTCGGATTACAGTGTAGAGCTTGCCGGTCTGCTCATTGACGCTGCGCTCAAGGATCAGCAGGTCGCCCTGCGCTTGAGCGGCAATGCGGCGTGCGACCGGATGGCTTGGGTCGACAGCAAGCGAGGTTGCATTTTGCACCTCCGGAGCCCTCGGATCGGGGTGCGCCAGCACAAACCGCACCATGCGATAGGCCAATGTCGCTTTGCCGATGCCCGGAGGGCCGCCGATCAACCACGCATGCGCAATGCGACCGCTTTTATAGGCATCGAGCAACGCGCGCTCGGCCTCGGCATGGCCAAACAAATCGGTTGTTTCGCGTGGCAACTTGCTTTCGCGGTCTTCGATGTCGTCATTGGTCACGGGGTTACGGTCTCCGGAACTCCGTGGCGCTCAGACGGGAGGCGCTCCTGCACGATCGACCATATGCGGTCCGCAACGACATCGCGTGGCGCACGGCCGTCGATCACAATACACCGCGCGGGTTCTTCCGCGGCCAATGCCCGGTACGCCTGGCGAAGTTTCTCGTGAAACTCCAGCGACTCCGCCTCAAAACGGTCGGCTACGTCCTGCCCGCGGCGGCTTTTGGCGCGCGCTAGACCGATTTGCGCGGGAACGTCGAGAATGAACGTCAATTCCGGGAATGCCGAACCAACGGTCACACGCTCCAGACTGCGGATGAGGCGTTGATCCACATTGCCGAGCGCGCCTTGATAAACGCGCGTCGAGTCGATGAACCGGTCGCAGATCACCCAATTCCCGGCCTGCAATGCAGGCAAGATGGTATTGCGCACATGGTCGTCGCGCGCGGCCGCGAACAAGATCGCTTCCGTTTCGGCGCCAAGCGGCTTGGCAATGCCGGACAGCAAAATATGCCTGATGATTTCGGCCCCGGTTGATCCGCCCGGCTCGCGCGTGAGCACAACTTCCAGGCCGAGCGATTTCAGCCGCTGAGCGAGCACGGCTGCGTGGGTCGACTTGCCGCTGCCTTCGCCGCCCTCGAAGGTAATGAAATGTCCGCGCAAACGAGCAGGCCTTTTCCCAGTCATCGCCGCCGTGTGGCGTGCCTGCCTATCATAGCCGCTCGGCCCCAGCCCGGAACAGTGCGATGACCATTTCGGTCACGGCATCGAAGGCGCGCTGAGACATATTCCCTTTTCCGACATTTTCAGCGGCTTTTAGCGGCGCCGTCAGGATGAGGTTGTCATTGCGCCAGACCTTGAGATTGCCGATGGGCGTCCCTTCGGTGACCGGCGCCGGCACCGGGCCATTGTAGACAATGCGCGCGATCAGTTTGTCCGCGCCCGTCTTCGGCAGCATCACCCGTACGTCGCTATTTGCGACAAGCGAAACGTGGCTATTCGCTCCGCCATAGACCTTTGCCGAACCGATCGTCTGTCCTTCAGCAAACAGAACGCGCTGGTCGAAATTCCGGTACCCCCACTCAAGTAACTTTTTGGCTTCGTCTGCGCGCTCCTTTGGCGTGCTGATGCCATTGACCACGACGATCAGCCGCAATCCATTCTGGACGGCCGAGCCTACCAGCCCGTAGCCGGCCTCCTTGGTAAACCCGGTCTTGAGGCCGTCGGCACCGGTCATCGCGCCTAAGAGCGGATTGCGGTTCTGCTGGCGAATTTTATTCCAGGTGAAATCCGGCTGACCGAACAGCGTGTAGAAATCCGGATAATTGCGAATGATGTGACGTGCAAGGATAGCCAACTCGCGTGTCGTAACTTGTTCACCGGGATCCGGCAGCCCGTTCGAATTCGTAAAAACGGATTTTTCCAATCCAATTTCGCGCGCGCGCTGGGTGAGCTTGGCACCGAAAGCCGTCTCGTTGCCGGCGATCGCTTCCGCCAACACGATGCAGGCGTCATTGGCTGACTGGATGATCATCCCATGGAGCAGATCGTCAACAGGAATTTTGCTGTAGATTGCCGCGAACATGGTGGAGCCGTGCGAGGGCGCACCACCTTTTCTCCAGGCATTCTCGCTGACCATGAATTCGTCGGTGAGCTTGATCCGGCCTTCCTTCAGCTCGTGGAAGACATATTCCGCCGTCATCAGCTTGCCGAGGCTGGCTGGAAAAATCAGCCTATCGGCGTCGCGCTCGAATAAGACGCTGCCGTGTTCGGCATCGATCAGAATGGCGTGCGGCGCCGAGATATTCGGCTCGTCTTTTTTCGGAGCTTCTTTTTTCGGGGCGGTGGCGGTCGCGGCAGGTTTATTTGTGGGCGGTGGTGCAGCAAACGCGGCTGCACACAGGACCGCAGTGATGGCCGCCGCCACCAACCAGCCTTTGTATGAGTTGCGTATGGCCATCATCCAGGCTCATTCACCGGCATCGCTTCAAAGTAATGAAGTCGCAGTCCCGCTGACCTGTGGCGATAAAATGCGGCTCAGTAAAGGCCGCGGCCACTCATGAAACCAGTGCGGCCATCATAACGGGTTGGGACGTAAGCGGAAACCGGCGACGTGGCGGGTGCGGCCTCTGCGATCGACCCGCGGTCGATGGGTTCGCTACGGCGGGGCCGGGAAACGGCGGCAAGCTCGGTCGTCGGCGCGCCTACTGCTGGCACGTCACGCGCACCCTCGCCCAGTCGATACGGCCGATCGGGTGGAGACGGGATGCCCGCCGAAGAGAAATTCTGCATTGGGCGGCCGTCGAAATAAGGTGGCGCAAATGGCTTGCTCGATGCGACTTGGACGGGCGCGACAGCCGGGACACCTTCGCGCAAGGTCGCGACCAATTTGCGATCGTCGGAGCCTTCCAGTGGCGCCCGGCCGATATATTCAACCTTCACGCGCGCAACTCCGTGACCGTAGAAACCCAAAAGTTCAGCTGTCTTGACCGAGACGTCGATGAGCCGATTGCCGGCATAAGGTCCGCGGTCGTTCACGCGGACGATGATCGAACGGTTGTTGGCGATATTGGTGACCCGGACGTAAGACGGCAACGGCAGCGTTGGATGCGCAGCCGAGATCGAATTCATGTCGAAGATTTCGCCGTTGGCCGTGTAGCGGCCGTGGAAATCGTTGCCATACCAGGACGCCATCCCGACGGCGCTGTAGTCGATATTTTCTTCCGGCGTGTAAACCCGGCCCGCAACCGCATAAGGCTTGCCGAGCCGATAAACGCCTCCGCCTTTCGGCACGGGCTCCCCGGGCTCGACGACGCGCGCACTGGCCGCAACGCCGTAACGCGGATCCACCCTGCCTGCCATCTGGCCATTTGAGCAATTGGCCAGCGTCAGACATCCCGCGCCCAGCACAAGAAGGCGCGCGCACTGCTGAATATTGAAGCTGGCCCCCAATAGACCCATCCCGCGTACGATCCCCAATCGCGAAGCCGCCAGAATACCCTGTCATGCCGCTGGCGGGAACCGCCCGGCGCGAGAGTGGTAAATGCTTGGTTCCAGGGGGCGACCCCGAAGGCGAACAAGCCACGGCGGCTTAGCCAAGGGAAAGGCGGCCCGCAAGGGCTTTGGGCCCCCTGATCCGATGCCGGATTGTCCGTCTAACGGTCGCGTGAAAGAAGGCTGGCGCCACTCTTGGGCCGGCTCAAGCCGCCGGTGACCGAAGATCGCTGCACCGTACCATCGTATGAAATGCCAATGCGAAAACCACGGGTCCACGCGAGGGTGCAAAACCGTCGTGTGCTTCCGTGAAGGAATTCGAACCGCTTCGGCAGATCATATGTGCGCTGCAACTCGAGACAGGCGCCGCCGGCCGACAGATCGACGACACGACACTCGACGGGGGTCGTTTTGGGCCCGAGCAAAAGTTTTGCGGTCCTCGGGACCAACCCCCTCGGCGTAACGCGAAACGAGCGTCGTTTGTCGGACCCATTCATGTGACAAAACCCTCAGATTTTATATAGCCCCTTGATTACCGATCTCTTACGCGCTCGGCCTCGGTATCCCACTGAAATCACGTAATAATCGGCCCGAAAAAGTTCCGCGGCCGGTTTGACCGCTCCGGCGGCGCTGCGCGGGCCGTTCGTTCGGCTATATAGTGTTGCAAAATCGAGGATCGTCCCGTCATGCCGCGTTTCTATTTCCATCTCACGGATGGCAAACATGTCCTCAACAACCACAAGGGCATTGATCTGTCCGGTAATGCCGCCGCGCGTGAAGATGCGCTGGCGCTCGCACGGAACCTCAAACACGGAGCGGCCATGCCGGGCTGGGACTGGACCGGGTGGTTCGTCGCCATCGTGGACCAGCACGGGCACAAGGTCGACGAGGTGCCTATCGCGGACGTATGAACGCACTGCTGCGGCGCGGCCACCACAACCAACGGTCTCAATATTTATGGTGCGGTGCCGTACGTGTCCGGATTGTTGCGGCCAAAACTTAGGGCTGGGGGGCGTCCAGCAATCGCCGCTTTTCGTCAACAGCACCGTGAATTATCAGTGGAGTACCTAGTTCCCTACTCCGCGAAGGTCGGGCAAACTTAGCCGCACACGATTCGAACGCATGAAGGAGGCATTGACCAAAATGATGTCGAAGTCGCAGCTTATTCAGAAAATCGCGGAAACGCACCCGAACAACATGTCGCGAAAAGACGTCAAAAACGTCATCGAGGCACTCGCGTCGATTGGCTATAAGGAGCTCAAAAAATCAGGGACCTTCCTTGTGCCGGGGTTTGCCAAATTTGTCGTTATCAAGAAGGCGGCAACAAAAGAGCGAGCCGGCATCAATCCGTTCACAAAAGAACCGACAATATTTAAGGCCAAACCCGCCCGGAAGATTGTCAGGGCTCGGCCGGTAAAGGCTGCCAAAGACGCGGTCGCATAACCTGCATCGTTTGGATGCGCGGCGACAAATCAACGACCAGTCGTCGACGAGTTGACTGTCAGCGCGGCAGCTGATTTTCACGCCTATTGTGGGTCTTGATCTGATCAAATTTGGACAACGCTTGTTCAAATTTGTCATTGGAGAGCTACATTGCGTCGAGAATTTCGCGGAATGTTGCGGACGTATTTTGCTGGAAAAGATCTGCGTGTGAGACCACAAGGGCATCTCTCACGGCGATCCAGTGATTGAGCCGATGATCTAGATTACCAACTCTCGCCTCTTCCAGGTCATCACGAGCCACCAGTGCGGGGGCAAAAGCCGCTATCGACTTTCTGATTGTCGCCCGCAGCGGGTGCTGCCGCCTTCCTCTTCCTGCGCGATCGCCCAGACCAAGCGTGTGCTGACTTCGACAGGTCGAAGTTTGGTGCGCGGGTGGATATTGATGCCGTTGGTCACGCAGAGCTTACTTGTGGTTACGAACAATTCCCCAGAGAGTTGGGCTTTCTGTGGTTGGCGCTGCAGACTCGCCAAAACCGCCCTACAAACGCGCGCTAAAGGAGCGACCTGACCGTGAATAGTATAGCTCGTGCAGTTTGCGCTTATGCGTCGGCGGGAATTTCGATCCTCGCGCAAATGGCGCGCATCTGGAGACGTTTTCGGCACCCATTATTTGTATCTGCTCTGCTTTCATCCGGGCTTTGCCATACGAGTTTAGGGCAAGACTATATTCTTGCGGCCCCTGACTCAGAGTCTCCCGCACCTTTGGCTGGTAACGCCGCCACGCTCTTTCAGAATGTCCGCATCTTCGATGGCAAAAGCGCCACACTATCGGCGCCCTCCAATGTGCTGGTGAGGGGCAGCACCATTGAGCGCATATCTTTGGCCCCGATCACAGTCGACGCGAGCGCCAACGTTCGCATCATTGCAGCCGGCGGTCGCGTTCTGATGCCGGGTCTCATTGACGCACATTGGCATTCGTTCATGGCGGCAACGGCAATGCCTCTCCTCATGACTGCCAATCCCTCGTACCTCCAAATAATGGCCGCGCGGCAGGCTGAAGCAACGCTGATGCGGGGCTTCACAACGGTCCGCGACATGGGCGGTCCTGTGTTCGGACTCAAGCGCGCTATTGACGAAGGCGCCGTTAAGGGCCCGCGCATCTACCCGTCAGGCGCGATGATATCGCAGACCTCCGGCCACGGAGACTTTCGTTTCCCGTTCGAACTGCCACGCACCATGGGCGGGCCATTGAGCCAGTCTGAGACCCAGGGTGCCGCAGCCATTGCTGATAGTCCGGATGAGGTCCGCCTGCGAGCGAGAGAGCAATTGAGACAAGGAGCAAGCCAGATCAAGCTCATGGGAGGCGGTGGCGTCAGCTCACAGTACAATCCAATCGAATCGACCCAGTTCACTGAGGCGGAGATCCATGCCGCAGTTGAGGCCGCCGAAAATTGGGGCACCTACGTCGCCGTCCACGCGTACACGCCGCGTGCAATCCGCCAAGCCGTCGCGGCCGGTGTTAAATGCATCGAACACGGTCAGCTCATCGACGAGCCCACCGCCAAGTTGCTGGCGGACAAGGGCATCTGGTGGAGCTTGCAACCGTTGACATACGACGCAGATGTATTTGCTCGAATGACTCCTGTGTCGCAAAGAAAGGCACTGGAAGTGTTCGCTGGAACAGAGACCGCTTACAAACTTGCGAAGAAATACAACATCAAGACAGCCTTCGGTACCGACATTCTGTTCAATGTGGGGGCGACAAGTCGACAGGGGGCATATCTTGCCAAAATGGTCCGCTGGTACACACCTGCCGAAGCACTCAAGATGGCCACGGCGGACAACGGCGAGTTGATGGCGCTGTCCGGGTTTATTAATCCCTACCCCGGAAAGCTCGGTGTTGTGGAAGCAGGCGCGTTTGCAGATCTGTTGCTGGTCGACGGCAATCCGTTGGAGAATATTCAACTCGTCGCAGACCCTGACAAAACGTTTCTGGTCATCATGAAGGACGGCACGGTCTATAAAAATACATTGCCTCATTGAAAATGCGCTCAACAGCGAGCGGTGGCGGAGCGTCATTCAGGTATTATCGGCCGGCGAATCTCAAAATGCCGTAAGACTGCGACACACGCCGAGGCTGCGGCGAAGTGCTTGAGTGTATGACCGCTCAAAATGGATCCGGCAGAATAAATCTCAGCGTCATAGAACTCGAACAGCTTCGCGAGCGCATATAAAGCTGCGGCGATCAGCCAGTAGGACGTGCCGCTGTACTTAGCTGGAAACAGCAGGAACAGCAGCGGCAACACGAGGCAGGGGAAAAACTGCACCCAACCATAGAGCCGCAGATCGCCGGTCCAGCGCCATAGCAACAGGCTGAACACGCCGACCGCGATCAAGGGCCACAACAAAACGGCTCCTGCTTTTGCGTCGATTCGCTCTTCGATTGAAATTGCAAGAATAGCCATGAAGCTCGTCGCCATCGGCAGCCTGTCCCAAAACAGGGTCCGGTCATTTGGATCGAGGTGATAGTACGACGAGCCGAAGCCGGTGAGCAGGATTCCCAAGAAGAGCACATCGATCGCGGGGTCGCGACGAAATTGCCACAACCCCACCGCTCCGATCACAGCAAAGGGACAATTCGAAACGACGTTCCAGAAATTCGGTATGCCGAAGAAGGTCCGTTGATCGGCGAACTCGTGATAGCTTTGATCTTGGACAATGGGCCCCAATAAAAGTAGGCCAGCCAGTGATGCAGCCGTCAGCGCAAGGAGAGCAAGCACGCGCCGCCTGTTTTTGGCACTGGTCATTTGGCTAGGATAGCAAGAGTAGCGGCCGGAATCCGGAGCATTGCGTCGCCATCCGGCCGCGATGGCGCTCAACGAGTGATTGGCGGGAGCGACGCGCGGATGCGCTCCGAGAAATCAGGTGCGTTGTCGGCCGCCTTCGCGGCTTCGTTGATCAGGGAGAGCCGTCGCAATTCATCAAATGGCAAGGTCGTGTTCACCCGACCTGAATGGTAGAGGTAGCCGTCGATCATGCCATTCAAAAGATGGCGAATGTCGAACCGGCCGGCCCGGCCGGCGGCATTTGCGTAGCGTATGATGTTGATCGTGCAGCTGTTGCTGAGCAAATGATAGAATTCCGGCCGATCGGCAAGTTCGTTGATCCGCTTTAGGTAGATCGTGAGCAGCCGGCGCGCATCGTCGGGTGACGTATTGAGGTGATAGAGATACACGGTCTCATTGCGATAGTTTGTGCGCACCCTAACAAGGTCACGCTCGTCGCCTACCACATAGATCAACTCGAATTGCTTGAAGAGGGAAGCGACAGGATTGAAGCCCTCACCCACCTCGGGCCGCGTCTCAATCGAGATGCTCAACGGTGGCGCGTTATCGAAGATGAAGCTCAAGAACGTGTGCCCAACCAACCCTTCACTCCAGTAGGACACAAAAAAATCGAGGCCGGTCAGGTGTGACAGCTGTATCTTCCGCTTTTCATAGCGCACCGTGAAATCATCCCGGCTGCGGTAATCGAAATTGCGCACACCGTCTATGCTCACGGTATCACCGTCGATAATCGCCCGCGGCATTACAGCGACTTCGGGTCGCCACTCTCGATTGTGCGAGGGGGGGATGGATACCCACCACGCAACCACGCCAAGGAAAAGGACAACGAGGACTGCGGACCAACGCCGTCGACGCGAAAGCCATAGGGCCCAGATTGCAAACGCGGCAAAGGCAGCCGCCAAGACTGGACGCAAACCGGCCCACGGCAGGTTCGAATAGTAGAGGGCCAGGGTCGCCCACCCGATGAGTAAGCCCTGGCATAGAAACCAGATTCCCCTGATCAGCCAGCCAAGAATCCTGGACAGGAAGCCGAGATGACTGCTCCCCCTTGCCTCAGTTCTACGCATTAGCTCCCCTATACCAGCGGCAGATTGACCAAAATAGCGTTATCGCTAGGCCGGTTGGAATAACACGTTGGCGGGAATGCCGATGCTGACACCGCACCCACTCAGATATGCACGTGCCTACCATTTGATTGCCGCTCGTCTGGATGTGCTCTCAACTCGCCGCCGGCTCGGCCACGGGCCTCCAACGATCACACTCGGGTCTTCAGACACCCGTTTTCGAATTCCGCGGGCCGCGCTGCTCAAGTGATGAAGAGTTGTAATCTTGGGCGGACACGGATTAGGAACGTTCAGTGATCATTTGAGTGGCAATTTTGGCTTTCACGGTTCTCGCGCCTCTGCTAACTCACTGAATTCTAAAGACGGAAGGGTGGCCGAGTGGTTTAAGGCACCGGTCTTGAAATGTGTTTAGACCCGTGTCTACTAGTTCTTGGTCGTGCGACTCAGTCTGATTTAGTTGGCAGTTTTCGCAACGTCCCTACCCTCTCATTCCAGTCAGTGCCGCGCAGTTTCTCCTAGTTGGGTGCCAATTCGGGTGCCAATCGCACTCGTACCGCCTGCGCTCGGCGGTCTTTCAGGGCGCACAACCCAGGGGATTACGACCGTGCATAAATTCAAAATGCCTACAGACGAAGAACGCGCCGAAAGGAAGGACCGGCAAGCCAAAAAAAACTTCGCCGACATTGAGTTCGACGTTCACAAGATCAAACAACTGGCCTTTATCGTCCGCGAGGCGCTTTGCGATGCAACTGAGTCGTTGTCAAAAACGGAAAGGCTAGAAGCCGTGGACAGATCCCTCGTGCTGATGGAATTGCTCTATGAGGCGGCGGAGGGCCTCCACATCAAATACCACTTGCGGGCCTGATATGCCGACCGAACTGCCGGCTTTCTGCGGCAGCGCCTCACAGGGCTACCTCTGAATTTTATAGAACGCTGATAAGTTTCGTTTCACCGCAAGCGCGTTTTTGCCCCCCAGTTCGTCGCGCTTACGTTCAACGGGCCACGCTCTCCGCGAGCTTGGCCCGTCTCTTTATGAATATTTCTACGCTAGGGCCCCCCGCGATGCGATCACTTACCGCAACAGCGCTAATATGCGTGTGCGCCGTTTGCCTCGGTGCGTGCGCCACGCGTGATGTGCCTACAGAAGAGAGTGCGGGCTGCGCGAAATTGAGTGAATTAAAAATCGGGATGACCATGGCGGAGGCTTTATTGTCGTGTGGGCGAAAGCCACTCCGTACGTCAGACGCCATTGTGAGGGGCGGAATGGGCGGCATAAAGGAAACGACTTGGTCCTATGCAGGTGCCTACCTTCATTTTGTGGACGGGAAGATCAAAAGTATCCAAGAGGTTCGATAATTTCATGGAACGTTGGTAGGGGCCTGGAGTTGTTTCACGCTACGTGCGACAGACCCCCCCGTCCCCGCGCGCGTGGTGATTGAACGGGCTGAGTCCCCTTGGGCTTGGCCCGCTCCTTTATGGATAGTCGGAGCGGCGGTGTTTGCATTGCCGCTCAACAAAATAAAGAGGCCGCGCTCCGAGCTCCCGGCCCAATGCGCAGCCCACTTCTGTTCGCCATTGCCACCATGGTCGAACAAGCCATCAGGCTAACGCTTCACGCCAGATCGATCAAATACTCAACGGCACGCGAGCAAGCGATGGCAAAATTCAAAACACAGCGGCAAATAGAAAAGACCGCCAACGCGGCGGTCTTCTCAGGACTAAGCGACGGGTGTGGCAGTCACTGAGCCCAGTCCAATTATGAAAACATGGATGACACTATTGCGTAAGCCAGCCCATACCCGAAAAGGCCAATCCAGACCGCTGTGAGGCTAAGCCCGGCAGCGATCATTACCGGAGGCCATATTTTTTGGAGAAACTTCCTCATAACCTTAGGCCTTTACGCACAACCGAGCACCAAGGGACGGGCTCAGCAGCTGTAAAGCGAGCATCACACCACTTGCAGGTTCCCGATGTGACCCCGGTCACACGAATTGCGATTTGTAGCTCACTACCGGAATAGACTACCGCGAGGTGGTCCCTCCAAAATTCGATTAGGTGTTGCGGTCAGGCTGAGATTGCGGCGGCCTTCCGCTTCCTGCGCCAAAACCGGATATCACGCTACGCATCTACGCCCATGTGTTTCGCAAGGATGACAGCAAGGCGGCGGCAGCAATCAACGCGATGATGGCACCCTTAAAAAAATTGGGTGCCAATTTCTTATTTTGTTCCTTTGTCCGCGTTGCTAAGTTATTGATCTTGTTACGACGGAAGGGTGGCCGAGTGGTTTAAGGCACCGGT
>CAVUPX010000003.1:0-125133 GCA_963743405.1 uncultured Alphaproteobacteria bacterium | reverse complement strand
GATGTCATCCGCCTCACCAGGAAACAAAATCAGCCGCGCGTTCACTTCACCTCTCCCACCGGATTTCGGGTTTACCCGAATTCTGCACTTATAACGGATCGAACTCGGATAACATCCGACTTCGGTGGGGACAGGGAGCGCGCCGCGCTCGTAGCGCCGCTTAGTGCCTTATTCCGGGCACGCTCAGCTTGCGCCCGTCATTCAACGACGCGAGGTAGATTTCCAGATCGCCATACTCCTTGGCGTCGGGCGGCAACTCATCACCGCGAATGTTGACCTGGCACCACTGGAAACGTTGACGGATATCCCAGATCGCCAGAAGGCTGGTGCGCCAGGTCGGGAAATGATCGTACTGCCCCGCCGGCTCACCCAGCCACTGGCCACGAATCCAGTGATTAGCCGATTTGCCGTGACAATCCGTACAGGCAAAATTCAGCTCGCCGACCTTGCGGTTGGCCAGCGCCTTGCCGCGCGCGATTGCGGCTTTGGACGCGGCACTGGCGGTATCGACGCGGATCGGATTTCCATTGGCGAGATAGCGCAAATAGACCGACATCGCGCGGTTTTCATCAGTCTCCATGAGCCACGTTGCACCGGTCGCGGCCTTGGCATGGCGCGTGACGAACTCCTCGACGCCCAGCACTTTGTTCAGGCGCGGCTCCCATTTCGGCATGGATGCCGCCCAGGTTTTGAATTCGGTTTTCGCATTGCTGTGGCAGCTCGCGCAGGATTTGCCATCGGCACCCGCCTGCTTCCAAAGCTCCTGGGACTTGTCCACCGCCCACATGCCCGGATTCTCAATCGGGTCGAGATTTTCCCGCTTTCTCGACCGGCGCCGGGCGCTTGTCAGGATTGTCGAGCGCGGTCTTGAACACCGCCGGCTTTTTCAGCGTCTTCAGGAACGCGACCATGTCGCTGATTTCCTGGTCGTTGAACACACCATGCCCGCCCCAGGGCGGCATGACGGTTTCCGGGTTGTAAACACGAGCGTCGAACACATAATTGAAAAGGTATTCGTCCTCCCGGCCGGCGTTGCCGATTTCCGACAAATCCGGACCAACATTGCCCGGCAGATCTGCGTTGCCCGCCTGGCCCATCACGTGGCACGCCAGACACGAGCCGCCACGATTTCGGTCGGCGACCAGTTTCGCGCCATTGGCTGCGTCACCGGTCAGCGGAGCCGAAAGTTTACGCGGTGCTTTCGGTGCCGGCGGTGACGAAATTTTCGCAAGAGTATTCCACTTCGATTCATCACGCGCCGGCCAGCCGGCGTAACGCTTCCACGGCCGCGCAGAGGCATCGCCCTTGATGTCGAGTGGCGCCTCCTTCTTCTTGGCTTGTGCGCTGGCGCCCGATCCGGCCGCAATAACAAAAGTGCCTGCCGCGAAGAGTGCGGCGACGGCCGCGCCCAATAGAACCCCTCCACGTTTCATCGGATCCTCCGGATCGAATTGTTATCGTTGCCCGCTTCGCGCTTTGGTGCGCAAAGTGCGTCGTCAGCTTATGGTGATGCTTTCTTCCGCCTTGGTGACCGTGCCGTCGTCGTCGGTCCAGCTGAATTTGAACGTGCCGCTCTCGTCCACCTTGGCGAAGAACTGCATGTAGGGGTTCGCGGCGATCGCCGGCTCCAGGTTCGCCGTAAAAACCGGCTTGCCATTAAATTCGCAGACGAATTTATTGATGATCTTGCGTGGAATTGGCTTGCCATCTTTATCTTTGCGCTGGCCGGACTCCATAATGTGCGGCAACAACGTTTTGATTTCGATGACTTCGCCCTTTTTTGCTTCCTTGGGAAGCTTAAGCCGCGGCATGTCCGCCATTGGTTGTCTCCTGATTTTTTGTTGTTAGCCGCCACAGCCGCCGATGGTGACCTTCACCAGCTTCTGATTTGTGAAGAACTCGCCCTTGCTGGTCTTGGCAATCGCGATGATGTTCTGGGTCGTCGCTAAACGAATTCGGGTCGACGCTTCCGCCTTGCCCGACAGCGGTGAGAACTGGAAGGTGGCAACGCCGGGATTGGGGTTGCCTTCCGCCACGACGAGAATTTCACTGACGTAATTGTCCGCGGTCATCGGACTTTCGACCGAAACCGACAACGGCACGGTGTTACCGTTCTCTGCGATTTCGGGAAGCTCGATCGTGACTTTGCTTTTCTCAGCCGCCACCCCGCTGGTGAATTTGGAAATTTGCTCGGCCGCCTCTTTGGCCGCCGCAGAGGCGCGGTCATTCCAGCCGATGAACGTAAGCGCAGCGCCTGAAGCGCCGATCGCCAAGGCGTTGCGACGAGATACTGCTCGCATCCGTAAAATCCTCCCCGATTAATCTTTGGCGCTTCAATCCGCCCCGATTGATTCGACCATAGCGGCGCTCCTCGCCTTGTTCAAATCATATTCATAAAAAAGAATGTGCGTTTTGCGGCCCGAACCATTGGAAGCAAAAGATTTCAACCGGACATCGACTTGAGGTAGTCGAGAAGGCTTTTGCTTTCATACGCTTTTTCCCGCACGTAACGGAACATCGCGAGAAAATCGTCCGGCCGGAGATAGCCAGGTGAGCGCGCGACCTCGCGTTTGGCTGGCGGCAGCACCTTGAGCGCTGCAGCGTCCTCCGCAAAGAACTGGAAGGTTGGCGTGAATCGTACGCCGTATTTTGCGGCGAGCGCCTTTTCGGAAAGCACGGCTCCGTCGAAATCGGTGACCTTGCGCGAGCCGATAATATTGAGCTGCAGCACCTCGAAATTCGACTTTACGTAATCCGAGATGCGCGGTTGCGCGAAATTGACGAGATGGGTTTCCTTGCAATACGGGCAGCCCTTGAGTTCCCACATGACGACAAAGCGCTTTCCCTCTTTGCGGGCACCTTCCAGATCGTCTGCGAGATCAAGGAAACTCTCCAGAAACCATGACTGCTTGTAGAGGCCGTCGTCGGTCAAAATCAGTTCGTCGGCGCGCGCGCGCGGCATGACCAAGGCCGCAAAAGATGCGGCGCCAATCAGCAAATTTCGCCGTGAGACCATCATCCGTATTCCGTAAACCACGCGGGAAGGCATACCTCGCCGCCCCTCGCGACGACGCGTATATTCATAGCCCCAAAGATATATGCGTCAAAGCCGGTGAACGCCGATGCTGTTCTGGGTTGCTCGAATTGCATGCTTTGTTGTCGTTCTGTCCGGGTTCGCCGCCCGCGCAGACGATCTTGCCGACTTCAATGCAGCGCTCGAATCGGCAAGCAGCCATAACCGGGTTGCAATCGGTTACCTGCGCACCGGTAATGCTGACCTCGCGGCACTTGAAATCGACCGGTTGCGCGATTCCTGGACCAGATTGGTCGAGCGCTTTTCGGGCAACCGTCCCAAAGCATTCGATAACAACCAACTTTACGGGAAGCTTTTCACCGTCGTGAGCGCACGCCTGGTCGGCGCCGACCTCATGCTCAAGACCGGCCGGCTTGATGCCGCGCGTAATTCACTCGATGCCATTCGGGGCGACCTTTATGATTTGCGCAAGGCCAGCGCCATCGTGGTCCTGGCCGACTGCGTACGTGATGCGAATGCGGCCATGGATGCACTCATGGCCTATGACGACCGGGCGCTCGACCTGAACAATGCTGAAACGCGCAAAGACATCGGGACGAAAGCGTCCGGTTATGGTTCCACTCTCGGGCGATGTGACGGCATCGCTAACGAAAGCGTGCACAAATCACCCGAATTCCGCCGTTTGGTGGATGGCGCCCAAGGCAGTTTGGGGCTTGTCTCAAAGGCGGTTGAGACACGCGACAGCGATCTTTTGCATCGTGTGCTGATCGAGTTGCGCTCGTTCGACAATTTGCTTGCATTCCGCTTTGGCTGACATTTTGGTCTGGTCGAATCGACGCGGCCGACGCTTATGTTATGGTCTGCAACGATCTCATATCCTCCGCTCGTGGTAGGGAATAAAGTTGGTTCGCACATCGCAAATTGCGCAATATTTTTCTCTTTCGACGCTCATCGTTGCATTTTTCTTCACAGCCACGCTCGCAACTGTTCGCGCGGCTGAGCTCGTGATGTTCGAGCAGGCGGGTTGTGTCTGGTGCGAGACGTTCGATCGCGAAATCGCGCCTATTTACCCGAAGACTACAGAAGGCCAGCGTGCGCCCTTGCGACGCGTGAATATCGATCAATCCCTTCCACCGGACCTTTCATTCATCGTGATCGAGCGGATTACGCCGCTATTCGTGCTCGTCGCTAACGGCCGCGAAATTGGACGCATCCGCGGCTATCCCGGTGAGGACCACTTTTGGGGATTGCTCGGAGTTCTGATCAAGAAACTGGACAGCCCTGGAACGGGTGGAGAACAAGAGTTGTTACAAGAAAAATCGTTGCGCACGACGGGTTGATCGTCTGTATTCAGTCTGCGCCGGAAACACGATTATTGGTGTACGAATGGAACTGCATCAGCTGGAAGGCCGTGCTCGCTCAAACGAACTCGACCGAATGGTCGACAACGCGAAGCGCGCGAGCAATTTTCTCAAAGCGTTGGCGCATGAGAGCCGGCTCATGATCCTCTGCATTCTCGCGGAGGGCGAAAAGTCGGTGAGCGAATTGGAAGATTTGCTTAGCCTTCGCCAGCCAACCGTGTCGCAACAGCTCGCACGCTTGCGCGCCGACGGGCTTGTGTCGACGCGGCGCAACGGCAAGGCAATTTATTATACGCTGGCCAGCGAAGAGGCGCGCATTGTTATCGGCGCAATCTATGACGTATTTTGCCGCAAGTCGCGCAAGCGCTAGCGCCAAAGAC
The DNA here is from genome assembly GCA_963743405.1 of uncultured Alphaproteobacteria bacterium. Lineage (GTDB taxonomy): Bacteria > Pseudomonadota > Alphaproteobacteria > Rhizobiales > Xanthobacteraceae > Pseudolabrys. The sequence continues at coordinate 120,358 of CAVUPX010000003.1, read as the reverse complement.
CCTGAAGAACGTCAGCGTTTTTTCTTCCAATCCTCGTAACGCTTTTTGTTTTCTTCGTTAGGCGGATAGAGGCCGGGAAGCTTTGCCCCCTTCTCCACTTCCTGCACGAGCCAGCTTTCCATGAGCTCGTGTTCAGCACCTTCGTTCGCGACGAAATCCACCAAATCTTTCGGGATCACCACTGCGCCATCGTCGTCGGCGACAATGATGTCATCGGGAAAAATCGCGCAGCCTCCGCAACCGATCGGTTCGTTCCATCCGACGAAGGTCAGCTGATTGACCGAAGCAGGCGCAGCCACACCTGCGCACCAGACCGGCAGACCCGTCGCCAGCACGCCGTGCTTGTCGCGCATCACGCCGTCGGTGATGAGCGCGGTGACGCCGCGCTTGACCATGCGCATACACAGGATGTCGCCGAAGATACCGGCGCCGGTAACGCCCATCGCATCGGCGACGACGATACAATTCTCCGGCATGGCCTCGATCGCGCCGCGCGTGGATATAGGCTTCGACCAGCTTTCAGGCGTCGCGAGATCCTCACGGACCGGAACAAATCTCAGCGTGAATGCCGGACCTACCGCGCGCTTGCCGGAAAAGCCGAACGGCATCGCGCCCGCCATCCAGGACCGTCGAATGCCCTTCTTCAGCAGCATTGTCGTGATGGTGCCGGTGGTGACGTTGCGCAGAATTTCGATTGCAGAACTCATGGTTTGCCTCACGCAGCTTTCAGGCCGAGCCGTTCATCACGGCGGCGCAAATACGCGACAAATGGCACCGCGAGCAGCACCATCCAAAGTTTTCCGACAACCTGGCCGGGCAGGAATTCGAGTGACCCGAACGCGAGCCACAGAAATACGATCGAGTCCACAACCAGACCGACGACGCTGGAAGCGACGACCGCCATCACCAACCGGCGGCGTGCCAGCGGCGTGTAGACCGCAAAGTCAGCGAACTCCGACAACAGGAATGCTACGGCCGACGCCAGCACCAACGAAGGTGGGGCAAGCCCGGCCGAAATCGCCGCTCCAGCGACGATTGCGCCCAGTCCGAACTCGACGCCCAGCCGGCGCTGGACAAGATCGCGCAGGACCAAAGCGGCCCCGACCAACAGCACACCGGATGGCGCCATCACGCCCGGCGCAACCGGGACCAGACAGGGCCCGTTTGGAACGCACATTGTTCCCAGATGCCCGATCATCCAGTTGGCGGCGGGGATCGTGAGGCAAAAGAGCACAAGGAAAATGCTGCCCTCTATATTTCTGCGCTTGTCGTTATCAATCATGTGTTCGTTCGGTCCTTAAATTCGGAAAATCCCTTGGCTCGCAACTGACAAGCCGGGCACTCACCGCATCCATAACCCCAGTCATGGCGTTTCGTACGGTCGCCCAGGTAGCAGCTATGGCTGTCCTCGATCACGAGATCAAGAAAAGCTTTGCCGCCAATCTGCTCCGCCATTGCGAATGTCCCGGCCTTGTCGACCCACATCAGCGGCGTATGGATAGTGACGCGCTTGTCGAGCCCGAGTGTTAGTGCGACCTGCATCGCTTTGATGGTGTCGTCGCGGCAGTCGGGATAGCCCGAATAATCGGTCTCGCACATACCTGCAACGAGATGGCGCGCGCCACGCCGATAAGCCAGCGCCCCGGCGAAACAGAAAAAGACCAGATTTCGTCCCGGCACGAACGTGGTCGGCAAACCACTGTCGGCGATCTCGATGGCAGTCTCCCGCGTGAGCGCCGTGTCCGATATCTCCGCAAGGGCATCGAGTTTGACCACATGATCATCGCCCAGGCGCGTTTGCCAGTCCGCCCGCAATTGTCCCATGTGCGCGCGAAGTCGGCCGCGCACGGCGAGTTCAACGGCATGCCGTTGGCCATAATCGAAGCCGATGGTCTCGACGCGCGCGAAGCGCTCGAGCGCCCAAGCGAGACAAACGGTCGAATCCTGTCCGCCGGAAAAGAGAACGAGAGCTTTGTCAGTGCGAAGGGTCACAGCTGCTTTGTAGCCTCAATCCCACTTTGGTGACCACGTCCAGTCGACGATACGGCCGCCCCTGCGGGAAAGGCCAGCAATTTCCCGCATCTCGGCGTCGCTCAATTCGAAATCGAACAGGGCAATGTTTTCTTCCAGCCGCTCGATCTTGCTGGTGCGCGGAATCACCACGATACCCTGTTGAACCAGCCACCTCAGGCAAACCTGCGCGGCGGTTCTCCCGTGAACCTTGCCGATCTTTTCCAGGACTTTATCGCCGTGCGCGCTGCCCCGCGCGATCGGGCTATAGGCGACGACCGCCATCCCGTGCTTCCGGCAAGCAGCAATGACCTTGTCCTGGTTTAGAAAGGGATGACATTCAATTTGATTGCAAACCAACGGCTCGCTTGAAATCTTATTGGCCTCATCGAGCAGCCCCACCGTAAAATTCGAAACGCCGATCTGCCGCGTGTAACCCTCGCGCTTCATCTTCGCCATGGCGCCGAGCGTCTCGGCAAGCGGTACGCGCGGATTCGGCCAATGGATCAAAAGCAGGTCGATGACATCAAGTCGTAGGCGCGCCAGGCTTTCCTTCACAGAACGCTCGAGGTCGTGTGGCGCCAGCAGCGTCGGTTGTACTTTCGTGGTGACCATGACCTCGGCACGCCTGCCCGAGGCGCGAACGCCCTCACCGACCTCTCCCTCGTTGTCGTACATTTGGGCGGTGTCGATGTGACGGTAGCCGAGGCCGATGGCCTGCTCTGTCAATCGCGCGCAGTCGCGGCCGCGCAAGGCCCAGGTGCCCAGACCGACAATTGGGATTCTGAAGCCTTTGGCCTCGACCGTATGCATCTCAAGCCTTCATTTTCTCTCGGCGACGTCGTCGGCAAAGCCGCGCAAGTACAACGCCTGCAGCCCGGTCGCGCGGCTCACACACGCAGCGATCATCGGGTTGGCCATCGTCCCCTGGAAATAATCGTAGAGAAAACCGCAGGTCTTGTCGCGCGAGGCGATCCAGGCGCGCTGCATGTCGCGCAACTTGCCGACCTGCTCCTCGTCGAGCCGTTCACGCAAGAGCTGATAGGATTTATTGAGAATGTCATCCCACACCGCCTGCTCTCTATAGTAGCAGGCACTCACCTGCGATGGGGGCATCGACAGTTCATCCTTCGCGCACGGCTCTGAAATCAGCCCGATGCATTTTTCCCATGCCCAGTTCCGCCCGGTCTTGGCCTTCATGCATTTTTCGATCGCCGCGGAATCCTTTGGACTCGGCTTGTCTTGCGCCAGGGCGGGGGTTGCGCTCACCGCCAAGAGTGCAACGACGATAATCCGGATCACGGCGTATCCCATTTCGGTGCGTGCGGCGGATTGACCACGCGCATATTGGTCGCGTTCAGCTTCTTGAGTTCCGCCATTTCGCTGTCCGACAGCTTGAAGCCGAACACATCGAGATTTTGTTTCAGATGTTCAGGCGTTGCGGTCCGCGGGATGGAACAGATGCCCATCTGCACCAGATAGCGCAGTGAAACCTGCGCGGCACTCTTGCCGTGCGCCTTGCCGATGCGCTCAAGCGCGTCGGCGCCGGGGACTTTGCCGCGCGCGATCGGACAATAAGCGACGACTGCCATGCCGTGCTTCTTGCAAGCGGCCAGCACTTTGTCCTGATTAAGAAAGGGGTGCACCTCGATCTGATTACAAACGAGCGGCTCGGATGTGACCGCCCAGGCTTCGTCCAACATCGCGGTGGTGAAATTGGCAACGCCGATGTGTTTGGTCTTGCCCTCCTTCTTTGCCTTACACAACGCGCCCACCGAAAGCTTGAGCGGAACCTCAGGGTTGTTCCAATGGATCAACAGCAGATCCACGAAAGGCAGTTTGAGATTTTCAAGGCTTTGTTCAAGCACCTTGGCAAATGCATCCGGCATTAAGTCGCCCTGCCGCACTTTGGTGCATATGAATACGTCCTCGCGCTTTATCCCCGACTGACGCAAGCCTTCCCCATTCTCTTTTTCGTTGCCGTAAAACGCGGCCGTATCGAGGTGGCGATAGCCGATCTGCAACGCGGTTTTAACTGCCTGTACGCAGACGTCATCCTTGAGTGTCATGGTGCCAAGACCGATGGTCGGAATGCGGGCGCCATGAGCTTCAACAACTTGCATTACAGTCTCCTTGGAGCATTTTGGAATGGGCCGGCGGGCGGGGCCGGGAAGAATGCCTTTTCGTCAGGGCGATGCCAACGGGGGTTCCTGTGGGCGGCGGCTTGACGGGACATGCCGCAAACGACCGCGTGAATTTTTTCGCTGGCACAAATTGAGACAATACTTTGCATCACAACCTGTTCGTCCCAGTTCTTACATTGGAATAATTCAAGAGTGAAAGAAAGTTATTGCATCGTCGGCATTTAATGCTTTTGTGAGCCGCTTTCATTACCCTGAGGACCGGATGCGAACTGCTTTTATTGCAATTGGAGTTATCGGCCTGCTGGCCTTGGGCGCTGCGCCCGCCCGCGCGGATGACTATGTACTGACTATTAAGGACCACAAGTTTACACCGGCCGAAATCAAAGTGCCGGCCAACCAAAGGGTGGTCATCACTGTGGTCAATGAGGACGCAACTGCCGAGGAGTTCGACAGCAGCGCCCTAAAGGTGGAGAAAGTCGTGGCGGGAAAATCGAAGGGCGTTGTTCGCATCGGGCCGCTTAAGCCCGGCCGGTATCCCTTCGTCGGCGAATATCATGAAGCCACCGCCAAAGGCGTTGTCATCGCGGAATAAATCATGCTCGGCGCACTTATCATTGTCTTTCGTGAAGTCATTGAGGCCGGCCTCATCGTCGGCATCGTGATGGCGGCAACACGCGGGGTCGTTGGCCGCGGGCGCTGGATAACGATTGGCATTGGTGGCGGCGTGCTCGGCGCCAGCATCGTCGCGATGTTTGCCGGCGTTATCTCCGACGCGTTTCAGGGCGCGGGACAAGAGTTGTTTAATGCCGGCGTGCTCGGCATCGCCGTCGTTATGCTGATGTGGCACAACGCGTGGATGGCGCGGCATGGCCGCGAGATCGCCGACGAGATGCGGCGTGTCGGCACCGCCGTTAGCGAAGGCGCCAAGCCCCTCACCGCACTTGCGATCGTTGTCGGGCTTGCCGTGTTGCGCGAAGGATCCGAGGTGGTGCTGTTCCTCTATGGCATCATGGCATCAGGAACATCAGGCTCGGCGCTGCTGGTCGGCGGCGTGCTCGGCATTGCAGCCGGCGCGGCATTCACCGCACTGACGTATCTGGGTCTGCTCGCGATCCCGAACCGTTATATCTTCTCGGTGACGAGCTGGCTCATCGCTTTGCTCGCCGCGGGCATGGCTGCTCAGGCGGTACAATTCCTCAATAATGCCGGTTGGGTCGTCGCGCTCGACCGCACGCTCTGGGATACATCTTGGTTATTGTCGGAAAAAAGTATCTTCGGCCGGCTGCTTCACACACTCGTCGGATACATTGATCAACCGACCGAGATGCAGCTCCTGGTCTATATCGCAACGCTGTTCGCAATGTTTCTGCTCATGCGGATCGCGCGCCCCTCGCCGCGTCGACATGTTCCTGCGGCAGCCGAGTAATGGTTTAGCGACGTCTGCCGCCAAGCGTCGCGAAAGCAACGTCCGGAGCCTGATCAATTAGTTTGAGCAAAGCGCGCGCTGGCCCACGCGGGTGACGCTTGCCCTGCTCCCAATTGCGCACGGTCTCGATCGGCACCTCGATCTTTTCTGCGAAAGCGGCCTGCGTCAGTCCGCAGCGCGCACGCACGTGCCGCACAAATTGTGCCGGATTGCTGTGATCGACCGTATTTTCCGTACCATCGGGAAGGATTTCGACAATCCGCCCGTCCGCCTTCAGCCGCACCCGCATCATGGCTTGCGATCCCCATTGCTGGTGATGTCGGCCAATGCACTACCTGATTCGGCATGGCGAAAAGTTAACGGCGGAGCGCTGCGCTACCGCGTCTTTTCGAATATCTCTCGCCCGATCAACATGCGGCGGATTTCGCTCGTTCCTGCCCCGATCTCGTAGAGTTTGGCATCGCGCAAGAGCCGGCCGGTTGGAAAGTCATTGATATAGCCATTGCCGCCCAGGCATTGAATTGCCTCGAGCGCCATCCAGGTGGCGCGCTCCGCCGCATATAAGATCGCGCCAGCAGCATCTTCCCGAGTGGTGCGCCCCTCATCGCAGGCGCGCGCCACCGTATACACATATGCCCTGGCGGCATTCATGGTCACATACATGTCGGCGAGTTTCGCCTGGACAAGTTGAAAGCGCCCGATGGCCTGCCCAAACTGCTGGCGTTCGTGCACGTAAGGAAGCACCACATCCATACAAGCTTGCATGATTCCCAAGGGACCCGCCGCGAGCACAACGCGTTCGAAGTCGAGCCCCGACATCAGCACGTTGACGCCATTGCCGACTGCTCCCAAGACATTTTCCTCCGGGACCTCGCAGTCGGTGAACACCAGTTCGCTGGTATCGGAGCCGCGCATCCCGAGCTTGTCGAGTTTTTGCGCCGGCGAAAAACCCTTAAATCCCTTTTCGACGATGAACGCCGTGATGCCACGCGCGCCCGCAGTGCGATCGGTCTTGGCGTAGATCACGAGCGTATCGGCGACAGGCCCATTGGTGATCCACATTTTGGACCCGTTGAGCACGTAGTGGTCGCCCTTCTTGTCGGCTCGTGTGCGCATCGACACCACATCGGAACCCGCACCCGGCTCCGACATCGCCAGTGCGCCGACATGCTCTCCGGAAATGAGCTTGGGCAGAAACTTCCGCTTTTGCTCATCGCTGCCATTGCGGTGGAGCTGGTTCACGCAGAGATTGGAATGGGCGCCATACGAAAGACCGACCGAGGCGCTGGCGCGCGAAATTTCTTCCATCGCGACACAGTGCTCGAGATAGCCAAGGCCGGAGCCACCGAACTCCTCCTTGACCGTTATGCCATGCAAGCCGAGTGCACCCATTTCGGGCCACAAGTCACGCGGGAAGACATTGTCGCGATCAATCGCATCAGCACGCGGGGCGATACGGTCGTGCGCGAAGCCGCTGACAGTCTTTCGCAACATATCGACGTCGGAGCCGAGGCCGAAATCGAAGCCCGCCCAAGCATTGGGGATCATTCGCCGCCCTCCACGCGTATGCCCGGCCGGGGCATCGGTTGGCGTCCAACTCTATAAGCTCGGTGTCACGCTGTCAGCGTCTCGCCAGGCGACGGGAGCGCCTTGCCACCCTGTTTGGCCTGGGCCAGGAGCTTGTCGATCGCCTTGGCCGGCGCAGGCTTGGCGAACAAGAAGCCCTGCATCTCGTCGCAGCCCGCCAGCCGCAGAAGAACACGCTGATGCTCTGTCTCTACCCCTTCGACGAGCACGGACAGCCCAAGCGCGCGGCCCAATGCCACAATCGCCTGGATAATCACACCACCGTTGGCCGAGCGGCCCAAGGCAGCGACGAAGCTCTTGTCGATTTTTAGCTTGTCGAGCGGGAAGCGTTGCAAATAGCCAAGATTGGAATAGCCCGAGCCAAAATCATCGAGCGCCACCCGTACGCCGAGGCCGTGCAGATCTTTGATGCGTTTGACCATTTCGTCCGGGTTGTCGATCAGGACGCCTTCGGTAATTTCAAGCACGAGCCGCGAGGGTGCAATCGCGCTCTCGGCCAGCGCGGAGCGAACCAGGTCGACAATGGTTCGGTCGCGCACTTGTAGCGGCGACAGGTTTACGGCCACGTAGAGATCATCGGGCCAGCGCTTGGCTTCCTGCAACGCACGGCGCAGTACGAAAGCGCCGATTGTGTCCATGAGGCCCATTTGCTCGGCGACTGGAATGAATGTCGCCGGCGGAATGATGCCTCGCGTTGCATGAGTCCAGCGTAACAGAGCCTCGACACCGACCATCCGGCCGCCATGGGAGGAAACAATTGGCTGATAATGCACTTCGAGTTCATTTGCGCTGATCGCCCGCGGCAGCTCGCGATGGATGAATTTCTGGTCAGTCGAAACCGTATCGATCGACAGATCGAACATGACGACGGCACCCGGCCCTCGCCGGGCCGCCGCACGCAGCGCAAGGTCGGCGCGGCGGGTCAATTCGCCGCGTGTGGTTGCATGACGCGGCGCTTGCGCAAAGCCCGCATGGGCGCTCACGCGCACCACCGTATCGATCCAGTGCGGCCGTGAGATCGTCTCAAGTGCAGCGCGGATGATCGCTTCAGCGTCGACCGTTTGGCTGGATGTCAACGTGACGGCGAACTCATCGCTCGCAATCCGGCCGCACATCGCGTGTGCAGGCAACGATTCTTTAAGCCGCTTGGCCACCGCGACGATGAGCTCGTCGCTACCCAAAACTCCATGGTGGGCCGTCACATCTTCCATACCGTCGAGCTCGATCAGAGCGAAGGTCGTCCAGTCGTCGTCATCGCGCTCGGCAAGTGCGAGATCCAGCTGCTCCAGTGTCTTGGCGTGGTTGGGCAGCCCGGTGAGTTTGTCCTCGTCAGCGGCGCGTGCCGCCTGTACTTCTCTCAATGCGAGTTCGCGCCGCGCCCTGCGGAGTTGCCATAGAGATAAAGCGGCAAAGGCAACCAGCAAAAGGTTGATGGCGGCGACGAGCGGCGCCAGTCGGCTGATCGCCAGCATCATGGGACGCGCCGTATCCCAAGTGAAAAAGCCTACAATGCGGCCATCCGCGTTCATGGCCGGCCGCGCTTCGCGGTCTGCCGTGTTCGGTTCGCTTTCAAATTTGAGATTACTCACGCCGGCGGTCTGCTCGACGATGCGCACGATATTCGGATCAATTTCGAAAGACGGGCTCAACAATGACCGCATATCCAAGACAGCATTCCGAACGGCGGCATGCTGCTCGGATGTCAGCCGTTCATCGCTTTGATGTGCAAGCCGGTAGCCGACGCTTGCGCTGAGAGCGGTCGCAACGATGACAAGTGCAGTGAACACGAGGATCAGGCGCGACGCTGCCAACATGCGTTTGGTGGGCGCAGGTGGACCAGCGATAGCGCCTTGCTTGAGCCGCCGACGCCACGCCGAAGCCAGCAGCCAGCGACCGGGGTTTGAGCCCGCTGCTCCAGTATTGACCTCGTGCACCGGGATACTCCCAGCCTACGCTGCGGCCTGGGATATAGGGTTACGGGCTGGGCTTTAAACGTTGGTCAGCAAATAGGGTGAATAAGTCGTAACTGCACAATCGTGCCCTTACCGCAGGCCGAACCACATACTGGCAATGCTCAAAAACGAGAAAAAACCAACGACATCGGTCACTGTCGTGACGAACGGGCTTGAGGCCACCGCAGGATCGAATTTAAGCCGATGCAGAACGAGCGGGATGAGAATTCCACCGAGCGCAGCCGCAACCAGGTTGCAGATCATGGCAAGCCCGATCACAAACCCGAGCCCGGGCACCCTAAACCAGGCATAAGCGGCTACGCCGGTTATGACCGCAAAGGCGATACCATTCAGCAGGCCGACCATAAGCTCGCGCATAATCACGCGCCATGCATTGGCATCGCTTAGTTCGCGCGTCGCTAACGCGCGCACCGCGACCGTCATAGTTTGAGTGGTGGCATTGCCGCCTTGGCTCGCCACGATCGGCGCCAATACTGCCAGCGCCACCATTTTCTCTAACTGGCCCTCAAAAAACCCCAAGACCGAAGACGCAAGGAACGCGGTCGCGAGATTGACCAGCAACCAATTGAAGCGGCCCCGTGCAATCGTCCATACCGAGTCGGACAATTCTTCGTCGCTGGTAATGCCGCCCAGGGCGTGGATATCTTCCTCCGCCTCTTTTTCGATCACGTCGGCGACATCGTCGAAGGTGATGACACCGACCAGACGGTCGTTGGCATCGACGACGGGCGCGGTCACCCAATTGTAGCGCTGGAAGAGCCGCGCGACTTCTTCCTGATCCTGGACGGCGCTCACGCGCGGCCGATCATGCTCCATCAGGTCCACAATTGGCACCGGCCGTTTACTGCGCAACAGGCGGTCCAACGGGACGGAGCCGAGAAAATGGCCGTCTTCATTCGTCACATACAATTCGAAAAAGCGGTGCGGCAATTCGACGGTCTCTCGCATATAGTCGATCGCCTGGCCAACATTCCATGTCGGCGGTACAGCAATGAACTCGGTCTGCATGCGCCGGCCGGCCGAGTCCTCGGGATAGTCGAGGCTGCGTGCCAATGCGGCGCGCTCAGGTTGAGGCAACTGATCGAGAATTTCTGTCTGTTCATCCTTTGGCAGATCCTCGAGGATCGCCACCGCGTCATCGGATTCGAGTTCACTGACGCCCTTTGCCACGGCTTGGGCCGGCAGCTCGTCGAGGATCTCCTCACGGACCGTATCGTCCACCTCGGTGAGCGCAGTGAAATCGAAGTCGATGCCGAGCAGTTCGACAAGCCGCGAGCGCTGCTCCGCGGGCAACGCTTCAATGAGTGAGCCCATGTCGGATTCATGCAGGTCACCGACTGCCGCCCGCAGACCGTCGGCGTCCGCCGCTTCGATCCTGCGTGCGATACTCTTCACGAAGGTCTTGCGAATGGAGCCGTCCTTATTGCGCGGCAGTTGCGCGGTCTCTGTGCCGTTTGTTTGTTCCTGATCGAGCATATCGATGACTGCCGACGGTTTATGAAACCGCGACGCTTGTACGCCCGATCACAAGCTGCGGGCAATGATTAATGGATAAGTGTGTTCGTCACAGTGAGCTTGCCGGCCGGCGGTCCTTCCGGCATTGAATACACCGCTATGATGCGCGCATTCCTTCTCGCACTGACACTGGCCTTTGCTCCTGCGATGGCCTTGGGTGCCGCTTGCCCCGACAATCCCGCAGCGCTCGGGACAGAGCGGGTGATTGAGGTCGATGCGAAGACCACGCCAAGGGTGGGCCGCAAGCAATTTCCTGAAACGCTGCCCTTACAGTCCAAGGAGCTGGTGTTGACCTTTGACGATGGCCCATGGCCCGGCACGACACCAAAGATTCTGGACGCCCTCAAGCAGGAATGCGTGCACGCGACCTTCTTCCTCTTGGGGCGCAATGTTGTCGCACATCCGCAAATTGCACGGCGGGCTCTAGCCGATGGCCATACCATCGGCCACCACAGCTATTCGCATCCCCTCCTCGACCGCATGCCGATCGCGAGGGCAGAAGCTGAGATCGATCGAGGCATTGCGGCGGACGAGTTCGCGCTTTACGGCGTGCAACGCACAAAGCCAACAACCCCATTCTTTCGTTTCCCAGGTTTCGCCTCAAACCGGACCCTTCTCGCCCACTTGAATGAGCGCGGCCTCGTGGTGTTCGGGGCGGACGTGTGGGCGAGTGATTGGGTGTCCATGACGCCGGAGCAGGAATTACGCCTGATCCTGTCCCGTATCGACCAGATCGGGCGCGGGATCGTGCTATTTCACGACACCAAAGCTCAGACGGCCCAAATGCTGCCGGCCTTCCTGCGTGAGCTGAAACATCGCGGCTATCGTATCGTGCAGGTCATTCCGGCCGGAGGCCGCGGTACTCACTAGATGAGTCGCTTTTTTGCCGCAGTCAGTAAGAAATCGTTGGAAAACAACATGGTCTGCGTTCCCAACGCGTAATCATCCATTAATGTCGCGGCCGATATTGTCGGGAGCCTCCAGTTGGAGGTGGACGGCGCGGGCGGTCCGGGGGGCCTGATGCGCGGTGTAATGTTTGTTGTTCTTTGGCTGGCCGGCGGCATCGCTGCGGCTGCTGCTGAACCGTGCCCGGGTAACCCCGACGCACTTGGCACGAGCCGCATGCTCGAGATCAGCCCGAGTGAATTTAGCCGGATCGGCAGCATGCAATACACGAAGACGCTGCCGCTTGCCGATCATGAAGTGGTGATCACTTTCGACGACGGGCCTATACCGCCCTACTCCAATGTCATCCTCGATACGCTTGCCTCGCAATGTGTGAAGGCCACTTATTTCCTCGTCGGCGAGATGGCGCAGGCATATCCGTCCATCGTTCGACGTATCTATAGTGCTGGGCACACAATCGGCACACACAGCCAGAACCACCCATACGCATTTCAGCGCCTAACAATGCAAGGCGTCGAACGGCAAGTCGATGGAGGCATTGCTTCTGTCGACTCCGCGCTGGGTGATCAAAAAGCGCTTTCGCCATTCTTCCGAATTCCGGGCCTGGGCAGAAACAGCGCGATCGAAGACTACCTGGCTTCTAAGTCACTGGTGACCTGGAGCGCTGACGTCGTCGCGGACGATTGGAAACACATCGGCGCCCGTGAGATCGTACGTCGGGCGATGCGGCGGCTTGAAGGAAGAGGCCGCGGCATACTGCTGCTCCACGATATCCATCCAGCAACTGCGCTCGCATTGCCGACCTTGCTCAAGGAGCTAAAGGACCACGGCTACCATGTGGTTCAGGTTGTGGCGGCTGGCGAGCGCCCCGAGTCATTGCCAGAGCCTTCCGCCTCACCCGACGCAAACAAGGGCAATTGGCCGCGCGTGGTCTCGACCAGCGCCACCCAAGATGGCGGGGGCAAGACCGCAATACAACATCGGGCGAAGAAAACTATTACCGGAAAGCACCGTCGACCCGCAGTTGCGAGCCTGCACGACGACGGTGCCAGCGCTGTTGCCAAGGACTGGCGCCAAAACCAGTTCTAGGCTCCTCGTCGCCGCAGACGTTCTAATTTAAAGGCGTCTATCGCACGCTTCGCCTCGGACAGCATGTACGTGCTGAAGTGAGCGGCGGTTCTGACTTCATCCGACAGCTTGAAAACAATCCGTTGCCTTCACCGAAGTAGCTGAATGATGTCCCCTATTTTATTCTTTAGGCTGGTGCGGTTGAGAGATGTCGCACCCGGCCCTTCAAGTCGGTAGGTCGAGCCGGTACGATGCCATGTGCTGCTTGGAGACGGCCATGAGGCGGCGGGAGTTTATCGGGCTAATCGGGAGTGCCGTGATGGCATGGCCGTTGGCCGTGCATGCGCAGCAGGGCGGAGGCATGCGCAAGATCGGGGTGCTGATGGCGCGGAAGCCCGATGATGCCGAAGGGCAAAAGCAGATCGCGGCACTACTGCAGGGACTTGCAGAACTCGGCTGGTCTGAAGGGAAGACGCTTCATGTCGAAACGCGCTGGACAGTGGCCAATGCCGCAGAGGCGCTGAAATTCGCTCAAGAACTGATCGGCTCGAAGCCAGACGTGCTGGTTGCCAATAGCACCCCCTCGCTTGTCGCAATACGGCAGCTGACATCTACCATTCCCGTTGTTTTTGTGTCTGTTGCTGATCCGGTCGGCCAAGGCTTCGTGCCGAGCCTGTCGCGACCCGGCGGAAATATTACCGGCTTTAGCGCCGAAGAAGCCAGCATGGGGGGCAAATGGCTGGAGCTCCTCAAGGAATTGGCGCCCCGCGTCACGCGAATTGCCGTCGTTTATAATCCCGAGACAGCGCCTTACGGGCCGATGTTTTTTCCTGCGATGCAGGCTGCTGCCCCAAAGATGACCGTCGCTCTTTCAATATCGCCGGTGCATTCAGCCGGAGACATCGAACGGCTTATTGCAGAAATGGGTCGTGAACCGGGAGGCGGCCTGATCGTGGTGCCGGACAGTTTTATGTTCGGCCAGCGCCAGACTATCGTCGCACTCGCAGCAAGGAACCGCTTGCCAGCCATCTATCCGCTTCGGATTTTTATTCCGGATGGCGGGCTGGTTGCTTACGGAATTGAGCGGGTCGATATGTTCCGTCGCTCTGCGAACTATGTCGACCGCATTCTCCGCGGCGCATCCCCCATCGAACTACCGGTGCAGCAGCCGACGAAGTTCGAGCTTGCGATCAACCTCAAGACGGCCAAGGCACTTGGCCTAAGCGTGCCGCCATCGATGCTCCTCAGCGCCGATGAGGTGATCGAGTAAAGCTGGTGATGTCCGCTTTTGACCCAAAGTGGACACTCAAGACACGTAACCGCTCCGGTGGTGGAACGACTTGATGCAGATCAAGGCCCTCAGCCGCGTATAGCCTGAAACTATTTATAAAAATGGAGAAGGTCATGAATCTGGCTGTATCGGGTCGGGTAAAATTGTTGAGCTATGCTCTCATACTAGCTACCGGAGCGTACTCTGACGTTCGGTGCCTCCGATCGAGCGAGTGCAGCTCCGTATAAATCGAAACAGATTCGTGTCGAATACGTTCTCCCGAAGAACCCGGCGCATCAGCCCATCTATGAGAGACTCAAGCAGGCCCATGCCCTTGAACGTATACAAAAGTTGCTAAGCCCGCTTCAACTCCCGCGTCCATTGGTTCTCAAGGTTTCCGGTTGCGACGGTGATTCAAACGCTTGGTACGATGGCCACTTCGTGACCGTCTGTTACGAATACCTGGCAGATCTTCTGAAAAATGCGCCAGAGGCAACGCTGCCGAGCGGCATTACGCAACAAGACGCTATTCTTGGCCCACTCATAGACGTGTTCTTGCATGAGAGTGGGCATGCGGTCTTCGATCAATTGAAAGTGCCAGTGCTTGGGCGTGAGGAGGACGCTGCGGATTTGTTCTCTGCCTACATTGTGCTGCAGTTGGGTAAGGAGGATGCACGCAGGCTCATCTTGGGCTCCGCCTATCAATATAAAACTGATGTTTTGAGCCCCCAGGTACCTCTTACCAAATACGCAGACGAACACGGGATTCCGGCACAGCGCTTTTTTAACGTGTTGTGTATTGCGTATGGCGCTGACCAAAAATTGTTTGCTGACGTCGTGGAGAAAGGATACCTGCCAAAAAAACGTGCGGAGGGCTGTGATCTCGAATATGACCAAGCCGCTTTCGCGTTCAAAAAGCTAATAGGTCCTTATATCGATCAGAATCTTGCGAAAAAGGTTCTCGTTACATGGATGCGGGACGCAAGTGCTCGGCCTCAATCGAAGCGGTAAAGAGATGAGGAAACCAAACTGGCAGCGTTCAGCATAGAATTTCTGCGTCATCCATTGATTTAGATCAAAATTGGCTGGCGGCACTTTTGCTAGGTTGTGGTGCCCGATGTGCAAAAAGGGCTGGAGGTTGCAATGAGTGAAAAAATCAGTTTGGAAATGATTTCGCGTCGAGGGGCTTTTTCGCTTCTGGGCGTGGCGGCTGCGTTGAGCCTCGCAGTGCCGGCGACGGTGATGATTGCAACGGATGCCGAGGCCCGCGTTGGCGATCCAACCTCGGCCGTGAGCGTTGCTGGCGCGAATCGGCGTGATCGACGTCAGGACCGGCGCTATAAAAAGAAAAAGAAGAAAGCGACTGACACAGAAGAAAAAAAATAAAGGGCAGTGCGTTTGAGGGGCCACCGAAGAGTGGCCCCTTCCGCATTGAGTGCCCAGTTAGACAGTGTCCGAGTGACTGACCCATTTGTGCCCCTAAGGCCAATTGTCTGGCAATCGTCTTCGGCCGTAACTTCAAAAATAACGTGATCCTGGGAGGCGACATACCTAGGAGGTCGTGATGTCGAAAGCAGTAATTGTCGGAGCGACAGCACTCGTCGCCTGCGCTTTGTGCGCAACTCCCCTCTCGGTTCGCTTGTTGCCCGGGGGAAACGTGGTTTTGTCCGCGGACAGCGCGTCAGCCGAGATTGGTCGTCCCCTCACTCCGGGAAGCGTTGCCGGCGTTAATCGCAGGGTACATCGGCGCGCGTATCGGCGCGGATATTACGGGAACTATGGATACGGATACGGTACGTACCAACCGTCGTACGGATATGGGTATCAGCCATACAGTTCGTACGGTTATGCGTATCGGCCGTACAATCGCGGCTACTATCGCTACTGATTTGCGATTGCGAGCCGACTGGTGAGGCGGGCGGCCGCAAGTTAGCTGACCAAACGACCGCAACCCACCCACATAAGCCGTCAAGGACTGAACGTTCGCCCTTGGCGAGTGCACGCAGTTAGTCAAAACACTGGAGGAAAGCGTATGCAAAAGGTCGTTTTTGCAGTCGGTGCCATCGTGTTGCTCTCGACAACATACGCGATGGCGCAACAACGAGAGGTCGCAAGAGAATGTGCCGCTGATATCAAGGCGGCGTGCGGAGACGTGTCGCCGGGCGGCGGCGGCATCAGGTCCTGCCTTAACTCGCATCTAGCGGACCTCACCCGGCCGTGCCAAACCCTACTGATCGGGGCGGCGGCTATTGCGAACGAGTGCCGCGGCGACATCACAACGATGTGCGGAGGCGTGCAACCTGGCGGCGGCAGAATTGAAGCTTGTTTGCAGTCTCATCTCACAGAACTTAGCGCACCCTGCATTGGTAGCATGGCACGAACAGTCGGCGGCGGAGGATAATCTCGTCGTCCAGGGGGCTCGATGCCGGGAACGGCATCGAGCCGGCCCCTGCCCCCGCTCCGTTCGCCAGCCTCGCGGATCCGAAGATCTTCCGGCCAAGGCGCTTCCTCACGGCTCCAAAGACAAGCGCGCACGCGCGCGTCGACGCAAACCAAAAAACTCGCCTAGTGAGAAGATACAGGACCGAGCGTCAAAGGCGGAATCATGTCCCCGATTTATTCTTTAGGCTGGTGCGGTCGAGAGGACTCGAACCTCCACGGGTTGCCCCGCTAGCACCTCAAGCTAGTGCGTCTACCAATTCCGCCACGACCGCATGGGGGAAGGACGTGAAGATCAGAAAACCCCGCGTCCCAATGATGGCGGACCATGTAACAAATAGGATGTTGAGGGACAAGGCCCGCACGCGCCAGGCGCGAGCTTAATTTCGTCACGATCTCAGGCTTTTGGACAGCTTACCGCATATCAGGCGGGCGTGGCAGCAGCTCCCCGACATTGACCGCGATGCGATTGCCGTTCACGACCACCGTGCCCTTCGCCACGGGCAGATTATTCGCAAGGATGCTGACGGCGTCCTCCTCCGAGGCATCCAATTCGATGATGGCGCCGCGGCCCAAACGGAGCACCTGATGGATTGGCATGGATGTGGTGCCCAGAACCACGGTGATGTCGACGGCGACTTTGTCTAATGTGGCCACGTTGGTTTCCTGTTGCGCGCTCCGCGTTTTGGAAGCGCAGACATCAGGTCACCATGGTATGGTGAATGAGTGGTTAACACGCGAAACACCTTGAATGCGAGGCTACCAACGCCAGCGGGAACGTCGCCGGTCGAATGGCGGGTGAGCAATTCCTTAGCGCCATACGAACCGGCAGTGGCGTTTATGGAGACCCGGGCGGTCGAGATCGCAGCGGGGCAAGCGCCCGAACTGGTTTGGCTGCTCGAGCACCCGTCTCTTTACACAGCCGGAACCAGCGCAAACCCGGCCGACCTAATTGAAAGCCGCTTTCCCGTTCACCAGACTGGCCGTGGCGGACAGATGACCTATCACGGACCAGGTCAACGCGTTGCCTATTCAATGCTCGATCTCAAGCGGCGTGGCCAGGACGTGCGCCGGTATGTCGCCACACTCGAAGAGTGGATCATACGCACGCTGGCCGCTTTCGATGTCCGTGGCGAGCGGCGTGAGGACCGCATCGGCGTTTGGGTTCGCCGGCCCGAAAAGGGCAACGGCTACGAAGACAAAATTGCCGCTATCGGCATCCGCGTGAAGCAATGGGTAACGCTGCATGGCATGGCATTCAACGTCGATCCGGAGCTTTCGCATTTTTCCGGCATTGTGCCCTGCGGTGTGAGCGAACAACGCTTTGGCGTGACCAGCCTTCGCGATCTCGGCATTTCGGCCTCAATCTCCGAAGTCGATCTCATTTTGCGGCGTGAGTTCGAAGCCTTGTTTGGGCAAACGACGGATCAAATCGTGGGCAACACCGAGAACGCATCGTCTTCCGCGATCGCCAAAAGATCGGCCTCAACCCCTTCTGGTTGAGTGAGTTCGCTTACCCGCGCGGAGGATGGCCCGCGCCGGCAAGTATCGATCATGGCCTCGACCGCCGCCTGTGGACCCGCAAACACCGCCTCGACCGAACCATCGCGGCGGTTACGCACCCAGCCATGAAGACCACGACGCTGAGCCTCGTGCTCGACAAAGGCCCGATACCCGACACCCTGCACCCGCCCCCTGACGATGATATGGCGGATGACTTGGTCACTCATGCCAGTTCTCCATCGTCTGGGCGACGAGCTCCCTCAGGCAAATTCCAAGATCACAGCATCCACCGCAAGACTATCACCCGGCTTGGCGTTGATTTTTTTGACCGTTCCATCAATCTCCGCGCGCAGAACGTTCTCCATCTTCATGGCTTCAACCACGGCGACAGCCTCGCCCGCCTTAACCTCCTGCCCTTCCTTGACCGCGATTGAAACCACGAGACCCGGCATTGGGCACACGATCTTTTTGCCGGTATCAGCCAACTTCTTTGGCGGCATCAGACGCGCGTAACCCGCTTCGCGCTCGGTATAGACGTAAGCTTTGGTTTCGACGCCGCGATAGCTTAACGCAAAACCATTCGGAATTGCCCGCACCTGCACCGTCAGAGGCTTGTCGTTGATAGTCCCTCGCCAGAGCGCATCCCCTGGTTTCCAATCCGACCGTAGGCGGCGCGCGCCAGTTTTGCCGCCGAAACTCACATCGATGTCGCCATTGCCGCGTTTGACTTCGAGCTTGACCTCATGTTCGCCTAACCAAACCGCGCGCTGACTTTCGCGCGTAACGCTTCGGCCGCTTAATTGCCCCGATACACGGCGCTTGCGTTCGCCAAGAACGTGATCGATCGCGGCGGCGACTGCCGCCAGCGCCACGGCGGCCGCGCCCTCTGGCGCCTGCGCATGGAAGCCAGCCGGAAACTCTTCGGCGATAAAGCCGGTAGACAGCTGACCGGCTTGCCAGCGCGGGTGCGCCATCAACGCTGCAAGAAATGGAATGTTGTGGCGGATGCCATCCACTACGAACGAATCGAGGGCATCGCTTTGCGCGGAAATCGCCTCGCTGCGTGTCGGCGCGTGCGTCACCAGCTTGGCGATCATCGGGTCGTAATAGAGTGAAATTTCGCCGCCCTCATAGACGCCAGTGTCGTTACGCACAGTCACACCGTTGGCGCTGCCTTCTTGAGGCGGCCGATAGCGTGTCAGCCGCCCGGTCGAGGGGAGAAAATTGCGGTACGGATCTTCGGCGTAGACGCGACTTTCTACGGCCCATCCTTTGAGTTCCACGTCGTTTTGTTTGATGGCTAGTTTTTCGCCGGCAGCGACACGGATCATCTGCTCGACCAGATCGATGCCGGTGACCAGCTCGGTAACCGGATGTTCGACTTGCAGGCGCGTGTTCATTTCCAGGAAATAGAAGCTCTTGTCCTGCCCGGCGACAAATTCGACCGTTCCGGCGCTGTCATAGTTAACCGCCTTGGCTAGCGCGACCGCCTGCTCGCCCATTTTCTTGCGCGTGACCGCGTCGAGCAATGGACTTGGGGCCTCTTCGATCACCTTCTGATTGCGGCGCTGGATCGAGCACTCGCGCTCCCCGAGATAGATAACGTTGCCGTGCTTGTCGCCGAGGACTTGAATCTCGATGTGGCGCGGGTCGGTGATAAATTTCTCAATAAAAACGCGCTCGTCGCCGAACGATGATTTCGCTTCCGAACGGGCGCGCGCGAAACCCTCGGCGACCTCGGCCTTGCTGTGGGCGACGCGCATCCCTTTGCCGCCACCCCCTGCACTCGCCTTGATCATCACCGGGTAGCCAATTTCATCAGCGATTTTGGTGGCTTCGACTTCGTTCTCGATAACGCCGAGATGGCCGGGCACAGTTGAAACCTTTGCCGCGGCCGCAGCTTTTTTGGACTCGATCTTGTCGCCCATCGCGGCGATGGCTTTTGGATTCGGCCCGATGAACACAATGCCCGCCGCGGCAAGTGCCCTCGGAAAAGCCTCGCGCTCGGACAAAAACCCATAGCCCGGGTGCACCGCTTCGGCGCCGCTCTGCTTGCAGGCGGCGACAATCTTATCGATGACCAGGTAACTTTCAGCTGCCGGCGGGGGGCCGATCGCTATTGCGGTATCCGCCATCGCGACGTGCAGCGCATCCCTATCCGCATCCGAATAGACGGCGACCGTTTCGATCCCCAGTTTGCGTGCGGTTTTAATGATCCGGCAGGCTATTTCGCCGCGATTTGCAATCAGGATACGCTTAAACATGCCGTGTCAGTGGCCCCAAGTGCCGGCCTTTTTGGCTTGCGGCGTTATCGAACAAAAGTCAATTGCGTCTCGGCAGGGAGGATAAAGGCCGCGGATAACCGGCGCATGTTACAATACTGTCTTATAGCGAGCGTATCTACCGCGCCATCATAATTAAGAAGATGGGGAGATATGACATGTCCTTCCAGTCAAAAGCTCTGCCTTTTGCCGCATGCGCCGCTACTTTGCTTCAGATCGCTGCCGCCGACGCGCAAAGCCAGCGGAATTTAATTTTGTTCGTGCCAGACGGACTCCGGGCCATGTCTGTCACGCCAGCGTCCGCGCCGACAATGGCAGCGGTGCGCGATAAAGGCGTGAATTTCGCCAATCCGCATTCCCTATTCCCGACTTTTACGATGGCCAATGCATCAGGCATGTCCACAGGACATTTCCTTGGTGATACCGGTGTCTTTAGCAACACTATCTATGTCGGATTTCCAGCTGCGCACGCCGCCAACAGCGTGACCCCGTTCATCGAAAACGACTCCGTGCTCGGCGACATCGACGATCATTTCTCCGGAAATTTCGTCGACGAGGATGCCGTTCTGTTCGCTGCGCGCCATCAGGGCTTTAGCACAGCCGCAATCGGCAAAGTCGGACCGACCATGATGTTCGATCACACCGATCGCAAAGGCGAGAGCACAATCATCGTCGATGACGCAACGGGTAGCGCCCAGGGCGTACCGCTGTCCCAGGCGATGCAAGACGCGATGAAATTGGCCAGTCTGCCGCTCGCCGCCCCGACACGCGGCGCCAACGGCGCGGCCGGCGATGGTAAAAAGCCAGGCACACTCGTCGCCAATATCGAACAGCAGAAGTATTTCGCAGACGTCGCAGCAAAAGTGGTGCTGCCGATGCTCAAGGCGCAAAATAAACCCTTTGTGCTGGTGTTCTGGTCGCGCGATCCCGATGGCACGCAGCATAACCAGGGCGACAGCTTGTTGAAGGTTGAGCCAGGCATCAACGGGCCGACTTCGCTCGCCGCAATAAAAAATGCAGATGATAATCTCGCGGAGTTGCGCGCAGCGCTTGATGAACTCGGTCTCTCCGCAAACACGGACATTATCGTTTCTGCAGATCATGGCTTCTCCACAATTTCGAAAGAAAGCAAAACCAGCACTGCTGCCCAGGTGAGCTATGCCGACGTCCCGGAGGGCTTGCTGCCGCCCGGCTTCGTCGCGATCGATCTCGCTAAAGCGCTGGCTTTGCCCCTCCAAGATCCGGACGACAAAAACGCCCCGGTCGCTCCCGGGAAATATCCGAAGCGTGGCAATGGCCTGATCGGCGCCGATGCCGCAAAGCCCGACGTCGTCGTTGCCTCCAATGGCGGCTCGGATCTTGTCTATGTCCCAAGCAAGAACCCCGCGCTCGCCGAAAAGGTGGTTTCGGCGCTGCTGGCCCAGGATTACGTCAGCGGCCTCTTCGTTGATGACGAACTCGGCACGTTCCCAGGCACTCTGCCGTTGTCGGCAATTAACCTGAAAGGCTCGTCGGTGACGCCACGGCCATCGATCGTGATCAATTTCCGCTCCTACTCAACCGGATGCGAAAAACCGGTGATGTGTGCGGTCAGCATCGCGGATACCGCTCTTCAACAGGGCCAAGGTATGCATGGAAGCTTTAACCGTGCCGATACGATGAATTTCATGGCGGCTATTGGCCCGGATTTCAAATCCGGCTTTATCAGCGAGACACCGGTGAGCAATGCCGATATTGGCAAGACGATCGCACAGGTGCTCGGACTTAAAATTCCTTTCCACGGCGCACTCATGGGCCGGATCGTTGAGGAAGCGCTGCCGGGCGGTTCAAATCCCGCTGTTGAGCAATTTGTCGAGCGCGCCAAACCCGGCCAAGATGGGCTCGCGACCATCCTCGTAGGCCAACGCGTTGGGGCGACGCGCTATTTTGACGCGGCAGGCTTTTCCGGCCGCACAGTCGGATTGGAAGAGCGCAAAGCTGCCAGCCGCTGAGGGGTGGTTTCGCAGGGCGGAAAGCTATTCCACCTCTCGCCATTGCGCCAAAACATTGTTCTCTGACGCGAATGGTCCGCGGCGGGTCGATGCTCTTTATCCGTGTCCCTATTCCACCTCGCCGCGGAGGCCTATATTAGAGGGCGCAGCGCGTAACGATTTGAGTGGAGGTTAGACATGACGTTAGCCATTGGCGACATAGCGCCTGATTTCGAAGCTGAGACGACCGAAGGCAAAATCCGCTTTCACGATTGGTTGGGCACCTCTTGGGGGGTCCTGTTTTCGCATCCGAAGGATTTTACTCCCGTTTGCACGACCGAACTCGGCACAATGGCCCGTCTCAAGCCCGAATTTGACAAGCGAAACACAAAGATCATCGGCCTGTCCGTCGACCCGGTCGACAACCACAAAAAATGGTCAGCCGATATCAAGGATGTGGTCGGCTTTGCGCCGAATTATCCAATGATCGGCGATACTGACCTGAAGATTTCCAAAGCCTATGGGATGCTCCCCGCAGCAACAAGCGGATCATCCGAAGGCCGAACCGCAGCGGACAATCAGACCGTGCGGAATGTCTTCATCGTGGGTCCTGACAAAAAGATTAAGCTCATCCTGGTGTATCCGATGACGACCGGCCGTAATTTCGATGAGGTGCTGCGCGTGATCAACTCGTTACAAATGACGGCGAAGCATCGCGTGGCCACGCCTGCAAACTGGAAGCAGGGCGAAGACGTGATTATCGCAGGCTCGGTCACTGACGACGAAGCCAAGAAGATCTGGCCGCAAGGCTTCAAGGCGCCCCGGCCATACATTCGTATCGTGCCACAGCCACGCAGCTAGCACCCAAGAGATTGCCTCCCAAGGGCGCGGACGATAAGTTCCGCGCCCTTAGCTTTTCTGGCGATCCTGAAGTTCGGATTTTAGACGCCGATTTCCGCGTTCGCAGCGCAACGGCTGGAGCATTTGAAATGAACGACGCGGCCAACAAGCAACCGCCCTTTGCCGAATTTCTCGGCATCAGGATCACCCACGTTTCACCCGAGCGGGTGACTGCAGAACTGCCGATGCGCGAGGAACTCAACAACCGCTTTGGAATCATGCATGGCGGCGCCATCATGGCGTTGGCAGATAATCTGGGCGGTACCGCCACCACCGCAAATCTGAAAGACGGTCAATCCACCACCACGATCGAGAGCAAAACGAATTTTTTCGCGGCTGTGCCGATCGGCGACGTCGCGAAAGCGGAATGCACTCCCCTTCATCGTGGCCGCACCACCATGGTTTGGCAGACACGGATCACGCGCGGCGACGGCAAGTTATGCGCGCTGGTCACACAGACACAACTCGTCCTGACGCGCGATAAATAGCGGTCAGACTGGTCGAGGTTTTGCGCCACCGCGATTTGCGAGCACCACGCCACCTGCACAAATGATCATACCGGCGATCGAGACGGCATCTAATCGTTCACCAAAGAGAATGAAGGCGAATAAGGCCGTCACTGCCGGCACCAAATAAAACAGGCTGGCAAACCCCGCTGTTGCCGAGCGGCGGATCAACCAATACATAAGTCCGATTGCCGCGATCGAAAGCACCAGCACCAACCACGCGAGGGCAAAGATCAGTTCGGCGCTCCAATGGATTTCGCGGGTCTCGAAAGCGAATGCGCCCACCGTAAACAGCGCGCCCGCACCGACATATTGAATGAGATTGCCGACGCGCCAATCTATGCCCCCGCAAAAACGCTTCTGATATAGCGTACCAAGCGTGATCCCAATCAAGGATGCAAAGCTTGCGATCCAGCCGATGGTCGAACCCGCCAGCACAATGCTGCGGTCGTGCAGCACAAGCAGCACGCCAACAAGCCCAAGCGCGAGACCGAGCCATTGCATTCGCGTTACCGTCTCACCCATGAAGCGGTTGGCGATTGTCGACGTCAGAATTGGCTGAAGTCCGGGAATAAGTGCCGAAACGCCGGCTGGCACGCCCTGGCTAATCGCGGTGAAGACCCCGCCAAGATAGAGGCCGTGCACCAATGAGCCCGCAATCAGACTGTGACCGATTTCCGCATGTGTCGGCAGGCTGGCACGCCCGATGAACGCGATCGCGGCCATAATCAGCACCACGAATCCCATCCGAACGGCCAGGAACGTCAGCGGCTCAATATATGGAAGCCCGTACCGGGCGCCGATAAATCCCGTGCTCCACAAGAGGACGAAAAGGACCGGCGCAGTCGCAACCGCCAATCGGCTCAGGCGCATGATGGTCTCGGAAAGGGGCTGGGTTGATGATGCGGCGGGTCCGCGCGCCTATACCACTTTCCACCTGCCCGTGCCTTCCCCCCTTCGCCGAAATCGTCCTATGGTAGAGCCACGTGGGGAATTTCGGGGGATATAGCTGCTATGAAATTGATCGCGTATTACGTCGGTTTCGTCCTGATCGGCGACGGCATTGCCTATTTCATCGGCCGGTCGGTTGAGCACTGGTCCCCGACCGCAAGCTTGCCGGTGTTCCTAGCCTGCTTTTTTATTGTTTTCTGGGCTGCGTGGCGGCTTGCAGTCCGCGTGGCCTGACGTTCAGGGTCCAGCGATCATCACCTAAATTTCGGAACCGCAGTGCCGGGCTGCGGGTTTCCTCCATTCGGGACGACGCAAAGCATCCCGAACCAAGGAGGATGTCATGACTGATCCACGCTTTACCGACCCGCGGTATAGCGATCCGCGGATAAGCGATCCCGTCATTCGCCGCGACGAGAGCGTCGGCGGAATGTGGGGTTGGATCGCCGGCATCGCTGTGCTGCTTTTGATCGGGTTCCTGGTCGTTGCGGGCCGGAACAGCGATGGCAACACTGCGGCCAGCGGTTCCGCAACTTCGACGACAGCCAGTACGCCTGCGCGGAACGCAACACCACCGAGCACGACCGGCTCCGGCACATCTTCGCCGCAATTGTTCACGCCGGCTCCATCAAATCCGCCAGCGCCCGCGCGAAACGGCACGCAATAGTGTGACCACAATTGTTTCACGAGAAACTGGTCCCGGCGTCGCACCGGCGCCGGGACAATAGGGTGGTCGGGATTTCCGTTATCAGTCCCTGCGAAAAAGCCGTGACTAGGCCACAGAGACTATATTTTTGCGAACAATTCTCGGCCGCCTAGCGCACCGAGACCGTGATCGGCTTCGACATCACTGGCGGTGCATGCGGAATGTGCGACCAGTCGGCAAGCACGAGCTGCAATGTGTGTTTGCCTTTTGGCAGGGTGACCATGGCTTCGGTCTGGCCGCCCCCAAAATGTTTGTGTGTATCGTCAGCGGGGATCGCACCTTTCATCTGTTCTGCCGTAAGGGCGGTATCGACCAACAGATGGTGGTGGCCGGTGTTCGGCTTTTCCACTCCGGCGGGCGCGACACCCAATCCTGTAAGACCAAATTGCACCAAAAACGGACTTTTGACCTTGGCTCCGTCTTTCAAATTGATGATGTAAACTTTTGCGCCCGCCGGCGACGCAGTCTGCGCCGCGGCAGAACTAACAAGCACGCAAGTGACGATGAGTGCGAGCGTTGTCCTGAGCATTGTCATGATGTCGTCTCCCCCTCCGGCATTGTCACCGGCCCTAAGATACCAACAGTAGTGACTGGAGCTTTATTCCACCAGTGCTTGGCCGCATTCAGCCGACGGCTGATGCAGCGGGATGATGATCCGGTGAAGCGCGGACGCCCAAACCGCACGCGCTTGGACAAGCGCGCTACCCCAAAAACGAATAGATCCCGAACCCCAATGTTGTGCTGACGACCGCCTCGATCGCCTGAAACTGGATCCCGGTCAATTCATGACTGACGTAGGGAAACAAGATGTGCCCAACCGGCAACATTATGGCGGCCACGAAAGCAACGCATAGCAATTTAGTCACAGTGGCATTGTCGAGCATGTTACGTCCCTCCCCGTTTTTTGCCATTGTGTCATGACGGAGGGCCGCCGGGCAATCTTAGGTCTGGAAGGCAGCGTCAATCGGAACGCGGTAGCCGTTGGCAAGCCGATTTGTCTCGTTGGCCATGCCGGTCACGGCCATCAGCTCCCCAAACATGGCCTCGGTCATGCCCGCCTTTCGCGCAGCGGCAGTATGACTGGCGATGCAATAGCCGCAACCATTGGTCACGCTGACCGCGAGATAGACCATCTCTTTGATGAGGGGATCGAGTGCACCCGGCGCCATCACCTCTTTTACGCTCTCCCAAGTGCGTTTGAGGGTCGCCGGATCGCGCGCAAGGTATTTCCAGAAGTTATTCACGTCCGGCACATTCCGGGTCTTCTTGATGTCGTCATAGATCGCACGCACTTGCGGCGAAGCATCGGCATATTCGATTGGGGCGGGTGTTGGCATAGTTCACTCCTTCACCGCCATATTGTCATTGCGGGGCGTAACCTCGCAATCCATGATGATCGCCGGTAACATGCGCGGGGATCTTTTATGCCAAAAACACCAGATTATTTCGCAGGCAAAACCATCATTATCACCGGCGCGGCGAGTGGCATCGGCCGTGCTGCTGCTCTGATTTTCGCGCGCGAGAAAGCCAATGTCGTATGCGTCGATATCGACGAAGACGGCGTTGAAAAAACGGCCGAGCAAATCAATGGCATTGGCAGTCAGGTGCTGGCGCTGACCATCGATGTAACAAAACGCGCGGCGGTCAATGACATGGTCCAGCTCGCGATTGACGGCTTCGGCAGGGTGGAATTCTTGTTCAACTCCGCAGGCGCCGCAATAAGGCGCGCAAAATTTCTCGAAATAGACGATGACCTCTTAGACAAGACCTTCGACCTCAACTTCAAAGGCACTCTCTATTCAATGCAGGCGGTGTTGCCGCATATGCTCGCGAATAAATTCGGCGTGATCGTCAATATGGGCAGCATGGCGCACCGGCGCGGTGGTCCCGGCTCTTCTGTCCACTACGCAGCAGCAAAGGGCGCGGTCGTGACAATGACCATGGGCGTCGCGCGCGAGTTCGCGACGCAAGGCATCCGGGCCATGTCGATCTCACCTGGGCCGGTCAAAACACCCTTTCAGGCAGCAGCCAGCAGCTCGCCGGAACTCGTGCAACGATTTCTCGAGGACGTTCCGATGAAACGTTTCGCCGAGCCAGAGGAAATTGGCGAACTGGTTTTATTCATGTGCTCCGACGCCTGCGAATTCATGACCGCCGACACGGTCTATGTGAACGGGGGCGGCGGCTGGCGTTGATCAGGTTGTCGCGATCCAGATGCCCACGGCGACCGCAGCTAGGCCAGCGATCAGATTAACGCCGATCCCCTCGCCGATCGCGAACGCTCCAACAATGGAAGCAAAAACCGGATTGACCGTGATGGTAACCGCGGTCTTGGTCGGACTTGTGCGCGAAAGCGCGAAGACCCAAAGGATGAAAGCACCCGCGCTCCCGATAACTCCAAGATAGGCAATCGCCAGCCATTGTGTTGGCTCGAAATGTGCGGCGGCATCGAACCCATGAATTGCCACTGCCCATAGCAGCAAACACAAAGCGGCTGCGCCCATGCCAGCGGTGAGGAATGCGAGCGGGTCGGAACGCGCAATGAACGGCCGCGACCACACATTATAAAGTGACATGCAGAGTGTAGCAGCAAGCATGACCACTTCGCCGCGCCATGCACCCGCCGGAGCGTCGGCCAAGCCCAGCATCAACGCAAAAAATACTCCAGCCATGGCCACGAGCACGCCAATGGTTTTGCGCGCTGTCATCTTTTCAACGCCGAAGGCTGCACCGACCAACATGGTTGTCAGCGGCATCGTCGAAAGCGTCAAGGCGCCACGCGCTGCTGTGGTGTAGCTGTAGGCGAGATTAAATAGTACCGAGAACGCGAAGAAGAACAGGATCCCGAGCAATGCCACCGCGACCCAGTCGCGCCCTTTCGGCCAGCTGCTTTTCATGACGAGTGCGATCGGCAGCAAGATCAGAAAGCCGGTGCCAAAACGGAACACGCCGAGCGTCACGGGATCGGTGGCGTGAATCACAAAACGCGTGGCGCCACCGGCTACTCCGCCGATCGCGCTCGATGCGATTGCGGCCAGCACGCCTGTCTGGTCTCGGGTCATGGTCATACTTTTAGGGGTTCAAAAGGCAATGCAATACGGATGTGAACAGGATCTCGATTATTACCTTTGACTGGCATGGGCCATCGGCGTCAAGATATGGCGAGTGGGAGGGTCATCGTCATGAAAATGAAATATGGAATCATCTTTGCTGTCTCAGCTTTGGCAGCATTGATTTTCGCGCCGCTTAAAATTGCAGCCAGTCCACATGGAAGTGGGTTTGGTATGCACTCGCTCCATTTCCCAAATCATTTTCGGCCTGCAATCCGCAACAGAGCTTTCAATCAGTTTCCCTTCTATGGGGGTCTCTACGCGCTCCCCACTTACGGGTACGGCAATATGGGTAGCTACGCGGTTGATAACTCTGCCTCCCCGCCTGCGATTATTTATGTAGCGGAGCCCCCGCAAGCGCTTGGCTGCACAAAGAGCCAGCAGATCAAAACTGTCCCGGCGGAGGGTGGCGGAACTCGTGACATTACGATCACGCGCTGCTGACGGACATTGCGCAGATCGCGCGAGAAAATTGAAGCTCCGGTTCGCGGCTTTATATGGCTGCCGGCTGTAAAGTTATGGAAATTTTATTCAGTTAGCTTGACAACGTTTCGTGTGGCATAGCCCGATGACTCAATGAAATAAAAGATTCGTGCGATACTCGTTGCAAGGCGACCGGGCGCGCAATTGCACACAACAAACTACAGGAGGAACAGGTGAAAGCTATTTATTCTCTCCTCGTCATCATCGGCATAAGCATCTTTGGTTTTGCAGCAGCTCACGCCATGCCACAGGCATCGCTCGATAAGGCGCAGGCTGGAATCACCATCCCTGTCGCCGGAGGTTGCGGCGCCGGCTGGCATCGCGGCCCGTATGGCGGATGCCGGCGTAACGGTTATTACGGCGGTGTTTATTACGGCGGCGCCATGGTAGCGCCAGGCGTGGTGGTGGGAGCCCCGGTGGTGGTAGCGCCCGGCCCTTGCGGCGGCCGTGGAGCGCACCGAGTTTGCAATCCCTATCGTTGCTGGATGGTCTGCAACTAATTTGGCGCAATATCGGTAATCCCGATTTGTAGCGGTCCCGCTTCGGCGGGACCGCCTTTTTTTATTCCAATTGCGCGCCGCGCTTAGCTGACGTTGTTCGCGTGCAACAGGCAGGCGTTTTCCAGTTCGAGCATCGCTGCCCTTTTTGCATTCACCATCAGGTCCGCAACTGGAATTGTCGCCATTTCATTCTCGCGGACCAGCGGCAGCCGCAGATAAGGCGGATCGCGGAACCAGACGTACTCATAGACGTGGCCGGTCTCTGCGTGCTCCACGGCAATTGTGCGTCCGTGAATCTTGATGCCGAAATCCCTCACATAGCCATCGGTCGCGAGCTTTGGCGACTGCAAACCTAAGATTCGATGCAAGACAGCATCGATCTCTGTCGGGAAGAACGGCTTGTGCATGATTGCGGCAGCACCGAGTTTGACTGCCTCGTGCTCCCGCGGCGCGTCATGCTCGCCGGATATCATGACGACCTTGGCCCGCGGGTTCGCTCGTATCAGGCGAGCAAGGGTTGCATAGCCATTCAATCCCGGCATGTTGACGTCAAGAAAGACGACGTCGACGGCTTCAGAATTGCAGCGCGCGATTGCTTCGACCCCCGTATTCGCCTCCTCGATGTTGAGACGGAATACAGAACTCGCCAGGACCTTCCGCATGACTTTTAGCGAAATTGGCGAGTCATCGACCAGCAGCACCTGCATCGGATTGGACATGCGCCGATGCGTCGCCAGGATCGATTCGATTTCCGCGCTTCCGAACGGTTTCGTCAGAAACTCATAGGCCTCGAGCTGCCGGGCAAGATCGATGCAGCGCCTGTTGGACCGTCCGGAAATCAGAGTGACAAATGTCTTGTTGCCGGCGATCCGTGCAGCCCATAGCGCGTCCATGCCACCCATCGTCGGCATATGAACATCGATGAACGCAAGATCCACGCCGTGATCAAGCGCTTGCAAACACTCTACCCCGTCGAACGCGTGAATGATGTTTCCAGAGTAGTCGCCGGGAAGAGCGTCGCGGATCAATTGATGGACAGCATTTGAGTCGTCAGCGATGAGCACTTTCGATTGTCTCAGAGTCATAAATACCCTCCGTCAGCCCACCTGCCGGAATGTATGTAAATGCGATGCGTAGCGATGTGTTCACTTCGACCTGATGACAAAGGGTTCCTGGCTAATTTGTGCTTGGTTATCTGCGGCTGTTTTTAGTCAATTATTGTCTGACGCGCGAAATGGTAGCGGTACACCGGCGACATCCGCCCGATGCACAAAAAATCATCGCCGTAAAATACGGACTGGCGCGCCATGGCACGGTTTCACGCGCTCATGACAAGCGTTTTTTCAGCGTTGCAGTTGTGGCGATAAATCAGTGCCAGCGCAATTTAAGCGACGACAGACCCGCAACGACGTTGAGCGCGACCGATCCCTGAAGCGAGAGCGGCTGGAGCGCGATCGTCCGGTTGGAGCCGCCAACCAGAACGTTGGCTCCAGCACCCAGACCAATACCGATATCGCCGCTCACGCCAGCATATTCGCCGGCAAGTGCGCCGGCCGGGAGGCCCGCGGTCGGCGCAAACACCGCCCACCCCAGCACGCTGCCGGCACTAATTCCGATGCTGATGCCCACCGTGTTGATGGCGCCGTCATACGACTGAACGGGCACCTGCGGCTGAAGCCCCGGCGACGGGTTGAACACGCAATTCATCGGCTGATGGCCGACAATGATGAAGCCGATATTGGGGTCGACCCTGCAGGAAAGCGTACCCAACTGTGTCCAGTTCTGCGCTGCGGCAGGACCGGAAAGCGCTGCCGCCAAAACGAGCGCAGCAAGCAGTAAGCGATGGCATTTCATGATCGTCTAACCCCCCTGTACAGGACTTCTCATGCTCTACTGGAACCTTAGCAGCCGCAAACGCATAAGCGAAGCCCGGCTACACCGATCATGAAAATGTGATTTTTGGACTGCGGCACGTAGCCAGGCACGACATTTGCGACCTTATACCCACCCGCCCCGGGCCATGATCGCTGCGCACAGCACGATGATGACAACGGCAGCCAATTCGCCATGAATGATCTTACGGATAAAGCGCAACTTCTGCTCAGTCACCGCCGGCAATTGTCCCGATTTCACCGGTCTGCGCCACGACAGAAATTCAATCGTCGGGATGATCGATAACAGCGCGACAGCGATAAACACCGAGAACTTCGTCATGAACGCGTGACTATGAAAATAATAGTCCGCGCCCTTCTCGAAGAAGAACACTCGCAGCAGACCGACAACGAGCAACAGAGTGGCCGAAGCCCCGAGCACCGCGTCGGTAATCACCAATCGCCGCGCCGTGGCAAGCGATAGCTCCTGGCCGATCAGGATAAACTCAATCGCCAGCGCCGACACGACCGTGAAAGCTGCGAGATGATGGAAAAAAGCAAAAAGTGTGGACATGCAATGCAACTCCTCCCCTTTTTTTAATAGGTGCGGAGGCATGAACGGCCCGTTACAACGGCAAATTATCGTGCTTCCTGCCAGGCATTTCCACGTGCTTGTTACGCAACATCGCCAACGCGCGCGCAATGCGACGCCGGGTCGAGTGCGGCATGATGACATCGTCGATATATCCGCGCTCGGCGGCAACGAACGGTGACAAAAACCGGTCCTCGTATTCTTTTGTGCGTGCAGCGATCTTGTCTTTGTCGCCGATATCGGTGCGGAAGATGATTTCCACCGCGCCCTTAGCGCCCATCACCGCAATTTGCGCCGTCGGCCAGGCATAGTTGAGATCGCCGCCGACGTGCTTGGACGCCATCACGTCATAGGCGCCGCCGAAGGCCTTCCGCGTGATGACCGTCACGAGAGGCACGGTGCATTGGGAATACGCAAACAGAAGCTTGGCGCCGTGCTTGATCAGCCCGCCATATTCCTGGTCGGTGCCGGGCAGGAAGCCGGGCACATCCACGAATGTGACAATCGGAATGCCGAATGCATTGCAGAAACGCACGAAGCGCGCCGCCTTGCGCGAGGCATCGCTGTCGAGCACGCCGGCAAGCACCATCGGCTGGTTAGCGACAAAACCCACCGTGCGCCCGGCGACACGGCCAAAACCGGTGACTATGTTTTTGGCGTAAGCCGACGAGATCTCGAAAAAATCGCCCTCGTCCGCGACCTTCAGGATCAGCTCCTTGATGTCGTAGGGCTTGTTGGGATTGTCAGGCACCAGCGTGTCGAGCGATTTATCGATACGGTCAGGCTCGTCATAGGCCGGCCACTCCGGCGCGCCGCTTTCGTTGTTGGCGGGCAGGAAATCGATCAGCCGGCGCATTTGCAGCAGACACTCGACGTCATTTTCGAAAGCGCCGTCCGACACGCCCGATTTTGTCGTGTGCACCGACGCACCACCCAATTCCTCGGCAGTGACGACCTCATTGGTAACTGTCTTCACCACGTCGGGGCCGGTGACGAACATGTAGGATGTGTCACGCACCATAAAGATGAAATCGGTCATCGCCGGCGAATAGACGTCGCCGCCCGCACAGGGACCCATGATGACGCTGATTTGCGGGATGACGCCGGAGGCTATGACATTGCGTTTGAACACTTCGCCGTAACCGCCGAGCGCGGCCACACCTTCCTGGATGCGCGCGCCGCCGGCGTCGAACAGGCCGATGATCGGGCAACGCGCCTTCATCGCCATGTCCTGCACCTTCATGATCTTCTGCGAATGCGCTTCCGAGAGCGAGCCGCCGAACACGGTGAAATCCTTGGAGAACAGGTAGACCGCGCGGCCATTGACCGTCCCCCAGCCGGTGACGACGCCATCGCCGGGAATTTTCGACTTCTCCATGCCGAATTCGCTGGAGCGGTGCTCCACGAACATGTCGAATTCCTCGAACGAGCCCTTGTCGAGCAAGAGTTCGACGCGCTCGCGGGCGGTCAGCTTGCCGCGCTTGTGCTGTGCCTCAATGCGCGCGTTGCCGCCACCGAGGCGGGCCTCCTCGCGCCGCTTTTCGAGTTTGTCGAGGATGTCTTTCATTGACCCCTGCCCGTCAGTCCCACGGAATCCGGCTTGGAAAGGCATACCATGGCCGCCTTGTGATCGTCATTCTGTGTCGCCTTTGACCGCGCATTGAGGCTTGGCACCGCCGCCAAAGCCTGCTTACAAGCCCGCATGAACGAACCACAGACCGCCGCCGAACTCATCCAGCAAGGCCTGATCCATCATCGGGCGGGCCAGCTGTCGCTGGCGA
Organism: uncultured Alphaproteobacteria bacterium; assembly: GCA_963743405.1. Taxonomy (GTDB): domain Bacteria; phylum Pseudomonadota; class Alphaproteobacteria; order Rhizobiales; family Xanthobacteraceae; genus Pseudolabrys. Next base: position 86,868 of record CAVUPX010000003.1, on the reverse strand, counting down.
TGGATCGCTATACCCAGGTCCTGCGCAATGACCCCCAGAACGCCGATGCACTTTATTACATCGCGGTGGTTGCCTGCCACGAAGGCCAGTTTCAGCAGGGCATTGACCTCGCCCGCCGCTCGCTATCGTTCCGGCCAAAACAGGCGCGCGCGCATAACCTGATCGGCCAGGCGCTACACCGCATGGGTAAGATCGAGGATGCGCTGCAAAGCTTCGACAACGCCCTCGAATGCGACCCGAAATTCGCCGACGCCTATGGCAACCGCGCCAACATGCTGAGCGAGCTCGGGCGCGACACAGAAGCGCTGTCGAGTTTCGACCGCGCGCTTGAGCTCAACCCGAATTCGGCGAGCGACTGGCTCAACCGTGGCGCAACTTTGCATGCGGCCGGCCGCGCCGCAGATGCTGTCGCGAGTTACGACAAGGCGATTGCGCTCGATCCCGATTTTTGCCTACCACACTGCAATCGCGCCCACGCGCTGCTCGATATCGACCGTGACGCTGAGGCGCTTGCTGGCTACGACCGCGCCATCGCATTGGAACCGAAATTCGCCGAGGCCTATCTCGGCCGTGCGCTTGCGCTGAGGAAACTTTCACGCCTCGACGAGGCACTCGCCAGTGTTGATAAAGCGATCGACATCAAAGGCGACGTCGGCAAGATGTACGGCGCGCGCGCGAGCCTGCTGCGTTCGCTCGGCCGCGAGGACGAGGCGCGCGCAGCCGATGCGCGGGCGGCCGAGCTTGAGGCGAGCAAAAAAACGGCCGCAGCAGGGAAGCCGACGCCATGATGGCACCAATGATGCCGCCAGTGATGCCGTCCGCGGTCAGTGGAGTGCCGCGTATCGTGCTGCGCATGGAAGGCATGACGCTGCTTGTGACCGCGGTTGTTCTTTACGTGCGGACTGGCGATTCCTGGTGGGTGTTTGCCATTCTGTTTCTCGCACCCGACATCAGTTTCCTCGGCTATCTCGGCGGCCCGCGCATGGGCGCGATTGCCTACAACGCCGCGCATACGCTGATTGGGCCACTGCTGCTCGCCACCGCCGGCATTCTGCTGCCGGCTCATATCCTTCTCCAGCTCGCCCTGATCTGGGTTGGGCATATCGGTTTCGACCGCTTGCTCGGTTACGGGCTCAAATATGCGGAGGGTTTCGAATACACACATCTCAGTCGCCTGCGACGCCGCGATCGCGACGCCCCGCACCGCGATACCTAGGCCGCTTGACCGCGTCAGATGGCGGGTAAATTATAAGCACCATCCTAAGGAACTTTCCGCGGCTTCCGCCGTTTCGCCGGGTACCCACAAGGACCCTCCACCATGAATCATGCCACGCCCCGCACCAGCTCACCGCGACTTGCGACCCCGACCGATCTCGGCGCCAATGCCGCAAAAGATATTGCCGCCGCAATCAATGGCGTTCTCGCGGACAGCTTTGCGCTTTATCTCAAGACCAAGAACTTCCATTGGCACGTGAGCGGCCCGCATTTCCGGGATTATCATTTGCTGCTCGACGAACAAGCCGATCAGATTTTTGCCACCACCGACGTCCTCGCTGAGCGCGTGCGCAAGATCGGGCAGCCGACGTTGCGCTCGATTGGAGACATCACGCGCCACCAGCGCCTCTCGGACAATGATGCCGCTTACGTCGAGCCGTCAGACATGCTGGCTGAACTTCGCGAAGACAATCAGCGCGTCATCGCCGCAATGCGCGAAGCACACGACACATGCGACGAGCACAATGATGTGGCCACCGCGAGCCTGCTTGAAACTTTCATCGACGATGCCGAGAGGCGCGTCTGGTTCCTTTACGAGTCCAGCCGCAAGGGCGACTCCAGCGGGCATTAAGCTTCCCTTCACCGCTCGTCCCCGCGAAAGCGGGGACCCAGGACAACAACCGCTGCGTCAGAGATCGTGCCCTGGATTTCCCGCTTGCGCGGGAATGAGCGGAGATTGTTTCAGCGGACGTGCTCTAACACCGTCACCGCCGCCTGAAATTCCGCTTCGCGATATTGACGGCGTGCGAGCGCGAGTTCATCGCGGCCCCATTGCGACATTTGCCAATCCTCGTCCACATGCGCCGCCGCCCAAGCCGCCTCGGCGGCGAGCGCACCCTGTGCGAGCGCCAGCGCCAGCAACGCCGACCCCGTCAGCGTCGTGATCACTGAGAGCGCACCGAGCCGCCACGGCTCGGCAGGTATCGCCGCGCGTATGGCCGCGATAGCTTCTTGTGGCTGCGGCACATAAACGACGCCTTGCGCGAGTACAAAGCGTGCGCCGAATTGATCGCGCGCCCATGCCAGGACCGGGTCCCATGCCCGCACCTGGTTCTCAACGAGCCCCGTGGGCGCATCGGCGCGATAAAGCAGCAAGTCCGCGCCGAGATATTTCGCGATTTCTTCCGCAACGGGAGCGGGCTTGTCAGCGACGGCGTCGATCACGGAATTGGCGAGCCGCGTAAGCGGCATGCGCGCAGGATCGATCACATCAGTCTGTGCGTCCCATTCCACGGCGACCGCTTCGGCAAGCGCGCGCGATGGCAGCGAAAGCGCGCGACGCGCGGGTGTCCTAATGGCTCTCCCATCAAGCAAGATAGGAACGCCGCCCTCACCGCTCGCACCGACATGCGCGCGTTCGTAAAACCGCTTTCGCAACTGCGACCGAACGGGACGGCGCGCCGCTTCGGTCGGATCGAGCGGCTGGTTTTCGAAAATCTCGGTAAAAATCTCGCGCATTGGGACTATTTTGTGCGGCGCAAAAAACCTGGAACTCAATAGCCTAAATGTTACTCGAAATCATGATGGTAAGGGCCTCAATGCCTTGGTAGCGCCGCTTTCATGGAGCGAAAAACCTCGCACAGACTTATGGTTGATAGGCCGCAGCCATGACGGAAGGATAAGTAGCCTTGGGGGTTCGTACCCAATAATATCCGCCCTCGGATTCGTGCCGGGAAACAAGGCCGACCAGGGGAAGTGAACCCGCCAAGGGCTGTAACGCGACACCGTATTGTCTGTACGAAGTAGCGGGGCGCGTTTCGAGGAGTCAATGAAGAACACTGACATTGCTGCGCCGGATTACTTCCACAAAGTCGTGGACTGCCAGTGGGCTTGCCCCGCGCATACACCTGTTCCCGAATATATCCGCTTGATCGCGCAAGGCCGATATTCCGACGCCTATATGATCAATTGGCGATCGAATGTGTTTCCGGGAATCCTTGGACGCACGTGCGATCGCCCTTGCGAGCCGGCTTGCCGGCGTGTTCGCGTTGAGAAGGAGCCGGTGGCAATCTGCCGCCTGAAAAGAGTGGCGGCCGATTACAAGGACGACATTCACGATCGATTGCCGAAGCCGGCGGCAAGGAAAAACGGAAAGCGCATCGCGCTAGTTGGTGGTGGTCCGGCCTCTCTCACCGTTGCCCGCGATCTCGCCCCTCTCGGCTATCACTGCGTGGTGTTCGACGGCGATCCAAAAGCCGGCGGCATGATCCGCACGCAGATTCCGAAATTCCGTCTGCCGGATTCCGTCATTGACGAAGAGACCGGCTACATTCTCGGCCTCGGCGTGGAATTTCGCGCCGGAAAACGCATCGACAGTATGAAGTCGCTGCTGGCGGAAGGCTGGGACGCCGTGTTCGTCGGCTCGGGCGCACCGCGCGGTCGCGACCTGGATATCCCCGGCCGCAAGGAAGCCGCCAAGAACATTCATATCGGCATCGACTGGCTGTCGTCGGTCTCGTTCGGCCACGTGAGCAAGATCGGCAAACGGGTGATCGTGCTGGGTGGCGGCAACACCGCCATGGATTGCTGTCGTTCCGCGCGCCGTCTCGGCGGCGAGGATGTCAACGTCGTTGTGCGATCCGGCTTTGAGGAGATGAAGGCGTCGCCTTGGGAAAAGGAAGACGCCATGCACGAGGGCATCCCGATTCACAATTTCCTCGTGCCGAAGGAATTCACCCACGAGAACGGCAAACTCACCGGCGTCACTTTCGAAAAGGTGAAGGCCGAACGCGACGCCAAGGGTCGCCGCAAGCTGGTCCCGGCTGGCGAACCGGATCAGCACTTCCCTTGCGACGACGTGCTGGTGGCGGTCGGCCAAGAGAACGCCTTCCCCTGGATCGAACGCGATTGTGGCATCCAGTTCGACGAATGGAATATGCCCAAGGTCGACACGGTGACTTTTGCCTCGACCAACCCGAAAGTGTACTTCGGTGGTGACGCGGCGTTCGGCCCAAAAAATATCATCTGGGCGGTTGCGCATGGCCACGAAGCTGCCGTCTCGATCGACAAGATGCTCAATGGCGAGGACATCACCGACCGGCCGCTGCCCGCCGTCGAGGTGATGAGCCAGAAGATGGGCATCCATGAATGGTCCTATGACAACGAGATCGAACTCGACAAGCGCTACAAGGTACCGCTCCGCGACAAAGCCATCGCGCTGAAAGACATCAAGGCTGAAGTTGAACTGGGCTTCGACGTCGAGGTCGCGCTCAAGGAAGCCGGCCGCTGCCTGAACTGCGACGTGCAGACCGTGTTCTCGGCCCAGCTCTGCATCGAATGCGATGCATGCGTCGATATCTGCCCGATGGATTGCATCACTTTTACGCCGAATGGCGAGGAAGCCGATCTCCGCAAGCGGCTGACCGCGCCGGCGTACAACCTCACGCAAGATCTCTATGTCCAGGACGGCCTCAAGACCGGCCGCGTCATGGTGAAGGATGAGGACGTCTGTCTGCATTGCGGCCTGTGCGCCGAGCGGTGCCCGACCGGCGCCTGGGACATGCAGAAATTCTTTCTCGATATGACTCACGCAGGAACGTCATGCCGACCGCCACGCCGATCAGCCGCGTAAACGATTTCGTCATTCGTTTCGCCAACGTCAACGGCTCGGGTTCGGCGAGCGCGAACGAGATGTTTGCGCGCGCAGTCATGCGCATGGGCGTGCCGGTCGCGCCACGCAATATCTTCCCGTCCAACATTCAGGGCTTGCCGACCTGGTACGAGGTGCGAGTCTCCGCCGCCGGCCATCTCGGCGCCCGCGGCGGCACCGACCTGATGGTGGCGATGAACCCTCAAACTTTTGACAGGGACATCGCCGGCATCGAGCCGGGCGGTTATCTGTTCTACGATTCGACCAAACCATTGCCGCCGTCGAAATTTCGCGATGACATCACGGTCATCGGCGTACCGCTGACCGCGATCTGCAATCGCGAATATACCGACCCGCGCCAGCGGCAGCTTTTCAAGAACATCATTTATATCGGCGCTCTTACGGCGCTTGCTCGATATCGAGGTGACGGTGGTCGAGCAGCTCATCGGCGAGCAATACAAGGGCAAGGACAAGCTGATTGAGCCGAATATCAAAGCCCTGCATATCGGGCGTGACTACGCGATTTTGAATTTGCAATGCCCGCTCGGCGTCAGGCTCAAGCGCACGAACGCGGTCGGCGACCGTATTTTCATCGAGGGCAATTCGGCCGCGGCGCTCGGTGCCGTCTATGGCGGCGCCACTGTCTGCGCATGGTATCCAATCACCCCTTCGTCTTCACTCGCCGACGCCTTTACCCGCCATTGCGCCAAACTGCGCATCGCTCCCGAGACCAAGCAGGCGAAATACGCGATCATTCAGGCCGAAGACGAGCTTGCCTCTATCGGCATCGTGATCGGCGCCGGCTGGAATGGCGCGCGTGCGTTCACGGCCACCTCCGGGCCCGGCATTTCGTTAATGCAAGAGTTCATTGGCCTCGCCTACTTTGCTGAAATTCCGGCGGTTTTGTTCGACGTTCAACGTGCCGGCCCTTCCACCGGCATGCCGACCCGCACGCAGCAGTGCGATATCATCTCCTGCGCCTATGCCTCGCACGGCGATACCAAGCACGTGTTGCTGTTCCCGGAGGACCCGAACGAGAGTTTCGAGTTCGGCGCGCAGGCCTTCGACCTTGCCGACCGGTTGCAGACACCGATTTTCGTCATGCTCGATCTCGACATCGGCATGAACCACCATTTGTCGAAACCGCTGGCGTGGGATGACACGCGTAAATATGACCGTGGCAAGGTGATGACAGCCGCCGAGCTCGAGGCCGGCAAGGATTTCGGCCGCTATCTCGACGTCGATGGCGACGGCATCCCCTACCGTACCTATCCCGGCACGCATCCGACCAAGGGCTCGTTCTTCACCCGCGGCACATCGCGCGACCGCTACGCGCGCTACACCGAGGAAGGCGCGCCATATGTCGACAACATGCAACGGTTGGTCCGCAAATTCGACACCGCCAAAGATCTGGTGCCACGGCCCCTGATTGCCACCGCTGAAAAGCCGACCAAGTACGGCGTCATCTATTTTGGTTCGACTTCGCCGGCTATGGATGAGGCCATCCACATGATCGAGGCACGTGGTCACGCGCTCGACCGCATGCGTGTGCGTGCCTTCCCGTTCCATTCCAGCGTGAACAGTTTCGTCGCGGACCATGACTTCGTGTTCGTCGTCGAACAAAACCGCGACGCACAGCTGCGCTCGCTGATCGTCAACGAATGCGGCATCGATCCGGTGCGGCTGGTACCGATCCTGCACTATGACGGCACTCCCATCACTGCACGATTCATTGCCAAGGCAATCGGCGACCACCTCGATCAACTGAAGGTTAAGCCGATGAAGGTAACCTCATGACCTATCTCGCAAAGCCGAAGTTTCATCACCCGGACCTGCCGAAGAACGAACTCGGGTACACACACCGCGACTATGAGGGCACGGTATCGACGCTCTGTGCCGGCTGCGGACATGACTCGATCACGGCGGCGATCATCCAGGCCTGCTTCGAACTCTCGATCGAGCCGCATCGTGTCGCGAAGATCTCCGGCATCGGGTGCTCGTCCAAGACGCCGACCTACTTCCTTGGCAATTCGCACGGCTTCAATTCAGTGCACGGCCGCATGCCGTCGGTGCTGACGGGCGCCAATCTTGCCAACCGCGACCTGATCTATCTCGGCGTCTCCGGCGACGGCGACAGCGCCTCGATCGGGCTCGGCCAGTTCGCGCACTGCCTGCGGCGCGGTGTGAACATGGTCTATATCGTAGAGAATAACGGCGTATACGGCCTCACCAAGGGCCAGTTCTCTGCCACTGCCGACCGCGGCTCGAAATCGAAGCGCGGCTTCATTAATACCGACAATTCAATCGACCTGGTGGCGATGGCTCTCCAGCTTGGCGCGAGCTTTGTTGCCCGCTCTTTCTCCGGCGACAAGCACCAGCTCGTGCCGATCATCAAGGCCGCGATCGCACACAAGGGCGCTGCATTTATCGACGTGATCTCGCCCTGCGTCGCCTTCAATAATCACGCCGGGTCGACCAAGAGCTTCGATTTCGTGCGCGAACACAATGAAGCGGTAAACCGTCTCGACTTCATCTCAAGTCGCATGCCAATTGAGGTCAAATACGATCCCGGTACGGTCGAGGTGGTGGAGCAGCATGATGGTTCGAAGATCGCTCTGCGCAAGCTCGCCGCCGACTACGAGTTGCACGACCGCACCGCGGCGCTCGGCTTTCTCCAGCATCATGCTGCAAAGGGGCAGATCGTGACCGGCCTGCTCTATATGGATAAGGAATCGGAAGACCTGCACGCGCATCTGCGCACGGTCGACGCTCCGCTGAACGTCCTTGGCGAGAAGGAGCTGTGTCCCGGCCAAGATGCGCTCGAAAAATTCAACGCCAGTTTGCGGTAAGCACTGCTCTATCCCAGACACTGTCATGGCCGGGCTTGCTCCCGGCCATCTCGCTTAGCATAGGCAGTGCATTCCTAATGCGGGATGCCCGGCACAAGGCCGGGCATGACGAGTAAGAGAATGGCGCTCGCTATGGATAAACGCCGCCTCGGCCAATCCGATCTCCATTTTGCGCCCATCATGCTGGGCGGCAATGTTTTCGGCTGGACCATCGACGAGCCGACGTCGTTCAAAATTCTCGATGCTTTTGTCGACGCCGGATTTAATGCCGTCGACACCTCCGACAGTTATGCACGCTGGGTACCGGGTAATCCGGGCGGCGAGTTGGAAACTATCATCGGCAATTGGATCAAACGCAGCGGCAAACGCAACGATGTGCTGATCGCCACCAAGGTCGGCGAGGACATGGGCGAAGGCCGCAGCCTGAAAAAAGATTACATCCTGCGTGAGTGTGAGGCCTCGTTGCGCCGCCTGCAAACCGACCGCATCGATCTCTATCAGACGCATTTCGACGACGAAGTCACGCCGCCGGAAGAAACCATGCAGGCTTACGCTCGGCTCATTGCGGGCGGCAAGGTGCGCGCCATTGGCGCCTCCAATATGAGCCCGGCGCGGCTGAAAGCATCGCTCGCTGCGAGCAAGACATTGGGGCTGCCTCGCTATGAGAGCCTCCAGCCGCTCTACAATCTCTCGGACCGCAAGGAATTCGAGACGGAGTTCCTGCCAATCTGCCAGCAGGCGAAGCTGGGCGTGATCAACTATTATTCGCTCGCCGCCGGCTTCCTCACTGGCAAGTACCGCTCCCCCGAGGAGGGCGCCAAGCACCCGGGGCGCGGCGGAAGGCTCAAGCGCTATCTCGACGCGCGCGGGATGCGCATCCTCAAGGCGCTCGACGAGGTGGCGGCGCGCCACGCGGCTTTGCCGGCGCAGATCGCGTTGGCGTGGCTAATCGCCAAGCCATTCATCACCGCACCGATCGTCAGCGCCACCAGCCTCAAGCAGCTTGGCGAAATCCTGAAAGCACCACAGACCCGGCTTTCACGCGACGATATTGCGGCTCTTGACGCGTCGGGCGCCTGACTCCAGACGCGGAACTCAGGGTGATTGGAGGCGCCGCCCTGTTGGCGCTGATTTCCTATGCCCAAGCGATAGAGGATGTTTAACCGGCGAATCTCAACTGAAAATTTAAGTCCAAGCAGCCTTTTGGCGACCCGTGAGACTTCAAGTAATAGTTGAAGTGCATCACTGATTGATACACGTGCCCATATAACTATTGCGGTCGCCTGCAGCCTGGCCATAGACGCCCGCCTGATGGGCACAGCGTGAGGCGCGGTCCTGGAAGGTCTCGCGGCCGCCAGGCCCAGCTCCCGGCACCGTCGGCAAGTTTGGAAGCACCCGTCCGGTCTGCGGCACGACAATGGGGGGCGGTAGCGTGACGTCGGGCGGAGTCACGACCGTCGATTTCGGGATGGTCACGTGTTTTACGGTACCGCGCGGTGATCGGTATTTCGGAGCGAGCCACGGTTCGGGCGATGCGGGCCTGGCCCCCTTCTCCGGCACCATGATGCTGTAGTCATCTCGCATGATGTCGTAGTCCCTGCCTGTCTGTGCGCGCGCGGGCACAACAGCCAATGCGGTCATGGTGAGGAGTAGGATCACTGAGGGTGCGTGGGTCATGTCTATCAAATAAGAACCCCGCCGCCGGCCCGCTACTCCTCCGGCGCATCGTCAATTGGATCGTAACGCTTCGTGTCAAATCCGAGCAGATTCCACGACTGTAGCATATGCGGCGGCAACGGCGCGGACACATCGATCGTTCCTCCGCGCGGATGTGGTACTGCGATACGGCGCGCCAGAAGATGAAGTTTATTTTGGATGCCGCCTGGCAACTGCCAGTTCTCGATGTTGAAATATTTCGGATCGCCCACGATCGGATGACCGATATGCGCCATATGCGCGCGCAATTGATGCGTGCGGCCAGTGACCGGCTTGAGCGACAACCAGCCCAGCTGCTGTGCTGCTGTCTCCACCACCGCATAATACGTGACGGCGTGCACCGCGTCTTTTTCGCCGTGCTTGGCAATGCGCATAAATGAGTCTTCCTCGACCTCCTGCTTGGCGAGGTAGGTCGAAATTCGCCCCTGCGCCGGCTTTGGCACGCCGACCACCAGCGCCCAGTAAACCTTGCGTGCCGAGCGTGAGCGGAAAGTCTTGGCAAGAGCCGCTGCGACAAACCGTGTTTTAGCCACCAGCAGACAGCCCGCTGTATCCTTGTCGAGCCTGTGCACCAGTCGCGGACGTTGGCCGTCGGGGCCTGCGCAAGGCGCCGAGCATGCCATCGATATGACTGCGTGGTGCCGGAGCCGCCCTGCACGGCGAGACCCATCGGCTTGTTGAGCACCAGAACGTCCGCATCCTCATAGAGTGTGATCGACTTCAGGAAAGCGCGATCCTTCTGCGCCGACGGCGCGTCATCGCGGGGCGGCGGCGCTTCAACTTTCAGTGGCGGGATACGCACTGCTTGACCGGCCTCGAGCCGCGCCTTTGGCTGCGTCCGCTTACCATTCACGCGCACTTCTCCTTTGCGGATGATGCGCTGGATGTGGCTGAATGACAGACCGGGAAAACGCGCTTCGAAGAATCGATCGACGCGCATTCCGTTCTCGTCGGCAGCGACGGCGACGGTCTGGACGCCCGACGACATCGCAATCGCGGATGGCTTTTTGGCCTCCACGTCCTGAAAAGCGCTGGGGCGCGGACGAGGCTCGGGCGATGCAGGCGGCTTCCGCCTTCGAGGGGTACCGTCGATACGTCCCTGAGAATGATGACGACTAGCACCGTGCTTTTTTCCAAAGCCACGCTTGCGCGGCCCGGCTTGTTGCCGTCCGCCGCCCGGCTGGCGCGGGCCCGAATGTCCGCGGTCGCGGCGGCTCATCCCCCGCCCCGCTCTTTCCGCAACTTGGCCCAATACTCCAACCGCTTCTTGATCTCGCGCTCAAAACCGCGCTCGGGCGGATCATAAAATTTCTGCCGCTCCAGCGCTTCGGGAAAATAATTCTGCCCGGAAAACGCTTCCTCGGCCTCGTGGTCGTAGGCATACCCGCGGCCGTATCCCTCCTCCTGCATCAGTTTTGTCGGTGCATTAAGAATATGTTTGGGCGGCAGCAGCGAGCCGGCTTCTTTAGCGGTGCGCATCGCCGCACCATAAGCAGCATAGCCGGCGTTCGACTTCGGCGCCGTGGCGCAATAGATCACAGCCTGTGCAATCGCAAGATCGCCTTCGGGCGACCCAAGAAAATCGTACGCATCCTTTGCGGCATTTGCGATCACAAGTGCTTGCGGGTCGGCCAGCCCGATGTCTTCAATCGCCATGCGCACGACGCGGCGCGCGATATAGAGCGGCGGCTCGCCAGCATCGAGCATGCGGCAAAGATAGTAGAGCGCTGCGTCCGGATCGGAGCCGCGCACCGATTTGTGTAGCGCGGAAATGAGATTGTAATGGCCGTCCTGGCTTTTGTCGTAGATTGGCGCACGGCGCTGCACGACCTCCTGCAATTTCGCTGCGTCGAAGATTTCATCCTTGCGCGCAGCGCGCCAAATTTCTTCGGTCAGCGTGAGCGACGCGCGGCCGTCACCGTCGGCCATGCGCTTAAGGACTTCGCGCGCACCTGGATCAAGGGGGAGCGGCCGGCCCTCAATTGTCTCCGCACGGGCGAGCAATTTCTCGATGGCGTCCTCGTTGAGGGATTTGAACACCAGCACCCGCGCGCGCGAGAGCAATGGCGCGTTCAATTCAAAGGACGGATTTTCGGTCGTCGCCCCGGCCAGAATGATGGTGCCATCTTCCATCACTGGCAGAAAACTATCCTGCTGGGCGCGATTAAAACGGTGAATCTCGTCGACGAACAGCAGCGTGCCCTGCCCCAGTTCACGTCGACGGCGTGCCTCCTCAAACACCTTCTTCAAATCGGCGACGCCGGTGAAAATGGCAGAGACTTGCTCAAAATGCAGGTCCGTCGCCTGAGCCAGCAAACGCGCAACCGTCGTCTTCCCAGTCCCAGGCGGCCCCCAAAATATCAGCGAGCCCAGCGATCGCGTCGCCAGCATGCGCGTGAGCGCGCCGTCGGACCCGAGCAAATGGTCCTGGCCAACGACGTCGTCGAGCTTCTGTGGCCTGAGCCTGTCGGCGAGCGGGTGCGGCGCGTCTTTCTCGAGGCCTGCGGCGGCGAACAGGCTCGGGCCGCTCGCTTTGGCGCGCGGGCTCATCGCCATGCTCCGTCGCTGTCATGCCCGGCCTTGTGCCGGGCAGCCCACTTATGGACGCAGAGACCTAGCCATCCTAAGCGGGATGGCCGGGACAAGCCCGGCCATGACCAGGGAATGGTATTTGCCACGCTCATCCGCTGAATACCGCGGAGATTTTCTGCCCGCCGCGCAAGATGATGATGCGCCAGCTGCGATTGGGCGTACCACTTAGCCGCTCGAGATCGCGCGTTTTCGTAATGCGTTCGCCGTTGACCTCCTCGATCACGTCGCCGCGCTGGAAGCCAAGATTGCTGGCATAAGAGCCGGCGTCGACGTCGACGATTGCCACGCCTTGCTCGACGTTTTGCAGCTGCAGTTCGTCCATAAGCGCTGGCGAGAGATTAGCAATCTTCACGCCGGAAAATGGCGAGCGCGAGCGGATGGTGATTTCATCGCGGGGCGTTTCTGGCGCTTTTTGCAGGGCAACCGTCGTCGTCTGTTCATGCCCTGCCCGCATCACGCCAAGGCGGGCGCTGCCGCCAAGCGCCTTGGTGGCGAACCGGTAGTCGAAGGCGTTGGGATCGTCGACATCCTGTCCATCCACCGACACGATGAGATCGCCAGCCTTGAGGCCGGCGCGCGCGGCCGGGCTGTCGGCGGTAACATTGGCCACCAATGCGCCGGCCGGACGCTTGAGCCCCATGCTGTCCGCGATATCGGCGGTGACTGCCTGCAATTTTGCGCCGAGCCAGGGCCGCATCACAGCGCTGCCGCCGCTTTTGGCCGAGGCCACCACGACTCGCACCATGTTGGCGGGAATGGCAAAGCCGATCCCCTGTGAGCCGCCCGAGCGCGAGAAGATGGCGGTATTGATCCCGATCAACTTGCCGGTGAGGTCAACCAGGGCGCCGCCGGAATTGCCCGGGTTAATTGCGGCATCGGTTTGGATGAAAAAGCGATAATCGGAAATGCCCACTTGCGTGCGCGCAAGCGCCGACACGATGCCGTGCGTCACAGTCTGCCCGACCCCGAACGGGTTTCCGATCGCCAGCACGACATCGCCGACCTGCACGGCATCGGAATCGGCGAAATCAAGCACTGGAAATCGCTCGTGCCCGTCTTTGATACGCAGGATTGCAAGATCGGTGCGCGGATCCTTGAGGACGAGCGTGGCCTCGAACTCACGTTTGTCGGCGAGCGAGACCTTGACCTCGTCAGCGCCCTCGATGACGTGATTGTTGGTGACGACCAGACCATCGGCTTCGACGATCACTCCGGAGCCGAGAGACCGTTGCAGCTGATTGCTGCTCCCACCAGGCACGCCAAAGAAGCGCCGGAAGATCGGATCATCGAGCAACGGATTGCGATTCTGCACCACCTTGGCGGCGTAGACATTGACCACCGCCGGAGCCACGTGCTGCACCACCGGCGCATAAGACAAGCGCAGTTCAGATGGGGTCGGCAGCCGCCGCTCTTGTGCGGTGGCGGCGTTACCCATCGCAATGGCGGCAATCAGGACAGCTGGCAGAGCTTTAAAGGACATCGGTTCAAATCCCGGGGGAATGATCGAGATATAGGCCTCTAACCGGCCTAAATGAAGGCCGGTACCCCTATTCCCACCCAGGGTAAACGCCTTATTCCTTCGCCGGTACCGTGCGCAAATAGGCCACGACGGCGTTCAGATCGTCAGGGGTCAGTGTTGCATAGTATTGGTAGCCCATCGGCGGCTTAAGCTTGCTGCCATCCTTGCTGATGCCGGCAGTGATCGCGCGCTTGATCTCGTCGTCAGTCCAGGCGCCGATGCCCTTAGTTTTGCTCGACGTGATGTTGCGCGAGACCGAAACTCCCCATGGGCCGGGAAATTCAAATCCGCCCGCGCCCAACCGCGTGTCCCACCGGCGCACGCCTTTCTCCATCGGCGTATGGCACTCCATACAATGCGCGATGGTGGCGAGATAAAAACCCTTCTTGATCTTGTCGCTCATCATCCCTTCGGTGAACGGCTTTTCGCCGCCCGGAAGCACGTTCTCGGTCTGCGGCATTTTGTAGATCGGGTCGGCAACCTTGTTGTTGACCGGCTTAAGCGTTCGCAAATAGGCAACGACGGCATTGAGATCTTGGTCGGTCATGATGTGATAGAAGCCGGTCGGCATGATCATCGCGACGTGCACGTCGTTGGGACGCATGCCAGTGCGCATCATTTTTTTGATGTCGGCATCGGTCCACGTTCCGATACCCGTATCTTTGTCCGGCGTAATGTTCGGCGCAGTGACCTTGAAGGGCGGTTCGTCCCAGGACAGTCCGCCCGAAAAATCCTTGCCGGCGATCGCCGCAGGCGGGCCTTTTGGCGTATGACAATTTCCGCAAGTCATGATGCCGTTGACGAGATAGTCACCGCGCTTGACCAAGTCGGACTGCACAGATTGCGCGCTTGCCGCGCTCACCAAGACCGCCGCGAGCGAAGTTGCCAACAATACCGTACGAATTGCCATGATTTCCCCCAGCGAAGCCGATCTATGCCGATCGTTGAATCCGATCATAGCCGCCAGCCGAAAACCGGCAAACAAAAAGGGCGGCACACAGCTGCCGCCCTTTTTAACAAGATATAATTAGGAGTTAGGCCGCCGCAGTCGCCGCCGCTTCCTCAACCTTTTTCTCCTGGACGGGGCCGGAATCCTTACCCTTGGCCTCAACATCCCGGTCGACGAATTCAATGACCGCCTGCGCAGCGTTGTCACCGTACCGGAACCCGGCCTTGAGCACGCGGGTGTATCCGCCGGCGCGATCTTTGTACCGAGGGCCAAGCACCTCAAACAGCTTCTTGACGATGACGGCGTCGCGGATTTCCGAAATTGCCTGACGGCGCGCGTGCAGCCCGCCCTTTTTCGCGAGCGTCACCAATTTCTCGACAATCGGGCGCAATTCCTTCGCCTTCGGCAGTGTGGTGACGATCTGTTCATGCTTGATCAGCGCCTGGGCCATGTTCGCGAACATAGCCTTGCGATGCTCCGCCGTGCGGTTGAGCTTGCGGTGAACCTTGCCGTGACGCATCGCAGTATCCTCTTCGTCTTTCCCTTCCTGTCATCACCGGGCCGGCCCGGTGACAAGGAGAGCGTTCTAGTAGTGATCCTCGAAGCGCTTAGCGAGTTCCTCGATGTTCTCCGGCGGCCAGCCCGGCACTTCCATGCCGAGATGCAGGCCCATCTGCGCCAGCACTTCCTTGATCTCGTTCAGCGACTTGCGCCCGAAATTCGGAGTGCGGAGCATTTCCGCTTCGCTCTTCTGCACAAGATCGCCGATGTAAACGATGTTGTCGTTCTTCAGGCAATTCGCCGAACGCACCGACAACTCGAGCTCGTCCACTTTCTTGAGGAAGGCTGGATTGAATGCGAGGTCGGGAATGGTCTCGGCGGCCTCTGCCTTGCGCGGCTCTTCGAAATTCACGAACACGTTGAGCTGGTCTTGCAGGATACGCGCCGCATAAGCCAGCGAGTCTTCCGGCGACACGGCGCCGTTGGTCTCGATGGTCATGGTCAGCTTGTCGTAATCGAGGATCTGACCTTCGCGCGTGTTCTCGACCTTGTAGGAAACCTTGCGCACCGGTGAGTAAAGGCTGTCGACCGGGATGAGGCCGATCGGCGCGTCCTCCGGGCGATTGCGCTCGGCGGGAACGTAGCCCTTGCCGGTGTTGACGGTGAACTCCATGCGAATCTCGGCGCCCTCGTCGAGGGTGCACAGCACGAGGTCCGGATTGAGCACGACAACGTCGCCAACCGTCTGAATATCGCCGGCGGTAACCGTGCCGGGGCCCTGCTTTTTCACCACCATGCGCTTGGGACCTTCGCCCTGCATCTTGATGGCGATATCCTTGATGTTGAGCACCATGTCGGTGACGTCTTCGCGCACGCCGGCGATTGACGAAAATTCGTGCAATACGCCGTCGATGTGAACCGACTGCACCGCCGCGCCTTGCAGCGAGGACAGCAGAATGCGGCGCAGCGCGTTTCCGAGTGTGACGCCGAATCCGCGTTCGAGCGGTTCGGCGACGACCGTCGCGATCCGCGCGGCGTCGCTGCCGGCGGAGACCTGGAGCTTGTTCGGCCTGATCAATTCCTGCCAATTCTTTTGGATCACGTCTTCACCTTTTCAGCGGCGCGGCCTTGTCGCGCCTAGCGCACCCCACCCGCCGCATGGGGAAAATCTCGGCGGAAGCACGCGCGCGGGATTGCGAATCCGCGCGAAGAAAAATCACACCCGACGACGCTTGCGTGGCCGGCAACCATTGTGCGGGATCGTCGTCACGTCGCGGATCGAAGTGATGGTGAAGCCCTGCGCCTGCAAAGCACGCAGAGCCGATTCACGGCCCGAGCCCGGACCCGAAACCTCAACTTCGAGAGTGCGCATGCCGTGCTCCTGGGCCTTCTTGGCGGCGTCTTCAGCAGCGACTTGCGCGGCATAGGGCGTCGATTTTCGCGAGCCCTTAAAGCCCATGGTTCCGGCCGACGACCAGGCGATTGTGTTGCCTTGCGCATCGGTAATCGTAATCATGGTATTATTGAACGAGGCCGCGACATGCGCGACGCCCGAGGCGATATTTTTGCGTTCGCGCCGACGGACGCGGGTGGCTTCCTTACCCATTCTCAGTCCTTTCGCGCCCGTGCGCCGCAATCGGCGCGGGGCTTATCCTGTTATCAACTCGCTCCCGGGGTCTTCTTCTTGCCGGCAATGGTTTTTGCCGGGCCCTTGCGTGTCCGCGCATTGGTGTGAGTGCGCTGGCCGCGAACGGGCAGGCCCTTGCGATGGCGCAGGCCACGGTAGCAACCCAGATCCATCAGCCGCTTGATGTTCAACTGCACTTCACGGCGCAGGTCGCCCTCGACCATGTAATCGCGGTCGATGATTTCGCGGATCTGCAGCACCTCCGAGTCGGTGAGCTGAGACACGCGGCGCTCTGGCGGGAGGTTAACCTTGCCCATGATATCTTGGGCAATCTTGTTCCCAATGCCATGGATGTACTGCAGCGCGATCACGACGCGCTTGTTGGTCGGCAGATTGACGCCCGCGATACGAGCCACTTAACTTCTCCTATATCGACCGGCCGCGCGGAACGCGCCGAATTCATGTGTCCCATGAGTGGGATAGCGCAAAGCGTAACACGACGCCCGTCCCCGCCTCGCTGGGGCCCGGCATCGCGTCAAACTCCTGAATGTGCAGCTTATTAAGGGATTCATCGCACTCTCGTCAACCTCCGTCGGGTACGGTTTTTGCGCTGGGCCGCCTTATTTTTGGTTCGTTTGGCCCCAGCGGGCCGATTACGGCGGGCACCCTGTTTAGGGGCCATTCTTTTCGTCTTTTTGGATGATTTGGCCTTCCGGCGGCTCGATTTCGTCGCCCTTCGAGGCCTTGCTCGTCCCGGCCCAGACACCGCTGAGGAGCGCGATAGGCGGTCTATGGCGGCCGTGACCTCGTCAATCGAGGCCATGCCGTCCACGCTCTTGAGCAAGCTCTTGGCACCGTAATAATCGACCAGCGGCGCCGTCTGCGCCCGGTATGTCGAAAGCCGGCCTTTGAGCACTTCGGGAGTGTCGTCGGCGCGCACTTTTTCACCGCGAGCGGTCATGTCGGCCACCCGCTTTTCGATGCGGCGAAGCAAGATGCCTTCGTCGACTTTCAACTCAATGACTGCGTCGAGTTTAAGCCCGCGCTCCATGAGCAGACTTTCGAGCGCTTGCGCCTGCGGCACTGTGCGCGGAAAGCCATCGAGTACGAAACCGTGTTTGGCGTCGGGCTGGTCGATTCGCTCGGCGACGATTGCCACAACCACGTCGTCGGGAACGAGCTCACCACGATCCATAATGCTTTTGGCGCGCAACCCAACCGGCGTGCCGGCGGCGACCGCCGCGCGCAACATATCGCCCGTCGAGAGTTGGACGATTCCGTGTTTGGCTATCAGGCGTTGCGCTTGAGTGCCCTTTCCCGCCCCCGGCGGGCCGAGCAGGATCAATCTCATCGCGACCGACCTCGCAGCTTCGATCGCTTGATGAGCCCCTCATATTGATGCGCAAGCAAGTAGCCTTGGATCTGCGCCACCGTATCCATGGTGACACTGACGACGATGAGGAGCGAGGTGCCGCCGAAATAAAACGGCACGGCCGCGTAGGAAATCAGGATTTCCGGAATGAGACAGACGATGGCGAGATACAGCGCACCGAGCACCGTGATGCGCGAGAGTACATAGTCGATGTACTCGGCCGTGCGCTCGCCCGGGCGAATGCCCGGAATAAATCCGCCATGCTTCTTCAGGTTTTCCGCAGTCTCCGTCGGATTGAAAACCACCGCGGTGTAGAAGAACGCAAAGAATACGATCAACGCGAGGTAAAGAAAAAGAAACAGCGGCCGACCGTGACCAAGCAACGTCGTGACAGTTGTCAGCCAGCCCGGCCCCTGCCCCGCATTGAAATTCGCAACCGTTGTCGGCAGCAAGAGCAGCGACGATGCAAAGATCGGCGGGATCACGCCGGAGGTGTTGAGCTTCAGAGGCAGATGCGACGATTGCCCCTCAAACATGCGGTTGCCCACCTGGCGCTTCGGATACTGGATCAACAGGCGCCGCTGCGCACGCTCTACGAAGACGATGAACGCAATGACCGCAACCGCCATCACGATAACGGCGAGGATCAGCCCGGTCGAAAGTGCACCTTGTCGGCCGAGTTCGAGTGTGCCGGCGATCGCCGATGGCAGCTGCGCAACGATGCCTGACAGGATAATCAGCGAGATTCCATTGCCGATGCCGCGCGATGTAATCTGTTCGCCCAGCCACATCAGGAACATGGTGCCGCCGGCGAGCGTGATCGTCGTGGACATCAGAAAGAAGACGCCCGGATTGCTTACAACGCTGCCGGTTCCTTGCAGACCAACGCCGATGCCATAGGCCTGAAACCCGGCGAGCACCACGGTGAGGTACCGGGTGTATTGATTCATGATCTTGCGGCCGGCCTCGCCTTCCTTCTTGAGCGCTTCGAGCGTGGGCGAAACCGTCGTCATCAGCTGAATAATGATCGACGCAGAAATGTACGGCATGATGTTGAGCGCGAAGATCGCCATCCGGTGGATGCCACCTCCGGAGAACATATTGAACATGCCGAGGATGCCGCCGGACTGGGTATTGAAGATCTGTTCCCAGGCGTTGGGGTCGATCCCAGGCAGAGGAATGTAGGTTCCAAGCCGATAGACCAGCAGCGCGCCGACCGTGAACCAGATGCGTTTCTTGAGTTCATCGGCTTTGGCGAGCGCCGAGAAATTAAGATTGGCTGCAAGTTGTTCTGCTGCAGAGACCATGACCGCCTCGACCCTTCCGCTGTCATGCCCCGTAAATTTGGGGCATCCCGTCCTTACAGCCCTCTAGATAGGGGCGATCATCCCAAACTGTAGCCCGCAACAACTCGAACGTCCGCGCGCGCAAATGACGCAGCGGAATGACTATTCTGCGTTCTTGCTCTCGCCTTCCGCCTCAGCCTTGGGCTTTCCGCCCTTTGGCTTGTCACCACCCTTGGCCGCCGCGGCCAGAGCCTTGCGCTTGTTCTTGCCCTTCGGCTCGGCGTCTTCTTCTTTCGCCGGCGCAAGAATCTTCACTGTGCCGCCAGCCTTCTCCACCGCCGCGATGGCCGATTTAGAAGCGCGCCAGACCGAGAAGTCGACTTTCGTTTTCAGTTCGCCGTCGCTCAGCAGCTTCACGCCGCCCTTCGCGCGGCGCATCAGACCCGCTTTGACCATGGCTGCCACGTCGACAGTCGCCTTCGCGTCCAGGAGTCCAGCGTCGATCGCCGCCTGTATCTTGCCAAGATTGACTTCGTTGAGCCTGACCGCAAATGAGGTGTTGCGAAAGCCGCGCTTTGGCAGGCGCCGATGCAGCGGCATTTGGCCGCCTTCGAAGCCCTTGATGCGCACGCCGCTGCGCGCGGTCTGACCTTTGCCGCCGCGGCCGCCGGTCTTGCCCATGCCCGAGCCGATGCCGCGCCCGACGCGCATCCGATTCTTTCGCGCGCCCGGCCTGTCGGCGATCTGGTTGAGTTTCATCGTTCCGTCCTCTTACTTCGCGTCGGCGACCACGCGCACGAGGTGCTGTACCTTGCGGATCATCCCGCGGGTTGCCGGCGTGTCCGGCAGATCGCGTGTGCGACCGATTTTGTTGAGGCCGAGGCCGATCAGCGTCGCGCGCTGATCGTGATGGCGCCGTTGCGGGCTGCCCACCTGCTCAACCTTGATGGTCTTCTGTGCCTGAGCCATGCGCTAAATTCCTTAGTCAGCCGCCACTTCCGCATCGCCATCGCGACGGCGCGACTGCAAGGTGGAGACCTTGATATTGCGGCGAGCTGCGACTGAGCGCGGTGAATCCTGGTGCTTGAGCGCATCGAAGGTCGCGCGCACGACGTTGTAGGGGTTGGACGAGCCGAGCGACTTTGCCACGACGTCCTGCATGCCGAGCGTCTCGAACACCGCACGCATCGGGCCGCCGGCGATGATGCCAGTGCCAGGAGGTGCGGCGCGGAGGAAGACTTTGCCGGCGCCATGACGGCCCAGCACGTCATGATGCAGCGTCCGGCCCTCGCGCAGCGGAACGCGCGTCAGACTGCGCTTGGCTGCATCCGTGGCTTTACGGATCGCTTCCGGAACTTCGCGCGCCTTGCCATGGCCGAACCCGACCCGGCCCTTCTGGTCGCCGACAACGACCAGCGCGGCAAAGCCGAAACGCCGGCCACCTTTGACCACCTTGGCCACGCGGTTGATGTGCACCAGCTTGTCAGTGAACTCGCTGTCGCGGTCTTCGCGGTCGCGGCCGCCGCGCTCACGATCTCGTCGAGGTTCATGTGCCATATGTGACCAGTCCGTTTCCTTTGCGCATCATCTTCTCCGAAAACCGGTTCCCACTTTTCGGGATGATGCGCTCCGTTAGAAGTTAAGGCCGCCTTCACGCGCGGCATCCGCCAGCGCCTTGATGCGTCCGTGATAGAGATAACCGCCGCGGTCGAACACGACGTCCTTGATTCCCTTTTCCTTAGCGCGTTCGGCAATCAGCTTGCCGACTGCCTTGGCCGCCGAAATATTGGCGCCGGTCTTTGCACCCTCTCGCATCGTTTTCTCAAGCGAAGATGCCGCAACGAGGGTTGCGCCTTTCACGTCATCGATGAGTTGCGCGTAGATATGTTTCGACGAGCGGAACACGGATAGCCGCGCACGGCCGCTGGTGCCGGCTGCAAGCTTGACTTTGCGGCGCACTGTCGCCGTCCGTCGCGCAGTTCGGTCAGTTAATCTCGACATCGCGCGTCCTCTACTTCTTCTTCCCTTCCTTGCGGAAGATGTACTCGTTCGCGTATTTCACGCCCTTGCCTTTGTAGGGCTCGGGCGGGCGGAAACCCCGGATTTCGGCGGCAACGTGCCCGACCTTTTGCTTGTCGATGCCGGTCACCACGATCTCAGTCGGCTTCGGCGTTACGATCGCAATGCCTTCCGGAATCGGAAAGTTCACGTCGTGCGAAAAGCCGAGCTGCAACTGCAACGATTTGCCCTGCACCGCGGCGCGATAACCCACGCCGGTAATCTCCAGCCTCTCTTCGAAGCCTTTGGTAACGCCGGACACCAGGTTTGCGACCAAGGTCCGTGAGGTGCCCCACATCGAACGCGCGCGCTTGCTCTCGCCGCGCGGCTCGAGCTTGATTGCGCCTTTGTCCAGCGCGACCGTAACGTCGTCATGCACAACGACCTGAAGGGCGCCTTTCGGACCCTTCACCTTGACGGTCTGGCCTTCCACATTGGCGGTGACGCCCGTGGGGACAGCGACCGGCTTGTTTCCGATGCGCGACATTAGAACACCGTACAAATGATTTCGCCGCCCACATTGGCTTCGCGAGCGTCGTGGTCGGCCATCACGCCCTTTGGTGTCGACAGGATTGCGACGCCAAGACCGTTATTAATGCGCGGCAGATTGCGGACCGCCACGTAAACACGACGGCCGGGCTTGGAGATGCGTTCGATCTCGCGGATCACCGGTTCGCCGTCGAAATATTTCAGTTCGATCTCGAGCTCGGACCGGCCACTGGCATGCGCAACGCTGGCATAGCCACGAATAAAGCCTTCCGTCTTGAGCACCTCGAGCACGCGTTCGCGCTGCTTGGAGCCCGGCATCGAGACCTTCGATTTACTACGCATCTGAGCATTGCGGATGCGCGTGATCATATCGCCGATCGGATCGTTCACTGCCATCGCGCCCTCCTACCAGCTCGACTTTACAAGGCCGGGAATCAGGCCTTTGGAGCCAAGCTCCCGCAACGCGATACGGCTCAAGCGATGCTTGCGGTAGTACGCGCGCGGACGTCCGCTGAGCTCGCAACGATTGCGCACGCGCACCCTTGAAGAATTGCGCGGCAATTCGGCCAGCTTCAGCGTGGCAGCGAAACGCTCCTCCATCGGCAGCTTTTTATCGTGCGCGATCGCTTTGAGCTTTGCGCGCCGATTGGCGAATTTCTTCGCCATTTTCCGCCGCCTGTTATTCTTCTCGATCGAACTCTTCTTCGCCATACTTTAGCTCCTTGCGGTTCCGCGTATGAGGCCAAGCCTCACTGCCGGAACGGGAAGTTGAACGCGGTGAGCAGCGCGCGCGCTTCGTCATCGTTTCGCGCGCTGGTGCAAACGGTAATATCGAGACCCCACGAGTTGGTGACCTTGTCGAAATCGATCTCGGGGAACACGATGTGTTCCTTGATGCCGAGGCTGTAGTTGCCGCGGCCATCGAAGCTTTTCGGGTTGAGACCGCGGAAATCGCGGATGCGGGGCAGCGCGATATTCACGAGGCGGTCGAGGAAGTCGTACATGCGCGCCTTGCGCAGCGTCACCTTGCAGCCGATGGCCTGCCCATCGCGCAACTTGTACGTGGCGATCGACTTGCGCGACTTGGTGATGACGGCCTTCTGCCCGGCGATCATCGACAGGTCGCCGGCGGCGTTATCCACCTTCTTGCGGTCGGCGACGCCCTCGCCGATGCCCATGTTCAGCACAATCTTGGTGATCTTGGGCACCTGCATGCGATTGGTGTAGTTGAGCTGTTTGGATAGCTGCTCACGCACCACCTGCTCGAAATGCGTCTTCAAGCGCGGAACATAGTCGGAGCGCTCGCGCGGCTTCCGCGCTTCCTTCGGCGCGGCGGCTTTCGCCTGGGCCTGCGCCTTCTTTTCCGCCTTGGCTTCGGCTTTAGCTTGTGCGGATTGTTGCGTTTCAGCCATCGATCTCAACTCCGGAACGCTTGGCAACGCGCACCTTTTTGCGCGCTTCACCCTGACCGACAAATTTGAAACCGACGCGGGTCGGCTTGCCGTCCTTGGGGTCGGCGACTGCCAAATTGGACAGGTGGACCGTACTCTCCTTGGAGATGATCCCGCCTTCCTGCTGCGCGGTCTGGCGCTGGTGGCGTTTGACCATATTGATGCCGCGCACCAAAGCGCGGCGCGCATCGGGACGCACCTCGATCACCTCTCCGGTCCGGCCCTTGTCACGGCCGGTGAGCACCACGACCTTGTCGCCCTTGCGGATCTTGGCTGCCATCACAGCACCTCCGGCGCGAGCGAAATAATCTTCATGTGATTCTTGGCGCGCAATTCGCGCGGTACCGGCCCAAAGATACGCGTACCAACCGGCTCCATCTGCGGGGTGATCAGCACCGCCGCATTGCGGTCAAACCGAATGACCGAGCCGTCCGCGCGCTTGATGTCTTTGGAAATGCGCACGACGACCGCTTTCATCACGTCGCCCTTTTTCACGCGGCCACGCGGGATCGCCTCTTTCACCGAGACGACGATGACGTCGCCGATGGTGGCGTATTTCCGCTTGGAGCCGCCCAGCACCTTGATGCACATGACGCGGCGCGCGCCGGAATTGTCCGCCACGTCTAGGTTTGTTTGCATCTGGATCATGATGCGGCTCTCACTGTCTGGTCGCGCATAGCGCTCATTGAACTTTCTGCTTCTTCTCGCCGCGGACGACTTCCCAGCACTTGAGCTTGGATATCGGCCGGCGTTCTTCAATCCACACCAGATCGCCGATGGCGTATTGGTTGGTCTCGTCGTGGGCGTGGTACTTCTTCGAGCGGCGGATAGTCTTCTTCATGGTCGCGTGCGTGAAACGACGGTCGACGCGCACGACCACCGTTTTGTCCTGCTTGTCGCTCACGACAACGCCATGGAGCGTACGCTTCGGCATCTCGAACCCCTTATTCCTTCGACTTCGACTTGTTCGTCTTGCTCGTCTTGCTCGCCTTGGCGCGCGCTTTCGGTTTCGCGGCAGCCTTCGGCTTGGCGGATTTGGCTTTCTTGGCAGGCGCCGGTGCGGCGTCCGCCTTGGGTGCCGGCTCAGGCGCCCCGACGCGTTTCTGCGCCGCGATGGTTTTCATCCGTGCGATGTCGCGCCGGATGATGCGCACGCGCGAGGTATTTTCCAGCTGCCCGGTGGCGCGCTGGAAGCGCAGATTGAATTGCTCTTTCTTCAGCTTGAGCACTTCGTCATCAAGCTGATCGATCGTCATCGCTCTTGCGTCGGCGGCTTTCATGGCGTTACTCGGCGATGCGTTCAATGAAACGGGTTTTAACCGGCAGCTTCGCCGCGGCGAGCGCCAGCGCTTCTTTCGCAACCGCAAGCGGAATGCCGTCGACCTCAAACAGGATGCGGCCTGGCTTGACGCGCACGACCCAAAGCTCGGGCGTGCCCTTGCCTTTGCCCATGCGGATTTCGATCGGCTTTTTCGAGACCGGCACGTCCGGGAAAACGCGGATCCAGACCCGGCCCGACCGCTTCATGAAGCGGGTGAGCGCGCGACGGGCAGCCTCGATCTGGCGTGCGGTGACACGCTCAGGCTCGAGTGCCTTGAGACCGTATTGACCAAAGGCGAGCGTGGCGCCGCTCGTGGCGATGCCATGAATGCGGCCCTTGAATGCCTTGCGGAACTTGGTGCGGATCGGTTGCAGCATGACTTAAACTCTATTCGTCCCTTCAGGCCGCGGTTTCGCGGCGCGGCCGGCCGGTGTCAGCTTCGGCAAGCTTCTTGTCCTGCGCCATCGGATCGTGTTCGAGGATTTCGCCCTTGAAGATCCAAACCTTGACGCCGCAGGTGCCATAGGTGGTGAAAGCGGTGGCAACGCCGTAGTCGACGTCAGCGCGCAACGTGTGCAGCGGCACGCGGCCTTCGCGATACCACTCCATCCGCGCGATTTCGGCGCCGCCGAGACGGCCCGAACAGTTGATACGAATGCCTTCGGCGCCAAGACGCATCGCCGATTGAACGGCGCGCTTCATGGCGCGGCGGAAGGCGACGCGCCGCTCAAGCTGCTGGCTGATCGATTCGGCGACCAGCTGAGCATCGAGCTCGGGCTTGCGAATTTCGACAATGTTGATGACCACGTCGCTGTCGGTGAGTTTGGCGACCGACTTACGCAATTTCTCGATATCGGCGCCCTTCTTTCCAATCACAACGCCGGGACGTGCCGAGTGAATCGTGACGCGACACTTCTTGTGCGGCCGCTCGATCACGATGTGCGATACCGCCGCCTGCTTGAGCTGTTTCATCAGCTCCTTGCGGATCTTGATGTCTTCATGCAGCAGCGTGCCGTATTCCGCTTTGCCGGCGAACCAGCGCGAATCCCAGGTGCGGTTGATGCCTAAGCGCAGCCCGATCGGATTGACTTTTTGACCCATCGATTACTCCTCAGGCTTCCGCCCGCGCCTCAACCTGACGCACAACGATGGTCAGGTGAGAAAACGGCTTGAGAATGCGTCCGACGCGGCCGCGGCCACGCGGGGTGAAGCGCTTGATGACAAGCGCCTTGCCGACATGAGCCTCGGCGACGACGAGGTCGTCGACGTCGAGGTCGTGATTGTTTTCGGCGTTGGCGATCGCCGACTCCAGGCACTTGCGCACGTCTTTTGCGATGCGCTTGCGCGAGAATTCAAGATCGGCAAGCGCGCTCGCGGCTTTTTTGCCACGGATCAGCTGCGCCACAAGATTGAGCTTCTGCGGAGAAATCCGCAGCATCTTGGTCACAGCCTTTGCCTCGTTTTCGGCGAGGTCGCGTTCGCGGTGGCGCTTGCCCATGGCTCTACTCTTATCCCTTAGCTCGCTGCCGGCGCCGGTGCGGCGGCTGCGGCCGGTGCACCTGCCGCTGCAGGCGCGCCGGCACGTTTGGCTTTGCGGTCTGACGTATGGCCGTAGAACATCCGGGTCGGCGCAAACTCGCCGAACTTGTGACCGACCATCTCTTCGTTCACCATCACCGGAATGTGCTTCTGTCCGTTGTAGACGCCGAAATTCAGCCCGACGAATTGCGGAAGAATTGTCGAACGCCGGCTCCAGATCTTGATCATCTCGTGGCGGCCGGAAGCGCGCGAGGCTTCAGCCTTGCGCAGCAGATAGCCGTCGACAAAAGGACCTTTCCAAACTGAACGCGTCATAGCTCTCGTCCTTACTGCTGCTTTTTCTTACGGTCGTGCCGGCTCGCAATGATGAAACGCTCGGTGCGTTTATTCTTGCGGGTCTTCTTTCCTTTGGTCGGGAAGCCCCACGGCGTAACCCAATGCTTGCCGCCCTTGGTGCGGCCACCGTGCGGGTGATCGACCGGATTCATGGTGATGCCGCGGTTGTGCGGCATCCGGCCCTTCCAGCGCTGGCGACCGGCCTTGCCGATCGTTGTATTCATGTTGTCCGGATTGGACACCGCGCCGACCGTGGCCATGCAGCGGCCATGCACCAGACGCTGCTCGGTCGTGCTCAGGCGTAGAATGACGTAATCCTGGTCGCGGCCGACGATCTGCACATAGCTGCCGGCCGAACGCGCGAGTTGCCCGCCCTTGCCGATCTTGAGTTCGACATTGTGCACAATTGTGCCGACCGGAATATTCGCGATCGGCATGGCGTTGCCCGGCTTCACGTCGGCATGCTCGGAGGCGATCACGGTATCGCCGGCCCCCAGGCGCTGCGGCGCCAGGATGTAGGCGAGCTCGCCGTCCTGGTATTTGATCAGGGCGATGAAGGCGGTGCGGTTTGGATCATATTCCAGCCGCTCGACCGTCGCCGGCACATCGAATTTGGTCCGGCGGAAATCGATCCGGCGATAGGCCTGCTTGTGGCCACCACCGCGGAAACGCGAGGTGATGCGTCCGTTATTATTGCGGCCACCGGTCGAATGCTGACCTTCGGTCAACGACTTCACCGGCGCACCTTTGTACAGCGACGAACGGTCGATGTTGACCAGCTGGCGCTGGCCCGGGGTCGTCGGATTGTAGGATTTTAGTGCCATCGCAACGCTCCCCTTACAATCCCGTGGTCACGTCGATGCGGTGACCCTCTTCCAGAGTCACGATCGCGCGCTTCACATCGGACTGCTGCCCGATCCTGTTGCGGAACACTTTCAACTTGCCCGGCCGTGTAAGCGTGTTGACGCTTTTGACTTTGACGTCGAACAGTTTCTCCACGGCTTCCTTGATTTGCGGCTTGGTGGCGTGCTTGGCCACCTTGAACACGACCTTGTTGTGCTCGGATGCCATCGTCGCCTTCTCGGTGATCACCGGAGAAAGGATGACGTCGTAATGGCGCGGATCGCTGGTGCTCATTTGAATCGCGCCTCCAGCGCATCGAGCGCGGCCTTGGTCAGCACCAGGGTCTTGCGCCGCAAGATGTCGTAGACGTTGATGCCTTGCACCGGCAGCACGTCGATATTCGGGATGTTGCGCGCGGCGCTCCGGAAGTTCGCCTCGATCTCGGCGCCATCAATGATCAGCGCGTTCTCGAGTCCGAGCTTGCCGAATTGTTTGGCCAGCGCCTTGGTTTTGGAGTCTTTTACGGTCGCCTTGTCGAGCACGATGATGCCGCCGTCTTTCGCCTTCGACGACAGCGCATGCTTGAGCGCGAGCGCGCGAACTTTCTTCGGCAGGTCAATCGCATGGCTACGCACCAACGGTCCGAAAGCACGACCACCGCCGCGGAACTGCGGCACGCGCGCGGAGCCATGGCGTGCGCCACCGGTCCCCTTCTGCGCGTACATCTTCTTGCCGGTCCGCCAGATTTCGCTGCGGTCTTTGGTCTTGTGGGTGCCGCGCTGACGTTTCGCCAATTGCCAATTCACGCAGCGCTGGATGATGTCGGTCCGCGGCTCGAGTCCGAAGATCGCATCTGACAATTTGACCGAACCGGCGTCTTTGCCGTCGAGGGCGATGATTTTAAGTTCCATCACTCGCCCTCCTTCTTAGCCGCAGCGGAGGCTGCTTTGTCAGCGGCCTTGGCGGCCTTATCCGCTGCTTTCGCAGCTTGTTCCGCGGCCTTTGCTGCCTGCTCGGCGGCGGCAGCCGCTTGCACTGCAGCCTGTTCGGCTTTGGGTGCCTGCTCCGGCGCAGCCTTGGGCTGTTCGGCTTCGGCCTTCACCGGTTTCTCATCAGACGTTGCACCAGCGGTCTCGCTTACCCGGAATTTGCCGGGCTTCGGCGCTTCTTTCGGCAGCTTCTTCTTGACCGCATCACGGACGGTGACCCACCCGCTCTTAGACCCGGGCACCGCACCCTCGACGAGAATGAGGCCGCGCTCGACATCGGTCTGCACGACCTTGAGATTGAGCGTGGTCACGCGCTCGACACCGAGATGGCCAGGCATTTTCTTGTTCTTGAACGTCTTGCCGGGATCCTGACGGCCGCCGGTGCCACCAATCGAACGGTGCGAAATCGACACACCGTGCGACGCGCGTAGCCCCGCGAAATTCCAGCGCTTCATGCCGCCGGCAAAGCCCTTGCCGATGGTGATGCCGCAAACGTCAACGAACTGCCCTGGAATGAAATGGTCAGCCGTGATCTCCGCGCCGACCGGAATCAACGCATCCTCGGTCACGCGGAATTCGGCGAGTTTGCGCTTGGGCTCGACGTTTTGTTTGCCGAAATACCCGCGGTCGGCCTTAATCATATTGTTGGAACGGCGCGCGCCCGAGCCAAGTTGGAGGGCGACATAACCATTCTTGTCCTTGGTCCGGTGAGCGACCACCTGACACTGCGCAAGGCGCAGCACCGTCACCGGCACGTGTTCGCCGGCCTCGGTGAATACCCGGGTCATTCCGACCTTCTGTGCGACTACACCCGAACGCATTGCTAATCCCACCCCGGCCTTACAGCTTGATCTCGACGTCGACGCCGGCGGCAAGGTCGAGCTTCATCAGCGCGTCCACCGTTTGCGGCGTCGGATCGACGATGTCCAAAAGGCGCTTGTGCGTGCGCATTTCGAATTGTTCGCGGCTCTTTTTATCGACGTGCGGCGAGCGGTTCACCGTGAACTTCTCGATTCTCGTCGGGAGCGGGATCGGTCCACGGACCTGAGCGCCAGTGCGCTTGGCCGTGTTCACGATCTCGCGCGTCGACGCATCGAGGATGCGGTGGTCGAACGCCTTGAGCCGGATCCGGATATTCTGGCCGTTCATTGTCGTTTCTCTCGTCCGTCGTGCCCGCCCGTCGAGCGGGCAACCACGGAATGGCTAACTTCGATAAAGACGCGGATGGCCGGGGTTAACCCGGCCATCACGCCTCAACACTTCACTCGATAATGCTCGCCACCACGCCGGCGCCGACCGTGCGGCCACCTTCGCGAATGGCGAAGCGGAGCTTTTCTTCCATGGCGATCGGCACGATCAGGTGCACTTCCATCGCCACGTTGTCACCCGGCATCACCATTTCCGTGCCTTGCGGCAGGTGCACCACGCCAGTCACGTCGGTGGTGCGGAAATAGAATTGCGGACGATAGTTCGTGAAGAACGGAGTATGACGGCCGCCCTCTTCCTTGGTGAGGATGTAGGCTTCCGCCTTGAACTTCGTGTGCGGCTTGACTGAGCCGGGCTTGCACAGAACCTGACCGCGCTCGACTTCCTCGCGCTTGGTACCGCGCAGCAGCGCGCCGATGTTGTCGCCCGCCTCGCCCTGATCGAGCAGCTTGCGGAACATTTCGACGCCGGTGACAACGGTCTTGATGGTCGGCTTAATACCGACGATCTCGACTTCCTCACCAACCTTGATGATGCCGCGCTCAACTCGGCCGGTGCACACGGTGCCGCGACCTGAAATCGAGAACACGTCTTCGACTGGCATCAGGAATGGCTGATCTTTCGGCCGCTCCGGCTGCGGGATGTATTCATCCACCGCCTTCATCAGCGCGTAGATTGCTTCCTTGCCGAGCTTCTCGTCGGTGCCTTCGAGCGCCTTAAGCGCCGAACCCTTGACGATCGGAATCTTGTCGC
The DNA here is from genome assembly GCA_963743405.1 of uncultured Alphaproteobacteria bacterium. GTDB lineage: Bacteria > Pseudomonadota > Alphaproteobacteria > Rhizobiales > Xanthobacteraceae > Pseudolabrys. The sequence goes on along the minus strand of CAVUPX010000003.1, from coordinate 56,608 downwards.
CCGGGAAATTGTACTTCGAGAGCAACTCGCGGACCTCGAGCTCAACGAGCTCGAGCAGCTCCGGATCGTCGACCATGTCGACCTTGTTCATGAACACGACCAGCGCCGGCACGCCGACCTGACGCGCAAGCAGAATGTGCTCACGAGTCTGCGGCATTGGGCCGTCGGCGGCCGAGACCACCAGGATCGCGCCGTCCATCTGCGCTGCACCGGTAATCATGTTCTTCACGTAGTCGGCGTGACCGGGGCAATCGACGTGCGCGTAGTGGCGCTTGTCGGTTTCATATTCGACGTGTGCGGTCGAAATGGTAATGCCGCGGGCCTTTTCTTCCGGCGCTTTGTCGATCTGGTCATAGGCAGTGAACGTAGCGCCGCCCTTTTCGGCCAGCACCTTCGTAATCGCCGCTGTCAGCGTCGTCTTGCCGTGGTCAACGTGACCGATTGTGCCGATATTGCAATGCGGCTTTGTTCGCTGGAATTTCTCTTTGGCCATGGAACTCTCCGTTCAGATCCTTCTGTTATCCGTTCCAGATCACGCGAATTTCTTCTGGACTTCGGCTGACACGTTCGCGGGTAGCTCTGCGTAGTGATCAAATTGCATCGTGAATGTCGCCCGGCCCTGAGACATGGACCGCAGATTGTTGACGTAACCGAACATGTTCATCAGCGGCACCATCGCATTGACGACGTTGGCGTTGCCGCGCATGTCCTGGCCCTGAATTTGTCCGCGTCGGGAATTGAGGTCGCCGATGACGGAGCCGGTATAGTCCTCCGGCGTCACCACCTCGACCTTCATGATCGGTTCAAGAAGAATCGGCCTGGCCATTTGCAGCGCCTCTTTCAGGCACTGCCGCGCGCAAATTTCGAACGCGAGCGCGGACGAGTTGACGTCGTGATATTTTCCGTCGATCAACGTCACCTTGAGGTCCACGACCGGGAAGCCGGCCACAACGCCGGAGCCAAGCACTGACTCCAGGCCCTTCTCGACGCCGGGGATGTATTCTTTCGGTACCGCGCCGCCCACAATCTCGTTCTCGAATTCGAACGGAGTGCCAGGCGGTGACGGCTCGGCGATGATCTTGATCTGTGCGAACTGACCTGAACCACCCGTCTGCTTTTTATGGGTGTAGCCGTGTTCAACGCGCTGCGAGATCTTTTCGCGGAAGGCAACCTGCGGCGCACCGATATTGGCATCGACCTTGTAGGTCCGCTTGAGGATGTCGACCTTGATGTCGAGATGCAGTTCGCCCATGCCCTTGAGGATGGTCTGGCCGCTCTCCTGGTCTGTGGAGACGCGGAAAGACGGGTCCTCAGCTGCAAGTTTGGCAAGCGCGACGCCGAGCTTTTCTTGGTCGGCCTTTGATTTCGGCTCGATCGCGATCTCGATGACCGGATCGGGGAATTCCATTTTTTCCAGGATCACCGGCTTTTGCGGGTCGCACAGCGTGTCGCCGGTGCGCACTTCCTTGAGGCCAGCCAGCGCAACAATATCGCCGGCATAAGCCTCCTTGATGTCCTCACGATTGTTCGCATGCATCAACAGCATGCGGCCGATCCGCTCCTTGCGCTCCTTGGTCGAATTGATCACGCCAGTGCCGCTGGATAGCGTCCCCGAATAGATGCGGCAGAAGGTGATCGTGCCAACAAAGGGATCGTCCATGATCTTGAAGGCGAGCAGCGCGAGCGGCGCGTTGTCCTTCGGCTCGCGGATAACATCTTCCCCGTTGTCAGGATTGATGCCGTGAATCGGCGGCACGTCGAGCGGGCTCGGGAGATAGTCGACCACTGCGTCGAGTAGCGGCTGCACGCCTTTGTTTTTGAAGGCGGAGCCGCACAGCACGGGAAAAAAGGCTCCGGTGATCACTGCTTTGCGGATCAGCTTCTTGATGGTGGCCTCGTCGGGCATCTTGCCCTCGAGGTAGGCGGTGGTTGCATCGTCGTCGAGCTCGCACGCCGCCTCGATCATCTTCTCGCGGTATTCCTTGGCCTGCTCGAGCATGTCGGCCGGAATTTCGATGTCCTGGTATTTGGCGCCGAGGGATTCGTCGTCCCACACCACGCCCTTCATGCGCACCAGGTCGATCAGGCCTTTGTATGCTTGCTCCGAGCCGATCGGGAGCTGGATCGCCACCGGTTTGGCACCGAGGCGGGTCTTGATGTCATCAATACATTTGAAGAAGTCGGCACCGATCTTGTCCATCTTGTTAGCAAAGACGATGCGCGGAACTTTGTATTTGTCGCCCTGGCGCCAGACCGTCTCGGTCTGCGGCTCGACACCCTGGTTGGAGTCGAGAACAACAACGGCGCCGTCGAGCACGCGCAGTGACCGCTCAACTTCAATGGTGAAGTCAACGTGGCCGGGCGTGTCGATAATGTTGAGCCGCTTTTCATTCCAGAACGCGGTGGTCGCGGCCGAAGTAATCGTGATGCCGCGTTCCTGCTCCTGCTCCATCCAATCCATCGTCGCGGCGCCTTCGTGCACCTCGCCGATCTTGTGGCTCTTGCCGGTGTAATAGAGGATCCGCTCGGTCGTCGTCGTCTTTCCGGCATCAATGTGCGCCATGATGCCGAAATTGCGGTAGTCCTCGATGGCATGGTTGCGGGGCATAGGGGTCCTTGAATCTTTTTCTTCTGTCACCAGCGATAATGCGAGAAGGCCCGGTTGGCTTCCGCCATCTTGTGGGTATCTTCGCGCTTCTTGACGGCATTTCCCCTGTTATTGGATGCGTCGAGCAGCTCGGCTGAGAGCCGCTCCGTCATCGTTCGTTCGTTGCGTTCGCGCGCGGCCGCGATGATCCAGCGAATGCCGAGAGCTTGCCGGCGTGATGTCCGTACTTCGACCGGCACTTGATAAGTAGCGCCGCCGACACGCCGCGAGCGAACCTCGATTGAGGGCATCACGTTGTCGAGCGCCTGTTGGAAAACCGTAAGAGGATTCTGTTTCGTCTTGCCTTCGATCGTCGATAGCGCGCCGTAGACGATGCCTTCCGCTACCGATTTCTTGCCATCGTACATGATGGCATTCATGAACTTGCTGACGACAATGTTGCCGAACTTCGGGTCCGGGATGATCTCGCGTTTTTCTGCGGCGTGGCGGCGGGACATGACGCTGATCCTTACTTGGGCCGTTTCGCGCCGTATTTCGACCGGCGCTGCTTACGGTTTTTCACGCCCTGCGTATCGAGCACACCGCGCAGAATGTGATAGCGAACGCCCGGAAGGTCCTTCACGCGTCCGCCGCGGATCATCACGACCGAGTGCTCTTGCAGGTTATGGCCCTCGCCCGGAATGTATCCGATGACTTCGAAACCATTGGTCAGACGAACTTTGGCCACCTTGCGCAGCGCCGAATTCGGCTTCTTCGGCGTGGTGGTATAAACGCGCGTGCAGACGCCCCGCTTCTGCGGAGAAGCCTGCAAGGCCGGCACCTTGTTGCGCGCTTTGAGCGGGTGCCGTGGCTTGGCAATCAACTGGTTGATCGTCGGCATCGTTGGCCTTCGCTACCTTCGTTTCGAGAAATAAGCGCGAGAACGGAATCGTCCGCGCTACCTCTCTGTATGTGTTGCGGACATCACTTCGTCCGCATTGTCTCGGGCTATTCGCCCCGGCATTTGCTGCGCGCTTCTCCACGCGCAAAACGAAATCGCGCCATCCGCTTCGGTTGCGAAGGCGCTCTTTCCGTTTCAGATGGCAGCGCTGCCGTGAAGCAACGCAACCGTCACTTAAGCCTGACAGTGGCTGTCAGAGGCAGCGTTTGAGCTTCATTGGTCGAGGCGATGCGCCAGCCAAGCTTCGAGAAAACGCAACACTCTCAAAGGATTAGCCGGGCGGCCGTTCCGAACAAGCGAAGCTCACCGCCTGCCGTAAAGTGTGGGGTATGTATCGGCGTGACTCAGCTAAGTCAAGCGGAAATGGCTGAAAAATCGACGATTCGGGGCCTTTCGGCCCCATACCTAACATGCACGGCGCGAACGGTACCTTGTTACGTCTATTGGGACGTCACCCCGGTCTCTTTAATAACCCGCAGGTACTTCGAACTCTCGCTTTGGACAAAGTCCTTGAACTGGGCGACCGACATGGGCGTGACCACGGCGCCGGCTGCCTCCAGACGCGCCTTAACATCAGGATCTTCAATCACCTTGTTAATCTCTTTGTTCAACCGGTCGATGACTGGCTGCGGGGTACCACGCGGTGCGAAAAAGCCGGCCCAGAGTGTGAAGTCGTAGTCCTTGATCCCCGTCACCTCAGCGACCGTCGGCACATCGGGCGCGGCCGGGGAACGCTTGGCTGAAGACAGCGCCAGCATTTTTACACCCCCCGATTTTACGTGCGGCGCCGCTGCCGGAAATCCCGGAAAATAGAAATCGACGTGATTGCCCATGACGTCGGTAAGCGCAGGCCCCGCGCCCTTGTAGGGGACATGAGTGAGATTCTCGTCGAACTTCGCTTTGAGAAGCTCACCCGCAAAATGACCTGGCGTGCCAATGCCTGCGGACGCAAAGGTCATCTTCGGTTTTGCTTTCAGCGCCGTGAGGAACTCCGGCAAGGTCGAATACGGGGCCTTCGTCGGCACCACAAGCGCCAAAGGCACAACGGCCGCAAGCGCTATGGGCATCAGATCCTTGTCCGGATCGTAGTTGAGACCTTTAAGCCAGTGCTGATTGACCGCAATTTCCCCGGTCTGCCCCACCAGCAAGATGTAACCATCGGGTGCGGCGCTCGTCACCGAATGTGCGCCGATGGCACCACTTGCACCTGCCCGGTTCTCGACCACGACAGACTGCCCGAGCGCAATGCCGAGCTTGTCCGAAATGGACCGCGCGACGATATCGCCGGTGCCACCAGCGGCATATGCAACGATCAACTGAATGGTGCGGTTCGGATAGGCCTGGGTTAGCCCGGGTACGCTAGCCGCAACGGTGACAGCAGCCGCGACGAGACCAACGGCCAACACAGACGTGGCGCGCATGTAAAATCCTCCCGTGATTGGTCGCCGCGTTGGTTCCGGCGTCGCGTTATTCAAATTCGTAGAGCCGCGTCGAGTTGTCCGAAAGAATGCGTTCCGCCAGTTCCGCCGAACCCACGGCCGTCACGAAATCATCCGACCAGCGTTTCGTAACGAAGATTACGATAAGGTGCGACTACGGCGCTACCCATTTGCTGATCGTGCGGCGGCGTATGCGGCCAGTCGCTACCCCAGACGCAACGATCCGGCGCGGTCGCAAGAATGGCCTTGAGCCATGCCTGGTCTGGCTTCGTCGCCAACGCATCTGCGCTCACGCGATAGGGTGCCGATAACTTCATCCACACATGCGGCATCGCCAGCAAGCCCAGCAGCATTTGACCCTCAGCTTGCTCAGGTGTATGGCCCGTAAAAACCCCGAAATGGTCGATCACCACCGGCGCTCGTGAGCTCCCGAGGAGCGTCGAATTCTCGGCCAGTATCTTAATCGGCGCGATAACTTCAATATGCCAGCTCAATTCTTGCGCAAGCTCCGCAATCGCCGCGAAACGTTCTGCGAGCGGCGCTTTCTCACGGAGCGGGCTATAGAGATTGAGGCGCAAGCCGCGCACGCCCTGCCCGCTCATATCCGACAAGACCCGTGCGGAGATTGCCCGCGGATCAATAACCACAACGCCTCGCCCGCGGCCGGCGAGCGTACTAAGAGTTTCCAGCAGCAAGCTGTTGTCAGTGCCATAGAAACTTGGCTGAACGATCACATAGCGTCTTATCGCACGTGTCGCCGAGACGCTTTCGATCTGCTTGAGCGTAGCGACATCAGCAAGATAAGTGCGTTCGGGCACTTGCGGATAGCGATCGGTCGGCCCAACGATATGGATGTGACTATCGCAGCGCATCACGCACGAACGCGCGCGGTCACCGCATCGCCGGTTTCGCGCGTGCCAAGACGGCCGCCCACATCGGATGTCGCCTCCTTGGCGGCGATCGCGGCTTCCACCGCTTTCTCGATTGCCGCGGCGGCGCCTTCAAATGAATTGGCTTTATTGCGACGGCCATGCCAGGCGAGCAACATGGCGGCCGATAAAATCAGCGACAGCGGATTGGCCACGTTCTTACCCGCAATATCCGGCGCCGAACCGTGAGCAGCCTGCGCCATTCCATGATCTGCTCCAGCATTGAGCGAAGCAGCAAGGCCCAGGCTGCCCGACAGCTCAGACGTCAAATCGGACAATATGTCGCCATACATGTTCGTCGTAACGATGACGTCGAAGCGTTGTGGATTGCGCACGACATGCGCCATCATGGCATCGACGATGACATCATCGACCGCAACGGCCGGATATTCCCGCGCGACCGTGCGACACGATTCAATGAACAGTCCGTCAGTAACTTTCAACACGTTGGCCTTATGCACGATGGTGACTCGCTTGCGTCGGGTCATCGCCAGACCAAATGCCGCTCGTGCAATACGTTCGCTGCAAGCACGTGTGATACGGCGCAAGGAAATGGCGACATCCTTGGTGACAAGGACCTCACCACTACCCTCCTCCATATTGCGGTCCGCATAAAATCCTTCGGTATTTTCGCGTGCGACCACCAAATCAAATTCGCCACAGCGCAGCGGGAAGCCTGCATAAGTTCGCGCCGGCCGGATATTCGCGAACAGATCCAGGCTCTTGCGTAGCATCATCGACGGATTGACCTCACCTTTCGCCGGATCTTTGAACTCGAACGTCGATGTCGGACCAAGCACAATGCCGTCGGCCTTCCGCGCTTTCTCGACGATGTCGGGATGGATCGTATGTCCATGTGCGCGTAGACCCGCATGGCCGGTCGCCGCCTCTTCAATGCGCAATCGCAAATCAAAACGCTCGGAAACAGCGCGAAGCACGGCAAGCGTCGCGGACGTTATTTCGGGGCCAATGCCGTCACCGGCGAGGACAAGAAGGTTCATTGGATGGGTTCCAGCATGAAGGACGGCCATTTTCTCTCATTCCCGCCCAAATAAAAGGGCCGCCCTGCGGCGGCCCCTTCAATTCGTATAACGGGCGAGAGCTATTCCGCCGCCGGCAGTGCTGGAGCCGCCGCAGCCTCAGCCTTGGCTGCAGCCTTGGCAGCGTCCTTCTCGCGTTCTTCGAGGATGAGCGCGTCGCGTTTGACGGCGACTTCTCGCAAACCGTTCATCATGGCGCCGGTGCCAGCCGGGATCAGCCGGCCAACGATAACGTTCTCCTTGAGCCCGTCGAGCGTGTCAGCCTTGCCGTTGACGGCGGCTTCAGTGAGCACGCGTGTCGTCTCCTGGAACGAGGCCGCAGAGATAAACGAACGTGTCTGCAAGCTGGCTTTGGTAATACCGAGCAGAACCGGGTGACCGGTTGCGCCCTTCTTGCCTTCGGCCTCGACGCGAACATTGATCTCGTCCATTTCAGTCCGATCGATTTGCTCACCTTGCAGCAGCTCGGTTTCGCCGACATCGTCGATCTCAACTTTCTGCAGCATCTGGCGAACAATCACCTCGATGTGCTTGTCGTTGATATTGACGCCTTGCAGGCGATAGACCTCCTGAATTTCGTTCACCAGATAGGCGGCCAGTTCTTCGACGCCCTTGATGGCGAGGATGTCGTGCGGAGCGGGATTGCCCTCGACGATATAATCGCCCTTCTCAATGACGTCGCCATCCTGAAGGTGAATGTGCTTGCCCTTCGGGATGAGATATTCCTTCGGTTCATCACCTTTGCCCGACGGCTCGATGGTGATGCGGCGTTTGTTCTTGTAATCCTTGCCGAACCGCACCGTGCCGCCAATCTCGGCGATGATCGCTGCTTCTTTCGGACGCCGCGCCTCGAACAGCTCCGCCACCCGCGGCAGACCGCCGGTGATGTCGCGAGTCTTGGCACTTTCAGTCGGGATACGCGCAATCACGTCGCCCGCCTTCACGTGACCACCCGGATCGACCGAGATGATCGCGTCGACGGCGAGCTGGTAACGCGCCTCACCACCGCGGGCGAGCTTAAGAATCTTGTTGCCCGACTTGATCAGGATTGCCGGACGCAGGTCCTGCTGATTGCGTGAGGAACCCGTGCGCCAATCGATGACCACGCGCTTGGCAATGCCGGTCGAACTCGTCGAGTGCTTCCGACATCGACAGCCCGTCGACCAGGTCTTCGAACTCGATGGAGCCTTCAACCTCGGTTAGAATCGGCCGGGTGTAAGGATCCCATTCGGCGATACGTTGGCCTCGCTTGATCTTGTCTCCGTCCTCGACGCGCATGCGCGCGCCGTAGGGGATGCGGTGATGTGCGCGCTCGGTGCCATCAGGGTCAACGACCGCGACGACCATATTGCGCACCATCGCAACCACTTCGTTATCCGAGTTTTTGGCGATGTTCTTGCCCTTGAATTTCACCTTGCCGTCGAAGTTCGACTCGATGAACGACTGCTCGGAGATCTGTGCCGCACCGCCGATGTGGAAGGTGCGCATGGTGAGCTGAGTGCCAGGTTCGCCAATCGATTGCGCAGCGATGACGCCCACCGCCTCGCCCATGTTGACGGGCGTACCACGGGCAAGATCGCGCCCGTAGCAAGCGCCGCACACGCCGTTAGCCGCTTCGCAGGTCAATACTGAGCGAATCTTCAGTTCCTGCACGCCGCCATTGGTGATGACTTCCACCTCGGGTTCCGTCAGCAGCGTGCCGCGCTTAGATCAAGGTCTTGCCGGTCGACGGGTCCTTTACATCCTCTGCCGTGGTGCGGCCGAGAATGCGGATCGCCAACGGGGCCACAACGGTGCCCGCGTCAATGATGGCGCGCACTTTGATGCCGCCCTTCGTGCCGCAGTCTTCTTCCGTGATGATGCAATCCTGCGCGACGTCGACCAGACGGCGCGTCAGGTAACCCGAGTTTGCCGTTTTCAAGGCTGTGTCGGCGAGACCCTTACGGGCGCCGTGCGTGGAGTTGAAGTACTCCAACACCGACAGCCCTTCCTTGAAGTTGGATATGATCGGGCTCTCGATGATCTCACCCGATGGTTTGGCCATCAGGCCACGCATGCCGGCAAGCTGACGCATCTGCGCCGGCGAACCGCGCGCACCGGAATGGGCCATCATATAGATCGAGTTGACCTGCATGTCGCGGCCGTTTGCGTCCTTCTTGGTGGACGAAATTTCGCGCATCATCGCGTCGGCGATGCTGTCGGTGGATTTCGACCAGGCGTCGACGACCTTGTTGTACTTCTCGCCTTGGGTGATCAGGCCGTCATTGTATTGCTGCTCGAACTCTTTCGCGAGATCGCGCGTCGCCTCGACGATCTTCCACTTCGACTCCGGTACCACCATGTCGTCCTTGCCGAAGGAGATGCCGGCCTTGAACGCATGATAGAAGCCAAGCGACATGATGCGGTCGCAGAAAATGACCGTCTCTTTCTGTCCGCAATGGCGGTAGACCTGATCGATCATCGCGGAAATTTCGCGCTTCGTCATCAAGCGGTTGACGACGTCGAACGGCACTTTCACGCTTCTCGGAAGCACGTTACCAAGCACAACGCGGCCGGGCGTGGTGTCGTACCACTTCTTGAAGGACTTGCCCTTCTCGTCGACGCCTTCCCAGCGGTATTTGATCTTGGTGTGCAGGCTGATGACTTTTGCATGCAGCGCATGGTCGATCGCAGCCATGTCGCCGAACAGCTTGCCTTCACCAGGCATGCCCTCGCTCATCAGCGTCAGATAGTACAGTCCGAGCACAATATCCTGCGACGGCACAATAATCGGCTGGCCGTTCGCCGGATGAAGGATGTTGTTCGTCGACATCATGAGCACGCGTGCTTCCAGCTGTGCTTCCAGAGACAGCGGAACGTGCACGGCCATTTGGTCGCCGTCGAAGTCAGCGTTGAAGGCTGCGCAAACGAGCGGATGCAGCTGGATCGCTTTGCCTTCGATCAGCACGGGCTCGAAAGCCTGGATGCCGAGGCGGTGCAAGGTTGGTGCGCGATTGAGCAGCACCGGATGCTCGCGGATCACCTCGTCGAGGATGTCCCAAACCTCCGGCTTCTCCTTCTCGACCAGCTTCTTTGCCTGCTTCACGGTCGTGGAAAGGCCTTTCGCGTCAAGGCGCGAATAGATGAACGGCTTGAACAACTCGAGAGCCATCTTCTTTGGCAAGCCGCACTGATGCAGCTTGAGCTCGGGACCGACGACGATCACGGAGCGACCGGAATAGTCGACGCGCTTGCCCAGCAAGTTTTGCCGGAAGCGGCCCTGCTTGCCCTTGAGCATGTCGGCTAGTGATTTCAGCGGACGCTTGTTGGCACCGGTGATGACGCGGCCACGGCGGCCGTTGTCGAACAGCGCATCGACGGCCTCCTGAAGCATGCGCTTTTCGTTTCGGATAATGATGTCCGGCGCGCGCAACTCGATCAGCCGCTTCAGGCGGTTGTTGCGGTTGATAACGCGTCGATAGAGGTCATTGAGATCGGACGTGGCGAAGCGCCCGCCGTCGAGCGGCACCAACGGCCGCAAGTCGGGCGGGATCACCGGCACGACGGTCAGGATCATCCATTCCGGCTTGTTGCCGGAGGCCAGGAAAGCCTCGATCAGCTTGAGCCGCTTTGCGATCTTCTTCTTCTTGATGTCGCTCTCGGTCTCGCCCATATCGGTGCGCAGCTCGGCCTGCATCTTCTCAAGGTCGATGCCCTTGAGCATTTCGCGGATCGCTTCCGCGCCAATGGTCGCCGTGAAGCTGTCGGTGCCGAACTCTTCTTGCGCCTTGAGGTACTCGTCCTCGGACAGGAGCTGACGGTCTTTGAGCGGGGTCAACCCCGGCTCAAGCACGACGTAATATTCGAAGTACAGGATGCGCTCGAGGTCCTTGAGCGTCATGTCGAGCAGCAAACCAATGCGGCTCGGCAGCGACTTCAGGAACCAGATGTGGGCAACCGGCGCGGCCAACTCGATGTGGCCCATGCGCTCGCGCCGCACACGAGACAACGTAACTTCGACCGAGCATTTCTCGCAGATGATGCCCTTGTACTTCATGCGCTTGTACTTGCCGCACAAGCATTCGTAATCCTTGATCGGCCCGAAAATGCGCGCGCAGAACAGTCCGTCGCGCTCAGGCTTGAAGGTGCGGTAATTGATCGTTTCCGGCTTTTTGATTTCGCCGTAAGACCACGACAAAATCTTTTCCGGGCTCGCGATCGAAATCCGAATCTGGTCAAAGACCTGAGCCGGAACCTGCGGGCTGAAAAGATTCATAATCTCTTGATTCATCGTCTTCTCCTCGACCGGGGAATCGCCGTTTCCCCACCTGTCGTTGTTCGTTCATCCGCGGAGCAGCGCCCTCGCCGCTCCGCAACGCCTGACTATTCGGCCGCTTCGGCCGTCTCGGGACCACCCTGCCGCTGCTGTTTCGAATTGTGCAGATCGACATTGAGGCCGAGCGAACGCATTTCCTTGACCAACACGTTAAAGCTCTCGGGAATGCCCGCCTCGAACGTGTCGTCGCCGCGTACGATCGCTTCGTACACTTTGGTGCGGCCGGCAACGTCGTCCGATTTCACGGTCAGCATTTCCTGCAACGTGTAGGCGGCGCCGTAAGCTTCGAGCGCCCACACCTCCATTTCGCCGAAACGCTGGCCGCCGAATTGCGCCTTGCCGCCGAGAGGCTGCTGGGTAACTAGCGAATACGGACCAATCGAGCGAGCGTGGATCTTGTCGTCCACCAAGTGGTGCAGCTTGAGCATGTAGATGTAGCCGACGGTTACCTTGCGATCGAAGACTTCGCCGGTACGACCGTCGAAGACATTGACCTGACCCGAATGATCGAGGCCAGCGAGGTCGAGCATCTTCTCGATGTCGGCTTCTTTCGCGCCGTCGAACACCGGAGTGGCGATCGGCACGCCGTGACGCAGGTTTCCACCAAGCTCGATAAGACCATCTTCGCTCAGCGATTTGATCGTCTCGTCGTCGCCATAGACCTTCTTGAGCATGTCTTTGAGAGGCCGCGAGTCGTGCTTCAAATTATAGGCGTCGACCGCCTGCCCGATCTTGAGCCCCAGACCGGCGCAAGCCCAGCCAAGATGCGTCTCAAGAATTTGACCGACGTTCATACGGCTAGGCACGCCCAGCGGATTGAGCACGATGTCGACCTGGGTGCCGTCCTCCAGGAACGGCATGTCCTCCACGGGCACGATCTTCGAAACCACGCCCTTGTTGCCGTGACGGCCGGCCATCTTGTCGCCGGGCTGAATCTTGCGCTTCACGGCGACGAAGACCTTGACCATCTTCATCACGCCAGGCGGAAGTTCATCTCCCCGCTGCAGCTTTTCGACCTTGTCGAGGAAGCGTTGCTCGAGCAGCTTCTTTAACTCGTCGTACTGTTTACGGATCGCCTCGATCTCGGCCATCAGCTTGTCGTTGGGCGAAGCAAACAACCACCACTGCGAGCGCGGATACTCGTCCAGCACTGCCTTGGTGATTTTGCTGTCCTTCTTAAAGCCCTTCGGGCCGGCGATGCCTTGGCGGCCTTCGAGCAATTCGGCGAGACGGCCGTAAACGTTACGGTCGAGGATCGCCTGCTCGTCGTCCCGGTCCTTAGCGAGCCGTTCAATTTCTTCACGCTCGATTGCGAGCGCGCGCTCGTCCTTCTCGACGCCATGCCGATTGAACACGCGCACTTCGACGACGGTGCCTTGTACGCCCGGCGGCACGCGCAACGATGTGTCGCGTACGTCAGACGCTTTCTCGCCGAAGATGGCGCGCAGAAGTTTCTCTTCCGGCGTCATCGGGCTTTCGCCCTTTGGCGTGATCTTGCCGACAAGAATGTCGCCGGCGTGGACTTCGGCGCCGATGTAAACAATGCCCGCTTCGTCGAGATTCTTGAGCGCTTCTTCTGAAACGTTCGGGATGTCGCGGGTAATTTCTTCGGGACCAAGCTTCGTGTCGCGAGCCATCACTTCGAATTCTTCGATGTGGATGGACGTGAACACGTCATCTTTCACGATCCGCTCGGAAAGCAGGATCGAGTCCTCGAAGTTGTAGCCATTCCACGGCATAAACGCGACGAGCACGTTACGGCCCAGTGCGAGTTCGCCGAGATCGGTCGAAGGACCGTCGGCGATGATGTCCGCTTTCTCAACCTGGTCACCAACCTTCACCAGCGGGCGCTGGTTGATGCAGGTGTTCTGGTTCGATCGTTGATATTTCATCAAACGATAGATATCGACCCCCGGCTTTGTCGGATCGGTTTCGTCAGTTGCGCGAACGACGATACGGGTTGCGTCCACCTGATCGACGGTGCCGGTGCGGCGGGCGGCGATCGATGCGCCCGAGTCGCGGGCAACCACGCCTTCCATGCCGGTCCCCACGAATGGCGCCTCGGCGCGAACCAGCGGCACCGCCTGGCGCTGCATGTTCGAACCCATCAAAGCGCGGTTCGCGTCATCATTCTCGAGGAACGGAATGAGCGCCGCAGCAACCGACACCAGTTGCTTCGGTGACACGTCCATGAAGTCGACCTTGTCACGCGGAACCAGATGCACGTCGCCAGCTTGGCGGCACACAATCAGATCTTCGGTGAAGCGGCCCCGACCGTCGATCACCGCATTGGCCTGCGCGACGGCGTGACGGCTTTCCTCCATCGCCGAGAGGTAGACCACCTCGTCTGTGACACGACCGTCCTTGACCTTGCGATAAGGTGTCTCGACGAAGCCGTATTTATTCACCCGCGCATAAGTCGCGAGTGAGTTGATCAGGCCGATGTTCGGCCCTTCCGGCGTCTCGATCGGACAGATGCGCCCGTAATGTGTCGGATGCACGTCGCGCACTTCGAAGCCCGCGCGCTCGCGCGTGAGACCACCCGGACCAAGCGCCGAAAGGCGCCGCTTGTGGGTAATCTCCGACAGCGGATTTGTCTGATCCATGAACTGCGAGAGTTGCGAAGAACCGAAGAACTCGCGCACAGCGGCCGCTGCCGGCTTGGCGTTGATCAGGTCTTGCGGCATGACGGTGTCGATATCGACCGACGACATGCGCTCCTTGATCGCACGCTCCATGCGCAGCAAGCCGATGCGGTATTGATTTTCCATCAGCTCGCCGACCGAGCGCACACGGCGATTGCCGAGATGATCGATGTCGTCGATCTCACCCTTGCCGTCGCGCAAATCGACCAGCGTGCGGATGACGGCAATGATGTCCTCCTTCCGCAAGACCCGCATGGTGTCGGGTGCATCAAGATCGAGGCGCATGTTCATCTTTACGCGGCCGACGGCCGAGAGGTCGTATCGTTCTGAATCGAAGAACAACGAACGGAACATCGCTTCCGCAGTTTCCACGGTCGGAGGTTCGCCAGGACGCATGACCCGATAGATATCGAACAGCGCATCTTCGCGCGTCATGTTCTTGTCGACGGAGAGCGTGTTACGGATGTAGGCGCCGACATTCACATGATCGATATCGAGCAGCGGCAGCTCTTTGTAGCCGGCCTCGATCAGAACCTTGAGGTTCTTCTCGGTGATCTCCTCACCGGCTTCCATGTAAATTTCGCCGGTACGGCCGTTGGCCAGATCTTCAGCGACGTAATGGCCGATCAACTCTTCGTCGGTCATACGAAGGTGCTTGAGCCCCTTCTCGGCAAGCTGGCGCGCCTGGCGCACGGTGAGCTTCTTGCCGGCCTCGACCACGACGCGGCCGGTGTCTGCGTCGACCAGATCGTTGACCGCCTTGTAGCCCTTCAGCCGATTGGCATCGAAAGGCACGCGCCAACCTTCCTTGGCGCGCTTGTAACTCACATGCTTGTAGAACGTGCTGAGGATCTGCTCGCCATCGAGGCCGAGTGCGTAGAGCAGCGATGTCACCGGAATCTTGCGGCGGCGGTCAATACGCGCAAAGACGATGTCCTTGGCATCAAATTCGATATCGAGCCATGAGCCGCGGTAGGGAATAATGCGAGCGGCAAACAAGAGCTTGCCCGACGAATGGGTCTTGCCCTTGTCGTGATCGAAGAACACGCCGGGCGAACGATGCATCTGCGAAACGATGACTCGTTCGGTGCCGTTGACGATGAAGGTGCCGTTGTTGGTCATGAGCGGAATGTCGCCCATGTAGACATCTTGTTCCTTGATGTCCTTGACCGAACGCGCGCCAGTCTCTTCGTCGATATCGAACACGATCAAACGCAGCGTCACTTTGAGCGGCGCAGCATAGGTCATCCCGCGCTGGCGGCACTCGTCGACATCGTACTTCGGCGGCTCGAATTCGTACTTAACGAACTCGAGTTGCGATGAATTGGAAAAATCGGAAATCGGAAACACCGATTTGAAAACGGCCTGGAGTCCCTCATCGGGACGGCCGCCAATCGGCTCCTTTACAAGCAAGAACTGGTCGTAAGATGCCTTTTGAACCTCGATGAGGTTCGGCATCTCCGCCACTTCTTGGATTTTCCCGAAAAACTTCCTTACGCGCTTGCGACCGGTAAACGTCTGCGCCATCTTTTTCTCTCTCGATTCGATTTCAGCGGCCGGCGCGGGCGCCTCTCCGAACAGCCGCAATCCATCGCGACCATCAGGACAGGCGTCGGGGCCGTCCGGTTCTATGTGATTCGGGTCTGACCCGAACCGCCGCATACTTCACATTTCATCGTGACCAGACGTTGCCGGTTCACGACCGCCTCGGAGTCCGGCCGAAGCCGTCCACCTTTTCTCCCGTCCGAGACCCCCGGGGTTTTGCACCCGGGGATTTCGTTATCCCTTGATCCCGCGATTTATCCTGCTCTTACGGGACTTAGCTTAGATAAGCGCCGCTTACTTAAGCTCAACCTTTGCGCCAACTTTTTCGAGCGTGGCCTTGATCTTGTTGGCCTCGTCCTTGTTAACGCCTTCCTTGACGGTCTTGGGCGCGCCCTCGACCAGATCCTTGGCCTCTTTCAGGCCGAGACCGGTGAGCGCACGCACCTCTTTAATGACCTCGATTTTCTTATCGCCGGCGCTGGCAAGAACGACAGTGAACTCTGTCTTCTCCTCAGCTGCGGCAGCCGCGCCGCCACCGGCCGCAGGACCCGCCGCAACCGCAACTGCGGCGGCAGCCGAAACGCCCCACTTCTCTTCCAGCATCTTGGCCAGATCCGCCGCTTCCAGGACGGTAAGGCCAGATAAGTCGTCAACGATCTTTTGCAGGTCAGCCATTGTTTAGTTCCTATAGGTTCGAACCAGAGATATTGAGTGTTGAGCCGTCAGGCCGCCGCGCTCTTGGAAGCGTAAGCCTGGACCACGCGCGCAACTTTCGCCGCGGGCGCATTCGTGAGCTGCGCGATTTTGGTCGCCGGAGCCTGAAGGAGTCCGACGATTTTGGCGCGCAATTCATCCAGTGACGGCAGGGCGGCTAGCGCCTTAACGCCACTGGGGTCCAGAGCAGTTTTGCCCATCGCTCCACCAAGAATGACGAACCGTTCGTTCGCCTTGGCGAAATCGATGGCCACTTTCGGCGCCGCTACCGGGTCGCCCGAATAGGCGAGCACCGTTGGCCCCTTCAGCAGGGGCGCGATGGAAGCAGCGTCGGTGTCCTTGAGCGCGATCTGTGCGAGACGGTTCTTCGCGACCTTCACTTGCGCGCCCACCTGCTTCATCTGCTTACGCAGAGTCTGCATCTGGGCAACGCTGAGGCCGGAATAGTGAGCCACCACCACGACATTCGAGGTCTTGAAGACCCCGCTCAGTTCAGTGATGGACTCCGCTTTAGCCGCTCGATCCACTGCAAGCTCTTTCCGGTTTGACGGTTAGCCCGCGTTACGCGGGAACCGCCGGGTTGCTACCAGCCATCCCGCTTGAAGTTCACGCGCAGCGAACCGGGCAGGACGACGTTTGAAAGCCTGCCCCCCGAAACGGCATTGCGTCCGTCATCGGGTCCTCGAGGTTCGAACCAAACTGGCGCACCTTGTCGGTGCGCAAACTCGGGTCGCTTCCCCGTCTGTGCTGGCCCCATCGCAGGGATTAAGCGTCTGGCCTTTCGGGCCTTCGGCACCGGCAGTCTTGGACAGGTCGACCGCCCGTTGCCGGACGGTCTTACGCGGCTCACATTCACAATGGCGCCGGGCTCTCCCTTTTTAGATGTCCCTGCAGGGTATCCAAAAGGAATAAGTTCCGTTCACCATAGGTTTGTAGAGACGCGCAAAGGCGTGCCGACAAATTGGGCCGGCACGCCCGATGCAGCTCATTTAGACCTTTGCCGTGGCCTTGCCAAGGGTCTTTTCGCCAAATCACCAGCGAAAATTGCGCCCTTACCAGGTCACCGCTAGTGGGCAGCACCGGCGCCGAACAGACTGGGGATTTCCACCTTCACCCCAGGCCCCATCGTCGAAGAAATCGCCACCCGGTTGATGTAAT
Organism: uncultured Alphaproteobacteria bacterium; assembly: GCA_963743405.1. Lineage (GTDB taxonomy): Bacteria > Pseudomonadota > Alphaproteobacteria > Rhizobiales > Xanthobacteraceae > Pseudolabrys. Next base: position 39,275 of record CAVUPX010000003.1, on the reverse strand, counting down.
GGCCTTTAGCCCCGGCGGGCTTGGCTTTCTGCACGGCGTCCGCGAAGGCCTTGATGTTCTCGACGAGCTTGTCTTCCGAGAACGACGCCTTCCCGACACCCGCCTGGACGATCCCAGCCTTCTCGACCCGGAACTCAACCGACCCACCCTTGGCGCCTTTAACAGCGTTCGTGACGTCCATCGTCACGGTGCCAACTTTCGGGTTCGGCATAATGCCGCGCGGGCCAAGCACCTTACCGAGACGCCCGACCAGCGGCATCATGTCAGGAGTGGCGATGCAGCGGTCGAAATCGATCTCGCCTTTATTGACCTTTTCAACCAAGTCTTCTGCGCCGACCACGTCGGCGCCAGCGGCTTTCGCTTCGTCGGCCTTGGCGCCACGCGCGAACACACCGACCCGCAAGGTGCGGCCAGAACCGTTCGGCAATGTAACAACGCCGCGCACCATTTGGTCCGCATGTGTTGGATCTACGCCGAGATTCATCGCTATCTCGATCGTCTCGTCGAACTTCGCCTTCGCGCGCTCTTTTACCAATTTGACCGCTTCGGCGATCGGATAAGACTTGTCGCGGTCGACACCTTCGCGAATTGCTTTTGTGCGTTTTCCGATTGTCATGGCGGTTACTCCGTCACCGAGAGGCCCATCGAGCGGGCAGAGCCTTCAATCATTTTCATTGCTGCCTCGACGGTGTCGCAGTTCAAATCTTTCATCTTTTGTTCGGCAATTTCGCGCACTTGCTTCTTGCTGACCTGCCCGACCGGTTCACGGCCCGGGGTTTTCGAGCCGCTGTCCAGCTTGGCCGCCTTCTTTAGAAAATAAGAAACCGGCGGCGTCTTCATCTCGAAGGTGAAGGAGCGATCCTGATACGTGGTGATGATCACCGGGATCGGAACGCCCTTCTCCATCTTCTGGGTCTGCGCGTTAAAGGCTTTGCAGAACTCCATGATGTTGAGCCCGCGCTGGCCAAGCGCCGGCCCTATCGGGGGCGACGGATTGGCGGCACCGGCCGGCACCTGCAATTTGAGGAATCCAGTAACTTTCTTTGCCATGTCTCACTCCGTTAGTGGTGCGGATATTGACGGTTGGCGACCGCCTCACCTCCCACGCATTGCGCGCCATACTTATAGATGCTCAGGCGTAGCGCACCGCCCGAACCAATTCCCTAAAGTTTCTCCACCTGCCCAAATTCCAGCTCAACGGGTGTCGCGCGGCCAAAGATCGACACCGCAACCTTCACCCGCGAACGGGCTTCGTCGACTTCTTCCACGACGCCGTTGAACGAGGCGAATGGCCCATCGGACACGCGCACTTGCTCGCCGACCTCGAACGACACTGCAGGCTTCGGCCGTTCAATACCTTCCTGTACCTGATGCAGGATGCGATCAGCCTCCGCATCCGAAATCGGCATCGGCTTTTTATCGCTGCCGAGAAAACCAGTGACCTTCGGCGTGTTCTTGATGAGGTGGTAGACCTCGTCGGTCAGATCCATCTTCACCAGCACGTAGCCGGGAAAGAACTTGCGTTCGGTTTCGACCTTGCGACCGCGGCGTGCCTCGGTAACTTTTTCCTTGGGGACCAAAACCTCGCCGATATGTTCGGCGAGACCACGCTGCTTGGCTTGTTCGCGTATCGAATCTGCAACTTTGTTTTCGAAATTTGAGTAGGCGTGGACGATGTACCAGCGCTTGGGCTTGGTCGGGGTCGTCGTCTCAGTCGCTGTATCGTTCATTGCTCTTGAACCTTCAGGTTCCGATGCCGAGCACGAAGGTAACGGCAATGCGGATCAATTGATCCGCGACCAGGAAAAAAACTGACGCGATTGCCACCATGACGAACACCATCGCGGTGGTAATCGCGGTTTCCCGGCGCGACGGCCAGGTCACCTTGCGAGTTTCCTCGCGCACTTCCTGGAGAAATTTGAAAGGAGACGTTGCCATATAGTGAAGCTCTAGTTCCCAGCCGTAGTCCAACGAGTCCCAATAATGTAGTCACGGTCGTCGCATTTGCTCAGGCCGCTGCCGGCAATCCGGCTACCCTCGGACCTGGCAGGAGTGGCAGGACTCGAACCTGCAACCCCCGGTTTTGGAGACCGGTGCTCTAGCCATTGAGCTACACTCCTCCGTAAAGCGGATGCGGCGGACCGTAGAGGCCCGCCGCGGCGATGTCATGCATTATACAAGGCGCGTTTGCAAGGGCAGACAAAGCGGTTTTCAAGCGTTTCGAGCCCCCTCGGCCTCAACAGCTCGCGGCTTCATCCAGCGCACCAGCCGCCTGCAGCGAGATTCAATAAAGGCTGGAGCGGGTGAACGGAATCGAACCGTCGTCATCAGCTTGGAAGGCTGTTGCTCTACCATTGAGCTACACCCGCAAAGTACCGGCAACCTTGCCAGAATTTGAGTTCTCCGTCCTGCTCCGCTGGCCGCTAGGTCGGGGGCAGGACTTTAGCCCGGAGGTGTCTGAGGCCGGTCGCCCTGCTATCCCACGCTGATGTTGGGGGCAAGGCGCAGCCAGTGGCAAAGTTTCTCCCCTGCGCGTGCCATTGCGACGCGCAGCTGCTGCCGCGAAGCTTTCTGATTTGTGGATACTGGTCTTGGAAAGATCTTCGAACGAACGCTCCGTCTGTTGCTCCTCAGCGTCAGGTCCGACCCGACCAGCAACTGCCGGATATCCGATACCAAGAATTAAACTCGTCAACGCAATTCGTACGCTTCCAGTTTTGAGTGACACAAGCCGGTGCCCAGAAACCTGAGGGACCGCCAAAATCGCTACTGCAACAGAAAATGCCGGCCCTGCTATTGCAGCAGGGCCGACACTGCAACCCACGTCAACTTTCGTTTCAACAAACTACTAGTAATACGTTAGTTTTTACTAACTACAATCAATGATTGCAGTACTTCATTGTCCTCTGCAAAACATTCAGCGATGACGACTCTTGCGCGGTCGCTCGCGGTCCTGCCGACGAACGCTGGCATCATCGTTGTCGTTGTCGTTGTCGATGTCTTCTACCGGTTTGCTGGCAGATCAAAACGGCTGGCACATAGATCTTTTGAACTCTTTCCATGCAGCGAGACGCTGCATTGTGCGATCGATCATACCGTCGAGACGGGATCAAGCTCAGTGCACTTTCTAAGCTCGTCGACCAGGGAACTAAGGGCGCCCGCCGTAATGCTCTCCGGGCGGCGTACGTCTGTGATGCCCCTTTGGGCGATCGTCCGCAAAGCGCGGTTTATTGCTTCGTCCGCGATCTCCACGAGCTTCACGTCGGAGACATCCGCGATGTTCTCGTCGGAGATAGTCGAGCGAAGCGATTCCGCCTGCTCCAGCGAGACGTCAAAACCATCGTTTTCATCGATGGGACTGGCGAGGTGCGCGCAGATGCCTTTAATAGTTCTTTTGCCGGAGGCAACTATTTGAGCCGCCACAGGAGTTTGCCGAATGAGAAGTTGAGTCAGACGGTTTACCCGCGCTTTCTTCCAAAATAGGTGGGTGAGATCAACAATGATGCGGTTTTCGATTGTTCCCTGCGGCGTGAGGTCCTCTCGTACGCCGTTTAGCAGTTCGTAGAAGTCTTCGGCTTTTTCCGAAGGCAAAATGAAGTCGCTTGAATAAAGGCCGTGGTGAAGCGCGTTTTTGTTCTGCTGTTGCTGTTTTTAGTCACGATAGTTCCTTTCGTTCGATGAGTTGTTGCTGATGCAGTGGCACTCGCAAAATGCTTTGACGCGAAAAATAAAGAGATGAGGAAAAATGACGTTTGCAAAATACCTTAAACGATATGTACGTATGTACGATTGTCTTTGTGGCGAATGCAGGGCAGGGCTCCCTAGAGTCTGACGTTGCGCTGGTTCAAGGGAGCTTTGCCGGATTAACGAACGCAGGGCTCGTAAGCGCTCCGGTGAAATCGGCCGATCGTCGCTATTGGACTGAAAACTCTGCTGTCGTCCCTCAAAGCCCCATGAGTTCTTTTGCGAGTGGACGTCGGGCTAGGGCCATGGGCCATAATCGGGATCAAACGGCCACAAAGTCACAAACTTGAGCCACTCAGAGCTATCATTGTCGCAATCTGGTTGGAAATGACGCGCCGTGTTTAGAAACATCATATTCGACCCTGTGATCTGCCTTCGAATTGCTTCAGCAGATCTTTCGTCGACCCCAAGACCAATAATCAAAGGGCGCAAGATTGGTTTTCCGAAGCTACTGAAAGTTAGCTCTCGTTGACGGAGTAAATCGGCCGGGGCGACTGTCGGCCATGTCCTGCTCGCCCCTGCACTGCCTAAAGCGTAGCAGCGCGGACGCTTTGGCGCGAAGTTTGTAGTGCGCATTGGTACGATCTCACGAGCGACCTCGTCGTCCAACAACACCTGCGCAAAGCGCTGAAGTAATTCTCCTGCCAGGATTTCGGTCGAAGCCCTCGCCGATAAATGCACATCGTTTTCGATAAGGCTTTGGCTCGTGAAAACAACTGCGTCGCATTGCAAAGCCGCGCTTGAGAAAAATCGCTCAAAGCAGGGCGCGTCAGGCGCACCCTCAATCATCGAGTTCTTCCAATGATGAAATCCTCGCTGATCAATATGATAATGACCGATTAACCGGTCATAGCAGCCGCGGAATGCGGGCAATATGTCTCCCCAATCTGGGCCCGCTGGAGTTGGCCAATGGCTATCCAATGCAATTAGCGCTGTCGTTTTAGTGCGACCTGATTTGACGTTCCCATCCACTTTGGCTCTTAGTAATTCTTTTAGAGCCTTTATTCCGGTGCCAGGCCGATACAGAAACGATCGCTCAATAACGTGTTCTACTTGTCCCTCGAGTTCAAATCGAAATGTGTTGGATCCGCCCTTTCGCCTGTCAACTCGATCGGTCTCACCATTGAACATAACGAGCCGCGACCAATCGCTGAAGGCAGTTGGTCCGCATATGCGATTCGCACAAACGGCTTTGACCAGAAATCAACGTGAGCCAACTCGGGACCGGATCTTTTTAGCGATTGACCAAAGGATTTCGCCGGTTTCCGTTTTTCCCTTCTGTCCCTTGCAATTGCAGAGGCAATCAGTTGCTCGACATTCGGATAAATACTGCCGAGCGCCAGCGACCCCAAAAAATTACGGCGAGTTATGGTTGTATAACTATCATTGTCCTTTCGAACCAGAGCTCGACCCCCTATTTTTTGGCATTTTGGCGTCTCCGGAGTCGTACTCCTGGACCGCCTCCGTTTTGATCGATAAACTCCATGCCACCCAGCACTAATGCTCGCTGCAGTACGAGGCGTTGCTTCCGTCGGATCACTTTCGGACCCCGCCCTGTTTCCACCCTTCTGACTGTCGTTACGCCGACATTCCAGCTCGGTTCGCCAGTTCCGTTTGCGCACCAGCCCAATAGACGCCCGAGCGGCCCTCAATTGTTCTGCGCGTAATGGATGTTTTAGGTCTTGATCCCTTTTGAATCCATATGACTATGATTATACCTTTTGGATGAAGACTGTTTCTCTGGATATGATCTTAGGAGAATACGATGCAATCAGGCCCCGTGTCAAAAAGGATTGTCGCCGAATCTAGAGGAACAACAAGATTGGCAATCTTGAATTTGCCGCCATTGCCTACCGCGCCGTCCGTGACCGCCTCCGGTCCGAAGATCCAACTATTGATGAGCAGACCCTGGCTGACACCGTTGAGAGCCTGACAGATCTGCATCGAGATCCTTGCGGCCATCACGCGCTCAGCCTTAGCCGACGAAGCACTTGCGGATGGCCTAATGGGCCGCATGAACGAAATGCAGGAACGTCTTGGTCGGCTTCAGGACCGTGCCTCGAAACGGAGGGATATGGTTAGAGAGGTGATGCTGGAGCTTGATTTGAAGAAAATCTTGGCCCCTGACTTTACTATTTCACTGCGCCCCGGCCTTCCGGCCCTTGAAGTACTCGACGAGGCCGCGGTCCCGAGCGTTTATTGGCAGCCCAGCGCTCCGCGACTGAATCGGCAAGCGCTGCTCGCCGAGCTGAAAGACGGGTCTGAAATCCAAGGCGTCGCCCTTTCCAATCCAGAGCCAGTTTTAAGCGTGAGGGTCCGGTGATGGGCTTCTCGGCAAAGCAAGTACAGGCGCTAAGGCGCAAACTCGATAGCCGGCAAATCCGCACGCGCGAGGCCCATGGCCGCGAACTCTCCTATATCGAAGGCTGGTTCGCGATCTCGGAGGCCAACCGGATCTTCGGCTTTGATGGCTGGAGCCGGGAAACCGTCGACTCCCGCTGCGTTCTCGCCCGCGAGAACCGCGGAACCTTTGTCGCCATCTATGTCGCCAAGGTGCGGATCACGGTCCAGGCCGCCGGAGCAACGGTTGTACGTGAGGGACACGGCTCCGGCGAAGGGCGCGGGCCCTCACCCGGTGAGGTTCACGATATTGCCCTGAAAGCCGCGGAAACCGACGCCACAAAACGAGCCCTTGCCACGTTCGGCAGGCCATTCGGGCTCGAGCTTTATCGGCAAAGCCGAACGTCCGGAAATCTGCCTTTGCCAGTGGCGGATGAGGGCGCGCCGGCCCGCTTCGGCTTTCACCCCGATGATACGACCCCAATCCGCGTCCATCGCGTTACTACGGGCGTCGGCAAAACGCTCCCTTGAGTGAGCAGTTTTCGAGAGTCGGGCCTAGCCCGCTACAACACGCTTCAGAGGTCCCGCCCCTTGTGCGAGATGTCCCTCACGGGAAAATCGACAAAAGCGTCCTCGCCCTGTCCGAGCCGAGGCGCCGTCGCGGCAAATCCCATCTGCGCTTTGTGGCTTCCCAGCCTTGCCTTGTCTACGGCCAGCAGCCGAGCGACCCCCACCATCTGCGCTTCGCACAGCCGCGAAGACTCCGAAGGAAAAGATGTTCAAAAGAGTTTTCTTCTCCGGCGCGACATTAGTTCATTGATCGAAGAAACGAGAACAAAGGTTATTGTTCGCAATTGAGCGCCCTCGAATTTTCCAACAGGCGGACGAACGCAATCGTGTCCTCTGTTGGCGCAGACTAACGATCACATTTTCGCCGCTATCGGACAGCACGCTTCGCGCCAATTCGGGGCGTTCTCCTTAGTCGTATCCTAATCGCGTTCAGACATAACTTGACGGCAGCAGAGTTGCTGGCGAGGGGCGAAGCTTTGCTGCACAAAAATCGAATTTCGGCGGATGCTCCAAAACTTTATTGGGCTCCCGCTTCGTCATCCGAAAATTTTTCGTTGTGATCGGCGTTAGCCTTCTCGTCGCAAGCACGGCATTCGCCGAAGACCAAAATCAATCGAATACTTCACAGACCTCTTCTGGCGAGTTGGTTGTTCCTGTGAAAAAATATCCGTGGTCTGCCATCGGCAAACTCAACAACGGCGTGTTCGGATCGTGTACGGGCGTTCTGATCTCACAAAATTACGCGCTGACCGCTGCACACTGCCTGTTCTACCGTACGGTAAATCGCTTTTTACCGTCAGCGTCGCTTCATTTCATTCTCGGCTACGAGAGCGAGCGGTTCGCAGATCATCTTCGCGTGCTGGCATACTACGTGCCCCGCTCCTACGACCCGCTAAAGCCCTTCGAAACAATCGCCAACGACTGGGCGCTGCTTCTGGTGTCCAGCGAACAGCGATCGGCTGTACGTCCCCTCGCTATCGCACAAAATATCAACCCGTCGTCTGAGTTGAGCGTGATGACGGCCGGATTTTCGGGCCTCACGCCGCATCGCATGACGGCAGATCAAGGTTGCCGGTTCGTCGGCCGGTCTGGTGACAACGGCCTACTTTTCGATAACTGCCACGCGCCGCAGGGATTTTCTGGGGGGCCCGTATTGATCGAAAATCCCGATAAGCAATCCTATTCGGTCGCCGGTATTCACGTTGGCAACCAGGCATGGCAGGGCCGGCCCGTGGCGATAGCGATTTCGGCCGAAACGATCTGGCGCGAAATTAAGCCCTGCGTCGTAGACCAGGAATGTCATTTCGAGCACCAGGCGAGCGGCCACGAGCCAAGCGCGGCTGAAATTCTGGCTGGTTTACCGAACTTGGGGCTTAAGCCTCTCATCGGTTCTCTGCCCGAATCACCTTGCAATAACAGTGACCCGGTTTGCGGAAAGGCAACCGCGGACCGTTAGAGGCTCAATGACCGCATCGCCTTTCCTTGTGCGGATACCGTTAAATTTTGCCGCTGCACCCGTCCCGGAGGCAGCGGCGATGGCGCGTCATAAGAATTTGAATTTGTTATTGTTTCTCCAAAAAGCGGGCTCGTTTTCTGCCAAAAGTGCGTGGCTTTTAAGCCACATGTGGATATTTTCAGCGAAGGCCTGTTGGGAGAAGTGCCTGTTCACATGGCATTTCAACCTTGAACTGTTATGCTTTGTCCGGAATTTAAGGTTGCCTAGAGGGGTGGGGGAATGGGTCGGATCGGTATTCTCCGGTCGCTGCTTCTTGCGAGCTGTATTGGTGTGACCGGAGGGGTGGCCAACGCAGGGCCATTCACAATCAACGACGCCCTGCGCATGGCGGTGCAGACCAACCCCATTATTGGTGAGGCGGCAGCCAACAGACGGGCAACCGAAGCCGAACTGCGCCAGACTCAAAGCACGTTGTTGCCGCAAGTTCGTCTTGAAGCGCAGGCTGGGCCGGAACGGCTCAACAATCCTGCGGGTCAGATCCCTGGTAGCACCACCCCGACGCTGAATAATGGTCAGTGGGTTGCCGGCGCGAAGGGCTCAATTTTCATTCGGCAGTTGTTGTTTGATGGCTTTACGTCGCTGCATGAAGTTTGGCGGCAGACGGCACGCGTCGACGCCGCCGCAGCACGGACCCATGAGCGATCCGAGCTGACGGCGCTTGACGCATCAGAAGCCTATATCGACGTCGTTCGTTATACCCGCCTGGTTGCACTCGCCCAGGAAAACGTCGCGGCACATCGCAAGATTTTGGGCAACGTGGAGCAGCGCTTCCAGGGTGGCCGCGCGGGCCAAGGCGACCTCGAGCAGACCAAAGAGCGCGTTGACGCAGCTGAGGTTACGCTGACGGAATTCCGGCGGAGCCTGGAAGACGCGCGCGCCAAGTTTCGCAAGGTTATTGGCATCGAGCCCTACAATCTTCGCGGCCCGGCCAGACTTCCCGGGTTGCCGGGCACAAAAGATCATGTGCTGGCCGTGACGCTCACGGATAATCCGACCATCAAGGCTGCTCAGGCCGATTTTGATGCTGCGAGAGAGGCCTTCCGCGCGGCAGCTGGCGCGTTCATGCCAAATGTTGCGCTCGAAGCGCGCGGCACCGAAGGCCACGACACCGACACCTTCCCCGGCCACTTCAGCGAGGAAAGCCTTAAGGTCGTCGCGAGCTGGGACATCTTCCGCGGCGGCCAAGATACCTGGAAGCGCGTTGAAACCGCCGAGCAATACAATCAAACGACGATGGCGCATGCGCGCCTGCAACGTGATGCAAATGAGTCGGTCGATAAAGCGTGGGCTGCTCGGGTGATCACGTCAGACCGTATTATCAAGTTGCAGACACAGGTCGAGGCCGCCGGAAAAGTCATTTCGGCATACTCGAAGGAATATGATTTAGGTCAGCGTTCTCTGATCGACCTTCTCAACGCCGAGAACACGGCGTTCAACGCGCAGGTGTCGCTGATTTCGGCCCGCAGCGTCGCGATCTTTGCCGACTACCAGCTCCTCGCCGCGATGGGTAAACTGCTCGACTACGTTCGTGCGCCACACCCGGTCGATGCCGAGCCCATCGCCCAGGGACCCTATGGCCTCATTCCGGTCAAGCTGCCGCCGATTTCTGATCGGCCTGCCGCAGCCCGGCCCGGAGCCGCTCAATGTCGTTGGTCCCGTCACCGCACCGCCCATCTCCGGTTGGACGCCGCCGGTTCCCGACCGCCCGCTTGCCTCGGCCGCCGAAGCAAGCCAGGCGTCGGCCGATGCACCGCGTTCGAAAACGGCCTTCTCGGATCGTTGGCTTGATCCCACCACCACGGTCTTTGCACCTTTGGCATTGCAGACGACACCGCAAGACCCGCAGCAGCTGCAGCCACCGATGACCGGGTCGGACGCGAAATTGGGATTTTCTTCGGCGACGGGCGCCTTTTCGCCGAGCCAAATGCTGAAGATGCCAAACTGGCCTCTTAGGGATGCCCGGGCGGACTGATCTTCAGGCGTAGCGATCATTAATTAATTCGGCTGCCACGCGGCCCCGCCTGTATTTTTGCCGCTTTTTTCCGGCCCTTAAAGGTTAAATTAAATATAGCGCAGTGTCGGCCGCCGTTTGGGGCCGTTTGGTGCTATATATTTTCAGCCTTCTGAAGAAAAAACCGTTTGAATCTCAACGCCTGTTTGGCGGGGGCTAACGAGGAACAAAGCATTGACTGCTCAAACCACCATGCGCGCGCGCCCAAAGACGGGCCCCGCGACCCCTCCTCCATCGAAGCCCGGTGACCCGCTCGCGGACGCATTGCTCTTTCTCGCGGCCCATCACGGCCGGGCCATCAGCCGCGAAGCGTTACTCGCGGGCCTGCCGATTCTGGATGGCCGGTTGCCGCCGCCTTTGTTCGAACGCGCCGCCCTGAAGGCAGGCCTCGAAGCCAAGACCGTCCGCCGCCGGCTTTCCGAAATACCGGCTCTTGTGCTCCCGACTATTCTTTCCATGCGGGACGGATCGACACGGATATTACTGGCGATCGATCTCGATACGAAAATCGCATCGGTTATCGACCCGAGTTCGAATGCTCCGGCACAGTCGCGCCCCCTCGCCGAGTTGTCCGACGAATATCTTGGCTTCGCATTCCTCGTCCGGCCGGCATCGGCGGCTGATGCACGGGCGGTTGCGGCCGGCGACTTGCCGCGCGCGCACTGGTTTTGGTCGGTCGTCCGTCGCTTTTGGTCGAACTACAGCCACGTTGCGACAGCCGCGTTGATCGTAAACCTGCTGGCATTAGCCAGCCCGCTTTTCATCATGAACGTCTATGACCGTGTCGTCCCAAACGGCGCGATCCCATCGCTCGTCGCCCTCTCGATCGGGATGTGCATCGCTGTCGTTTTTGATTTTGTGTTGCGCATGGTCCGCAGCCGGATCATCGATATGACCGGCAAGAAACTCGACGTTGTTCTGGCGTCGAACATCTTCGAGCACGTGCTGTCGATAAAATTGGCCCAGCGGCCGGCATCGGTCGGCATTCTGGCTAACCAGATCCGTGAATTCGATTCGGTACGCGAATTCTTCACGTCCGGCACAGTCGTGTCGATCACCGATCTGCTCTTCGCCATCGTGTTCATCGCCGTCCTCTTCATGATCGGCGGGGCGCTCGCATGGATTCCTCTGCTGATGCTGCCCCTTATGATAATTGTCGGCTTCTGTATCCAGTGGCCGCTAGAGCGCGCGATGCGCAAATTGCAGGCCGAAGCGGCAGCCCGGCACGGCGTCCTGGTTGAATCGCTCGCCGGAATCGAAACCGTGCGCGCCACTGCTGCCGAAGCGCGGATGCAGACTGCCTGGGAACGCTCCGTCGCGGCAACCGCACGGTCCGGCGAAGATGTTCACCGTTGGTCGTCGCTTGCACTCACATGCGCCAGTACCGCGCAGCAACTCAACTACCTGCTGATGGTGATTGTCGGCGTCTTCCTCATTATCGACGGAAAGATCACCGTTGGCGTTCTGGTCGCCTCGACGATGTTGTCCGGCCGCGTTCTTTCGCCGATTGCAGGCATCGCCACCGTTATTACCCGGGCGGCGCAGACTTTCATCACGCTCAAGGCCATCAACCGGGTTATGCATTTGGAGCGTGAGCGACCGCTGGATCGAACCTACGTTACGCGCCGCATCGAAAAAGGCAGTGTCACCTTCGACAATGTGACATTCCGTTATCCGGGCTCGAACGAAAACGCCCTCGATAAGGTCTCGTTCAACGTCGCCGGCGGCGAACGCATTGGAATTATCGGCCGTGTCGGTTCCGGCAAGACAACTGTTGGCCGCCTCCTCACGGGCTTCTACGACCCGCTTGATGGAAAAGTCAGCGTCGATGACGTCGACGCACGTCAATACGACCCCGCCGATTTACGCACTGGAGTAGGTTTTGTGCTCCAGGACACCGATCTCTTCTTCGGCAAGATCCGCGACAATATTGCGTTCGGAAAGCCTACCGCGACCGATGAGGAGATTCTCAAGGCTGCGCGCCTTGCGGGGGTCGAAAGCTTCATTGCCGGCCACCCGCTTGGCTATGACATGCCGATCGCCGAGGGCGGCCGCAGCCTGTCGGGCGGACAGAAACAGGCCATCGGGCTTGCACGCGCGCTTATTCGTCGCCCGAAGGTCTTGTTCCTCGACGAGCCAACTGCCCATTTCGACGTCCGCAGTGAAGGGGAATTCCTCGAGCGTCTGAAGGCGCTGGGCGAGGAAGGCCTCACGATCATGATTTCAACGCACCGCCTGTCGTTGTTGTCATTCGTCGACCGGATTCTCTTGTTCGAACGCGGCAAGCTGGTTGCCGATGGTCCGCGAGACAAGGTTATCGCGATGCTCAGAGGCGGGCCGACCAAGGTGGCCGAGCCGATCGTCGCCGCAAAAGGAGTAAAGACCGTTGCGTGAGTCTGATTTCGCTTTCGCCAACCAGGTGCGTGCAGCCGCGGAGCTGCGAACTCCGCGCACGTCCCGTATGCTGCTCGCAGCGATGATCCTGCTCATTGTGACCGGCACCACTTGGGCCCACTTTGCCATTCTCGACGAGGTTAAACGCGGCCAGGGTCGCGTCATCCCTTCACGCCAGATGCAAGTCATCCAGTCGCTCGAGGGCGGGCTAATTGAGGACATCGCCGTTCAGGAAGGCGATACCGTCCAGAAGGGCCAGGTGCTTGCCCGCATCAACAACACGAAATTTTCCGCGGATCTCGGTGAGGCTCGTGCAAAGCGGGACGGCGCCACCAACAGCCTGAAATTGCTGAACCGTGAAGTCGAGCTCACCCGTAAGCTCTACGAGCAAAAGGTGGTGCCCGAAATCGAGATGCTGCGCCTGCAGCGTCAGGCCGCTGACCTAACTGGCCAGATCGCGGTGCTCGACGAAACGATCAAATCAGCGGAAGATCGTGTGCGACGCACTGAACTGCGGTCGCCGGTCTACGGCATTATCAACAAGATCAATGTGACAACAGTTGGCGCTGTCATTCAACCAGGCGCCGACCTGATGGACATCGTCCCCCTTGACGACACGCTTCTCGTCGAGGCCCGGTTGCGCCCGCAGGACATTGCCTTCATCCGGCCCAATCAGGATGCGGTCGTGAAGCTGACGGCCTATGACTCCTCTGTCTTCGGCTCGCTCAAGGGCAAGGTCGAGCGCATCAGCGCCGACACCATCATCGAGGACAAGTCCAAGACCGGTGACAAGCCGGAGAGCTTCTACCGGGTCATTGTGCGCACCGACAAGAACTACCTCGGCACGCAGGAAAATCCGCTGCCGATCATCCCCGGCATGGTGACCACCGTCGAGATTCTCACCGGCAAGAAGTCGGTGCTCGACTATCTCGTGAAACCCGCGCGAATGCTGGGCGAAGAAGCATTAAGGGAGCGGTAACCGCGACATTTCCAATTTTAAGATATCTCAATTTTAGTTGGCTCAATTTTAGACGATTGAGTTCACGCGCCTTCACGCTGACTCGCACGAAATCCTCCTCCGCACGCATAACTTAACCGGGCCGAAGCAGGCCCGGTCGTATCGCTAGCTCCGTAAAAAATCCGGAGCGAGCGGCTTATTGCAAAAGCCGATCAACGCCCCGGAAACGGGGTGTTGAACATGAGTGCGAAGGCACGGGCGCAGGACGCGGCTCGCTGGCTGCTTATCCCGCTGTCCCTCGGTTTCATCACGGCCGCAGCCGCGGTCGACGCAGACGCTACTCCGGATCCCGAGATCCTTGTTTTCGGGCTGAGAGGTTCTGTAGCGGATAGCGTCCAGCCTGCGAGCAAGCCTTTCGTCATAGCGCTTGCGATGCCAACCGCACCCGCACACACGACGCAAAGCGCTGTGCCGCCGCAAGCCAATATTGCGCCGCTGATGTCGCCGTTGCCTGCGCCCGCGCCGGCGCAGTTCTTTACGATCAGCGAGGTCATCGCCAAGCGCACGGGCCAATCGCCACAGGACAATGCGATCCAACTGGCGTCAGCCAATCCCACCGCATCGGACGCAACCATCGATGCTCCAGCGCACAAAGGCGACGGGCCCTTCGGGCTTTTCACTTTTGCTCGCGCCTGACGGCCAACTGTGGACGAAATGGCGAAAGGTTGCTGAAGAGATCCGCGCCGAAGAACCGGCCCTCGCGCGCTGTCTTGCCGATTCACACCAGTGCTCGCCTGGTGCTGCCCGCTTCGGCGCCATCGTCAATGACGCGCGTGCAAAGGACGGTCGCGCGCGCCTCGAGCTGGTGAACCAGCGCGTCAACGACGCCATTCGCTACAAGAGCGACCTCGACCAATGGGGCGTCGCTGATCTTTGGTCGCCGCCTCTCGCGGCCAACGACAACGGGTCGTTCGACACCGGTTTCGGCGACTGCGAGGACTTTGCAATCGCCAAATATGTTGCATTGCGCGCGGCCGGCGTTCCGGCAAAGCAGCTGCGCGTGCTGCTTGTACGCGACAATATCGCGCGTCTCGATCACGCCGTACTCGCCGCTAACGAGGATGGCCACTGGTTCATCCTGGACAACCGCTGGACTGCGGCTGTCGAGGACAATGACGTGCGCAGGTTCACCCCCCTCTTCGCGCTCGACGATGAGGGCGTGAAACTGCTCGCTGCGCCCTATGCATCGAGAGTCGAAGCTAGCATCGAGCCGATGAGCGAGGTGGTCAAAGGCGGCAAAGGCGAACAGACAAAGCAATCCTCGCAGAGCGGCATCACGGCCGTCGAGCTGCGCGGCTCGGTGCTGTAAGGCGTAGTTCGAGGCCCTGCCCCACACCTCGCTCATTCCCGCGCATAGCCGTTCGAAGGACGACGTGCTTCCGCAAGCCTGTGCGCGAATTTGAATTCAGATTAGACAATGTCTCGATCCCTGCTTGCGTTGGGGTGAGCGCAGCGCGTTGAGGGCGCGCAACCCACACACCAAGCAATCATTGAGGAATTTGGCTTCGTTTCGCCAATTGGGTGTCCGGGCGGCTCAATCTATTTGCGGCTCTTTCCCTTGGCCGTTTTGCGTAACCGTACACCGGGGCCTCCGCCGTTTTCGTCGATGAATTCGACACCCCTAGCTTCTAACGCCCGACGAACGGCGACATCGTTGGCCGAAGTCATTGCCGTTTCGCTTTTCGGTCAGTTCCGCCCGGCGAATGGTCGCAACCCTTAGAAGCGATTGTTGAGCAAGTTCTTCTGCGCTCCACCGAAGCAAGCGCCCGAGCCGCTCGAATTTGCCCGCTGGTGAGTGGTTTGAGATTTGACACGATTAGTTTCTAATGCTATGTTTCATATCATAAGCGATTAAACGCTACATAAGCCGTAGGATAGAGCAAACGCCAATTTCACACCTGAGAGGAAGTCATGCGCACGGAAATGTTCACAGCGATCTAAGACCGAACGACGCGCCTTTCATCGGCGGCTCCGACGCCCGGATCATCATGGGTTCGGACGAAGCGGCCCTGCTTCGGCTTTGGCGGGAGAAACGCGGCGAAGCTGAGCCCGAGGACCTGTCCGGAAACCTCATCGTTCAGCTCGGATGCGTTACCGAAGACCTCAATCGTCATTGGTACGAGCGAAACACCGGGCAGGTGGTGACCGACGTCCAGAAGCGGGTCCGGCACCCTTTGGTCCGCTACCTGGCGGCAACCCTCGACGGCCGGGTTGAAGGAACCGGAGCCGTTTTTGAGGCCAAGTTCATGCTGCCCTGGAGTTTCTCCGAGGAAGCGTGCCGCCGAAAAATACATGCCGCAGCTCCAGCACAACATGTGGGTCACCAATGCCAAGGCTTCGGTGCTCTCAATCATCACCGGCGGCGGCAAATGGGTGGAAATCGCCCTCTCGGCCGATCCGCTTTACCAACACCTGCTGCTCACTGCCGAGAAGAAGTTCTGGCGCTGTGTTGAGACTGGCGAGCCGCCGCGGCTGTTTGGCATTGAACCGCCCCGGCCTCGCATCGAAGCGGTGCGGGTCGTCGACATGAGCTCGTCCAACGCGTGGGCCGAGTTCGCCAATCTGTTTCGCAGCACCCGGGCAGCGCATCTGGAGCATGAAAAGTCGAAGTCCGAGCTCAAGAGCTTGATGCCGGAGGACGCCAAGGAGGCGATCGGCCATGGCATCCGGGCCAAGCGATCGAAATCCGGCGCCATCAGCTTCGACCTGATAGATGTGGAGGCCAGCCATGCAGCGCTCCAGTGAAAGCATTGGCGCGCTCGCTGGCGCGCTCGCCAAGGCCCAGGCCGAGCTGACCAACCCGTTAAAATCGTTGACGGCAACGATCCCGGCTATATTTCCGCGCGAGTCCGAAAAGACGTTTCGTTACGCTCCCTTATCCGCAGGGCTCGACTTGGTCCGAAAGTGTCTCAGCCAGCAAGAAATAGCCGTGGTTCAGACCACCGCGGTCGACAAGGAGGCTGGCCTCGTCCAGCTCACCACGGTGTTGGCTCACTCCTCCGGGGAATGGATGTCCTCCGACTGGCCGGTCTGTCCGGTGTCCGAAACGGCCGCGCCGCACCGCATGGGCGCTGCCCTGACCTACGCCCGCCGCTATTGCTTGTTCAGCCTGGTGGGCATCGCCGGCGAAGACGACATTGATGCGCCTGATCTGCCCGCGCTCATCCCGAACCAGGGCGAGTCGGCGCGCCCCGCGGTCAACGATGAACGAAAGCGCAAAAGCCGCTTCGCTTCGGCAAAACCAGTTTTGGCTATCGACGCATCAGCTAACAGGCGCAACGAGTTACTCTTCGAAATTGAAACCCTCAGCTCCATGGGCCAAATCGACGACTGGGCGGTCCGTGGCTTCCCAGCCAAGAACACCCTCCACGCCGCGGATGCGCTGCTCATCGAAGACGCGTTTCGCAAAAAACTCACCGAACTGCGACCTCTGGCTGAGCCTCAACGCGACACCCTTGTGCCGCAAGTGCCGTCGCCGTCCGAGCTCACTGCAGAAGCTCCTGCACTGCCCGCAACACAACACTCAGATTTTGAGCATTATGCTGTCACGCCCAGACCGCGCCGACTGCGCGACAAGCTCCACCGCGAGTTTGTCGCGGCCCAGCCCTGTGTTGTGTGCGGGCGCCAGCCCTCCGACGCCCATCATCTACGCTTCACACAACCCAGGGCCCTCGGTCGCAAAGTCAGCGATGAGTTCACGGTGCCGCTCTGCCGTATGCATCATCGGGAGATCCATCGCTCGGTTAAGGAGCAGCACTGGTGGTCACGGGTGGGGATCGATCCAATCCCCATCGCAGACAAGCTTTGGGCTCAAACTCATCCGAGCGTCTCGAAGTCCCCCGAACCCATTCAAGCTGACACCCTCAGCGCCCAGTCGACCGCGGCCCCATGACATCGCTCAAACAAATCGAAGCCAATCGCCGCAATGCCGAAAACAGTACAGGACCGCGAAGCGAGGCCGGTAAACAGCGCTCCTCACGCAATGCAGTTCGCCATGGCTTAACCGCCGAGACCGTCATTGAGCCGCTGGAAGATGCCGAGGATTACGCGGCTTTTGAAGAAGCCATTGCCGCGAGTTTTGACCCGGAAACGGCGGTCGAACGTGAATTGATCCTGCGGCTGGCCAGTCTGCTGTGGCGGCTGCGGCGGGCGACATCGATCGAGACCGCATTGTTTCAGGTCAAAATAGAGCATGACAGCGGCCCGCAGCCCGTGTCCGAACTTTCGCCCTCCCCTCCATCCCGCTTGGTCGGCATTCACGTGGCGCCAGCCTGTATCCGGCCCTCCGATGACGTTGGCGTCATTCCAACCAATCCTTTGCGGATGCGGATGCAAGAGAACCGAATTGCCTTGGCGTGGTGCTTTCTGCGCGTGATCAATCTCACCGACGATGCATTTGATCGCTTAGGGCGTTACGAAGCGGCGCTATGGCGCCAGGTTCGGCAGACGCTGTTCTCGCTTGAGGGATTGCGCCTGGGCCGTTCCGCCAAGCGTTATCGACGCTCGCACTATCGATGGACTTCTCTCGCAAACGTGGCTTCTGGTGGGGACATCTCAGAAGAACTCTTGTGACCAATAGCGTACAGGTCCGGGTTAAAAGGCCAATTCGCATTCGGCACAAGCGAGGCGCGGCGTTGTCAAGTAAAACGCACCTGCGGTGCTATTTGGGGAGTTGGTCTCTCGTCCTCCTGTAGTGCACCCAATCATTTTGCCCGATGTGCATACGCGTGGGCAATTCGTAGCTGGCGTCGTAACGATCAGTTTCCATAAAGTTGAAATATCGGTCATGGATCTTCACGCTGCCGCGCATGATCGGCCAGATAACTTGGCGCAGAAAATGCTGGTCCCTATGGACGTAATTGGCGATCTTCGGCAGGCTCTCGCTATAACGGGCGATCCTGCCACGCATATCGCCGATATTGCCGCGATGAGCGCCCCACATGCCCGCCAGGATGAGTTCAGAATGCTGCAGGTCATCGCGCATGACATGAAAGGCGCGTCGGGTGTTCAACCAGTCAGCGACGGCCACTCTTTCTTTGATGTTCATCACCGAATCTGCATCTCTCACGATGTAGATGTCGACATTTTCGTCATCCTCGACGAGAAAGCGCCAGTAGATACCGAAATCCGCAGAACCCATGTTGGGAATCATGACAACTTCAGCGGCGTTTTGTTGCAGGACCGCCCGAAACTCGGCGGGCGTTGAAGCGTCCGTGTAAAAGCGCGCGACCCATCCGGGATAGAGGTAGCGCGCCACGATCGCATTGTTAATGGAGCCTCGCAAATAACGCTCATCCGTGCCCCAGACTGAAAAGGAAATGATGTTTCGCTCACGATGTTCCGGATTGAATGGCCTGACAACGTAAGGCTGAGGAGCCGGGTTTGCGCCAGCTTGAGCGTCTTTCAACCGTAGCGCCTCGTCGCCATGTCTTATTGCAGCATCGCGGTCACCTAGATAGGCGTGGCTTGAGCAAAGAAGATCGTGAAAACGAATGGGGTCGATATGTTTTTTGTTAGCATTCAGCCAAGCGATGCATTCTGTGAAATCCCCTGTGTCGCGATACAGGACCGCGATATTGCAGATATTATCACTCGTCGGCTGGCGTGTTGCGATCTCTTTCCACAGGGCCAGGGCGCGGGGCAAGTCACGTGCCTTGAAATAGTACAGCGCCGCGGCTTTCGCCGCCCATAGGTCACGGTCGGCTTTGGCGGCCAATATCGCGGCTTCAGCGGGCGTGAATTGAACATTCACGTCTTTCTTGAAGCGGTCGACCAAGGCGTCCGCAGTTTGTTCCATTCGCGAAATCTGATTCGGCGGCCTAAACGATCGCCGTGCCGCTAGAATATCCTTTTACATCAACGCGAACAATCAGCGCAGCACACACCAGCGCGATTGAAAAAGTTGGCGGGGCATAGCTGCCAGACCCGAGCGGGCCTTGCGCCTCACCACGTCACTTCGCGCTCGACGACCAGGGCGTGAAGTGTGCATGCATATCGTCAGGGTCCGGCGCTAACGCGCCGTCCCGGAATGACAAGATATAATCGTCGGCCGCGCCAATTCCTCTCCCGGCAATCACGGATGCGACCGGCCGAATTTGTGGGGAATAGCCGCGAATCTTGATGCGCTTTGACTTCACGCACTCATGTCGTGGGTCGTGTTGCCGAAAAGGACGTGGACCAGATCTGCGCCGGCTGTCCCGTAGCCGCTAAGAACGGCCACATTCGCAAAGTTCTGGCCGTTGGCCGCGCCATCCTGGTCGGCCTGCACGACGACGTCCGAGCCGACTTGCACGACGCGGGCAAAATCCGCAGGGTTGTCGGTCGGACCGAAATGACTGTCCAGCAAAGGCGACAGGTCGACGACGTCTTTGGTGCTAAAGTCGGTGATGATATCGGCGTTGGCCGCGCCAGCTTCCGCAAAGACATATCGATTGTTACCGCCGCCGCCCGTGAGAACGTCGTTGCCGGTGCCGCCGACCAGCACGTCGTCACCGGTGCCGCCGGTCAACGTGTCATTGCCAGCTCCGCCGACCAACAGGTCGGTGCCCCCACCCCCGGTAATGGTGTCATTTCCTGCATTGCCGAACAGCAGATCCCGGCCGAGACCGCCGGACATTGTGTTGTCGCCGCTGTCGCCCGCCTGGATTGAATTGGCGCCGCTGCCAAATGTGTACGTCGACGACCCCAAATCATAGCCAAGATAGCTTGCGCCGCCGAAGAAGGTCAGCGTCTCCACGGTGGAATTGTTGCCTAGGGTGAACTCGTTGATCACGGTGATCTGCTGGCCGTTATAGTCGATCACGAGATTTCCGCCGGCGCCGGCCACTGAATCGAGGAAATTGAGACTGCTGAGCGCCGCCCCGTTCGCCATGATCGTGATCTGGTCGTTGCCGCCGCCACCATTCGCTCCGCCGTTCTCGTTGATCGTGTCAATTCCATCGTTGAGAGCGAACAGATAGGTGTCGTTGCCGCCGCCGCCAAAGAGGGTGTCGTTGCCGGTTCCGCCGACGAGCAAGTCGTTACCATTGCCGCCGTCGACGGTGTCATTGCCGGCACCGGCAAAGATAAGATCGTTTCCGCCACTGCCGCCGTTCAGGCTGTCGTTGCCGCTGGTCCCGGCGACGATGTCGTCGCCGCCTGTCGTGCCATTGATCGTATAGGGACCAGTTCCCAGCGAGTAGCCGGCGAATTTTCCGCCATTGAACGACATCGTTTCGACCTGGTCGGCCGTGGTTGCACTAAATTCGTTGATGACGGTGATCGACTGGCCGTTGTAAGTGATCAGAAGATCGTCAACCGATCCACCCGAGTCAGCGTCGACGCGCTGAAAATTGAGATCTGTGTACGAGGCACCGACGGGTGTCGTGATCTGGATGATGTCGTTGCCCTCGCCTCCCAGAATGGACTCGTTGATCTGATCGTTGCCGCCGCCGGTGAAGGCAAACTGATACGTGTCGTTGCCCTTGCCACCGAAGAAATAATCGGTGCCCGGGCCGCCGATGAACTTATCGTTGCCGTCACGCCGGTCGGACGATATACGAGAAATCGTAAGTCTGGGCTGACAGATCGGCGGTGTCGCCCCCGCCGGTATACCTGCATGACGCCCACATTGACCGTCGCGGTCGATGCCCGCGCCATTGGAGACCGTATAGGTGAAGGTATTGCCGATAAGATCGCTGATGTCGGGCGTGGTGAAGGTGATTATTTTCGCGATCGCGTCGAGGGTGACTGGGATCGTTCCGCCGGTAACGCCATTCAGGCCCGTGACGCCGGTAATGGTGGCGTTCGGATCGCTGTCATTGGCGAGGAGCGCGCTCCACGGCATGACCACCGTCGTTGAATTGGACACGAGGATGGTGTCGTCGTTGCCCCGCCCCCGCCGCTGCCGGTGATGTTGACCGTCACGGTTTGCGCGTCGGAGGCGCTGCCATCGGTCGCCTGCACCGTGTAGGCAAGCGTCAGCGTGTCGCCCGAGTTCAGGAAGTTGAACGCCTGCGCGCCGGAATTGAACGCCCAACCAAGGTTGTTCGTGTCCCCGGGATCGGCCGCAATCGAGCCGGGGGTCACTGACAACATTCCCAGCACGTCGGCGGCCGTCAGCCCACCGGTCGTCCCGCTGAGTGCGACCGCGGTCACCGATGCGGTGACCGCATCGGTGAGGTCGGGATCCCTGACGGTCATGGTGCCGCTCGTCGTCAGACCCGCACCGGTTTCGGGCAGATTTGCTGTAGCGCTATCGCCGCTACGAATAATGATGTCCGGCGCGTCGTTGGTTCCGGTGATGGCGATGGTGAGGGGTGCGGACGAGGTGGCGCCGCTGGCGTCGGCCATGGTGTAGGTGAAGACGTCGGTGGCGGTCTGCCCCTGCGCCAGCGCATTGGTGTCGGGGTCGGCGTTGTCGAGAGCGTAGCTCCAGCTGCCGTTGGCCAGGAGCGTCAACGTGCCGTAGGTGCCGATCAGCGGGTTGCCGACGTTGGGCGCTTCGCCGTTGACGGCAACTACCGTCTTGGTATCAGCGCTGTCCACGTCAAGGTCGTTGGTCAGCACGTTGCCGGCCGCCGAAGGGTCGCCGGCAAACGGTGTGTTGCCCGGATTGACGCCGCTCTCGGTCACCGGATCCCCGGCGTTGTTGTCTGCCGCCGCCGCGGGGGTATCGTTGCTGCCGTTGATGGTGATGGTCACCACCTTGGCGGTGCCGTCGACCGTGGTGGCGGTGAACGTGTCGGTCAGCGTCTGCCCGACATTGAGCGCCTGCACCGTGGCGTTGCTGTTGTTGAGCGTGTAGGTCCAGCCCCCGGTCGCGTCGAGGGCGTAGCTGCCGTAGTTGTTGGTGGTGGCGGCGCCAGCCGCTACCGCCTGCCAGGCGTCGTTCGAATTGTCGATGTCGGTCGAGTTCAGATCGCCGGTCGCGGTGGGGGTGCCCGGCGTGCCGTTGGCCACCCCACCGGCCTCGGCGACCGACCCGCTGGCGGCGCCGGTGATCACGGCGGCGTCGTTGGCACCGTTGATCGTGATGGTGACCAGTTGTGCGGTGCCGTCGATCGCGATGGCGGTGAGCGTGTCGGTCAGCGTCTGCCCAACATTGAGCGCCTGCACGGTGGGATTGCTGTTGTCCAACGTGTAGGTCCAGACGCCGGCCGCTGTCACCGTGTAGCTGCTGAAGCCGCTGTCGCCCCGCAACACCACCGTGCCGTCTGGCTCCCAGAGGTCATTGGGATTGTCGACGTCGGTCGAGTTCAGATCGCCGGTCGCGATCGGAGATGCCCGGCGTGCCGTTGGCGACGCCGCCGGCCTCGGTGACCGACCCGGTGATGGCGCCGCTGATCACGGCGGCGTCGTTGGCGCCGTTGATGGTGATGGTCACCAGCTGGGCGGTGCCGTCGACCGTGGTGGCGGTGAACGTGTCGGTCAGCGTCTGCCCGACATTGAGCGCCTGCACCGTGGCGTTGCTGTTGTCGAGCGTGTAGGTCCACCCCCCGGTCGCGTCGAGGGCGTAGCTGCCGTAGTTGTTGGTGGTGGCGGCGCCAGCCGCTACCGCCTGCCAGGCGTCGTTCGAATTGTCGACGTCGGTCGAGTTCAGATCGCCGGTCGCGGTGGGGGTGCCCGGCGTGCCGTTGGCCACCCCACCGGCCTCGGTGACCGACCCGCTGGCGGCGCCGGTGATCACGGCGGCGTCGTTGGCACCGTTGATGGTGATGGTGACGAGTTGTGCGGTGCCGTCGATCGCGATGGCGGTGAGCGTGTCGGTCAGCGTCTGCCCAACATTGAGCGCCTGCACGGTGGGATTGCTGTTGTCCAACGTGTAGGTCCAGACGCCGGCCGCTGTCACCGTGTAGCTGCTGAAGCCGCTGTCGCCCCGCAACACCACCGTGCCGTCTGGCTCCCAGAGGTCATTGGGATTGTCGACGTCGGTCGAGTTCAGATCGCCGGTCGCGATCGGAGACCCCGGCGTGCCGTTGGCGACGCCGCCGGCCTCGGTGACCGACCCGGTGATGGCGCCGCTGATCACGGCGGCGTCGTTGGCGCCGTTGATGGTGATGGTGACGACCTGCGAGGTGCCGTCGACCGTGGTGGCGGTGAACGTGTCGGTCAGCGTCTGCCCGACATTGAGCGCCTGCACCGTGGCGTTGCTGTTGTTGAGCGTGTAGACCCAGGCTCCGGCCGCGTCGAGGGCGTAGCTGCCGAAGCCGCTGGCGGTCGGCGCGCTGACAGGCGTCCAGTCCGGCGGATTGGCGACCCCGCCGGCATCCAGATCGCCGGTGGCGGTGGATATGCCCGGCGTGCCGTTGGCGACCCCGCCGGCCTCGAGCACCGTCCCGGTGATGTCGCCGCTGATCACCGCGGCGTCGTCGGTGCCATGGATTGTGATGGTGATGGCCTGCGAAGTGCCGTCGATGGTCGTGGCGGTGAACGTGTCGGTCAGCGTCTGCCCGACATTGAGCGCCTGCACGGTGGGATTGCTGTTGTCGAGCGTGTAGGTCCAGGCGCCACCCGCTGTCAGCGTGTAGTTGCCAAAGCCGCTGGCGGTCGCCGCGCCGACCGCGATCCACTCGTCTGGCGGGTTGTCCACCTCGGTCGAAGTCAGATCGCCGGTCGCGATCGGAGACCCCGGCGTGCCGGAGCCCACTCCGCCTGCCTCCACGACGGCCCCGCTGGTGACGCCGGTGATCACCGCGGCGTCGTTGGCGCCGTTGATGGTGAGGGTGACGAGTTGTGCGGTGCCGTCGATCGTGGTCGCCGTGAAGCTGTCGATCAGGATATCGCCCGCATTGAGCGCCTGCACCGCCGGATTGCTGTTGTCGAGCGTGTAGGTCCACGCTCCGGCCGCGTCGAGGGCGTAGGTGCCGTAGGTGGCGGCGCCGGCCGGCACCGCCTGCCAGGCGTCGGCCGCATTGTCGACGTCGGCGGAGTTGAGATCGCCGGTCGCGGTCGGGTTGCCAAGCGTGCCGTTGTTGACCCCGCCGGCCTCGAGCACCGTCCCGGTGATGTCGCCGCTGATCACCGCCGCGTCGTTGGCGCCGTTGATGGTGATGGTGACCGGCTGGGTGGTGCCGTCGATGGTCGTGGCGGTGAACGTGTCGGTCAGCGTCTCGCCGGCATTGAGCGCCTGCACGGTGGGATTGCTGTTGTCGAGCGTGTAGGTCCAGGCGCCACCCGCTGTCAGCGTGTAGTTGCCAAAGCCGCTGGCGGTCGCCGCGCCGACCGCGATCCACTCGTCTGGCGGGTTGTCCACCTCGGTCGAAGTCAGATCGCCGGTCGCGATCGGAGACCCCGGCGTGCCGGAGCCACTCCGCCTGCCTCCACGACGGCCCCGCTGGTGTCGCCGGTGATCACCGCGGCGTCGTTGGCGCCGTTGATGGTGAGGGTGACGAGTTGTGCGGTGCCGTCGATCGTGGTCGCCGTGAAGCTGTCGATCAGGATATCGCCCGCATTGAGCGCCTGCACCGCCGGATTGCTGTTGTCGAGCGTGTAGGTCCACGCTCCGGCCGCGTCGAGGGCGTAGGTGCCGTAGGTTGTGTGGCGGCGCCGGCCGGCACCGCCTGCCAGGCGTCGGCCGCATTGTCGACGTCGGCGGAGTTGAGATCGCCGGTCGCGGTCGGGTTGCCAAGCGTGCCGTTATTGACCCCGCCGGCCTCGAGCACCGTCCCGGTGATGTCGCCGCTGATCACCGCCGCGTCGTTGGCGCCGTTGATGGTGATGGTGACCGGCTGCGTGGTGCCGTCGATGGTCGTGGCGGTGAACGTGTCGGTCAGCGTCTCGCCGGCGTTGAGCGCTTGCACCGTGGCATTGTCGTCATCAAGTATGTAAGCCCACTGGCCCGCAGCATTGATCGTGAACGTCCCATAGCCGTTGGCGCTCAGCGTCGGTGTCTCGATTGCAGTCCAACTGTCCGACGTGTTGTCAACGTCGGCTGCATCGAGGTTCCCGACCACGAACGAATTGCCCGGCGTGCCGTTGGCGACGCCGCCGGCTTCGGTCACCGTCCCGGTGATGTCGCCGGTGATCACCGCGGCGTCGTTGGCGCCGTTGATGGTGAGGGTGACGAGTTGTGCGGTGCCGTCGATGGTGGTGACGGTAAAGCGATCGGTCAGCGTGTCACCGACGTTGAGCGCCTGCACGTCGGGATTGCTGTTGTCGAGCGTGTAGGTCCACCCCCCGGTCGCGTCGAGGGCGTAGGTGCCGAAGCCTTTGGCGGTGGCGGCGCCGGCCGCTACCGCCTGCCAGCCGTCGCCTGGATTGTCGACGTCGGCGGAGGTGAGATCGCCTGTGGCTGTGCCGGCGTGCCGTTATCGACCCCGCCGGCCTCCGTCACCGTCCCGCTGATGTCGCCGCTGATCACCGCCGCGTCGTTGGCGCCGTTGATGGTGATGGTCACCACCTGCGCGGTGCCGTCGACGGTCGTGGCGGTGAACGTGTCGGTCAGCGTGTCGCCGGCGTTGAGCGCCTGCACCGCGGCATTGTCGTCATCAAGTATGTAAACCCACTGGCCCGCAGCATCGATCGTGAACGTCCCATAGCCGTTGGGACTCAGCGTCGGTGTCTCGATTGCAGTCCAACTGTCCGACGTGTTGTCAATGTCGGCTGCATCGAGGTTCCCGACCGCGAACGAGTTGCCCGGCGTGCTGTTGGCGATGCCGCCGGCTTCGGTCACCGTCCCGGTGATGTCGCCGGTGATCACCGCCGCGTCGTTGGCGCCGTCGATGGTGATGGTCACCACCTGCGCGGTGCCGTCCGCGGTCAACGCCGTGAAACTATCGGTCAGCGTGTCGCCGGCGTGGAGCGCTTCTACCGCGGCATTGCTGTTGTTGAGCGTGTAGGTCCACACCCCGGTCGCGTCGAGGGCGTAAGTGCCGTAGTTGTTGGTGGTGGCGGCGCCGGCCGGCACCGCCTGCCAGCTGTCGTTCGGCAGATTGTCGACGTCGGTCGAGTTCAGATCGCCGGTCGCGGTCGGCACACCAGGCGTGCCGTTATTGACCCCGCCGGCTTCCATCACCGCCCCGCTGGTGTCGCCGCTGATCACCGCGGCGTCGTCGGCGCCGTCGATGGTGATGGTCACCACCTGCGCGGTGCCGTCCGCGGTCAACGCCGTGAAACTGTCGGTCAGCGTGTCGCCGGCGTTGAGCGCTTCTACCGCGGCATTGCTGTTGTTGAGCGTGTAGGTCCACACCCCGGTCGCTGACAGCGCGTAGCTACCGAAGCCGCCGGTGCTGGCGGTGCCGGCCGCTACCGGCTGCCAGGCATTGTCGACATCGATTGCGTTGAGATCGCCGGTGGCGGTGGGTATGCCGGGCGTGGCGTTGGCGATGCCGCCGGCTTCCGTCACGTTGCCCGATGTAGGGCCAGGCGGATTGCCTGGCGTTTCCGCTGACGCCTCCCGCGGTGGCGGAGGTGGGTCGGCTTGGGGATTGTTGTAGGCGACGATGTCCGACGCAGTGATCTGGTTGAGGTCCGCAAGCGTGGTTATGTTGTCGAGAGTGGCGATCTTTGCCCGCGAGCCCAGGTCATGCCAGTCCGAATCGAACCAAATTTCCCCGCGGCCGGTCGTCGAGTTGAACACGAAGACATAGAGATTCTGCGAGTTGTTGGCGCCGAGATCCCCGGTTATTTGGGCCGTCGTCTGGGCAGTATCAATCCGTACGACGTGCTGAATATCGGCGCTCAGGATATTTGAGATCGATGTGCGGACTACAAAGTCGCTAGCGGCAAGCGGGATTCCTGTTGCGTTGCCGACGGTGTTGACGAAATTGATGCTTCCGTTGGTGTTCGAACCCGTGTCGAGGAAGCCGATCTTGTCCACATTGTCGGTATAGTCGCGCACGATGTCGGTGCCGGTGTTGGTGCGCATGCGAAACTGGTCATTTCCGGCGCCGCCGACCAGGAGATCGTTCCCGGTGCCTCCGACGAGCGTGTCGTTGCCGGCATTGCCGATCAGGACGTCGTCGCCTTCATATCCGATAATTATGTTGGCCGTGACGCCGCCGATGAGGATTTCATCGAGGCCTGTGCCATCCAACGTCCCTTCGCCCGCCTGGCTGCGATTCACCGTAACGGCGCCGGTATCGGATGCCGCGGGCAGGACGGTCGTTCCCGTATAACTGAACGAACCGCCGTTGGCGTTATTGTCAACGAAGGTGACGTTGCCGCCCGCAAGGGTGACGCTGCCGCTGTTGGCCGATCCTGCCGCCGTCACGGCGATTGCCTGCCCGTCAGGGTCGTGGTCGTTGTAAAGCAGCGCGTAATCGGGAATGACGATGCTTGCACCGTTCCCGACTATGTTGGTACGGACAACATCATCCCGAACAATCGGCGGCAGATCAAAGTTGCTGAGAACGAAGGACAAGGTACTCGAAGCAACGTCGCTGTCCCCGTCGATCAGTGCGAAGCCGAACTGGGCAACCTGGCTTGAAACGATTTGTGTAGGAGGCGTATAGGTGTAGTTGCCGTCATCCAGGTCTATGGCAACGGTACCTTGCGAGGCGGTGATAATTGTTAGCAAATGAGTTGAAGTGTTGAATGACTGAGTGGCCGAACCCGAACCCACCACAGAGATGGTGTTGGTCGCACGATCATATACAAATGTCTGAGTTCCATAAGTGATCGATTGGACATAACCCGCATCGGCGCCGAAGGCGCTGGGAGGCGTCCCCTCGGTGAGGATGTTGCCGCTTGTGGGCTGTATCACCGACCCCGCGAGCGATGTGTCAAGCTGTTCAAGGTCGGTTATGATTTCGGCATTCCGGTCCGTGCCGGCGCCCCGTCCATCAAAAGCCAGCGGATTGAGCGTTGACAGAGTAGTGCCGCTGCCCATGCCGAACGCAAAGGAGTTGATGTCGTTGGTGTTGAGGAAGGTCGTCCAGCCGGCTTCCTCCGAAGGCGAAATGCCGCCGCCTTCGGTCGGCACACCGTCCGAAAGGAAGTAGGCCACGTTTTGTGCGCCGGCTATCTTGCCTGCGGTGGCAAAGGCGAGCTGGGCTGCCGCGATGGCAGCGTCGTAGTCCGTGCCGCCATTGGCAGTCAGGCCGTTGACATATGCCTTCGCCGCATCGACGGTCATCCACACGGGATTATCTACGAACGCGTCGCTCGCGAACCTGGCGATCTGAACCTTCACGTCCCCCGGATTGTCGTACTGCTCGAGCAATTCGAGGACCGATGCCTTCATGACATCGAGCCGGGAAAGCCCAGTCAGCCCCGACGGATCGTTCATGCTGCCGGATACGTCGAGGATGAGCATCAGATTGGTGTTGCCGCCCCCGGTCTCCGTGAGGGATTTCGCGACAGGGTTTGCAACTGGGCCGTCGTCAAGGAAGGTCAGGTTCTGGCCGATGGTCTGCGTCGCAGACGCACTGTCGCCGTCCTTGTCCGTGATCGTCGCCGTCAGCGTCACCAGATTGGCCGCCGACAGTGTCACCGAGTTCGTTCGGGTTGGCCGCATTCGGATGCACCACCGCGCGCTGCTGGTCCAGCGTCACGTTGCCGGAGCCGTCCACGTCAACCCGGAACACCAGGTCGTTGCTGGTCGCCGTGCGGCCTTCAACATGGCCCGCCACCAGCGACAGGATCACGTTCTGCCCGGTCGCCGTGTCGACCAGACCCGTCGCGCCGGCATTGAACGCCCAGCGCATAAGTGATCGTGCCGGCGCCATCGGCGCCAAACGCCGAGGTGAACGCACCCGCGAAGCTCGCCGTCGCATTCGTCGCCAGAATCGTCTCGTCGACCGTCAGCGTCGGCGTCGTCGCCATTCGCCGTGATCGCAGGCACGTCGTCGACGATGTTGATGTTGATCGTGCCGGTCGCGGTGTTGCCGTTGGCGTCGGTCACCCGATAGGTGAAGCTCTCGGCTGCGTTCACCGTGTCGGTGCCGTTATTGGCCGTCGGCTCGGTAAACGGCGAGGTCAGCGTGTAGACATAGCTGCCATCGGCATTGACCTGGATCGTGCCGAAGGTGCCCGCCGTCGCCGCGTTGCCGCCGCTCACCAGCGCATAGGTCAGCGTGCCGAACCCGCCCGAACCGTTGAGCTGGTTCGACGCATCCGTCTCCGCCGGGCTCGCGGTCCCCAGGCTGCCCGTGATCGTCCCGGCCGCAAGGTCGGAGCCGGTGACCGTCGTATCCAGCGCGTTCTCGTTGACCGTGACGTCGTTGTCCGTCGGCGCAAGAACCGTGGCGTTCGCAAGGTTGATCGTCAGCGTCGTCGTCGACAGTCGCCGTCGCCGTCCTTGATCGTGTAGACGAACACGTCGGTGGTGGCCGCCGTGATGTTGTTCGCCGTCGACTGGTAGGTGTAGCTGCCGTCGGCTTCAGATGCAGCGTGCCGTGCAGCCCCGCAATGTTGGTCGCCGACGCCCGCCCGACACCGCTGTCGGTCGTGTCACCGCCCGCACGCCCGCAACCCCGCCGTTGATCGTGGCGCCATCGGCGCCGGCAACGTCGTTCGACAGCACCCCAGACGCCGCAACCGTCAGCAGCGCGCCTTCGTTCACATTGCCAATGTCCGCCGTCGCCGTCGGCACGTCGTCGACGATGTTGATGTTGATCGTGCCGGTCGCGGTGTTGCCGTTGGCGTCGGTCACCCGATAGGTGAAGCTCTCGGCTGCGTTCACCGTGTCGGTGCCGTTATTGGCCGTCGGCTCGGTAAACGGCGTGGTCAGCGTGTAGACATAGCTGCCATCGGCATTGACCTGGATCGTGCCGAAGGTGCCCGCCGTCGCCGCGTTGCCGCCGCTCACCAGCGCATAGGTCAGCGTGCCGAACCCGCCCGAACCGTTGAGCTGGTTCGATCGCATCCGTCTCCGCCGGGCTCGCCGGTGCCCAGGCTGCCCGTGATCGTCCCGGCCGCCAGGTCGGAGCCGGTGACCGTCGTATCCAGCGCGTTCTCGTTGACCGTGACGTCGTTGTCCGTCGGCGCAAGAACCGTGGCGTTGGCAAGGTTGATCGTCAGCGTCGTCGTCGACAGATCGCCGTCGCCGTCCTTGATCGTGTAGACGAACACGTCGGTGGTGGCCGCCGTGATGTTGTTCGCCGTCGACTGGTAGGTGTAGCTGCCGTCCGCATGCAGATGCAGCGTGCCGTGCAGGCCCGCAATGTTGGTCCCGACCCCGCCCGACACCGCTGTCGTCGTGTCACCACCCGCAGCCCGAACGCCGTCAATCGTGGCGCCATCCGCGCCGGCAACGTCGTTCGACAGCACCCCAGACGCCGCAACCGTCAGCAGCGCGCCTTCGTTCACATTGCCAATGTCCGCCGTCGCCGTCGGCACGTCGTCGACGATGTTGATCACCAGGTTGCCGGCAGGCGCGCTGTCGCCGTCGGCATCCGTCACCACCACCGCAAAGCTCGAGCTGCTCGACGGATCAACCAGCGTATTGTCGATCAGCGTATAGCTGTAGGAGATCACCCCGGCGCCCGTCGCCGCATCGTAGCTGAACGACGCCGTCAGCGTGCCGGTCGTCCCATCCGCAAACGTCTGCGGCGCGCCGGTCAGAACGTGACCGCCCAGCGAGATCACCGACACCCCGTCCAGCGAGGTGAACGCGATCGTCCCCGACACCGTCTCCGACGGGTCGCTGTTGTTGGTCGGATTGCCGTCCGCAATCTCGCCCGAGCCCGCCGGCTCGGACCCACGCGCAGGCAGGCCGTGCTCGAAAACCGTCGTCGTCGCTCCGCCCGGCGCCAGGTATCGTGTCGGTCGGCGTCGAATTCCCGACCGAGATCGTCAGCGTCGTATGCGACAGATCGCCGTCGCCGTCCTTGATCGTGTAGGTGAACACGTCGTTCGCCCCGCCCGCCGTGCCGGCGTCGCGCGTGTAGCTGTAGCTGCCGTCCGCGGCCAGCGTCAGCTTGCCGAAGGCGCCCTGGATCGGCGTAGCCAGCGTCGCCGCGATCGTCCAGGTCGGCATTGGTGTTGCCCGCGGCAACGCCCGATACCACCGCCCCGTCGGCGCCCAGAACGTCAACGCCGCTCACCGGCGAGGTCGTCGCCAACCGCCGTGATCACGTTGCCGGTCTCCGCCGTGAACTGACCCACAGCCGTCGCATCCGTGTCGGCATGCGCCGTCGGCACGTCGTCGATGATCGAGATCACCAGGTTGCCGGCAGGCGCGCTGTCGCCGTCGGCATCCGTCACCACCACCGCAAAGCTCGAGCTGCTCGACGGATCAACCAGCGTATTGTCGATCAGCGTATAGCTGTAGGAGATCACCCCGGCGCCCGTCGCCGCATTGTAGCTGAACGACGCCGTCAGCGTGCCGGTCGTCCCATCCGCAAACGTCTGCGGCGCGCCGGTCAGAACGTGACCGCCCAGCGAGACCACCGACACCCCGTCCAGCGAGGTGAACGCGATCGTCCCCGACACCGTCTCCGACGGGTCGCTGTTGTTGGTCGGATTGCCGTCCGCAATCTCGCCCGAGCCCGCCGGCTCCGACCCACGCGCAGGAAGGCCGTGCTCGAAAACCGTCGTCGTCGCTCCGCCCGGCGCCAGGTATCGTGTCGGTCGGCGTCGAATCCCCGACCGAGATCGTCAGCGTGGTATGCGACAGATCGCCGTCGCCGTCCTTGATCGTGTAGGTGAACACGTCGTTCGCACCGCCCGCCGTGCCGGCGTCGCGCGTGTAGCTGTAGCTGCCGTCCGCGGCCAGCGTCAGCTTGCCGAAGGCGCCCTGGATCGGCGTAGCCAGCGTCGCCGGATTGTCCAGATTGGCATTGGTGTTGCCCGCAGCAACGCCCACAACCACCGCCCCGTCGGCGCCCTGCACGTCCGCAACGCCGTCAGTCGTGTTGCTGTCGATCGCATCGGTGCCGCCGGTGAGCACGTTGCCGGTCGCCGGCCCCGGCGTGCCCGCCGCCACGCTGTCAATGTCGGCCACCGCCGTCGGAACGTCGTCGATGATCGATGATCACCAGGTTGCCGGCAGGCGCGCTGTCGCCGTCGGCATCCGTCACCACCACCGCAAAGCTCGAGCTGCTCGACGGATCAACCAGCGTATTGTCGATCAGCGTATAGCTGTAGGAGATCACCCCGGCGCCCGTCGCCGCATTGTAGCTGAACGACGCCGTCAGCGTGCCGGTCGTCCCATCCGCAAACGTCTGCGGCGCGCCGGTCAGAACGTGACCGCCCAGCGAGATCACCGACACCCCGTCCAGCGAGGTGAACGCGATCGTCCCCGACACCGTCTCCGACGGGTCGCTGTTGTTGGTCGGATTGCCGTCCGCAATCTCGCCCGAGCCCGCCGGCTCCGACCCACGCGCAGGAAGGCCGTGCTCGAACACCGTCGTCGTCGCTCCGCCCGGCGCCGGTATCGTGTCGGTCGGCGTCGAATCCCCGACCGAGATCGTCAGCGTGGTATGCGACAGATCGCCGTCGCCGTCCTTGATCGTGTAGGTGAACACGTCGTTCGCCCCGCCCGCCGTGCCGGCGTCGCGCGTGTAGCTGTAGCTGCCGTCCGCGGCCAGCGTCAGCTTGCCGAAGGCGCCCTGGATCGGCGTAGCCAGCGTCGCCGGATTGTCCAGGTCGGCATTGGTGGTGCCCGCAGCACCGCCCACATACCACCGCCCCGTCGGCGCCCTGCACGTCCGCAACGCCGTCATCGTGTTGTGTCGATCGCATCGGTGCCGCCGGTGAGCACGTTGCCGGTCGCCGGCCCCGGCGTGCCCGCCGCCACGCTGTCAATGTCGGCCACCGCCGTCGGCACGTCGTCGATGATCGCGATCACCAGGTTGCCGGCAGGCGCGCTGTCGCCGTCGGCATCCGTCACCACCACCGCAAAGCTCGAGCTGCTCGACGGATCAACCAGCGTATTGTCGATCAGCGTATAGCTGTAGGAGATCACCCCGGCGCCGGTCGCCGCATTGTAGCTGAACGACGCCGTCAGCGTGCCGGTCGTCCCATCCGCAAACGTCTGCGGCGCGCCGGTCAGAACGTGACCGCCCAGCGAGACCACCGACACCCCGTCCAGCGAGGTGAACGCGATCGTCCCCGACACCGTCTCCGACGGGTCGCTGTTGTTGGTCGGATTGCCGTCCGCAATCTCGCCCGAGCCCGCCGGCTCGGACCCACGCGCAGGAAGGCCGTGCTCGAACACCGTCGTCGTCGCTCCGCCCGGCGCCGGTATCGTGTCGGTCGGCGTCGAATCCCCGACCGAGATCGTCAGCGTGGTATGCGACAGATCGCCGTCGCCGTCCTTGATCGTGTAGGTGAACACGTCGTTCGCACCGCCCGCCGTGCCGGCGTCGCGCGTGTAGCTGTAGCTGCCGTCCGCGGCCAGCGTCAGCTTGCCGAAGGCGCCCTGGATCGGCGTAGCCAGCGTCGCCGGATTGTCCAGATTGGCATTGGTGTTGCCCGCAGCACCGCCCACAACCACCGCCCCGTCGGCGCCCTGCACGTCCGCAACGCCGTCAGTCGTGTTGGTGTCGAGCGCATCGGTGCCGCCGGTGAGCACGTTGCCGGTCGCCGGCCCCGACGTGCCCGCCGCCACGCTGTCAATGTCGGCCACCGCCGTCGGAACGTCGTCGATGATCGCGATCACCAGGTTGCCGGCAGGCGCGCTGTCGCCGTCGGCATCCGTCACCACCACCGCAAAGCTCGAGCTGCTCGACGGATCAACCAGCGTATTGTCGATCAGCGTATAGCTGTAGGAGATCACCCCGGCGCCGGTCGCCGCATTGTAGCTGAACGACGCCGTCAGCGTGCCGGTCGTCCCATCCGCAAACGTCTGCGGCGCGCCGGTCAGAACGTGACCGCCCAGCGAGACCACCGACACCCCGTCCAGCGAGGTGAACGCGATCGTCCCCGACACCGTCTCCGACGGGTCGCTGTTGTTGGTCGGATTGCCGTCCGCAATCTCGCCCGAGCCCGCCGGCTCCGACCCACGCGCAGGAAGGCCGTGCTCGAACACCGTCGTCGTCGCTCCGCCCGGCGCCGGTATCGTGTCGGTCGGCGTCGAATCCCCGACCGAGATCGTCAGCGTGGTATGCGACAGATCGCCGTCGCCGTCCTTGATCGTGTAGGTGAACACGTCGTTCGCACCGCCCGCCGTGCCGGCGTCGCGCGTGTAGCTGTAGCTGCCGTCCGCGGCCAGCGTCAGCTTGCCGAAGGCGCCCTGGATCGGCGTAGCCAGCGTCGCCGCGATTGTCCAGGTCGGCATTGGTGTTGCCCGCGGCAACGCCCGATACCACCGCCCCGTCGGCGCCCAGAACGTCAACGCCGCTCACCGGCGAGGTCGTCCCAACCGCCGTGATCACGTTGCCGGTCTCCGCCGTGAACTGACCCACAGCCGTCGCATCCGTGTCGGCATGCGCCGTCGGCACGTCGTCGATGATCGAGATCACCAGGTTGCCGGCAGGCGCGCTGTCGCCGTCGGCATCCGTCACCACCACCGCAAAGCTCGAGCTGCTCGACGGATCAACCAGCGTATTGTCGATCAGCGTATAGCTGTAGGAGATCACCCCGGCGCCCGTCGCCGCATCGTAGCTGAACGACGCCGTCAGCGTGCCGGTCGTCCCATCCGCAAACGTCTGCGGCGCGCCGGTCAGAACGTGACCGCCCAGCGAGACCACCGACACCCCGTCCAGCGAGGTGAACGCGATCGTCCCCGACACCGTCTCCGACGGGTCGCTGTTGTTGGTCGGATTGCCGTCCGCAATCTCGCCCGAGCCCGCCGGCTCCGACCCACGCGCAGGAAGGCCGTGCTCGAAAACCGTCGTCGTCGCTCCGCCCGGCGCAGGTATCGTGTCGGTCGGCGTCGAATCCCCGACCGAGATCGTCAGCGTGGTATGCGACAGATCGCCGTCGCCGTCCTTGATCGTGTAGGTGAACACGTCGTTCGCCCCGCCCGCCGTGCCGGCGTCGCGCGTGTAGCTGTAGCTGCCGTCCGCGGCCAGCGTCAGCTTGCCGAAGGCGCCCTGGATCGGCGTATCCAGCGTCGCCGCGTTGTCCAGGTCGGCATTGGTGGTGCCCGCGGCAACGCCCGATACCACCGCCCCGTCGGCGCCCAGAACGTCAACGCCGCTCACCGGCGAGGTCGTCCCAACCGCCGTGATCACGTTGCCGGTCTCCGCCGTGAACTGACCCACAGCCGTCGCATCCGTGTCGGCATGCGCCGTCGGCACGTCGTCGATGATGTCGACCAGGATCGTGCCGGTCGCGGTGTTGCCGTTGGCGTCGGTCACCGTGTAGCTGAAGCTCTCCGCTCACCTCCGGGTCTGGTCGCCGTTGTTGGCAGTCCGGCGTCGTGTCGAACGGTGTGGTCAGCGTATAGGTGTAGGTCCCGGTCGCGGCGTTCAGCAGCAGCGTGCCGTGGCTGCCCGTCGCCGGGCCGTCCAGCGCAAAGGTGTACGGGCCGGTGCCGCCGGACGGCGTGATCGAACCGTTGAAGATCTCGCTGTTCGATGCCGCGTCGCTGCCGATCCGGCAGGCCCGCCTCGTTCACCAGCGCGTCATTGTCCGTCGCCGACACCGTCACGTTGGCAAGGTTGATCGTCAGCGTCGTCGTCGACAGGTCGCCGTCGCCGTCCTTGACCGTGTAGACGAACACGTCGGTGGTGTCCGCCGTGATGTTGTTCGCCGTCGACTGGTAGATGTAGCCGCCGTTCGCCTGCAGAACGAGCGTGCCGTGCAGCCCCGCAATGGGCGTATTGACGCCCGTCGTCACATCCGTCGTCAGGTCGTTGCCCGCCGCGCGAACCCCCACGACCCCGCCGCCGGCCGCAAAGCCATCCGCGCCGGCTACGTCGTTCGACAGCACGCCAGACGCCGCAACCGCCAGCAAGCTGCCCTCGGTCACATTGCCGCTGTCCACATGCGCCGTCGGAACGTCGTCGATGATGTCGACCAGGATCGTGCCCGTGGTGCTGTTGCCGTGGGCGTCGGTCACCGTGTAGCTGAAGCTGTCCTTGTCCTGCTCCGTCTGCGCCGCCGTTGTCGCGCTGTCCGGCGTCGTGTCGAACGGCGAGGTCAGCGTATAGGTGTAGGTCCCGTTCGCGTTCAGCAGCAGCGTGCCGTGGCTGCCCGTCGCCGGGCTGTTCAGTGTATAGATGTACGGTCCGGTGCCGCCGGACGACGTGATCGAACCGTTGAAGATCTCGCTGTTCGATGCCGCATTGCTGCCGATCCCCGGCAGGCCCGCTTCGTTCACCAGCGCCTCGCTGCCCGTCGTCTCGATGGCCGCTGGTGGTGGCACCGTTGGCAACGTTGGCAACGCAAGAGCCTCCGTCGGCAACGGAGCTGGAATCGTTTCATGGAATACGATCGGCGGCAGCTCCTCGGGCGGCAGCAGCGCCAGCGGGACGTTGGGAGGGAGAGGATCGACGGACGGATCGTTGAATTCCGCACCGGACTGCTGGCCCTCGGCTCCGGCGGGCAGCACGCTCTGATCCGTCGTGATCGGAAACTGCGAAGCAAACTCCGCGCTATTCAAAACCTGGCCTGGTGTCATCTCGAAAACGAGATTTGACATCACGGCCATCGAGTTGAAGAACGGCTCGATGATGACTTGGGAGCCATCCGCAAAGATGATGTGCAGCGACTGGTTCTTGTTGTCGTGGCAAAGCGTAATCTTTTCGTTGGCGATCGCAGTGAAGTCGATCTTCACCGTGCCGTCGAAACTGGCGTGAAAAATTTCCGTCTGCCCAGCCGCCGGCTTGACGATCTTGATGATCTGGACCGGCTTCGACGTCGATTGCGAAGCAGAACCGGAGTTGGACGCCACAACCAACGAACCACGCATAGACTTGGCTGCCTGTATTTATTTCTACGCTTGCCTGTATTCTACAAGTATAGCTGGTTATTTCCGCGCGAAATCATCATTGATTTAAATCAACTGAACGGCGTTAACGCCTCAGTATGTGCTGCTTCGTTCGCGTTTGTGGTTAAACCGTGGCGAAATTCAAGTGCTCGACGGGCATTGTTTCGGCAGCAGACAAACTCAAGGACGAAGCCGACGCAGTTTGTCACTTCCGACGGGTGCGTATTTGCATTCGCACTTGTCGCTCGTGCATTGAGCGAGTGGCAAACGAGGCACGGCACTACCGAGATATTCGATCACATGTAGCGTGCGTGCCGCTTCGCAGGCACCCCGTCCCGGAGAAATGTGAACGTGACGTAGCAAGCCTAGCCTGTGAGCATTCCGAAATGCTCGGAGCGAGCGGGCAATCTGACCTGGCGTTCCGCTTATGGCGATTACTCCTATGAGAGGGCGCCGGAACTGAACTTTCGGCGAGACATCTTATTACCTAAAACCCGCTGACAGCATTGACCTAGCGCAAGCTTGCGCCCCGCAGACCGTTTGTGACCCAAAACGGGGGCCCACCCGAAACCGCCCTGCGACGGGTGTTAAACGAGCCAAGCACGAACTAGCGGACAACCGGACCGCTGCGGTCGGTGAACACCACCGGGCCGCCAGCTTTGATAACGGTCGGAGTTTGCGCGGTCATGATATCAGTGCCGAGATTGAGTTCGCGCGCCGAGATCCCGATCAAAGCGAACATGAGTGCGCCAGCGAGACCGACCACCGCGATCTTGAGGTGGGTGGTGCGGTTTGCGGTGTGCATCGACCAGTTCATACCATCAACCAAATCACCTCGAATGCTACAGGGACATTGTATTTCCGGACAATGAACCCGATACCAAAGTACAAGGCGCCGGCCTCGAACTGGGCTCAATATCGATTGAAAGCCAAGTTCTATCCAATCAGCCCGCCAGAGAATTCAGCCGCAGCCCCGCCTTTGTCCGCCATTGGAGTAACAGCGGACAAGTACGGGCGGTCGGCTCTGACCAGGCCGCGAATGACCCAAAGCGACATTCGGCCTGATCGACCGTATGAAGCAGACAAGCCGCATTGATAGGCCCGGGCAGGATTGATTTATCGCAATGTGCTGCAAACGATCACAACGCAAAAAGGCGTCGGTAGTGGTCCCTCGTGCCGAGTAAAGCGATGATTGAAATTTACGAAGGTCAAAACGCATTTCCAGCGAGTTTCACTCGGAATGCAATCTTTGCGTCAGTGCTAATAGCGGTCCCTGTGCTCACAATCGGGATAGGCCTCACTAAGCCTCATGGAGAAATCGTCGACATTCAGAAGTACCCTTGGTCGTCTATGGGAAAAATCGGCGGTATGGGCCCGTTCTGCACCGGTGCTGTGATTGGACCCAACCAATTCCTAACTGCCGCACACTGTCTTTACGACAAGCCAACGGCCCGCCTTTTGCCGGCCGGGTCGATACATATTTTGGTTGGCTATGAAAAAGGCGAATACCGCGCGCACAGGGTTGCTTCGCGGTACACAATCCCGACAACATTCGACCCTTCGCTGTACACGTACCCGCTAAGCCCAAAAGGTTGGATCGCAGCCCGCTACGATTGGGCCATTGTTTACACTGACGAGCCCTTCCCTCCGGATGTAAAGCCGCTACGACTGGCGAGCACAACATCATCGCTAGGCACAGCAGTAAAGATCGGCGGCTACACCACAGAGCGACCTTATATGATGACGGCAGACCCGCGCTGCCGGATCGGAGCGGGATCCCCTGACGGAAAGCTTATTTCCCATGACTGCGTAGTACACCACGGAACCTCAGGCGGGGCCCTCCTGAGTGGAGACGACGAGGGTCTTATTCTGGGCGTCGAGATTCTTATGTACTCCCCGCCCGTTGAACCGGCGGAACAATCTAAAGAAGGCGGCTGGGCCG
>CAVUPX010000002.1:557500-595646 GCA_963743405.1 uncultured Alphaproteobacteria bacterium | reverse complement strand
AATGGCGCAGGCTGTTTCAACTTCTATCACAAGACGAAGCGCGGTCGTCGGATTGGCGTTGGCTGCCGCTCCGGTGACTGTATTGGCGGCTGCAGGTAACGCGCGTGCGCAAGCCACGCAAACCACCGCGGAAAAAAGTCTGTACGAACGGTTGGGTGGCGTCTTCGCCATTGCGGCGGTGGTGGACCACTTCGGCGACGCCGTTGTGAAGAACCCCATCGTCGGCCAGAAGTCCAAGAACCCGCAGCTGCGGGAATGGCACACCAAGAACCTGGGAAGGCTGCCCGGCCTCAAGTTCATGAGGACGTTGTGGGTCTGCAACGTCTCGGGTGGGCCTTTCAAGTTCACGGCCACCAAGCCCGGCACGACGCCGCTCGGCCTTGAGGAGGCCCATCGGGACCTCCGGATTTCGCCCGCAGAATTCGATGAGGTTGCAGCAGAACTCGGACGGACCCTGGACTTCTTCAAGGTCCCGAAGCGCGAGAAGGACGAAGTCCTGGCAGCCTTCGCCGCCCACAAGATGAGGTCACCGCAGGCTACGTCGCTAAGCGCGGCTGAAGCTTGCGGTGTTTCCCAGTCGAGACGCTCCCGCTCAACCAAAGCTGCGCGGGGATTGTTATGATTGTTATAATGGGCGCCGACGAGGTGATCGAATAAACGTCGCCGATGTCCGCTATTGGCACTAAGCAGACATCGCCTAGTGCACTGCACATGCCCGCTTTCGGGGGTAAAGCGGACATGACGTTTTGCACCGCACGTGTCCGCTTATAGGGGTAAAGCGGACATTGCCTGATCCATTGTTGCGATAGTGATGCGAAACGATCGATTTGCTAGGCGCTGTCCCGTTTAATGATCTGAATTTGTAGGAAAAATTGTATTGCGCTCAAGAGCGGGACAAGCCTTTGAATATTGATCCTTTACGACCATTTCGACTTCAGGGCGGAAAACCCGAGTGAGATGCCCGCGCTCAGCGTTGAGCGAATACTGGAGGACGGACGGGCAGCGGAACGGCCTGAGGGTGCTACTACTGAAATCAATAGGAAAGCGACAGAAAATACTGTGGCGCATGGCGCACGACGCGGCTCCCGACCAGTGGTTGCTCTAGTCGTTGAATCCGCTCGCAAAGCCGGGTGTAGGTCTTGCGCCACATTCCGTACGGTCGTGCTGGCACTGGATCGACTACCGGACGCGAGCCGCCGAGCCGCTGCCGAACTCGATAAGCCTGTAAGTAGGCCCGCGCTTTTTTGCTTTTTCGCTGGCTCTCGTAAACCGGGTTGCCGCAGCAGGACCGGCAATAATACCCGCTCAGTCCCTTGTACAATCGCGCCACGCGTCGTTCGCAAAAAGGGCAATGCAGCCAAGGTCTGGAGCCACCAAAATTGCACCATGTCCATTCAACCCGAATGTTCTGCGGCACAGTCTGGTTATGCAGTTCGATGTAAATCAGAAACTTCG
Source organism: uncultured Alphaproteobacteria bacterium (assembly GCA_963743405.1). Classification (GTDB taxonomy): domain Bacteria; phylum Pseudomonadota; class Alphaproteobacteria; order Rhizobiales; family Xanthobacteraceae; genus Pseudolabrys. Next base: position 594,191 of record CAVUPX010000002.1, on the reverse strand, counting down.
CAGCGCGCATTTTCTGGATATTGGGCCACCGCAATTCCAGTCCTGTAAATGTGACCCACGGGCCGTTGAGCGCGCTCATCCTGCGTAGATCGCGCACGTCGAGGCAGGGTACGATCTCCCCGACGTTGCTGCCGCGCACACGAGAGCCAAGCGGCTTGCGAATTTGGTGATGGCGACCTGCCGTTTGGCCAGCCACCCGTTTGATTGGCGTCGTTGGACCGTGACAGTCACCAATGATTTACAGGGCGCAATCCTGATCATGCCATTCGGTGCCTTCGGGAGCGCCGCTCGGGCAGCACTGTCCACGTTCGTTCCAGCCGATCGCCTCGGCACTGTGCGGGTCCGGTCATAAGTGGGCAATTAATAATGTCTGCCTTTGCGCTAAATGATGTCCGCTTTGCCCCCGAAAGCGGACATATGCGCCGCAACATGGAATGTCCGCTTTGTGCCAATAGCGGACATTCATCGGCGCGGAATTGGTGGGGGCAGCGGTGGCAGTCCACCAAAAAGTTGCCGGAATTCTTGCTCGCTAATAAGTTGCGCCTGGGTGTAGGCCTCAATGCGATTGATTTCTTTCCACGCACCATCCACAAACGACCAAGCGCGGGTCTCACCGACAATCGTCGGCACGCCGGCATAGTCGCAATAATAAGGTTTGTTCATTTCGGGTCGAAGGTTCGGCGTGTGTAGCTAATCCCGGCGAGCGTTCAGGCTGAAAACGTTTTGATAATATTCCAACACGAATATCCGAATTGCCGACGAGAGATTGTCACTGGTGCGGTGCCGGTCAATTTCCTCGACTAGCTTCGACGTCGAAAGTTTCTTGCTTTTCGCGATTTCGCACAGACCGTCCCAAAACTGATCTTCCAGCGACACGCTCGTTTTATGGCCGTTGCGCTTGATTGTCCGTTTGACGATGCACGAATTTGTGGTGCGCCGCTCGATGGCGTGTTCCGTGGACATTGCTGTGAGAGACATCGCGATCCTTTTTGCTACTTAATTTCCCTCACCACAGCACATCCCCAATTGTCTTTCGTGATCTAGATCAAAAATCGGGCAGGTCTCACGCGTACCTTGACCAAATGTGGAACCCGATATCGACCGCTCCGTTTAGACATCGGAGGGGTGATTTACTTTAGGATTTCAAGATCCGAGATTACATGACTGCATTGCGGTCGCATCAGCTAGTCAGGTTGCCTCCTAAGACTTACCTGCGGACCAAGCATGGCAGCCGATCTACGCTGCCGCGTGTCAACGGGGGGTTCTCTTGGCTGAGCCGATATTTAATTGCCGCGTTTGGCAACGTGGCGCTAAATGGCATTGGCAATGCAAAATTGATTATGAAGTTGTACTCGCGTCCGGGATCGCCGAGAGCGAGCTAGCGGCTAGAAATGCAGCCGTTTCGCATTGTGTCCAATGCGTGTCCAACCCTTCCGGACCCAACTAAAAGGCTTGGTAAATTGCTACGTCGCTAAATGTCCTTTTTACCCCCGAAAGTGGACATGTGCGGTGCAAATCGTCATGTCCGCTTCGTGCCAAAAAATCGACATCAGTCGCCGTTTTGAAATAAAAAGGTTGCAAGACGGCCTACCGCTCGGGTTTTGGGTCACTGTCCTTTTCGGAAGGAAGTTCGAACTCGACAACAAACGCGGCGTTACGCTCGGCCTGCTCCGCAAGGCGCAGAAAGGCGGCGGCCAAATTTTCAAACTCGGCCCGCATCGTTAGGTCGTTTTCGATTTCTGCTTTGGCAAGAAGCTCAAGAGCCTTAGCTCGATAATTATCCCCTGGGGACATATCCGACCTCCCCTATGTCATTTTACACATCGATAATGTGTGCAATGCGGCGTAATTGAATTCGTTCCGGGAACAAGAAGTTAATCGTTGCCGAGTTCCAAACCCTGCCATCCAAGCCAAACAAGGCGCCGTTGCGTTGCCCCATGTCCGCTTTGGGTCAAAAGCGGACATGTGCAGTGCAAAACGTCATGTCCGCTTTGCCCCCAATAGCGGACATCGCCACAATCATTCTGACTCTGTCAGACCAGCGCAATCCGCCGAAACCTGCCCTTTGAGCTTTTCCGCCTCGTTTTGGTAGTGATCGCCAAGTTTCCGCAGCGCCTGTTTTGCAGAACGGTCCAGGGTTCGGCGGGCTTGCGAATGGAACAGTTGTGCGAGCTTATGCAATTCATCTTTGCGCGACATGAGAATCTCTAAGTCGCCATTTCTCGGTCGCCGATCTCCTATTGCCCCTCACGTGAATGGCCCATGTCTGGGAGATTAAAGTTTCGTAAGCGACGTTGCGCCGGAAGTCGGCAATGCCATTTCTTGTTTGGCTCCGATCGGCTGGAGTCGCCGCTGTATCGCTGGATGGCAGGTGTTTAAGCGTATGAGGCACTATCGATGTTTGAATCGCTCAAGAACTTAATCTCCGGCCTCGTCGAGGATGCGAGGCTACAAAAATTCGAAGACACAGATTGCCGGCTCGCAACCGCGGCGCTGCTTATGCATGTGGCGACCGTCAACAGCGAAATGTCGGAGGCTAGACGCCAAAAGCTTCACGCCGTTCTGAAATCGCGCTTCGGACTTGACGACCTCACCACAATTCAATTGATTCACGACGCTGCTGCGGCCGAGCGAAATGCGGTTGATCTCTATCATTTCACCCGTCAGCTCAGTGATGTTCTCGATAATGAAGGCCGCCAACGAATCGTTAAAATGATGTGGCAAGTCATTTACGTTGATGAGCGTGTGAGCGAATTTGAGAGCAATATCATCTGGCGCACCGCCGACCTGCTAGGGGTGTCTTCGCGCCAGCGCATTGAACTTCGTCAGGGAGTTGCAGTTGAAAGGGCCGCGCTGAATCCAGTTTGATTGCGCAGCGAATCGCATGCCACCGCACTTAGTGAATCACTTGCGAGTAGATGCGGACCGAGACGAACGTCGGCGAACGCAAAGAAAGATTTGAGGGCGAGATATTGGGAATTTGAAATCGATCTCTGTCATAAACGGAAATTGTTGCGACGGCGTTGCGATGTAGAGTTCTCGCGCTTTAGATCGATTGATATCACGCTGCAAAATAATTTCTTGACAGGCGCATCCAGCCTTTAAACCAGCGTGAGCGCTGATTAAGCCAACAGCGGACATCCGTCGGTGCCTCCTCATAAGTCGTGGAATCAATCACGCCGCATCGGTAACCGAAGCGGGCGAGGCGCATACCAAGATCGGCATCCTCTGTGACGTTATAGGGGTCCCAGCCGCCGACCTTGCGCAGCGTTTCGGTGCGGAAATGGTTGGACGAACCGCCAAGCGGGATCGGCAACCCCAACGCCGCAAGCCTCGGCAGAAATACGTCAAAGTGTCCGGCATATTCAGCTGTGAAATAGTGCGCGAGCCAACTTGTGTCGGTGTCCATGCAAAGACGCGCCTGAACACACGCAAGGTCGTTGCCGGTTGAACGAAACGCATTCAACGCGACACGCAGTTGATTGCGTTCCGGACGGTCCTCGGCGTCGTAGATCACCGTGAACTCGCCGCGTGCGAAGGGAAGCGCGACGCCAAGCGCCTTCGGCTTCGTACCCGGTTTGGTCGGTGGGATCGGAATGACCGTGATCGGGATACGATGGCTGCGGGCGGTAATAGCGTTACGAGTCTCATGATCGTCGGCCTCGACAACAAGGATGACGTCAAGTTTGTCAGCTGGATAGTTTAGCCGCTCGATCCCCGAGAGCAGCTGATTGACGACCCTTGCTTCGCCGCGCAGTGGGGCGATTACACTGTAGATCGGGCATTCTTCGTCGGGCGTCGTCGGAAGAGGCGGACAGACGTGTGGTTTCGCAGAAGCTGCCACCGGCTGCCTGACAAGCCATAGGCGGAATGCAATCGGAAGCATCACGATCGTGGACGAGACAATCGTTCCGATGCCATTGAACGATGCGACAGCAATCAGCAGGCCCAGCAAGGCCGGCAAGGTTCTACTCAGCATGTGCAAAGTCGCTGCGGAGAGTTTCGGCCATGCGGTTTTCAGCTGCCCGGAGGCGCGTTCGGCAGCTGCGGTGAGCAGGTCGTCTATGCGCGCGTCGAGTGCGGCTGCATGACGGGCTTCGGGCTTGGCGAATTCCCGTTTCCAAACGTGTGGTGAGGAACCCGAGCCTCCACCGATAATTTCCAAGGAGCGGGCATCTGCCACGCCCCCAACGCCGATCCCCATACGCCACCCGACTTACGCACTTTTTTGGGGATGTTAGCCGGGTTACAACTTATAGGAGAGTCCAATCATTTGGCTCAATCTGCAAAACAATTGGCTCTGCGCGCGATGGCCGAGCGCTTTCGCCGGTGCTAGAAGGCGCACCCTATGTCCAACTTCATGTCGCATTATCTCGTGCCGGCAGCAATTGTCGCGGTTGCGATCGTCCTGGTGCTGGGTCTGGTTAACATGATGCGCGGCGGCTCGCCGAACCGCTCGCAGAAACTCATGCGGCTCCGTGTGCTGCTGCAATTCGTCGCCATCGTCGTCATCATGGCGACTATCTGGGCGATGGGCCGTTAGGTCGAGAAAACGCGCCGCGCGGTCACTTCATTGGCGCAGCGCGCATATACTCCACCTTCTCTTTCGGTTTTTTCTTTTTAGCCGCGGAGTAGTCGGTGGTGGCGGCCTTTGCAGAATGGAGACCGGCAGCACCACAGGCCTGTGCAGGCGCGGTGGCCGGCAACGCCAGGAATGCGATGGCAATGATAATCGTTAGAATACGCATGAGCGTCACCCCGGTTTTTTGTGGTCGAAACAAGGTAAGATAAAGCCTACTCCGAATCCCCAGCGAAGAGAAAGACTACGCGAGGCCGACATGGTGGTGCTCAACCGCATTTATACCCGAACCGGCGATGACGGCACGACCTCGCTCGGTACAGGAGCCCGCCGCAAGAAATACGACCTCCGCGTGGAGGCCTATGGCACCGTCGATGAGGTCAACGCCGTCATCGGTCTCATCCGGCTGCACACCGCTGGCGATAAGGCGCTCGACGCTGCGCTTGGCCGTATCCAGAATGACCTCTTCGACGTGGAAGCCGATTTGTGCCTGGCCGAAAAGGGGCCTGGTGGCGCGAGGCTGACCGTGACCGACGCCCAGGTCACTTGGCTCGAAGGCGAAATCGACCGGCTCAACGCCGAGCTCGCGCCCCTAACGTCCTTTATTCTTCCCGGAGGAAGTCCTGCTTCCGCCTATATGCATCTTGCCCGCACTATTTGCCGGCGCGCCGAACGCATCATGGTCGAGCTTAAAGACAAGCCGGGTGAGGGGGTGTCGGGGCCCTCACTCAAATATGTCAATCGGCTCTCGGACTATCTGTTCGTCGCTGGCCGCTATGCCAACGATAAAGGTGCGGGAGACGTCCTGTGGGCCCCCGGCCAAAATCGATAGTCTCGGGTGCGCCGCAGCATAAACGTTGACATGCCAATGGCGCGGCCTTTAGCTTCCGCCCCCACTGCTCAGAAAGCGGTCCGGGATAGGGGATCATGAAAATTTTGGTGCCCGTAAAACGGGTGGTCGATTTCAACGTCAAGATTCGCGTCAAAACGGACGGCTCCGGCGTTGAGCTTGCCAACATCAAGATGTCGATGAATCCGTTCGACGAGATTGCAGTCGAAGAAGCAATTCGTCTGAAGGAAGGTGGCAAGGCGACCGAGATCATTGCTGTCTCAATTGGGCCGGCTCAGTCTTCCGAAACCATCCGTACCGCGCTCGCCATGGGCGCTGATCGCGGCATTCTGGTGAAGACGGATGGCATGGTTGAGCCCCTCGCGGTGGCAAAGATTCTCAAAGGCATCATTGATGCAGAAAAGCCTGGGCTCGTGATTATGGGCAAGCAGGCCATCGACGACGATTGCAATCAGACCGGTCAAATGTTGGCGGCGTTGCTGAATTGGTCGCAGGGCACGTTCGCATCCAAGCTTGCTATAGATGGTGACGCCATCAGCGTGACACGCGAAGTCGATGGCGGCCTGCAGACGGTAAAGCTGAAGATGCCGGCGATTGTCACCACCGATCTCCGGCTGAATGAGCCGCGCTATGCCTCGTTGCCAAACATCATGAAGGCAAAGAAAAAGCCGATCGAGGAAAAAGCGCCAGACGCGTATGGTGTCGACGTGAAACCGCGGTTGCAGGTGCTGAAAACGAACGACCCGCCCGGTCGCAAATCAGGTGTGAAAGTTGCTTCAGTGGCTGAATTGGTCGGCAAGCTGAAGGACGAGGCGGGGGTACTTTAGATGGCCACGCTTCTCCTTGCCGAGCACGACAACAAGTCGCTCAAAGATGCGACCAATAAGACGCTCACTGCCGCCAAGGCAATCGGTGCCGACATTGACGTGCTCATCGCCGGCAAAGATTGCAAAGCGGTCGCCGATGCCGCGGCCAAGCTTGACGGCGTAAAGAAGGTGTTAGTCGCGGATGCCGTGCCTTATGAGCATCAACTCGCCGAGCCTCTTGCTGCCCTCATTGTCTCGCTTGCCACCAACTACGACGTCATCATTGCGCCGGCGACTACGACCGGTAAGAACGTCATGCCCCGGGTCGCCGCCTTACTCGACGTGATGCAGATTTCCGAGATCACAAAGGTTATTTCCCCCGATACCTTTGAGCGGCTGATCTATGCGGGAAACGCAATCCAAACCGTGAAGTCATCCGACGCCAAGAAAGTAATCACCGTGCGCACGTCGACATTTCAGGCGACAGGCGTCGGTGGCTCTGCATCGGTAGAAAATGCTGCCGCGGTGGCCGATCCCGGTCTTTCAACGTTCGTTGGCGAGCAATTGTCGAAATCCGACCGTCCGGAATTGACCTCCGCCAAAATCATCATTTCCGGCGGTCGCGCCATGCAAAGTCGCGACAACTTCACCAAATTCATCGAACCCGTTGCCGACAAGCTCGGCGCTGCGGTGGGCGCCTCGCGGGCGGCGGTTGATGCCGGATATGCGCCAAACGACTGGCAAGTTGGGCAAACCGGCAAAGTCGTGGCGCCCGATCTCTATATCGCCGTTGGAATTTCCGGTGCGATTCAGCATCTCGCCGGGATGAAAGACTCCAAGGTCATTGTTGCTATCAATAAGGACGAGGAGGCACCGATCTTCCAGGTGGCCGACTACGGCTTGGTGGCCGATCTCTATCAAGCCTTGCCGGAACTGGCGACGGAACTCGACAAGATCAAGCGTTGACCACATTTCAATATTGTTGTTCCACCAATGGCGCCGTGGGACGGTACGGCGTAAAAGCGCGAAGAAAAAGAAGAAGCGAAAGTTAACCGAATTCGAAGCCGAGAAGCCGGACTTCGCATCGATCGGATTAAAAACATGGCGGTCACGATTCAAAGTGTTGGAATAGTCGGCGCGGGTCAGATGGGCAGCGGAATTGCCCATGTCTGCGCGCTCGCGGGATATTCCGTCCTGCTCAACGACCTGTCGGCTGACCGTATCAAAGCCGGGATGGCGACGATCAACGGAAATATGGTGCGGCAAGTCGGGAAAAAAGCGATCAGCGAGGACGACCGCAAGGGCGCGCTTGCCCGCATCAAGCCGGCTGAGAAATACGATGCGCTGTCGGGCTGCGACCTGGTGATTGAAACAGCGACCGAGAAGGAAGAAGTCAAGCGCAAGATTTTTTCAGATCTGTGCGCTTCGCTCAAATCCGACGCGATTATTGCAACCAATACCTCATCGATTTCGATCACGCGGCTGGCGTCATCCACCGACCGCCCTGAACGGTTTATCGGCATCCATTTCATGAATCCGGTGCCGTTGATGGAACTGGTGGAGCTGATCCGCGGCATCGCCACCGATGACGCTACCTTCGAGACCAGCAAGGCATTCATCTCCAAGCTCGGCAAGAAGATTGCCGTGTCGGAGGATTTCCCCGCCTTTATCGTCAATCGGATTCTGCTGCCGATGATCAATGAAGCGATCTACACGCTCTATGAAGGCGTCGGGAATGTCGAGGCGATCGACACCGCGATGCGGCTCGGCGCACATCACCCGATGGGTCCGCTCGAGCTCGCCGACTTCATTGGCCTCGATACCTGCCTCTCGGTGATGCAGGTGCTACACGAAGGGCTCGCGGATTCGAAGTACCGGCCGTGCCCGTCTGTTGGTCAAATATGTTGAGGCCGGCTGGCTTGGCCGCAAGACGCAGCGCGGGTTCTATGACTATCGCGGTGAGAAACCGGTCCCGACGCGTTAGCTCATGCAAGCTTCAACAAACTCATGACCGCCAGCGCCGCAATCGTGAGCCAAGTCAGGCTCTGACCTGCGCCACGGGCAAAGCCGGGGACTTCCGTCTTCCACATGCCCGCCGTTTGCAGCAATCGGCCAATCACAAGTGCGATGCCAGCAGCGTGCAAGGCCATGTGCCAGCCGCCGTTTATTTCGTATACGAGCATCATCACAAGTGAGATCGGGATGTATTCAACAGCATTGCCGTGCAGTCGGATCATCCGCAGCATTTGCGGATTGTCGCCGTCGCCGAGCGAAACTCCAAGTTTCACGCGATGCACTGTGACGTTGATGCCCAGCGCAACAATGAGCAGCGCGAGAATCCCGGCATAAAGTGCGGTGATCGATCCCGTCATGTCGGTCGCCTCCAATGCGTGTTGCGAGTTTGGAAATGCCCATTCACGCGCGCGCTTGGGCCGGCGCTTCATCGACGAAGTCGGCCATCTGAGCGGCCAGCGCCTTCTTGAAAGCCGGCCGTGCTTCGCAACGCAGGCGGTAGGCCTCGAGCACCGGCAACTGCGCGACCAGATCGGTCTGGCGGGGAATGCGCAGCACCGTCGTCATCAGCAGGTCGGCCGCGGTGAATCGATCCTCCAGATAGTCGCGTCCGTCGAGCCAGTCGCTCAGCGCCTGCAGCCGCGTCTCCGCCATCTTGAGCGCGCCCGGCCGGCGCGCCTTCGCCCAGTCCTCGGCGGCAAAGAACAGGTCGATCGCCGTCAGATTCTGAATGTGCGGCTCGATCGAGTTCAACGCCGCAAACATCCAGGCGGTCATGCGGGCGCGGTCCTGCGGGTCGGATGGCATCAAGACATCCGACCGCTCGGCGATATGCAGGACAATGGCGCCGCTTTCGAACAGCACCAGCCCGTCCTCTTCATAGACCGGCACCTGCCCGAATGGCTGCATCGCACGATAGGCCTCGGATTTCTGATCCGCGGTTCCAATCAGCCGAGCTTCATAGGGCAGGCCAGCTTCTTCCAGCGCCCACCGCACACGCAGATCGCGCACCAATCCTCGCGCGAAGTCGGGTACCCAACGAAATGCGCTCACCTTGATCACGTTCATTTCTCCATTCTGAGATATTGCGATCAGCCACAGCATGACGCTTTCGGGGGCTGTGCGGTTGCCTCCTCATATTCGTCGTGCCGGCGCACCCAGGCCATGGTCCAGGGCAGGGCGCCTTCGTCACGGCCCTTCGGCGCCATGTCGAGGAAATTGTAAGCACCAATAAGAATGTCGAGGCCGCGCGCATAGGACGAATAAGTGTGCAGCACGCGACCCGCTTCGTCCTTGATAAAGGCGCTTAAGCCGGGCAACTCTTCGCTGGGGATCTTTCCGGTCGAATAATTGTATTCGGCGCCGTTGGCGAGCTCTTCTTTCGTGAACGAGACATGGAAATCATGGTTGAAGTCATTGCCGTATGATGACACCCATTTGAATTTCCACCCCATCCGCTTTTTGTAGGCTTCGATTTCCGCGAGCGGCGCTCGCGACACCACGACCAATGTTACGTCGCGCTGGGCGAGATGAATGGCGGCGCCATCGAAATGATCGGCGAGGAACGAGCAACTCGGGCAGCCTTGTACCCAGCCGGGGCCAAGCATGAAGTGATAGACGATGAGCTGGCTCCTGCCGGCGAATAGATCGGACAGCGTTTCGCGGCCATTCGGGCCTTCAAATACGTAATTTTTTTCGACCTTGACCCAAGGCAACGCGCGTCGCGCTTCGCTCAATTTGTCGCGCGCGTGACTGAACTCCTTTTCCTTCGCGAGCAAGGCCTTGCGCGCGGTGAGCCATTCGTTTTGGGAGACGACTTTGTGTTGCATGTTGTTACTCCACTATGCCTTTGGTGGTGTCATCCAGCCGATGCCGGCACCGCCGGGCTCGCTCAGAATTGCGATGCGGCCGACGCCGGGAACGTCAAAGATCGGCCGCATCAATTTGGCACCGGCGCCCTGTGCCTTCTTGACGCGTGCATCGACATCGTCGACCGCCAAATAGGACATCCAGCTTTCCGGGACGCCGTCGAACTGCGGGCTGGTCAACGGGAAAATCCCGCCGACCGCTTCGTTGTTTGATTTCGCAACCCAATAGGTGCCGTCGGGCATCGGCATTGCCTCGAAACTCCAGCCGACGGTATCGCTGTAGAATTTCTTGGCCTTCTCGGCGTCGCGAGTCATCAGCTCATTCCAGTAGAAATGTCCGTGCGACCATTCGTGGGGCATCGGTAACTCCTGTCACTATGCGGTGAGGTATTTGTCGAGCTTCTCCATCGCGCTGGTCCAGCCTTTGTTGTGATTGTCACGCGCGGTTTCATCGAAGAACTGTTCGTGTACCATTGTGAACAGCGTGCCATCGCCGTCGCCCTTGAACGTCAGCGTCACGAGTGATTCGCGTTCCGGCGTGGATTTCCACGCCCAGGTAAAAACAAGCTTTTCGTTCGGTATCACCTCGCGATAGACGCCGCTGACGTCGTGGTCTTCTCCGTCCGGCGCTTTCATGAGCCAACGATAACGGCCTCCGGTGCGCGGATCGCTTTCAGCGCTGAGCACCTTGACCTCGCCGGGGCCCATCCAGCGCGCTACTTTTTTCGAGTCCGTCCACGCCTGGAAGACTTTTTCCGGTGGCGCGTTGAATCGGCGTTTGATCGTGAGGCTGGGTTTGGTTGTGACGGTAGCCATGTGTCTTCCTCCAAAAACGCAGCGAGTCGGTCTAACCGCTCGGTCCAGAATTTCTGATATCGATTGAGCCAATCGTTGGCTTCGCGCATCGGTTCCGCACGCAAGCGACAGCTTACGATGCGGCCATTCTTCTCGCGCCCGACCAGTCCGGCATCTGACAGGACATCGAGGTGCTTCATTACCGCGGGCAGTGACATTGAAAATGGCTTGGCCAATTCACTGACCGACAGGTCTTCATTTTCGCTCAGCCGGGCGAGCAAAGCGCGCCGCGTCGGATCAGCGAGCGCGGCGAAAGTTCGATCGAGGTTCGGCTTCTGATAGTAAACCATTTGGTTAAGTATATGGCTGCGCGCGCGCGGTGTCAAGAGGTCTCGCGCAGCATTTATTATTCGTTGATAAAGAGCGACGTAGAACCGTGCCGGGATGGATCCGGTATCAATCGCTTCAGCGCTCGTGGGCGCCCAGATGGGCGACGTGCAAATGGCTATCGCAGCCAAGATGCTGCGCATGAATGCCGATGCCGCAGGATCTATCGTTCAGGTTCTTGACGCCGCCCAGAAGAACATCGCCAGCCTCGCAAATGTTGCTGCTGGCGTAGGACAGAACCTGAATATTACCGCGTAGTCCGCTCAAGAGTGCGTGGCACGGCTTATGAGCCGAGTGCCGCCGTTATCAACTTGATTGCATCCTCGCTCGCCCATTCGGCCGGTCCCGCGATCGTACCGATCTCGCAACCCTGTGCGTCAATCAACAATGTGGTCGGCATGCCGAAGGCGCGCCCGATGGCTTTCAAATCCTGGAATGTTCGGGCGGTCGGGTCCGCGTAAAAATTCAGCTTTTGCACGCCGACTTCTTTCAGCCAGGCTCTGGGCTTGTCGGCGTCGCGGGTATCGATATTGATCGCCACCACCTCAAATCGCGGTCCACCGAGCCGCTGCTCCAATGCATCCAGCGCAGGCATTTCCTTTCGGCAGGGGACGCACCAGGTAGCCCAGAGGTTGAGCAGCACAACACGCCCGCGCCACTGGTCAAGCGTCACCGGCTTGCCGGCCGTGTCCTGGAAAGCGAGGTTGGGCACCTTCAACGGGCTCTTGGCAACGTTAACGGCGGCCACCTCGCCGGTCGCAAATGGCGCTAGTTTATTGGCCAAAGCGATGGCCGGGCGGCAGGCAGCGTCGCCGCCCACATTGCGCGTAAGGGTCGCAATCCCGTATACCCCCGCAAGCCCAATGACGATTCCGGCGATTCCGCCCGCTAAAACCATGGTGAGGCGTTTTTTCGCGAAGCTGGACTGGGACCCGGTCATGAGCGCTTTGGTAGGTATGCCATGAGCAACAAAATGTGGGGTGGGCGATTTACGTCTGGCCCCGGTGCAATCATGGAGGAGATTAACACTTCCATTGATTTCGACCGGCACCTTTATCGTCAGGACATCGCTGCATCCAAGGCCCATGCCGACATGCTGGCCAAGCAAGGCATCATTACGGCAGACGATGCGAAAAAGATCGCTCACGGTCTAGACACGATCCTGTCAGAAATCGAGGCCGGAAAATTTTCGTTCAAGCGCGCCCTGGAAGACATCCACATGAATGTGGAAGGGCGTCTGTCAGAGCTGATCGGCGAGGCGGCAGGACGCCTGCACACCGCGCGCTCGCGCAACGACCAGGTGGCAACCGACTTCCGGTTATGGATGCGCGACACCGTTGATGCTCTCGATGTTGCGCTCGCCGGTTACCAGCGCACGCTGGTGGAGAAAGCAATTGCGCACGCGGGTACGGTGATGCCCGGACTGACTCATATGCAGACCGCACAGCCGGTGACTTTTGGTCATCATATGCTCGCCTATGTGGAGATGGCCGCGCGCGACCGCGGCCGGTTCGCCGATGCGCGGAAAAGATTAAATGAATCTCCGCTTGGCGCGGCTGCGCTTGCCGGTACGTCCTTCGCGCTTGATCGCGACATGACCGCAAAGGCGCTCGGCTTCGATCGACCGATGGCCAATTCTCTCGATGCGGTTTCTGATCGCGATTTCGTCATGGAGGTTCTTGCCGCCGCCTCAATCACATCGGTGCATCTATCGCGGCTCGCTGAGGAGATCGTGATATGGACCTCGCCGCTCACCGGCTTGGCCCGATTGTCGGACAAGTTCACGACCGGCTCGTCGATCATGCCGCAGAAGCGCAACCCGGATGCCGCCGAGCTGGTGCGCGCAAAAACGGGGCGGATCGTCGGTGCATTCAATGCACTGCTGGTGGTGATGAAGGGTTTGCCGCTCGCCTACGCGAAGGACATGCAAGAGGATAAAGAGGGCGCAATGGACGCTCTTGCTGCGCTCCTGCTGTCGATTGCTGCGATGGCTGGGATGGTCGCCGACCTGGAGCCCGATGCATCGCGGATGAAGAAGGCGGCCGGGGAGGGCTATGCCACCGCCACCGATCTCGCCGATTGGCTTGTGCGCACTTTGAAAATTCCGTTTCGCGAGGCGCACCACATCACCGGCCGGATCGTGGCGAAAGCGTCCGAGGCGGGTCTCGCGCTCCATCGGTTGCCGCTCGCGGCCATGCGCGAGATCGAGCCGAAAATTGGCGAAGATGTATTCAGCATTCTCTCAGTTGACCGTTCAGTGAAAAGCCGGACAAGTTTCGGCGGCACGGCACCCAAGAACGTTCGCGCACAGGCAAAAAAATGGCTGCGCAAGCTCGGAAAAGAGAAATCCTGACTTCGCCTTGTTTGCATGCTTTGTTATGGTGGATCCAAGCTAGGAGTGCGTGCCTTGAGGCGCCATGGACGTTCATTTCTCCGCTTTGCCCTGATCGGTGCGCTTGCCGCATCGCTCGGCGTGGCAGCTTGCGGCCGCAAGGGACCGCTCGATCTGCCGCCGGGGGCGTCAGTCGCAGGCGACCAAGCGACAGCCACCGGTGTGGGCGTCAAGGAAAGCCATCCCATCCTCGGTCCCGACGGAAAACCGCTCGCGCCGGGCGGTTTGAATAAACCTATTCCTCTCGACGTTCTGCTCAACTGAGCGTGCCATGCACCACTTTGCTTATCGCGACGGCGTATTGCACGCCGAGGCGGTGAACCTCGATACGCTCGCTGCAGCGGTCGGCACGCCGTTTTATTGCTATTCCACGGCGACGCTTGTCCGGCATTACGAGGTATTTGCGGGTGCGTTCGCCGACGTGAGCGCGCTTGTTTGCTACGCGATGAAGGCGAATTCCAATCAGGCTGTGGTGCGTACGCTCGCCAGGCTTGGCGCCGGTGCCGATGTGGTCTCCGGCGGGGAGCTCAAGCGCGCGCGTGCCGCAGGCATTCCCGCCGACAAAATTATGTTCTCCGGCATCGGGAAGTCGGCGTCTGAACTCGCGATGGCTGTCGAAGAAGGAATTCTATGCGTCAATATAGAATCCGAGCCCGAGCTTGAACTTCTGTCGTCGATTGCGGCGTCGAAGGGCCGGACCGCAAACATTTCCGTGCGCGTCAATCCCGATATTGACGCCAAGACTCATCACAAGATTGCGACAGGAAAAGCCGAGAACAAATTCGGAATTCCGATCAGCCGTGCGCGTGAGGTCTACACCCATGCGGCCAAGCTGAAGGGCCTTAAAGTTGCCGGCGTGGATATGCATATCGGCAGCCAGATTACCGAGCTCGATCCGTTCGGCAATGCCTTCGCGTTGCTCGCGGAGTTTGTGCGCATGTTGCGCGCCGACGGCCATACGATCTCGCATGTCGATCTCGGTGGAGGTTTGGGAATTCCGTATCGCGACAGCGATGAGCCGCCGCCACGTCCTGAGGCCTACGCCGAGGTGGTCAAGCGTGCCACCCGCGGTCTCGATTGCCGGTTGATCTTCGAGCCTGGTCGCTTGCTGGTAGGAAATGCCGGGATTTTGGTAACACGCGTTTTGTTCGTGAAGCACGGCGAAGCCCGGAACTTTGTTGTCGTCGATGCCGCGATGAATGATCTCATCCGTCCGACGCTTTACGATGCGCATCATGAAGTTTGGCCAATTGCAGAGCAGGCTGCGTCGACCGGTCGGATCCACGCCGATGTGGTCGGGCCAGTATGTGAAAGCGGAGATTTCCTCGCCGTTAACCGCGATTTGGTGGAACCGGCAAGCGGCGCCCTTCTCGCTGTCATGTCGGCAGGCGCGTATGGCGCGGTTCAGGCCGGTACCTACAATACGCGGGCTTTGGTGCCAGAAGTCCTGGTCAATGGCGCAAAATGGGCTCTGGTGCGCCCGCGCCTTGAAGTTGACCAATTAATTGCGCTCGATCGCATGCCGGATTGGCTGTAGGCGCATAAATACACGCGTGGCTCGTCAATTCGGTGCGTGTTAGCTTGGCGCATATGAGATTCTCCTGAGCCCGGACGACGGAGTGGCTTTTGGAAGACTTGAACGACCGGCCTGACGATCGGGAACAGCCAACGCGGCTGCTGTTGGTTCGAGCGCTTCGGCGTGCGCGCAGCAGTTTGTTGTGGGAGCGGCTGTGGCCGGCCATCGCCGCGCTGGCGACGGTCGCCGGTCTGTTTCTTGCGTTCTCCTGGGCAGGTCTGTGGCTGGTTTTGCCGCCGCTCGCGCGAGCGGTTGGCTTGTTTGTTTTCGTGATCGCAGCTGCTGCAGCCGCGTTGCCTCTATTCATTCTCCGGCTACCCAGCGTTTATGATGGTCTACGGCGGCTCGATCGGAGTACCGGTGAAACACACCGCCCGGCCACCACCGTTGCCGACCACATCGCCGCTAACAGCCATGATCCGGTGGCGCAGGCGCTGTGGCGAGCCCATATCGAACGCGCGCTGCTCTCGGCGCGCAAATTCAAGGCTGGCTGGCCGACGCCGCGGTTATCGTTGCGCGACCCCATGGCGCTTCGTGCGCTGGTACTCATTCTTGTTGCAGCGAGCTTCTTTGCGGCCGGGGGCGAGCGCTTCAAGCGCGTCGCTGCCGCTTTCGATTGGCGCGGGGTCGTGGCCCCGGCGAATTTCCGTATCGATGCGTGGGTGACGCCGCCCATCTATACCGCCCGCGCACCGGTAATGTTGCCGGGGCTACGCCCGGGCGAAAATGTCCAGAATGCAGCGCCAGTGTCGGTGCCAACTGGCAGCCAGCTGGTGATCCGCTCAACCGGCAAGGTGCGCTTCGACATTGTACGCAAAGGCGGCATCGAGGACGCGCCAGCCGGAGCGCGCGCACCAATGCCGGCCGGGACTGAAGAGCAGCGCCTTTTGATCAAGGGTGATGGGTCCGTCGCCGTGCATGGCGTGCTCGGTAGCGACCTCGTATGGAATTTCACGGCGATCCCCGATCGTGCGCCGAATATCGAACTGATGAAAGAGCCAGAGCGGCAAGCGCGCGGTGCGCTGCGGCTTGATTACAAGATGGACGACGACTACGGGGTCATTGAAGCAAAAGCGACCTTCGCTCTCAAAGACGAACAGTCCACCGAGAAGCCGCGCCATCCACTGTTCGCTGCGCCGGATTACGCGCTCACATTGCCGCAGGCGCGGACCCGTTCCGGGGTAGCTCAGACCACGCACGATCTCACAGAGCACGCGTGGGCCGGCGCGGAGGTGGTCCTGACGCTCACGGCGCGCGATGAGGCCGGCAACGAAGGCCGGAGTCAGCCACGTGACATAACGTTACCGCAGCGAATTTTCGTGAAGCCGTTGGCTCGGGCGCTCATCGAGCAGCGGCGCATCCTGGCGCTTGATGCCGAGACGAAACCGACGGTGCTCACGGCGCTTGACGCTCTCACGATTGCACCGGAGCACTTTACGCCGGAATCCGGGGTCTATCTCGGCCTGCGTTCGATCTACCACGGCCTCGAGAATGCAAAGAGTGACGACGCGCTGCGCGAAGTCGTTGCGCGATTGTGGGACATGGCTGTGCAGCTTGAGGACGGCAATGTCTCGCAGGCGGAGCAGGCGTTGCGGCAGGCTCAAGAGGCGTTGCGGCAGGCACTCGAGCGCGGCGCCAGCGAAGAAGAAATCAAGAAGCTGATGGAGCAGTTGCGCGCCGCAATGGACAAATTCCTGCAAGCGCTCGCCGAAGAGATGCGCAAGAACCCGCAGCAACTTTCGCGACCGCTCGATAAAAATACGCGGATGCTCAGCCAGCAAGACCTCAAGAGCATGCTCGATCGGCTTGAGCAGATGGCGCGTTCCGGCAATAAGGACGCTGCGCGCCAGTTGCTCGATCAGTTGCAGTCGATGCTCGAAAACCTGCAAATGGCGCGGCCCGGCGCTTCGGGCGGCGACGACGGCGACGACGACATGATGTCGGCGCTCGACGAACTGGGAGACGTGATCCGCAAACAACAGCAATTGCGCGACAAGACGTTCAAGCAGGGTCAGGACATGCGCCGCGATCGTCAGCGCGGTCAGCCAGGGCAAGGCGATCGCCAAATGGGCGATCTGCGGCAGGACCAGCAGGGCTTGCGGGATCGCCTCAACAAGCTCCTCGATCAGCTTCGTCAGCACGGCCTTGGCCAGCAAAACCAGCCGGGTCAGCAGGGCGAGGGTAACGAAATGGGCCAACTTGGCGATGCGGGCGAAGCCATGGGCCAGGCTCAAGGCCAGCTCGGCGAGGGAGACGCTGACAGCGCGGTCGACAGCCAGGGGCGCGCACTGGACGCCATGCGCAAAGGTGCGCAGGGACTGGCGCAATCGATGCAACAGCAAGGCATGGGTCCGGGCCCGAACGGACGACCCGGCCGCGGCCAGGCGCGAGCTCAGCAGGATACCGATCCGCTCGGCCGGCCGATGCGTGGCCGCGACTATGGCGATGACGTCACCGTGAAGGTGCCGGGAGAAATCGACGCCCAGAGGGCACGCCGCATCTTGGAAGAGCTTCGCAAGCGATTTGGCGAGAGCTTCCGCCCGCAGCTCGAGCTCGAATACATAGAGCGGCTGCTGAAGGATTTCTGAGGCCGACCCGGCAGACTAGTGGCGAAGCACCAAAGCTTCGCGCACGGCGCCTTTGATTTGTTCAATTGAAAACGGCTTGAAAATTACATCTTGCACGAGGGCGTCCAAGCCGTGGGCACGCTCGCGCTGCTCTGCATACCCGGTCATCAGCATGATCGCGATGTCGGGATGGTTTCGGCCGGTCGCGAGTGCGAGCTCGATACCGTCAACGTTCGGCATCTTTACGTCGCTCAGCAGCAAATCGAATTCTCCGTTCGATTCGCTGAGCGCATCAAGAGCGGTCGCGCCATCTACGGATTCGGTGAGAACATGGCCATCCTCGCCGAGCGCACGCACGAGGAGCTCGCGAAGCGTGTCGTCATCTTCGGCAATGAGGATTCTCGCCATTGTCTTACTTGGCGCCCGGAGCCGTATCTTGTGCGCCCGCGAATCGCACCATCACGTCGATTGCATTTTCGGGTGGTGAGACAAAGCGGCTGCGGAAATCCAGCTTTTCGCCGGGTCCAAGAATGCTGCGGCTTGGAAGTGCCGTCCAAGTATAGACTTCCTGGCCCGCTGCGTCCCGCGCGGCAAACCGGAGGCGCGGCACCTCGGTTGGTTTATTCGTAATGCTGACGATCGTGCCTTCTATGACGAGTGCGGAGAGGCCCTCCTGCGACTCCTTCGAAATTTTCATATTTTCGAATTTCAGGTTGCGCAGGTTGACCGGCAGCCCGACCGCCGAAAACAGCGAAGCCGTCTGCGGAAAAAATCTCACGACCTCCCTGCGCGCGCCGATCAGCGCGACGTTGAAGGCAAACAACACAAGGATGATCGCAGTCCAGCGGGACGAACGGCGCGCCTGCTTGCGCCGTGCCTGCAATCGCTTGCGTCGAACGACGAAATTATCAATCTCATCTGAATCCGGCGCTGCAGCGTCGGAGGGTGCCGATGGCGCAATCGGTGGTACCAGCGAGGGCGCATCGGCGATCGCAACCGGCTCGGGCGCCGGTACCTCCGCCGGCGCGGGTGCGGGGTTACTGTGCGCGGCCACAGCATGGGCCGCGTCATCAGGCTCCCGGGATACCTCGGGGTCGCTGGCCGAGCCGTTGACGGGATGATCGGGCCGAAGGACGCCGGTGAACCCTTCGGTGGCCGTGTCGTCCGTCGCGGCGGCCATTTCGGGCGCGGGTGTCGAACCATCCGCAAACCAGGTCGTCTTGCAGCGTGCGCAACGCACTGAGCGGCCGGCGGCGCCCAGCGAGGCCGGCTCGATCGCGTACGACGTAGAGCAGTTCGGACAGACAATCAGCATGGCATTGGCGGTATTTCGGTGGGCCAAACGTACCAGCCGACCGTTAATGGATCGGAAACCATGATAAGCCCCGGAAAAAGGGGCGAATTCGGTGACTTACCCTCCCGCGCCTATGGTGGCATCGTTATAATCTTGTAAAAACACGGTTCGGACGGATGCGCATGGGGAGGGCCAATGGCTCTCAAAATGCGTCCCAGGACCACGGCCGGGCAACGATTCGGCGGCCTCGAGACGAATTTTTCGGAGAGGGTGGGTGGTCCGATTCGAGAACGTGGGTTTGCGCTATGGGTTGGGGCCCGAAGTGCTCCGTGACCTTACGTTTCGTATCGACCCGCATTCCTTTCAGTTTTTGACCGGGCCATCAGGCGCCGGAAAAACTTCGCTGCTGCGCCTGTTATTCCTGTCGCTAAAGCCGACGCGCGGTCTGATCACCCAGTTCGGCCACGACGTTGCGACGCTCTCGCGGGATGCGGTGGCAACATTGCGCCGCCGCATTGGAATCGTATTTCAGGATTTCCGCCTGCTCGATCATATGACCACATACGAAAATGTCGCGTTACCACTCCGCGTCATGGGGCGTCCGGAGGATAGTTACCGCGATGAAGTGGTTGAATTACTGCGTTGGGTAGGCCTGGGTGAACGCATGTGGGCATTGCCGCCAGTGCTCTCGGGTGGCGAGAAGCAACGCGCTGCAATTGCGCGCGCGGTAATCGCGAGGCCGCAATTGTTGCTCGCGGACGAACCGACCGGAAACGTTGATCCGAGTTTGGCCCAGCGATTGTTGCGGCTGTTCATCGAGCTGAACAAGTCGGGTACATCGGTCGTCATCGCCACTCACGATATCGCGTTGATGGATCAGTACGACGCGCGGCGCCTGGTCTTGCACGATGGCCGGCTGCATATCTATGACTGAGGATATTCGATGACGGACATCCGCTTGGCCGATTTGGCAACGCCTATGCGCGAACCAACGGAGTCACTGCCGAGCTTCGAAACGGCACTGGTGCCGCGTAATTCGATTTCGGGTCGTGCGCTTGTTGCGGTCGTCGCCATCATGACGTTTCTCGCGTCGCTTACCACCGGTGCGGCGATGCTGGTAAGTAAGGCTGCAGGTGAATGGCAATCGGACATTTCGCGGGAAATCACGATACAGGTTGTGCCCGCACCCGGCCGCGACCTCGACGCTGCCGTCGATAGGGCCGTCTCCATCTCGCGTGCATTCGCCGGCATTGTCGAAGTGCGACCGTATACGAAGGAGGAATCCACCAAGCTGCTCGAGCCATGGCTCGGGAGCGGACTCTCGCTCAGCGAATTGCCGGTGCCGCGCTTGATTGTGGTCAAGATTGCGTCAGATGCCGCGCCCGATCTCGCGCAGTTGAAGCGGACGCTTGCCGACCAGGTTCCGGGTGCCATGCTTGATGATCACCGTGGCTGGATCGATCGCATGCGGACCATGGCCGGTACGGCCGTCGCGGCGGGGATTTTCATTTTGGTCCTGATGTTCGCCGCCACCATATTGTCGGTGACTTTCGCTACCCGGGGCGCCATGGCGACCAACAAGGCGGTGATCGAAGTGCTGCATTTTGTCGGCGCGAAAAACGGGTTCATAGCCCGGCATTTTCAACATCACTTCCTGGTTCTCGGGCTGCAGGGCGGCGCCATCGGCGGCGGTGCAGCAATCATCCTGTTCGCGCTCGCCGGCGTGACGAGCCGATGGTTTGCCGGCACCGCTGGCGGCGATCAGACGTCGGCTTTGTTTGGGTCGTTTTCCATCGGCGTGGCGGGCTATTTCGCATTGCTGGGGCAAGTTGCATTGGTAGGGCTGGTGACTGCCCTGACCTCGCGGCATACCGTCAACAACACGCTTGAGACGATCGACTGATGTTTGCCAGTGTTGCGCGCTGGATCGGTTTTTTGACCATGGCGGCTGGCGCCACCGGGATCATCCTGCTCGCGGGTGGGTTCGTCCTGTTTATCTCGCACATCCCGGGCGAGGAGGTGACGCTCGACAGCAGGTCGGACGGCATCGTAGCCCTTACCGGCGCCGCCGCGCGAATTCCCGATGCGATTGAATTGCTGGCGACTGAGCGCGGAAAACGGCTGTTGATCACAGGTGTCCATCGCGCCACCAGCGCGAAGGAAATCGCCCGGCTCACGCCGCTCTATTCCAAATATTTTACCTGCTGCATTGACCTCGACCGTTCCGCGCTTAATACGTTCGGCAATGCGCTCGAAACCAGACGTTGGGCACGAGGGCACAATTTCAATTCCCTGATCGTGGTGACGTCGAACTGGCATATGCCGCGCGCCATGGCCGAGCTTGAACATCAGCTGCCTGACGTCACGCTGATCGCCTATCCTGTCATCTCGGAAAAGGCGAAGGCCGAGCCGTGGTGGTCGAATGCGGACTCTGCGCGGCTGCTATTTCTTGAATACCTGAAATATTTGCTAGCCTGCACCCGCATGCGTATTGATCCCGACAGCGCTGTCTGAAGGAGCGCCAGTGGTCATTCTCCTCCGCTCGATTGCCTTCAATGTGTTGTTCTATCTCAACACGATCATTTATCTGATCGCAGCGCTGCCAACTTTCTTCATGCCCTATCGCGCTATTGTCGCAGTGGCGAGGTCATGGGGCCGCACGAATCTCGTTCTGTTGCGCGTGGTGGCGGGAATTGATTGTGAAATTCGAGGACGCGAAAAAATCCCCAAGGGCCCGATCATCGTTGCCGCAAAGCATCAGTCTGCGTGGGAAACGTTCGCGCTGCTGCCGTTGATTGATAATCCAGTGTTCATCCTCAAACGCGAGCTTCAATGGATTCCGATTTTTGGCTGGCTCACCATCAAAGGCCGCATGGTGCCCGTCGACCGCGGTGGTGGGGCCCAAGCTCTCGCTGCTATGGTCGAGCGTGCGCGCATCGAGCTGGCCGACAATCGCCAGCTCATTATTTTTCCTGAAGGGACGCGGCGCCCGGCCGGGGCAGAGCCGAGGTACAAGATCGGCGTCGGCCACTTGTACGTTGCAGGTGGCGTTCCATGTGTTCCGATCGCGCTTAATTCGGGTCTGTTCTGGCCGCGCCGCTCGTGGCGGCGCTTTCCTGGCACAGTTGTGGCCGAGATCCTTGACCCAATTCCGCCGGGCCTCAGTAGAGAGGTATTCTTCGAACGCCTTCAAATCGATATCGAAACAGCGACGGCACGATTGATTGAGGAGGGCCGGGCAAAGTTCGGCCGGTGATGCTCGCTCAACCAGCGGCCGATTCGTGAATGCCTTTGAGCTGCTCGGCCAGCAGATGCAAATCGGCGCCGCGAATTCCGAGCGTTTGCAGTTCTTTCACAGCTGCCAGTACGTAGTCGCGACACGGCCCGGAGCGGCCATGACCCTGTCGGGCGTAATGCAGTTGTTGCGCGAGCGTCAGCCGTCCGGCGTATTGGCGATGGCCTCGATCGACGACATAACAAAGCGCATGGACACTTTCTTCCGGGTCGTCGTCGAGCCAGACCCTCCGCCAAGCCTCGCGATAGACCAGAGTAACCTGCTCGCGTCCGCGCAAATATTCGATCGTTTTGTTTCGGCGCGCCGACGCCACCCGGTAGGCAATTCCACGGCAATTGCCGCCCCGATCAAGCCCGAATACCAGACCGGGTTTCTCCGGGGTTCCGCGATGCACAAACGAATAAACGCAGAGCGCGCGGTGGGCTCCCACGAGCCGTGCGTTGCGGCGCTCGAGAAAATCGAAGCCGGGCCGCCACATGAGCGACCCATAGGCGAAGACCCAGAAGTCCTCGTTGATTTGATCGGACCGTATGTTCATCGTGGCGGGGTTAAACCACGGCGTTGGAGGGAGTGGCGACTTGCGTTCGGGTAACAGGGGGCCGGTTATCCTGCAACCGCCCATGCCCCGGGCGCAGAAACGCCGTATTCGGCAGGTCATTGAAATTAATGATGCGTGACCCAACGAGCCTGCAATCACGGCGCCGAACCGGCCTTCGCTACACGATACTGCTATTCATCGTGTTCGCGGTGGTTGCCGGATGGACAGGCATTTGGAAATACGCCGCTGATAAGGCGCAGGTGACTATCGATGGCTGGCGTGCGCGTGAAGCCAAGGCCGGACGAGTCTATGATTGCGGCTCGCAGTCCGTTAGCGGGTACCCATTCCGCATAGAAGTGAATTGCGACCAGGCCTCCGCACTTTTCCGCAGTAACGATCCTCCGGTTGAGCTTAAGACCAACGGTCTGATTGTGATGGCACAGGTCTATCAGCCCGGTTTGCTTATCAGTGAATTCCACGGTCCGCTTTCGATTGGTGAACCGGGGAAGCTGCCGGACGTCATCGCCGACTGGAAGGTCGCGCAATCGAGTGTTCGCGGCACGCCGGCAGCGCCCGAACGCGCATCCCTTGTGTTCGACGGCCCGGCTGTGGACCGCATGAAGGACGGCGACCGCCAAAATTTATTGCATGCCAAGCACATCGAGATTCACGGCCGCATCGCTGAAGGTTCCGCCGCCAACAAGCCGGTGATCGAAATCGCCCTGCAACTCGACCAGGCTTCCGCACCGATGTTGCATCCCGCAGCCACACAACCGATTGATGCCAACATGACGGCGCTTCTTCGCGGCATGAATGATTTCTCGCCGAAGCCCTGGTCCGCGCGATTCCGTGAAATACAGGCGGCGGGCGGCCGCATCGATGTGACGAAGGCGCGTGTGCAGCAGGGCGATATCCTTGCGATCGGAGAAGGCAGCGTGTCCCTCAACGATAACGGCCGGCTCGAGGGCCAGCTTCGCGTCACGGTGGCAGGGCTCGATCAGTTCCTGACTGCCATCGGCGCCCCGCAGCGCGTGCAAAGTTCGCCGAACATGGACAAACTCGTTGGCGCACTCGATCGGCTGGCGCCCGGCTTAGGCGGGATGGCGCGCCAGCAGGCAGGCGCAAATATTTCACTTGGCATAAATTTGCTTGGTGAGCCGGCCACGCTCGAAGGCAAGAAAGCGGTGACGCTTCCGCTGCGATTCACTGATGGTGCGGTATTCCTTGGGCCGGTGCCAATCGGCGATACGCCTGCGTTGTTTTAGCTCTTTTCCGACGCATAAGGCTTTGGCAGCGGTTCATGCGGCAAGTCTGTATGCGGCCGGCCGAAATCCGGCGCCGGGGAATCCTGGCCGATGTCGACGATGCCTTTGCGAATGGCGCGTGTCCGCTCAAAGTGCTCAAACAACGCGTCTCCGTCGCCCTTGCGGATCGCTTTGGTCAATGCCGAAACATCCTCATTGAAGCGGCCGAGCATTTCGAGAACGGCATCTTTGTTCGCCAGGAACACATCGCGCCACATCGTCGGGTCAGACGCGGCGATACGGGTGAAATCGCGGAAACCACCAGCGGAAAATTTCAGCACTTCCGAACGCGTGACGGTCTGCAGTTCATCGGCCGTGCCGACAATGGTGTAGGCGATCAGGTGCGGCAGATGGCTGGTGATCGCAAGCACCAGATCATGATGGTCGGGTGCCATTGTTTCCACGTTGGCGCCGAGCAGACGCCAGAATTCCGCGAGCTTCTCAACCGCTTTTGGATCGGTGCCTTTTGGCGGCGTCAGGATGCACCACCGGTTGACGAAGAGTTCAGCAAAGCCGGCGTCGGGACCGGAATATTCGGTGCCCGCGACCGGGTGTGCCGGTACGAAGTGCACGGTTTTTGGCAGATGCGGAGCCATATCGCGCACCACCGCGCCCTTCACGGAGCCGACGTCGGAGACGATGGCGCCGGGGGCAAGATGCGGTCCTATTTCCTTTGCGACATCGCCACAGGCGCCGACCGGAATGGAAACGATAACCAGATCGGCACCTTCCACCGCGGCGGCATTGCTTTCGACAACCTGGTCGGCAAGGCCGAGTTCGGCGACACGCTTGCGGGTTTGCGGGGACCGCGCGGTGGCTACGATCGTGCGCGCCGCACCTTGCGCACGCGCAGCGCGCGCAATCGAGGACCCAATGAGCCCGACGCCGATTAGAGCAAGACGATTGAATAATGTCGCTGGCTTATTCACGCGGCCTTCCCCAGGAATTCCTTGAGTGCCTGGACAACGAGGCGATTGGCTTCCTCGGTGCCGACGCTCATGCGCAAAGCATTCGGCAGCTTGTAGGCGCCGACCTGGCGCAGGATAAGGCCGCGTTTCGTGAGGAAAGCATCCGCGTCCTTGGCGGTACGCCCCTTGGTATCGGGGAAGTGGATGAGCACGAAATTCGCCGCGCTTGGCGTTACCGGAAGGCCGAGCTTGCCGATCTCGTTCGTAAGCCAGGCGAGCCATTGCGTGTTGTGCGCGCGCGCGCGTTCCACGTGCGTGGTGTCCTTTATGGCCGCGATACCCGCTGCGATAGCGGGCGCGTTGACGTTAAACGGGCCACGAATGCGGTTCACGGCGTCCACGACGTGCGCCGGTCCATACATCCAGCCGAGGCGCAGCGCCGCCAACCCATAGATCTTCGAGAACGTCCGCGTCATCACGACGTTGTCGGTAGTGGCGACTAACTCAATGCCGGACTCATAATCATTCCGCTGCACGTATTCCGCATATGCGGCATCGAGCACGAGCAATACGTTCGACGGTAGCGCCTTCTGCAGCCGTTTGACCTCGTCGAACGGAATGTAGGTACCGGTCGGATTATTCGGATTGGCAAGAAACACGATTTTTGTAGCGGGCGTCACCGCCTTGAGGATCGCGTCGACACTTGCCGTAAAATCCTTTTCCGGGGCGGCAATAGCTTTCGCTCCGGTGCCCATGGTCGCGATCGGGTAAACCAGAAAGCCGTGCGTTGTGTAGATCGCTTCATCGCCGTCGCGGAGAAAGGCGCGCGCGAGGAGATTGAGCAAATCGTCCGAGCCGGCTCCGCAAACGATGCGATCGGGGTCGAGGCCGAAAGCAGCACCGATCGCGTCGCGCAATGCCGTCGCCGAGCCGTCCGGATAATCCTGCAGGTGCTCGCCGGCCGCGCGATAGGCGGCGAGGGCATTCGCGCTCGGCCCCAACGGTGTTTCGTTGGAGGAGAGTTTGAATACCTTGGCAACGCCCGGTGCGGTGCTCTTGCCCGGAACATAAGGGGCAATCTCGAGCACGCCGGGGCGCGGTTGCGGGCGGTTGGCAGTCATCAGCGTTGTCCGAACGGTCAGGCCTTATCGGCGGCAACCGTATAGCGGGTTGCGTGGCTTCCGACGAGGGCCGCCGAGCGCACTGCGGCCCCAGCCTTAACCAAAGCCGCACTTGTCGATTCAAGGCTCACGCCCTTGGGTAATGTTACCAACAATGCAGCACCATCGAAGGCGCGATCAGGTACGGCGATGAAATTGGCCTTTGCCGCCAATGCCTGCGCTGGACCTGCCCCCCAGCCGGAGACGCGGATGCTCCACACCGCGGCTTCAGTTGCCATAGCGTCGGGCGCAACTCTGGAAAGGACGAACACCGGCAACGCTGCCGGATGGTCGGGGCGCTCGACGAAAGGCAGCCGCGCGATTATTTTGGGTGCGGCATCAAATTCAAGCGCACTCCACCAAGCGCCGGCCGAGGCCACGTCGACGGCGGGCACGAGGCCGAGATCGCCTTTGGATGCCGATACCGCGGCAACGACTCCGGCCGCCCCCATGTGGGGAACAAATGGAACGGTAAATCCGAAATGAAAGCGGGCAGAGTCTCGCATCAGTGCGTCACCCGCCGACAGGTCGGCATGGACGGAAAAGGGCGCCTGCACGTACGTAAAAGTGGAAATGATGACGCGCCAGATACTTTCCACCGTATCAAGCGGCAACAATCCTTTGTGGCGTTTGACCAGCCGTTGCATCATCTCCGCTTCGCGTGCCGGGCGGAACGCCGATGTGCCAGTGTCCTGGCTGCGTTTGGCCGCGATGAGGCGGTCGATGATCTCGCCACGCTCCATCAGCAGCTGATGCATCGCCTCGTCGATGCGGTCGATCTCCTTGCGCAGATCGGCCAGCGAGGGTGCTTGTGGGGGCTTCGCCATGGCGGCATTGATAAGTGGGCCGGGGCCTGAAATCAAAGAAAACGTTGACTGTTCCCTGCTAGATTGACAGTAAACCCTCTTCTAGTCGCCCCGCGATGCGGGTAGCGCGCCGGGAGCGCACAGGCGATATGAGCGAAGCGAATTTGACGACCGCGAAAGAGGCGGCTGATGCTCCGCGTGAGGCGGACCAGCCGCACGAGTCGCTTGTCGCCCATTTTGGCTCCGACAAGCCGCTCAAACTTGACGCCGGCGTCGAGCTGACGCCCTTCCAGATCGCCTACAAGACCTATGGCACGCTTAACGCCGCGCGCTCGAATGCGGTGCTGATCTGTCACGCGCTGACCGGCGACCAGCACGTCGCCAGCGTGCATCCCGTCACCAAAAAGGGCGGTTGGTGGGAAACGATGGTAGGGCCAGGAAGGCCCATCGATACCGAGCGTTATTTTGTGATCTGCCCGAACGTCGTTGGGGCCTGCATGGGCACCACCGGACCGTCATCGACGGATCCGAAGACCGGCAAGCCGTGGGGCCTCAGCTTCCCGGTCATTACAATTCGCGACATGGTGCGGGCGCAGGCCATGCTGCTCGATCATCTTGGCATTGAGACATTGTTTGCGGTTGCGGGTGGCTCGATGGGCGGCATGCAGGTTCTGCAATGGGCTGCAAGCTACCCGCAACGCGTCTTCTGTGCGCTGCCGATCGCGTGTGCGACTCGCCATTCGGCACAAAATATTGCGTTCCATGAGGTCGGCCGGCAAGCAATTATGGCCGATCCGGAATGGCGCGGCGGCCGTTATCTCTTGGAAGATACCAATCCGCGTCGCGGTCTTGCGGTCGCGCGCATGGGCGCGCATATCACTTATCTCTCAGACGCTGCGCTGCATCGGAAATTTGGCCGCAAATTCCAGGACCGGTCGAATCCGACGTTCTCATTCGACGCGGATTTTGAGGTGGAATCTTATTTGCGGCATCAGGGAATTTCGTTCGTTGAACGTTTCGACGCGAATTCCTACCTCTATCTCACACGCGCAATGGACTATTTCGACCTGGCGGCAGATTACGATGGCGTGCTGGCGAATGCTTTTAAGGGAATACCCACGCGCATCTGCGTGATTTCTTTCAACAGCGACTGGCTTTTCCCGACCTCGGAATCGCGTGCAATTGTCCATGCGTTGAATGCGGCAAGCGCGCGCGTGTCGTTCGCCGAGATTGTCACCGACAAAGGCCACGACGCCTTCCTGCTCGACGAGCCGGAATTACTTGCAATCGTGCGCGGCTTCCTCGATGGGGCTGGCAAGGCGCGTGGCCTTGCGTCCAAGAGCTGATCAATGAACACCCTGTCACATGCCAATGCCGATTTGGCCGTCGAGAGTATGGCGCGAACGCCCGGAGGCGCCCGCGTCGACTTGGTATTGGTCGCAGAGATGGTCGAGCGCGGTGCAAAAGTGCTCGACGTCGGATGTGGCGACGGAGAATTGCTGCGGCTTCTGAGTGAAAGCCGCGGGGTCGACGGCCGCGGCATTGAACTGTCGCGCGAAGGCGTGAATGAATGCGTTGCCAAGGGATTGGCTGTGATCCAAGGCGACGCAGACACCGATCTCGGCGACTACCCCGATGATGCATTCGATTACGTCATCCTGTCGCAGACCCTCCAGGCGACACGTCATCCCCGCATCGTACTCGAGCACATGCTGCGCATTGGGAGTCGCGCGGTCGTGTCGTTTCCAAATTTCGGCCACTGGCAAGTTCGGCTCCAGCTGTTGTTTGCTGGCCATATGCCGCGAACCGATATCCTGCCGCACAGCTGGTACGACACCCCGAACATCCACCATTGCACCATCAAGGACTTCCGGCAGCTCTGCACGGAGATCGGGGTCAAAATGGAGAAGGCTGTCGCGCTCAATGCCTGGGGGTCGCCGCTGCGCCTCAATGCACCCTGGTGGTTCTGGAACCTCTTCGGCGAACAGGCCGTATTTTTGCTGAGCCGTAAGGGCTGAAGCGCGCTTTTTGCACCTCCCAAGCCCCGAGTGGAACTGCTGCACTGCAACTTTAACTGTGGTGCAGCGGCACCATTTCTTTGCGTCTAAGTATAGATCGTATCTAAAACTGTATTACAGAATTACTATAAGTAAAAACTGCAAAATGCAGCGTATATTTTGTTTCTGCTGCGTATACATTTCGAATAGCCGGTATGCGTTCCATAAATGACCTTCCATTGATCACGAAATTGCCATATGCGGACGGCGTTTAGACACCGCACCAGGCACTGATTCTATCGGGGCCTGGTGTAATGCTTGAATAGCTAAGGGGATTAATCTGATGAAACTTAAGACAAGACGGGCGACAGTTGTGTTGTGTTCGGTGGCGGTTGCGGCTCTCGCAACGTCGGCCCTCGCAAGACCCGTCCACCATCATCGCCACAGTGCGGCGGCCAATGCGCAGACTACGCTTCAACCACAAATGGCCGGGGCCGACGGCGATGCGCGTTACGCATTCGATGGAACTCAAGCTGTGACAGCGGCAGCCGATGACACGATCGTTCGCAGCCGACGCCACGGTCGCAGGTCTCTGGCCGATGCGCGCGCCCAGGCGCAATCGCATGCGAACTCCGCCTACGGCGGCGCCACAAGCGATGGATTGGTCAGTGAGGCTCGCA
This sequence comes from uncultured Alphaproteobacteria bacterium, assembly GCA_963743405.1. Lineage (GTDB taxonomy): Bacteria > Pseudomonadota > Alphaproteobacteria > Rhizobiales > Xanthobacteraceae > Pseudolabrys. The sequence continues at coordinate 564,376 of CAVUPX010000002.1, read as the reverse complement.
AGTATATTGGTACCAATCCCACCGGACGCGGCAGCCTGTGGTGCGGTGCTTTCATGGACATGGTCTTGAAGCGGACGGGCCATGCTGGTGGCGGCAACCTGGCGAGCGCCTATTCGCATTACGGCCAGCGCGTGAGCGGGCCGCAAGTTGGCGCCATCGCCGTGATGGGCCGCCACGGCGGCGGCCACGTCGGTGTCGTGAGCGGGGTGGACCCGAATGGCAATCCGATCATCGTATCCGGCAACCACAATCACACTGTTGCCGAGTCGGTCTATCCGGCCGGGCGGATTAGCGCCTATGTTTTGCCGGGCGGCTGATCTCTGTGTTGATCAATAAAAACGCGCCCTGCCGCTGAGCAGGGTGCGCTTTTTATTTGTTTGCGCCGATCTGCTGCTCGTAGTCACGCAGCAACAATACCGACAGTGTCCCCGTCGGAGATGTCGCCGGCAGTCACGACCTCGGCGTAGACGCCACAATCGGTGTGGTCGAAATTATCCATGAGCGTTCGCGGGATCGCCATGTCGCGGATGCCGGTGTTCGGGTCAACGTCGGTCGCGGCGCACCGCTGGATGCGCTTGACCACGGTCAGCCGGGCAGTCTTTCCAATCGCGAGAGTGTGGCCGAGCAGGTCGAACTCATGCCAGGCCGGCCAGCCGGTGACATAAAGATTGCCCCGAAAGCGGAGCGGATCGACCGGCGCTCCGGCAGCGCTTTCAACCGCCGCAACCGAAGCAAGGTTAATGATGGAAACGACCTTCTTGGCCACGTCCGAGAAACTATGGCCGGCGCCCGACAGGACCTTTGGTGGCCCTCGCAATTCCTTCGGCATGAAACGGCGAAAAAACGCCTCTATGGCGAGCCGCCCCTCCTTGCTGCGCAAGTCGCCGCGCGCCGCTTCGCGACCCTCCCAGTGGATCGTCAGCGTATGACTGGCTTCATCGTAGTCGGTGCGTAACGACGCCAGACGCTCATTGCGCATGAGCATCAGGAATCGTCTGCTTGGGAAAGTAAGCGGGTGCCCGCCGGGTCGAAGCCCGAAGGGCCATTCTCGATGGCATAGAGGCGGTCGGCCGGCAGGGTTGCCCCGGGGGTCAAGCGGGTTTGCGGTAGCTTCTGCGGCGACAGCCCTTTCACGGGATAACGGTAAATGGCGTTGATCCGGGCGGGCTCGATTGTCATTGGATTTTCTGCGTTTTCAACGCCGTTCGAAAAGCCTTTACTCTGAGCTATATCAACCCGTTCGCCTCTTCAAACTGCGATATTTGAACCCACATAACGCTGGTACGGGCCGCCTCAGGGGACCCGTTATTTTAACCGGTGCCTTCGTGGGCCGAGGGAGTTGAGACATGAATTTCGAAAAATATACCGACCGCGCGCGCGGGTTCGTGCAGTCCGCACAATCATTGGCGATGCGGGAGGGCCACCAACAATTTGCCCCCGAGCATCTGCTCAAAGTCTTGCTCGACGATCCTGAAGGACTGGCGGCAGGCCTGATCGACCGTTCCGGCGGTCAATCCCGGCAGGCGTTGAAGGCGGTTGAAGCGTCGCTCGCCAAGCGGCCCAAGGTTAGCGGCGGTGGTGCCGGGCAGATCTATATGGATCCGGCGCTGGCGCGCGTATTCGACGCCGCCGAGAAGGCCGGCGAGAAAGCCGGGGACAGCTTCGTCACCGTTGAGCGATTGTTGCTCGCGCTTGCAGTGGAGAAAGACACCGAAGCCGGGAAAATCCTCGCCAAGGCTGGCGTGACGCCACAGGATCTCAACGCGGCGATCAATGCGTTGCGCAAGGGCCGCACCGCGGATTCCGCTTCCGCAGAAAATGCTTATGACGCGCTTAAGAAATATGCGCGTGACCTCACGCAGGCGGCGCGCGACGGGAAACTCGATCCGGTGATCGGCCGCGACGAGGAAATCCGCCGCACCATCCAGGTGCTCTCGCGCCGGACCAAGAACAACCCCGTACTGATCGGTGAGCCTGGGGTCGGCAAGACAGCAATCGTGGAAGGCCTTGCGCTGCGGATCGTCAACGGCGACGTACCGGAGAGCCTGCAGGACAAGCGACTGCTCGCGCTCGATCTCGGTGCGATGATCGCCGGCGCAAAATATCGCGGCGAATTCGAAGAGCGGCTCAAAGGGGTTCTGCAAGAGGTTACCTCCTCAGACGGTGGCATCATCCTGTTCATCGACGAGATGCACACGCTGATCGGTGCCGGCAAAGCCGACGGCGCCATGGATGCGTCCAATCTGCTCAAGCCGGCGCTCGCGCGCGGCGAGTTGCATTGCATCGGTGCCACGACGCTCGACGAATACAAAAAGCACGTGGAGAAGGATGCGGCGCTGGCGCGGCGCTTCCAACCGGTCTTCGTCGATGAACCGTCTGTCGAAGATACGATTTCAATTCTGCGCGGCCTCAAGGACAAATACGAGCAACACCACGGCATTCGTATTTCCGATTCGGCGATTGTCGCTGCGGCGACGCTGTCGCATCGCTACATCAGCGATCGCTTTCTGCCCGACAAAGCTATCGATCTTATCGACGAGGCCGCGGCGCGGCTAAAGATGCAAGTCGATTCCAAGCCGGAAGAGCTCGATTCCATTGATCGTGAAATCGTCCGGCTGAAAATCGAACAGGAAGCTCTGAAGAAAGAATCCGATTCAGGCTCCAGGGATCGTCTCAAGCGTCTGGAATCCGAATTGAAGACGCTGGAAAAGCAGTCGGCCGATATCACCACGCGTTGGAAAGCCGAAAAGGAAAAGCTGTCCGATGCACAAAAGCTCAAGACCGAGCTCGACCAGTTGCGCGCGGAGCTCGCCAATGCGCAGCGACGCGGCGAATACCAGCGCGCCGGCGAGCTGGCCTATGGCCGTATTCCGGAACTGGAAAAGAAGCTGAAGGAGATCGAAGCTTCCGAAGGCAAACGCGCTGCCATGGTCGAGGAGACCGTGACCGCCGATCATGTGGCTGGCGTTGTCTCCCGCTGGACCGGCGTTCCCGTCGACAGGATGCTCGAGGGCGAGAAGGAAAAGCTCCTCCGCATGGAAGACGAGCTCGCCAAGCGCGTGATCGGCCAGCAGGAAGCCGTGCATGCGGTGTCGACGGCCGTGCGGCGCGCGCGCGCGGGCTTGCAGGATCCACACCGGCCTATCGGGTCATTCATGTTCCTGGGCCCAACCGGCGTCGGCAAGACCGAATTGACCAAAGCGCTGGCGGAATATTTATTCGACGACGAGAACGCACTGATCCGGATCGATATGTCGGAGTATATGGAGAAGCACGCGGTCGCCCGGCTGATCGGCGCGCCTCCGGGTTATGTCGGTTACGAGGAAGGCGGCGCGCTTACGGAGGCGGTGCGGCGTCGGCCTTATCAGGTCATTTTGTTCGACGAGATCGAGAAGGCCCATCCGGACGTGTTCAACGTCCTGTTGCAGGTGCTCGATGACGGAAGGCTGACCGATGGGCAAGGCCACACCGTCGATTTCCGCAACACGCTGATCGTGATGACGTCGAACCTCGGGGCGGACTTCCTTGTCAATCAGCCCGAGGGCCAGGACACAGACGCGGTCAAGGATCAAGTGATGGCCGTGGTGCGCGCAGCATTCCGGCCAGAATTCCTCAACCGCGTTGATGAGATCATCCTGTTCCACCGCCTCAAGAAGTCGGAGATGGGCCGGATTGTCGACATTCAGATGACGCGGCTACAAAAGCTGCTCGATGACCGGAAAATCACGATTAAGCTTGAGCCGAGCGCGCGTGATTGGCTGGCCGAAAAGGGCTGGGATCCCGCCTATGGTGCGCGGCCGCTTAAACGGGTGATCCAGAAATCCGTACAAGATCCGCTCGCCGAGATGATTCTCGCAGGCACGATCAAGGACGGTCAGAAAGTCACCATATCTGGTGACAAGCTGGGACTGACCTTCAACGGAAAGCTGGCGCAAGCAGCGTAAGCTCACGAAACGCGGTCTGAAAAATCAGCGAACCGCCGGCGCGCTCGAGGCCACGCGCGCCGGTTTGCGTGCCATGATGCCGTCGAGCCGCTCGCGCTCCTGTTCGAAACTCGCGAGCATTGGGCCATCCAGGACGCGGCCACGTGGCAGCTTGATGCGCATAGGATCAACGAAACGGCCGTTCACCAATATTTCGTAGTGAAGGTGTGACCCGGTCGACAGTCCGGTCGAGCCGACGAAGCCGATCACTTGACCCTGTCGGACGCGCGTGCCCTCGTCGATGCCGCGCGCAAATGCCGTCATGTGGCCGTAGGCGGTTTCATAGCCATTGGTATGGCGAATGCGAATGTATTTGCCGTAGCCCGACTCCAGGCCAGCTTTCTCGACGACGCCGTTGCCGGAGGCATAGATCGCAGTACCGCTCGCCGCCGCCCAGTCCACGCCGGTGTGCATTTTGGTGTAACCGAGGATCGGATGCCGGCGCAGGCCGAAGCCGGACCGCATAATGCCGGCGAGCACAGGCTTGCGGACCAGGAATTTCTTCGCGCTCTTGCCGGTCTCATCGTAGTAGTCGACCACGCCGTCATCGGGTGATTGGAAACGATAGAATTTTTTCGTTTCACCGCCGACCGTAAGTGTCGCAAACAGAACTTCGTTGCGGCTATCGGCGACGGGCGTCTCTTCTTCGCCGGCGTAAAGCACTTCGAAGGAATTGCCGGCTTGTACTTTGCGTTGGAAATCGACGTCGTAGGAGTAGATACGGATCAGATCCTCGATAATCGGGTTTGGTATCCGGTTGCGCAGCGCCGTTTCATACACACTTTGATAAAGGCGAACGCCTGACGTGTCATCGTCACCGGTGTCTTCGGAACTTTCAGCAACTTCGGTGTCCACGTTCTTGACGTCAACCGAGACATATTTTCCGGTGTCCGCCAAAGCCACGACTGCGTCGATTGCTGTATCGTTGGCAACGATCACGCGGATCGGCTGTAGGCGCTGGGCACCCATGAGAGGTGCCATCAACACGCGCAGTTTTTGTCCTTCTTTGATGCCGCCATCGAACGCACGTGGTCCAAGAACGCGGGCGATTGCGCCAATGTCGGCCGGCGTTGCGCCGAGATCGCGCAAGATGGAAGCAACGGTTTCTCCTTTCTTGGCGACGATCAGCTTCTCGTTGATCCCATTGCCACCGGTTGTCTGCGCCGTCGTCTTGGGCAGTAGCGTAATGTTCTCAGGAATGATGCGCGCCTCGAAGCCGGCGTAAGGGTCGACGGTTCCGTCGCCGGCATATGCGAGCTTGATGCCGGTGATGTTTGAAGCGACCGGCATGTGATTGGCGGTTTTCTCGCTCCATTCGGCGGCTTCGCGCACGCGCGCAATCACTTCATCCGTTGGGGTGATCAGCGCGATTTTGAGTTTTGGCATGAGCGGCGCCATATCGCGCATAACGAAAGCGACTTCGGCGTCCGGCTCGGCGGCTGGGGTGTCGTCCGACGCTGTGGCCCCGCCTGGTGCAGATTCGGCAAGCAGGCGTTGCGGGTTGAACGGCGGAATGTTGGCGGAGAGATCGGAAACAGTCAGTGAGAGATTGCCGGCGATGCGTACGAACGGGCGTACGCGGACAACCTCGTGATTGCCAACTCTGTTGATGGTCGAGACGCGAATAACCTGGCGTGCGAATGAAGGCTCTTCCGCAGTTGGCAGACGGTCGCTCTTGTGGGCGCCGCGCTCGCCGCCAACTCCGAGTGCGCCGCGCAACGCGACCTCGACCCGTTCTGGCAGCGAAGCGAAGTTGGTCTCGCCGTCGAGCGACGTGAAAACGGCGCCACCCATAAGAGCAGCGCCGCACAGTGCGGTAAGAATTGTGCCGGCAAACCATTGCACTGATACACGGCGGCGATCGACAAAACCGCTCGAGCCCCCGTCAACAGACAGTGGCGGCTCATTGCCGAGCTCAATAGCGTCGGCCTGCCTCGATCGATATGCGCCGCGCGACCGTGTCTGGTCCAAGCTCGCCGTCCCCTGCGCCTCGGATCGAAGGCCGCCGCAACCAATGCCCCAAACGCTGTCGGCAGGCCGCTTGAATCGATTGGCCGGCAAGATGCCGGTTGGTCCAAAGGCCGTCAATGACGGCACCCGAACCCGATTAAGTGGCCTGATTGACGGCGGCTGAAGGCCCCCGTTTGCGATTCCGTCCCTCGAACGAACCGCAAGGACGACGCAGGAATATGGCCTCAGTGCGGCGCAGTATGAATTAAAGCACTGTTTATTCGGGGATCATCGGAAAGGCCGCGAAATACCATTCGGACCAAGAAAACGGGCATTTTTGGTTGACAAGGCTTTGGGCCGAAGCATATATACACCCATCGGCGCGCCGTCCGCTTACGGCGCGATTGCGCGCCTCTGAAGCTCCTCACTGGAACAGTGAATCGGCATCCGATGGTTCTCGGATGCACGGGCTTCGACGGCTCTTCGGCTTACCGAAGGGTGGGGACCGCCATGGTCCCCGGGCTGTTTGAAAAGTGAATCGGAAGAAAGAGAAACGTGGACGGCGGAGTCCTTGCGGGCCGCTTTCGCGTGAAGAAGCAATTCTTCATGAGAGGCGGCTTTGGAAGAGACTTCGGCGGTACACGTTTAAGGTACATCGCTGATCGAAAGATCAGTGGGTGGACCTCGTCAATGTGACGACACTACCCAGTGTCGTCACTGCGCAAACGTGACCAAGCCGGAATTAAAATCTCATCCAACTTGAGAGTTTGATCCTGGCTCAGAGCGAACGCTGGCGGCAGGCCTAACACATGCAAGTCGAGCGGCCGTAGCAATACGGCAGCGGCAGACGGGAGAGTAACACGTGGGAACGCGCCCTTCGGTTCGGAATAACTCAGGGAAACTTGGGCTAATACCGAATACGCCCTTACGGGGAAAGATTTAT
>CAVUPX010000002.1:0-550000 GCA_963743405.1 uncultured Alphaproteobacteria bacterium | reverse complement strand
ACCCCCGAAAGCGGACATGTGCAGTGCACTAGGCGATGTCCGCTAAGTGCCAAAAGCGGACATCAATGGGTACGAGTTAAACATCCCCTTTGGGCCAACTGTGGAGGTTGGACCGAGCCGTCACTAAGTGGCGATTTACTGTTTTTAACGATATGGGGTTCGATCCCGGCGAGTTCGGTCAATTGGACAAGGTTGGCGATGAAGCGGACCTCCATTTTATCCATCATGCGGCTGCGGTGGACCTTGATGGTCTTTTCGCTTGTACCGAGGTGCCACGCAATTTTCTTGTTAGGATGGCCGGCTATGACGTACCTGAGGACTTCAGCTTCGCGTGGGGTTAACCGGGCAAGCTTACGACTTATCGCAGCAAGTTGAGCACGCTGTTGGCCTGATTTTGTATCCTGCTCGACAGCGATATTGATCGCCCTTAGCAGGGCCTGCTCAGCAATTGGCTTACTCAGGAAATCAATTGCACCTGCCTTTAATGCGGCAACGGCGGTCGGAACGTCATCTGCACCCGATATAAAAATTATCGGTCGCGCATCGCTCTCTCTAAACAACGCCGCTTGTAATTGTCGGCCATCAACATGGGGCATCCGAACGTCGAGAACAAGACAGCCAGGAACGTCAACTTCATCGTTCTCAAGATAGCCGAGGGCCGACGAAAATGTCCGCACTACGTAACCGGCGGCTCGGACCAAGCGCGCAAGTGCTCTAAGAACGCCCGCATCGTCGTCAACGATGAACACCGTGAATTTCTGACCGGTCGTCGCGGACGCGATGTGCCGCACGCGACGCGCTTTGTGACTTCGCAGAAGTTCTCGCCGCCTCATACCCGTCCCCGATGGCTAAGAGCCGTCATCGTACCGGCTAACCCATGGTGCCGGAAGAGGTCTCAATGTCCGCTTTGGGTCAAAAGCGGACATGTGCAGCGCACAAGCCCATGTCCGCTAAGTGCCAATAGCGGACATTCCGCTTGCTACTCGATCACGTTATCAGCACGCGCGAGTAACGCAGGAGGCACAGCGATTCCAAGTGCCTTGGCGGTTTTCATGTTAATAACGTATTCAAAGCGAGTCGGCTGTTCCACCGGCAACTCGGCTGGCTTTGCACCCTTCAGAATTTTATCTACGTGAATCACTGCCAACCGAAAGCTTTCGACTATGTCGGGGCCGTAACTCATTAAGCCACCGCCACTTAGATATGCTTTATTAGCAAAGATGGTTGGAAGACGATTTTGCAGAGCAGAACCGCCGATTTTGGCGCGATTACTTATGGTTGAACTGTCGGAGACGATTAGAATCGCACCCGCGCCAGCTTGTGCAGTCCGTGCCATCACCTCGTCTAACCCCTCAGGAATTTGTGCGGGTACCGATTCGATTGCAATACCAAGTGCACGTCCCGCTTTCTCGGATTCTCGCAATTGACCTGCAGCCCCTGCATTTTCTTTGTTCCAGAGAACTCCGACCTTGGTGAGATTTGGGAGCATTTCTTTGAGAATTTCCATGCGCTTCGAGGTTAGTTCCGGAGCGTAGACAGATCGCCCGGTTACATTGCCTCCCGGACGCGCCAAGCTTGCTACTAAACCGTCGCCAACAGCGTCTTGGCTACTTGCCATCACAATTGGAATTGTTGCGGTGGCGATTTTCGCTGCCTTAGTGGAATCCGCGCCGGCCACAATAATGATGTCGACCTTGTCTGCGACGAGCTCACGCGCAAGATCCGGAAGACGTTCGCTTTTGCCATCCGTCCAGCGGTAATCGATCGCAATGTTTTCCCCAACCACGTAACCGTGTTCACGCAAGCCAGCGAAAAATCCTTGATCGAGGACGCCCGGTGGGCCGGAACGGTCCATCAGATAACCAATATGCGGGATTTTCTGGTTCTGTTGCGAGTGTGCCGCAAAGGTAAAAAGCACTAAGGCACTGCCGAAAAGGGTGACGAACTCGCGTCGTCTCATTTTAACCCCCAGCGTTGTACCGAGAATAATACAGCACTACACGCGCGGGACGAAAGAGCCTCCTTGGTCCGGGCAATGGGTTCGCTTTGGGTCAAAAGCAGACATGTGCGGTGCACTAGCCCATGTCCGCTAAGTGCCAATAGCGAACATTCGGGGTCGATCTGCGCAAACAGAAAGACCGCCTCACGGCGGTCTCCATGAAATCCATCAGTGTTTTGATAAGGCGGCGAGAGCAGCGTTATTCCGCTTCCTGCGCCAGTTCCAGCGCTAGTCCGGTTCAAATTCAAAACGCAATTCGGATCGCCGGTCCTTTCCTGAACGCCGATCTGCGGCGCTGGACCGGCGTTCTCCCTGCGCCCGTATTTCCCTTTCTGATCGCCTGTCGATGCCCGAACGGCGATCCTGACGAGAACGCCGTTCTATCGGCTGGCCGTCGACGGTGTACATGGCCATTTCCATTTGTGACTATGGCGATAGGCAGTATCTCCTATCAAACGCCTTCGTAACGTGAATTTTTCTGCTAAAATTTTATCCATAGTAGCACATAGCTCAGTGATCCTTAATGAGAACCATGGGCGCTCTTATCTTCAGATGTCCGGCTACCGGCAAAACATTCCGCTCAGAATTCAGAGCATCCATCGAGGATTTAAAAGCAATTCCGAGAGCCGAGAAAATCCAACTACATTGCGAGATATGCAAAGAGCGCCACGCGTTCGTATTGGCCGAATGCGCCATCGATGAACACCATTGAGGCTATCGAGGACCCTTGATGCCCGCTTTGTGCCAATGCCGACTATCGGTCCACTTGATGGGGGGCAAGTTTAATGTACCCTGAGCGGAAAAATTCGGAAAAGTGGGGCGCGCCAAAACTAGAGGGGACGTTCATGCGCAACTTTGTTCTTGCGGCGGTTGCGGCCGCCATTCTGATGGTTCCAGCGGCCGCCACGGCCCAGAGCCCGATCATCATCAAATTCAGTCACGTCGTAACCAATGACACGCCGAAGGGAAAAGGCGCGCTCAAATTTAAGGAGCTCGCCGAAAAATACACCAACGGCAAGGTGAAAGTTGAGGTCTATCCCAACTCGTCGCTCTACAAGGACAAGGAAGAGATCGAGGCGTTGCAACTCGGCTCCGTGCAGATGCTGGCGCCCTCGACCGCCAAATTCGCGCCGCTCGGCGCCAAGGAATTCGAGGCGCTCGATCTGCCGTGGCTGTTCAAGGATGAAGCAGCCTACACGAAAGCCATGAAGGGGCCCGTCGGCCAGTGGTTGTTCAAGAAACTCGAGTCGAAAGGCATTTCCGGCTTGGCCTATTGGGACAACGGCTTCCACATGGTGTCGTCGAACCGGCCTCTGCTGATGCCGGAGGATTTCCAGGGCCTCAAGATTCGCATCTCAGGCTCCAAGATCGCCGACCAGTATTTCCGCGATGTCGGCTCGATTCCGCAGATCATGGCGTTCTCGGAAGTTTACCAGGCCCTGCAGACCGGCGTGGTCGACGGATGCGAGAACACGGCGTCGAATTATCTGACACAGAAATTCCATGAGGTGCAGAAGCACATCACCATCTCCTATCACGCGCATCTGCAATATGCGGTGATCGTGAACTCCAAGTTCTGGAACGGGCTGCCGCCCGATATCCGCAAGCAGCTCGACAAGGCGATGGATGAAGCTACCGACTACACGAACTCTATCGCGGTCAAGGAAAACGAGGATGCGTTGGAGGAGATCAAGAAGTCCGGCAAGACCACGCTGCATACCTTGAGCGACGCGCAGCGCAAGGCATGGCAGACGGCGATGGCACCGACCTACAAGTGGGCGAAAGGTCGCGTCGGGCAGGAGGTGCTCGACCTGATCGCCAAAGAACTCGACATCAAGATGAACTGACTGACCGGCTTGCCGCCGACAATAAAAAGAAAACGGCCGGGTGTGATCGCGCCTCCGGCCGTTTCGGGCTGAGACTGGGGGATTCTCGTGTTCAAGGGCCTCAATCGGGCGCTCGATCATTTGGAAGAGTGGCTTATCGCCACCCTGATCGCAGCCGCGACCGGGCTGATCTTCTTCGCGGTGCTGCACCGTTACGGAACGGGCCTTTCGATCGACCTGTCGAAGTGGGCAGCCGCGCGCGGCATTCCCGTCCTGCCCGATATTCTCAAGGCGATCTATCTCTGGCTCGCCGCGCTCGACATTTCCTGGGCGCAGGAACTTTGCATCTACATGTTCATCTGGATGGCGAAGTTCGGCGCTGCCTATGGCGTTCGCACCGGCATTCATGTCGGCGTCGATCTGCTGGTCAACATGCTCGACGCGGGCAATCGCCGGCGCGTCATCTTGTTTGCGATCGCATGCGGGGCGTTCTTCACCGCCACGATCGCGCTGTTCGGCCTCGCCTTTGTCGGCGAAATGTTCAAGACCGGCCAGCAGTCGAACGACCTCGAAGCACCGATGTGGATCGTCTATCTCGCGATCCCGCTCGGCTCCGGCCTGATGTGTTACCGGTTCCTGCAGGTCGCATGGTGGTTCTACTGGACCGGCGAGCTGCCGCACCACGATGAGACCAAGGTCGAAGGGCTCGAGGTCGATGCGCCGGGGTTGCACCCGGAGCCGGCCTCCCCCGCGGACGTCGCCCGTCAGAAGGCAAGCCCACTGGGGATTATCCTCATTATGGTGCCGATACTGATACTGGCGGTGTGCCTTGGCGAGAAGGCCGGCGTGCTCGTGCTCCCGCAAGCGGTGCGCGCGGGCACGATCTTCGCGCTGCTGATTGCGCTGCTGCTGACCGGCATTCCGGTTTCGATTGCGCTTGGCCTCACCGTCCTCACGTTCCTGTTCACGCTCACTGCGGTTCCGATTGAAGCGGTGTCGATGAAGCTGTTCACCGGCATCCAGGGCTTCGAGATCATGGCGATCCCGTTCTTCATCCTGGCGGGCAATTTCCTGACCCATGGCGGCGTTGCGCGGCGAATGATCAACTTCGCCACCTCCATCATCGGGCACTGGCACGGCGGACTTGGGCTCGCCGGGATCGTGGCCTGCGCCATGTTTGCGCTGGTCTGTGGATCGAGCGTCGCAACGGTCGCCGCCATCGGCGCAATCGTGCTGCCCGAGATGGTCAGAAACGGATATCCGATGCGATTTGGCGCCGGCATCATCACGGTCGCCGGATCGCTTGGCATCCTGATGCTGCCGTCGATCCCGAAGATCATCTACGCGATCTCCACGAATGTATCGATCGGCGCCCTGTTTGTCGCTGGTCTGCTGCCTGGCTCCTTGCTGACCGCCATGCTCTGCGTCGTGACCTGGTTTCTCGCCAGACGGCGTAATTATCCGCGCATGAAGAAATCGACCTGGATCGAGAGCTGGCACGCGTTCAGGGAAAGCGTCTGGGGCTTGATGCTCGTCGTCATCATCATAGGCGGCATCTACAGCGGTCTGTTCACCGCGACAGAGGCCGCAGCCATGGCGGCGGTCTATTCGTTCTTCATTTCAGTCTTCGTATACAAGGCCCTGAAGATCAAGGATGTGCCGCGAGTGTTGCTGAGGGCGGCGAACACCAGCGCGATGCTTCTCTACATCGTCACCAACGCGGTGCTATTTTCCTTTGTCCTCAGCAACGAAAACATCCCCTCTGCGCTGGCAGACTGGATCACTGCGCAGGATCTCGGCTGGGTCGGCTTCCTTTTCGTGGTCAACATATTGCTTCTGATGGCCGGTAACTTCATGGAGCCCTCGTCGATCATCCTGATCATGGCGCCGATTCTGGCGCCCGCCGCAAAGAAACTCGGCATCGATCTAGTCCATTTCGGCATTGTGATTGACGTTAATATGGAGGTTGGCTTGTGCCACCCGCCGGTCGGCCTCAATCTCTATGTCGCTTCGATGATCGCCCGCATGCGCATCACCGATCTGGCCGTGGCGGTCTTGCCCTGGCTGCTGACCATGCTCGTTTTCCTGGTGATCGTGACCTATTGGCCCAGCTTGACACTGTTCCTGCCGCGGCTGCTCGGGATGATGTGACTAATAAAAAAGGCTCGGAACCGACCCCAACACTGATCAGGCCCGATGTCTGCTTTGGGTCAAAAGCGGAAACGTGCAGCGCAAAACGGCATGTCCGCTAAGTGCCAATAGCGGACATATGCACCGCAGCAAACGACATCGCTATTCGATCACCTCGTCGGCGAATGTCAGCAGCGATTGAGGAAACTTCAAGCCAATGGCTTTGGCTGTCCTTAAATTGACACGCAATTGAAATTTGGTCGGCTGTTCTATCGGTATCGCAGCCGGTTTCTCCCCTTTCAAAATCCGGTCAACGTAAGTTGGGGCGCGGCGCACCATTCCTACATAATCGGGCCCGTAAGACATGAGCACGCCGCTTTCAAACGTCTCTTTTGACCACGCACATATTGGCAGACGTTTAATAAGGCCAAGCCTCGCTATCTCTGTGCGGAATTTGAATAAAAGACCACCGGGAGCCAGAATTACAGCTTGGGTTCCTCGCCTTTCCATTGCGCCAAAAGCTTCGTCCAGTTGCGCAACTGAGCTGACGTCAAATTTCTCGAGCACTAAACCGAGATGGGATACTGCTGCGTTTGCGGCATCATCAGAAATTAATCGCGAATTTGGTTCATTCGGATTTGCCAGCATTGCAACACGCGACAAACCGGGAATTACATCCTTGAATAACTGCAATCGCTTTTGGGTCAGTTCACTTGAAAAACTTGATAATCCCGTGATGTTCCCGCCAGGTGCCGCAATGCCCGCAACCAATTTGCTTCCGACAGGGACGGAAACGAGGACAAAAACAATCGGAATTGTATCGGTAGCAAGCGCTGCGTAAGGCGCAGTCCCTCCGCCTACAGCGACCAGTGCATCGACCTTTAAAGATACAAGCTCAGCCGCAAAACTTCGGAACTTATCGGGAGTTTCATTCGGGAAACGATGTTCGAGTCTAATATTGTGGCCATCCACATAGCCAATATCCCTGAAGCCTTCCACGAGTGCGATGTAATACGATCCTTCCTCTTCCCGACTGCCAGCGTGCCATAACACACCAACTGTCGGAATTTTCGCGACCTTTTGGGCGTGACCAGTCGCAGGTGTCGCGACCATCGCGCCAGTCAACAATTTGAGGAAATGCCGTCTTTGCATCGTCCCCCCGAGGCTCAAGGCGGGCATCGTAGCGGCTTAAGTCAGGTTCGGTAAGGTACAGTCCGATGTCCGCTTTGGGTCAAAAGCGGACATGTGCGGTGCAAAACGACGTGTCCGCCTTGCCCCAATAGCGGACATGTGCAGTGCAAAGTGGGATGTCCGCTTCGTGCCAATAGCGGACATTAGAGCAAACCTAGTTTTGTCAACTAACCTCGTCGGCAAGGGCGAGCAGCGAGGGCGGCACTACTGTGCCATCATTGGGCCCGCGCTAAGACCGGCGTGGCTATGCCGGTGCCTAAATGCTGGATGCATCGGTAGAGAGGCGCTGAAGAAACGGACCTCGTTCAATAGGGCGTTGCCGGCGCCTCTGCCACCCCGGATTTGCGTGACGTCCGCTCGCGCATCCAATCGATGGTGAGCACAACTACGGCCGCTGTGACTCCCGCGGCATTAATCCAAATTGCGCCTGCAAAAGTCTCTGGCGGCAATACGACCGCCAGCGCTATGACCGCGTAGAGCGCGCGCCCCACTACCTTGAGCCCCGCAAACGAGAAGCCGACTGCCGCCATGGTGCCAAGCCAGATGCCGAACAGCACTCGGCTGAAATTGAGGACGATCTCAATCACGCTTCCATCCATCAGCAGGCTTGGCGTGAGAACGAATAGAAACGGCAGCAGGAAGGTGCTCCAGCCGACGACGCACGCAATCCAACCGGTTGTCCAACCGTCGGTGCGCGCGATATTAGCGGCGGCATAGGCGGCGAAGGCAACCGGCGGCGTAATCATCGACAGGATGCCGTTGTACATGACGAACATATGCGCTGCCATTGGCGTCACGCCTAACTTTATCAGCGCTGGCGCCAGCAGTGTCGCGGTCAGGATGTAAACACTCACCGTCGGCAGGCCTATACCGAGCACGAAGGCTAGTACCGCGATCAGCAACAGCAGCAGGAATACGTTGCCGCCCGCCAGCGCCAAGAGCTGGATCGTCATGCTGAAGGCAAGGCCGGAAATACTCATGATCCCGACCATGACACCAGCGGCGGCGCCAATCAGGATGATATCGAGCGATACTCGGCCCGTTTCCATGATGGCCTTGAGCATATCGAGAATGCCAAGGCGCTTGCCCCGGTAGCCGAAAATCATCGCCAGCACCATCAGGATTGCGGTAGCGACGATGGCCGCCTTTTCCGGCGTGAGCATAGTCACGTCCGGGTACATCAGTGCGAATACCAGGAACACGATCGGCACCAGGAAATGCCAGCCTGATTTCAGCACATCCTTCACCCTGGGCGCGTCGGCGACCTTGGCGGCGCCGATCTTGTGCTTGGCGGCTTCCAGATCAACGTGAAAGAACAGGCACGCGTAATAGAGCAGCGCCGGAATCGTGGCGGCAATGCAGACCGCTCCGTAGGGTACCTGTAGGAATTCGGCCATGATGAAAGCGGCGGCGCCCATGACCGGCGGCATCAACTGCCCGCCAGTCGAGCCGACAGCCTCGATGGCGGCGGCGCGGTAGGGCGTAAAGCCTGAACGGACCATGGTCGGAATCGTGACGATGCCGACCGCGAGCACGTTGCTCACCGCGCTGCCGGAAATCATGCCGAACAAGGCGGAGCCGACAACCGCGATCTTGGCGGCGCCGCCACGGAAGCTGCCCATCGCCGACATTGAAATATCGGCAAAGAAATCGGCGCCGCCGGTTCGCGCAAGCACCTGGCCGAGGATCGTGAACGGGATCACCACCATGACCGCGACCTGCAGTATGGAGCCGATCGCGCCGTTAATATCGAGGCCGAGATATACGGTCATCCTTTGCGGCGAGACGTAACGCGTCTGGAAATCGCCGGGCAGATGCGGGCTGATATAGACGTAAATCGCCATGGCCGCGATCATGCTGACGAAACCCCAGCCATTGGTGCGGCGACTTGCTTCCATAATGAGCAGGATCAGCAGACCGCTGACGATCAGGCCGCTTAACGGGATCTGCGCCGCTTCGTCGGTAAGCGTGGCATAGCGGACCGTGATGTAGGCACAGAGCCCGATCGAAAGAACAACTGCTGCCCAGTCGAACCAGTACCGCGGCCGCGACGTATCGGCGATATAGGCGAGCGCCAATGTCAGGCCGAGACAGATGGTCAAAAGCTGTTCGGTATAGAACGATACGTTGAAGACTTGTCTGGGTATATCGAGCACCCAGAGCACGACGGACGCCACCAGCAGCGATTGAAAGACATTGGTCCAGAAGACAGTGGCCTTGGATGCGGCGGAGGCAAATTCCGCCGCATCGGGAATGATCCGCTCTTCACTCACTGGATGGCCTTGGCCTGGATGTTGTGTTCCTTGAAATACTTCAAGGCGCCGGGGTGATACGGAATGTCGTAGGACTTGTAGAGCGCCGCGGCCGAGAAATCTCGCAAGGCCGGCTGGATCGAGACCAGGTCCGCCTTGTTCTTTTCCAGCATGTCTATGAGCTTGTAGACCGCGTCGTCACTTACTTTTGCATTGGTGAAGATCATGTTGTCCCAAGTGTAGACGCCCATCGGCTTTTCGACGCCGACGAAGAAGGGATTTGGAACCGCAGGCGTTAGATAGCCCTCGGGAACGATTTTCCTGGCGGCCGCCATCCCGCTTTCAGGGACCTCCAAAGCCCGGATGCCGCCAACAGTGGCGTCCACTTCACGCACTTTTGGCGCGCCAAAGGCGAAAAAGAACATGTCCGCTGCGCCAGACGTGAAATCGTCAGCGCCGCGGATCACGTTTGGGATCAGCACCGGCGTCACGTCCTTTTCGGTCAATCCGCCGGTCGCGAGCATTGCCCGCACAACCGGATCAATGGTGCGCATAGCGGAATAGCCCATGCCGACTTTCTTTCCCTTGAGATCGGCCATGGTTTTCATGTCGGTATTCTTCCGCACCCAAAAGGCGCCGCGCAGCGGATGCAATGACCCGATTAGCCGAAGATCGGCATTGCTAGCCTTGGCCGCTTCCACTTCGAAAATATTGGCGATGCCGAACTCGGCCTCGCCGCGGCCGACCAGCGGGATCAACACGGATTCGCCAGCGGTCGGCTGAACCACGACATTCAGGCCCGCTTTTTCTTTCAGGACCTTGGCGACCGCTGAGGCCGAGGTGTGATTGAGCGTGCCCGGTTGCATGGTCGCGAAGCCGTAGGTCTGTGCTGCGGCAAAGCCGGGGGTGATAATCACCGAGGCAATGCTGGCTAAAAATGCTGCAGCGGGTCCATATCCCGCTCGTGTCACGACTGGCATCACTTTTCCTCCCTTGTCGTTCGCTCCGATTTATATTGATTGCGCGGCGCAAAATCTGACCGTGAAATGCATTTGAGAGCGACCCTCTCCCGCACCGCGGGAGCACCCTGGCAATTTTTGCACAGGATTTAAAGTTAAGCGAGGCTCGGGGGAATAAACCGTGGCTCAAGCGGGGGACGGTGCCCACTCTTCGAGCACAGATAACGACTATGTGCGTTCCTTGTGCCCTCGGAACGTTGCTAGCTTTCACGCTGGCCTTTGGGGGGCGATTTCATCGAAGCTGAGAACATCACCTCGGGGCAATATCAAAAGCCGCGTCGATGAGCGGCGTGAGGAGGAAATGCCATGCCTAAACGATCATCCCATCCGCTTTTATCTTGTACCGACGGTCTCGCTGCCGACTGGGCGGACTTCGTCCAGCTCGTTGGCCGCATTCTTCTGGGCCAGCTGTTTATTTTGATCGGCTGGACCAAGCTCACCGGCTACGCATTCTACGTGACGTATTTCACAGCTTTGAAAGTTCCCTATCCTGATATCTGGCCTTGGCCAATCGGGATACTCGAACTGCAGTGCAAAAAGGCATGTCCGCTTTACTCCCAAAAGCGGACATGTGCGGTGCACTAGGCGATGTCCGCTAAGTGCCAATAGCGGACATGGGCTTGTACGCTTCCGCTACGGTTTCTCGTTTAAGAAATCGCGTAGTTCGTCAAAAAGGGGAGCTACGCCCGGGTCTTGTTCCAACATAATGTGGTTGGAGCCCGGCAAAGCTACAAACCGCGCGTCAGGTATTCTCGCCGCCACTTCGCGACCCAACGCGATCGGCACCCTGCGATCGTCGCGAACATGCAAAACGAGTGTGGGTGTCTTTATTTCTGGCAATAATTCTCGCACATCAATTTCTGCTGCTGTCTCAAGGTAGCGTACAGCGCCTTCGGGAGATCCGCTTAGCCGTTGGAGTTCGTTGAAGTGATCGGCTTGTTCTCTTGTAGCTGTTGGCATCAGCGCGGAGGTGAATAGCTGCCGAAATGTTGGATCGTCTGAGCCCCATCCAAGCTTCATAAGTGTCTTCGTTGCTGCAAAGCGTTCTTTATCTGCGCCAGTCAGATTGGGACGCCTGTTGGAGCCCGACGCAAAGCTGCCGTAGAGGATCAAATGTGAGACCCGATCTGGATGTCGCGCGGCAAACGCTATCGACACAGCGCATCCTTGTGAGAAGCCGAACAGCGGAAAGCGGGTAAGACCGGCGGCATCCGCTACAGCTTCCATGTCGCTCACCCACGCATCTAACGAAAGGCCGCTAACGTCCCAATCGGACAGACCGTTTCCACGTGCGTCGTATCGGACTAATGTATGATCCCTCGCCAACTTGAGGAGGAAATGCCGAAAAATTGGAATTTCCCAATCATACTCAAGGTGACCGAGCCAATGCGCCGATTTCATCAATGGTGGTCCAGCGCCGACGGTCGCATAAGCCAGGCGAACACCATCAGATGCACTACAGTATTTAATCTTCTGGTGAAGGTTCGCGGCGGCGAGGACACTTGCACCGGGCGGCGCTGCATCATTGAGATTAATCGCATAAACTTCAACGGGGCGCGCAATATTCTTAAGG
Source organism: uncultured Alphaproteobacteria bacterium (assembly GCA_963743405.1). GTDB lineage: Bacteria > Pseudomonadota > Alphaproteobacteria > Rhizobiales > Xanthobacteraceae > Pseudolabrys. The sequence goes on along the minus strand of CAVUPX010000002.1, from coordinate 538,010 downwards.
TTCTGCCGACCAAGCTCTCGACAGCTGACAGGGACTTTCCCCTCAATCTGATCCAGAACTTGGCGGGAAATACAAACGCCGCCGCGGTCAGCGATGCTTTCTAGTCGTGCAGCGACATTGACGCCGTCGCCAAAAATGTCGCCCTCGTCAATGACTATGTCACCAACATTGATGCCAACTCGAAAATCAATTCGTTGATCCTCGGCGTAATTGACATTGCGTTTAGCCATGGTCAGTTGGACTTCCAAAGCGCACCGTACCGCATCAACCGCGCTGGCAAATTCAACCAATATGCCATCACCCGTTGTTTTAACGATACGTCCGTGGTGCTTAGCAATTTGTGGATCAATGACTTCGCGGCGGTGCAACTTTAGGGCTGCGATAGTGCCTTCCTCATCAACCCCCATCAATCGGCTGTAACCGGCGACGTCGGCGGCGAGGATGGCGGCCAGCCGCCGCTCTACGCGCTCTTCAACCATGGATCGCTCCCCGCCTCCTAAGGCATTAAAGTTTATGGTCCGATCTGCGGGGTGTCTATCGAGGTTAGCGATGTCCGCTTTGGGTCAAAAGCAGACATGTGCAGCGCAAACAGGCACTACGTCGGCATGTCGGGGGGCACTGGTGAGTGGTGGCGGTGGCACTGGGAGGCCGAGGCCTTCTAATGGTTGGCTCGGTCCGATGAACCAAAATGGCCTGCTCATTCCTCGTTGCTCAATCATTGAGCCATAGGTTGTTGGGCCTTGATTTTCGCGTCTAGAGCCGCCCTTTTTGATTGCAGATCATGGTTATCCGGCTCGTTGATTGCCGCGGCATCGAGAATCTCAAGTGCCTTCTGATAATAACCATTCGCGAGTTTCATAAGAGCGCTATCTCCCGCTCTAAGGCCATCGCCGGCCTGCTCTACTGCATTTGATAATTTGATTTGCCAATCCACGACGCGCTGGGTCGCTGCCGCCTCTACCGCAAGATTCGACGCTGCTTGATAAGCCTGCAATGCTTCCTGGTAATCATTCCGTCGAACTAGAACGTCTCCAATTTTTTTTCGAACGTCGAACAACTCACGGTATGGAGGACTTGCCACCTTTAGTAGCAGGCGTTCATATCTCTGGGCTGCATCATGATAGCGTTCTAGCGCGTTGCCCATAACCCGTGAAGATGCGGCTTCTGGCGGGACGGGGTTTTTCAATCGGTCCTCACCTTGGTCGAACAATACGTCCCCACGTTTAGCATTTAAGGCCGCGAGACGACTTTCCCATCTTGTCGAGGTCGGGTCATTCAAAATAATTGCCTCTACAATTTGAGCAGCCTCGTTGTAGTTTCTTAGACCTTGCCAATTCTTTTTCTTTTGGAACAGCACATCGCCGAGCCGTGTATTGTCCGTTACGAGGCCGATACGCCAATCCGCTCTCGCTGGGTCACGTCGATAGAGCTGCCTTCTTGCCTCAACTGCCGCTTCAAATTCGCGCTGAGCTTCATCGGGGTTTTCATCCAGTAGTAGGTCGCCGATGCGACGGTGCGCTAAGGCTATGTTCGATATAAGCGTTGCGTCTGAAAGGTTTCCGTCCAATTGCTGTGTGTGGAGTTTCAATGCCTCGCGATATTCGACGACGGCTTCCTGCTTATCCCCTGGCTGATTTCTTGCGCTAAGAACCTGTGCAATTCTGCTCTTCTGTGTCGCCACGGCGCTTGGATTAGTTACGGCAATCGACCGGGCAATTCGCAGCCCCTCGTTATATTGCTCCAAGGCTCCCGGCCAATCGCGTCGATGCTGGCGCATGTCGCCGACCTTGTTCAGGGCAAAAATCAGCTGCTGTTGGCGCTTCACGTTGTCAGGTTCACTTGTCGCCAGCTGCTTTGCTAAGTCGACGGCGTCGCGGTATTCGTGTTCAGCCTTTTCGATGTTTTCCTCGTTGGGCGTTCTTGCAAGCTGGTCGCCCACACGAAATTTGCTCTCGTAGTGGAGTTGTTTGAATTCCGAAACGTCGGGATATTTTTTGGCGAATTTCAGCGAGAGCGTTTCCGCGTTGGTAGCGAGGTCGAATGCGCGCTCATAGTCTCCTAAGGCATCCTTCACATCCGAAACGGCAAGTAACAATGATATCTCAATTTTTGATAGATCTGGGGAATGATTGTCAATTGTCGCGAGCTGGTCCAGAGTCACTTTTGCATCCTCAAGGAGTTGCTCCGCGCCGCGCGCTCTTATGGTGCCATCATTTAGGAACCCGGCCAGCCTTCCAATTGAAGTGTTGGTCGCCTGCAGGGCCTCTTGGCGACGGAGATTTGCATCTTGGCGACGGAGATTTGCATCTTGCCAAAGGTGGAACATAACTGCGGCAACGCCTATAGCCGCCACAAATAAAACGGCCATCGCCCAACGCCTTACGAGCCTGCGTCGCTGCGACTTCAACAGCAGCCCTTTTACTTGCGAATAGCCTCCGCCGTAGCGCTCTGCCCAGGCAGGTGTGCGCGGCTGAGCAATCCACCATGCCCAGCGTTCCTCAACGAGTTGCGCGGGCAATACCGCGTCGTTGCCTTCGGCCATGGCAAGCAAGCCTCGATAACGTTCTCCGGCCTGCTGTTCGGCGCGCAGCCATCCGAGCTCGGCTCCGCGGCCACTTACTTTGTCCCATCGGCGTAGCAAGGCTTCGTGACCGACGTCGATTCGTGTATTGTTGCTTATCGCTTTCACTTCGAAAGGGGGCGGCGTCAGAAAAGAACAGTCGCTAGCGCGGAACCGATCAAGAACCTGGCGCACGGTAGCGTCATCTAGGCCAGTTTCAGCAACGAGCTGAGAGAACTTTAATGCGCGCCGAGTTGCACGTCCCCCTTTGTCAAACTCGGAAAGCGCACTGAAAATTTGGCCAACGGCCAACTGCAGTTTAGATCCTGGCAGGTCTTTCAGGATTTCATCCGCATGCATCGACAACGCATCTGCGAATTGCCCGATCTTGCGGTAATGGTCTAAAGATATTCGGCGGGTGGGTTGCTCAATATTGCTAATTTCTCCGCCGAACTGCGAAACCGACGACGACTTCACGTTTGCTGTCAGCGCCCTACCGGCTTCCTCCCACAATCGCGAAAGGCAATGCTGCAGAACCGGCAATTGGTCCATCTCGGTACCGCAGTCGTTCAAAAGCCTTTCAACCAGTTGCGGGTCAATGGTGGCTCCCGCTTTTTCGATGGGTTTGCGAATAACTTCATCCAATTGATCGCGCGTTAACGACGGCGTAAGAAACTGCGCCTCGCAAACGGCTTCTGGCAATCCGTGAAATCGTGCGCAGTCGCCGATAAAATCGGAGCGCATGGTCAGTAAGACGTGAGTTTTATTCGATGGACTGTGGCTTGATTCCAGTAGCAACTGGACAAATTGTGTAGCCTCATCGCGCGCGCGAACTTCTTCTGCAGTTAGACCAGTTTTGTCCGAATTTCCAGCAGCGTAGCGGAATAGCTCTTCAAACTGATCGATAACCAACACGAGCGACTTGCCGGCAACGCTACTTGCCTCGGCCAAAGCTTCCGATATGCCGAAGCTCGATCGGCGCAGTTGCGCCGCTATTCGGTCGCGCCGGCCGGAAGCAATTATCGGGTCATCATCGACCGAAAGGCTCACGAGTAGATCTGTTAGTCGCGAGAGCGGTGCGTCGCCCGGGCGCATTTCACGCCACACCCAATTGCGGCCGCCAGCCTCACGCGTCTCGACATCGAGAAGCGGTAGTAACCCGGCCCGAACGAGGGAAGATTTTCCGCTTCCAGAGCTTCCTACAACGGTAATGAAGCGAAAGCGGTCGATTCGTCTGTAAAGCGCGTAAATCTGGTCTTGACGACCGAAGAAAAATTCACGGTCTTGGTATGCGAAAGGCCGCAGGCCGGGAAAAGGATGCGCTGCCGATACTGCTGACAACTTCACCGGGGCATTCATGGGGCGTTCGCACGAGCGGCCGGCACCAGGATATCAAGGAGGTCGGCTGTCGGGATATCCTTCTCGGAAAGATCGACAACCAAATCAATTTCGCTAGGGGGAAATAGCAGCTTGCTCGCTTTCTTTCGTTGGCCTGGAGGCGGAGCGGCGACCACGGCTCGATAGCAAAATTGCTGCGACCGCCCCAGTGCAAGCCAATTGCGCAACCCGCTTGCTTGAGCGCGAACCCAGACTTCTGACGCAGACGCCCAGCAGAGGATCACGCCATCGCATTCAGTTAGCTGTTTGCTATTAAAACTCTTGATGTCAAATTCCGGACCCTCAAAGGCGGGAAATAATGTTTCTAGTTTTCGCTGGTGGAGCGCCTCACCGAGAGTGAGGGCGTATGCACTGTCCTCCGGAGAATGATACAGAAAAAGGCGTAGATCGCCGCCGCTGTTGGGCAGGGATATTGTGCTCGGTCTTGGAGGAGTAATGACGGATAGATGTTGATTTAAGAAGTCGACGAATTTGCTGAGGCTGTCTCCCTCGATTTTATCCGTCGCTAACTGCTGATCAAATTTTGCCAGCACCTCCAGCGGATGCCGCATGGTCTCGGTCGGTGATTGGTCCGTGCTGGACGGATTGGTCCACAGACTAGGTGCCCAAACAATTCTGTGAAACTTCGTATTGATGTCACTGGAAACTCTCGCAGCCGCGCGTGCCAGCTGGAGTTTTACCATGGGCGGCTGATCCTCAGGGGCATCGCCCGCTTTCTCGCCAAGCAGGTGGACTGCAATCTCGGCGTTCAAAAGTGCGGTATCGATCGCGTCAACCGCCGAGTCAAGTGGAATGTCCTCCGCTGGTTCTGGAACGACAGTATGACCCTTACCGATAAGTTCTGAGACGACACGGTCGTACCCCAAGCGCATGTCTGAGGCGGGCTTCGCGACGAAGATCGTCCGGCCGCTAGGGGCGTACAGAGGCGCCGGGGATGGACGCGGCTGACGCTTCACTAAATAGGCAGCGAGGGCCTTAAGTCTTTCCCAATACCGGTCGTCCTGGGGGTTGCCGCGGTCGAAGAATTCAAGGTCGCCTGTGATGTCCTCGGAATCTTCGTTCCGAGCGTAAAACCTAAAGCCATTTTGACCTTGCAGCAAAGAGGGTCGCTTGTCTGGATCGACATGGCGCTTAGCGACTACAACAATGTGTTCGCGAAGCCCGTCGGGTCCATGATACTTGGCGAAGGTATCAAGCTCCCTTCTGCACCAATGGCTGGCCATCCAGTTCGGCGAAAGAACAACCAGAAGGAACGACGCGTTCTTTAAGGCCTGCTCAATTTCGGGAGTGAACTGGTCAGCATCTGCTATGCGCTTCGTATCGCGCCAGGTCTTTGGGCGCTCAGGCCCAAGCTCCGTAAATTCGTAGCGAACAGCATCGTCCAAAAAAGTCACAAACCCTTTCCGGTCTGGCTTGTCCGGTGGTGGACGATCGTCGTCTCGCGCATATGAAATAAATATATCCGCCACAGCCGCCCCTAACCTGTTGGGTTGTCGACTGGAAGGAATGCGACTTTAAATATCTAAAGTCGTGTGGGTCAAGTCGTTAGCTTCATTGGATAAGCGCGCTATCGAGCACTTTAGATCACGATGCCGATCATAACGATGAATAGGCCGTCTGTTTGGGTCCAATCAAAACGCTCCGGGTACCAACCTACCACCTTCAATTTATTTTGTACGTGCTCAACCTCCGCAAATTCTTCTTCCCTAGAGCATCCGTGCGCGTGTGTGTTGGATCGCAACTGACTTCCTCGGCCTATCAATAATCGACAATACTGTGACCTACGACACATCGCGCTAGGCGAGTTCTCCCTATTATGATGAAAGGCGTCGATCAACCCTTTTAGGGAGGCGTCCATGATCGGCTTTGAAATAGTAGTAGGGTTGGGTTTTTTGGTGGTCTGTTTCACGACAGTTGCGTGGTTGGTGATCACCGCTTAGGAATCCATCACCTTGGATTGAGGTCAGTGTTGCTTGATGCTCAATGTGCCCAGCAATGGGGCGCTGCTCAGCAAAATGCTCCTCGTCGGTTCAAATGACATTCAATCCTACCAAGCGCTTATATTCGCCAGTGCGAGACAATGGTTGGTAGGACAAGCAATGTCCGCTTTGGTCCAATTGCGGACATTCGGGGTCGATCTGCGCAAACAGAAAGACCGCCTCACGGCGGTCTCCATGAAATTCATCAGTGTTTAGATCAGGCGGCGAGAACGGCTTCCTGCGCCAGTTCCAGCGCTAGTCAGCTTCAAATTCAAAACGCAATTCGGATCGCCGGTCCTTTCCTGAACGCCGATCTGCGGCGCTGGACCGGCGTTCTCCCTGCGCCCGTATTTCCCTATCTGATCGCCTGTCGATGCCCGAACGACGATCCTGACGAGAACGCCGTTCTATCGGCTGGCCGTCGACGGTGTACATGGCCATTTCCATTTGTGACTATGGCGATAGGCAGTATCTCCTATCAAACGCCTTCGTAACGTGAATTTTTCTGCTAAAATTTTATCCATAGTAGCACCTAGCTCAGTGATCCTTATTGAGAACCATGGGCGCTCTTATCTTCAGATGTCCGGCTACCGGCAAACATTCCGCTCAGAATTCAGAGCATCCATCGAGGATTTAAAAGCAATTCCGAAAGCCGAGAAAATCCAACTACATTGCGAGATATGCAAAGAGCGCCACGCGTTCGTATTGGCCGAATGCGCCATCGATGAACACCATTAAGGCTATCGGGACCCTCGATGTCCGCTTTGTGCGAAAAGCAGATGAGTTTGCATTTTAATGCAATTTGGAGTTTTTTATCTAAGCAATAAAAAACGATATGAAGCGACGACGGACTGCACTGTACAGAGCTACCCCTCACGAATCCGAATGTGCCGTATTTAGATACGGGGGGCTTTGAGGTGCCCTGATGAAATCCTCAGTCGTCAAACATTCCGTCGTCATTGAGAAACACAAGACGAGCATTAGCCTCGAAGATGCATTCTGGAGTCACTTGAAGGACATCGCGCATTCCCGCAAAGAGACGCTGTCCAAGTTGGTCGCAGACATCGACCAGGGGCGGGAGCACGGCAATCTATCCTCAGCAATCCGCCTTTTCGTACTCGAGTACTTTCGTACGCGTAGCGCGTGCGAAGAGCAGTTTAAACAGCGCGCCGCCGAATGATGTCTCTAGGAGCGGAACATGCATTCACGCGTGGACGAATTCCGGCAGAGAGCAAGACACTGCGAGGAACTGGCGCAAGAAACGGCTGATGTCGCTAAGCGAAAGTTTTTCTTGGATCTCGCTGAACAATGGCGGGATTTAGCCAGCGACGCTGAGTTGCTCGACCGCAAATGCGTTATGTCCGCTGTTTCCCAAATACCGGACATTTACCGGTAGCTGTCCAATGTCCGCTTTGGGTCAAAAGGAGACATGTGCAGTGCACTAGGCAATGTCGGCTTTGTGCCAATTGCGGACATTCTGCCAATCATTCGATCATCTCGGCGAAGTCATAGCATCTATTCGCGCGGTAATTGCCAGAACCAGAAGATCGGCGATCGTCAGAAAACAGATCAGTAGTGCCGCGGGATCGAGTTATCCGTCTAGGGCACAAAAACAAGAAATAAGAACGTGGCAAAAACCACCAGGTGAACGATCCCGGCGAGAATATTGGTTCGGCCAGACCCGAATGTCAGCAGGCTCAAGAAAAGTGTAAGCGCAAGCAGCAGCGTGTCGCGCGGCGAAAGCCCCACTTCAATTTGCTTGCCGATAAAAACGTTGGTGATAGCGACTGCGGGAATCGTTAGACCAATTGTCGCCAAAGAGGAGCCTAGCGCTAGGTTGAGGCTCTTTTGCAACTCGTTCCGCTGAGCTGCGCGCACCGCTGTAATGCTTTCGGGCGCCAGCACGACAATCGCGATAACAATACCTGAGACGGCTTGTGGGGCGCCGATATGAGAAAGACCTATCTCTAGAATGACAGCAAATTTCTTCGCAATAAGGATTACCCCAATGAGTGCTACCAAGAGCAATATCACGCTGATTGTTACCATCCGGCTAGATGGGTAATTGTGGTCTCCGCTCTGTGCGCTGCTGGTGTCGGCGCGAAAATAATCTTTATGCCGCGACGTTTGAATGAATAAAAAAGCGACATAGAGAATAACGGTTATGACGCTGACAAAGATAAGTTGCTTGTTGGAGAAGTAGGGGCCGATTGCCGTGACCGTATAATTAGGAAGCACAAGTGTGAGAATTGAAAGGGCACCAAGCACGCTGAGGTAGACACCAGTTCCAGCGGCTTGAAATTCCTGCTCGTGATGACGGAGCCCGCCCCATAAAACGCACAAGCCCACAAGGCCATTGCAAACAACCATAATGACGGCAAACACAGTATCACGAGCCAGCGCGGGTGAACTGCCCGGCGTCAGCACGATTGATTCGATGAGGGCAACCTCAATGACGGTCACCGCCAATGTTAGAACCAGCGTTCCGAACGGCTCTCCTATGCGATGTGCAATTACGTCGGCATGATGGACGGCGGCGAAAACAGCTCCAAGCATAATGACGATCATCGTTGCTGAGAGCGTGAACGACATAAGTGACTGCGCACCCGCGTCAAAGCCGATGAATGGCGCCAATATGACAAATATGATCGCTAAAATGGGAAAAGCGATCGTTGTTATTGGCGGCTTTGAAATTGCGTCCATTGTCGTGCGAAGTTCTGTACGGAAATCTCTCGCAGCCTGCTTCTAGGTCGCGTTTTTGGAGAACTGCGGTCCAGCCGCGATTGTTCGTTGCATCAAAGTGTGAAAATGACGCTGCAAAACCTAGCTGGCTCTAGGTCCAATTCCTAGAAAAATCGGCCATAACCGTAATCACGCTAAGGTAACGCACCGCGCTCGTTTTGTGATTCCACCCACGCAACGACCTATCCGGGCTCGAGCCGATCCACGCGGTTTCGTAGCGACGGCTAGGTTTAATGACGCTTACCGGCTCTTGGAGAAAGCGGGACGCACACGTACAGAATGCGTACCCGAAGCGCTACGTCTAACTTTTGCGTGCTTGCCAGGCCATACGGCCGAGCGCGGCACCTTCGCTGATCAGTTCGATTCCAAGCAACACACCAAGAAGCCAAATCGCCGTGACGGGGGTGTTAGCCCAAAGATAGAACGCCAACAGAATCCCGACCACGCCGCTGGCAAAGACCCATCCCCAGTTCGGAAAGGGCCGTATCGTTAGTGAAAAGATTATTTTTGAAATGCCTTCGACCATAAAGAACACAATTAAGAGAAGCGTGAGCGTAAGAAGTCCAGCCTCGGGATTACGCAGAAACAATATTCCAACCAGAACGGATAAAACGACCGAAACGAGCTGAAGCCAGAAATGTGGGACGTGGCGGACATCAATGAGGCTGAATGCTTGCAAGATGCCGCTGAAAATCAGGAGCCATCCGAGGAGTATTACAATAGCGACCGACGATATTATTGGAAAGACGAGCGCTAGTATCCCGCCCAATATCATCAGAACGCTTTGTAGAAGATACCAAAATGAATGCCGCTTGACCTTTTCACGCATCGCCTCGCGTATGACGTGGGAGGCAGTTTCTACCGACATCGATGACATTGACATGGTCAATCACCAAATAATTGTCGCGTCGCCGAGGCAACGTTTCTCAATAATTTGACGAGTGCATTGTTAGCTGTCGAGGTGGCCTTTGGTCCAACGCAATGCAAAGCAAAATAAAAAGACGTCGGAGCAAGACGCGTGTTTCAAGGCGCGCCTTCAAAACAGGATCTGCTGCCTTTAAATTGAACACCGGCGCAATTGATCGCGTCGATAAGGATCCCGCTATCTATCGGTTTCACAAGGAATGAAGCGGCGCCGGCGGCGATGCACTTATCGTGGAGCCCGATCTCATTGAACGCTGTAATAATGATTGTCGGAATAACAACGCCTATGTGGCGAAGATGGATTTGAAGGTTCAGCCCAGTGACATCGGGCATATGCTGGTCAAGAATGAGGCACTCAAAATTGCGCAATTGGGGAGAAGTTACAAACTCACGCGCCGAGCCGAATATTTCGACCTCGAACGAATGCGCCGATAGAACGCGGGCCAGCGCTTTGCGCACGGACATATCATCGTCCACGATCGCTATCGGCATGGGTTGCAATCTGCGCCCTAATTAGCCGGTCCGTCGAGTTGGCCTTTGGGCCCAATAAATTCGGGGCCCGGTAGGGCTGCAACGAGACTTTTTGGGTCAACCGAACAAGAGCCGCGACGGTGCGGACGCCCATTTTGGCCATCATCCGGCTGCGGTGCACTTTAATGGTCTTTTCGACAGTCCCAAGATCGGCGGCAATTTGTTTGTTGAGGCGGCCGGCAATGACGTGAGTTAAGACTTCTCTTTCGCGGGGCGTCAGCTTTTCCAGGCACAGATAAACGGATCGGCGCTCCTCATCGGCGCGACGTGCCACTTTGTCCAATGCCGCAGCGCGTCCGATAGCCTCCAGCAGATCAACCTGTTTGACCGGTTTTAATAGGAAGTCTACCGCACCTGCCTTCATCGCACGCACACTCGCTGGGACGCTTGCGTGGCCGGTAAGGAAAACGATAGGTCGGCCAGTCGCCTTACCGGCCAACTTTTGCTGAAGTTCCAACCCGTCGAGCCCAGGCATAGTCAGATCGAGCACCGCGCAGCCGGGTACCGAGGGATCATGTTCATCAAGAAATGCTTCTGACGAAGAAAATGCTTTCGTCTTGTAACCAGCGGTTTGAAGCAGCCTCGTGAGGGCCTTTAGTACGCTTGGGTCATCGTCGATGAGGAACACCGCAAAATCTGTCGTGCTCATAGCTACCCGCCTTTCGTGCGCTGCGCTGGCAAACTAAACTGTGCGGTCGCACCACCGTCGGCATTATTACTGAGGCTCAATGAGCCGCCGTGCCGTTCGATGATGGTTGAACATATCGACAGTCCCAGTCCGAGCCCGCGTTCTTTTGTCGTGTAAAAAGCGTTGAAGAGTGCGGCTTCGTCTCCGGCATCGATGCCGGTTCCACGATCGACGACCTTAACTTCAATCTGGTCGTTGATACGTTGGGACGTCAGCGTGATTGAACGACGCCGCGCATCGGTATTCGTCATAGCCTCTAGTGCATTCATCACGAGGTTGAGCAGAACTTGCTGTAGTTGAACGGGATCGCCTTCAACAGAATCGCCTTCGCTTACAGACACAACTTTCGTTTTTACGTGACGGCTGATCAGTTCGTTGTTGAGAAGGCGCAGGGTTGAATTAACTAGGTCGTGGATGTTTACCGCCTCGACTTCTCCCTTACCGTTCTTCAGCAAGCTGCGCAGCCGCTGAATGACTTCCCCCGCGCGCAGATCATCCGCGATGATATCGTCGATGGCATCGGCGAGGTCTTCCAAATTACGTGCTTTGCCCGAGAGCATGGTCCGTGCCGCTTGAGCATTTGCCAAGATCGCTGTCAGTGGTTGCGTGAGTTCATGCGCTAAGCCACCGGACAATGCGCCGACTTGGGATACGCGCATAAGGTGTGCAAGCTCCCGTCGTTGCAATTCGGCTTCAGTCTCAGCTGCTTTGCGAATTGTTATGTCAGTAAACACACCACTCGTATTGATCACTGCGCCGGTGGCATTGCGATTGGTTGCACGCTTGGCTTGAAGCCACTTCAGTTGGCCATCCGGCTTGATTACTCGAAATTCGAAGGGCGCTTCGGTATCCTGGATTCCAACGATGATGTCGTCCACTAGCACACGATCGTCGGGATGGACGGCCGAAAGAATGGCCTCACGCGTTACCGGCAAATCTTTTTGTAAGCCGAGCATCGCGCGGCAATGATCGGTGGCCCAAAAAGGACCTTTATTAGGATTGTGCTGCCATAGCCCTACATCCGCCGCTGCAGCGGCGAAAGCCATCCGTTTCTCGTCTTGACGCAATTGTTGGTTCGCCTGGCGCGCCTCTTCGATAGAAGAGCCAAGCAACAACATTGGGATGGCGAGGCTTATTAAAAAAACCTGTAGCGCAAAGACATTAGATTCGGGCGTACCAGAAAGAAACAAATTAGAGCCGAGTGATCGCCAGATCAAAACAACGGCCATAACAACGATTGCCGCACTTGCCCCTTTAGCGCCGAAGCGCGATGCGGACCAAATGACAAGGGGCACCGGCAAATAAAACAAGACGGGGAGAAACGAGCGCATGAGCTGGCCCGCTGATTGGTCGAAGACGATTGAGCACACGACAATAAGCGATGTGCCAATCAGCAGCGCTTCGGCCTGTCGTTCCGAATTTTGTGCCCAGAACGCCCTTGGGCCTTCACTTGCCAAAATAACCACGAGCGGACCAAGTGCGAGATTCCCCAAAGCATTTGATGCAAACCATTGCATCCAAAAATCCCAATAATTGTCGACCCCGCCGCCGCTAAGAATCGGGACGAAAGCGCCGCCAAACGCAACAATGGCCGGACAGACGAAACCCACCATGAAAACGAAGTTTGCGGTCGAACGAAACGTGGTGAACCATGGGTGGTCACTAAGTCGGCCTTGAATGGCTGCAGCGCTGAGTGCTGCAACCGCCAAGTTGGTTGCAAAAGCCGCCGTCAACTCGGGGAGCGCCATGCCGACTCTTGTCTCGGCAATTACGTGCGCAGGAAACGCCGCAAGAACACCGATCCATCGCCACCCGCGGCGAACGAGCAAGAGTGTGGAAAGTAAGACGATATTTGGCGGCCAAAACGGCGCGAAAATTTTATCAGAAAGAGTGCCAACGAAAAACGCTAACTCTGCCGCAAACAAATATGCAAAGAAGGTCAGGAGCGTAATTTGTAGAAAGTATCTTACGTCTTCAGGCGATCGTTCGGCCGGCAATGCCCTGTCGATCCAACTCATAACCGCCCCTCACCATTTCCCAGCCCTATATTTATTTCGCCAAACTTTGTTTGCTGGGCCTACGCCGCGTTCATAGAAATATGTTTCATCAAACCAATTCCCGACATCATTCGGATGTGGGGACTTTCTTAAAATTATATTGCACCCTTACGACAACTGCGGGTGATCACAATGGCGAGAGACAAAATGTAGGCAGTTTGCAGTGCGGTATTGGCCGGCAGCGAATTACCATTTGACCAGCCAATACGCTTTAACGATATGAGTTGATTGAATTATTCCGTGTCGTTTTTTTTTGCAAAAAAGCACGAAGCCGTCTCGCGGTTTTATCGCGCCCGCATTGTTCCAAATTTTCAGCTTTAGTTGAGGTCCTTTTTTTAGGCAGTCATTCTCGCCGAAAATGTTGTCCCGCAGAGGTCGGGCGAAAGTTCGAGTCCAGCGTTCCGTCTATGATTTCCAAGACAGCGCCGCATTTTATCTCGTGCACCCAAAAGCGGTCTGTCGTAATCGGTGAGAGCTAATGTGCTGCGAAAGGCGGCTCGCAGTCTTTGGTCGAGGATGCTGAGTTGCGTCACAGGATTGTCGCAGCACTAATATGGTTCAGTCGCCACCAGACCCACGCGTCCGCAGACAGGAATTCACAGTTCTGCAGGCGATGCGCGGTTTTCCGAATGCCGGCAAAAAAACAACGACTTGGTTAAAAACGCCCGGGTTTGGCTTTTGGACAACCCGGGGGTGAACTTAGCCTTCCGCGGAAAGTCGTAAATCAGTGCCAACTGTGCAATTTGTCCTTGATTACTGCGGATATTTCACTTTTTTCGGAAAGGTACCAATTTGCTGCGTTGCAAAAGGTGGTGCCGGCAAAATATTTGCGGTGCGCGCGGCAAAAAGCCCAATAGCGGCTTCGCCTAATAGCGCATAGCGAATAGGTACTATTTATGATTTGGCCTAAGCTCGCTACGATGTAATCAAGGGTGATGAATTAGTCGCCGAGCCGACACAAAGATCGGCCGTGCGGAGGACCTCAGGGAGGAGTGAGATGCCAACTACCAGTAAGACTTTGACATTTGCGGTCGCCTGTTTGGGCGGTGCGTTTGCGCTATCTGTGCCTGCTCTAGCGTGGGAACCGACCCACCCCATCGAAATCATTGTGCCAGCGGGAACGGGCGGCGGTGCCGACCAGATGGCTCGCGTGATGCAGGGCATTATCACGAAGCATAATCTGTCCAAGCAGTCCGTCGTCGTCATCAATAAGTCGGGCGGCGCGGGCGGCGAAGGATTTCTCGACGTCAAAAATTCAAAGGGCGACGAGCATAAACTGATCATTACGTTGTCGAACCTCTTTACGACGCCGCTTGCCACCGGCATTCCATTCACCTGGAAGGATTTGACGCCGGTCGCGATGATGGCGCTCGACGAATTCATTCTCTGGGTCAATGCCGACAAGCCGTATAAGACAGCTCAGGATTACGTGAACGCCATTAAGGCCGCGCCCGATAATCAGTTCAAAATGGGCGGCACGGGCTCCAAGCAAGAAGATCAAATCATCACGGTCGCGCTTGAAAAGGCGATCGGCAAAAAGATGACCTACATTCCCTACAAGGGCGGCGGAGCGGTTGCTGTGCAGCTCGTCGGCGACCATGTCGACTCGACAGTGAACAACCCGATTGAGGCAGTGGCCCACTGGCGCGCCGACAAGTTACGCCCTCTTTGCGTATTCGATTCCAAGAAACTCGACTACAACGAAAAGATCGCAGGGGAAATGTCTTGGGGCGACATCCCGACCTGCAAATCTCAGGGGCTTAACATTGAGTATTTGATGCTGCGCGGCTACTTCATGCCGCCTGGCGTGAGCCCAGACGCGGTCGCCTACTACGTCGATCTGTTCAAGAAGGTTCGCGAGACGCCGGAGTGGAAGAAGCTGATGAGCGACGGTGCTTTCAACACGACCTTCATGAGCGGCGCCGAGTACGCCAAGTGGGTCGCCGACGCTGAAAAGCTGCACGAGGGCCTGATGAGAGAGGCCGGTTTCCTCGCCAATACCAACTGATTTCAGGGCGAGAGATCCAGCTAAGTCACATGAGGTGGGAATGAATCAGACAATAAAAGAATCCGGTGGGACGGGCCCGTCCCACCGGAATGTTGAAATTGGGGTCGTCGCCTTTATGGCGCTCCTGGCGTTCATTGGAATCTACGGCAGTGTCAAGGTTGGCATCGGTTGGGGTGCCGAGGGACCTCTGGCCGGCTTTTTCCCATTCTATGTCAGTTTGGCCGTCATTATTTCCTGCGCGGTCAATCTTGCGAAAATAATCAAAAGTCCCGCGGACGGCGAGTTGTTCGCTGACTGGGGCCAACTTCGCCAGGTGACGTCTGTGGTCATACCGACCGCTATATACGTCGCGCTTATCCCATACATTGGCATTTATGTATCCTCAGCGCTCTTGATCGCTTTGTTCATGAAGTGGCTTGGGAAATACTCGTGGAGCGTCGTTATTGGGATCTCTATTCTGGTGCCAATCCTCACCTTTCTGATGTTCGAGATCTGGTTCCTCGTGCCGCTGCCGAAGGGCCCGCTTGAGGTCATGCTCGGCTATTGATGTAAAACGACCGCGCACGCAAAGCGCTCGGCGGTTCAGGAAACGACGAAAAATGATCGAAAATATCGGCAATCTGTTTCACGGCTTTGCGGTCGTCGCGCAACCATTCAACCTGCTGTTGATGGTCGTTGGCATTGTCCTCGGCGTTATCGTCGGCGTGCTTCCAGGTCTGGGAGGCGCAAATGGTGTCGCCATCCTGCTGCCGCTCACGTTCAGCATGTCGCCGACCTCGGCGATCATCATGCTCTCGTGCATCTATTGGGGCGCTTTGTTCGGGGGGGCGATCACGTCGATCTTGTTTAACATACCCGGAGAACCATGGTCGGTGGCGACGACCTTTGATGGCTATCCGATGGCGCAACAAGGGCGCGCCGGCGAGGCGCTTACTGCTGCTTTCACTTCCTCATTTGTTGGCGCGCTGTTCGCGGTCATCATGATCACGTTGGTGGCGCCGCTGGTGGCAAGTTTCGCGCTGCGCTTCGGACCTGCTGAGATTTTTTCCGTCTATTTTCTTGCGTTTTGCAGCTTTGTAGGCCTGAGCAAGGAGCCGCCATTCAAGACGGTTGCGTCGATGATGCTGGGCTTCGGGCTCGGCGCGGTGGGTCTCGATCAGGTCACCGGCCAGCTGCGCCTTACATTTGGCGCCGAACAATTGCTCAATGGCTTTGACTTCCTGATCGCGGTTATCGGTCTTTTCGGTATCGGCGAGATTCTCCTCACGATGGAGGAGGGCCTGAGCTTTCGCGGCACCGTCACAAAGCTCAATCCCACGGTCGTATTCAAAACCTGGGCTGAACTTCCGCGCTACTGGATGGTCTCGCTACGCTCCTGCTTGATCGGCGTCTGGATGGGCATCAGCCCGGCCGGTGCTACGCCCGCTTCGTTCATGAGTTATGGCATTGCCAAGCGCATCTCCAAAAATGGCCACAAGTTCGGAACAGGTCAGATCGAGGGTGTCGTAGCGCCGGAAACCGCCGCGCATGCCGCCGGAACTGCGGCGCTACTGCCAATGATTTCGCTCGGCGTACCCGGGTCGCCGACCGCGGCTGTGTTGCTTGGCGGCCTGTTGATCTGGGGCCTGCAACCTGGCCCGCTGTTGTTCACCGAACAAAAAGACTTCGTCTGGGGTCTCATCGCTTCGATGTACATGGGTAACCTCATGGGTCTGCTGATCGTTCTCACCTGCGTGCCCTTGTTTGCCGCGATTCTACGCATTCCGTTCAGTGTCATCGCACCCGTGATCCTCGTGCTCTGCGCCATCGGCGCTTATACGGTGCACAACAACACCTTTGACGTCGTCATGATGCTGGTGTTTGGCGTCGGCGGATATTTTATGAAGAAGTGCAATTACCCGCTGGCGCCAATGGTGCTGGCGATTGTGCTCGGCGACAAAGCGGAAGAGGCCTTCCGTCAGTCGCTCCTCGCATCCCAGGGTGGTCTCGGCGTGTTCTGGTCGAATGGGTTGGTGAGCACGATCATGACCCTTGGGTTGATTGCGCTGTTCTGGCCAATCATTCAGGCCGGTTGGACGAGGTTGCGTTCGGGCAATCTGCGGCCCGCGCAATAAGGAGACTTCAGCCGCCAATCCGTGTGTCCAATTGAAATACAAGGCGATTGCCGCACGCGAATCCCTCTGGCATATTGTATACCAGTCATGAGTAGTCGAGATCGTAACCCCCGTCGTATTGGTCTGTCAGAGCGTGGAGCCACCGCCCGCGGTCCGTTCGCGCCACACCCGTCACTCCAGCCGATCGACGTCACGCCGAGCTTCAAGCACAAGGCCTATGCGGCGTTGAAGAACGCGATCGTCGCGATGGACATCTATCGCAACCGCGACGATATCCGCCTCGACGAACGCAAACTCGCGCAAGATTTTGGCATCAGCCGCACGCCCGTACGTGAAGCGATGGCCCAGCTCGAGAGCGAAGGTTTTGTGCGCTCGGTGCCGCGGCGTGGCATCTACGTCGTGCGCAAGACCAAGCGCGAAGTGATCGAGATGATCACAGCGTGGGCGGCACTCGAGAGTATGGCTGCACGTTTGATCACGCAAACTGCGAGCGATGAAGAAATTGCCGGCCTGCGCAAGATGTTCGCGACCTTTGAGAACGGCAAGCTACGAGCACATCTCGACGAATACTCCGACGTCAATATCGAGTTTCACCAAACCATCATCAAGCTGAGCCACAACGATGTCCTCATCGATCTTGCCGAAAATCTTTTCACTCATATGCGCATGATCAGACGCAAAACTATCGGTGAAAAGGATCGTGCAGACCGATCGATCCGCGACCACATGAACATAATCGAAGCACTGGAAGCGCGCGCGACCAATCGCGCAGAAGAATTGGTGCGTGACCATGCCCTCGGCTTGGCCGATCACGTTTCACGTTACGCCGACTATCTCGATTAAACGACCAGAAGAGCGGGAGGATTCCCATGGCTGACGCAGCAGTGAAAGCAAAGCCCGAGACCGCAGCCGCGCCCGAAATTGAGCGGGAGCTGACTGATGGCTTTAACCTCATCATCGACGCGCTGAAGCTCAACGGGCTCAACACGATCTATGGCGTGCCCGGAATTCCGATCACGGACTTTGGCCGCATGGCGCAGGCATCCGGCATCCGCGTGATCTCATTTCGCCATGAACAGAACGCCGGTTATGCAGCGTCGATTGCCGGCTTCCTGACCAAGAAGCCAGGCGTCTGCCTCACGGTATCGGCGCCTGGTTTTCTCAATGGTCTGACCGCGCTCGCCCACGCCACGACCAATTGCTTCCCGATGATCCTGATGTCCGGTTCGTCGGAGCGTGAGATCGTCGACCTGCAGCAGGGCGACTACGAAGAGATGGATCAGCTCGCGATTGCCAAGCCGCTGTGCAAGGCGGCTTTCCGCGTACTGCACGCCGCCGACATCGGCATCGGACTCGCGCGCGCGATCCGGGCCGCGGTATCTGGCCGTCCGGGCGGCGTCTATCTCGACCTGCCGGCCAAACTGTTCGGACAGGTGATGGATGCGGAAGCTGGAAAGAAGTCGCTTGTAAAAGTGGTCGACGCGGCGCCGGCCCAGATTCCGGCGCCCGATGCAATCAAGCGCGCGCTCGACGTGCTCAAGGGGGCCAAACGCCCGCTAATCATCCTCGGCAAAGGCGCCGCTTATGCGCAAGCCGATGACCAGATCCGTGCCTTGGTCGAAAAGACCGGCATTCCTTTCCTGCCAATGAGCATGGCTAAAGGCCTCTTGCCCGATACGCATCCTCAATGCGCGGGTGCTGCGCGCTCGACTGTGCTGAAAGACTCTGACGTCGTGATGCTGATCGGCGCGCGCCTCAACTGGCTCCTGTCGCACGGCAAAGGCAAGAGTTGGGGCGAGGCGCCAAAAAAATTCATTCAGGTCGACATCGAGCCCAAGGAAATGGATTCGAATGTCGAGATCGTCGCGCCGGTGGTTGGCGATATCGGTTCATGCGTATCGGCGCTTCTACAGGGCATGGGTGGCAATTGGCCAGCCCCGCCGGCCGATTGGATCGGCGCCGTCAGCAAGAAGCGCGAAGAGAACGTGACCAAAATGGCGCCGCGGCTGATGAACAACAACTCGCCGATGGATTACCATGGGGCGCTCGGCGTGCTGCGCACGATCGTCAAGGAACGGCCGGACGCCATTCTCGTCAACGAGGGCGCTAACACGCTCGATCTCGCGCGCGGCATCATCGACATGTACCAGCCGCGCAAGCGACTGGACGTCGGCACTTGGGGCATCATGGGCATCGGCATGGGCTATGCCGTCGGAGCGGCCATCGAGACCGGCAAGCCGGTACTTGCGGTGGAAGGCGACAGTGCTTTCGGCTTCTCCGGACATGGAGGTCGAAACGATCTGTCGTTACAAATTGCCAGTCTGCATCGTCATCTTTAATAACGATGGCATTTATCGCGGTACCGACGTCAACTCCGTAAGTTCTGACCCTGCGCCGACCGTGTTCGTGAAGGGTTCGCGCTACGACAAGATGATGGAAGGCTTCGGTGGCGTCGGCGTTAACGCGACGTCTCCGGACGAGCTCAAGCGCGCCGTGAATGCTGCGATGGATTCCGGCAAGCCGACGCTCATCAACGCGGTACTCGACCCGGCGGCCGGCAGCGAGAGCGGCCGCATCGGCAATCTCAATCCGCAAAGCAAGCTGAAGAAGAAATAATTCGTTTTCGAATACGAGATGGAGGAGAGGAAAATGGCCAAGAAGAAAGCAAAGAAAGCTAAGGCGAAAACCTCGGCAAAAAAATCTCGCAAGGTCGTGAAGTTGTTGGCGAAGAAGAAAAACGGCAAAGGCTCAAGCCTACCGAAAATATCGGGAAAGCCGTTCGGCAAGGACGGCAAGGCGCTCACCGGTGTGCAAATTCTCGATTTCACCCACGTGCAATCGGGTCCGACCTGCACGCAATTGCTGGCTTGGCTCGGCGCCGATGTGATCAAGGTCGAGCGTCCGGGCGTCGGCGACATCACGCGCGGCCAGCTGGTCGATGTGAAGGGCGCGGATTCGCTCTATTTCACCATGCTCAATCATAACAAGCGCTCAATCACCATCAACTCCAAGCATCCGCAGGGCATGCGCGTGCTCAATGCGTTGATCAAGAAGTGCGACGTGCTGGTGGAGAATTTTGCGCCTGGCGCGCTCGACCGCATGGGCCTGACCTGGGACTACATCCACAAGCTCAACCCGCGCATGATCGTGGCTTCGGTCAAGGGTTTCGGCCCCGGTCCTTACGAGGACTGCAAAGTCTATGAGAACGTCGCGCAATGCGCCGGCGGCTCGGCTTCGACCACCGGTTTCCGCGAAGGCCCACCATTGGTGACCGGTGCACAGATCGGCGACAGTGGCACGGGCCTACATCTCGCGCTCGGCATCGTCTCGGCGCTGTTCCAGCGCAACCGCACCGGCCGCGGCCAGAAAGTGCTCGCCGCCATGCAGGACGGCGTGCTCAATCTTTGCCGTGTCAAGCTGCGCGATCAGCAGCGCATCGCCAAAGGCCCGCTCACCGAATACAGCCAATATGGCGAGGGCGTTCCATTCGGCGCCGCGGTGCCGCGTGCCGGCAATGATTCCGGCGGTGGCCAGCCCGGTTGGATCTTAAAATGCAAAGGCTGGGAGAATGATCCCGACGCCTACATCTATTTCATCACCCAGGCGCCGGTCTGGGGTCCGATCTGCGATCTGATCGGCGAGCCGACCTGGAAGACCGATCCTGAGTACGCAACGCCGCGGGCGCGGCTGCCGAAACTCAAGGCCATTTTCGCACGCATCGAGCAGTGGACTATGACCATGACCAAGTTCGAGGTCATGGAGAAATGCAACGCGGTCGATATTCCGGTCGGGCCGATTTTGTCGATGAAGGAAATCGCCGAGGAGCCGTCGTTGCGCAAGACCGGCACGGTGGTCGAGGTCGATCATCCGACCCGCGGAAAATATCTGACCGTCGGCAATCCGATCAAAATGTCCGACTCGATTTCCGAGGTGACGCGATCGCCGCTGCTTGGCGAGCACACCGACGAAATTTTGGAAGACGTGCTCGGCTTCAAGGCTAACGAGATTGCCGAGATCAAAAACTCCGGCGCCCTCAGCGCGCCGAAGAAGGAAGAAAAGGCGGCCTAATTCCCTCGCTGCGCGTGCAGAGAGGTTAAGAAAAAGACGGGGAGGAGTTGCAATGCGTATCGTGGTTCATGGCCAACAAGCCTTCGGCAAGGCTGTGCTGGAAGCGCTGCTCAAGCGCGGCGAGAATGTGGTTGCCGTCTATGTGGCGCCGGAAAAAGAAGGCGCAAAGGCCGATCCGCTCAAGGAAGCTGCTCGTCGCCGCGGGGCTGAAAGTGTTTCAGCCCGACTCCTACAAAAAGCCAGAAGTGCTGGCCGAGTTCAAAGCGCTCAAGCCCGACCTGCAAGTCATGGCCTTCGTGACGCTGTTCGTGCCTGAAGAATTCCTCAACGCGCCGACGCACGGCTCGATCCAGTATCATCCCTCTCTGCTGCCGGCTCTATCGCGGCGCCAGCGCGATCAATTGGCCGATCATTAAAGGCGAGAAGGAGACTGGGCTTTCGATCTTCTGGCCGGACAATGGGCTCGATACCGGCGACGTTCTTATTCAGAAGAAAACACCGATCTCCAACGCTGATACGCTCGGCACGGTTTATTTCGATCGCCTGTTTCCGATGGGCGTCGACGCCATGCTTGAGGGCGTCGATCTGGTGAAGGCCGGCAAGGCGCCACGTATCAAGCAGGACGAATCGAAGGCGACATACGAAGGTCGCTGCGGTCCTGGCAATGCCAAGATCGACTGGGGCAAGCCATGGGAGCAGATTGATCGCTTAATCCGCGGTTGCAATCCAGCGCCAGGCGCATGGACAACGCTTGACGGCAAAACGCTGAAGATTTTCGACGCCAAGCCGCTGCCCGCCAAGGATCCAAAAGGCATCGCTGGGAAGCTCGGCGAGGTGGTCGCCGTTGACGGCGACGGCTTCACAGTCGTTTGCGCCGACGGCCGCTTCAAGATCACTCGCGTTCAGCCCGACGGAGGCAAGAAAATCGACGCCTCTGAATTCATCTCCACCGCCAAGCTCGCCGCCGGGGCGCGGCTCGGTTGATCCTCATTTTCAAATAACGGAAAGACTCCAATGCCCGCGTCGCAACATCAAAGTCCGAAGTCCGACATCGAAATTTCGCAGGCCGCTAAAAAGCGGCCGATCCTCGACATCGCCAAGGAAAAGCTCGGCATTGGTCCGGAAAATCTCGACCCCTACGGGCACTATAAGGCCAAGGTGTCGATGGATTACATCAAGTCGCTGCAAAGCAAGAAGAATGGCAAGCTAATCCTGGTGACCGCAATTACTCCGACGCCGGCGGGTGAGGGCAAAACCACCACGACTGTGGGACTGACCGACGCACTCAATCACATTGGCAAGAAGGCGATGCTCTGCCTGCGCGAGCCTTCGCTGGGCCCGTCGTTCGGTATGAAGGGCGGCGCCGCCGGCGGCGGCTATGCGCAAGTCGTGCCAATGGAAGACATCAACCTCCATTTTACCGGCGATTTCCACGCCATCACCTCGGCGCACAATCTTCTTTCGGCACTGATCGACAATCATATCTATTGGGGCAATGCCCTTGGCATCGATTCACGCCGCGTTGTCTGGCGTCGCGTCATGGATATGAACGACCGCGCGCTGCGTGAGATCGTCTGTTCGCTTGGTGGCGTTGCCAACGGCTATCCGCGCGAGGCCGGCTTTGACATCACCGTCGCTTCCGAAGTGATGGCGATCTTCTGTCTTGCCAAAAACCTTGACGACCTCAAAGAACGCCTCGGCAACATCATCGTCGCGTATACGCGCGACCGTAAGCCGGTGCGCGCGAAAGATCTGAAGGCGCACGGCGCGATGGCTGCGCTGCTTAAGGAAGCGATTGCGCCTAATCTCGTGCAAACACTGGAAGGCACGCCGGCATTCATTCACGGTGGTCCCTTTGCCAATATTGCTCATGGCTGCAACTCGGTGCTCGCGACCACGACCGCGCTCAAGCTTGCCGATTACGTTGTAACGGAAGCGGGGTTCGGCGCCGATCTTGGTGGCGAGAAATTTATCGATATCAAGTGCCGCAAGGCCGGCCTGACGCCCGATTGCGTGGTTCTCGTCGCGACGATCCGCGCGCTGAAGATGCATGGCGGCGTCAAGAAGGAGGACCTTAAGTCCGAAAATCTGAAGGCGCTTGAGGCTGGCATGACCAACCTTCAGCGCCACGTCGAAAACGTGAAAAAATTCGGCTTGCCGGCGGTGGTTTCGATTAACCGCTTCTCCGCCGACACCGATGCAGAAATTGCGTTGGTTAAGGAGAAGTGCAAGGCACTCGGCGTCGAGGCGCTGATGGCGGATCACTGGGCGATGGGTGGGGCAGGTGCTGCCGACGTTGCCAAGGCTGTGGTCAAGGTGACTGACGAGAGCAAGGGCAAGCTCAAATTCCTGTATTCCGATGAAATGCCGTTGTTCGACAAGGTTGAGACGATTGCGCGTGAAATCTACCGAGCCAAGAACGTAACTGCTGACAAGGCGGTGAAGGATCAGCTCAAGACCTGGGAAGAGATGGGTTATGGCAAGCTGCCGATCTGCGTCGCCAAGACCCAGTATTCTTTCTCTACCAATCCGGACGCCAAGGGTGCGCCGGCCGATCACACTATCAACGTGCGCGAAGTCCGGCTCTCAGCCGGTGCCGAGTTTGTGGTGGCGATCTGCGGTGAGATCATGACCATGCCCGGGCTGCCCAAGCTGCCGGCGGCCGATTCGATCGACGTCAACGCGCAGGGGCAGATTGTCGGGCTGTTTTAAAACTGCCATTCCCTTCGAAATGCAAAGGGCTCGTCAAAAACGGGCCCTTTTGCTTGCAGGCACACCTTCAATCGCCCCGTAATTATGCGCAATTTTCATAAAATTTTTCGTTTTTTTGCGCTGCGTCCTACAGCGACTTTTCGGAACTTCCGGGTAGGCTGTTACCCATGTCAGCAACAGCCATGCCCCAAGAATCAAATTCGTTTGCAGAAAGTCGCTCGCTGCTCGATGAGGTGATCAGCTCGGTCGCCAGCGGCAGCTCCAAACAGCGCTTGAGAATTCTTCAGCGAATTGCAGACCTCTTCGCTGCCGGATCGCGCAGCTATTCGCACGAGCAGATCGCGCTGTTCGATGACGTGCTTCAGCAGCTTTCCGCCGATATTGAAGTCAAGGCGCGTGCAAAACTCGCGCTTCACCTCGTGGGCATGGAAAGCGCTCCGCCCAAGCTTATTCGTTCGCTTGCTTTCGACGATGCGATCGAAGTTGCGGAGCCGGTGCTGGTCCATTCGCAGCAACTTTCCGATGCCGACCTTATCGAAAATGCCTCGACAAAAAGCCAGAAGCATTTGTTCGCGATCGCGCAACGTTTGAAGTTGAGCGAGGACGTTACTGACGTCCTCGTCGAGCGTGGTGATCAACGGGTCGTGCATAGGGTGGTAAAAAACAAGGGCGCGCGTTTTTCGCTCGCAGGCTACGGCAACTTGACGACGCGCGCGCGCTACGACCGAAGGCTCACTTTAGCCCTTGGCGAACGTAGCGATCTTCCGCGTCAATATTTCCTCAAATTGCTGGAGGCGGCATCGTCCACTGTTCGCGCTAAGCTTGAAGCGGCCAACCCGCAGGCCACTGCCGCGATCCGCGACACGATAGATGACGTTGCGACCACAATGCAGCGCGAAGTCCGCAAATCGTCAAGATTGCATGCCGCGGCTGTCCGTGAGGCTAAACGGCGTTTTAATGTGCGTCCAATTACGGAAGCCAGCGTTCACGGGGCGGCACACGCGCAAGAATTCGAAAAGACGGCTGTTGCCTTAGCGCGCTTGGGGCTTTTCCCAATTGACCTCGTCGAGCGGGCGTTGCTCGACGAAGGCGAGGACATGCTTTTGCTTCTCGCCAAGGCTGCAGGCTGTTCCTGGACGACGGCTCGAGAGCTGCTTGTGATGTACGCCGCCAACCGCAGTCTGAAGCCGGACGACGTTACTACGGCGTTCGAACGGTACAAAAAGCTCAGCCAGCAGACGGCGCGAAATATCGTCAGTTTCTACGAGCGCCGCATGAGGCTACAAGCGCAGACAAACGCCAAAGGCAAAAAGTCGCGTGGTCGGCAGGTGAAGGTAATCGCTGAAGAAAACGAACCTGTCGACGACATTCTTGTTGTGCCGTCCCCGTCACTTGCCCCGGCCTAATTCGCGTCTGAATTAGGTTAACTCGATCGGCGTCCAGCGCATTGCGGCATTGAACTTGCTTGCGCGCGCGATTTCCGGAATAGGGCGTCCTAAATAGACGCAGCTTTCCTTGACGTCGCCCGGCTTCGACAACGTCGCCGACGCTTGGCGCGCCACTGTTCGTGCATGCGTCTTTCGTCGTCGTCAATTTCGTCCAATTCAAGCGAACGCGTCATGTACGCGCTTCGTTCAGATCATTGCGCTGGATCAGACGATCCTTGATCAGCCGTGTTGGCACCGGTCACGACTTGCCCATGCAAACGTCGGTGTTGAACCAGCGATCATCATCGAAAGAGCCTTCTTGCGACCTATGCCTTACAGCTTTTGAGCTTCGGCTAGTCCGCGTCCACGACGTCAGTCCGAGAGCAACGGCGCTACGCGGCGTGCTTCCGCGACCAAAGCGGCGGTCAACGTTGTCATTGGCTCACGTGCCGGCGCGACCAGGCCGATAGTGTGGCTTGCTTCGGGGCCCACGATTGGGATTGAACGCAGAACGTCCGTAAGGCCGAGCGACGCGGCCAGCTTTGCCGGCATCACGCTCGCCCATCGCCCCGTGCGCACGTGCGAATACAATAGAATCATGGAATCGGACTCGAGCGTAATGTGCGGATCGATTCCGGTATCACGGAGCAGCCTTTCTATAATACGCCGATTCTGCATGTCGGGAGTGAGCAGGCATAACGGGACTTGCGCAACATCGGCCCATGTCACGGACTGGCGGTCGCCAAGAGGAGCGTCGGCGGCGACCAGCAGACGATAGTGCTCGCGGTAGAGAGGCACGGCGGTGACGCGGCCGAGCGGTTCGTTGTCGAGATAAGTCAGTCCCGCGTCGATCTCGAGGTTTTCCAGATGCCCAAGAATCTCAATTGAGGTGCGCGATAGGACCGTAAATTGCACGTCCGGATGGCGGGCGCGGAAAGGCGTCGTCAGCGTTTCCACCATGGCGAGTGCGGTTGGAATAGCTGCTAATCGAAGCCTTCCAGCCAATCCATGCTTGAGGGCATGCACCTCCTGGCGCATCGCGCGGGTGTCGCCGACGATACGCCGAGCCCACTCGAGCACCCGTTCCCCCTCTGCGGTAAATCCTTGGAACCGGGAACCACGGATGACGAGGAGCACACCGAACGACTCCTCCAGCTGCTTTACGCCGGCTGACAAGGTCGGTTGGGTAACACCACTCGCCTCGGCCGCCCGTCCGAAATGCTTTTCACGGGCTAAAGCGAGGAGAAATTCCAGTTTATCTAGCAATTTCAGCCTCGATATCGTCGATTAGGAAGTTCGTGCGGCAATGCGCGCGTCGAGTGAGATATCGAATTAAGGCATCATATAATCAGAAAAAACAAGCATGGCGACTGTATTAATAGAAAATTTCTATCATCCGATTTGGGGTCCGGGCTTGTCGGTCACGGCCTAGAAGCGTTTTTCTGGGATTTGAGGAAGTCTCATGAGCGCCAAAGAGCAGCTACTCCCAGCAAAAACGCCAACGGGGCGGGAGGGTAGACGTCGTCCGCTGCGCACTCCCAAAGGTCGTCAGGTAGACCCGCAGGCGCTGCTGGACGTCCGCGCGCTGCTCACCGACCGGCCGCGTCGGCGCGATTTGCTGATCGAACATCTGCATCTCATTCAAGATCAGTACGGCTACCTTTCCGCTGCACATCTCGCCGCGCTGGCCGCCGAAATGAAGATGGCACTCACAGAGGTCTACGAGGTCGCAACTTTTTACGCGCACTTCGACGTCGTGAAGGAAGGCGAATTGCCGCCACCGCCGGTCACCGTACGCGTATGTGACTCTCTGTCGTGCGCGATGGCCGGTGCTGAAAAGCTGTTGAAAGATCTGCCCGGCAAACTCGGTCGCGACGTTCGCGTTGTTCACGCGCCATGTATGGGCGCCTGCGACCGCGCGCCGGTCTGTGCCGTCGGCCACGTCCAGACATTCAATGCGACACTCGAAAATGTAGCGACAGCGGTGAAGGCAAAGCCGCACGCGCACGCGTGGAATCCCGCGACCGATTTTTCCGCTTATCGAAAAGCTCGCGGGTATGCGCTGCTGAATGATTGCATCATCGGAAAACGCACACGCGACGAGCTAATAAAGATCGTGAGCGATGCCGGGCTGCGCGGTCTCGGTGGCGCGGGATTTCCGACCGGCCGCAAATGGGCGCTGGTGCGCGCAGAGCCTGCGCCGCGAATGTTCACTGTAAATGCCGACGAGGGCGAACCCGGGACCTTCAAAGACCGTTACTATCTCGAACTCGATCCGCATCGTTTCATCGAAGGCGTATTGATTGCTGCGTGGGTCGTCGAGGCGCACGATACATATGTATACATCCGCGACGAATATCCCGAGCTGCGGCTCATGCTGCTCGACGAAATAGAGAAAGTCGAAGAGGCCGGGCTCTCACCGCACACGAAGTTACATCTACGGCGTGGCGCCGGCGCTTATATCTGCGGCGAAGAGTTGGCGATGATCGAGTCGATCGAGGGCAAGCGCGGATTACCGCGCCATCGTCCGCCTTATGTCGCTCAAGTCGGATTGTTCGGCAGGCCGACACTCGAACAGAACGTTGAGACGATGTTCTGGATTCGAGACATCATCGAGAAGGGCGCCGAATGGATGACCTCCCAGGGTCGTCACGAGCGCAAAGGGTTTCGCAGTTTTTCGGTTTCAGGCCGCGTGAAAGATCCGGGCGTCAAGGTTGCGCCCGCGGGCGTCACGATACGTGAATTGATCGATGAATTCTGCGGCGGCATGGAGAATGGCCACGTTTTTAAGGGCTATCTGCCCGGCGGAGCGTCGGGGGGCATCCTGCCGGCCTCGATGGCCGATATTCCGCTTGATTTCGGGACGCTCGAAAAATACGGCTGCTTCGTAGGGTCGCACGCAGTTGTGATTCTTTCCGACAAGGACGACATCAAAGCTGCCGCTTTGAATTTGATGAAGTTTTTCGAGGACGAGTCGTGCGGCCAATGCACGCCTTGCCGCGCCGGGACCGAGAAGGCGGCCAAGCTCATGGCCAAAGGCCCTTGGGATGTGAAGCTGCTGGAAGAACTGTCGGCCGCCATGCGAGATGCCTCCATCTGTGGCCTCGGACAAGCCGCGCCGAATCCGCTGCTGTGTGTGATAAAATATTTTCCGGAAGAACTGTCGAAGCCGCTGGGAAGCTGGTGACGAAAAGGCAAATACAATGACCGCAGGTAACGGCAAAGCCGCATCGGTGAAATTCATCCTCGACGGCAAAGAAGTCGTGGCGCTCGACGGCGAGACCATATGGCAGGTTGCAAAGCGCCTTGGCACCGACATCCCGCATCTTTGCTATTCCCCCGAGCCCGGCTATCGCGCCGACGGCAATTGCCGCGCCTGCATGGTCGAGATCGAAGGTGAGCGCGTTCTGGCCGCGAGCTGCATTCGCAAGCCGAGTGAAGGCATGAAGGTGAAGGCGGCGTCGGACCGCGCCAAAACCGCGCGGCAGATGGTGTTCGAGCTTCTCATTTCCGACCAGCCGGACCGCAAGACCGCCGCGCACGACCCGCAATCGAAATTTTGGGCCTGGGCTGATCGCATGGGTATCGGTACCAGCCGGTTCCCCACTCACGGCACGCCGGCGCCCGATCGCAGCCATCCGGCTATGGCCGTTAATCTCGATGCCTGCATCCAGTGCAATCTTTGCGTCCGTGCCTGCCGCGAAGTGCAGGTCAACGACGTTATCGGCATGGCCGGCCGCGGCCATCACGAGAAAATCGTTTTCGATTTTGACGATCCGATGGGCGAGTCCACGTGTGTCGCTTGTGGCGAGTGCGTGCAAGCGTGCCCGACCGGCGCATTGATGCCAGCGACGCTGGTTAATGACAAAAACGCACGTACGGAATACGCCGATCGCGAAGTGCATAGCGTGTGCCCCTACTGCGGCGTCGGGTGCCAGCTCACGTACCACATCAAAAATGACAAGCTTTTGTACGTGACGGGCCGCGACGGCCCGGCCAACCAGAATCGCCTGTGCGTGAAGGGCCGTTTCGGTTTTGACTACGTCAGCAACCCGCAGCGCTTGACCAAGCCGATGGTGCGCAAGGACGGCGTCAAAAAAGCCGCCGACGACCTGGTCGACCCATCGAATCCGTGGACGCATTTCCGTGAGGCGACCTGGGAAGAGGCGATGGAACGTGCTGCGTCCGGCCTCAAGAAGATTCGTGACCGCGATGGCCCGCGTGCGCTTGCTGGCTTCGGCTCGGCCAAGGGCTCGAACGAAGAGGCCTACCTGTTTCAGAAGCTTAGTACGCACCGGCTTCGGCTCCAACAATGTCGACCACTGCACGCGGCTGTGCCATGCCTCGTCGGTGGCGGCGCTTTTGGAAGGCGTTGGCTCCGCGGCCGTGACCGCCACGTTCAACGAATGCAAGAACTCCGACTTCATCATCGTGATCGGCGCAAATCCGACCGAGAATCATCCGGTCGCTGCGACATTCTTCAAGCAGGCCGCCAAGCGCGGCGCCAAGCTAGTGGTGATGGACCCGCGAGGGCAGGCGCTCAAGCGCCACGCTTGGAAAATGATGCAGTTCAAGAATGGCACCGACGTCGCCATGCTCAACGGCATGCTCAACGTCATCATTGGTGAGAAACTCTACGATCAGCAATATGTACAGACGTATGTCGAAGGTTTTGATCAGCTCGCTGAGCATGTGAAAGATTTCACCCCCGAGGAGATGGAGCCGATCTGTGGAATCCCGGCCGACACGCTGCGCGAAGTGGCACGCAGCTTTGCGCGCGCGGAGAACGCCATCATTTTCTGGGGTATGGGCGTATCGCAACACACCCATGGCACCGACAACGCACGCTGTCTGATTGCGCTGTCGCTGATCTGCGGCCAGGTCGGCCGTCCCGGCACTGGTCTGCATCCACTGCGCGGACAGAATAACGTGCAGGGCGCCTCCGACGCCGGTCTCATTCCGATGTTCTTCCCCGATTATAAGTCGGTGGAGAAGCCCGGAGATGATCGCGAAATACGAAAAGGCCTGGGGCAAGAAGCTCGATCCCAAGCGGGGCAAGACGGTGGTCGAGATTATGGATGCGGTACATGCCGACGAGATCAAGGGCATGTACATCATGGGCGAGAATCCGGCGATGTCGGATCCCGATCTGAACCACGCGCGGGGCGCCCTCGCGCATCTCGAATGCCTGGTGGTACAGGACATCTTCTTGACTGAGACCGCGTCCTACGCCGACGTCATCCTGCCGGCCTCGGCCTGGCCGGAAAAGGACGGCACAGTCACCAACACCAATCGCCAGGTGCAGATGGGCCGTACGGCGTTGCCGCTGCCGGGCGACGCGCGCCAGGATCTGTGGATCATTCAGGACCTCGCCCAGCGTATGGGCGAGAAGTGGAACTACAAGCACGTCAGCGAAGTCTTTGAGGAGATGGCGCGGCTTATGCCGGCACTCGACAACATCACCTGGGATCGCGTCGAGCGCGAGGATCACGTCACTTATCCGGTCGATGGCCCCGACGTGCCGGGGCGCGACGTGGTTTTCGACAAAGGCTTCCCGCGGCCAAACAGCATGGCGAAGCTGGTCGCGGCCAAGCTCACGCCGCCGAACGAAACGCCTGATGCGGATTTCCCGTTTATTCTCACCACCGGCCGCCAGCTCGAGCATTGGCACACGGGTGCCATGACGCGTCGCGCCTCTGTGCTCGATTCCCTGGAGCCGTCCGCCAGCGCTTCGGTGTCGCGCGGTACACTGGTGAAACTGGGCTTGAAGCCCGGCGACATGCTGCGCGTCACGACGCGTAGGGGCACCGTCGAGTTAGCCTCACGTCAGGACGACGGGATTCCCGATGGCGTAATCTTTATACCGTTCGCCTTCGTCGAAGCGGCGGCCAATATTTTGACCAATCCCGCGCTCGATCCGTTCGGCAAGATTCCGGAATTCAAATTCTGCGCCGCGAAAGTAGAGCCGGCAAAGCCGCAAATGGAAGCGGCAGAGTAAGTCTCTCGCCAAGGCATGAAGCGGGATGGCCGGACTTCATCCGGCCATAGACGTTTATTTCTTCGAGCGCTCTGCGACCGGTTTGCCGTTCTTCACGCTGCGTTTTCTTGTTCGCCCACGTTTGGTCTGCCGGCGCTTGGGATGGCCCAAACCCAGTTTTGCGAGCGGATCTCGCGCTTCCGAAAATATGTACCAACCCACGCCTGCGGCCACGAGGAGAGCGGCCACGGGATTGTTACGCACTTCCTTTGCCAACAGCGGCAGGACGTCATCTCCCAATGCTCGGGGATTGATGCCAAACAATTCGCTGACGACTGTCGCAGGAGAGGCGTGGTAGCGCAGATCGGCTATACGATCGGCGAGACGTTCTCGCGCCTGTTCTGCTTTGCGTTCTAGCTGTGCCGACGATGTCATTCGTTTACCTCATGTTTTACGACGGTGATGTCTTTTTCCAGTTGGTTCAGCGTTTTTGAAGGAGCGAGACGGTTCAAGCGAAAGTTATTGACGCCGAACCAAATGAGGCCAGCCCCGAGCAACAGTGCCGCCGCGGCGACGATGAGAATCGCAAGCGGCCACGCAATTCCGCAGGCAACAAGTCGCGGCGATGGCAGCCTGTAGCAACAACAAGATTGTTGCCGCGAGGAGAAGGGCACCCGCGCCGATTAGCGCGGCCGATAGCGCAGTCAATCGGAGCTTTTCGGAAATCTCGGCGCGCAATAGCTGCAATTCGGCATGCAGCAGAATTACAATGTCCCTCAGGACGTCGCCTGCAAGATCGACAATGCTTTTGTCGCTCGCGCGACCGGGCCCTTTGCGCTTGCTTATGTCCAATGTCGAACCCATTCCGTTCCTTTCGGGACGTGCCTGTTGCCGAATTAACGGCAGCTTTGAGTTCTAGTTCCGACGGAGCGGGTTGCCGGAGGAATGTGGCTTATGCCGCTTAAACTGACGATAGACCCGGTGAGATAACCGGTCAGATCTCCGACTACAGCGAGATTATCGCTGCCTTGCGGAAGCAGACCGACGACCGCCTCGCGTTTTTTGTTTGCGCGATGCCGGCTTTCTTCTCTTTGTGACGGTCTTTTTTCGGCGAGGCCCGCTTATGGTCTGCTTTGCCGCTTTACCTATCGCTCGCTTCATCGCTGGCGACGATTGCTTAATCTTAGTCCGCCCGGTACCAAGCGCATTGGCGGTGGATTCAAATACAACTTCCGCAGCGGCTTTTGCTGCAGCACCGAAAGCGTCCCCTGCTACCGATTTAACACCCTGGGCGCCACGTTGCGCAGCGTCCGAAATGGCATGTCGTGCTCTTGTCGTTATGCTTCTGACCATTGAATCCACGCTCCTTGGCGAGGCCTTCGATAATGCGAAGCGGGCCGCAAGGTTCCAATCATTTGATCGCACAGGTGTCTTTTGACGCATGGTGGGGGTTGTTCGCGGTCTAAACTCGTCAAATCCGCTCACTACTTTTTGATGATATTCCTATCAAGCCTTTCGCCCTTTCGATACGAGGGCATGATCATCCCCGGCGCAAACGGTGATGCCGCCGTTCGGCGCTGTTGCCCGCGCTGAAAAATATTGTTCGACTTGGCGCGTGGATCGATTCGCCGGACGTTTGCAATGACTTGGATGCTCGATCGTGCCGGGCGCCTGATCGCCGCATATCTGCAAAGGCCTGCCAAGGGCTATGAGCCGCTGACGCCGGCCGATCCGGGGGCGCTTCTGGCCACGATCAAACCCGGTGACATCTTGCTGATTGAGGGCCGCACGCATATTGCCGGCGTGATCAAATATCTGACGCAGTCAACATGGTCGCATGCTGCGCTTTATGTCGGGCCGATCGACGGTCAGAAGACATCGAGTGGTGAGCCATGCGAGCTTGTTGAATCTAACCTGCAAGCCGGCACCATTTCTGTTCCACTGTCGACGTATTTCCCCTTCCATACTCGCATCTGCCGGCCAGTTGGCCTGTCGTTGGAAGATCGTCGGGCAGTCTGCGATTACGCGATCGAACGTATCGGGCTGCAATATGATCTCAAAAATCTTCTCGATCTCGGCCGCTATCTGGTGCCGCTGCCGGTCCCGCAACGCTGGCGGCGGCGCATGATAGCGCTCGGTTCAGGCGATCCGACCAAGCTCATTTGCTCCGCGCTCATCGCGCAGGCTTTTGATGCTATCGGCTATCCGATATTGCCGGCGATCGAGCGCGTCGAAAGCGTGCAGGCCCGCAAAGAGATTTATCATATCCGCGACAGCTCTCTTTATTGTCCGCGCGATTTCGACCTTTCTCCCTATTTCGCGATCATCAAACCGACGATTGAAGCGGGCTTTGACTACAAGACGATCAATTGGTCGGCCAAAGGCTCGTCCAACACGGTTTAATTGGCGGAGTGGGGCGGTCGTGGTCTGATAGTCAGTCGTCTATCTGAGGTTGCAAATCCGGCGTCAGATTATTAAAATTGTATTAATATTGTAATCAGTGCCCGCGGAGTGCTTGAGCATGTCCGTCGCCGAGTATCACGAAATCGCGGCAGCTGTTCGTGAAGCGCATCCCGATCTGCCGGATGGCATTATCGTCGGTGGTCCACTCGTCCGCGCCAAGCAGCTTGAGAGCTGCATACTTTTTGGAGTTTTTGTCACCGGATCTATTGCCGGCCTTGTCTGGGCCTTCACTCAAGGTGTGGGGCGCGTCGAGTGGATTCTGTTTGCGCTCATGTATGCCCTCACGACTATCGGTATTGGCCTCACGGTGCACCGGATGCTTGTGCACCGGAGTTTCAAGTGTAATGCGGCCGTCAAATTTTTCCTCTGTGCCATCGGTCAGATGGCATGTCAGGGGTCGCTTCTGAAATGGGTCAGTAATCATCGCCGCCATCATCTTTATACGGATCGACGTTGGCGATCCGCACAGCCCTTATGTCGACGGCAAAGGTCACGCGTTTACGTCAAAGCTGAAAAGCTGGCTATACGCGAACAACGGCTGGCTGTTCGACGACACCATGACGGACAATAACGTCTACGCCAAAGACATGCTCGCCGATCCGATGGTGATGATGTTCACCCGGACGCGATGGTTCTGGTACTTTCTCTCCATGGTCGGTATTCCGGCCGCGTGGGGCTATGCATTTGGTGGCGCTCACGGAATGTGGGGCACGGTTTTATTCGCGGGCTTCCTTCGGGCCTATTTGGTCGTCATGGCGACCGCAACCGTAAATTCGGTTTGCCATCGCATCGGCTACCGCCGGTTCGAAGACACGAAAGACGAGTCCACAAATCAGCTATTGATGACTCTCATTACGTTTGGCGAAGGACTGCACAACAACCATCACCGGTTTCCGCGCGATGCCTACATCTCACATGCTTGGTACGAATTTGACCTCAATGGTTTGATTATCCTGGCGTTGGAGAAACTCGGTCTCGTTTATGACGTTGTGCATGTCACAAGGTCCGCGCGGGCCGCAGGCTCGGTGAACGCTCAATCCTGAACAGCCATCGCTCTGCCTTTTCTTCGCATTTGCCCCTTTCCCGCCGTTTTCGCGGCGGAAAGTTCCGTGCCCTTTAAAGTAGGTTTTAAGTGGACGGAGGGTAAGCCATGAGAGTCGTGCCGCGAATTTTGGGACTTGCCATCGCTTGCGTTGCTGCGCCCGCGCTGGCCAAGCCGGCCTACGTTGCTTCGACAGTCAACCTGCGCGCCGCGCCCGGTACCGGCAGCGAGATCGTCGCGAAGATTCCTGGAGGAAGTTTGGTCGATACCGGCGGGTGCGACGAGGGCTGGTGCGAGATCACCTGGCAGGACAAGAAAGGATTCGCCATTCAAACCGCGCTCGATATGAGCGGCCGTGTACCGCAGCAGCGCGCCGCTGCCGCTGGGCCTGCTTATCGGCAAGGGCCGCAAGGGCCGCGGGGACAGGAAATGGCCGAAGGTCCTGAAGTTGTCGATGGACCGGTCTATTATGATCGGCCGCCTCCGGTGGTCTATTACGGCGGCCCATACTACCGGCCATACTGGGGCTGGCGCCGGCATTGGTGGTGACGGCTATTTTGCCTGGCGCCTGCTGCCGAGTGTGAGTCCGAGCGCCACGAGCGTCGCGATATAGGCGAGAATGCCGGCGGGGATCGCCACGTACAATTTGGCGCCGAGTTCCTGCTCCAGGCCGAACAATACGCCGGCGCCGACCAGCACGGCCGCAAACCTGATCATGCGGTCACGGTTCATGCTTCTGGCGCCTAGCGCTTGTTATCGGCTGGCGCGCGCATATTCGCCCAAGGATCATTGCGAACCGGCGTCGCATCATCCTTGTTCATACGTTTGAGGGTGGAGGTGTACTGCTTGTCCAGTGCCTCGGCCTCTTTTTTCTTTTGAATATCTTCAGGAGTGTCCTGGCGTGGCCCGCCCCGGCCTTGTGCGTAAAGCGGTCCTGTCAGCATTGCCAACAACACGACTCCGATCGTCAGTCGCCGCATAGCGTTTCCCCGGATCATGTTTCCTGCAAAAAGGTTAGCACCTCTGCAAATTCCGCTCAATGCGATGAAATCGTTGCCAAATCGGCCTTTGGACCGTATGAGGCGGCGGTGTAGGATGCACGTCGCCGCGCGTTAATCGCGCAATCGTCGAGACTTCCGAATGTCGCTTGCCCACGAGGCGTTATTGCCATCACCCCTGAATATCCTTCGGCACAACTGGACGCGCGAAGAAGTGCGGGCGTTGTTCGCACTGCCGTTCCCGGAATTGATGTTCCGCGCGGCACAAGTTCACCGCGAGAATTTCGATCCCGCCGAGGTGCAGATTTCGACTTTGCTGTCCATCAAAACCGGTGGCTGCGCGGAAGACTGCGCCTACTGTCCGCAATCGGCAAAATACGAAACGGGAGTGAAGGCGGAGAAGCTGATGGACCTCGACTCCGTGCTCGCCGAAGCACAGGCGGCCAAAGCCGGCGGTGCCTCGCGGTTCTGCATGGGCGCCGCTTGGCGCTCACCAAAGGATCGCGAGCTCGAGAAAGTTTGCGCGATGGTGGAGGGCGTGAAAGCGCTCGGCATGGAAACCTGCGTGACGCTGGGGATGCTTACGTCCGATCAAGCGCGACAGCTGAAAGACAGCGGGCTCGACTACTACAACCACAATCTTGATACCTCGCCGGAATATTACGGCGAGATCATCACCACGCGCACCTATCAGGACCGGCTCGACACGCTCGAGCACGTGCGCGACGCGGGCATCCATGTCTGCTGTGGCGGCATCGTCGGCATGGGTGAGGGGCCCGAAGATCGCATCGGGATGATTGCAACGCTTGCCGGATTGCCGGTGCATCCGGAAAGTGTGCCCATCAACATGCTGGTGCAAGTGGAAGGTACTCCGCTTGCGGGCACCAAGGCGCTCGATCCGCTGGAATTTGTGCGTACGATTGCGGTCGCGCGCATCTGCATGCCGGAATTTGTCGTGCGGCTATCCGCCGGCCGTGAGGATATGACGGAGGAAACGCAGGCGCTTTGCTTCCTGGCCGGCGCCAACTCGATTTTCTACGGACCAAAATTGCTGACCACGCCCAATCCTGGGCGCGACCGCGACATGGCGCTACTCGACAAGCTCGGCATGAGGCCGATGGACTAAGCGAAGTTGCGCACCAATGCGAGACCGGCGAACAGTCCGAAGACCGACAGTGCGACCGACAGCAGGACGTAAAGCGCCGCCAACCCAAGCTCCCCGCGTTCATAAAGCAGGGCTACATCGAGCGAAAAGGTAGAGAATGTGGTGTAGCCGCCCAGAATGCCGGTGGTGAGAAAGAGTTGCCAGTGTTGCGGGATGCCGCTTTTGAACGCAAAAAATGCCACCAGCAATCCCATCACCACTGAGCCGGAAACATTTTCGAACAAAGTTGCGTAGGGAAACGCTGTACCCAGTAAGCGGGCGAATAGAAGATTGAAGCCATGGCGGAGCGCAGCGCCGACGCCGCCACCGATAAACACAATGATAAAGCCCATCGATCCAATCCCC
The DNA here is from genome assembly GCA_963743405.1 of uncultured Alphaproteobacteria bacterium. Taxonomy (GTDB): domain Bacteria; phylum Pseudomonadota; class Alphaproteobacteria; order Rhizobiales; family Xanthobacteraceae; genus Pseudolabrys. Next base: position 500,812 of record CAVUPX010000002.1, on the reverse strand, counting down.
ATGTCTCAGGGCAAACAAAAACCGCCCTGCGGCGGACAGATTCCTACCGCCATGTTGCGCGGTAGGAGTCATCAGCCCCTTACGGGCGGTTCTCGGGGGACCCCATCCCCATCGTTGCGAAAGTACCGGCGGCGCAATGCAGGGTCAACGGGGACGCCGAAGACAATTCATCCGCAGTCGAATACTGTTCGCGCGCTTTGACAGAGCCCGCCCCACCCCGCCGACGCCGACGCGCCTTTGATTGGTCGACAGCAGCCATCGCAGCGATGGCTATTGCCGCTGCCGCCACAGTGTATGTGCGCGACGGACGTGAGCATTTTCTCACAATCCTGATGAGCGATGTGACTTTGTTCGCGGAGATGCTGCCCAAGGTACTGGCCGGGTGTCTGATCGGCGCTTTTGTCACCCTGTTGCTTCCGCGCGAATTGGTAGCGCGTTGGGTCGGGCATGAATCGGGCTTTACCGGGCTTCTGATCGCCGCGTTTTTTGGTTTTCTCCTGCCCGGCGGCCCTATCACAATTTACCCGGTGGCTGGCGCCTTCCTGGTGATGGGCGCCGATGCAGGCGCGGTCGTCGCGTTTATCGTGAGTTGGACTTTGATCGGTTACACCCGCGCGCTGGTATGGGAGTTGCCGTTCTTCGGTCCGGACTTTGTGATCTGGCGCATTATCGCGGCAACCCCATTACCAATTGTCGCCGGGCTTCTGGCGCGCGCAGCGGTGCGTGCCGGATTCGAATATCGCGAGAGCCCGAAGTGACGCTCGCCATCAACATTCTATTGTGGTTGGTCGTCGCGGCCTTGGCATTTTTGGCAGCCATGCGAGGCCGCGTGCTGCTCGACAACGGTGCGCGCGCCGGCGCAATGGAATTCATCCTGTTGTTGCCGCGGATTGGAATCGGGGTGGTCGGTTCCGGCTTTGTCGCCGAGGCATTACCGAACGAATGGATCGCGCCGTGGCTAGGTCCGCAATCGGGCTTTTTAGGAATTGTCATCGCCACAATCGGCGGCGCGCTCACGCCCGGCGGTCCGGTCGTCGGCTTCTCGATCGGTGCTGCAGCGTTGAAAAGCGGCGCGGGCGCACCACAGGTCATCGCTTACTCGACCGCATGGGCGCTGTATGCGATCCACCGGCTGCTGATCTGGGAAGTGCCATTGATGCCCGCGCGTGTGGTTTGGCTTCGCACCGCCGTGTCGCTTCCGCTACCATTCATGGCTGCGGGTCTGGCAATTCTCCTCGGGCGTCCATAACACGCGTAGCGGCGACATTTTCTCAGGTTTTCTCCGCGCTATCGCTCATGCTAGCGTCGCATCCGGAAGGCGGGGCTACACCGCCACCGGGGGAGTGAGGGGGAGATGGTAGAAGAGGTAAAAGCGGGCGCGGAATTGCAGGTTATTTCCGAAGAACAGCTCCGCAAAGCCGAAGAATACGTTCAACAAGAAGAAGGCGCTGCCAACCGGCTCGCGGGCTGGGTCGGGATAGCCGTGACCGCCATTGCGGTCGCGATGACGGTGTTCCACCTCTATGCCGCCTACGACATCGTACCCACGCAAGAGCTGCGCTACATCCACGTCGCCTTTGTGCTCACGCTCAGCTTCATGCTGTTTCCGCTCGCCGCGCGGTTCCGGAATCATGTGCAGTGGTTCGATGTGGTTCCGGCGCTCGCCGGTATCGGAATTATTATTTACGCACTCTGGGGCGGAGACGATTTCCTTGATCGTGCGGCAGTGCCCGATCGTTGGGACGTAATCTTCGGCACCATCTTCATCGTCCTCGTACTGGAGGCAGCACGCCGTACCACCGGACCGATCATGCCGGTGGTCGCGATTTTGTTCATCGCGTACGCGATGCTCGGCCCACATTTGCCGCCGCCCTGGACCCACCGCGGTTTTGATATCGCGCGCCTGGTCGGGCATTTGTTCATTACGCTCGAAGGAATTTTCGGTGTCGCGGTCGACGTGTCGGCCACATTGATCATCATGTTTACGATCTATGGCGCCATCCTGCAGCATTCCGGCGCCGGAAAATTCTTTATCGATTTTTCGCTGGCTGTCATGGGCGGCAAGCCATCCAGTGCGGGCCGCGCAGTTGTGGCGTCGTCGTTTTTGCTGGGCGGGCCTTCTGGTTCCGGCGTTGCGACGACAGTGATGATCGGCACGGTGGCTTGGCCGATGTTGAAAAAGGCCGGGTTCGAAAAAGATGCGGCTGGTGGCTTGCTCGCCGCGGGCGGCCTCGGCGCCATCATCTCGCCGCCGGTGCTCGGTGCCGCAGCGTTCCTGATCGCCGAGTTCCTGAAGATCAGTTATCTCGACGTCATCTGGATGGCGACCATCCCGACTTGCCTCTACTACCTCTCGCTCCTGTTCATGGTCGAACTCGATGCGATGCGTTTCGGCGCGCAGGAAGTCGTGTTCAAGCAGGAATTGACGATCTGGCAAATGACCAAACGCTACGGCTTCCACTTTATTTCGTTGGTGGCCGTGGTCGTGTTCATGGTGATCGGCTACTCGCCAATGCTGGCGGTGTTTTACTCGACCGTGCTGGCCTTCGCGATGAGCGCGCTTGCGCCGGATACCGCTTTGGGCCCGCGGAATATTCTGCTTCCGCTGCTTGTCGCCTATGTTGTGGTCGCTGCCGGCCTGTTGATTCCTGGGGTCTCGGCGACGGCGGTCGGCAAAATCTTCGATTCTTATTTCCCGATGCTGGCATTGATCTTGATGGCGGGCCTCGCATTCCTCGGCCTCACATCCGCTGGCCAGAAGGCGGTGCCCTCGTCAAAAAAACTGACATCAGCGTTCGCGGACGGCTCGATTGGCGTGCTCAGCGCCGCGACGACGTGTGCCGCAGCAGGCATCATCGTCGGCATCGTCACACTGACCGGGCTTGGTCTGAAATTTTCATCGATCGTCATCGATTTTGCGGGCGGCAGCTTGCTGATGACGGCTATCTACACATCGCTCGTGGTCTGGATCATCGGACTCGCGGTCCCGGTGACTGCGTCTTACATTATTTGCGCGGTGATCGCGGCGCCCGCGCTGATCAAACTTGGTGTGCCTGATTACGCGGCGCACATGTTCATCTTCTATTACGCAGTGCTCTCGGAAGTATCGCCGCCGACCGCGCTGTCGCCGTTCGCTGCCGCGGCGATCACCGGCGGCGATCCCTACAAGACCACCATGCAGGCCTGGAAATACACCTTGCCCGCATTCCTGGTGCCGTTCGTGTTCGTGCTGGACCCCCTGGGCATCGGCTTGCTGTTGAAAATTCCCAAAGACGGGTCGGTTATGGATATCGTCTGGATCACCGCAGTCACCGGCGCTGGCCTTGGGGCACTTTCGGTGGCCGCGCAAAACTGGGCGTTTCGCCGCACCACCCCGGTCGAGCGCGGACTATTCCTGGTGACAGGGCTATTGTTGGTGTTCCCCAGCCTGTTGGAAGCCATGATGGAAAACATCACCGGGCTGGATATCCCGCACCCTGCGCCATTCGGCTTGGCGCTCGGGGGGGCACTGCTCATATGGCAATGGATGAGCCGTCGCCCGGCGGCGGCGCCGGTCTAGCCGGCGTCACCACACGAACTGAAGAAAGAAAAATCACGGAGGAAGACAATGAAACGAGGATTTACAACTGCACTCGCCGGCATCGTCGCGGCGGCTCTTGCCTTGGGCTTGGCCCATGCGCAGCAGCGGGCGATCGCGATCGGCACCGGCGGCACCGGCGGCGTTTATTATCCGATCGGCGGCGCGCTCGCGAACCTGATCTCGAAGACTTTTCCGGACATGCAGGCGACCGCCCAGGTCACCGGTGGCTCGGTCGATAACCTCAAGCTGATTAATTCGGGGCAAAGCGAGCTCGCGTTCTCAATGGCCGATGCTGCGCTCGATGCATTCAACGGCGTCGACAAATTCAAAGGCACGAAGGTGCCACTGCGCACGCTGATGGTGCTCTATCCGAACATCATGCACGTGGTGTCCATTGAAGGCACCGGCGTCAACTCGCTCGCCGATCTCAAGGGCAGACGCGTGTCGACCGGCGCGCCCGGCAGCGCCACGGAAGTGATGGCATTTCGTGTGATCGAAGCGGCCGGGCTTGACAAGGACAAGGACATGAAGCGCGAGCGCTTGTCGGTTGCCGAATTGGTCAATGCGATCAAGGACCGCAAGATCGATGCGTTTTTCTGGGTCGGCGGCCTGCCGACTGCCGGCGTGACTGATCTTGCCGCCACGCCGGGCACGAAGATCAAGCTGATCGATCACTCCGATGTTGTCGCCAAGATGAACGCCAAGTATGACAATCTTTACTCGACCGCTGTCATCAAAGCCGGCACCTATCCGGGTCAGGCTAAGGACAACGAGGTGTCTGCGGTGTGGAACATCCTTGTCACCAACGACAAGATGTCCGACCAGGACGCTTACAACATCGTCAAGTTGATCATCGACAAAAAAGCTGACCTGGTCGCCGTGCACAAGGATGCGGCGAGTTTCACGGTGGAAAACCAGGTGACGGCCAACTCGCCGATTCCGTGGCATCCGGGCGCCGTGAAGTTTTTCAAGGAAAAAGGCGCCAAGATGTAAAGCGGCAGCTTTTCGCCGGTTTCGCAGCGGCCTCGCTTCGGCGGGGCCGCTTGCGTTTAGGCGTGGTGTACGTGCGGCGTGCGTGTCGTCAGCGCAAGGCAAATGAAATACCCAAGGGCGCTCAGGAACGCGATGCAAAAACTCACCGGCCAGTCGGTGTAAAAAGCCATCGTCAAACCGAACCAGGCTTCAGCAAGCGCAAGTGCTGCCGATAAGAGCAAGCCGCTCCAGAGACCCGTGGTCACGCGCTGTGCGGCCGCCGGCGGCCCGACCATGAGCGTGAATACCAGCAGGACGCCGACGATTTGCGCGCACTCCGATACGGCCAGCGCGACGATGGCGAGGAAGGCGGTCGACACGAAGCGCAGTGGTACGCCCTTGGCTTCTGCCAATTCCGGCTGCAGGCTGGCAAAGATCAAGGGCCGCATAATGAGCGCAAGTGCGGTGAGCGTAATCGCGCCGAGCATTGCAAGAGTTGCGATCATGGCATGATCGACCGCCAGGACATTTCCAAACAGAAGCGCAGTCGCCTGTGTCGCAAACGACGTGTAGTAATGCAGGAACAGCAAGCCGAAGCCCAGCGCCAGCGATAAAACCACGCCGATGGCGATGTCGCGATTGCTGATGCGCTCGCTCAATGCGCCCATCACGATGCCGGCGGCGAGGGTGAAAGCCAGCAAGCCCCAAAGCGGGGCGAGCCCGATCAATCCGGCACCGGTCGCGCCGGCAAAGCCGATATGCGACAGCGCGTGCCCGGCAAACGTTTGCCCGCGCATCACCAGGAAATAGCCGACGAAGCCGGACACCACCGCAACGATGCCGGCGGCGGCGAAGGCGTTTGTCATGAATTCGTAGGCGAACATGTCAGTGATGATGGTGGTGGCCGTGTTCGGAGCCGTGAGAGTGATGGTCGTGCAAGTGATCGGTGCGCTCGACGTCGCGGCCGCGCGACATCACAAAGATATGCCCGTCGGCGCGCACGACCTGGATCTCGGTGCCGTAAAGCCGTGACAAAACCGGTGCGGTCACCACCTCTTCGACGCTTCCGAGCACAGCCTGGCCGTTCCCGAGGTAGAGCACCCGATCGAGTGTACCGAGCAACTGGTTGAGCTCGTGCGCGCTAAACAGCACGGTAATCTTTCGTTCGCGGCAGACCTTGCGAACCACGTCAATCGCCACTTCCTGGTGACGCGCGTCGAGGCTGATCAGCGGTTCATCCAGCAGCAGCAATTTCGGCTGCCCGATCAACGCCTGCGCCAGCAAAAGGCGCTGCCGTTCCCCGCCCGACATGTCTGACAGGGGACGGGTTGCGAGGTCGCGCGCACCAACAGAATCGAGGGTCGCTTCGATCATGCTGTGATCGTTGCGGCTGAATGAAGGTAAGCCCCAGCGCTCGCCATTGAGCGAGCTGGCGATGAAATCGCGTCCCCGTACCCGCAAATCGGGCAACACGGTGCGCAGCTGCGGCAGATAGCCGATCGCCGGATTGCCCCGCTCGGGCGTGCGGCCGAACACTTTTACGGTGCCGCCGCCCGGTGCAATCAGGCCGAGGATGGCCCGCATCAACGTGGTTTTGCCGGCGCCATTGGGGCCAAGCACGCCGATAAATTCGCCCATCTCGATGTTGAAGCTGACATCCGACAGTACGGCGCGGCCGCCCATGTGAAGCGTGGCGTGATCGAGTGCAACGATACTCAAGAGTTTGGTCCGCTTAGCGCCTTGTCGACCGCATCCAGTTCACCGAGCACCCAATCCTGGAACGAGACATTCGCCGGCATCGTTTCGGTGACGCCGACAATGGGGACCTTGGCCCTGATGGCTATGTCGCGCAGCCGCTCGGTCAGCTTCTCGGAAACCTGGCTGTTGTAGATCAGCAATTTTACCTTTCGCTCTTTTAAGTCGTTCTCGAACGCTGCGACATCGCGTGCGCTCGGCTCGGTGTCGTTCATCATGGCAAGTTGGAAGCGTTGGTTTCGCATGGTGAGCCCAAGCGCTTCCGCCATTGGGCCGAAAACCGGCTCGGTCGCAGTTACAGCGGCGCCACCATGTTTTGCTTTGAGCTGGACAACCCGCTGCGTGATACGCGCGAGGCCGGACAGTGTTGTCTTAAGGCGTGCCGCGTAGTCCAAAGCGTGAGCGCTATCTGCTTTCGTCAGCGCAGCGGCAAGTGCATTCGCCACGGCAGGCATTGTCGCCGGATCGTACCAAAGATGCGGATTGTCTCCCGGATTGCGGCCGACGAGTTGTGCCGCACCAATGACGGTACGGCCCGGCCGTGGCGCGGCGGCGAGCAGTTTCTCCATCCAGGGGTCGTAATTGGCGCCATTGAGAATCACGATCTGTGCGCCTGCGAGCTGGCGCACAATTCCGGGAGTGGTTTCGAACAAATGCGGATCCTGGTCCGGATTGGTCATGATGCTGGTGACCGAAATCCGATCGCCGCCGATCTGGCGGGCGATGTCGCCGTAGAAATTCTCCGCCGCCACCACGGCGATCTGGCTTTCGGCGCCACGCGCGGGAGCCGTTTGGCCAAATGCCAGGATCAGCGCGAGCGCGGTAGCGACTTTCATGCCCATTTGAGCCATCAAGGCTAATGTAACATTATAACATTCATGCGACAAGATCAGTGCGCGGATGGCGTTTTTTCTCAGGGAAAACGGGGGTTAGCCGACTTTCGCGACGCCGCGAACGAGCCAGAAACGGAACATGCGCTGGGCGGTCGGTACCGACAGCTTGATGAAATCGGTCCGCGCCTGCGTGATATCGGTGGCGGGCACCTCGTACGGCCGAATCTTCAGAATGGCGTTGAAAGTGGGCCAGCGCAGTTCGGCGGCTTTGCAGGCAACGAGAATGCCGTCGTAGCGGACATTCTGCATCAGCCGATCGATCAGGTCAGTGGGCCCGCCACAGATGCGAGCGAGCCCGGCGACCACCTCGTCGTATTGGCCCGCTTCGGCAAAGCCAGCAATTGCCAATTCATTGAGTTGGCGGCTGTCCTGCAATGTATCGATCAATGCGGTTGCGCGACTAAAATCCCGTGGCGCGGAAGCGTCACGCATCACTTTGTCCGGAAACCGACGCCAACACACCCTGGATGGCCGCCTGACTTTCCGGCGGTATGACCGAGAGGAGGCGCGCGCGGACCGTTTCGGTGGCTTTCGATATCAGGTCTTGTAGCAATTGCGGTGGCATATCCAACCGCATACCGAGATTTTCCGCGAGCCGCTCATCCGTTTCCGCGCGTTTCACCAAGGAGACGTAGCCGCCGTCGGAAAAGGCCGCGCCCTCATTTTGTGAAAGTTTCCGGACGACAGTCGTATCGCCGCGCTGAATAAGGATGTCGGTAACGGCTGATGCCAGCCGTTTTCGTTCGGAGATCGCGCCAAGGTGACCTTGGCCTTTCGACTCGGCAATCTCGACGAGGTCCCCGTCGGTCAGCTGCGGCGATTGCGTCAGAACAGGTCCGGCGACTGCAATTTCATCATGACGCGCGAGGGTGCAAATAATGCCATGAGGCGCGTTTTCGACGGGCGCCAGTCTGGTGCCGAGTTCCGCAAGGGCCTTGGTTTCAACCTGCGTGACCAGGTGTGCGAGCACATCGTCAAATAGGCCGACTTGCTCGTTGTTGAAGGCTTCGGCACTGCCGAGAAACAGGTCGGTCATGCGCCTGAGAATTTCAGTACGCCGATCGCTCGAGCCGGCGGTCAGAACGTTTTCGAGTTCGACTATGACGGACGCGGCCTGCGACATTTCTTGTCTTGGGCGGGATTCTTCCCGCCGCCTTCCACTGGCTGTGCCGTGGGTCACCCCCAGCGTGCCGTGGAAACATATCGACGGGCCGTAAAGCTTAGGTAAAGTTTGCACGCGCGATCGCGCGGCGCCAAAAACGTCAAAGTTCAAAATAGCTTACGTGCCAAGCGCGGCTGCTCGACCGGAGCCGCGACCGAGCAGGACGCCCATGCGCGCTAAAGGTGCAACCGGGAACTATTGCGCGTGAATGTTCCCTTCTTTGACCACGCGGCCCCATTTGACGATTTCGGTTTTGATGTATTCGCCGAACTCGGCCGGAGTCATTTGCACGGTCGCTGCGCCTTCGCGCTCGAACTGGGCCTGTAATTCGGGTGCTTTCAAGGACTCTTGGGCAGCGTTGTATAATTTGTCCACGATCGGCGCGGGCAGGCCGGCGGGCGCGGCGAGGCCCCACCAGTTGTCTGCGACATAGCCGGGCACGCCGGCTTCCGCGATGGTCGGAACGTCGGGCAAAACGGGGCTGCGCTTGGCGCCACCAGTGCCTAACGCAATGAGTTGACCCGATTTGATGAAAGGCGTGGTCTGCACCAGCGAGGAGAACATAATCTTCACGTGTCCGGCGATCACGTCCTGCATCGCGGGCCCACCGCCTTTGTACGGCACGTGCACAAGATTTACGTGAGCCTGCAGCTTGAACAATTCAGCGCCTAAATGCTGGAAGCTGCCGACACCCGCGGAAGCGTAATTGAGTTCACCCGGCTTCTCTTTGGCGAGCGCGAGCAGCTCCTTCACCGTTTTGACCGACGCCGACGGATTGACCACCAGGACGTTAGGCCCAGTCGCGAAGATGGTGATCGGCGTGAATGATTTGATCGGATCGTATTTGAGCGTGTAAAGCGCCGGGTTGACGGCGTGCGCGATGGATATGATGCACAGCGTATAGCCGTCCGGCGTTGCCGTCGCGCAAGCCTCGGTGCCGAGCGTGCCGCCCGCTCCGCTTCGATTATCGACGTACACTTGTTGCCCTAATTTCGCGCTGAGCTGTTGAGCGACCAGGCGGCCGACGACGTCGTTGCTGCCGCCTGGTGGAAACGGAATGATCAGCCGCACGGGTTTGTTCGGATAGTCGTCGGCAAACGCCGCACGCCCGAACGTCAATAACAACGCGGCGGCCACGATCAATCGAGATAGCAGTGTCGGCATGGAGCTTCTCCAGTGTCGAAATTCGATTAATGCCAGTAGGGCGGGTAGCCGGTGTTTTTCTGCTCGGCGTCGAGCCGGCGCAGCATGGCCGGCCATTCCAGAACGCCGTAAGGCCGCCGCGTGCCCGGCTGATACAAATTCGCGGTGTGTGCCAATACGTTCTCACCCGGCATGGTCAGCTCGGTCCGCGCCGCCATCGCATCGACCTGCGAACGACACGACAACTCTAGCTGATACATGGTGTTGAAGGCCTGCTCGATCGTCGCGCCACATGTGAGCAAGCCATGGTTACGCATGATCATGGCCTCGTGCGGCCCGAGATCGCGCACCAGCCGCTCGCGCTCGTCGAGCTCGAGTGCTGGGCCCTCATAGTCATGATACCCGATATGGCCGACAAAGCGGATTGATGTTTGTGACAGCGGCAGGAGTCCGCATTTCATTGCGGCAACCGCCATCCCTGCGCGGGTGTGCGTATGCAACACGCAGGCGACATCCTGGCGGGCTTTATGGATGGCGCCGTGGATCACGTAGCCGGATTTGTTGATGTCGTAGTCGGTGTCCGGTTTCCAGACGATCTCGCCATCGACGTGGATCTTTACGAGGCTTGATGCGGTGATTTCCTTGTAAAGAAGCCCGTAGAGGTTGAGCAACAGGACGTCGTCTTCGCCCGGGATGCGCGCGGTGATGTGGTTATAGATGAGGTCGGTCATCCCATAGACGTCGATCAGCCGGTAACAGGCGGCGAGATCGAGCCGCGCCTGCCATTCCTCCGGGGACACGCGATCTTTGATCGACGAAAAATCGGTCGAGTATTTCATGGCATTTTTCCCTTATCCGGCGGGCGTTTACCGCCCTGCCGCTCTTATGTCTTTCAAACATAGCCCCGACGCCGGCACGCGGCCAAGTGCGGATTGGGCACTCAATATGCCGTGAGGCCTCGTGTGAATTCTAGACGGCCACCTGTTCCTGCCTTATGCGCCGCTGCAGGCTATGGGTGTCTGAATTTGGGGGGCGGAAGCCGCGGCGATAGGCGCATGCCGCTTCGGGATTGCCGTTCGCCAGACGTCACGGACTGGGATCTGGTAGCCTTTTGCTACGGTTCTGGGAGCGAGACCGATGGCGATCGCAATCGCAGTTTTTTTACTAGCCGCGCTGACAGGATTTCTGGTGTGGCGAGCAGCCGACCGGTTCTGGCATTTTCTTGTCATCGTTGCGCTGGCGGCCGCTTTGTTTCCGCTAGTCGCTCACGGCCCCGCTGGCGACGTGTCGCGCTACCTTCCATCCGGCCTATTTCCCGTCGGCGCCGATGGCAAAGATCAGGTCGTGTTTGCCAGTGCCGCGGCAACCGTCCTCATTTCGGCTGTCCTCGCGGCAGGACTTTGGACGGCCGTGACAACAGTATGGCGGCGCATGCGGACAACGTCCTTGGACAAGCCTAGAAATTAGCATTTTCATCCACCGGGCTTTATCTGGTCGGCGACACGCCGTGAGCACTTTGTAGTGCGGCGCAAGATTGCCTATATGAGGGCTCAAATGGAGCTTTCAGTTTATGGCCATCCCCGACGCCGCACATAAAATCCCCGTCACCGTGCTCACCGGCTATCTCGGCGCCGGCAAAACGACGCTGCTCAACCGCATTCTGTCCGAACCTCACGGCAAGAAATTCGCCGTCATCGTCAATGAGTTCGGCGAAATTGGTATCGACAATGAGCTCGTGGTGAATGCCGATGAAGAAGTGTTCGAGATGAATAATGGGTGCATCTGTTGCACGGTGCGCGGCGACCTTGTGCGCATCATCGATGGGCTGATGCGGCGGAAGGGGAAATTCGACGCCATTATTGTCGAGACGACGGGCTTGGCGGATCCCGCGCCGGTGGCACAGACCTTCTTTATGGACGAGGCGGTCGGCGCCAAAACGAAATTGGATGCCGTTGTCACCGTCGCCGACGCCAAATGGCTGACGGAACGTCTCAAAGATGCCCCGGAAGCCAAAAACCAGATTGCCTTCGCGGACGTGATCCTCATCAACAAGACTGATCTTGTGACACCGGAAGAATTGCGTGAACTCGAAGCGCGCATCCACGCACTGAACCCTTACGCGCGGCTGCACCGAACCGAGCGCGCGAAGATCGACATCAATGAGGTGCTTGGGCGCAACGCCTTCGACCTCGATCGCATCCTCGACATCGAGCCGAATTTTCTGGAAGGCGAAGGACATGACCACAATCATCATCACGATCATAGCGATCACGATCATGGCGCCCATCACCATCATCATGGCAACGGTCTCAAACACTACCACGATGAAGACATGCAGTCGGTCGCGCTGCGCACCGACAAGGCTTTGAACCCCGACAAATTCTTTCCGTGGGTGCAAGACCTGGTGGCCAAAGACGGCCCCAATATTCTGCGCTGCAAAGGGATTCTTGCGTTCAAGGATGATCCCGAGCGTTTCGTATTTCAGGGCGTGCACATGATTCTCGACGGCGATCATCAACGGCCGTGGCGCGCGGATGAGCCGCGTGACAGCCGTATTGTCTTCATCGGCCGCAATCTGCCGGAAGATAAAATCCGGCAGGGCTTCGAAAGCTGCATCGCATAACGTGAGCGACACGCAGGCCCCGATTCCTTCCCTTGCCGACCGCGTGCGTCCCGTGAGCGCGGGTGCACCCGTTGTTGGCGTTCACTTCCTCGGTCAAACACCGGTTTTTGTGCTGGGCGAAGAAGCGTTGCTTTTTGCGGAGAGCTCCGAACGCCGGGTCAACACGCATACGGGCGCAATCCTCACCAGCGCATCCGATGGTGAGCGCATCGTCACTGGCGGTGATGATGGCAAGCTTGTTGAAACCGGCGCTGATGGCGAAATTCGTCCGCTCGCTTCCGATGACAAGAAACGCTGGGTCGATCAGGTCGCTCTCGGCCCCGATGGCGCCGTCGCCTGGTCGGCAGGCAAGACCGCGCATGTGCGCACAAATAAAAATGAATTGCGCGCTTTCGAAGCACCGTCGACCGTGGCCGGGCTTGCTTTCGCGCCGAAAGGATTTCGTCTCGCGATCGCGCACTACAACGGCGCGACGCTCTGGTTCCCCAATGCTGCCGGCGCCCAGCCCGAGCGGCTTGAGTGGAAAGGGTCGCATCTTGGCGTCACCATCAGCCCCGATGGCAAATTCCTCGTCACATGCATGCAGGAACCGATGCTCCACGGCTGGCGCCTGGCCGACGCCAAACACATGCGTATGTCAGGATACTCGGCTCGTGTGCGGTCACTCGGATGGACCGCGGACGGCAAATTTCTCGCAACGTCAGGCTCCGAGCAGCTCATCTTGTGGCCGTTCGACGGCAAAGATGGCCCGATGGGGCGTCAGCCGGAAATTCGCGCGCGTACAGACGCTCGCGCTGGTGTCGTCGCCTGTCATCCGCGGCAGCCTGTCGTGGCGGTCGGCTATTCCGATGGTGCGGTGAAGCTGGTGCGCATCGATGACGACGCGCTTATTTTGGCGCGGCAAGCTGACGGACAGCCGGTGAGTGCGATCGGATGGGACACGACCGGGCAAACGCTCGCATTCGGCACCGAATCCGGCGATGCGGGCGTGCTCGCCCTTTGATCGCCGCAATGGGTCCTCTCACTATGGTAGATTGCCCCCGTTCCGGTCGCGGCACTACTCTTCGGACAATCGATTCGGAACCAACTCCGGGCACCGCACTTGTCAGATTTGCGGCCGGGCAAGCCTCGACGGTTAGGGCAACCTTCATGACGTTCACTCAACGAATACGGCGCGTCGCTTACGCGGCCTTGGCCAGCGCAGTCATCGGCGTCGGTGCATTGTCGGCCTCGATCGTGTCCGGCGCGCTAACGCCCGCAGCGGCGCAGATTTCCGAAGATGCCCAGATCGCGCTCGAGCAATATGGCACCTGGCGTCAGAATCCCCGTTTCGGCGACGTCTGGGTGCCGAGCGGCGTACCGGCCGACTGGCGCCCTTACGAGTATGGACATTGGGTCTACACCGACGAATGGGGCTGGTATTGGGTGTCAGATGACGTCGAAGCCAATTGGGGCTGGGTCGTCTTTCACTACGGGCGCTGGGTTTTCGAGCGTGGGGCCGGCTGGTTTTGGGTCCCGGGAGACGAATGGGCGCCGGCTTGGGTCAATTGGCGTTACGGCGATCAGTACGCGGGGTGGGCGCCGTTGCCGCCTGACGACTTGATCGAGACCTATGAAGTGGATCCGAGCTATTGGGTCTTTGTGCCGACCCGTTACATAGCCGCCCCGCGTCTGCACACTTACTTTTTGCCCGTGTACCGGCGGTCGGTCATTTTGCGCGAGACGCACGTCGTCAATCGCACTTTTCCGGTCCATGGACGGCTGGCAGTCAATCCTGGAATTTCGCCGGCGTTTGTCGCACGCGTAAGCGGCGCGCCAGTGGCGACTTACCGCGTGCGTCCGCGCGTGTTCGCATCGACGCAAGGTGTCGCCGGCGCGGTGCAGGTCCGGCGTGAAGACTTGCGCGGTGTGCGCGGCGGCCGCCCGGGTGGTCCCGGTGGGCCCGGCCGTCCTGCGCCCGGTGCCGGTGCTGCTGCCGTTTCCGTGCAGCGCACGACGACCTTGATCCAGCCGAATGCCGCGGTCGCTGCACCGCAGCCGCTCAACAAGAACGAACGTGGGCGATTGGGGACCAATCCGCCGCGCGCAGCACAGGGCGCTCCACCGATCGCGCCGCTGCAGCAGCAGCAGACGCCGCCAGCGGCCGCGCCACCGGCCGGCTTGCAGCGTCAAACGCCGCCAGCCATTCAGCAGCAAGCGCCTGCAGGAGGTCCTCCGCCTCCGCCGCCACCCCCGCCGCCACCGCAATCGGGGCCGCCGCCTAGCACGGCCGTGCCGACCACACCTGCGCCAGTGCAGCGCGAAGAGCATCGCGAGCGTGGTCCCGGCGGTCCTCCGCCTGCCGGAGCGCAGGGTGCGCCACCGCAGCCAAATATCGTGCGGCCAATCCCTCCACAGGCAGCACCACCACCGCCGCCGCCGCCGCCACAGCAGCGGCAGGTGCCGCCGCCGCCGCCACCACCACCGCCACAGCAACGGCAGGTGCAGCCGCCTCCACCGCCAGCGGCGCATCCTCCTCCGCCTCCGCCGCCAGTGGCGCATCCGCCTCCGCCACCGCCGCCAGCGGCACGTCCACCCCCGCCGCCTCCGCCGGCTGCGCGTGCGCCTGCGCCACCTCCACCGAAGCCGGGCCCGCCGCCGCCGAAAAAACCGCCACCGAAGCCTGGCGAGAAGCCGCCTGATGCGCCGAAATAGCGCTACCGGGTCTGCGCAGAAAGAAACGGGCGGCCTTTCGGCCGCCCGTCGCGTGACATGCTATCGTCGTCGTGCGGTTCAGTGGTTGAGCACGTTCCTGAACTGCCAGGGATCGCGTTTGTCGATGTCTTCCGGGAACAGGCCGGGGCGTCCAGTGAGTGGGGTCCAGTCGGTGTAAGTGCCGATTACCGGGCCGAGATAAGGCATCTGCACCTCGAGACAACGCCGAAAATCCATCTCGTCGGTCTCCACGATGCCGGCCTTCGGGTTTTCAAGCGCCCACACCATGCCGGCGAGAACTGCAGAGGTCACCTGCAGGCCGGTCGCGTTTTGGTAAGGCGCAACTTCGCGAGTCTCGTCGATCGAGAGCTGTGAACCGTACCAATAGGCATTCTTTTTGTGGCCGTAGAGCAGTACGCCGAGCTCGTCGATCCCGTCGGCAATCTCATGCTCGTCGAGAATGTGGACGTCTTCCTGCGGCGCGCCAGCGCGCCCGAATACCTCGTGTAGCGAGAGCACGGCATCATTGCAGGGGTGATAAGCGTAGTGACAGGTCGGCCGGTAAATGGTTTTGCGGCCCTGCCGGAGTGTGAAGTAGTCGGCGATCGAGATTGATTCATTGTGGGTGACCAGGAAGCCGTATTGGGCCTGTGCGGTCGGGGTCCACGAGCGCACGCGTGTGTTGGCGCCCGGTTGGAGCAGATAGATCGCAGCGCCGCAGCCCGATTTATGCCTGCGGGCATTTGCCGGCAGCCATTTTTCGTGTGTACCCCAACCCAGCTCCGCCGGCTGCAAGCCTTCCGAGACGAAGCCCTCGACCGACCATGTGTTGACGAACACGTTCATCGGCTTCGGTTGCTTGGCGCGCTGGGTGTCGCGCTCGGCGATATGGATGCCTTTGATGCCGGCCTTCTTGGCCAGGCGCGCCCATTCGTCGCGAGTCTTTGGCTCCTTGAATTTTAATCCGACGTCGCCGGCGATGTTCAGCAACGCCTGCTTGACGAACCAGGACACCATGCCGGGATTGGCACCACAGCAGGAGACCGCGGTAGGGCCGCCTGGCCGCTTGCGGCGGGCAGCAAGTATTGTCTCGCGCAGCGCATAGTTCGACCGCGCCTCGGGGCCGAGCTTGGGATCGAAATAAAAGCCCTTCCAGGGCTCGACCACCGTATCGATGTAGAGGGCGCCGATTTCCCGGCACAGCTCCATGATATCGAGCGAAGACGTATCGACCGACACGTTCACGCAAAAGCCCTGGCCGCCACCGGCTGTGAGGAGAGGCGTGAGCAGATGCCGGTAGTTATCCTTCGTAACGGCCTGATGGATGAAGCGGATGCCGCGAGCATCCAGCAGCTTGCGGTCCTTGTCTTCGGGGTCGATGACCACGAAGCGCTTCTTGTCGTAGTTGAAGTGACGCTCGATGAGCGGGAGCGTACCTTTGCCGATCGAGCCGAAGCCTATCATCACGATGGGCCCGTCGACCCGGGCATGCACTGGCCATTTGGGCATTTGTTACCGTCCCCCCGAGGTGTCGTCATATCCGCGACCGAGCGCGAACGGAATAGAGACCGGACGAAAGCTGCCCGGCGTCCACGATATTTTGCTGAAGTTTAAGCGGCTGAAGCGGCGAGATCGCGCCGCGGAATTGGCCGTCCGGTCGCGCGCAACGGCCCCCGGGCGCCGGTCAGCACGCCTGGGACCAGTTCAATGGCGAGCAGCCGGTGGCGTTCGAAGGGGCCCGGCATGCGCAAGGACGCCGTTAGATCGGCCGAGAAGCCGAAACGGCTGTAATAGGGCGCGTCACCGACAAGAATGATCGCACGATGGCCGAGGCGCCGCGCAGCCGCGATGGCATGCCGGACCAGCGCGGTCCCGATGCCGCGATTGCGGCAATCGGCGGCGACGGCCACCGGCCCGAGCAGGAGGGCCGGTTCGCCATTGCCGCATCCGATGTCCCAAAGGCGCGCGGTGCCCACGATGCGCGTGTCCTCCGCCGCCACAAACGCGAGGTCTTCGGCCGGGAGCCGGCCATCGCGTAAGCGCTGCGAGCTCTTGCGCCTGCGGTTTTTGCCGAAAGCTTGATCGAGCAACGCCTCACGTGCTGCGACATCAGGTGGGCGCTCTTTTCTGATTGAGATCATTTTGATTGCTCCAGCCCGCGCGCGTCATCGCGCGCTAGTAGCGTTATCGGGTGCGGATAAAGGGAGCCGGCATAACCGGCCCCCGGCGATGTTAGATGTGGTAGGTCGTCAAAGGCGGGAAGCCGTTGAACGAGACCGATGAGTAGGTCGCCGTGTAGGCGCCGGTGCCCTCGATCAGCACCTTATCGCCGATCTCCAGGCTAACCGGGAGCATGTATGGCTCCTTCTCGTACAGCACGTCGGCTGAATCGCAGGTCGGCCCCGCCAGCACGCACGGTGCCAACGCGTCACCGTCACGCGGGGTGCGGATCGGGTAACGAATCGACTCGTCCATGGTCTCAGCGAGACCGCCGAACTTGCCAATATCGAGATAGACCCAGCGGACGTCGTCCTCCTCACTCTTTTTGGAAACGAGGACGACTTCGGCCTCGATGGTACCGGCATTGCCGACCATGCCGCGGCCCGGCTCGATGATGGTCTCTGGGATACGGTTGCCAAAGTGCTTGCGCAGCGCCTTGAAGATCGCCGTGCCATAGGTTTTCACCGAGGGCACATTCTTCAGGTATTTGGTCGGGAAGCCGCCGCCCAGGTTGACCATTGTCAGGTTGATGCCGCGCTCGCCGCATTCCTTGAATACCGCAGCCGCCGAGGCGAGCGCGCGGTCCCAGGCATGCTGGTTGCGTTGCTGCGAGCCGACATGGAATGACACCCCGACCGGCTCCAGGCCGGCCTTGAGGGCATGTTCCAACACCTCGACAGCCATGGCCGGTTCGCAGCCGAATTTGCGCGACAGCGGCCACTCCGCGCCGATGCAATCCGACAGGATGCGGCAGAACACGCGGCTCCCGGGCGCGGCCCGGGAAACCTTTTCGACTTCCGCATTGCAGTCGACCGCATAGAGGCGGACGCCAAAGGCGTAGGCGCGGGCGATATCCCGCTCCTTCTTGATCGTATTGCCGTAGCTAATGCGGTCGGGCGTAGCACCGGCCGCCAACGCCATTTCGATCTCGGCGATCGAAGCAGTGTCGAAGCACGACCCGAGCTTGGCCAACAGTGCCAGCACTTCCGGTGCCGGGTTGGCCTTCACGGCGTAGAACACGCGTGTGTCGGGCAGGGCCTTGGCGAAGGCATTATAGTTATCGCGGACGACGTCGAGGTCGACGACGAGGCAGGGGCCTTCGTCGTTACGCTTACGTAAGAACTCACGAATGCGCTCAGTCATTGGCGCTATTCCCCACGGCTGACGGGGCCATCAAGCCCCGGATGTCGCGGTTAACGACGGGCAAGCGTCTGCGCGCGATGGGGACGCGCCAACGCTACACATCGTATCCCGCTCATGCTGCCTTGGATTGGATGGGGGAAACCCCCGCCCGCACGGCCGGCAAAGATGAACAAGCCTCTTCGGTGACCCGCGCCGGTGGTGGAGACCGGCAGAGACCAAGGAAGCCCGATCGTCGTTGCTTTAAGCCGCGTCCCCTGCTGAGAGCAGAGTGTGCTGGTTTCGCCTCCAGCTGCCGGTCAGATTTCTTGGAGAGGTTTTGGCTTCTCTCTCCAGGCGGCTGGCGGGCCTCTTGTCCCGCTACCTACCGACCGACACACGGCCACAGGCACGTGCGAAATTGGGCACATTCGAAATAACATTTTTTTCGCGTTGTGCAAGCGAATTAGTTCGCCGCGTCAAAAAACTTTCTTAACGGTTTCTTTCGGCGATAGAGCGTGACGTGATCAATCGCGCACCGTGAAGGGCTCGATGCGGTGAGCGTTGCGCACGAACTGCGCCATGATGGCAATGCCGCCGAGTACGAAGAGCGCGTCGAGGATTCGCTGCCCGATGCTGCCGAGGTCAAACAAGGTGGCGAGCGCCCAAGAGCCGGCGAAGGCTGCGCCGAACACCTCAGCGCCGATCAAGATGGCGGCGCTGATCACGGTGACGACATTAAGCCAGACGATGCGGCGGTCTTGGGCCATGCGGGCCTCCCTTGCGAGGCGCAATCTCCTCGAATCCGGCTGCCAAATCAAGTCCATAGCGGGCAGCACCAGGCTCGCAAACAGCTTGGCGCCGTTTGATCTCGCTCATGGCACCGCGGCGCCTAAGCGGCAAAGGTCATCGCATGGGAGCTTCAGGCGCACTCAAAGTCGCCCGACCATTCCTCGCTGGCCTTGCGGCAGCGGGCCTGGCGGCTGGCGTCATTGTGAGACTGGCGGGTCTCGAGGATTGGGCGAACGATATATGGGCCGCCGTCACTGTGCCTGTGCTCTTGGCGTTGCTCATTGAGATTGTGACAAGTTTGCGGCGCGGGGACGTCGGGCTCGACATCGTCGCGGCGCTGTCGATGACAGCCGCGCTGGCCTTTGGCGAGATGCTCGCGGCGTCCATCGTGGCCCTGATGTACGCCGGTGGCCAATTCCTTGAGAGCTTCGCCGAAAGGACCGCTCGCCGCGAAATGACGGCGTTGCTGTCACGGACGCCACGCACCGCCATGCGCCATCGAGACGGACAGCTCGAAGAGGTTGCCCTTGACTTGGTTGCGCCGGAGGATCGCCTGCTGATCCGTCGAGGGGACGTAATCCCCGTTGACGGAACGGTGCTGGAAGGTGTGGCGGTGTTGGACCAATCAGCCCTGACCGGCGAATCTCTGCCGGTGCGGTTTAAGCTCGGTAATCCGGTTCTGAGCGGCTCAACGAACGTTGGCGAGGCTTTCGATCTGGTGGCAACGCGGCGGGCGGCGGAGAGCACTTACGCCGGCATTGTCCGATTGGTCGAGGCCGCCCAGCGTGTGCGCGCACCGATGTCGCGGCTCGCGGACCGCTACGCTCTTATATTCCTTGGGCTTACGGTGGTGCTCGCAAGTTTTGCCTGGGCGGTGAGCGGCGATCCGATTCGCGCAGTGGCGGTGTTAGTGGTGGCAACGCCATGTCCGCTCATTCTCGCGGTTCCGGTCGCTATCGTCTCCGGCCTCTCGCGAGCGGCCAAGCTCGGCATTCTGATCAAGGGCGGCAAAGCAATCGAGACGCTCGCGCGGGTCCGATCACTCGTCATCGATAAGACCGGCACGCTGACTGTAGGGCAGGCAAGAATTGTCTCGACGAACGCGGTCGACGGCATGACGCCGGATGAACTGTTGCGCGTCGCCGCGTCGCTCGACCAGGCTTCCAAGCATGTGATCGCCCAAACCATTGTTGCTGCAGCGCACAGCAAGGGCCTATCGCTCGCCGTGCCCTCCGATGTGATTGAGACGCCAGGCGAGGGCGTCGTCGGTCGTGTGGAAGGGCGGCGTGTAGTGGTCGGCGGCCTTAGATTCGTCGCTGGGAAGGCCGTTGATGCAGGGCCGTCGCTGTTGCCGCGCGATCGCCCGCCCGGTGCGCTCGCCGTTGCCGTAGCGGTCGACGGCAAGCTCGCCGGGGTCTTGATCCTTGCTGACGAATTGCGGACGGGGAGCGAAGCCTTGTTACGCGAGCTTCGAAGCATGGGCATCGAACGCATTGTGCTCGCAACCGGTGACCGCCACGACGTTGCACGTTTCATCGCCGCGCGCCTCTCATTCGATCTGGTGCGCTCGGAGCTTACGCCCGACCAGAAAATCCTCGTTGTGCTCTCGGAGCGCAAGAACGGCCCGGTCATGATGATAGGCGATGGTGTGAACGATGCCCCTGCGCTTGCTGCCGCCGATCTCGGCGTGGCGATGGGCGTCAGAGGCGCGGCTGCCTCTGCCGAGGCTGCCGACGTGGTGCTGCTAGTCGACGATCTCGATCGCGTGCTGCCGGCAATCAAGATCGCACGCCGCTCACGCTACATCGCCCTGGAAAGTGTGGTGGCCGGCATCGGCCTGTCTACTCTGGCGATGATCGCGGCCTCGTTCGGCTTACTCGCTCCAGTCGAGGGAGCGCTGCTGCAAGAAGTGATCGACGTCGCAGTTATCTTCAACGCCCTGAGGGCATTGCGGGGCTGACGCATCGGCCTATAGCCCCCACGGGTTCATCTGCTAGTTTCAGCAGCTCGAAATGGGCGGCGATCATGGAGGTACGAAATCGGGAGCGGCGCCAACAACTCGAACAGGACGCCGCCAAGCGGGCGGATCGCAATAAACAGGCGAACCAGCAGAAATTCTGCCTGGCGGAACGGAGGCTCTTCATCAAAAAGTGCGTCGCGCGATAGAATCCCTTGCAATTTATTTGGTTTATTTTGATCGCGATAAAAGTTTTTGGGCCTATATAATCTTGCATGAAACCACTGCAGTCAGCCGCAACAAATAACGAAAATCCCCTACTCACGGACTGGACCGGCCGCTTCGAGCTGCCGTCGTTCGCGCGGATCAAGCCCGAGCATTTCCGGCCGGCCTTCGACCGGACGCTGGCGAAACACCGGTCTGAGATCGATGCTATTGCGGCCGACCCGGCAGCCCCAAGTTTCGGCAACACGATCGTCGCGCTTGAAAAGAGCGGTCGCGAGTTGGAACGCGTCGCCAATGTATTTTTTGTTCTGGCGGGGGCCGATACGTCGGAAGAAATCGAGGCGGTTGAGCGTGATGTCTCGCCGCTGCTCGCCCGACACAGCAACGCGCTTTACCTCAATCGCTCTCTCTACGCTCGTATTGTCGAGCTCTACAAAAAACGCGGTGCACTCGACCTGGATGCCGAGCAGGCGCGGGTGCTTGATCGCTATCACACCCGTTTCGTGCGCGCCGGCGCCGGACTGGAGAAGCTAGCGCAGGACCGCCTCGCCGCGATCAACGAACGGCTGGCAAGCCTTGGCACACAGTTCGGGCAAAACGTTCTCGCCGACGAGAAATCCTTTGCGATGGTGCTGGAGGAGGGTGATCTTGCAGGCCTACCCGATTTCGCCCGCGCCGCTGCGCGTGCTGCGGCAGAGGAGCGCGGTCACGCGGGCAAGTACGTCATTACCCTTGCGCGGTCGTCGGTGGAGACGTTTCTGCAATTCTCGTCGCGTCGAGACCTGCGCGACAAGGCGTTTCAGGCTTGGATCAAGCGCGGCGAGAACGGTGGCGCAACCGATACGCGGGCGTTGATTGCCGAAATGGTGGCGCTGCGAGCCGAACGCGCGACGCTTCTGGGCTTCGCAAGCTTTGCCGACTATCGGCTGGACGACCAGATGGCGAAGACGCCAGCGGCGGCGCGTGGATTGCTCGATGAGGTGTGGGGCCGCGCGCGGTCCAAGGCCGCCGCCGAACGCGATGCCTTGCAGGCATTGATCGCGGAGGAGGGCGGTAACTTCGCACTCGCTCCCAGTGATTGGCGCTATTACACCGAAAAACTGCGCAAGGCGCGCTATGAACTCGATGAAGCCGAGATCAAGCCTTATTTCTCGCTCGACAAGATGATCGAGGCGGCTTTTGAAACTGCGCGCCGTTTGTTCGGGCTCAATTTCGCCCCCGTCGCCGCACCGCTTTATCATCCGGACGCGTGTGCGTGGGACGTGACCGACGCGCAAGGCCGTCATGTCGCGCTGTTCATCGGCGACTATTTCGCACGAACCTCTAAACACAGCGGCGCTTGGATGACGTCGCTGCGCGACCAGGAGAAGCTTTCGGCGGATGTCCGTCCGATCGTGCTCAACGTGTGCAATTTTTCCAAGCCGACGGCGGGCGAACCCGCGCTGCTTTCATTTGACGACGCGCGCACGCTGTTCCACGAATTCGGCCACGCGCTGCATGGAATGTTGTCGAATGTGACCTACCCGTTGATCGCGGGCACTGCGGTGCCGAGCGATTTTGTCGAATTGCCGTCCCAGCTTTACGAGCATTGGCTTGAGGTGCCGCAAATATTGCAAGAATACGCCCGCCATTACCGCACCGGAGAGCCAATGCCGAAGGCCCTGCTCGATCGCCTGCTCGCCACGCGCACATTCAACCAGGGCTTCGCAACGGTGGAATACACCGCCTGCGCGCTTGTCGACCTCGATTTGCATTCGTTGCCTAATCCGATCGGCCTCGACATCTCGGAGTTCGAGCGCACGGATCTCGAGCGCATCGCCATGCCGGCGGAGATTGTGATGCGGCACCGCCTGCCGCATTTCCAGCATCTCTTCTCCGGCGGCGGCTATGCGGCCGGCTATTACTCCTACATGTGGTCAGAGGTGCTTGACGCCGACGCTTTCGCGGCTTTCGAGGAAACTGGCGACGCCTTTGATCCGGCGACAGCCAAGCGGTTGCGCGAATATGTTTACGGGGCGGGAAATCTGCGCGAGCCGGCCGACGCCTACGAGGCGTTTCGCGGCCGGCTTCCCACGGTCGACGCGCTGTTGAAAAAGCGCGGGCTCGCGGATAGCGGGATCAGCGGCTCATGAGCGTTATGGGGGTGGAAGTAGCCGCGCCCTGCGCAATGATTTCTGGACGCTATTTACGGGCGGGCGCCGAATGAATCTGCACAGTGCCGGACATCGCCGCGGCGTTGTCGCTGCCCCGCATAGCGCCGCCGTCGAAGATGGCCGCGCGGTCCTTGCCGAGGGGGGCAACGCCATCGAGGCGATGCTCGCCATGGCAGCGAGCATCGCCGCCGTCTATCCGCACATGAACCATATTGGCGGCGACGGCTTCTGGCTGATCCGAGAGCCGTCCGGCCGCGTGCGCGCACTGATGGGCGCGGGATCCGCCGGTGCCAAGGCGACGCCGCAGTTTTATCGCGGTTTCGGTCACGACGAGATTCCGGTGCGCGGGCCGCTCGCTGCGCTAACCATACCGGGCGCGGTGGCGGCATGGCTGCTTGCCGGGGAGGCGGCCAAGGCGCAAGGCGGCAAGCTGCCGCTCGATGTCGTGCTGGGGCCTGCCATCAAGCACGCGCGCGAAGGTTACATGGTTACGCGCAGCCAGGCACGGCTGACGGCGGAAAAATTGCCGGAGATGGACGACGCGGTCGGTTTCAAAAAAACTTTCCTGATCGACGGCAAGGTGCCGGACGTTGGCACGCGTCTGAAGCAAACCGAATTTGCCGCGACGCTTGAGCATCTCTCGCATGCTGGGCTCGATGATTTCTATCGTGGCGACGTAGGCCGCGAGATTGCCGGCGATCTCGAGCGTATTGGCAGCCCGGTGACGCGCGTTGATCTAGAGAACTACCGGGCGAACGGTCGCGGAACCGCTGAGCGTGCGGACACAAGCTGGCACGCTCTACAATTCGCCGCCGCCGACGCAAGGGCTGGCGTCGCTAATGATTTTGGCGCTGTTCGAACGTCTGCGCGTCACGCAAGCGGAAAGCTTCGAGCACATTCACGCGCTTGTCGAGGCAACAAAGCGTGCATTCCGGGTGCGCGACCGTGCCATCACAGATCCTGGAAAGATCGTTGGCGATCTCAATCAATATCTTTCGCCGGCATTTCTCGATACCGAGGCGGGGAAGATCGACGCGCGTAAGGCCGCACGATGGCCGGCACGGTATGGCGAAGGCGACACCATCTGGATGGGTGCCGCGGACGCGAGCGGGCTCGTCGTTTCCTATATCCAGTCGCTCTATTGGGAATTCGGCTCGGGCTGTGTGCTGCCGGCAACAGGTATTGTGATGCAAAATCGCGGCGCCAGCTTCTCACTCGATCCGAAGGCTCTCAATACGCTCGCTCCCGGCCGCCTGCCATTTCACACCCTCAATCCGGCGATCGCCGTGCTCAGGGATGGGCGCATCCTCGCCTATGGCACCATGGGCGGTGATGGTCAGCCACAAAGCCAGGCGGCCTTTTTCACCCGCTACGTCACATTCCGGCAGCCACTGGAAAAGGCAATCGACGCCCCGCGCTGGCTGCTCGGCCGTACCTGGGGATCAACCCATACTAATCTGCGAATGGAGTCGCGTTTTGACGGCAACCTGATCGACCGTTTGCTGTCGGCCGGCCACGATGTTGCGGTTCTTGAGGAAGCCTATTCCGACACAATGGGTCATTCCGGTGCGGTGGTGTTGCATCCCGACGGGGCGCTGGAAGGCGGCCACGACCCGCGCGCCGACGGCGGCGCAGCCGGCGTGTGATTTGTTCGTTTACGCTAAAGCTATATGCAACATAGTTACACGCCACCATTACGCCGCAGTCCATGTTAAGGTACGCGCGCATGACGTTTTAAGGTTTGCGCGCATGATGCTTCGCATTCTTCTCACCGCTCTCGTTGTTCTCCTCATTGCCGCGCCCGCGCATGCGCACCCGCATGTCTGGGTCACGATGCACAGCGAACTCGTCTATGCTCCGGACGGCAGCATCACCGGCATTCGTCACGCATGGTCGTTCGACGACATGTTTTCCACTTTCGCGATACAGGGACTGGAGAGCAAAGAGAAAGGTAAGTTCACCCGCGAGGAGTTGGCGCCGCTTGCCAAGGTCAATGTCGAGTCGCTCAAGGAATACGAGTACTTCACCTACGCGACTGCCGACGGCACAAAAACCGAACTGACCGATCCTACGGCGGATTACTGGCTCGATTACACGGACTCAGTTCTTACGCTGCACTTCACGTTACCTTTCAAAAAACCGGTAAAGGCAAAAGAGCTGAAGATAGAAATCTTCGATCCGACAATTTTCGTGGATTTCTCTTTCGCCAAAGACAAGCCTGCGCAGCTTGTCGGCGCGCCGAAATGCAAACTCGATGTGGCGGTGCCGCGCGAAATGACTTTCGCCGAAGGCAAGAAGCTGAGTGAGATTCCGGCCGACCAACCGAATACGACGATGGCCTGGGGTGCACAGTTCGCGAACAAACTTCTGGTCCATTGTCCTTGAGACGATTGCATCGTATGGCTGCGCGGGGCGGCGTGCGTTTGCAAGGTTTTCTGCCATGAATTTGTCCGGCCGCGCTCGGCTTTGGCGCAATGTGTGTTAGTCGCCATCTGCCTGCTTTTCGCGGTTGTCGTGATCGACGTTGCTTTTGCGCAGCCCTTCGGAATTGCGCGCGATCCGGCAGCTCCGGAGATCGGCGGCTTTGCAGGCTGGATTCTCCATCAGCAGGCAGAATTTTACCGCATGTTGTCCGGGCTGATCCGCGCCTCAAAGGCTGACGGCAGCGCCGCCTATACGCTGCTCGGTATTTCGTTTCTCTACGGAATTTTCCATGCCGCCGGCCCCGGGCACGGCAAGGCGGTGATCTCGTCGTATCTGGTTGCCAATAACGAAACCTGGCGGCGCGGCATCGTGCTCTCGTTCGCTTCTGCGATCCTTCAGGCATTCACGGCGATTGCCATTGTCGGTATCGCCGCCGCAATGCTCGGCGCTACAGCAAAAGCGATGGGCAACACCGTCCGCGTTATCGAGATCGTCAGCTATTCATTGATCATGTTGATCGGCCTGCGCCTGCTTTGGGTGAAGGGCCGCGCTTTTTTACGCCTCCTGCGCGGCGAAAGGCATGCACATCACGCTCCTGATCATCATCATGGCCACGGTCATGGTCATCGCCATCATCACGACCACCACCAAGGGCACACGCACGCTCATGACCATAGTCACCATGATCACGACCATGGGGATGAAGCTTCGGCCTGGGGTCATGCGCACGCGCCGGAGCCCCAGGAGCTGACCGGCAAGCATTGGCTGAGACGCGGGCTATCGGCGATCGTCGCTGTCGGTTTGCGGCCATGCTCGGGTGCGATCATCGTGTTGGTGTTCGCACTAGCGCAGGGGCTATTCTGGATCGGCGTCGCGTCGACGTTCCTGATGGGACTTGGCACCGCCATTACAGTTGCGCTGATCGCGACGCTCGCCGTGGGCGCGCGCGGTCTTGCCGGCCGGCTTGCGAAATCGAAGCCGGGGGCGGGCATGCTTCTCATCCGCGGATTGGAAACCGCAGCGGCGCTCGTGATCGTCTTGTTCGGTGCAGCGTTGCTCACCGGCTATGTTGTGAGCGAGCGGTTGATGGGTGTTTAGCCGCGCCTGTTACACGAAATCCTCGTCCCGCAACTCGATCGGGTCTCCATGCGGAGTGCGGTCGCAGGCGCGATCCCAAGCATCGCGATAGCGGCGCAGTGTGTCAGGCGTCGTCACGCCTTTTTCCGCCACTAACTTCTCCAGCGTATTGAGCCAATGCGAATAATAGGTCTCGCCGGTATCGGGGTCGCCCGCCGCCTGCGCACGTTTGATCTCGGCTGCAAGCGCTGCCGCCCATTCGTTCCAGGTGAAGATGCCGCGTTCGTGCAGCGCCAGAGTCATCGCGAATGCTTGAGCTTCCCACGGTTCGCGGAATATGGGGCCATCGGCATCCCGCGGCACGCCAGGGACTGCGATGGCAGCGCGCATTGCGGCTTGGGGGTCCAATCCCATGTCAGGCAGGCTCCAGATAGGGCTCCCAGGCGTCGACCGAGACTTTCACGGTCGCATCACCATCCGCGCCCCAAAGCTCGCGGCCATCGAAGCGCACGGTGTAGAGCCATTGCGGATTTTCGCCAGCGCCGGTCGCGTTGCTGTCAGGGAAAACATGAAATCCAATCACGCGCTCGATGGTGCCGACATGACCGCGCACATAGCGCGGCAGCCGTGTGTGGGTGAGTGGATTGATATTTTTCGCCCGGACGCGCTCGCCGGGCTTGAACGCTGCCGCCGTGTTGGTTTCGCGGTCGGTCGGGCCGCCGCGGTGTAGCGTCTTTGCGACGTCGCCGGGTGAAAGTACGCGTCTGACAGGCTTCGGCGGACGCAAGCTGTGACCGGTGGCGATTTCGTCGTCCGAAACTAACTCCCGTTCCTTTATCATCTGCTC
This sequence comes from uncultured Alphaproteobacteria bacterium, assembly GCA_963743405.1. Lineage (GTDB taxonomy): Bacteria > Pseudomonadota > Alphaproteobacteria > Rhizobiales > Xanthobacteraceae > Pseudolabrys. The sequence continues at coordinate 473,176 of CAVUPX010000002.1, read as the reverse complement.
GAGTGCTGCGAACCAGATCTGGTAGTAGCTCATCGATAAGTATTGGCCTGGTGGACGGTTCTCGCGCGCGGAGCGCGACATGTCGATGTTCCACCCGCCGGGCATTCCCATAGCAAGCGTAAGTGCGAAGGCGCGCTTCTCCCACTCATCATGGAATACCGGCTCGTTCACCTCCGGCTTGACGGGGCCGTGGCCGTGCGCGCCGCCGAGGTCTTGCCCGCCGTTCATTTCAAATCCTTCGGCGATTTCGGCAAGCCGGTACCGATCATCGAATCGCGCGTGACCAGTTCGGCGAGTTTCTCCTCGTTCCAACCTTCTGTGCCGGCGGGACGCATCGGCACAACGAGATAACGGATTTCTGCGGTCGAATCCCAAATACGGATTTCGGTATCTTTTGGCAGCGTCACGCCAAAATCGGACAGGACACCGCGCGGGTCTGCGACGGCGCGCGAACGATAGGGTGCCGATTTGTACCAGACCGGGGGGAGGCCCAGCACCGGCCATGGATAACAAGAGCACAGCGTGCATACGACCATGTTGTGAAGTTTCGCTGTGTTCTCCAGCGCGACGATGTGTTCGCCCTGGCGGCCGGCATAGCCGAGTTCGCCGATGGCGGGAGATGCGTCCTTGAAAAGACGTGCGCGATAGGCGGGATCGGCCCAAGCCTTGGCGACGACGCGCGCGCCATTACGCGGACCAACCTTTTTCTCGTAGGTCTCGATCAGCAGGTCGAGCGCGGCAGGGTCGACATAGCCTTTTTCGGTTAGCACCGTTTCAAGCGCGCGCACGCGCAGCTGGGTCTCCGATAGCTCGGAATGGTCGTGATCGTGATGATGATGGTCGTGGTCGTGCCCGGACATGAGCTTACTATAAGCAAAAGGCCGGCCTTTGTGCCATCATCGGCGCCATGAGTTTTGCGCATATGACCGCAATCGCCGACCGCATCGACCGCCTGACAGCGGTAATCGGGCGCGCAGCGGCTTGGCTCGTGCTCGTCGTTGTTGTGCTGCAATTTGCGCTGGTTGTCGCGCGCTATGTGTTCGGTCTCGGTTCGGTCTGGCTCACCGAGACGGTCGTTTACGCGCATGCGGCGATGTTCATGCTGGCGGCAGCCTGGACTTTGCAGGCCGGTGGCCACGTACGAGTGGATGTGTTTTATGCGGACGCGTCCGCGCGAACCAAGGCGCTCGTCGATCTCATCGGCGCATTGCTGTTTCTGCTGGTCTTCATGCTCGTGCTGATCTGGCTGTCGGTGCCTTACGCCGCGCGTTCGTGGGCGATCCTGGAGCATTCACAGGAAGCGAGCGGCTTACCGATCGTTTTCGCGCTCAAGACGCTTATCCCGCTGTTCGCGGTGCTGATGGCGCTGCAAGGGCTCGCCCAGGCAATTCGGGCTGCAGTTGCGCTTTCGAGGACGCGCTGATGCCGCTTGCTGAGGCCCTCGCGATTCTGATGGTTGCCGCGGTGGTTGTCGCGTTGATGGCCGGCTATCCGGTGGCGCTCACGCTCGCAGGCGTGTCGTTGATATTTGCGATTGCCGGCGATGCGCTCGGCAGTATGAACCTCACCATTCTTGGCGCGCTACCGCAGCGCATCTTTGGTGTCATGACCAATGAGGTTCTGCTAGCCATCCCGCTATTCATTTTCATGGGCGTGATGCTGGAGCGTTCACGCATTGCGGAAGATTTACTTGAGACGATGGGCCGTTTGTTCGGCACGTTGCGCGGCGGCTTGGGCATTTCAGTGGTGATTGTCGGCACATTGCTCGCCGCCGCCAAAGGTGTGGTCGGCGCGACGACTGTGACGATGGGGCTCATCATGCTGCCGGCGATGTTGCGGTTTGGCTACGATCCGCGCCTTGCTGCCGGCACGGTCGCGGCGACCGCGACGCTCGCGCAGATATTTCCACCGGCGACCGTACTGGTGCTGCTCGGCGACCAGCTCGGCAATGCCTATCAGGCTGCGCAATTGTCGAAAGGCATTTTCTCGCCGCGCTCGCTTACGGTGAGCGATCTTTTTGCCGGTGCGCTGCTGCCGGGTTTCGCGCTGGTGGGGCTTTATCTGTTGTTTCTGGTCGTGGTCGCGATGGTGTGGCCAAAGGCCTCGCCCGCGCTGCCGCCGGATCCGAAAGCGCCGCGGGGGTTCGCGCTCGTTCGCCGGCTCGCCGAAGTTCTCGTCGCGCCGCTTGTGCTCATAGCCGCCGTACTCGGATCGATCCTGGGAGGCGTAGCCACGCCGACAGAAGCGGCGTCGATTGGCGCCGTCGGCGCCATTCTTCTCGCCGCACGCAAGGCGCCACTCGCTACGTTGCTAAAGCCGGTCTGCGAAAAGACCGCACAGATCGTCAGCATGATTTTCCTGATCCTGATCGGCGCCACCATGTTTAGTTTGGTCTTTCGCGCGCTCGGCGGCGACGACATGGTGCACCGCGCGCTATCGAACCTGCCCGGCGGCGCGACCGGCGCGGTGCTCGCGGTCATGTTGGCGATGTTCCTGCTCGGGTTCGTGATGGATGCCTTTGAGATTATCTTTGTGGTCGTGCCCATTGTCACACCCACGTTGTTGATGATGCCCGGCGTCGATCCGGTGTGGCTTGGCATCATGATGGCGGTGAACTTGCAGACGTCGTACATGCATCCGCCGCTCGGGCCGACGCTGTTTTTCTTGCGCGGCGTGGCACCGCCACAGATCACGACGCGGCATATCTATGTCGGAATCATCCCCTTCGTGCTGATCCAGCTCTTCGCGCTGGTGATGCTATGGTTCGTCCCAGCGCTCGCGACCGCGGTGCCAAACGCGCTTTACGGCCACTAGGGCCAGAGCCGCTCAACTGCAATCCAGATCCAAACGGCTCCCGTCGCCAGCAGCGACAGCCCGACGGCGGCCGAACCCATGTCCTTGATGCGCTTGATGGCCGGATCGTGATCGTGGGTGACGCGATCACTTAGCTTTTCGATTGCGGTATTGAGCAACTCGACGATGAGGGTGAAAACGATCACGCCGACCAGAGCAAAGCGTTCGCCTACGTCGGCAGTGAGAAAAAAGGCGAGGGGAACGCCGACCACCAGAAGAGCCAACTCCTGGCGGAACGCGGCTTCCGACCGCGTAACCGCAACCAGCCCGTTCCAGCTATTGATCGTCGCGCGCCAAATCCGCTCCACGCCACCCGCCCGTCCTGTTTCTTGGGAGATAGGTACGGGTTTTTCGTCGTCTATTCCATATCGTTGCGTGGCCCGTGTATAACGGCTCCGCATGAAAGCTGCGGAGATGTTCAGCCTGAAAGGCCGCGTGGCGCTGGTGACCGGCGCCTCAAGCGGCCTTGGCACCCAGTTTGCCAAGGCATTGGCAGACAATGGCGCTGCTGTTGCGCTGGTGGCGCGGCGGACCGATCGGCTTAAGGCGCTCAAAGACGACATCGAAGGAAAGGGCGGCAAGGCATTTGCCATCGAAGCGGATGTGACCGACCACGTCGCCATGGCGCGTGCGTTCGACGCCGCGGAGAAGGCCTTCGGCACCGTCACGATCCTCGTCAACAATGCCGGCATTGCGCATGGTGGCCGCGCCGTCGAAATGCCACCCGAGGAATGGCGCAAGGTGCTTTCGACCAATCTCGATGCGGTTTTCTTCTGGGCGCAGGAAGGTGCACGCCGCATGCTGGCGGCGAAAAAACAGGGTGCGGTCGTCAACATCGCGTCGGTGCTGGGACTTGCGGTATCCAAGGGCGCAGTTGCCTATGCCGCGGCAAAGGCCGGCGTCGTGCAAGTTACGAAGGCTCTGGCGGTCGAGCTTGCGTTCAAGGGCATCCGCGTCAATGCGATTGCGCCTGGATGGTTCGTGACTGAAATGAATGACGATTATCTCTCAAGCGAAGCCGGCTCCGCGATCAAGCGCGAGATTCCGATGGGCCGCTTCGGCAATCCGGGCGATCTTGATGGCGCATTGCTCCTGCTAGTGTCCGACGCCGGGAGCTACATCACCGGCGCTACCATTGTCGTGGATGGTGGCCAGGTGGTTCAGATCAAAGGGTAGGGAACAACACATGGACTTTATGCTTCCACCCGAGACCGAAGACTTGCGCCTCCGCGTGCGTGCTTTCGTCGAGGAGCACGTGTTGCCACTCGAGGCCGACCCGGAGAATTTCTCCGAACATGAGAACATTCCGGAAGCGCGGCTCGCCAAGGTGCGCGAAAAGGCGAAGAAAGCCGGGCTGTGGGCGCCGCAATCGCCAAAGGAATTCGGCGGAATGGATCTTCCGATCATCGCTTGGGCGGCGATCTATGAGGAGGCCGCACGTTCGATCTTCGGGGCGCTGGCGCTCAACTGCATGGCGCCCGACGACGGCAACATGAACCTGCTCAAGCTGGTTGGCACGCGCGAGCAAAAGGCCAAATGGCTAAAGCCCATCGTGGAGGGCAAAGTTCGTTCGAGCTTCGTCATGACCGAGCCTGCGCCAGGCGGCGGCTCCGACCCGTCGATGATACGCACCCGCGCAGAGAAAAAGGGCGACCGTTACATCATCAAGGGGCACAAATGGTTCGCGACCGGCGCCGAGGGCGCCGCGCATTTCATTCTGATCGCCCGCACCGGCGATGATAAGCGGCGCGGTCTGACCGCATTTCTATTTCATAAGGACCAGCCCGGCTGGCGCATTCTGCGCCGCATTCCGATCATGGGGCCGCACGAGCATGGCGGCCATTGCGAACTGGAGTTTGATGGCCTGGAAATCCCCGTCGAAAACGTGCTGCTCAAAGAGGGCGATGGACTCAAGATCACGCAAATCCGCTTGGGTTCGGCCCGCTTGACGCATTGCATGCGTTGGCTCGGTCAGTCGAAACGCTGCATGGAAATCGCACAGGCTTATGTTGCCGAGCGAGAAGGCTTCGGCGTCAAGCTCGGTGACCGCGAAAGTGTGCAGATCAAGCTCGGCGAAGTCGCGCAGCAGATTCAGATCGGACGGCTGCTCACGATGCATGCTGCGTGGAAACTCGATCAGGGCTCGCGCGCGCGCAAGGAAGTATCGATGGCGAAGGTGCAAGTCGCCGACACGCTGCATAAGGCTGCCGACGTAGCGATCCAGTTGCAAGGCGCGCGCGGGTATTCGCAGGATTCAATCGCGCAGTGGATCTATCGGTCCGCACGCTCGGCCCGGCTGGTTGATGGCGCCTCTGAAGTGCACATGATGGTGCTCGCGCGCTTCATGCGCGAGGAAGGCCGCGACTTCTGGACGTGGGGCTAATCTCGGCCTCGGGCGCCGCTGCTGCGGACGGCCAATTGAGGTAATGAGCGCGGTTGCGCGAACCTGCCCGCATAGTAACATCCCGGCCAGCAGGCGAACCTTTAAAATAAGCGCCTCGGGGAGGAAAGTATGCCGAATTGGCCGCGCCATTTGGCGCACGGTTTCGCACTAGTTGCCACGATACTCGCTATGGCCGCCCCTGCGGCCGCCCAGACCAAACTCAAATGGGCGCATGTCTACGAAGTCGCGGAGCCCTACCACGCACAGGCGCTGTGGGCGGCCGACGAGATCAAGAAGCGCACCGACGGCCGCTATGAGATCGGGGTATTTCCCGCCTCGCAGCTCGGCAACGAAAACCAGATCAACGAGGGTCTCGGGCTCGGCACTGTCGACATCATTTATACCGGCGCGTCGTTTGCCGGCTCGATTTACAAGCCGCTATCGATTACCGGCGCGCCTTTCATTCTGCGCGATTTTGATCATTGGAAGGCCTATCGCGAGAGCAAGTTATTCCGCGACCTTGCCAAAGGCTACGAGGACAAGACCGGGCACAAGATCGTCGCGATCCTCTATTACGGCCAGCGTCACGTGACCGCCAACAAGGAAATCAAAAAGCCCGAGGATATGAAGGGCATGAAGTTGCGGGTGCCGCCGGCGCCGTTGTTCTTGATGTTCACCAAATCGGTCGGCGCCAACGCGACGCCGATCGCCTTCGCCGAAGTTTATCTCGCGCTTCAGCAGGGCACCGTCGACGGCCAGGAAAATCCGCTGCCGACCATCATGGCGAAAAAGTTCTACGAGGTTCAGTCGCACATCATGCTGACCGGGCATATTACGGAATCCCTGGTCACCATTGTCGGCAGCCACGTATGGTCAAAGCTCTCGGATGCCGACAAGAAAGTGTTTGAGGAGGTGCTCAAGGAGGCCAGCGCGCGGTCGACCGACCAAATCCGTGCCTCCGAACAGAGATTGGCCGACGAATTCCGCAAGCTGGGCAAGACCGTGGTCGAAGTCGATCGCGAAGCGTTCCGCAAGGCTGCCTTGCCGCTGCACAACGATGCCAGCGCTGGCGCCGGATGGTCGCAAGCCCAGTACGATGAGCTGCAGGCGCTGAAATAGCGGACAAACGCAAGGCGTCTCATGCCGTGCTCTGGCGCGACGTGATAGCTGTGATTTGCGATGCGGGGGGCCATGAGTAAAAAAAAGATACTCAAGGGCGAGAAGCGGCTCATTCAAGCCGAGGACGCCGAGGTCGTCATCGAGCACTACCCGGAGGATTGGCTCGCTTTCGTGATCTTTTGGTCGCTGGCCTTCATCGTCTTTCTGCAGTTTTTCACGCGCTACGTGCTCAACGACAGCCTTGCCTGGACCGAGGAAATCGCGCGCTACGGGTTGATGTGGGTCGTGTTCATCGGCGGCGCGATGGTGACCCGCCGCAATACCCATATTGCCGTCGAACTGCTCTCGAACGTGATGAAGCCGGGGCCGTTACGCGCGACGCTGCTGGCTTTCGTTGATTTCGTCAAACTCGCCTTTCTCGGCCTGCTCGCGTTCATTTCGCTGACGATCACCATGCGCATGCACCAGCAGCGCATGACAGTGTTCGATTTACCAATGAGCTATGTCTACGTGGGCGTGGCCTTCGGGTGTTTTCTGATGCTCATCCGTCAGGCGTGCAATGTCTGGCGGAATGCCCGAATGGGCTGGAGCCGGCCGGACGATGTCACGCATCAAGTCGCACCCGACTAAGAGCAGGTCAATCCGATGATCGTTATGGCGTTTTTGTTCATCGCGGTCCTGCTTGCGGGCGTGCCGGTGTTCATCGCGCTTGCCGGCTCATCCTTTATTTACACGCATTTCGTCGCGGGGCTGCCGGACTTCGTCATATTGCATCGGATGGCCGGGGGCATCGATTCATTTCCCTTGCTGGCGGTGCCATTCTTCATTCTCGCCGGCAACCTGATGAACTCTGCCGGCATTACCAATCGCATCTATGATTTTGCGGTCGCGCTCGCAGGCTGGACGCGCGGCGGGCTGGCGCACGTCAACATTATCGGATCCGTCATTTTCGCAGGCATGTCAGGGACCGCGATCGCCGACGCGGCAGGTCTTGGTACAATCGAGATCAAGGCGATGCAGGATCACGGCTACGACACCGAATTCTCGGTCGGCGTTACAGCGGCGTCGTCAACGCTTGGGCCGATCATTCCGCCATCCTTGCCGTTCGTGATTTACGGAATGATGGGCAACGTCTCGATCGGCGCATTGTTTCTCGGCGGCGTCATCCCCGGCCTGGTGATGACGGTCTTTATGATGGGGTATGTTTATTATTGCGCGCGACGCTACGGAATGGGCCGCGACCAGGCATTCGCATGGCGTACGCTCGGCGTCACCTTCATTGCTGCATTTCCGGCGCTGCTGACGCCCGCAATTATTGTCGGCGGCATGACCTTCGGATGGTTCACGCCGACTGAGGCGGCCATCGCAGCTTGCGCCTGGGCGATTGTGCTCGGAATCTTTCTCTATCGCACGCTGACGCCCAAACAGTTTTACAAGGTCTCGATGGAAACGATTGAGACGACGGCCGGGGTGCTGCTGATCGTCGGCGCCGCATCGCTGTTCGGCTGGGTGCTGACGACGACCCGCATCACCGAATACACCACTGAGGCACTCCTGGCCCTGACCAGCAACCGTTATATTATTTTGTTGCTGACCAACGTTTTGTTGCTGGTGGTCGGTTGCTTTCTCGAACCGATTGCATCCATCAGCATTCTGGTGCCTGTGCTGATGCCGGTGATCGTGAAAGTCGGCATCGACCCGGTGCATTTTGGGGTTGTGATGACGCTCAACCTCATGATCGGGTTATTGCACCCGCCGTTGGGCATGGTGCTGTTCGTGTTGTCCAGAATCGCCAAATTGTCGATTGAACGGACAACCGTCGCGATTTTGCCGTGGCTTATACCCCTGCTGTTGTCGTTGATTGCGATTACGATGATCCCGGAGTTGACCCTGTGGTTGCCGCGGCTCGTTGGGATGATCAAGTGAGCGGGCGTTTGTGCGGGTGCCGCGGGCCCTAAGCGGTCGCCTTACGCAAAGCGGCAACCTCATCGCGCGCCGATTTCATCAGATATTGCACGTCTGATGCCGCGATCACAAAGCGTGCGCCGAGTTTTACCAATTCGGCAACGTGCTCGACATCGGCGCGGATGCCGCCAACGCCGAGATGCTTGCCGTGCGCCTTGCAGGCCTTTGCGGTCGCCTCATAGGCCGCTCTCAGCTTCGGGCTCTTCAGCTCGCCCGGAATACCCATCGCGGTGCATAGATCGTTGGAGCCGATCAGCAACACGTCGATGCCTGGCACCGCGGCGATCGCATCGGCATTGGCAATTCCTTCCGGGCTCTCCAGCATGGGGATGAGCACTGTCGTGGCGTTGCCCTGCTTGTTGACCTCGCCAAGTGGTGTTGCGCGGTAGCTCTGCAGCGGGCCGGCGCCAGCGACCGAACGTTCACCCAGCGGCGGAAAACGGCAGGCACGGACGAAAGCCTCAGCTTCGGCACGCGTGCTCACATTCGGACAAATAATGCCAAGCGCGCCCATGTCGAGAAGGCGTGTTGCGTCCTCGAAATGGTGTCCCGCAATTCGCACCAGCGGCGTCACGCCAAGCGGAAGCGCCGCAACGCAAATTTGCGCTGCCGCGTCGAGCGAGATCGTGCAGTGCTCCATGTCGATGAAAAAGGCATCGAACCCGCATGAATCCGCGATCATGGCGATATCGGCGGTACGCGCCAGCCGCGTTGCCATGCAGAGCGCGACCTCGCCTCGCGCCAGGCGCTCCTGCGTACGATTGGTAAAAGCCACGATGCCGGCTCAGTTACGGTAACTCGTGTCGATCTGGTCGAGGATGCGCAAATAAGCCGCCCAATCGTGGCTGCCGCGGCCGGCGTCGTGATGCTCGTATTGCTCCGCAGTCTTGGCGCAGATCTCCGGCGCGATCTCGACCATGTCGCCGCCAGTTGCTTCCAGTTTCATCTGGATATCGCATGCGTCGAGCAGGGCCTTCATCAGCACGAAGGCCTCGCGCGCGGACTTGCCGACGGTGAGTAGCCCGTGGTGATTCATGATCATCGCGCGGTTCTTGCCGAGATCAGCATTGATGCGTGCGCGTTCGGCGAAGTCTTCGGTGATGCCTTCATAGGCGTGATAACCGATGCGCTGGTAGAAGCGGATCGCCTGCTGCGACACCATCCGCAAGCCGTGCTTGAGAGCGCCGATCGCCATGCCGTTATTCGTATGCACATGCATGGCGCAATTCACGTCCTCGCGCGCGCTCAATACGCCGCCGTGCAGGGTGAAGCCCGGACGGTTGACGCCGGACTTCTCGTCCAGGTCCGCGTCCATTGAGACCTTCGCGAGATTGGAGGCTGTCACTTCGGTGTAAAGCAGGTCGTGCTTCTTCATCAGGAACATGCGCGGCTCGCCCGGCACCCGCATGGAGGAATGATTGTAGATGACGTCATCCCAGCCGTAATGCGCGGTCAGGCGGTAGACAGCGGCGAGATCGACGCGCGCCTGCCATTCTGCTGGCGAAATTTCACCCCGTGAACTTTTGGGAACGCTGGCAAGCTTGTTCATCGGCGCTGTCCTCCGTGAATGCTGGCGAACTCTATCATATCGCTCGCGCTTGGCCAGATCGCGCTGCGTCAGTATAGAAGGTGGCGCAACGAGCGAGAGAATATGAACAAACCAATCAAGATTCGCATGGGCGGCTATGGTCCGCCAAACACGGGTTTCAGCAAATCGCTGAAACTCATCGGCGAAAAACTCGAAGCGCAGTTCGGCAAAGATGTTGCCATCGAGTACATCTACAACATCATGGATCACGGCCATAAGGCCGAGGATATTCTCACGCTGGTCGAAAGTGGTGAGATGACGCTCGGGTACCAATCGTCGAGCTATCTGACCGACCGCGTGCCGGAACTGGGGTTCGTCGATCTGCCATTTTTGTTCAGCAGCAACGCGCAAGCGCGCGGCGCGATGGACGGTGCGCTTGGCGAATTCCTCGTGCGAAAGACCGAAGAGCGCATCAACTATCGAATTCTCGGCTGGTTCGAGAACGGTTTTCGACACATTTCAAACCGGCTTCGGCCAATTCACGTGCCAGCTGATATGTCAGGAATGAAAATTCGCGTTTTGCCGAGCGAAATTCATAGACGCACCTTCGAATTGCTCGGTGCGGTCGCGATGCGCATGGATCTCACCGAAGCTATCGCCATGATCAAGGCTGGCACGCTCGACGCGCAGGAGAATCCGCTCGCCAATACGGTCACCTATGGCGTCCACAAGTTTCACAAGTTCCACACGCTGAGCTACCACTTTTACATCTCGCGCCCGATCTTTCTCCATCGACAGTCGTTTGCGAACTGGCCGGACGATCTCAAACGCGCGATGCAGGTCGCGGTGACGGAAGCCGTGGCCCACCAGCGCAAGCTCGCGATCGAGGAGCACGACCAATCGTATAAAGCGATTGAGGCCGAGGGTTGCGAGATTAATGTGCTGACGCCGAAGGAACACGAGGCTTTCGTCGCTGCCGTGCAACCGCTTCTTGCCGACGCGCGCAAGACCTATGGCGACGCGATGTTCAAAATGGTGCCGAAAGCATAATGGACGTGCGGCCGGTTTTAAGCTCACCGAAACCTTAACGCACTCATTGCAATTCGAAGATTTACGCCGCTGAAACGAGTTTGACGTAAAGAACGGGCTCGGCTTTCCAAGCGGCGGCGGTCCGAATGAACCAGCAGAGTTTTCCCGTTGCGCTCGCACTCCGCGGCGTCAGCAAACGCTTTGACCGTCCCGCGGTCGATGCACTCGATCTCACCGTTTATGGCGGCGAGTTCTATGCCCTCGTCGGGCCGAATGGCGCGGGTAAGACCACCACCTTGCGCATGGTGGCGGGATTGCTTCGGCCGGATGCAGGATCGATCTGCATCGAGGGGATCGACGCGCTCTCTGACTCAGTCGCGGCCAAGCAAATTACGGCGTGGCTGTCGGACGAGCCGATGATTTATGACAAACTCACGCCTTATGAATATCTCGAATTTGTCGCCGGCCTCTGGCGCATCGAACCGGATACGGCCGAGGCGCGAGCGCGCGAGCTCATCGGCTGGCTCGGGCTCGAACCGCACGCCCATGAGCGCTGCGAGGGATTTTCCAAGGGCATGCGGCAGAAGGTGGCGCTTGCGGGCGCGCTGGTGCACGACCCCAAACTTATAATCCTCGATGAGCCGCTCACCGGGCTGGACGCAGGAACCGCGCGCCAGGTGAAGAACGTGTTACGCGAGCGCGTGCGTGCCGGCGGTACGGTCATCATGACGACGCATATTCTCGAAGTGGCCGAACGCATGGCCGATCGCATTGGCATCATTGCCGGTGGGCGGCTGATCGCTGAAGGCACGCTCGAAGAGCTACGCCGCCAGACCGGCGAGACCGCCACCAGCCTCGAAGACACATTCCTCACGCTGGTAGCCGAACAAGTGGCGGCCGCGTGAGCCAGCCTGCCTCCCTGACCTGGTTTGCGAGCCACGAATTTCGCCTCGGCTGGCGCGATTGGGTGTCGCTGATGACCGCGGGCGGGCGCACCCGCGCGCGCAATGCTGTGATTGCGCTGGTCCTCGTTGCGGCCTTCATGCACTTGTTCGCCTATTGGACGGTCGCACGTTATGCGAACGCCAACCTTGCGTCCGACACCGCGGCGCTGGTGGGAATCATGGGGACGCTGGTTCTGTCGTGGGCGTTGCTGCTGTCGCAGGCGATGGAATCGGTGACGCGCGCGTTTTATTCGCGCTCTGATCTCGATCTCATCCTCACGTCGCCGGCCTCCGCGCGCAAGGTTTTCGCGGTGCGCATGGGCCGCATTGCCGCTGCGGCCGTTGCCGTCGCCGTGCTGCTGGCCGCGCCATTCATCAATGTTCTGGCGGTGTTGGGCGGTGTACGTTGGCTCGGTGCCTATGGTGTTGTTGCCGCGATGGGCGTTGTTGCGACAGCAGTAGCACTCGCACTAACGATCGCTTTGTTCAGGATCATCGGGGCCAAGCGTACGCGTTTGATCGCGCAAATCGTGGCGGCTGTAATCGGCGCGGCCTTCGTTATCGGCTTGCAGATTGCGGCGATCTTTTCCGCTGGCAGCCTGTCCCGCTACACAGCATTGCAATCCGAATGGATGCTGAGGCACGCACCCGATACCGCCAGCGCTTTCTGGTGGCCGGCGCGGGCGATGCTTGGCGACGTCGGTGCACTGGCCGCCGTGGTGGTTTGCGGTGTGGCGATCCTCAGTCTGTCAATTGCATTATTCTCGCGCCGCTTCGGCGAGCATGCCGTTGCGGCCGCAGGTGTCTCAGCCGTTACCGTTCGGCAACGCCGTTGGTCGCTTCGTTTTCGCCGCCGTTCTGCCAGTCGCGCGCTTCGCCAAAAAGAATGGACGTTGCTGCGGCGCGACGCGTGGCTGGTCTCGCAGACGCTCATGCAAATTCTTTATTTGCTGCCGCCCGCACTTCTTCTATGGATCACGTTTGGTGACAATAATGACTCGTTCATCGTATTGATTCCGGTGTTGGTCATGGCGGCCGGACAACTTGCCGGCGGGCTGGCGTGGCTGTCGATCTCGGGTGAAGACGCGCCGGATCTCGTGGCAACCGCGCCGATCTCCGCTCATCGCGTTCTTTGGGCCAAGATCGAGGCGGTCATTGGCGCGGTCGCGCTGGTCTTCGCGCCCATCATAGCCGTGCTTGCTTTCGATTCAGTATTTGCTGCACTCGTCTGCGGCTTCGGAATTTTTTCGGCAGCGGCAGCGGCGACAATCATCCAGCTTTGTTTCCGGGTACAGGCACGCCGCAGCCAATTTCGCCGGCGACAGACCTCGTCGCGAGTCGCGACATTTGCCGAAGCATTTTCGTCAATCGCGTGGGCGGCGACGTCGGCCTTGGCGGCCGCGGAAACCTTTGCGGCTCTTGGCACGGCAGGGATTGCGTTCGCTATTCTCGCCGGCGTCTGGATGATCAGCCCGTCACGGCGTTGACGATTGCGCCAGGCGCTTGGAACCCCAAGGCCGCGCTATCCAAAAAACCGCTTTTGATTTGTCCATTCGTCGATGTCGTTGTCCATAACCCATTGTGCCAGCTCATCGTGCCGCACAATCCAGACGTCTGGAAAGCGCTTGATATATTTCAGAATGGCGTCGACTTGCGCTGCCATCAATGGCCGCCCGCCGAAATGGCAATGCACGGTAATGTTCAGGTAGGACGTCGGCTCGCTCGCGTAGAGATAGTCGAATGTGTCTTTGTAAACCTCGTACCAGTCGCGTGTGTTGAGACGTAACGCGCGGTGGTCGGCAAAGTCCGTATGCGGAAGGGCGACAATCGTTCCCTTCCTGGTCTTCACGCGGCAGGGAAGGTCGAGATTGTTATAGTCGCCGTACCAGAGAAAACCGTTCTCCGCGATGTAGCCTTCCGTCAGGGCAGTGGGGGATACGACGGGCGACAACCAGCCTTTTGGCCGGCTCCCCGTGATGTTGTTGTGGATGTCGATGCAGCGTTTGATGAGCGCTTTTTCTTCCTTTGGGTCGAGGTAAGCGAGCAACGCATCCTGTGTGTAGGAATGGGCTGCGATCTCATGGCCTGATTTGATCGCCTGTTTTGCCGCAGCGGGCGCGAGTTCGAGGGCCCGCGCATTGGCCACAAAGGTGCCGGGCACTTTGTTGTCGTCCAGAATTTTGATCAGCCGCCAGACACCCGCGCGCCCGCCATAAGTGCCCCACGTCATCGCCGCGCGGTCGTGGGTTCCCGGCTTGAGCGCGGTGGTCTGCACCGAGAAGGGCGGTCCTTTGCCGTCCGACCAGTTTTCCCACAGGCAGGTCATCACCACTGCGACGCGGGCATTGTTCGGCCAGGAAAAGCCGTTGGACTTCTTCTTCGATTTTTTCATTGTAAATCCGTCAGTGCATGGCCGTGTTGGCATTCTTGGCGAACGAGGCGTCGTAGGTCTTCGCCATATCGATCTTGGCGTTCTTCACGCTCTCGTTGAACGAGGAAATGATCCGGTACGTATTTTCGGAAAGCGCCGGGGTCACAATCCCGTCTTTCGAAAGCATTTCACGATTGGCCTGCACGGCCTTTTTGTAGAATTCCTTGTCGCCGGCGTAAAACTCGGGCGGCAGCGCACTCGCGATTTCGTCGACGGAGGCCGTCTGCAGCCAATGCAGTGCCTTGACCATGCCGTTGACGAGGGCCTGCACCGTTTTCGGATTATTCTTGATGAAGTCCGGGGTGGTGGAGATTGCCGAGCCGGCGAAAGGCCCGCCATACAGATAATCGAGGCCGGCTTTCGTGCGCGTATCGACAACGGGTACCAGATCGCCATCGATGACCAGACGCGTGATCACCGGGTCGAAATTTGCTTCACCGTCGAGTTTGCCGGATTTCATCATCGCAACCGCCGAATTGCCTGCGCCGACGCCGACGATCGACACCTGATCGGTTGAAAGATTCTCTTTTGAGAGCAGGAGGCTTACAGCAAGCGCGCTGGACGAACCGGGCGCCGTCACGCCCATTTTCAATCCGGCCAGATCCTTTGGCGACTTGTAGGCCGCCGCCTTTTCCTTCGACAGTGCAATAACAACACCGAACGAATTGTTCTGCAGTACGACGGACGTAATCGTCTGGCCGCGCGCCTGCAAATAGAGCGTGTGCTCGTATGCCCCCGCGATGAAATCGACGCTGCCGGAAACGAGCGCCTTGAGCGAATCCGATCCGCCGCCGCCGAAATCGTTGAATTCGACTGTCAGTCCTTGCTCTTTGAAGTAGCCCTTATGCTCGGCAATATTCACCGCCAGATATGGAATTTGAATCTTGCTCCCGATACCGAGCTTGACCACCGGTTTTTCCGGCGTCGGTGTTTGCGCGGGGGCTGCGCCGGCGAGCGCAATTGAGCTGAAAAGCACAAAGGCAATGCTGCGCAACATGGATATCCTCCCCAGTTATTCGCCAATTGTGTTGGCGTTTGCGCGCATCCTAGCGGCCCGCCATTGAGGCGTCACTACGCGTATGATGTGTGCAGGCGCCGCCGGCCAACCAACGTTCCGATCACAATCAGGTTGAGGATATTGGCGCCGATCCCCATCGCAAAAGCCGGTGCGTAGAAGCCGAAGTGATCGTAAAGCAGACCGGCGAGCCAGCCGCCAAGCGCCATCCCGCAGCCGCTGAACAAAAGCAGCGTCGGAATTCGCCATGACGCTTCGGACGCCGGAAACAATTCGCGCAGAGCCAGGACGTAGGCCGGAATGATGCCGGAAAATCCGAGGCCGAAGGCAGCTGCGACTGCAAACAGTCCCGCTTCATTCTGCGTAAATAGAAATGCGGTCATTGACGCGGCCTGCCATGCCGAACCGATCAACACAGTGGCGAGGCCGCCGATACGATCGGAGATCGCGCCCCAGATTTGACGGCTGAAAAACGCGGTGCCGAGCAACACCGACAACATGAGGGCGCCAATCGAGCGGCTGATGCCGAGGTCGCTGCAAAATGCGACCAAATGGCCTTGTGGCATTGCCATCGGAATGCAGCACAGCACAGCAGCGCCGCACATCATGCCAAACACCAGATTCGGCGGCCAGCCGAGTACCGTCGTTCTACCGGTTGATGCGCTGGATGCAGCAGCCGGAAGAATGAGTTCGGGCGGTGCACGAAAATAGATAGCCGCCAGCGGTACGATCACGATGATCTCAGCGATCGCATACCAAAGCATCGCCTGACGCCACCCGAAGCCGGCGATCACACGCTCGAAAACGGGCGGCCACATGGCCCCGGCGAGGTAGCTGCCGCTCGAGATGAGTGCCAGCGCTGAGCCACGCCTTCGATCGAACCAGCGGCTGACATAAATGTACAACGGTGCGTTGATGCCGCCGAGCCCGATCAGGCCGATGAACAGCCCGTGCCCGATCCAGAGCGGCCAGGGTGGCCCGAGAGTGGAGATTGTCAGGCCAACCCCAATCATCAACGAGCCGAAGATTACGGTCCAACGGGTTCCGATTTTGTCTGCGATCCGGCCCATCAAAATGCCGCCGATGCCCGAACCGAGCCAGGCCAGTGCGCTGGCCAGCGCCGGGATCGAACGCACGCCGTTCACCTCGGCGGCGATGTCTTTGAGTGCGACCGCCGTAATCCATGCGGCGCCGAACGCCATCAGCATCGTGACGAGCGCTACGGTAGCGACAGCCCACGACGCTCTGGTTTCGATCGAGGATGGCGATTGCAGCATTAAGGGAAGTCCGGCGGGGCATCCTTTTGACAGGCTGCACAGTAATTGACCAGCACGCTGGGCGTAGGGCAGCTCTGCCTGCTGCGTTGCGCCAAAATGCGCAAACGACGCGCTGGCGGAAATTTCCTTCTAGAACATGCTCGAATAATGAAATTGACCGTGAGACCGCCCGGTATAGCCTTTGCCGGCCCACTGGCGCTTTGCGTCGTCCAGTCCAAGCATATATGAGTGGGGCCCGGCGCCGTTTTCCGTCGTCTTAACAAGGCCATGCATGTCGCTTCGACCGGTTAGCCTCGACGACAAATACGACCTGACCCAGTCGCATGTGTTTGTGACGGGATATCAGGCGTTGATTCGCGCCTGCCTCATGCAAAAAGAGCGCGACCGTCGCGCAGGGTTGAACACGGCGGGGTATGTCACGGGCTATCGCGGGTCGCCGCTCGGTGGCCTTGACCAGCAATTCATACGTGCCGCGCGCGAGATTGCTGCGGCCGACGTGAAGTTCCAGCCCGGCATAAATGAGGAACTCGCGGCCACTGCGCTGTGGGGTAGCCAGCAGGCCGAGTTGCGGGGCGAAGGCAAGTTCGATGGCGTCTTCGGCATGTGGTACGGCAAAGGTCCCGGCGTCGATCGCGCCGGAGACGTGTTTCGTCACGCAAATTTTTCCGGCACGTCAAAAAATGGCGGCGTCATCGCGCTGATGGGCGACGACCACACCGCTGAATTGTCGACGACCGCACACCAATCGGAATTTCATTTCGTCGACGTCATGATGCCGATCCTCAATCCGGCTGGCGTGCAGGAGATCATCGACTACGCGCTTTACGGATGGGCGATGTCGCGTTTCACAGGCACGTGGACCGCGCTCAAATGCATGCACGAGACGGTGGAGTCGACAGGCGTCGTTGACGGAAGTCCTGATCGCGTAAAAATACTGATGCCGTCCGATTTCAGCATGCCCGAGGGCGGTCTCAACATTCGCCTTGTCGACACGATTCTTGGACAGGAAGCGCGCCTGCACGATTTCAAACGTGATGCGATGCTCGCCTTCGTCCGCGCCAACAAGCTCAACCGTATTATCACCTCAGGCGGCCGGAATCCGAAGATCGGCATTATCACGACAGGCAAGGCGTATCTCGACGTACGTCAGGCCTTCGACGAACTCGGCATTGACGAAGTCAAATGCAACGACCTGGGTCTGCGGCTGTTCAAGGTTGGCTGCGTGTGGCCAATTCCGCGGCAGGAGTTGGCAGATTTTGCGCAGGGACTCGATCTCATCATTGTCGTCGAAGAGAAGCGGTCGCTCATCGAAGTGCAGGTGCGCGAAGAACTCTATGGTACCGCCAATCAGCCGGTCTGCATCGGCAAGAAAGACGAGCAGGGCAACTGGCTGTTCCCCGTTAAAGGCGCACTCGATCCGAACGACATTGCGATCTGCATCGGGGAACGCCTGCTTCGCTACGGCACCAATGATGAACTCGCGGCGAATGTAGCCCGGCTTAAATCGGCGCAGCGCGCGCTGTCGGAGACCACCGACATTGCGCAGCGAATTCCTTATTTCTGCTCGGGCTGCCCGCACAATACTTCGACGCGCGTCCCGGAGGGCAGCCGCGCCTACGCGGGCATTGGCTGCCACTACATGGCGCAGTGGATGGACCGCAAGACGCTCGGTTACACGCAGATGGGCGGCGAAGGGGCCAACTGGATCGGCGAGGCGCCGTTTTCCAAACGCGACCACGTGTTCCAGAATCTCGGTGATGGCACTTACAATCACTCTGGATACCTCGCCATCCGCGCCGCGATCGCGTCCGGCGTGAAAATGACCTACAAAATTTTGTTTAATGATGCGGTTGCGATGACCGGTGGCCAGTCTAATGACGGCGGGCTCACCGTGCCGCAAATCGCCGCGCAAGTCGCTGCCGAAGGCGCGAGCCGCGTGGTCGTTGTCACCGATGAGCCCTGGAAATATGCCAAAAGCACCGAGTGGCCGCGCGGATTGACCGTTCACCACCGCGATGAACTCGACGCCATCCAGCGTGAACTGGCAACGGTGCCCGGCGTGAGCGTGCTCATTTATGATCAGACTTGCGCCGCTGAGAAGCGTCGCCGCCGCAAGCGTGGCGCATTTCCCGACCCCGACAAGCGCGTGGTCATCAATGACCTGGTCTGCGAGGGCTGTGGCGACTGCGGCGTCAAATCGAATTGCGTGTCAGTGCAGCCGCTCGAGACCGAATGGGGCCGAAAGCGCACCATCGATCAATCGAGCTGCAATAAGGACTATTCCTGTTTGAACGGTTTCTGCCCCTCATTTGTCACCGTGCACGGGGCAAAGCTCAAAAAGGGCGAGAGCGTTGTAGTGCCGGCTGATTGGCCAGCTTTGCCCGCGCCCGATATGCCTCTCACCAATCATCCTTACGGCATCATCGTTACGGGAATCGGTGGCACCGGGATCGTCACCATTGGCGCTATCGTCGGCATGGCCGCGCACCTTGAAGGCAAAGGCGTTGGCGTGATCGACATGGCAGGTCTCGCGCAGAAGGGTGGCGCGGTCTATAGCCATATTCGAATTGCCAATACGCCAGACGATATTCACGCCATACGCGTCGCCGCGGGCGGCGCCGACCTTGTGCTCGGCGGAGATATTGTCGTGGCCGGCGCCAAGAAAGTGCTCGGCGCGATGAAGGCCGGCAACACGCGGGTCATCGTCAATACCGCGGAATTCCTGCCGGGCGACTTCACGCGCAATGCCGAGTATTCGTTGCCAACCGAGCGGCTCAAGCGTGCGATTGCCGGTCACGCTGGCCGGGAACGCAGTCATTTTGTTGACGCAAGCCGATTGGCAACTGCGCTGCTCGGCAACTCTATCGGCTCCAACATGTTCATGTTGGGCTACGCCTATCAACTCGGCGCGCTCCCCATTTCGGCCGAGGCGATCGAGCGTGCGATCGAATTGAATGGCGAAGCGGTGGCAATGAACATTTCGGCGTTTCGCTATGGACGCCGCGCTGTTGTCGACCCCAAGGCGCTCGAGGCGCTGATCGAGCCGCGTCCGCAGGAGCAGAATGATTTACTCAGGCTGTCTCAATCGTTTGCGGAAACGGTGGACCGACGCGCGGCATTCCTTACCGACTATCAAGATGCGAAGTATGCGCGGCGCTACCGCAATTGGGTGGAAAAGGTGCGCACGGTCGAGGCGGAGAAAGCCCCGGGACAGTGCGGCCTCGCGGAAGCGGTCGCGCGCTATCTTTTCAAACTCATGGCTTACAAAGACGAATATGAAGTCGCGCGGCTTTACAGCGAAACCTCGTTTCTCGACCGCGTGAAATCGTCTTTCGCCGGCGACAGGCTGCGCTTTGAATTTCATCTGGCGCCGCCATTGCTGGCGCGGCGCGATCCGCTCACCGGCGAGCCGAAAAAGATGTCGTTTGGCCCCTGGATCCTGAAAGCTTTCGCGGTGCTTGCGAAATTCAAGGTTTTGCGCGGGACCGTACTCGACCCATTCGGCTATACGGCGGAGCGCCGAACGGAACGGCAGTTGATCACCGGCTACGAGCACCTGCTCAACGAGATGCTCGAGCACCTAAATGCGGCAAATCATCATGTTGCCGTCGAGCTTGCGATGATCCCGGAAAAAATCCGGGGCTTTGGACCCGTCAAACAGCGGCATCTGGCCGCGGCCAAAGCTGAAGAAGCGGCACTGCGAGAGCAGTTTCTGGCCGGCGGTGCACCATTTCTCAAGGCAGCCGAATAGCTTAGCCTCTAAATCCGGGCCGATTATTCGGTATCTGATACTTGACCGTCCCCGGGCGGTGTTTTCATATCGAGACAACGAGATCGTCCGTTGAGGCGACGAGGGGTAGAAGGTCGCGCCCGCGAGCGCACCCGCACGGGAGGACGAAGCTGTGGCGCCGAACGTCGCCGAGCTGGCCGAGACGTTTCCCAAGCTGTTGATGCGCAACGCCCATTTATATGGGTCGCGGCCGGCCATGCGGCACAAAGACTTAGGTATCTGGCAAACCTGGACCTGGACCCAGGTGCTCGAGATCGCGCGCGCTTACGCGGTCGGTTTGCATCGACTCGGCGTGAAGCGCGGGGAGACCGTGGCCATCGTCGGGGGCAATCGGCCAAAGCTCTATTGGTCGGTTACGGCTGTTCAGATGTTGGGTGCCATCCCCGTTCCGGTCTATGCCGACGCGGTTGCCGACGAACTTGCTTATGTGTTGGCGCACGCCGACGTGCGGTTTGCCGCAGTCGAGGACCAGGAGCAGGTCGACAAAATTCAGTCGGTCTTGAAACGTGTCCCTAAACTCGAGCTGATGATCTACGACGAGAAACGTGGACTTCGCGACTACGATCACAGCCGTCTGCGCTCAATGGATGACGTGATCGATGATGGGCGCAAAGCGCTTGCCGGTGACCCTTCGGTCGTCGCTTGGCTCGACAACGACGTCTCCGCCGGCAAAGGCTCCGATCCATCCATTATCCTTTATACATCTGGCACGACCGGCGCATCCAAAGGTGTGATGCTTAGTAACGAACGTTCGATCCGTGCTGCTGCCGATACCGTTGCCTTCGACAAGCTGACCGCGAACGACGTCGCGCTCGCTTACTTGCCGCTCGCATGGGTTGGCGACCATTACCTCAATTATGCGCAGGGCATGGTTTCGGGCTTCTGCATGGCCTGTCCGGAAAGCCCCGACACCGCGATGACCGACCTCCGTGAGATCGGCCCGAGCTTTTATTTCGCGCCGCCGCGTACCCTTGAGCTGCTGCTCACGCGCGTGATGATTTGTATGGAAGACGCCGGGTTCATCAAACGCAAACTGTTCCACTATTTCATCAGCGTCGCTCGACAGTACGGTGAGCGTATTCTCAATGGTGAGCCTGTCCCGCTTAAAGGGCGGCTGCTTTATGGGATCGGCAATCTCCTGGTCTACGGGCCACTCAAGAATGTGCTCGGCTTCTCACGCGTGCGCGTTGCCTATACCGCGGGCGAAGCGATTGGTCCTGACCTGTTCAATTTTTACCGTTCGATTGGGCTGAACCTGAAGCAACTCTACGGCCAGACTGAAGCGTTCCTCTACGTCACCGCGCAGCCAGATGGTGAAATCTATTCCGACACGGTTGGGCCCGCTTGTCCCAACGTCGATATTCGCATCGCCGAAAACGGTGAGGTGCAATTCAAATCGCCGGGAATGTTCACCGGCTATTTCAAAGACGATGCCAAGACCGCAGAGGCGATGACGCCGGACGGCTATGTAAAGACAGGCGATGCCGGCTTCTTCGACGAGAAGACCGGCCATTTGAAGATTATTGACCGCGCTAAGGATGTCGGTCGGCTCAACGACGGCACGTTGTTTCCACCGAAGTACATAGAGAACAAGCTAAAGTTCTACCCGAATATTCGCGAGGCGGTGGCGCTCGGTGACAAGTGCGATTTTGTCTGCGTGATGCTCAATATCGATCTCACCGCCGTCGGCAGCTGGGCCGAGCGCAACAACGTCGTTTACGCCTCATATCAGGAGCTTGCCGGCCATCCGCTGGTTTACGACATGATCGAGAAGCACGTCGCGGAAGTGAATCGCTCGCTTGCCGTCGACAAGATTTTGGCGGGAGCGCAGATCAAGCGCTTCCTGATCCTGCATAAAGAGCTCGATGCTGACGATGGCGAACTCACGCGCACACAGAAAGTCCGGCGCAACTTCATTGCGGACCGCTATGCTTCATTGATCAAGGCTCTCTACGACGGCTCCAAGGAAGCCGACATATCGACCGAGGTCACTTTCGAGGACGGCCGCAAGGGCGTGATCAGCGCACGCGTCAAAATCCGTGACATGAAGACCGAACCCACTTCCGCAATGGGGAAGGCGGCATGAGGGCGCCAAGCGGACCCGAAATCGCGGTCGGCGATGTGCTGTTGTCCGTGGAAAGCGTGTCGTTATCGTTCGGCGGCGTGAAGGCCGTGAGTGACGTGTCCTTTGATATCCGCAAAGGAGAAATTCGCGCGATCATCGGCCCGAATGGCGCCGGCAAGACGTCGATGCTCAATATCATCAACGGCTTCTATCATCCGCAGCAGGGGCGCATAACTTTCAAAGGCAATACGCGGTCGAAAATGCGTCCGCACGAAGCCGCGTATGGCGGAATTGCACGTACGTTCCAGAACGTAGCTTTGTTTCGCGGGATGACTGCGCTCGACAACATCATGGCTGGCCGCACACTGAAAATGCACGCCAGCTTCTTCTGGCAGCTTTTTCGCTATGGCCCGGCAATGCGCGAAGAAGTCGAGCACCGCCACCGCGTCGAGGAAATCATTGATTTTCTTAAGATCCAGGAAATCCGGCGCGTTCCGGTCGGTCGACTTCCCTATGGATTGCAGAAGCGGGTGGAGCTTGGTCGCGCTCTCGCTATGGAGCCCGAGCTGCTATTGCTCGATGAGCCGATGGCCGGCATGAACCTTGAAGAGAAAGAAGACATGTCGCGTTTTGTGCTCGACGTGAACGACTACTACGGCACCACAATCGCTCTGATCGAGCACGACATGGGCGTGGTGATGGATTTGTCCGACCGGGTCGTGGTGCTCGATCACGGTATTAAGATCGCCGATGGCACGCCCAACGAGGTCAAAAACAATCAGGCAGTCGTCGACGCTTATCTCGGCGTGGCACATTGAGGACCAATGGACCTCCTTTACAAAATATTCGTCGATCCTTTTGTCCAGATGGGTGCCGCGCCAGATTTGCTGGTCCAGACCTTGTGGGAGGGTCTGGTTGCCGGCGTGCTCTATTCGCTGATCGCGCTTGGTTTCGTATTGATCTTCAAAGCGTCGGGCGTGTTCAATTTTGCGCAAGGGATTATGGTTGTGTTCTCCGCGCTCACTTTGGTGGGCCTGCACGAGCACGGCGTGCCCGCCTACGTCGCGCTGGCGCTAACGATTGGCGTGATGTTCTGCCTCGCGTTTGCGGTTGAGCGGTTGATTCTCAGGCCGCTGATAAATCAGCCGGACATCATCTTGTTCATGGCAACATTCGGTCTCACTTATTTCCTCATCGGATTTGGTGAGTTGATCTTCGGTGGCGAAACAAAGGTTATGATCGCGGATCAGCTCCTGCTGCCGCGTGGCGCGATCGACGTTAAAATGGCCGGCGGTTTTGTGTCGCTCCAGAAAATCGATATCGCGGCAGCAATCATTGCCTCGCTCATGGTTGCGACGCTGGCAATTTTCTTCCAACGAACGCGCATTGGCCGGGCGTTGCGCGCGGTTGCTGACAGTCACCGCGCCGCATTGTCGGTCGGAATTTCTCTGGAACAAATCTGGGTCATCGTGTGGTTTGCTGCTGGGCTTGTGGCGCTCACGACTGGCATCATGTGGGGTGCGCGCTCGGATGTTTCATTTGCGCTCGAGGTTATCGCGCTCAAAGCGTTGCCGGTTCTTATTCTCGGCGGGCTGACATCGATTCCGGGCGCCATCGTCGGCGGACTGATTATCGGCATTGGCGAAAAAATTGGCGAGTTCTACTGGGGTCCGCTTCTGGGCAGCGGCATTGAAACCTGGCTCGCTTACGTCATCGCTCTCATATTCCTGCTGTTCCGTCCGCAAGGCCTGTTTGGCGAACGGATCATCGAGCGGATTTGAAATGTTTTATCGCGAGGCCGGCCAATTCAAAACCAGTTATGCGGCAGATCTGGCCGTATTTCCGATATTTCAGGATCGAATTGGGCTCGCAATTGTCTTGTTTGTTGCCGCAGTCATCATTCCCTGGTTTGGCAGTGCATTCCTCATCCAGGCGATCATGATTCCCTTTCTAGTTTTTTCACTCGCTTCCATCGGGCTTAATCTTCTGACCGGGTACACCGGGTTATTGTCGCTCGGTACGGGCGCTTTCATGGGCGTTGGCGCTTATGCATGCTACAAACTCACGTCCTATTTTCCGAATGTAAACATTCTGATTTGGATTTTTGCGTCGGGTTTCTTTTCAGCGGGTGTAGGCGTTCTATTCGGATTGCCGTCGCTGCGGATCAAGGGATTTTATCTGGCAGTGGCGACGCTTGCCGCGCAGTTCTTCTTGTCCTGGCTCTTTATCCGGCAGCCGTGGTTTTCCAACTACAATGCGTCGGGTGCGATCGAGGTTCCGACTCGCACTTTGTTTGGTATCCCGGTTACCGGCGCGACCGCGACCGAAACAACGCGTTATTTCGTCGTGCTTGGATTCGTGATCGTGATGACGTGGATTGCGTCGAATCTCGTGCATGGCCGCATCGGACGAATGTGGATGGCGGTGCGCGACATGGACCTCGCAGCCGATCTCATTGGAATCCGACTCCTGCAAACAAAACTTCTGGCGTTCGCAACATCCTCATTCTATTGCGGGGTTGCTGGCGCGCTCCTCGTGTTCCTCTGGTACGGAGGTGCGGAGCCGGCCGTGTTCGATGTGAACCTGAGTTTTTTTATTCTGTTCATGGTGATCATCGGAGGGCTTGGCAGCTTAACGGGTTCATTTTTTGGCGCCGCGCTGATCTTTATTCTGCCGATCGTCTTGCGCTATCTCCCGCCAAAACTCGGCATTCCGGTTCATCCGGCAACGGTCGAGCACATCCAATACATGGTCATTGGCATACTCATCGTGCTGTTCCTGATCGCTGAGCCGGCCGGGCTTGCGCGGTTATGGCAGATTGGCAAGCAGAAATTGAGGGTGTGGCCTTTCCCCTATTAACGGGGCACAATCTCAATCAACGCCCCGGCCAGACGGGGGCGGCCCGCGGACCAGAACCAACGGCCGTGAGACGAGCGGCGGTATGCCGCCGTAAAGAACGAAAGGGAGGAAAATAATATGCGTTTGTATCGTGGATTGCTCGGGACGGCCTTTGCCGTTGTTGCCGGGCTGTCGTTTGCTCCGGTAATGGCGAGTGCTGCCGACGGCATTTACGTTCCGCTGCTGTCATATCGAACGGGCAATTTCGCTGTGTCCGGCGCGCCAATCGTGAACGGCATGGCCGACTATCTCAACATGCTCAATGAGCGTGACGGCGGCATCGGTGGTGTGAAGATTATCGTCGAAGAATGCGAGACCGGCTATGACACCAAAAAGGGTGTCGAGTGCTATGAGCAAGTGAAATCGAAAAATCCCGTCGTCATCAATCCCTATTCGACCGGGATCACGCTGCAAATCATTCCAAAGGCAGCCGTCGACAAGATACCGATCCTGTCTATGGCCTATGGTCTCTCGGCTTCGGCCGACGGCACGACGTTCCCATGGATATTCAATCCGCCTGCGACCTATTGGGACGGCGCCTCGATGTTCATTCGCTACATCGGGAGCAAGGAAGGTGGACTCGACAAGCTTAAGGGCAAGAAGGTTGGCCTGATCTATCTGGACGCCCCGTACGGCAAAGAGCCGATTCCGTTGCTGGAGGCACTCGCCAAGGACTACGGATTCGAGCTCAAGCTCTACCCGGTGCCGGCCGCCGAAATGCAAAACCAGTCGTCACAATGGCTCAACATCCGCCGCGATCGTCCGGACTGGATCTACATCCAGGGCTTCGGCGCAATGAATCCGACCGCGGTCAAGGAAGCAGTGAAGAACAGCTACCCGATGGACCACTTGATTGGGAATTGGTGGGCCGGCAGCGACGATGATGCGCGTCCCGCTGGCGACGGCGCCAAGGGCTATCTATCGCTGGACTTCAATCAAGTCGGGACCAACTTCCCGGTCATCAAGGACATCCAGAAATACGTCATCGACAAGGGCAAGACGCAGACCCAGAAGGATCGGGTAGGCGAAAACCTGTACAACCGCGGGGTGCTCAACTCGATCATCATCGCAGAAGCAATCCGCAACGCGCAGAAGATCACCGGTAAGAAAGTTATCACCGGCGAAGATATGCGTCGCGGACTCGAGACCTTAAACATCACCGAAGCTCGTCTGAAGGAAATTGGTGCGGAAGGCTTTGCAGCGCCAATGAAGGTCGCGTGCGAAGACCACAACGGCCACAACTCTGCCTACATGGCGAAATGGGATGGCACCAAGTGGGTGCAGGGTTCGGACTGGATCGCACCGCTCAAGACCAAGGTGCGCCCGCTGATTGAATTTGCGGCGAAAGATTATGCGACAGCCAATGCCGGCTGGCCGAAGCGCACGGAAGCTTGCGACAAGTCGTCCTAAGCGCGTGAGAAATACCTCTCCTCGCCATCTTGGCGAGGAGAGGACCTTGGGTGGGAGCGGCCATGTCGGCGGTAACGCAGACCGAGTCCACGGCTTCCTCAACCGCGGGCAAGATTCTTTCGGTCAACAATATTGAGGTCATCTACGACCACGTCATCCTGGTGCTTAAGGGCGTCTCGCTCGATGTATCGAAGGGCGGGATCGTTGCGTTGCTCGGCGCAAACGGCGCCGGCAAAACCACCACGCTGAAGGCCATTTCCAATTTGCTGCATGCCGAGCGCGGCGACGTCACCAAGGGCTCGATCATCTTTGACGGAGCCGAGGTGCAGGATCTCACGCCCAATGAGCTGGTGCGGCGCGGCTGTATCCAGGTCATGGAAGGCCGGCACTGCTTCGGCCACCTCACGATCGAGGAAAACCTGCTGACCGGCGCGTTCACACGGCGGGACGGCAAGTCCGCCATCAAGCGCGACCTTGATCTCGTATACTCCTATTTTCCGAAGCTCAGCGAACGAATGAGTTCGCTCGCGGGTTATACCTCCGGAGGCGAGCAACAGATGTGCGCAATTGGCAGAGCGCTCATGTCGCGACCAAAGATGATTCTCCTCGACGAACCGTCGATGGGTCTTGCGCCGCAGATCGTCGAGGAGATCTTCGGCATTGTGAAGGACCTCAATGAGAAGGAAGGCGTTTCGTTCCTGCTTGCCGAGCAGAATACCCACATGGCGTTAAGATACGCCCGATACGGTTACATTCTCGAAAACGGGCGGGTCGTGATGGATGGTGAAGCCAAGGCCCTGGCCGAAAATGAGGACGTGAAGGAGTTCTATCTCGGTATTTCCGAAGGCAGGCGCAAATCATTCCGTGACGGCAAACACTACCGCCGGCGCAAGAGGTGGCTGGCGTAGGCCATGCCTGAACATTACGACGCCCTCGAGACCCGCGAACCAGCCATACGTGAGCGTGAGCAATTCACGCGCCTGACGGAATTTATTGGGCGCGCGATGACGGCGCCGGGCTGGGCGAAACATTTGTGCGGATACGACGCGAAGTCGATCGGCTCGCGCTCGGCGCTCGCAAAGCTGCCGGTCATGCACAAGGCGGACCTGTTGGCACTGCAAAAGGACCATCCGCCCTTTGGCGGCCTCAACGTCACTCCCCCTGGGAAAGCGCGGCGCTTATTGATGTCGCCGGGGCCGATCTTTGAGCCGGAAGGCGGAGGCGCTGATTGGTGGGGCGCAGCGCGTGCGGTCTACGCCGCAGGAATTCGCCAAGGCGACATCGTCCACAATTCCTTCGCCTACCATCTCACGCCCGGCGGTTTCATTCTTGAATCGGGTGCACATGCGCTTGGCTGCGCGGTCATTCCCGGCGGTGTTGGCAATACCGAGCAGCAGGTCGAAGCGATCGCCCATTACAAGCCGTCAAGGTATATCGGGACACCCGACTTCCTGAAGATTCTGCTCGACACCGCGGAAAAGACTGGCAAGGACGTTTCGTCGATCAAGCGCGGCCTCGTCTCAGCGGCGGCTTTACCGGCGTCGCTGCGCGAAGAACTCGGCAGACGCGGCGTAGCCGTGCTGCAATGCTACGCGACCGCCGAACTGGGCGTAATCGCCTACGAAAGCGATGCGCGTGAAGGCATGATTGTGAATGAGACCGTGATCGTTGAGATCGTACGGCCAGGCACCGGAGACCCTGTCCCGCAGGGCGAAGTCGGGGAGGTGGTCGTTACGTCATTCAACCCCGACTATCCAATGATCCGGCTTGGAACCGGCGATCTGTCGGCGTTCATGCCCGGTATTTCGCCTTGCGGTCGCACCAATGCGCGCATCAAGGGATGGATGGGCCGCGCCGACCAAACGGCGAAAGTGAAGGGATTGTTCGTCCATCCCAAACAGATTGCTGAGATCGCGGCGCGCCATCCCGAACTCAAGCGACTGCGTCTCGTTGTCGATCGCGCGGCCGAACAGGACACGATGACTTTGCTGGCCGAGTGCGGGCCGTCGGATGCCGGTCTCGAAAATGCAATCGCGGCAACCTTGCACTCGATCACCAAGCTCAAAGGCGCCGTGCGGCTGATTGCGCCGGGAACGTTGCCGAACGATGGCAAGCTGATCGCCGATGAGCGCAAGTCATGAGTCCGGACGTCGGTTCGGCCAGCAGCCGCATCGGTGTGCTGCTGGTCAATCTCGGTACGCCAGACGCGACCGATTACCTGTCTATGCGACGTTATCTGAAGGAATTTCTTTCAGACCGACGCGTAATTGAAGAGAACCGCCTGAAATGGTGGTTGGTGCTCAACCTGATCATTCTGACAGTACGTCCCCGCCGCAAAGGCCGCGACTACGACAAAATCTGGAACAAAGAGCGTAACGAATCGCCGCTCAGGACGATTACGCGGTCGCAGTCCGATAAATTGGAAGAACTGTTGGAAAAAGTCGACAAACGAATCCGTGTCGATTGGGCCATGCGCTACGGTAATCCGTCAATCCGCTCGCGGCTTGATGCACTAATTGCGCAGAATTGCGAGCGCATTTTGATCGTTCCGCTTTATCCGCAATACGCAGCCGCGACCACGGCAACGGTGTGCGACGAAGCCTTCCGCGCACTCAGCTTCATGCGCTATCAGCCAACACTGCGCGTTGCTGCGCCTTACTACGCCGAACCCGTTTATATCGATGCGCTTGCAGCTTCACTCAACGCGGCGTTGGGTAAGCTTGCGTTCAAGCCGGAAGTGATTGTCGCCTCCTATCACGGCATGCCGGAAGACTACGTTACAAGAGGAGACCCCTATCCCAAGCAATGCGGTGAAACGACCGCGCTATTGCGCAAGAAGCTCAAGCTCGACGACGAAAAACTCATCATGACTTTTCAGTCGCGTTTCGGCACGGCGGAGTGGATCAAGCCTTACACCGACGCCACAGTGAAATCGCTGGCCGAGCGCGGAGTGAAAAGTATCGCAGTCATCACCCCGGGCTTTTCCGCCGACTGTCTTGAGACGCTTGAGGAGATCGCCATGGAAAACGCCGAAATATTTCATCGTTCGGGCGGCGAAAACTTCGCCGCGATCCCTTGCCTCAATGACACGCCGGGCGGAATGGCTGTGATCCGGGACATCGCCATGCGCGAACTCAAGGGCTGGATTTAGCCCGCACAACCTCGCTACCGGGCGAGGGCAATGCCCTGGCTGGGCTTCCGTTCCAGCGCTGATTACTTCTCGCCGAGCAGCCGCTTTAGCTCTGACCGTAGTTCAGGCGCGATATCCTTACGCTCGAGGCCATAGGCAACGTTGGCGGCGAGGAAACCGATTTTGGATCCGCAATCGAAGCTGCGCCCCTCAAACTTGAGTCCATAAAAAGGCTGCGTGCGAGAAAGCGCGAGCATGGCGTCGGTGAGTTGAATTTCGCCGCCGGTACCGGCCGCCTGTTTTTCCAGAAGTTCAAAGATTTGCGGCTGGAGAATATATCGGCCGGTGATGCTGAGATTGGATGGCGCGTCGGCAGCCTTTGGCTTCTCGACCATTTTGGTGATTGCAAACGCCTTGCCTTTAGGCGCTCCGACGCCAACGACGCCGTACATGTGCACGCGGTCCTTAGGCACTTCCTCGACAGCGACAATATTGGCGTTGCCATCGAGATCTTTGGCGGCGTCGATCATCTGCGCGAGGCAACCTCGCGTGTGCTGCACGAGCACATCCGGCAGCAGCAGTGCAAACGGTTCGTGGCCGACCAGTTCGCGTGCGCACCACACGGCATGACCGAGGCCGAGCGGCGACTGTTGCCGCGTGAAGCTGACGGTACCCGCTTCGGGCAGGTCCTCGGAGAGGAGCGCGAGCTCGGTCTTTTTGCCGCGCTCCGTCAAGGTTAATTCTAGCTCGAACTGGCGGTCGAAATGGTCTTCGATCACGCTCTTGTTCCGACCAGTGACAAAGATGAAATGCTCGATGCCTGCCTGGCGAGCTTCGTCCACAACGTGCTGGATGAGCGGCCGATCCACGACCGGGAGCATCTCTTTCGGCATGGCCTTGGTCGCCGGCAGGAAACGGGTTCCAAGGCCGGCCACGGGAAAGATGGCTTTGCGAATGCGGGTCATGCGAGAATCTTCAATGTCGTGCGCTTCGTGAGAGCATCCCCGCGGCAGAAAGCACGGGGACGGGCGGGGGTCTAGATACGAGTTGGAAGAAAGTAGACCATTAACCTCGCTGAAATGATATCTGGGCACCGATGGCTTTGGGATAACGGGTGGAGACGGGAACCGGCATGCGTAAAGCGTTGCCTATTCTCATTGTTGCGGGGATTCTGGCTGCTGCTGATGGCGCGGCGGCGCAGGATGCGCGCGGCAGCCGCTATCCGGTCACGACCGGCGCTCTTCCGCCAGCGGCCGCACTATCGCCGCCAGCCTGGAGCGGCGAATTGGGCGCCTCTGGCCATCCGCTGATGACCGCAGAGGCGATCCGCGAGTTGGCCGGGAATTTCCGCTCTTGCATCGAGCGATTGTGGCAGCCGGCGGCCCGGCGTGGCATTTCGCGAACCGTATTCCAGACTTACACCGCTTCGCTGACTCCTGATCTGAGGATTATGGATCTGCTCGACAACCAGCCGGAATTCACAAAGTCTTTTTGGGACTATCTCGATATTCTGGTGACCGACGAGCGCATCGAGCAAGGCCGCGCTCTGCTTGAAAAGTATCGCAGTGTCTTTGACGCGGTGGAGCGGACATACGGAGTTGATCGCTATACCATCGCCGCAATATGGGGCGTCGAGACCAACTACGGCACGCTCGCCGGTGAGCGCCCGGTCTTGCGCTCCACAGCAACGCTTGCCTGCATTGGCCGCCGCCAAAATTATTTCCGCGAAGAATTTCTGTCGGCGCTGGAGATACTCCAGCGCGGTGATGTCCGGCCTGACCGCTTGGTGGGTTCTTGGGCTGGAGCATTCGGCCCGACACAATTTATGCCGACTGCATTTAAAAAGTACGCGGTAGACTTCGACCGCGATGGACGGCGTGATGTTGTCGACTCCGTTCCCGACGTCATCGCCTCGACGGCGAACAATCTGAAAAAGGATGGTTGGGTTACGGGGCAGACCTGGGGCTACGAGGTCGTGGTGCCGGCGACGCTCAATTTCCTGCTTGCCGATCGCGGTCAGGTTATGAGCATTCGCGAATGGGAGCGTCAGGGGATCAAGCGTCCGAACGGTGAGCCGTTTCCGCGGACCGATGATCGCGCATTCCTGTTGGTGCCGGCTGGAGTTCAGGGCCCGGGCTTCCTGATGCTGGAAAACTTTCGCGTCATCATGAAATACAATCCGGCCGAAGCTTATGCACTGGCGATTGGGCATTTGGCTGACCGGTTGCGCGGCGGCGGACCTTTTGCGCAGGCGTGGCCGCGATATGAGCGCGTGCTCTCGCGTACAGAACGGTTGGAATTGCAGCAACTGCTGACACGCAACGGCTATGATATCGGCGAACCGGACGGCCAATTTGGCCTCAAGACTCGCGCGGCAATTCGCGATTTCCAGGCCAAAAATGGCCGAGTTCCCGATGGTTTTGCCTCCGCGAGCATTCTGGACCAGTTGCGCGCCCGTTAACGATCCACTGCCGGATACCTTTGAGTTGACATTTTTCGGGTGCTATTGGCCCATGGTGAGGCGGGCCCCTTTGTGGCGCGCCGCATCATACCGCTGGGGCTTTGGCGTTGGGCATGATCGGAAAAAACCGGCTTTCGCGCTGGCTTCTCGGGGCAGCCCTTTTCGCTGCGGCCGATTGCGCCGGCCTCGTCGCCATAGAGATCGCACTGACATCACCCGCTCAGGCGCAGTTTCGCGACGATCGTTTCCCGTTCCTGAGCCGGCAACGGCCGCAACGTGGTTTCTTTGGCGGATTTTTCGGTGGCTCCGATCGGCCGTCCGATAATTCTTTGGAGCAGCAGCAGGCGCCTGTCGACAATTCGCGCGCGCCGCCTCCGCGCAAGGTGGAAACGAAACCTGACACGGTCGCGCCCACGACATCGATCGTGGTGCTTGGTGACGGTATGGCCGATTGGCTCGCCTACGGTCTGGAAGATGCTTTTTCAGATTCCCCGGAGGTCGCGATTGTCCGCAAGAACAAGGTTCACTCCGGACTGTTGCGGTACGACCAAAAAGGTGACCTCGACTGGTGGCACGTCGCCCGCGATACATTGGCTCCGGAAAAGCCAAATGTCGTGGTTATGATGCTTGGCGTCAGCGACCGCCAGAACATCCGCGAACGCGATCTTGCCAAGGACGCCGACAACAAAAAGAAAGACAAGGAAAAAGACAAAGATCCGGCGGACAAATCCGCGGCTGACAAGGATGGGCAAAACAAGGATCAGGCCGACGATCAGGAACAGACGATCATTGCGCCGGAATTGCAGCCTGGAAAAAAAGCCAACGGATTTATTGAATTCCGCAGCGACCAGTGGGCAGAAATTTATTCGAAGCGCATCGATGACACGATCGCGGCGCTCAAGAGCAAGGGCGTACCGGTCCTTTGGGTCGGGTTGCCGTCGATCCGCGGCCCTAAATCGACTGCCGACGCCGTTTATCTCAATGATCTTTATCGCGCGCGTGTCGAACGGGCTGGCGGCGTCTATATCGACGTATGGGATGGCTTCGTCGACGAAGCCGGCAAGTTTTCGAATTTCGGTCCGGACTACGAAGGGCAGATGCGCCGCCTGCGTTCAAACGACGGCGTCTTTTTCACGAAATACGGCGCCCTTAAGCTTGCACATTATGTCGAGCGCGAAATCCGTCGTTACCTGAACAGCCGCGTGACACCGGTCGCGCTTCCCACGGGCCCGGTCGCGCCGGCGACGCCTGATGGCAAACCGGCAGCGCGCCCGGTCGCGGGCCCCGTGGTGCCGTTGACCGTAACGCCTGGCAATTCCGACGAGTTACTTGGGGGTGCCGGCAATAGTTCACCGCATGGCGATGCCCTCGCAACGCGCGTTCTTGTGAAAGGTGAGCCGGTGCCGGCGCCACCAGGGCGTGCTGACGATTTTGCCCTGCAGCATGGCAATGAGGCGAACACGGCGCCTCCGGTAGCGGCCATTCCCGCCGGCGCATCCGCTGCGGCCCCGGCCGATACCCCCAGCGCTGAGCCGCCGGCAGCCGATAAAAAGGCAGCCCCGCAGAAAAGCACGCCGTCCGTCAAAACCACTCAGAACTCTGCGGCCAACAAGCCAAAGCCGGCGCGGCAGGACGATGCGCCACGACCGCCCCAGTCGCTCTTTCGCTCCGGCGGGAGTCCGTTCGGGTTCTTCCGTTAGCGCGTGACCGCGAAACGCTAGCGCGGCAGCAGCGTTGATCCCATCAGGAATTTGTCGACCGCATGCGCCGCTTGACGGCCTTCGCGGATTGCCCACACGACCAGCGATTGGCCGCGCCGCATATCGCCGGCTGCGAACACCTTCGGCACAGAGGTCGCGTACTGCGTGGTATCGGCGCTGACATTGCCGCGCTGATCGAGGGCTACCGACAGGTTTTTGAGCATGCCCTCGTGCACGGGATGCACGAAGCCCATGGCGAGCAGGACCAGATCGGCCTCGACCTCGAATTCGCTGCCGGGCACCGGTTTAAACTTCGCATCCACATGCGTGCAATGAAGCTTTTTCACCTGGCCATTCTCGCCGGTGAACTTCTCGGTCAGCACCGCAAACTCACGGGAGACACCTTCCTCGTGGCTGGATGAAATGCGCAGCTTCAAGGGCCAGTCGGGCCATGTGAGCATCTTGTTCTCAAGCTCGGGCGGCTGCGGCATGATTTCGAAATTGGTGACCGATACGGCGCCCTGGCGCGTCGAGGTTCCGATGCAGTCCGAACCGGTGTCGCCGCCTCCGATAACGACAACCTTCTTGCCCTTGGCGAGAATTGGCTCAACATTTCCTTGTGGTTCGTTGGTCACGCGGCGGTTCTGCTGCGGCAGAAAATCCATCGCGAAATGGATGCCTTTGAGTTCGCGGCCGGGGATCTGTATGTCGCGGGGTTTTTCGCTGCCGCCGGTGAGCACGACAGCGTCGTAGTCTTTGACCAGCTTGTCGGCCGGTACATTGACGCCAACGTGGGCGTTATAGTGGAAGACGACGCCTTCACCCTGCATCTGCTCGATGCGGCGTTCGACGTGAATCTTCTCCATCTTGAAGTCAGGAATGCCGTAGCGAAGCAGGCCACCGGCCTTTGCCCAGCGTTCGTAGACATGGACTTCGTGTCCGGCGCGGGCGAGCTGTTGCGCACAAGCAAGGCCGGCGGGTCCGGATCCAACGACAGCCACTTTCTTTCCGGTCTTGCGGTGTGGCTTTTCGGGCTTGAGGCCCTGCGCGATCGCCCGGTCGGCAATTTCGCATTCGATCGATTTAATGGTGACCGGGTTATCGTCGATGTTGAGCGTGCAGGAGGCCTCGCACGGCGCCGGGCAGACGCGTCCGGTAAATTCGGGGAAATTATTGGTTGAATGGAGATTGCGTGCCGCCTCGTCCCAGTTGCCGCGATAAACCAGGTCATTCCAATCCGGGATCTGGTTGTTCACCGGGCAGCCGGTCGGCGCGCCGGTGATGCGATTGGTGCCGTGGCAATAAGGCACGCCGCAATCCATGCAGCGCGCGGCCTGCTCGCGGATTTCCTTTTCGGGGAGCGGGAGCACGAACTCGTGCCAATGCTTCACGCGTTCGGCGACCGGTTGATAGTCGCGGTCCTCGCGCTCGATTTCCAGAAACCCGGTGACCTTACCCATGCCTACTCCGCGGCCTGCATCGTGGCGGCCTTCTCCTTTGCCATCTCAGCGAGCGCGCGGCGGTATTCGACCGGCATCACTTTGCGGAAAAGCGGGCGGTAGTGGTCCCAATTTGCAAGAATTTCCGCGGCGCGCTTGGAGCCTGTATAGCGCGCGTGGTTAGAAACAAGCAGCTTGAGGCGCTCGGCGTCCTTGGTGGTCAGGTCCGACATCACGTCGACGCGGCCGTGCGATTCCAGGTCGATGCCATATTCCTTTTCGGCGATCTCTTCTTCCTGCGGGACCGGTTCGAGCTCGACCATCGCCATATTGCAGCGCGACTTGAACGTGTTGTCCTCGTCGATGACATAGGCAATGCCGCCCGACATGCCGGCTGCGAAATTGCGTCCGGTGATGCCGAGCACGACGACCACGCCGCCGGTCATGTATTCGCAGCAATGGTCGCCCGCACCCTCGATGACCGCGACGGCGCCCGAATTGCGGACCGCAAAGCGCTCGCCGGCCACACCGCGGAAATAGCATTCGCCTTCGATCGCGCCATAGAGGACGGTGTTGCCGACAATGATCGATTCCTCGGGAACGATTCCAGAATCCGCCGGCGGGTGAATAATCAGGCGGCCGCCGGAAAGACCTTTGCCGACGTAATCGTTGGCATCGCCCTCAAGCTCGAAAGTCACGCCGCGCGCGAGCCAGGCGCCGAAACTTTGCCCTGCCGTTCCCGTGAAGCGCACATGAATAGTACCGTCCGGGAGGCCCTCGTGGCCGAAACGCTTGGCCACTTCGCCCGAAAGCATGGCGCCGCAAGCGCGGTCGGTGTTGCGAATGACACTCTGCAGGCGCACCGGCGCGCCGCGGTCGAGCGCCGTCTGCGATTCCGCAATTAGCTTGCGATCGAGGATATCCTTGATCTTGTGATCCTGAGGCTCGCACCGGTAGATGGCCGTGCCCTTTTCGGCCGGGGGCTTCGTGAAGAGCTTGGAGAAGTCGAGGCCTTTGGCCTTCCAGTGCTCCACGAGCTTGCGGCGGTCGAGCATTTGCATCTGCCCGACCATTTCGTTGAAGGTGCGGAAACCGAGCGCCGCCATGAGTTCGCGGACTTCCTCGGCGACGAAGAAGAAATAGTTGATGACGTGTTCGGGTTGGCCCTTAAAGCGCTTGCGCAACACCGGATCCTGCGTCGCAACGCCGACCGGACACGTATTCAAGTGGCACTTGCGCATCATGATGCAGCCCGCCGCAATCAGCGGAGCAGTGGCAAAGCCGAACTCGTCGGCGCCGAGCAAAGCGCCCACCACGACGTCGCGGCCGGTGCGAATGCCGCCGTCGACTTGCACCGAAATTCGACCGCGCAATTTGTTGATCACGAGCGTCTGATGCGTCTCGGCAAGGCCGATTTCCCACGGGCTACCGGCATGCTTGATCGAGGTGAGCGGGCTCGCGCCGGTGCCGCCTTCGAAGCCCGCGATGGTGACATGGTCGGCGCGCGCCTTCGAGACGCCGGCAGCGACAGTGCCGACGCCGACTTCGGAGACAAGCTTCACCGACACGTCTCCGGTCGGGTTGACGTTCTTCAGATCGAAGATGAGTTGGGCGAGGTCTTCGATCGAATAAATATCATGGTGTGGCGGCGGCGAAATCAGGCCGACGCCGGGCGTTGAATGACGCACCTTGGCGATGGTTTTGTCGACCTTATGCCCCGGCAACTGGCCGCCTTCGCCAGGCTTGGCACCCTGCGCCATCTTGATCTGCATCATGTCCGAATTGACGAGATATTCCGCGGTGACGCCGAAGCGGCCGGATGCAACCTGTTTGATGGCCGAGCGCATCGAGTCACCGTTCGGCAGCGGTTTGAACCGGTCTGATTCCTCGCCGCCTTCGCCCGTGTTCGATTTGCCGCCGATGCGGTTCATGGCAATGGCCAGAGTGGTATGGGCCTCGCGTGAGATCGAGCCGAACGACATCGCGCCCGTCGAGAAACGCCGCACGATGGTCTTTGCCGGCTCAACCTCATCGAGCGGGACCGGCTTGCGGCCGTCGTCTTCCGCCGTTTTCACACGGAAAAGTCCCCGGATCGTCAGCAGCCGCTCGTTCTGGTCGTTCACGATTTGCGCAAACGCACGGTAGTGGTCCTGCGAATTGCCGCGCACCGCGTGCTGGAGCCGCGACACAGTCTCGGCGGTCCAGACATGGTCTTCACCGCGGACGCGCACGGCGTAGTCGCCGCCGACGTCGAGCATCGAGCGATAAATCGGCGAATCGCTGAAAGCATCACGATGGCGCCGCACCGCCTCCTCGGCGATCTCGGCAAGGCCGACGCCCTCGATGCGGGTGTGAGTCCCGGTGAAATATTTGTCGACGAAGTCCTGCCGCAAGCCGACCGCGTCAAAGATTTGCGCGCCGCAGTAGGATTGGTAGGTGGAGATGCCCATCTTGGACATCACCTTCAGCAATCCTTTATCGATCGACTTGATGTAGCGCTTGATGATCTCTTTTTCTTCGAGCTTTTGCGGAAGATCGTCCTTCATGGCGATCAGCGTCTCGAAGGCGAGATAGGGGTTGATCGCTTCCGCGCCGTAGCCGGCGAGGCACGCAAAATGATGCACTTCGCGCGGCTCACCTGTCTCCACCACCATGCCGACGGACGTGCGCAAGCCGTTGCGGATGAGATGGTGGTGCACGGCAGCGCATGCGAGCAACGCGGGAATGGGAATACGGTCGGCGCCGGCTTTGCGATCGGACAGGATGATGATGTTGCAGCCGTTGCGAACTTCTTCCTCGGCCCGCTCGCACAATTCATCGAGCGCCCAACCCATGCCGTCTGCGCCGTGTTCGGACGGGAACGTGATGTCGAACGTGCGCGACTTGAAATGGTCGCCGCTCATCTCCGAAATCGAGCGGATCTTCTCGAGATCGTCATTCGTGAGAATTGGCTGACGCACTTCGAGGCGCTTGGTATTCGACATGCCTTCGTGGTCGAGCAGGTTCGGACGCGGACCGATGATGGAGACAAGGCTCATCACCAGCTCTTCGCGGATGGGATCGATCGGCGGGTTGGTAACCTGCGCGAAGTTCTGCTTGAAATAGGTGAACAGCGGTTTCGGCTTGTCCGACAGCGCCGAAATCGGCGTGTCGTTGCCCATGGAGCCCACCGCCTCTTCGCCGGTGGTCGCCATCGGCGTCATCAGAAATTTCAGGTCTTCCTGCGTATAGCCGAAGGTCTGCTGCCGATCGAGCAGCGACAGGTTTGAGATCGGTGCTTCGTTGGCGGTGCCGGGCAGCTCTTCGAGCACGATCTGTGTGCGGGCGAGCCATTCCTTGTAGGGATGGCTTCTCGCCAGCGTCGCCTTCAATTCCTCGTCGGGAATGAGGCGGCCCTCGTCGAGATCGACGAGCAGCATTTTTCCGGGCTGCAACCGCCACTTCTTAATGATGTCCTTTTCCGGAATTGGCAGGACGCCCATTTCCGACGCCATCACAATGCGGTCGTCGCGCGTGAGCAAATAGCGCGCAGGGCGCAACCCGTTGCGATCGAGGGTCGCACCAATTTGCCGGCCATTCGTGAAGGCAATCGCGGCAGGTCCGTCCCACGGCTCCATCAGCGCGGCGTTGTATTCGTAAAAAGCGCGCCGCTCCTCGTCCATAAGTGGATTGCCCGCCCAGGCTTCCGGAATCATCATCATCATCGCATGCGCGAGCGAGTAGCCGCCTTGCGTGAGGAATTCGAGCGCGTTGTCGAAGCAGGCCGTGTCGGATTGGCCTTCGTAGGAAATCGGCCACAGCTTGTTGATGTCCTTGCCGAACAATGGTGAGGACACAGACGCCTGCCGCGCCGCCATCCAATTGACGTTGCCGCGCAGCGTGTTGATTTCACCGTTGTGCGCGACGTAGCGATAAGGATGCGCCAGCGACCAGGTCGGGAATGTATTGGTCGAGAAACGCTGGTGGACCAGCGCAAGCGCGCTCTCGAAATCGGGATCGTGCAGGTCGGGGTAGTAGGTTCCCAGCTGGTCGGCGAGGAACATGCCCTTGTAGATAATCGTACGGCAGGAGATCGACACCGGGTAATAGCCCGACGTGCGCCGCTCGCGGCGACGATAGATCGCGTTCGAGATCGACTTGCGCAGGATGTAAAGGCGGCGTTCGAACTCGTCCTCGGAAAACTTTTTCTTTCCGCGGCCGATGAACACCTGCATGTGCTTCGGCTCGGTCGGCTTGACCGAGTAACCGAGTGTTGAGTTGTCGGTTGGGACATCGCGCCACCCGAGCAACGACAGTCCTTCGCGCGCGATCACTTCGGCGTAGATGTCGCGGATGATTTGCCGCCAATTCGTATCGGTCGGCATGAACAGATAGCCGACTGCGTATTCACCCGCCTTCGGCAATTTGAATCCGAGTTCAGCCGCTTTCTTGGTGAAGAATTTGTGCGGGATCTGCACAAGGATGCCGGCACCATCGCCCATGCGAGGATCGGCGCCGGTTGCTCCGCGATGCTCGAGATTGCAGAGGATGCGCAGACCATCTTCAACCGTCTGATGCGACTTGCGGCCTTTGATGTCGGCAATAAATCCGACGCCACAGGAATCCTTATCGAGCGCCGGATCGTACAGACCCTGCGCGAGCGGTGTGCCGGGATCTGCGGTTGAACCGCGTCCGGCAAATCCTGCGCTGCGCTTCTCCTCGCTCATCTCATCCTGCCTCGCCGGTACAATGGATGCTCCGGCGTACCCGCGTCGTCCGCAAGCGAGACGCCCGCGGTCAACGCGTAACTGATCTCAAGAAGGACAGCCTTGTCCGGCTTGTCGCCGCCCGTGGCTGCTCCCGTTGGGCGCCACCGATGTCTGCCCCGCCTGTAAAGGCTGCCACCGAGGCCACCGCTATTAGGACAGCATTACTGTCCTAATAGACCATGCCAAATTTTGCCCCGTCGCACAAGGCTGGTCCACGCTCGAATAGCCGAAACTTTTCGCTTTGTTGCGGCGGCGCACTTAAAGCAAGCAAGAACAGGACCACGGACGCGACAATCGCGCAATGCCATTGCGTGGAACCGGCTCCGGGGCCACTGGCGAGACCGGCATCCCCAGCGGTAAGCCGGTAAAGCGGCGGCCATTTTGTGCGCTTCCTGCCTGCGACCTGACCTTGAAACGAAAGCGCCCCGGATGTCCGGGGCGCTGCCGTCTCGCAATGTGCTTTCGCGTTAGGCTGCGGCTTTGGTGTCGACCACCTGGGCCTTGGCGTTGCTGTTGCCAATCGGGATCTGCCGCGGCTTCTTGGCCTCGGGGATTTCACGCACGAGATCGACGTGCAGCAATCCGTTCTCGAGGCTCGCGTTTT
This sequence comes from uncultured Alphaproteobacteria bacterium, assembly GCA_963743405.1. Taxonomy (GTDB): domain Bacteria; phylum Pseudomonadota; class Alphaproteobacteria; order Rhizobiales; family Xanthobacteraceae; genus Pseudolabrys. The sequence continues at coordinate 432,387 of CAVUPX010000002.1, read as the reverse complement.
TGACCTGCACATGATCGGCGAGCTGGAATACGCGCTCAAAAGCGCGCGCAGCGATGCCCTGATAGAGAACGCCGCCGTTCTGCTCTTCCTTGGCCTGTTTGGAGCCCTTGATCGTCAGCGTGTTTTCTTTCGCCTCGATCGAAAGCTCGTTCTCGCCGAACCCGGCGACCGCGACAGTGACGCGGTAATCGTTCTCACCGGTGCGTTCGATGTTGTACGGCGGATAACCTGGAGCGGATTCAAATCCATCCAGCATTGAAAACAGGCGGTCGAACCCGACTGTGGAACGATAAAGGGGAGCTAAATCAAAAGTTCGCATGGCATATCCTCCATTGTTGAGCGACATGCGGCGGTCCGCCGAATGGCCAGACCAAACCGTGCGCAGCCGTCATTGGCCTGCGCAGCCTTGATATGGGAGCAGGATTCAAGCCTGCAAGACCTGGCTCCAGCAGGCGTAAAACTATGAAAACACTATATTTTTAGACGAGACTGCGCTTGTGATTGAGCGCGCGCGCCACCCTGCTATAAGCCCCAAGCGCCGGCACGGCTTACTCTCCCTGCATTATGAAACTCGTCTCAATCCCCGCAAATCCGGTGCCCGACGATGTCGTCGCCGGTGCGATCAAGACCCCGGACGGGGTGGAACTGCGTTTTGCCCGATGGGCTCCGCCACCCGGCCGCAAAGGCACCGTCGTCGTGTTGCAGGGGCGCGCCGAGTTCATCGAGAAATATTTCGAGACGGTGCGCGATCTGCGTGGGCGCGGATTTGCCGTCGCAACGTTCGATTGGCGCGGCCAGGGCCTTTCGGAGCGTGCACTGTCCGATCGCCACAAAGGCTATGTGCGGAATTTTTCAAATTACATCACCGATCTTGAAGCGGTGATGGAGCAGGTGGTGCTTCCCGATTGTCCGCCACCATATTTCGCGCTGGCGCATTCCATGGGCGCGGCCGTCGCGCTGCGGGCCAGTCACGACGGCAGCCGCTGGTTTGAGCGCACCGTGCTGTCGGCGCCGATGATCGCGTTGCCGGCGGGCCGCCTCACGCGCGTCGCTGGGCCGATCGCGCGGCTTATGCGAATGATCGGACGTGGCGGTGCGTATGTGCCGTCCGGTGACTCTGCCGTGACCGGCTCCGAAAGTTTCATCGGCAATGTTCTCACTTCGGATCCGGTGCGCTACGCGCGTAACGCCGCTGTGCTGGAGCAGGAGCCAGCGCTCGGCTTGGGAGCGCCAACTGTGGCCTGGGCGGATGTCGCGCTGCGTCAGATGAAGCAGTTCGCCGATCCAGCCTATTCGGCCAGCATCCGCCAGCCGATCCTGATGGTCGCGGCGGGTCGCGATGACGTGGTCTCCACGCCGGCCATCGAAGCGTTTGGCCAGAATTTGCTTGCTGGCCGCCACCTTATCCTTGCAGGCGCCAAGCACGAGATCCTTCAGGAACAGGACCATTACCGGGGACAATTCTGGGCGGCGTTCGACGCTTTCGTGCCCGGAACACCGCGTTATTAGCGGCGGTCCAGCACAGCCTGCTCACTCCCGCCAGCGAGCGGATTTTGCGTTAGCCGGCTGTAAACAATTTCGACATTTCGTTCGCCGCTTCGAAACGGCGCATTGTGCGCTCGGCATCATAGCGGCCTTCCAGCAGCGTTTCCGGATCCCACTCACTGCGCTCGGCGGCGAAGAAGTCGCCACCATAGACGTGAATGGCGGCGGTGAGTCGCGGGATTGGGTTGGTCACCGAGTGGATGATGTTGTGGCCAAGCGGCTCGGCATCGCCAACGCACAGCGCCCGTGCTCCCGCAGCTTCGACTCGGCCGCCGCCATCCGGCAACCGGCGCCAGAAGACATTGTCTTCGCGGCCGCTATAGATACCGATCACGGCCCACATTTGATGATTGTGCGGCATGATCGTCATCATCGGTCCCCAGATCACGTTGAGGATTGTGAGATCGGGCGCGTGGTAGAGTTTCTGAATTTCGGCGCGCTTCGGCTCGCCGAGGCCCTTGAGCACGCTGCCCGGCTCCGACACCGCGCGTGCTACCACCTCACGCACCGGCTTGTGTGACGATTCAATCGCAAGGGCCGTTCGGCAATCGGCGGTGAATTGCTCCAGATCGAACATCGCCACCCCCTTAATTGGATAAAGAAGGCGTCCGTAATTTAGCATTGGTAGAAACGGCTCACAACCAACGCGACGCTGCCGCGTCCTAGCCCTTCAGCAATTCCAGCGCGGCCTCGTGCACGCGTTTGTCGCCGGCGACGACAATGCGGCCGCCACCTTGCGCCGGGCCATTGTCCCATGTCGTGACGATACCGCCGGCGCCCGCAATGATCGGGATGATCGCAACGATGTCGTGGGGGTTGATCTCGGTTTCGATAATCAGGTCGATCAGTCCCGCTGCCAACATACAATAGGCGTAGCAATCCCCGCCGTAGCGCGAGAGCTTCACCTTGTTCTCCACCTTCTCAAAAGCCGCGCGGTCACCGGGAGTCATCAACAGCGGACTCGTCGTGGACAATAATGCGTCCTCGATGCCCCTGCATGGCCGTGCATGAAGATCGCGGTTGCCAGCCGGTCCGCGATAGCGCGCGCCGCCACTGTCACCGGAAAAACGTTCGCGCGTGAACGGCTGATGCATCATCCCGAATACGGGCTCGCCAAAGCGCATCAGGCCAATCAGCGTGCCCCAAGCCAGCATGCCCGAAATAAATGATTTCGTTCCATCGATCGGATCAAGCACCCATACGTATTCGGCGTCGGTGCGCTCGGAGCCGTATTCCTCGCCCAGGATGCCGTGATTCGGAAATTGCTCGCGGATAAGCGTACGCATGGTCTGCTCGGCCGCGCGGTCTGCTGCCGTGACGGGGTCGAAGCCCCGAGCCTTCTTGTTCTCGACCGCCAGCGCGGTGCGAAAGAACGGGAGAATTGTTTCGCCAGAGGCAGTCGCGAGCTGATCGACGAAAGTGCTGAAGTCGATGGCCGTCATGCCGCGTGCCTGCTTTCCGTCTTCCGCCTATCGAAGAGTTGAACCATCGGCAACCACCTGGGGCCCGGCCGCCCCGATGCAAAAACTCGCATGACTTCTGCTGCGGTGCGGGGTTCCACCTCGCTCGTTTTCGCATAGGCATTTCGAAGCGCCCCACCCTGGGCGGCAGCTATGCGAAAATAGCATAGGAAATGTGCCTTTGAACCTTGATTTTTGTGCGTCGCGATGTAGCTTATTGCAGTGCGGTAGCGAGAGCTGCCGCTGCCCTCCTTGGGCGTTTCCTCCCTAGACTTGGGCCGCCAGCACCCGCTAGCGGCCCCTTTTTTTATGCTCGCTCGGTTATTCGGCAGCCGCGCGGTAGGGGCGTAGCTGCTCCAGCGGGATTTCGCCGAGACGCTTGGCCAACGTCTCCATGTCGGCGGCCAGCCGCTTAAATGCCGCTGAACGCTGGTACCGGCGCTCGTCCATATACAGGGCCCGGTTGATCTCGAGCTGGATGGCGTGCAGGCCGGCTGCCGGATTCCCGTAATGCTCGGTGATAAAGCCGCCGGCATAGGGCTTATTCCGGCTGACAGTGTAGCCGAGCGTCCGCAGCGTCTTTTCCACGGTTTCGGCCACGACGCCTACGCAGCTGGTGCCGTAGCGGTCGCCCAGCACAAATTCGGGACGAGGACGTTCGTCGCGATGACCGGCCGTCGATGGCATGGAGTGACAATCGATCAATACCGCGGCCCCGAAATCACGGTGCAGACGGGTGAACAGGCGGCGTAAGGCCCGGTGATAGGGCTTATAAAGGCTCTCAATGCGGCGCAGCGCATCATCGACCGGGATGCGTTGGTCGTAGATTTCCTGGGCGTCGCCGACGACGCGCGCCACTGTTCCTAGGCCTCCTGCGACGCGCATCGAGCGGGTATTGGCGAACGAGGGCAGGCGGCCTTCAAACATGCGTGGATCGAGCTCGTAGGGCTCGCGGTTGACGTCCACGAAGCAGCGGGGGAAATGCGCCCGCATCATGGGGTATCCGCCGCGCACCACGCCGGCGATCAGTTCATCGACGAAGCTGTCTTCGGAACGGCGCAGGGTGGCAATATCGAGCCGGCAGGCCGCGAGGAAATCGCGCGGGTAGGTGGACCCGCTGTGGGGCGAGTTGAAAAGCACCGGTGCCCGGCATGCCTTGGGCTCAAGCACTTCAAACGGCGGGTCGAGCTCGTCGCGGATTTCGCTCATACAGAAAAGGCCATGGAAAGCTTCGAATCCCTTGGTGCGCCGATGGGCTTTAACACCTCGTTATACCGTCTATTGTTCATGGCCAAGGCACAAAGCCAAGCCATGCTTTTGGTTCACCCGTTGTTTACCGGGCATAAGTCTTAATCGTCCGGCTGAGGCGGCCTATGCGGCCGGACGGGGTGTTGTGTGAGTATGTCAAAAATCCTGCTGGCTGAAGACGACACGGATATGCGGCGCTTTCTGGTCAAAGCGCTGCAGAACGCGGGCTTCGACGTTACCTCCTATGATAATGGCCTTTCCGCCTATCATCGCCTGCGTGAGGAACCGTTCGAGCTGCTTCTCACCGATATCGTGATGCCGGAAATGGATGGTATCGAGCTCGCCCGCAGGGCCGCCGAACTCGATCCCGATATCAAGATCATGTTTATCACCGGCTTCGCAGCCGTGGCGCTCAATGCTGATTCCAATGCGCCCAAACACGCGAAAGTCCTGTCGAAGCCGATCCATCTGCGCGAACTGGTCACCGAAGTGCAGAAAATGCTGGCGGCCTAGCGCTTTTGCGCGGTCTTGCCTCGCCGGTTTGGAGCCGATAGATCAATCACGGTTTTAAGGGCGCGTAGCTCAGCGGAAGAGCACCTCCTTGACATGGAGGGGGTCACAGGTTCGATCCCTGTCGCGCCCACCATTTTCCCGACAGTCATTCGACGATCGCCTGATACGTCATCGTGCGCATGAGATAGCGATAGTGCATCCGCTGGATCGGCGCTTGCATCATCAGCACAGCGATCAGCTGCTGTTGCGGGTCGATCCAGAAATATGTGCCGCTCACGCCGCTCCACGAAAAGTCGCCAACGGAGCCCGGCAGCGGATTGCGCCCGGCATGGGTGCGCACAGCGAACCCCAGGCCGAAGCCGAGCCCGAGATGCGGCACTGGAGCGAGCGCGCCGAAGAGAATTGGCGTGGACGGACTGCGGCGGGTTTCCGGCGTCAGATGATCCGATGTCATCAGAGCGACTGTTGTCGGCGACAGCAACCGCATGCCGCCAAGTTCGCCGCCGTTGAGCAACATCTGGCAGAAGCGAACATAGTCGCCCGCGGTCGATAACAATCCGCTGCCGCCCGAGATCCAGTTGGGACGGACGCCGGTGTCGCGCATCGGCGGCCGCTTGCCCGAGGCCGGGTCGATCTGCGGTTGGGCCGCGCGCGCGGCATCGATCGGACCAAAGCCGGTGTTGTCGAGACCGAGCGGCTTGCAGATTCGTTCGGAGATGAAACGATCGAGCGTCATGCCGCCCGCGACTTCGACCACGCGGCCAAGCACATCCGTCGACACGCCGTATTGCCAGGTGCTGCCGGGCTGGTAGGCGAGGGGGAGCTTGCCGAGCTTGGCGACCATGTCGGCGTTCGTCTGCTTTTCATCGACCACATTCGCAGCTTCGTAAGCTTGCTTGAGCTGCGGGCCCGCCAAATGTGCGTAAGTCAAACCGGACGTGTGGCGAAGCAGGTCCTGCACCGTCATCTCGCGTTTCAATGATTCGGTTGCCAGCGTTTTTGCTTCGCCGTCGGAGTCGACCGCGACCTTGAGATTGGCGAATTCGGGGATGTAGCGCGAAACGGGATCGGCAAGGAGCAGTTTGCCTTCCTCGGCCAGCATCATCGTCGCAACCGACGTGAATGGTTTTGTCATGGAGGCAATGCGGAAGATCGTATCGGTCGCGATCGCAGCACCAGCCTCGCGGTCGCGATAGCCAAGCGCTTCGAGGAAAGCAATCTTTCCACGCCGGGCGATCAGCGCCACGGCTCCGGGGACGACGCCTTTGTCGATGTCCACCTGCAGCGCATCGCGAATACGCTGCAGCCGCTGGGATGACATGCCGACGTTTTCGGGTTTATCCGCCCGCGGCATTTCAAATGCCATTGTGCTGTTCCTATTTCCAGAATTGCCGTGACGCGAGCGCGGCGCCGTCTGCCATCGACTTGAACTTGGCGAACACCACGTCGGGGTCGACGGCCGCCTGACCCACCCATGTGCCATAGCCGCAATCGCTGCCTGCGATGACGTTCTCGCGTCCAACGAGCTTCGCGTAACGCCCGATCCGTTGCGCGATCAGTTCGGGATGCTCGATGAAATTCGATTTCGATTCGATGACGCCAGGGATCAAAACCTTGCCGTCCGGCAGCTTGACCCTCTCGAATAGCGTCCACTCGTGCGCGTGGCGCGGGTTTGCGGCCTCGAGCGAAATCGCGACGGGCTTGGCCTTAAATACAATGTCGATGACATCGGCGAGCGGCACGTCGCGGTGATGCGGGCCCTCGTAGTTGCCCCAGCAGAGATGCATGCGCAGCTGCTCGGCCGGGATATTGGCCACCGCGTGGTTGAGGGCCTCGATATGCAGCTGCGCACGTTTGCGGAAGTCCGGCAGGCTCAAATCCGCGTATTGAATATGCCGGCCCATGGCGAGGTCGGGACAATCGATCTGCAGGACGAAACCGGCTTTGGCGACGGTTTCGTATTCGTGCCGCATAGCATCGGCGATGGCGTAAATGTAGGTCTCGAAATCCTTGTAGTGGTCGTTGCGGAAAAAGAGCGACACCACGCCAGGCGACGCGGCACTCATGAAGCCGCCGACGGCCTTCACGTCACTGAGGGCGGCCTTGAGATTGTTGGCGTCGGTTTCCGGGGCCTGCCTGTCGCGCACGCTGATCGGGGCGTTGCAGGCCGGTGTTTTCCGGCGCGAACGGCCGGGGTCGCCGAACACGCGTTTTTCCAGGCGCGGGAAGTCAGCGAGATCCTGATAAACGAACGTGTTGCCGGTGCCGCCGAAGCCGTCGAGCCGGTCCTTGATGTAGGTGGCGTAGCTCGGCTTCGACATTTCTCCGTCATTGATGAGATCGATGCCGGCATCGGCCTGTTTTTTGACCACCTCGGCCACGGCCGCGCGCACGCGCGCCATAAGCGCGCCAGGGTCGATCGGCACGCCTTCCTCCTTGGCGTACATCATGCGGATAAGGTCGTCCGGCCGTGGCAGGCTGCCGGTATGGGTGGTCAGGAAGCGGTCGCGGCTGCGCTGCACGGCTGAAACTCCTGCCTGACTTTAGAGCAGGCCGATCCCGGTAACCACCGGTGGGCAGCTTGCGTTGACATGCATGGGTGGGCTGCGTATGTACCCGGCAAACAGCAGCCAGAGATTGTCATGAAAGTCCGTAACTCCCTGAAATCCCTGCGTGGCCGGCATCGCAACAACCGCTTGGTTCGCCGCAAGGGTCGGGTCTACATCATCAACAAGACCAATCGCCGCTTTAAAGCCCGTCAGGGCTGATTGAGGCGCCGATCGGCGCCTGTTCCAACGCCGCATATTGGCCACGAAACGTGGAGGCACTACACTCCGCTTATGCGTACACGATTCCTTGCAGCGCTTCTGATTGCCGCCGCGGCTTTGGGCTACGCCGCGCAAGCCGCCGCACAATCGGGCAAGCGGAGCGAGCCATCGGGCAAGCCACCGCAGGCGGCCCTTGGCGACCGCACCCGCAATCTCGATTTTCTGTTCGGTGCTCTAAAGCTCGCGCCTGATGACGTGACCGCCAAGGCGATCGAAGAACGCATCTGGGCGGTCTGGACGGCCTCTCGTAGCGATACCGCAAATCTCCTGATGACCCGGGTGAAGACCGCGATCGAGGCAAAGGATCTCGATCTCGCCGTCACGCTGCTCGACGCAATCGTGAAGATAAAGCCGGACTACGTCGAAGCCTGGAATCGGCGTGCCACGATTTATTACATGAAGAAGGACTATGGGCACGCGCTTGCCGATATCCGCCAGGTCCTCAAGCGTGAGCCGCGCCATTTCGGTGCGCTCGCTGGCTTCGGACTGATCCTCCAGGACATCGGCGATGACAGGCAGGCGCTCGAGGTTTATCGCCGCGCGCTCGCGCTTTATCCGCGTATGGAACGCATTCCGGATCTGGTGAAGACGCTGCAGGAAAAGATCGAAGGCCGCGACATTTGAGTCCGCCGCGCGCTCGCCGCTAGTCCCCCGACATTTCCGCGCCGACATATGCGATGCGCAGCATATTGGTCGCCCCCGGCGTGCCGAGCGGGACACCTGCCACCACGATGATGCGCTGTCCGGATTTTGCGAAGCCTTCCTTGAACGCGAAGCGGCAAGCGCGGTCGACCATATCATCCTGGTCGTGAGCGTCCTCGGTCACGACACAATGCACGCCCCACACGACCGCGAGCTTCCGCCCGGTCGCGATATTCGGTGACAGCGCCACGATTGGCGGCCGTGGCCGCTCGCGCGCTACCCGCAAAGCAGTTGAGCCGGACGAGGTCCAGCACACGACCGCCGCGAGATCGAGCGTATCGGCAATGTGGCGCGCCGCATCGGCGATAGCGTCGGCGCCGGTCGCCTCCGGGTCGGCGCGCTGTGCTGCGATGATATTGCGATAGAGCGGGTCGCCTTCGATTTCCTCGGCAATGCGGTTCATCGTCGCGACCGCCTGCACAGGATATTGGCCGGCCGCCGACTCTGCCGACAGCATAACCGCGTCAGCGCCTTCATATATCGCGGTGGCGACATCGGAGACTTCTGCGCGCGTCGGCACGGGCGCGCTGATCATTGATTCCAGCATTTGCGTCGCCACGACCACCGGCTTGCCGGCGACGCGGCTTGCCCGCGTCATTTGCTTTTGCACGGCAGGCACTTTCTCCAACGGCATTTCCACCCCGAGGTCGCCGCGCGCAACCATCAGCGCGTCGGCGAGATCGATGATTTCCGCAAGCCGCTGCACCGCCTGCGGCTTTTCGATCTTTGCCATCACCGCCGCGCGTCCACGCGTGATCTTTTTCGCCTCCGCAATATCCTCGGGCCTTTGGATGAACGACAACGCTATCCAGTCGATGCCGGTTTCGAGCGCGGCATCGAGATCGGAGCGATCTTTTTCAGTGAGCGCCGAGAACGGAATAGTCGTGTCGGGCAGGCTCACACCCTTTCGGTCGGACAACTTGCCGCCGACGACAACGCGGGTGGTAATCCGTTTGGGTTCGGCCTCGGTTACCGTGAGCCTTACCTTGCCGTCATCGATCAGCAGCGCATGGCCGGGTTTGATCGTTGCGAAGATTTCTGGATGCGGCAGATAAGCGCGCGTAGCATCACCTGCCGCGGTGTTGGCATCGAGCACGAAAGTGTCGCCGTTTTTCACCATCGCAGAACCGCCGCTGAAGGTGCCGAGCCGGAGCTTTGGCCCCTGCAGATCGACCAGCACGCCGATTGGTCGGCCAGTGTCGTTTTCGACGGCGCGGATCATGCCAACCAGCTCGCGCATGCGATCCTGGCTGGTGTGGCTCATGTTGATGCGGAAGACATCGGCGCCGGCCTGGAAAAGCTTTGCGATCATTTCGGCGGTGGACGACGCAGGGCCGAGCGTGGCGACGATCTTGGCACGGCGGAGACGTCTCATTGCTTGCCCCCACCCGGTGGCGGCGGCGGCAATGTCGTCGGCGGGCGCGAGGTGCCAAGCGGTGCGCGCGGCGGAAGCGGCCGGTCAGGTACCTGTTCGGCGGCGTCTGTCAATTGCACCGTCCAGGAGCGCTGCTCGCCGGTGTCGACCTCGAAGAAACCGGTGCGGTCATAGCCACGGGCCAAGCAGTTGTCGGTGCCGCGAATGGTGAATTCTTTCTCGCGTGAACACATATAGGCTTTGCCCGACCATTCGCCGCCGCGGTCGTAGTCGACCGCATAGATGTAATAGTAACGCGCAACTAGTGCGCCGCGTAGCAGCGTCTCGCAAGAGCGTGATGATACGTTCCACCAGCCCTCGGTGGTCCAGCCTTCGTTGTCCTTATAGCCGATCGCGACGCCGACCCGGCTACCCGTGTTGTTGCACAGCCGGAAATCGGCTTTGGCCGGATGCGCTGAAGCCGCCAGCAACAGCGCTGCGGGGACCGCAGCGCGGGCAAGACTATGGGAAAGGCGGCGCCTGGCGGCGATGAGTGGCAATGCGGTCACGATTGTCGCCGGTTCCGAACGATGCGCGGTTGTGGCGTGATCCGTCACGGCCTGTCAACGACGATGGCGCGGAAGTCGTTCACGTTGGTGAAAGTCGGCCCGGGAACCAGGAGGTCCCCGAGAGTCTCAAAAAAACCGCTCGAATTGTTGTCGGCGAGAAAGGCGGCGGGATCGAGGCCGAGTGCTTTGGCGCGTGCCACCGAATCGCCATCAACCAGCGCGCCCGCGGGGTCGGTTGCGGCCCCGCCGCCGCCGTCGGTGCCGTCAGTATCTGCCGCGAGCGCGGCGACCGCTGCCATGTCCGCAAGCGCAATTGCGAGCGCCAGTGCATATTCCTGATTGGGTCCGCCGCGGCCCTTGCCGCGGATCGTTACAGTCAATTCGCCGCCTGAAAGGAGGACGGCGCGCTTATGCTGCGCACGTAGCGCCCGCGCAAGACGCGCATGCTCTGCGGCGACGTCGCGCGCCTCGCCCTCGACGCGGTCGCCGAGCGAAATGCATTCGTACCCGGCGGCGCGCACCGCAGCCTCTGCAGCCCGTATCGCGTCGGCCGGCCGTGTGGCCAGCACGAATTGGCTGCCGGCAAAGGCAGGGTCGCCCGGCTTGGGTGATTCATTTTCAGGATCACCAAGCGCGCGCGTGACTGCGTCCGGCAGCGCGAGGCGATATTTCGCGACAATTGCGCGCGCATCCGCGAGTGTCGTGGGATCGGGAACGGTCGGTCCTGAACCGATGGCCGAAGGGTCATCGCCCGGCACGTCCGAAATCGCGATTGTCAAAAGCTTCGCCGGATGCGCGTGCCGGGCCAGGCGCCCGCCCTTGATGCGGGAGAGATGCTTTCGCACCGTATTGATCTCGCCGATGGTTGCGCCAGACCGCAAGAGCGCCCGCGTCACAGCCTGCTTGTCCTCAAATGAAATGCCGTGAGCGGGCGCGATCCAGTTGGCCGAAGCGCCGCCCGACATCAGTACCAGCACGAGATCATTCGGGGTCGCGCCATCGGCCAGCGCCAGGGCACGGTCAGCGCCCTCCAGGCCCGCTGCATCCGGAATCGGATGACCAGCCTCGATCATCCGAACGCTGCGCAGGTGGCGACCGTAGCCGTGACGCGCGACTGCGAACTCCGCTTACACGTTCTTTCGCAATTCGCAACTGATCAAAATAATGCGCTTCGGCGACTTCCGTCATCGATCCTGCCGCCTTGCCGGCCGCGAGCAAAACGATCCGGCCGGATGGCGGTGGCGGCAACAACGGCGGCAGGCACGTTGCCGGGTGCGCAGCTGCCACCACAGTGCGATACAAATCCTTGAGCAATGAGCGCAGTGGGCCGTTCATGCGGCGGTCTTCACTGGCGTGATAGAATTTGTCATTCGGTCTGTGCGCTGCCCGCCATTCGAATCGGTTCTTGGGGATCGCGGAGTGACTCTACTCAGCTTTCTGCGGTGTTTAAAAACAGAATTCCGTCTCAGGGGCGCTTTGCAGGGCGCTAAGGGTGGCATAGCATTCAGCCAAGGGCCGAAACGGCTCGTAAAAAACCAAAAAAACCAAGAATCGATCCAGGGGAGGGAATCATGGCGGACCAGGTCGTTCCGGTCTCACGGCTGCTCGATGAACGCGGACTAAGCTCGTTCCACTACAATCTGATCTTTTGGTGCGTGCTGCTGTCGTTGATCGACGGTTACGATATTGCCGCTATCGCATTCGCTGCGCCGCACTTGGTGCGCGAATGGGGACTCAAGCCTGGCGCGCTCGGTCCCGTCTTCAGCGCAAGCCTGATCGGGATTCTGTTCGGATCGGCTGCATTCGGATGGGTCGGCGACCGCTATGGCCGCAAGACTGCGCTGATCGCCTCGAACTTGCTCTTCGGCGTGTTCACGCTGGCTGCGGCCTGGTCAACCAGCCTTGATCAGTTGTTTTGGCTGCGTCTCCTTGCCGGTCTCGGCATTGGCGGCGTCATCCCGAACGTGGTCGCGATCAATACCGAATCTGCGCCACGCAAACTCCGCGCGACGCTGGCGCTCATTGGCGTCGGCTTCGTACCGCTCGGTGGCGCAATTCCCGGCGTTGTCGCCGCGACTTTGGTCCCGACGCACGGTTGGCAAATCCTTTTCACGATCGGCGGCATTGTGCCGATTGTTCTCGCCCTCATAGGCCTTTTCACGCTGCCGGAGTTGATCAAATTTATGGCGCTGCACGAAAGCCAGCGCGCCAAGATGGTAAAAACCATCGCAGCACTTGATCCGAACTTCAAAGTGCCCGCCAACGCGAAATTCGTCATCGAGGATGAGCAGCAATTCCCGGGCTTCAATCCGAAGTATCTCTTCGGGCAAGGCCTTTGGCTGGTCACGCCCCTTCTGTGGTTGCTCTTTGCACTCAACCTGATGGGCTATTTTTTCCTGCTGTCGTGGACGCCGACCTTGATGGCGGTGTTGAAGTTGCCCCCGTCGGTGGGCGCGCTCGCCGGCGCCATGATCCAGGTCGGCGGCACGGTTGGCTCGCTTGTCCTCGCTCGCTGGGTCGAACGCCGCCGGTTTTTCGCGATTGCGTTCGTCTTTGTGGCTGCGGTGCCGATCGTCGCGTCGATCGGTTATGCCGGTCAGACCTCAACAACGGCGCTCGCTATCGCGACGTTCTTCGCCGGCTTCTGTGTGCTCGGCATCCAGACCGGCATCAATGTCGCTGGCGCATTGGTTTATCCGACCTCGTTGCGCGCCAACGGCTCGGGATGGCAATTGGGCATCGGCCGCATCGGCTCGATTGTAGGTCCGCTGGTTGGCGCTTTGTTGATAGGACTGCCGGTTGAGAAGCTCTACGCGTGGTCGGCGTTGCCCTTTGCCGTCGGTGCGGTGGTTTGCTTTGCGATCTGGAAACTCAACGAGGCGCGCTTGCAGGCGCACCCCGAACTGCGGGCCGCGCAGGCGCCTGCCTAGCGTCGCACGGCGGCCGTATCAGAAAGGCTCATATCCACGCAGCGCGGGGATGACTTGCTGGCCGAATAGCCGGATCGAGCGGAGCAGGTCCTCCTCGGGCAAATCCGAGAAATTGAACTCGCCCATAAATACGTTGAACAGCCCGGCTTCGGCCGCCGAATGAATTTTTTTGGCGACCGTTTCCGGCGAGCCGATGAATACCAGCTCGTGCTTCATCAGATAATCCGGGTCGAACAGGTTCGCCATAATTTCCGAAGCGCCCGGCTCGCCGCGGCCGATGAATTTCTTGGCATGCTCGCGCGTGCGCTGCTGGAACGTTTCACCGGGCTTTGGCGGCGGCAAAAAACCTTCATAGGCGCGCGCCGCTCGCCCCAGCGCGACATCGAGCGCTTTCTCGTCTGACTCGTCGACATGCACAATCGTGCAATAGGCGATCTTCGGCGGTTGCGGCCAGCCGGCCGTGGCCCAATCTGCAAGAAATTTGCGATAACGCGGCGCTGCGTCGGCGCGCGGATAGACCAGAAAGTAGCCGGGATTGATTCCGTGCTTCGCGCAGAATTCAAGTGTCTGCGGATCGCGGCTCATCATCCACAGAGGTGGATGCGGTTTCTGCAGCGGCGGTACTGCGAGCTGTGCACTATCGGTGTGGTGGACGTCGCCGTGAAAGGAGAACGGCTGCTTTTCGCCATAGGCTGCGCGCAAATATTCGACGAATTCGAGCGTCGGCGATTTGCGCAGATTGTAGTCGAGGCCGAAGGGCTTGAAATAATCCGCATTGATGCCCGGCACCAGGCCGAGCTCCATGCGACCGCCGACGATCTGATCAACGAGCGCAATCTCCTCCGCCAGGCGCAATGGGTGATACAGCGGGACGACATAACCCATGGGGCCAATGCGCATGTGGCGCGTTCGCGCACCGGCGCCCACGACATAAAGGCTGGGGGACGAGATCCAGCTTTCATCCGGCCGAAAGTGATGCTCGACGCAAAAGCCGTAGTCGAAGCCCAGTTCGTCGCAGAGCTGCAATTCGCGCCATAACTGCTCATAGCGCTCGTGCGGATTCATGCCTGGCTTGCCCCAGACATGAGAAAAATGGGCAAACTTCACGATGTACTCTCCTCGCCAGACGGTTTGGGGCCTTCAAAGGTCGCCGCGGCATGTCTATCTTCTGTACAGTGGAGGACACCACTATGGACGACAAGACCCGCACCGAGCTGGAAGCCGCAGTCTACCGGCGCCTGGTCGAGCACCTGCGTTCGCGCGCCGACGTACAGAATATCGACATGATGAACCTGACCGGGTTCTGCCGGAATTGCCTGTCAAACTGGATGAAAGATGCTGCCGACGCCAAGGGCATCCCTATGAGCAAGGACGAGAGCCGCGAGGTCGTCTACGGGATGCCGTATGATGAGTGGCGCAAGAAATACCAGAAAGAGGCCTCGGCGGACCAGAAAGCGGCATTCGAAAAGTCCAGCCCCCGGCACTAGTTGTCACCGTTTGCTTGTGAACAGCGTGGATGACGGCGTCATTGTCTTGACCTGAGCGCGCGCAATTCCGAAAGCTTCTTGGCAAATGGCGGCGATCGTCCGCCATTCGTAGTCAAGGAGACGTCAATGCCTTCCACCGCTGCGGCCGCAAAAGAACAACCCGCCACGCGCTTCGCCAAAGATCAGCTGAAAGCCGTCATCGAGCGCATCGAACGGCTGGAAGAAGAGAAAAAAGCGACGTCGGACGATATCCGTGATGTCTATGCCGAAGCCAAAGGCACTGGCTTCGATACGAAGGCCCTGCGCACTATCGTGCGCCTGCGCAAGCTGGACACGGATGAGCGTCGCGAGCAGCAAGAAGTGCTCGACACTTATCTGCACGCGCTGGGAATGGCGCAATAGCGTCGTCTCGCCGCTCGCTTTTGTGCTGCGCAGACGTCGCCGAAGCTAAAGAATTTCGATGATTAACGCAGCGACGCCGTCGTCTGCATGGTGAAAATTTCGGCGGTCGATCGCGTTGTAAACGTCGTCGTGGCCAGGAACACCACCGCAGGGCCGCCGTTGAACCGGCTG
Source organism: uncultured Alphaproteobacteria bacterium (assembly GCA_963743405.1). Classification (GTDB taxonomy): domain Bacteria; phylum Pseudomonadota; class Alphaproteobacteria; order Rhizobiales; family Xanthobacteraceae; genus Pseudolabrys. The sequence continues at coordinate 417,178 of CAVUPX010000002.1, read as the reverse complement.
GCGAGCATGCCGGACTGCGGATCAGGCGAGAACGTCATCGCAACCGACAGCGATGGTTTGTACAGGAACTCCTGCAACGGCCGCATATCGACGGTGCCAATTCGCGTTGCGGTCATGTAGGTGCTGAAGCTCGGCGTGTGCATCGCCGCGCGCAGCCAGGGACTGTCGACCGTGCGTTGTGCGTCCGCCACAACCGGCGACAAAGGTAGCTTCTCCACGACCGTGGTGTTGCCCTGGGCGGGCATCACGCTGGCTTCCGTCGGCATAGTCGGCAAGCGCGAACCCATCGGACGGACCCGCGTGGATGCCTGGGGCGTGGTTTCCGGGGCGTAAGCGAGTGACGTGCTGCCGGTGCTGGTCGGTTCGGCGCTGGCGGTCTGATACGTCGCCTGCGGGGACACTGCCACCGGCAAATCCGGCCCGTTCTGGACCGTTCCGCGCCAGTAGCCGCGGTTGTCAAACAGGTTGCCGCCGATTGACGCGGTGACCATGGGAGGTGCGATCGGCTTAGGCGCAGCAGCGGCGACCGCAACCGGCTTCGGACGCGCCGTCGGTAGCGGCACAATCCGCTCGACCGTTACAGGGGTTGTTTTGGGCGGAGTCAGGCTCGCAACGGCCATGGGTGTGCGTGCGCGTTTTGGCGTTGGCTCTTCGCTAATTTCGTCTTCGTCTTTCGCGCCGCCGCCGAACAAGCGGGCGAACAAGCTACGCTTCGGCCGGCCCGTCGTACTTTCGGCACTGGCTGTATCTATGCCAGCCCCTCGCGCAGCTTCGAGCGATAGTTCCGATGGCCTGCCGCCGCGGCGCTCGACATCTGCGAGCGCAAGCGCATAGCCGCGCAGTGGTTGGCCGTCGGCGGGAATATGCACGGTACGGCCGTCAGGGAAAACTTTGGCCAGTTGATCGTGTGACATGCGCGGCCAATGGCGAACCGTTCCGGTGTCCATGTGGACGAAGGGCGAGCCCGAGGTCGGATAAAATCCGACGCCGCCGCGTTGCAGCCGCAAGCCGACTTCGCGGATTTTCTCCAGCGGTACGCCGGGGATGAAAAAATCCATCGCCTGGCCGTTGATGTGCTGGCTGTTCTGCGCGACGCCGCTCGAGCGAGCCCGCAGCATTGAATTGGTGTCTGGCGAGCGATAGCCGCAAACGACGTCGATCGGCTGCGATGCGCCAACTTCGCGATAGGCTTCCCACAACAGATCGAACAAATGCGGATCCATGTGGGTTTCTTGTTCTTTGCGCCAATCGCGCATGAACCAGTCGAGCTTCTTGAGCGCGGCCTCGTCGTAACGGCCATTGCGCTTGAAGGTGATGGTGATGTCTTCGCCGGTGTGAAGATGATGGAACGAGAGAGTGCGGGTGTCACCTTCGGCACTGGCGTTTTGCAGCGCGTCGTTGGCGCCAAACATGAAGAGCCCAGCCAAGCCAAGGCGGGCACCGGCGCGTGCCAAAGTCACAACGAGAGAGCGCTCGCGCGACGCGTCAATAGGCACAGCATCAATCCGTGAAAGAGTCCGTCCCACGTCGCCGCCACGTCCCCTCGGGCTGCCGTGTCGGCAACCCCGTGAGTGTTATCGGGATCGGTTAATGTGTTGTTAGCGCCCGGTCCCCCGTCCGGCTTTGTAGTATCCGGGGAATTGGGCCGAAAGCTGGGCAGTTCTGGAACCTTAAGGGGGAAATTTGCCGTGCCAAAACGGGATGGGCCGGGGTTACCCCCGGCCCAGGCGCTAATTCAGGCTCTTAGCCTCAATGGCTGATTCGATTATTCCGCCGCGACATCCTCTTCGAGTTCCTCGAGGCCAAGGCCTTCCAGCTTGCGATAGAGGGTCGAGCGCCCGATTCTCAGCCTCCGGGCGACCTCGGACATCTGCCCCCGATAGTGCGACAGGGCAAAACGGATGGTATCGCGCTCGATATCCTCGAGCGGTCGAACATCGCCACGCGGGTCGGTTAGCGGCAAGGAGTGTGCTGCCGCTGTGTGCCGGCCAACGTTGCTGTCGGGCTCCGGCCAGGACGCCACCATCGCCGGCGATGGTTCAATCAGGGGCTGGGCAGCAATCTCATCGGCGGAAAACTGTGCCGCAATCTGCGGGAACTCGTTGATGCCAATTTCGTCGGCATCGGCGAGCACCACCGCCCGAAAGATCGCATTTTCGAGCTGTCGAACATTGCCTGGCCAATGATAGGCGGCAAGCAGACCCAGCGCTTCACCACTGATGGCGGGGACGCGCTTGCCTTCTTCCGCCGCGAAACGGGTGAGGAAATGCCGGGCGAGCTCTGGGACATCGTCACGGCGTGTGCGAAGCGGCGGCACCGATAGCGGGAACACGTGAAGACGATAGAACAGGTCCTCGCGGAATCGACCGGCCTTCACGTCCGCAATTAAATCGCGATTGGTCGCCGAGATGATGCGCACGTTGACTTTGATCGACTTGCGTCCACCCACTGGCTCGATTTCACCATCCTGAAGTGCACGTAGCAGTTTGACCTGTGCGGGGCCCGGCAGCTCGCCGACCTCGTCGAGAAACAACGTGCCGCCATCGGCCTCCACGAATTTTCCAATGTGCTTTTCGGTCGCGCCGGTGAAGGCGCCTTTCTCGTGCCCGAAAAGGATCGACTCGACCAGATTTTCGGGCAGGGCGCCGCAATTGACCGCTACGAACGGTTTTGCTCGCCGTTCGCCGCTGCCGTGGATCGCTCGCGCGATGAGTTCCTTGCCGACACCGGATTCGCCTTCGATCAAAACCTGGATGGTGGATGCCGCTGCCTTCTCTGCGGCCTTGAGTGCCGGCTGCATCGCCGCCGACCGGGTAACCACGTCGCTGATGGTCAGCGTGCCGTCTTGGCGGCGCTTGAGCCGCTGAAGTTCGCCCGCCAGCACCCTGGTGGCGAGTGCATTGCGCAGCGACACCTGCAACCGTTCCGCACTCGCCGGTTTGACGACGAAATCGGTCGCACCCGCGCGCATCGCCGACACCACGTTGTCGATGCCGCCATGGGCCGTTTGCACGATAACGGGGGTGTTCAGGCCAGCGTCGCGCATGCGCGCCAGAACGCCGAGGCCATCGAGATCGGGCATCACCAGGTCGAGCACGACGCCATCAAAGCGCGTGGCGTCTGGTCCTGTGAGGAGCTTGACGGCGGCATCCCCGCCTTCGGCGACGATCGCCTGATAGCCGAAACGATGAACCATGGCTTCGAGCAGGCGGCGTTGGACAGGATCGTCGTCGACGATCAACACGACTTCGGACATAACACCACATTCCTCACGCACAGCTGTGCCGAATTGGTGCACTGTCGCCGTTCTGTCTTAATGGGTCATTAAGTGGGAAAGCCGGCCCTGGCGGCATTGAAAGCAATAGCCGCGGCCTGCGATATGTTGAAAACCGGCTGGCTGCCATCGCATCGCCATGAGCCGCTGGCTACATAGTGTTCCACCCTTCGATATTTCCCAAAACAATTGCCCCATGGCCAAAACCTCGCCACCCCGGAAATCTATGAAAACCTCCAAGCTTGGGGCTTTGCCCGAGTGGAACCTGAAAGACCTTTACCCGAGCATCGACAGCCCGGAGGTCAAACGAGATCTGGAGCAGGCCGATAGCGAATGCGCGGCCTTCGAGCAGGAATTCAAGGGGCGGTTAGCCGCACTGGCGGCGGGTGAGGGCGGGGGACGCGCGCTCGCGGCGGCGGTCAAGCGGTACGAGGCCATCGACGATGGGCTTGGCCGGCTGATTTCCTATGCATCGCTCATGTATGCCGGCAACACGACCGACCCGGTCCGCGCAAAGTTTTATGGCGATGTACAGGAGCGTATTACTGCCGCGTCACTCCATCTTCTCTTCTTTACCCTTGAACTCAACCGGATCGACGACGCGCAGCTCGACAGCGCAATGCGCGATCCCGCGCTCGGCCACTACCGCCCGTGGATCGACGATGTGCGCAAGGAAAAGCCCTATCAGTTGGAAGATCGGGTTGAGGAGCTCTTCCATGAAAAGTCCGTCACCGGGTACTCGGCATGGAATTGCTCGTTCGACGAAACCATCGCGGGCCTGCGCTTCAAGGTCGGCGGGAAATCGCTGGCGATCGAGCCGACGCTCAACTTCATGCAGGACGTCGATGGCAAGAAGCGCAAGGCGGCGGCTGAAGCGTTGGCAAAAACTTTCAAGGAAAATTTGCGGCCGTTCGCGCTGATCACCAATACGCTTGCCAAGGACAAGGAGATTTCCGACCGTTGGCGGGGCTTCAAGGACATCGCCGACGCGCGCCATCTTTCTAATCGGGTCGAACCCGAGGTGGTCGAGGCGCTGGTCGCGGCGGTGCGCGCCGCCTACCCGAAACTTTCGCATCGATATTATGCACTGAAGGCCAAATGGTTCGGCAAGAAACGCTTGCCGCATTGGGACCGCAACGCGCCGCTACCGAAAGTCGCGCAGCGCACAATTCCATGGAGCGATGCGCGCGCAACGATCCTCACCGCCTACGGCGCGTTCTCGCCAAAGATGGCCGAGGTCGCCGATGAGTTCTTTGCCAAAAACTGGATCGATGCTCCTGTTCGCCCTGGCAAGCAGCCCGGCGCATTTTCCCATCCAACCGTGCCGTCCGCGCATCCTTATGTGTTGCTTAATTATATGGGCAAGCCGCGCGACGTGATGACTCTCGCCCACGAGCTGGGCCACGGCGTGCATCAGGTGCTGGCGGCGCCCAATGGGGCGCTGATGGCGCCGACGCCGCTCACGCTCGCCGAGACGGCCTCGGTCTTCGGTGAGATGCTCACCTTCAAGAAATTGCTCGCGCAGACCACCGACAAGAAACAGCGCAAGGCCATGCTTGCCGCGAAGGTCGAGGACATGATCAACACGGTGGTGCGGCAGATCGCGTTCTACAGCTTCGAGCGAAAGGTGCACACCGAGCGCCGTGCAGGCGAGCTCACCGCCGACAAAATTTGCGAGCTATGGATGTCTGTGCAGAGCGAAAGCCTGGGACCTGCGATCGAACTCAAGCCGGGCTACGAAACGTTTTGGGCCTATATCCCGCACTTCGTCCACTCGCCGTTTTACGTCTATGCCTATGCCTTCGGTGATTGTCTGGTGAACTCGCTCTACGCGGTCTACGAGAAATCTGCGAGCGGTTTTGCTGAGCGCTATCTCGCGATGCTCTCCGCCGGCGGCACCAAACACCATTCCGAGTTGCTGGCCCCGTTCGGCCTGGACGCGCGCGATCCGAAATTCTGGGACGGCGGCTTGAGCGTGATCGCCAACTTGATCGACGAATTGGAAAAACTGGAAGGGCGCTAGTCGCAGCCTTTGCGCCCGCCGCGAGTTGAGAGCTGGTACTCCATGCATTGCATCGTGATGTCACGCGCCGGCTCGTCCTCGCGCTGGTAGTAATAGACCTTGCGATAGACATCCGTGTCTTCGTCGCGCCCGCAAATCAACTTGGACTTATGAGAAATCCGGCGCGACGATTTTTCGGACAGCGTCACCTTGGCCTTGGGGTCGTCCTTGCGCATAAAGATCATCGTTTTTTCGAACCCGCCATTAACGTCGTCTGGCACGTATTTGACGCTGGGCGGCGAGCCGGGCGGCAGGTCGATTTCAGTTACGCGCAAATTGCGGATGTCTCCCATCTTCACTTTGGTATCGACGACGACCAGCGAAAATCGGTTGAAAATGATCTGCTGCCCATCAACTTGGGCCTGGCAACCCCATGCCCAGACCGCGGCAGACGCGCCGGTTGACGCCGCGAGCAGGGCGCAGAGACCGATGAAAATCCGCAATATCATCGCTCGTTTCATCCTGGCTGCTTCCTATATTCGTTACACACTGGTACCCCGAGGTTCATGACTGACCGCGAGAAAAACCGCTTCTCCGCCCGCGCCAAACGCTATGCCAATGTCGGCACCAGAGTCGGCGGCGTAGCGGCGCGCATTGCGGGGCAGCGTCTGGTCGGTGCGCAAGGCGGTCGCGCCGGCAATGCCTTCGCGTTGGCGGCCGCGTTGGGCGGCCTGAAGGGCCCGATCATGAAGGTGGCGCAACTGCTCGCCACCATTCCCGACGCGCTGCCGCCCGAATACGCCAACGAATTGATCAAGCTGCAAAGCCAGGCGCCGCCTATGGGGTGGGCTTTCGTGAAGCGCCGCATGCGGGCCGAACTCGGTGTGGACTGGGAAGGCAGATTCAAGAGTTTCGAGCATCATCCGGCCGCCGCCGCCTCGCTCGGCCAGGTGCATCGTGCCACGGCGCTCAGCGGAGCCGAGTTGGCCTGCAAGCTGCAATATCCTGATATGCAGTCGGCGGTCGAAGCTGACCTCAATCAGTTGCAGTTGCTGATGTCGATCCGGAAACGCTTCGATCCGGCGATCGATACAAGCGAGATCGCCGTCGAGATCGCGGCGCGCTTGCGCGAGGAGCTCGACTATCACCGCGAGGCCAGGCACGTCGCGCTCTACGCAAATATGCTGAAAGGAGAACGATGCGATCCGCGTGCCGCAAGTGTGGCCAGAATTATCGACCGGCCGTCTGCTCACGCTCGACTGGATGAATGGGCGCAAGCTGCTCGAGCACAAAGACGATCCGCTCGCGACGCGCAATCGGATCGCGACCGCCATGTTCACGGCGTGGTGGTTTCCCTTCAGCCGCTTCGGCGTCATCCACGGTGATCCGCATCTTGGTAACTACACCGTCTTCGAGGGCTCCAAGGGAAAGCCTGCCGGCATCAATCTGCTGGACTATGGCTGCATCCGTATCTTTCCGCCGAGCTTTGTTGGCGGCGTGGTCGACCTCTATCGCGGGTTGCTGCACGGCGACGATGATCTTGTAGTGCACGCCTATGAAACATGGGGATTCAAGCGGCTCAGCCGCGAGCTCATCGATGGGCTGAATATCTGGGCCCGCTTTATCTACGGCCCGCTGCTCGACGATCGGGTGCGCAGCGTCGCGGACGGCGTGAAGCCTTCCGAATACGGCCGCAAGGAAGCCTTCCGGGTCCACCAGGCGCTCAAGGCCAGAGGCCCGGTCACGGTACCGCGCGAATTCGTTTTCATGGACCGCGCGGCCATCGGCCTTGGCGCCGTCTTCCTGCATCTCGCGGCGGAACTCAATTTCTATCGATTGTTCAATGAGGCGATCGAGAGTTTTGCGGTCGACGAGGTGGCTGCGCGGCAAAAGGCTGCTCTCGCCAAGGTTGGGCTGCAGCCGTCCACCAAAGACTGAGGCCGGGCGGCGTTGCCCTTCAGCCGCAATTGCGCTAACCCCTCTGCGCCTGCCTTTTTGAGCGACTCGGAGAGCTTTTCCCATGGCCGACCACGGCACCGTCGAATACGCCACCGCCACCGGCAACGACTATCCCGCGCACGAGCAAAGCTACGAGCGCTTCATCCATTTCACCCTTGTCGGCATCCTTTATGTGGTGACGATCCTGTTCGGTCTGGCCACCGGCGGCGTCATGGGCCACTGGTTTCTTGCGGCGTCGATTTTCGTCATCGGTTTGCTGGGCGCAATTCCGGGCCTGCTGAGTGGCGCGACGGTCCCGAGTTATGTCGCCTTCGTCATCTGTTTTCTGATTTTCGCCTTCACCGGGCTGTCGCCGCACTGACGGATTTTACGGACAGGCGGGGAGGCGACAATGCGAATTGCCGTACCGCGTGAAACCGACGCAGGTGAACCGCGCGTCGCGGCCACCCCTGACACAATCAAGAAGCTCATATCGTTTGGCGCCGATGTCGTGGTTGCGCGCGGCGCCGGCATTGCGTCCGGCATTCCGGATGCCGAGTTTGAGGCGGCAGGTGCGCAGGTAGCCGACGCTGTCACGAAGGATGCCGATATTGTTTTGAAAGTCCGGCGGCCCGCGCCTAATGAGCTGGGCACCTACAAGAAAGGTGCACTGGTCATTGCCATCATGGATCCTTACGGCAATGAGACCGCGCTCAAGCAAATGGCCGATGCCGGCATCGACACCATCGCCATGGAACTGATGCCGCGCATCACCCGCGCGCAGTCGATGGACGTTCTCTCCAGCCAGGCCAATCTCGCGGGCTATCGTGCGGTGATCGATGCCGCTGAGGAGTATGGCCGCGCATTGCCAATGATGATGACCGCGGCTGGCACCGTCCCGGCGGCGAAAGTGTTCATCATGGGCGTTGGCGTCGCCGGCCTGCAGGCCATCGCGACGGCGCGGCGGTTGGGCGCCGTTGTCACCGCCACCGACGTCCGCCCTGCGACGAAAGAGCAGGTCGAAAGCCTCGGCGCAAAATTTCTTGCGGTCGAGGACGAGGAATTCAAAAATGCGCAGACTGCGGGCGGCTATGCCAAGGAAATGTCGAAGGAATACCAGGCAAAGCAAGCCGCTCTCACCGCCGAGCACATCAAGAAGCAGGATATCGTCATCACCACCGCGCTGATACCCGGAAGGCCTGCGCCGCGGCTGATTTCAAAAGAGATGGTCGCTTCGATGCGGCCCGGTTCCGTGATCATCGATCTTGCGGTCGAGCGCGGCGGCAATGTGGAAGGCGCCAAACCGGGCGAGGTGGCACAAGTTGGCGGCGTCAAGATCGTCGGTCATCTCAATGTGGCAGGCAGGCTCGCAGCGTCAGCATCGGCTCTTTACGCAAAGAACCTGCTTACCTTCGTCGAGACGTTGATCGACAAGAAAGAGAAAAAACTCGCGGTCAACTGGGACGACGAACTGGTCAAAGCGACGCTGCTCACACGCAACGGCGCAGTCGTGCATCCGAATTTTCAGCCCAAGACGGCGGCCTGAGGAGGTCCAACATGGAACAGCTGGCAACCGCGGTTGATCCCTTTGTCTTCCGGCTGTCGATTTTCGTGCTGGCGGTGTTCGTCGGCTATTACGTCGTCTGGTCGGTAACGCCGGCGTTGCACACGCCGTTGATGTCGGTGACCAACGCGATTTCTTCGGTGATCGTTGTCGGTGCTTTGTTGGCCGTCGGTGTCCCGTTGGTCGCAGACGACAATGGTCCCTTTTTGGCGCGCGCGCTCGGCTTCGTTGCTCTGGTCTTTGCTTCCGTGAATATCTTTGGCGGCTTCCTGGTCACCCAGCGGATGCTGGCGATGTACCAAAAGAAAAAGAAATGAGCGCTGCATGAGCCCCAATCTCGTCGCGCTGCTCTATCTGGTCGCCGGCATCCTGTTCATTCTGGCGCTGCGCGGACTGTCTAGTCCGGATTCCAGCCGGCGCGGCAACCAGTTCGGCATGATCGGCATGACGATTGCCGCGCTGACCACGCTCGGTTCGCACCCGCCGGCCAGTCCGCTGGCCTGGGGGCTGGTTGTCGGCGGCATTGCCGTCGGCGGCGGCATTGGCGCGGTGATCGCGCGGCGCGTGCCGATGACGTCCATGCCGGAACTGGTTGCCGCCTTCCATTCACTGGTCGGCATGGCGGCGGTGCTGGTCGCGGCTGGTGCTTTTTATGCCCCGGCCGCATTCGATATCGGCAGCGAGGGCCATATCCACCAGGCGAGCCTGATCGAAATGTCGCTCGGCGTCGCCATCGGCGCGGTGACATTTACCGGTTCGGTGATCGCGTTCTTGAAGCTTTCCGGCCGCATGAGCGGCAAGCCGATCACACTGCCGGGACGTCACATTATCAACATCGCGCTCGCGGCCGGGCTGATCTTCTTTGTCTACGGCTTTTTCGTCTCGCAAACCGCGATGGACTTCTGGATCATCGTCGCGCTGTCGCTGACGCTCGGCGTTTTGATCATCATCCCGATCGGCGGCGCCGATATGCCGGTCGTAATCTCGATGCTCAATTCCTACTCCGGATGGGCGGCTGCCGGTATCGGCTTCACCTTGGGTAATTCCGCGCTGATTATCACCGGCGCGCTGGTAGGCTCCTCGGGCGCGATTCTGTCCTACATCATGTGCAAGGGCATGAATCGCTCGTTCATCTCGGTCATTCTCGGCGGCTTCGGCGGCGAGGTGGCCGGGCCCGCGGGCGGCGGCGAACAAAGACCGGTGAAGCTCGGTTCAGCCGAGGACGCTGCCTACCTGCTGAAAAATTCTTCCAAGGTGATCATTGTGCCGGGCTACGGCATGGCGGTGGCGCAGGCCCAGCATGCACTGCGCGAAATGGGCGACAAGCTGAAAAAGGAAGGCGTCGAGGTCAAATACGCGATCCACCCGGTCGCAGGACGAATGCCCGGCCACATGAATGTGCTGCTCGCTGAGGCAAATGTGCCTTACGACGAAGTGTTCGAGCTCGAGGATATCAATTCCGAATTTGCGCAAGCCGATGTCGCTTTCGTTATCGGTGCGAACGACGTTACCAATCCAGCGGCGGAAGATGACAAAAGTTCGCCGATCTACGGTATGCCGGTATTGCAAGTGTGGAAGGCGGGCACCGTGATGTTCATCAAACGCTCGCTGGCATCCGGCTATGCTGGAATCGACAATCCCTTGTTCTATCGCGACAACACCATGATGCTTCTTGGCGACGCCAAGAAAATGACCGAGAGCATCGTGAAAGCGATGTGAGCGAACGCTCGCACACATCGGTTAATAGCGCACCAGCTTCACGGCCAGCGCGTGGCGGCTTTTACTTCGCCCATGGAAACAGCACGGCCGGGAAATCGGCCGCATAGCGGCGTTCCTTGTGGTGCTCCTGGTGCGTCGGCGGTGGGGCCGCCTGCGGTTCGATGACTTTGCGATAGAGATGCCAGGTCGCGTGGCCGAGCACCGGTATCACCACGGTCAAGCCGAGAAAGAATGGCAGAGAGCCGATGATGAGCAGGGCCCCTACAATCAGGCCCCACACCGCCATCGTCAGAGGGTTGCGAGCAACGGCACGGATCGACGTCAAGAGCGCGACAGCCGCGCCGACGTCGCGATCGATCAGCAACGGGAATGACACCACGCTGATCGTGAGTACCAGAATCGCAAACAGGAGACCCACTCCATTGCCAAGGATGATCAGATTCCATCCGGCACGTGTTGTGAAGACTTCGTTTAAGAACGCTTCAACCGATGGCCGCGGTGCATATCCGAAATTGGCGATGTAGATGGCGTTCGCGGCCGCGACCCAGATCACGAAAATCGCCAGGAGAAGAAGCCCGAGCGCGGCGATCGCACCGATCGACGACGATTCGAACACATCGAAGGCGTGCGTTGCGGATGTTTCGAGACCTGCTTCCTTGCGGCGGCTTAGCTCGTAAATGCCGAGCGCGGCGATGGGGCCGACCAGGGCGAACCCGCTCACAAGCGGATAGAGCAACGGGAGAATCGAATAGCCGAATGCGAGCCGTGCAAGCACAAAGCCGAGGATCGGGTAAATGATGCAGAGGAACATTGCATGTGTCGGCATCGCGTAGAAATCGTTGACGCCTTTGACCAGCGCATCGCGCAAGTCTGCTACGCCGATGCTTCGAACGACGGGCAGCGCCGGGCGGACTCCCGCACCAACCAGAACATTTGAATAAGCCATAACGTAACCTCCCGAGACTTGTGGCTCGGGTGGCGTGGCGCCGGGAGTCGGAATCTTGCTTGCCGGCTCTTGATCGCGTCACGTCATGAGCCATTGGTAATGACTATAACGCCGCTGCGCGGCGATCGGCGATCACAACTCCGCGTGCAGTTCCGCTTATATTAATTCGAGGTTTCCGCAGACGCTGCAATGCGCACGGAAAGCCGTTTCACGTCATTTCCCCTCGGCTTTACCGAAAACCCAGAGGAAATCGCCTTCGAAATGACGATAAAGCAACTCGGCGCCGAGTGGGGTGAGGTGATCGGTATCGAGATAATAGATACCCTGAGGACCAAAGGGTGCGCACTTGTCATGGTCGCAGAGAGCATCCAGCGGATCGATTAATCTGGCGTTGGGAAACGCGGCCGCAACGCGCTTGAGCACAGTGATTGCTTCTGTGTTTCGTTGCTCGACCTTGCGCCGGTCGAGCAGGCAGGATTCGCGCGGTTCTCCGCTGAGTTTTGCCCGCATCAGGCAATCGGCCGGCGGATGTTCGAGCTCCGGTACCGGACCAACGATGAGCACACGGTGTGATGGCGAAATCGCCTTCAGCATGTCCGTCAGGCCACGGTCGAGAATGCCGGCATATCCGCTACTGGCACGATCGCTGTCGCGCCACAGCAGCCGGGGCAGCTCGGCATCGCCTGCGGGCGTGTCATGGCCGCTATAAAGCAGCCACCGCGCGCCCAACATCACGCCGGTGATCGCCTGGCCTTGCTGCTTCTGGAACCATCGAAGGAGCTCGTCATTGCTTGCGGCACATGTGCGCGCGACGAAGAAATCGACTTCAACTCCCAGTAGCGGTGGACATGAGGTCTTACCCAAAATCACCGCGGCGCCTTTTGCGGCTTGTGCCGCCCATTCTGCAACGGGCGCGAGCATTAATGCGTGCGAGTCGCCCCAAACAATGACGTTTGGTTCTTCCGCGACGCCGACAATGCAAGGCTTGACGTGAACGAAGTCCGCCATGGCATTGCTGGTCCGGCAGCCGCTCAACGGCTGAGACGCCGCCCCAGCCAAATCGATGCCTTGTACGTTTCCCACGAAGTGCGGGCTGCGGGCGAGAACCAGCGCGACAATCGCAACGACCGCGGAACCGGCAAGCCCTGCAATGATGATCCTTCCCCCGAACCGGCGCGTAATGTCCGACCGCCGCAAACTCTTCATCGGCTGTTCGAGGAAGAGATAAGTCGGAACGGACAGCATGAGGGCCACGCTGGATGCGGCGATATCTTTCCAATGACTGCCATGCGCGAACGGCAATGTCCGAGCGAACGCGGTCAACGGCCAATGCCACAAATACCAGCCGTAGGACAACACACCGATTGCCACGACGGGGCGGCTGGACAGGATTTGCATCAGCGGCGCGCGTTCGTTGCCAAGACCGGATGCGAGCAGAAACAATGCGCCGAATGTCGGCAGGCATCCCGCGGCCAAGCCGGGATAGGTGATATGCGAGTCAAACAAAACGACTGAAGCAATGATGGCGAGAAAGCCGGCGATTCCTAACGCTGCACGAAACCGTGCAGGCACGGTGCTGCCGCCGATGACGGCAGTCGCGAGCATTCCGCCCAACGAAAATTGCCACGCGCGTGACATGATTGAGAAAAATGCCAGGCGGTGATCAGTCTTGGTCAGAATTGCCAGGACGAGGTATGAGCCGCCGATGACCGCCGCACCGGCAATCAGCAATGCGACAACGGGGCGCGATTTGCGGCGCCCGGAAGCCGCAATGACCGCGCCGATGATGGCAGGTGCCAGCAGATAATATTGCTCTTCGACGCCCAGCGACCACGTGTGCAGCAGCGGTACGATTTCAGATCGGGCCGCAAAATATTCTGTGCCCGAGGTGAAGTAATAGTTCGATGCCATTGCCGCAGTGGCAGCCGCCGAAATTGCGAGTTCACGCAGCTCCCGCGGCAGCAGCGGAAATAGCGGCGCAATGGCGAGCGTGACACACGTAACAAGCAGCAGCGGCGGCAAGATGCGCAGGATCCGGCGCGCATAAAAATCCTTTGTTGAGAAGCGGCCGGCGAGCGTCTGTTCGACGATTTGCGTGGTGATCAGAAATCCGGAGATAACAAAGAAGATATCAACGCCGACAAAACCGCCCTGAAAACCTGGGATGCGCGCGTGGAATGCGATGATCGCCATGATGGCGATGGCCCGCATGCCGTCGATGTAAACGAGGCGGCCCGCCTCCGGGCCGGTGCGCGCAATATCACGAGCGCGGCCCCGTGCCGCTGCTGTCAAAGTTGAATCTGAATGCATAACCCCGGTTCCGCGCGGGACACTATCAGCGAATCGCGGGATAGCGGAAGGGTCAGCCGTTAGGGATCAAATGGCTTGACGCCGTGTTCAACGCGGCACATCGGCCGGGAGCGGCAGCGCGCAATGCACGCGCACGCCTTCGCGTGCATATTCGACGCGTGTCTTGGCCTGAATCTGCCCCGGCAGGACGAACGCCAAAAGCCGCGAGCCGAAACCCTGCCGCGTTGGCTGCGTCACCGGTGGACCACCGGTTTCCACCCAGTCGAAGGCGAGCGTGCGACGCACGGCATCAATTGTGACATTCCAGGTCACCTCCACCTTGCCGCCATACACCGACAGTGCGCCGTATTTTGCAGCGTTCGCTGTAAGCTCGTGAATTGTCATGCCGAGCGACACCGCGACCTGTGATGACAACGCGACTTCCGGTCCGTGCAGCATGATGCGCCCGGTTCCATCGTCGAAGGCGTCGAGCTCACTTCGCAGAATATCGCCAAATTCAACCGCGCGTTCCTGGTCGGCGAGCAGCAGATGCGTCTTGGCGAGCGATTGGATGCGGCCGAACAGGGCGGTTTTGAAATCCTCCATGTTGTCGACCGTGCGTGCAGTCGAACCCATGATCGCCTGCACCGTAGCAAGTGTATTTTTTACGCGATGATGTAACTCCCAAATCAGGAGCGCCTGCTGTTCCTCGGCGCGCTTTCGGTCAGTAATATCGACCAGCATATTCACCGCCCCAACTAACCGGCCGGTTTCATCATGCAGCGGTGTTGGGTAGGGGATAAACGGTACGCGCGTGCCGTCCGGACGTTCGGCAGCAGCTTCCATACCGCGCACGGCCCGGTCTTCCTTCAGTGCAATAGCCATCGGGCACTCGTCGTGCCGCAGCGGCGTGCCATCTGGCCAAAACAATTTCCAGGATCCACACCATTCACTCGTGCCCAGCTGCGGCCGATGGCCCCATAGCTCAACAGCGGCGTCGTTGAAATAGGTGATCCGTCCGGCGGCGTCGGTCGTATAGACTGCGGCCGGCAGGGCATTCAGAAGTTCGCGGAATCGGCGTTCGCGTTCGCGCAATGTCGCCTGCGAACGCAACGTGTCGACGATGGGTACGACATTATTGCCAGCGGGCACCGGGCCATAAGCGATCACCGCCCGATCCAACGCGCTCTCAAGAAATCCGATTGGTTCGTCCATTCCCAGCCAACTTCTCGCAACGCAGTAACCAAACCTTTCCCTCTTGCGCGTGAGGGAAGCCTGTCAACTCGGAGCGCCAACGCGTTTATCTTCAAATGGTTGCATCGTTCGGCTCAAATTTTTCGCGGTTTGACGGCTTAGCCTTAATAAACCCCAGCCGAGCCGGGGAGTTGAACCGGATCAAAGGCTTCGGAGCATGACGTAAGCGTCGACGTGGCCCAGCCGGGGGTGGTCGAAGACCCCCGGTAATCGTCCGGCGATGGCAAATCCCAGGCTCTGCCAAAGCCGCACCGCGCGCTCGTTCGACGCAATCACGAAGTTAAACTGCATGGCGCTAAAGCCGCGCGCATGGGCCTCGTCCAGGGAATGCGTGCCCATGGCCCGCGCCACGCCGCGGCCGAAAGCATCGGGCGCGACGACGTAGCCGCAATTGGCCACGTGCGCGCCGCCACCACGATTGTTGGCGCGCAAATAGTAGGTGCCGACAACCGTTCCGTTGTCATCGGCCACGAACACAGTGTGGCCCTCCGATCGCCAATAGCCGATCGCGTCGGGGCGCGAAATATCGCGCGGGATGGGATAGGTTTCGCCGGCGCGGAAAGTTGGTTCAAGAATGCGCCAGATGGCGTCTTCGTCGGCTGCCGTGGCCTGCCGGATATTCACTATTCTGCCGCCACCTGCGCCGTTCCTCGCGAGAGTTTAGGGTTGAATTCGCAAGCTTCTTCCCAGCTCAGCACATTGAGAGATTTCACAAGTTTTCCGACGCCGTCGGTCTGAGCACAGAGCAGGCCGAGTTCGATGATCTCTGCGTCGGTGAAATGCTCGGACAAATCCCGATAGACCTCATCTTTGTCGATGGCGTGCTCGCCTTGCTTGAAAAGGTCGGCGTAGCGCAGCGCCGCTTTCTCACGTGGCGTGAAATGCTTGCTCGTCTCGTACGTGAACAGATCGCTGATCATGTCCTCGGTCAAACCTTCGGCCTTTGCGACGTTGGAGCGCACGGTCGAGCAGTAACCGCACTGATGTGCGACAGAAATCTTGATGCGGCACATCTCCTTGAGTTTGTGTGGCAGCAGGCCCTGATAAAGCACCTTGTTCCAGTACTCGACCCAACCGGTGCCAATCTCGCTGCGTGTCATAATGCTGACGACGCGCGGGTCGGGGGCGCCGGTCTTCTTGGCCGATTCGATCAACCCCTGAGTGAGCGGGGTCTTCTCGTCCTCCTCGATGTAACGCAAGCGCGGCATGTCGACCTCCCTGACGGTTGTGATGAGGCTAGGAGGATTGCCCAGCGGCAGCAACCCGGACGGAAGAATCTCGTGATATGAGAAAGCATGACCGCGCTGAAATGGCTTCTTATCGTTGTTGTGCTCGGCTACGGCGGATTGCTGGCGCTGATGTATGTGTTCCAGCGCAGTCTGATATATTTCCCCGATCCCACGCGCACATCGCCCGCTGCGGCTGGCTTGCCGCAGGCCGAGGAGATAACGCTCACCAGCTCAGACGGAGAGACGCTCGTCGCATGGTACGTGCCCCCGCGCGGCACCAAACCGGTCGTCATATATTTTCAGGGCAATGCCGAGGGCCTTGCCGAACGCGTCGGGCGTTTCACCTGGCTCACCGCGGACGGCACCGGCCTCTTGGCGCTGTGCTATCGCGGTTACTGCGGGTCCACCGGAAAGCCCAGCGAATCTGGTCTGATCCGCGATGCGATGGCCGCCTACGATTTTGTGCGTGCGCGTTTCCCCGCACGGCGCATCGTACTGTTCGGCGAGTTGCTCGGGACCGGCGTCGCTGTTGCGCTCGCTGCCGAGCGCGAGATTGGCGCGCTTATTCTCGATGCGCCTTATACATCCATCGCCGACGTCGGTGCGGCTGCATATCCGTTCGCACCTGTGCGCTGGCTGCTCAAGGATTCCTTCCGGTCAGACCAGCGTATTGCGCGCGTAAAGGCGCCGCTGCTAATGCTTCATGGCGCGCGTGACAATATTGTGCCGATCGCGTTCGGCGAAAAATTGTTTTCGTTGGCCAATCAGCCCAAACACATGGTGCGTTTCCCGCTCGGCGGCCACGTCAATCTTGATGACTACGGTGCGGCGAAAGTCGTGAACGAATTTCTGTCCGCGCATTGAGCCGCTCCAAGGCACAGCCTAGGATCGGCCTTTGGGGGGACGTTGATGCGGAATTCAATCAAGCGGGCCGTCGCGACCGCATTTTTCCTGTTTCCGTCGGCGATCTTCGCGGCCGAGCCGATGCGGCGGATCGGGATCTATGTCCAGCCGTACTATGAAGCCGCGCGCACGCCTGACGAGAAACCGCGGATCGCTGTCGGCAATCAGTATAACGAACTGCTCAGTTCGTCGCGCCGCGAGGATATCCTCGCCGCGCGGGACCGCGTGCTTGCGACATCCAAGCTGGTCACACCGATGGTCATGATGGTCCTCGCCATCCGCCTCTATGATGTAGGACTGCGCGACGACGCAGTCTTCTGGTTCTATGCCGCCAAGGAGCGATATATCGTCATGTCCGAGGTCCTGCACGTGAAGGCGCAGGGGCTAGCGCAAGCGGACGATGCTGTGCGCAATTTCGCAACGCTGGCTGGTCCTGTCATCAACGGGTACGCCTTTTGCGATCTCGTCAAACAAAAGGAACAGCACGAAAAGGCACTCGCGTGGGTCGAGGCCAATCCTTACGAGGTGATGTTCATGGAGCGCCTGCCGGCATTGCCGGGCGACCGCGTGGCGAATGCAAGACGCGCGACCGCGAATGCCAAAGAGCGTGCCGCGAAGGAACGCGCCTATTTTGACGATGCCAAGAACATCGAGTTGTATTACGCGACGCGCAAGAAAAACGAAGCCGACATCAAATTCTGCTGGAAATAGGCGAGCCGTGATTTAAGCGGCGCGGCTGGAATCGGACGGTGGGTTGGAGGCACAGACGAAATACTGCCCACCCATCGGCAACCACCGGAGATATTTCTCGAACGGGCGAAGCGCTGCGAGCGGTTGCGGGAAAAAAAGGCAATAGCTTGATTCCTTGACGTTGAGATGTTCGTTGCGCATGCGGGCAACCGTCTCGCGCATGCTCAGCAGCACCGCATCGGCGTCAAACGGGCAATTCTTGACCAGCCGGCGAGTGACCGGGTTGATCGGATTGTGTTCGAAGATGATGAAATGCCCGCCTTCGTTCAGGCGGCTGTAGCAATAGCGTATGGCCATCTGCCGATCCTGCGGCGGGATATGATGAAAGACGCAGGACGCAAGCACCAGGTCGAATTTTGAATCCAGGCTGAGCGCGTCCGTCGACATGAAACGGCATGTCGGATTTTGCTCGCGCGCGATCGCGAGGCTTTCAGCAGAAGGATCGCAGCCGACAATGTCGGCGTCCGGAAAAATTTCGCGCAGGTGGGGCATGCTGCGGCCGATGCCGCAGCCGAAATCGAGGACCCTGTCGACCCGGCCGACGATTTGCCGTGCCAACTCGATTTTGTAGCGGGCGAAATAATTGCTGTCGCCGTCGAAAAAGTTTGTCTGCGCGGCGAGGATCGCCTCGTATTGCCCGGCATATTGATCAAAATCGACGCGTGCCACCTACGTGCCTCCTGCAGGGACACGGGCATCGGCATTGCCCTCATATCCGCCACGACGAATACGCGAACAAAAATAACAAACAGTTGCGCCAATGGACTTGCGCGGAACGGCCGCGCTTTCGCGCGGCTTTGTCGTTCATTTATTTGGAAAAATGGCTCTGAAAAACAACAGCGCGGGCAACCAAGGCCCGCGCCACCATCAACTGTAAAATCGGAGAAACGATACCGCGATCAGCCAAACCGCGGTGAGCCACCACGGCCGCGGCCACCACCGCCGCCGCCACCGGGGCCGCCAGCAGCACCACCAGCGCCGGGAACCACACGGGGCTTCATCGGCAACAGGCCTTCACGCTGCATCTTCTTGCGCGCGAGCTTGCGGGCCCGGCGGATCGCTTCCGCCTTTTCCCGCGCCTTCTTTTCCGATGGTTTTTCGTAGTGTCCGCGGAGCTTCATCTCGCGGAAAATGCCCTCGCGCTGCATCTTCTTCTTCAGCGCCTTCAGGGCCTGGTCAACGTTGTTGTCGCGAACGAGAACTTGCACGCTTGCTCCTTCGTTATTGTTCCGTCGGGTCTAAGGCAAAAGCCCCGAAAACGGGGGCTTTGAGTCGCGCGGCTCTAGCAGAAAAGGCTTTAAGAGTCCATTGGAAGGCAGCCAAAGTGCCTGCCGCACGGCCAAATTCCATATGGGAAGAGGGGTTAGCTGTTACCAGCCGTCACCGCATCCATACCCGTGTCACATGCCCCATCTTACGGCGCGGCCGTGCCTCGCCCTTGCCGTAGATGTGCACCGCGGTCCCCGGGACAGTCAGCCACTGCGCGGCTTCATTCACTTCTGTGCCGATCAGGTTCACCATCTCGACGCGCCGGCCGATCCTCACAGGTTTGCCGAGCGACCAGCCTGCAACCGCACGGATATGCTGTTCAAATTGCGAGACCGTTGCGCCGTCGATCGTCCAGTGGCCGGAATTGTGCACGCGTGGCGCGATCTCATTGACCAATAGGACCCGCCGCCGGCCTTTGCGCATCACGAACATTTCCACCGCGAGGACACCGACGTAGTCGAAGGCCTTTGCGATACGGGTCGCGATCTGCCGCGCCTGGCTGGCGAGTTCCGGCGTTACTTTTGCCGGCACGCGCGAGACTTTCAAAATATGATCGCGATGCTCGTTTTCGGTGATTTCAAAACATTCGACCTTGCCATCGCGTCCACGTGCGGCGACGACCGAAACTTCCCGCTCAAAATCGATGAAGCCTTCGAGGATGCAAGGCGCATTGTGCACGGATCGCCATGCAGCGACGGCATCGCCCCCTTTGGCAATCTTTGCCTGGCCCTTGCCGTCATAGCCGAGCTGGCGCGTTTTCAATACAGCCGGCAGGCCGACCACCTTCACCGCGTCGGCCAATTGCGAGGCACTGTGGACCGGTGCATAGGCCGCAGTCGCTATTTTCAGCGCGCTGACAAAATTCTTCTCGATGAGCCGGTCTTGTGTCGTCTCAAGCACTTGCGGGTCTGGCATCACCGGCTTGCGCTTGGCGAGGAATGCCGCGGTCTTGGCCGGGACATTCTCGAATTCATATGTGATGACGTCGACGGCGCCGGCAAAGCGGCCGAGCGCAGTTTCGTCTTCGTAGGCTGCGCAGGTGCCCGCATGGACCACATCGAAAGCGCACGAATCCTTTTCGGGCGAATAGACGTGACACCGCAAGCCGAGCGGCGCCGCTGCGAGTGCAAGCATGCGGGCGAGCTGGCCGCCGCCGAGAATGCCGATGGTCGCGCCGGGCTTTAGCAAATTTCTCTCCGCTCATTCCCGCGTAAGCGGGAACCCAGAGTTACAAAATATGAATCAGAAATTCCTTGCCCTGGGTCCCCGCTTGCGCGGGGACGCGCGGAATGGACTGCGCCCCTCATGTTCAGCCTTTGGGCCGCTTTGCGACGGATTTGGTCTGGCGGGCGCGCCACGCGTCGAGCCGTTTGGCGAGTTTGGCATCCGAGAGCGCCAGCACGGCCGCAGCCAGCAGCGCGGCATTCATGGCGCCCGCCTTGCCGATCGCGAGCGTGCCCACGGGGATGCCGCCCGGCATCTGCATGATCGAGAGCAGGGAATCCTTGCCCTC
This sequence comes from uncultured Alphaproteobacteria bacterium, assembly GCA_963743405.1. Lineage (GTDB taxonomy): Bacteria > Pseudomonadota > Alphaproteobacteria > Rhizobiales > Xanthobacteraceae > Pseudolabrys. The sequence goes on along the minus strand of CAVUPX010000002.1, from coordinate 396,528 downwards.
CAGCGCATGCGTGTTCATCGGGACGCCGAAGACCGGAAGCGGGGTGAGCGAGGCCGCCATGCCGGGAAGGTGGGCTGCGCCGCCGGCGCCGGCGATAATTACCTTGAACCCATTTTTTCGTGCGCTGCCGGCGAACTCGTAAAGCCGCTTGGGTGTGCGATGAGCCGATACAATGCGAGCTTCGTACCCGATCCTGAGCGAATTGAGGATCTTGGCCGCATGCTTCATCGTGGCCCAGTCCGACTGGCTGCCCATGATGATCGCGACTGATTTTGCAGCCATTTCGCTCCCCGAATCCGCTGTCCCCTGCGGAAGGAAGCGGCGGATTATAGGTTGAGACCCTCCGCTGGCAAGGCGAAAGGGGTATTCTCATGTTCAGGGTTAAGATTTGCGAGGGTTAAACCATGGGCCGCTTTCAAGCCGAAGCACGCGTGGACGATGCCTTTGCGCCGGCAGCTCTATTGCTGGCCGAGATTGAACGGCTCAAGCGCGAGGTTGCGATTGCGCGTGCTCGTGTTGCTGAGCTGGAGGCACGCGCCGATGTCGATTTGCAGCTCGATATCCTCAACCGCCGCGGATTTGAGCGCGAACTCGAACGTGCGCGCGCGCACGTCCAGCGTTACGGCACTCAAGCCGCATTGATGTTCATCGACCTCGACGGCTTCAAGGCAATCAACGACCGCTATGGTCATGGCGTCGGGGACGCCGTGCTCAAGGCTGTGGTACGCGAGCTCTCTGCTCATGTGCGGGCATCCGACATCATCGGCCGGCTGGGGGGCGACGAATTCGGCGTACTCATTTGGCGCGTTGACGAAGCTCAAGCCGGAGCGAAAGCGCACGAGCTCGAGACCCTCATCGGAGGGGTAGCTGTTACGCACGGGCAGGCACGTATTCAGGCCGCCGCCAGCGTCGGAACAGCGCCGCTTTTCGCCGGGTCCAGCGCGACCGAAATCATCGCAGCCGCTGATCGCGCGATGTATCTGCGCAAGGAGCAGAGGCGAGGGTAAACGGTACCCGGCTACGCAATAATATCGGGCGTGAGCTGATCTTCGATGCGGCGGATCTTGTCACGCAGCACCAGTTTGCGCTTTTTGAGCCGCTGCACCTGAATGAGGTCGGAACCGGGGGAAATAACCAAGGCCTCGATCGCCGCGTCGAGGTCGCGATGTTCCTGCAGCAGGCGCGCCAACTGCTCCCGCAACGTGCGTTCTTCCTCGTCGGTCATTGCCACCGCTGGTTTGCTTGCGCTTCACCGGGCCGTCTCGGCAAAAGCGGCACAATTATTGCGTTTTCCACAAGGGCGTTCAAGCTCGTAGAAAAATCGACGCCAATCAAAGGCTTTGCGATGGTTTGCCGCGGCCCGGAGCCGGGTGTACCGTCGCTCTTGCGGCGAGTTTGCGCTACACTTAAATCGTAGAGAGCCACTGATTGAGGAGACATACCGCATGTCGATGCAATCGCACCTTGCGGAATTGGAAAAACGACATCAGGCCCTCGAAGACGAAATTTCCGAATGCCTGACCCATCCCGCGGTCGATGACCTGAGAGTAGTGGAACTCAAACGGCGAAAATTGCAGGTGAAGGACGAGATCGAAAGGCTACGCCATAACGGCCACGCCAGCGTGCACTGACCGGTTCGATCTCACACGTAGATATTGGAATTAGCCAGCCGGCTTATAGCCGAACTCGGGTTTGCCCGAGTTCGGCTTTTTTTTGAACAGCAAAATCATCCGACTCTGTCTGCCGCAGGCCGGCCGGAGCAGGTATAGTCGCGCCAATAAAAAGCCGTCCGCGGGAGAAAATGCCATGTTCCGATTTGTCCCTGCCGTCATAACGGCGTTCGCCATTGTTCTGGCGGTCACAGCCGGCGTGGTTGCCGCCGACTATCCGACGCGCACGGTCACCCTGGTGGTGCCTTACCCGCCCGGCGGCGGCGTCGACGCGATGGCGCGCGTCGTGGCGCAAAAGCTGTCTGAAGCTTTTCATCAGCAGGTCATCGTCGATAACCGGCCCGGCGCCGGCGGCACCATCGGCACCCGCGTCGTCGCGCAGGCCGCGCCCGATGGCTACACACTGTTGCTCGGTCACACCGGAACCATCTCGATCAATCCCAGCCTCTATGCCAACGTCGGCATCGATCCCCGCAAACAATTTGCGCCTATCGGGCTGGTCGCCTCCATGCCGGTGGCACTCCTTGCCAATCCATCTTTCCCCGCCACGACGGTGGCCGACGTGATCGCCCTCGCCAAGAAAGATCCCGGCAAGCTCAACCTCGGCACATCGGCGATTGGAACCGGCGGCTATATGTGCGCCGAACAATTCAAAGCGGATGCGGGCGTCGACCTGGCAATCATCCCGTACAAGGGAACGGCGCCGGTAATGAACGATCTCCTCGGCGGCCATGTGCCGATGGCCTTCGGCGTCCTGCCGCCAGCGCTCGGCAATCTCCAGGCGGGTAAGCTGCGCGCGATTGCGGTCACCAGTAAGAAGCGCTTTTCGCTGCTGCCGGATGTGCCGACCTTCGACGAATCCGGGCTTCCAGGCTTTGAGGCTGTGCTGCATTACGGCCTGTTGGCGCCGGCCGGCACGCCCAAGGAGATCGTGGACAAGCTCAACGAGGAAGTGCGCAAACTGGTCGATACGCCCGAGGTGCAGAAGCAAATTCACAATGAGGGCGGCGACCCGATGACATCGACACCCGCTGAATACGCCGCCGATATCGACAAGGAAGAGACCAAGTGGGGTGGTCTGGTGAAAAAGCTGGGGCTGAAGGTCGAGTAGGCATCATGCTGCGCAGCATTTGGGTGGCTCTCGCGCTGATCGTTCTTGCACTGCTTGGTGTAACGCCAAAAGTGCATGCTGACGATTACCCGAACCGCCCGATCACTTTGATCGTGCCGTTTCCACCTGGCGGCAGCACCACCGTTATGGCGCGAAATGTCGCCGACAAACTTTCTCTGGCGCTTGGCCAGCAGATCGTCGTGGAAAATCGCGGCGGCGCCGGCGGCACCATCGGCACACGGTTCGTCGCGAAAGCCGCGCCCGACGGCTACACCATTTTGCTGAGCTACACGGCCACAGTAGCCATTGCGCCGGCCATGAACGTCAATGCCGGCTACGATCCGCGCAGGGATTTCGCGCCGATCGGCATGATCGGCGCTGCGCCCAATGTGCTGGTGGTGCATCCATCGATGCCGGTCCATTCGATAGCCGAGCTGGTCGCCTACGCCAAGGCAGCGCAGGCGCCGCTGCAGTATGGCTCGCCCGGTGTCGGCACCGTGAACCATCTCGCCGGTGAGTATCTGGCGGCCGAGGCCGGAATAAAGCTCCAGCACGTGCCCTACAAGGGTAACGGCCCGGCCATGGGCGACCTGCTCGGCGGCCACATTTTGATGATGTTCGTGCCGATTCCGGTCGCGCTCGGCAATATCAAGGCTGGCACATTACGCGGGATTGCCATTACCAGCGCGAAGCGTTCGGGCCTCTTGCCCGACATTCCGACGCTTGCGGAAAGCGGCGTGCCCGGCTTTGACGTTGCGCTGCGCTACGGGCTGGTTGCGCCTGCCGGCACGCCACCTTCTGTCATCGCGCGGCTTAACAAGGAACTCAATGCGGCGCTCGCGGCCGAAGACGTGAAGAGCCGGCTCGAAACGGAAGGCGCCGAAGCATTGCCCGGCACACCCGAGGCCTATGCCGCCGATATCGACAGCGAAGAGAAGAAGTGGGGTGGGCTGGTGAAAAGGCTGGGATTGAAGGTAGAATAGCGCGTCGCCGCCGTGCAGCCATATTGTGCTGCTCGAATCTGTCACTAACAGCCCACTGAGGCCGCCATGAGATTCCGCCAAATGTCCCGTGCATTCGTCGCTGCCGCTGCGTTGCTCGCGGCGCTCTCTGCGACACCCGGCGCGAAGGCTTTCACCATCGAGAATCAAGGCGGTCCCGGCGGCGGACGCGGTTTTGCTGATATGGACAAACCGGCCGGTGCGCCTGACCGTATGGCGCCGGTATCACCGTTCAATACCGACAGCGGCCAGACCACGATGAAGCAGGGCAACACGACGCTTCAGTTCGGCCAGCAGCGTTCCTTTAATGAGCGCTACAACACCAACAATTTGTTCGATCCCTACGCTCGCGAAGGGCGCTAGGCGCGATCGAGCCCAACTGCTTTCCCGGCACGAGTCGCTACCGTTTGCGCGAGAGAAACGCGGCGAATGCCGCTTTCGCCTCAGGAGTGCTGAGCCTCACCTTGAAAGCTTCGACCTCTTCGTCGATCCGCGCGACGATGTCCTCGCTCGACCCGCGCATTAATCGTCGCGCCAGCGTAACGCTCTCGGGTGGCAATGCTGCGATGTCGCGCGCGGCGGTGAGCGCGTGTGCGTCGAGCTCGGCAGCGGGCACCACCGCGTTGACGATACCCGCGTCTTTGGCTTCGACGGCGGATAGTGGCTTGCCCATCACCAGCAGCGAGAATGCGTGTGCATGGCCCATCAGCCGCGGCGCAATCAGGCTGGAGCCGGCTTCCGGCAACAGGCCGAGCGAGACGAAGGGCGTCAGCAGCACCGCATTGTCGGCCGCGATCACCTGATCGCAATGCAGCAGCATCGTGGTGCCGACACCGACTGCGGCGCCACTGACGGCCGCGACCAGCGGTTTTTCACAACGTGCCAATGCATGCAGGAAGCGAACGATCGGCGCGCCGAGCGCGCCGCTTCTTGCCATCGCGACGAAATCGTTGAGGTCGTTGCCGGCGCAGAAGACTTCCGGCGCACCCGCAAGTAACACGCACCGCACGCTTGCATCCGAACTGGCATCCTCGATCGCCGCCGCCATTACCTCATACATCGCGAGTGTCAGCGCATTTTTCTTTTCCGGCCGGTTCATCCGGATTTTGCGAACTGGGCCGTCATTGCTGATGAGAATGTCAGGCATCGATGGTTCAGACCACCTTCGCTAACTCACGCAGCTTGAATTTCTGGATCTTGCCGGTGCTGGTCTTCGGAATTTCGGCGAACACGACGTGGCGCGGGCATTTGTAGCCGGCCAAATGCTTACGGCACCATTGCATCAAATCGTCGCTGCTCGCGTTCGTGCCGGGCTTCAATTCGACAAAGGCGCAGGGCGTTTCGCCCCATTTGTCGTCGGGCTTTGCGACCACCGCGGCAGCGGCGACAGCGGGATGCTTGTAGAGCGCATCTTCGACTTCAATCGAAGAAATGTTCTCGCCGCCGGATATGATGATGTCTTTGGACCGGTCCTTGAGCTGGATGTAGCCGTCGGCATGCATCACCCCGAGATCGCCGGTATGGAACCAGCCGCCGAAGAATGCTTTTTCAGTCGACGATTTATTCTTGAGATAGCCTTTCATCACGACATTGCCGCGCATCATCACTTCGCCCATCATTTCGCCGTCGCGTGCAACAGGCGTCATTGCCTCCGGCATCGAGAACGTCGAGGCCTTCGAGCGCGCTGTAGCGCACGCCCTGGCGCGCCTTTTTTACGGCCTGCTCGGCGGCCGGCAACGCGTTCCACTCGGCGTGCCAGTCGTTAACGACCGCCGGCCCGTAGCATTCCGTCAGCCCGTAAAGATGGGTGACGTTGAAGCCGGCCTCCTTCATCTCGGCAAGCACAGCCTCAGGCGGCGGCGCTGCCGCCGTGAAGAATTCGACCACATGCGGCAGCGGTTTCTTTTCGTTTGCGGGCGCATTGAGCAGCGTCGCCATCACGATCGGCGCGCCGCACAAATGCGTCACTTTATGGCCGGCGATCGCGTCGTACATTGCAGTCGCGCGCACGGCCCGCAGGCACACATGCGTGCCCGCGACCACCGAGATCGACCACGGAAAGCACCAGCCGTTGCAGTGGAACATCGGCAGCGTCCACAGATAAACGGGGTGCTTGCCCATCGAACAGGTGACGACATTTCCGACCGCGAGCAAATGCGCGCCGCGGTGATGATAGACCACGCCTTTGGGGTCGCCGGTGGTGCCCGAGGTGTAGTTCAGCGCGATCGCATCCCATTCGTCCTCGGGCATTTTCCAGGCGTAACCAGGATCACCCTGCGCGACGAAGTCTTCGTATTCGATTGGTCCCAGCCGCTCGCCCGCGCCTGTGTATTCCGGGTCGTCGTAGTCGATCACCAGCGGCTTCACCTTGGCGAGCGCGAGCGCCGCCTTCATCACCTTGGAAAATTCGCGGTCGGTGATCACCACCTTGGCGTCGGCGTGATCGAGCGAAAAGGCGATAATCGGCGCGTCGAGCCGCGTGTTGAGTGTGTTGAGCACGCCCTGGCACATCGGCACGCCGTAATGGCACTCGAGCATTGCCGGCGTGTTGGCGAGAAATGCCGAGACGGTATCGCCGCGCTTGATGCCGCGTTTCGCGAGCGCGGATGCCAGACGGCGTGCGCGCGTGTAGAACTCTGCGTAGTTGCGCCGCATCGGCCCGTGGATGACAGCGGTGTGGTGCGGGAAGACGGCAGCCGCGCGCTCGAGGAAACCGAGCGGCGTCAGCGGCTGATAGTTGGCCGGATTGCGGTCGAGATCGGTATCGTAGGGCGATTTCGCCATGGCCGCTCCCCTCGAACAAAAGGCTAGCCGCCATTTGGAGGCTTGTCATCGCCATGCTGGAAAATGCCGGTTCAGCGAACGCAGGACCTATGCATCTTGGCTATCGCCAAGTTGCGAGGCTCCGGGGACATCCCGGTCGTGGCTATTCTATTTGTTGATGGTCAGCGAGGTGGCGGGATCGTTGGACGTCATGACCAACGGCGCGACGCAGGTATAAGCTGCGATCCGCGAATAGAGCGTGCCCATCATGTCATCGATGCCCTGCGACGGAAATGTGTGGTGGTCGCAGCCGGCGGTCAGCAGGTTCAGCCGCGCCGGATATCCAGCGGTGGCGGGCGAATTTGCGCCTCATCAAAGCTTGATCCCGCGCCGTGCCCGAGCCTTGTGCGTGCTGGATCGCCGTTCCACAATCACCGCCATTGCTAGCCCTCACCCTGAGGAGCGGTCCGCAGGACCGCGTCGCGAAGGGGAGGGCGGGCTTCTCTCATCCTTCGAGACGGCGCTTCGCGCCTCCTCGGGATGAGGAAGGCCGAGGGGATAAAAATGGACGCCCGGTCGAGCCGTTATCACGAGGTGTATGCGCATTGGCAGCGGAGCCCGGAGGTGTTCTGGGCAGAAGCCGCGGCGGATATTCACTGGTTTGAAAAGCCGAAGAAGATCTTCGACAAGGACGCCGGCATCTATGGCCGCTGGTTCAGCGGGGCCACCTGCAACACCTGCTACAACGCGCTCGATCGTCATGTGCTCGCCGGCCGCAATGACCAGCCGGCGCTGATTTACGACTCTCCTGTCACCAACACCGTGAAGACCTTCACCTACGGCCGCATGCTGTCCGAGGTGCAATTGCTCGGCGCTATCCTCCGCGACTTCGGCGTGGAGAAGGGCGACCGCGTCATCATCTACATGCCGATGGTGCCGGAGGCGGTGTTCGCAATGCTCGCTTGCGCGCGCATCGGCGCCATCCACTCGGTGGTGTTCGGCGGGTTTGCAGCGAAAGAGCTCGCCACCCGCCTCGATGATTGCAAGCCGAAGGTCATCCTCTCCGCCAGCTGCGGTGTCGAGGGCGCACGCGTCGTGCCCTACAAGCCGCTGCTCGACGAGGCGATCAATCTCGCGAAGCACAAGTCGCAGGCCTGCATGATCCTCCAGCGTCCGCAATGCGAGGCGCAACTCACGCAAGGCCGCGACCACGACTGGCGCAAGGTGTGGGAAAATGCGGTCAACTACGCCAAGACGAGCGAGTGCGTGCCCGTGGCAGCAACCGATCCGCTCTATATTCTCTACACGTCGGGTACCACGGGCATTCCGAAGGGCGTGGTGCGCGACAATGGCGGCCACATGGTCGCACTCAAGTGGTCGATGCCGAATCTCTACGACATCCAGCCCGGTGAGGTGTGGTGGTCGGGCTCCGATGTCGGCTGGGTGGTCGGCCACTCGTACATCGTCTATGCGCCGCTGTTCCACGGCTGCACGACGGTTCTGTACGAAGGCAAACCGGTCGGCACGCCTGATGCCGGCGCATTCTGGCGTGTGATCGCGCAGCACGGCGTGGTGTCGCTGTTCACGGCACCCACCGCCTTTCGCGCCATCAAGAAGGAAGACCCCAAGGGCGAATTCATCAGAGAAATACGATCTCTCGAAATTCCGGACGCTATTCCTCGCCGGCGAGCGCGCCGATCCGCCGACGATCCAGTGGGCGGAAGAAGTGCTGGGCGTGCCGGTGATCGACCATTGGTGGCAGACCGAAACCGGCTGGTGCATCGCCGGCAATCCGGTCGGCCTCGGCGCGCTGCCTGTGCGTTACGGTTCGGCCTGCGTGCCGATGCCGGGTTACGCCATCGATATTGTCGACGAGACGTGCAAGTTGCAGCCGGTGAACAAGATCGGCTCGATCGTCGTAAAGCTGCCACTGCCGCCCGCCTGCTTCCCGACGTTGTGGCAGCAGGACGCGCGTTTCAAAGAAAGCTACCTCGCGGAATTTCCCGGCTACTACAAGACGGCGGATGCCGGCTACAAGGACGAGGATGGCTACGTCTATGTGATGAGCCGCACCGACGACATTATCAATGTCGCCGGCCATCGGCTCTCCACCGGCGGCATGGAAGAGGTGCTGGCCGCGCATCCGGATGTCGCCGAATGCGCCGTGCTCGGCATCAAGGACGATCTCAAAGGCGAAGTGCCTTGCGGCTTCATTGTGCTCAAGGCCGGCGTCAATCGCCCGCCCGCGGAGATCGAGAAGGAAATCGTTGCGCTGGTGCGCGAAAAGATCGGCCCGGTCGCAGCCTTTAAATTGGCGATCACCGTCGCGCGTCTTCCGAAAACACGCTCGGGAAAAATTCTGCGCGGCACGATCAAAAAGATCGCCGACGGCGAGCCGTGGTCGATGCCTGCGACGATCGACGATCCGGTGGTTCTCGATGAGATTGGCAGCGCGTTGAAGGGGCATGGGGTTGGTAAAAACCCCAACTAGATCATGCGGCGGGCGCAATACCGGTTGCTAATTACCGTGATTGTGCAGGGGAAGTTCCTGCGCGTGACAAAACAATCACACGGACAATGAAAATCAACTAGCGCCACGATTCACGGCCGTATTGCCACGGTGCTGCCCTGATTGGCTGTCGGATTTCATCGGATGGGGGACACGCCTTTGGTCTCATCCGCTCCGTTTTGGAACTTTGTTCGACTGGCTCCTGTCGTCCTCACGGCGGCAGCGCTCGGCGCGTGCAATCAGTCGACAGTGGCCACCAACAAGTCCGACTTACGCGTGGCTAACCAACAGACCTGGCCGGAAGGCAGCCAGGAAGCGCCGGTGGTGCACAGGCGCGTTGCGATCAGAACGATCAAGCACACGCCGTACAAACGCACAGCTGCGGCGCCGGCAACATCTTATGGGATCGCGAGCTTCTACTCTGACGAACAATTGACGGCGAACGGCGAAACGTTCAATCCGAATGCAATGACCGCTGCTCATCCGACATTGCCCTTCGGCACCCGGTTGCGCGTGACGAACGTGTCCACGGGTCGGTCCGTCACGGTTCGCATCAATGACCGCGGTCCGTATGTTGCCGGGCGCGTTGTTGATGTCTCGTATTCTGCGGCCGAAAGTTTGGGGATCGTCGACCGCGGTATTGCCAAGGTGAAACTCGACGTCATTCACTAACCGGCACTTTCTTCCATTGGTGGGACGACATTTGAGCGCTTAAGGCCGCCCGGGAAGAGCGTCTGGCCCAAGATATCTGTATCAATCGCCCTTTAAAGCGCGCATAGTGGCGTGATGCATGGTGACGCAATTGACCGGATGATGACCTATTCCTTCTGGGGGTTGGGTATATTGATCTCCGCCGGAATAGTCCTCGCGATTATGATTTGGTGAGGGCGCCGCCGTCACGGCTCGCGATCATGCTGTCGGTCCACCATTGAGGGCATCATCATGGTTACCCGCACGAAACGCGTGACGCTGACGTTTCAGCATCCGTTTGCACTCAAAAGCGTCGACCGGCTTCTGACAGCGGGGGATTATGAAGTGGTGACTGACGAGGAACTGATCGAAGACCTGTCGTTCCCGGTTTATCGCCGGGTCGCGACAATGATCATGCTTCCGACAGACGTACGCCGTTCGTCCATCGAAATGGTGACCGTCGATCCCGCCGATCTTGCAGCGGCCCATAAGCTGGATACCGCGGTGTGACCGACAGCAATCCCCACCATGAATCCGCACGTGTCATGAAGGGCGGCCTCGATCGCACCGATTACTCGGTGGTGGTGAAGAACCGCGCCCGCATGCCGAAGCCCTGGCGATGGGAAATCTACCGCGCCGGACGGCAAAGCCCGATCGCGCATTCGGACGGTTATTTCGAGTCGCGAAGCACGGCGAATCTCGAGGGCAAGGCGGCTCTCGAAGAGATGCTGAAGAAGCTGAGATTTTAAGGGGCCGTTAGCGCAGCAACGCCAATAAAAAAGCCCGGCGCTTGGCCGGGCTTTCGCTTTTAGAACGGCCGCGCAGTCTACTTCTGCTGTTGCTGGCCGCCCTGCTTGTCACTGTTCGGCTTCGGGTCGCCCTGGGTCTGCTGCTGCGGAGTTGAAGCAGGCGATGCGGGCTTCGGTGTCTCGTTGGATGAAGGAGTATCTGTCATAGTATGAATCCTTTCAAAAGATCTTAAAAACGAATTTTAGCTACTCTACGTAGTTGGGGACTGGCCGGGGAGATAACAAGCCACGACAGTCGTGCTCCGCGAATTTAATTTCGGCGGCCGCCTTATTTCAATTTTCAAAATGAAATTCGGACAGAGCATTTTGTGAATAGAGTTGCGCGGGCATTCGCCCGCGCCTCTAGATTCACTTAAAGATCACTCTCGCGCTTGTATCCACCGCCGCTCTTTTGCTCAGCGTTCTAATGATGCCAGAACAACGCCAGCAAAATGATGATCGGCAAAGGAACGCCGAGTAACCAGAGCAACGCGCCTCGTCCAAAGCCCATGACGGCCTCCCAATTTCAATTGGTACATCAACCCACATCCCGTCTTTGGGTTCCCGGGATCGCCTGGTGAGCAGTGGCCGCGCATTTACGATTTGATGAACGTCAGGAGGTCGGCATTCACCTTGTGCTTTTTGGTGATGCACGTTCCGCCGGAAATTCCTGCGTCTCACATCAGCTTTGTTTTCAAAACGGGTCAGTTCTTGTCGATGAATTTCACGATAGCGGCGGTCGTCTGCTTCGGTTGTTCTTCCATTACCCAGTGACCCGAGTCAGTAATGATTCCGCTCGTCACATCGGTGGCGACCAGACGCATGATATCGGCCATCTGACTGCCAAAAGAGTGATCGGCGCCAAGCGCCAGCACCGGGATTGTCAACTTGCCTTTGGCCGCAAAGGCCTTGTTGTCGATAGCGTCCTGATTGAAAGCGGCAAACTGGTTGAATGCCGAATGCATGGCGCCTGGGCGTGCATAGAGCTGCGCGTAGTGCCGGCGCGTCGTCTCGTCGATTGCTTTGGGATTGGCGGAAAGCTCATTCCAGAAACGGTCAAGGTAGATACGTTCGCGTTTGCTGACGAGCCGTTCGACGTCGGGGCCGCGGAAATTGAAGTGCCACAGTGCGGGGCTAAGGAGGATCTGATCCCACGGACCAATTCCCGGCAGCGGCGCGTCGATAATAACCCAGCGGTTCACGCGCGCCGGAAATTGGGCGGCAAATGCATAGCCCACCATATTTCCGATATCGTGCGTGACGAGATCAGCCTTCTGGATTTTGAGCGCGTCCATCACGCGCGCGATATCATCGCCCTGGGTTTTCTTGTCGTACCCGGTCTCCGGGTGTGACGAGAGACCCATCCCTCTCAAATCAGGCACGACCACCGTGTGATTGCGTGCAAGCGCCGCCGCGACGGGCGCCCACATATCGCCCGTGTCGCCAAAGCCGTGCAGCATGACGACCGCCGGGCCTTTGCCGCCGACGCGAACGTAAATTTTTGCGCCGTTCGTGGCGATCGTCTCAACCCTGAAGTCAGGCGGAAACGATTCGATGCGCGCCAATGCCAGTGGCGACAGAAGAGGGATCGCCGTGATCGTAATGATGAGCGTTCGGAGAAATCCGAAACCGAAACGACGAACGGTCATGTTGCCGAAACTCGCCATTGCATCGCCCCGCGTTCGTCCGCCGATTGTGGCATATAGCCGATCGGCGGACGAGGGCGCGGCGCGTCAATGCATTTCTGCCTTGCAGATGAAGCAAGCCGCAGATTTTGCTTAAAGTTGCGGAGATAGCGTGTGCGAGTCCGAGGTCGGTCCCGGCTGTTCAAGCCGGTCATATTTTGACCTGACGCAATTACATCGGCAACATCATCTCGATCTTTTCGCAATCCGCCGCGGTTGCGACACCGCCACAGACGATAATCCCGTGGCGCGGGTAGGGTACGGCTTCGTCCGGGACCGTGCCGATGACTTTGCCAGCGCGGACCTGATCGGCTGGCGCCGTATGTGTGTGGACCGTGCGGGCAACCGCGACCGTGGCAACCAACGCCACGGCTATAACGGCCGCCGAAAGCAATTTTGTTTTTCGCGATATCATTTTAGTGCCTCGTGATTCCGTCGCTTCTTGTATGGGAGGAGTTAGCAAAAATATTGCCCTGCACAAGATTACTGGCGGTCACATTTAATTGTTCTATGAAAGTAACCACTTGTTGGAATATTGCGATGCCGCGCAAATGTGCGATTCCGGCGCCCAAATGGACTCGCTGCACAGCGTTTCATAGCGGTATTGCGTTTTCATCAGGTCTGGATCGCATCCTCCAAATGGTGGAGGCAATGAGCGGAAAGCTGCTGATGGAGCGCTCGCGTGCCGAAAAACTCCGACGGCTAGACGTATGGACGTCCGTTCGCCTCGTTGAGCCGTCGTCCCTGCACCCGGGTCCGGCTTGCACAATCCGTCATCCCCGCGAAGGCGGGGACCCATACGCCGTGACCTATCGAGGAGCTGCGGAGTATGGGTCCCGGGCCTCGCTCACGCTCGCCCGGGACGACAGGAAAAACAGTCCGGCAACGACAGTGGAGAAATCGAGCGCAAGATACTCCGCTCATTCCCGTCCCCGCCTGCGCGGGGACAGGCTCCAGCGGGAATCCAGCACTGGGTCCCCGCGTGCGCGGGGACGAGCGGAGAATTGGCAATCTCGCGCCACACGTTGCAAACGTCCCACGACGTGTGACAATGCGCAGCGCTCGCCGGGAAAGCTCTCGCCATGACAAATATCGAACCGCCATCGTCTGCGCAGGGCCGGTCGATCAGTTTCGGCTGGCTCGTGTGTGGTGGGGGCCTGCTCGGTGCGGTGCTTGTGCCAACGGCAGTTTTCGGTGCCGTTGAAGTTTATGACCGGCTCTATGGTGCCTGCAGCCAAGGCGCTGAAGGAAGCCTCGCCTGTGTCCTGCGGCAGGTCATGATCACTGCCATGTCGGTTCCTATCGGCGCTGTGATCGGATTTGTCATGGCCTACAGGGTCGGAAGCCGGCGGCGCGCCGCGTCCTGAGCCTGAAGTTTGGAAACGTCCATGTCGCTTTTCATCTGCACAGCTTGTGGCACGCAATATCCGGAAAGCGCGCAACCGCCTGCACAATGCGCCATCTGCGAAGAGGAACGGCAATACGTGCCGCCGCGTGGACAAACCTGGACTACGCTCGAGGCACTCGCGAAAAGTCACATGAACGGTTTCCACGAATACGACACGGGGCTGATCGGCATCGGCTCGCAGCCGTCATTCGCCATTGGCCAGCGCGCGTTGCTGGTTCGCACGCCGGGCGGCAACGTGCTGTGGGATTGCATCGCTACGCTCGATGCCGCGACTGTCGACATGATCGCAGGTCTCGGCGGGATCAAAGCTATCGCGATCTCGCATCCGCATTTCTACACAACGATGGTGGAGTGGGCGCACGCCTTTCAGTGCCCGATCCATCTCAATGCGGCCGACAGCGAATGGATTATCCGCAAGGATGCCGCGATCAAGCTGTGGAACGGCGACACATTCAGGCTTTGGGACGGGGTCACTTTGGTACGGTGTGGCGGGCATTTTCCCGGGGGCACGGTGCTTCATTGGGCGGGCGGCGCCGATGGCCGCGGCGTCGTCTGCGCCGGCGATATCCTCACTGTCGCCACCGATCGCAAGTGGCTTTCGTTCATGCGGAGTTATCCGAATTTCATTCCACTATCGGCGCGTGAGGTCGAGCATATCGGCAAGGCTCTGGCACCATTCGAGTTCGACATCATCTACGGCCACTATTTCGACCGCGTGATCGCGAAAGATGCCAAGCAGGTGCTGGAAAAATCCGTCGCGCGCTACGTTGCCGCGGTCAACGGAACAAGGGGGTATTGAAGCAAGTTTGCCCGCCCCGCAAAAATGATCCAGCCGCGCAGCGGCCGGGTGGGAAGCGGCACGCTGCGCGGCCGGGTGAGTGACGCCCCGTGAGGAGCGCGACATCACTGCCACATGTCGAGCTGTCATCGTGGTTGGCCGCCGCTCGGTCTCGTCCAACGTTTGCGATCGTCGGCCTTACTCGTGAATGCGGATTTAATTTCGAATTCGTAAGAATACTTATTCGGAACTTCGCGCGCGATTCTGCGCAGAAACATGCGCTAATCGAGCAATCAACTTATTGCGATCAGTGCGCGAGGTCTTACCGCATTACCTCGCGCGCGCGCGGCAGCCGAAATCATTTGCATCGAAATTTTCATGACAGCGACGAAAGTTTTCCGCCGCTTTTATTCGCCTTCTTTGTCGCCCTTGCCGCCGAGCTGTTTGAGCTTTGCGAACACGGCGCCGACATCGAGCTCGCCAGGCGTTTTGGCGGATTCGCCGGAGGCCGCTGCTGCAGCGGCAGCGACTTCGGCCTCCTTGCGCGCGGTGGTCTCGGCAGCCGGAAGCAATGTCGCACCAGTATCGACCGGTGCGGGCTTTTCCTTGTTGGCGCGTTGCACTTCGAGGTCGAGATCGGTCTGCGAGGCGAGGCCAAGTGTCACAGGGTCCATCGGCGTGAGATTGGCCGAGTTCCAGTGGGTGCGGTCGCGGATCGAAGCAATCGTCGACTTGGTTGTGCCGACGAGTCGCATAATCGCGCTGTCCTTGAGTTCAGGATGATTGCGCACAAGCCACAAAATCGCATTCGGGCGATCCTGGCGGCGCGAAACGGGGGTGTAGCGCGGGCCTTTCTTGCCGCGCTCGGTCGGCGGAATCGAGAACTCTCGACTCGGTCAGTTTCAGGCGGCTGTCCGGGTTTTTTTCCGCGTCGGCGATCTGCTCGCGCGTCAACTGGCCTGTCACAATCGGGTCGAGGCCCTTAATTCCCTGGGCGGCATCGCCATCGGCGATTGCCTTCACCTCGAGCGGGTGCAATTTGCAGAATTCGGCGATCTGGTCGAAAGACAGAGCCGTGTTGTCCAGCAGCCAGACGGCGGTCGCCTTTGGCATCAAGGGTGCTGCGGTCGCCATAGCAAAATCTCCTCTATGCTTCGCCCGCCCCTGGGCGAAGCTTCAGATCATCGGTGATGACCGGAAAGTGGGCGGAATATAGGGGTTGAAACAGGGTCATGCAACCATTCCGGCTTGACAGGAAAGGCCGGCCCAGCCCATGTCGGGGCCACAAATGCGCGGTAAACCCGTGCGCTTGCGAGGACGTTAATGGTTTCCAGTTCGCCAAAACCGACCCTGAAAGTGTTGCTGTGCTCGCCGCGCGGTTTCTGCGCCGGCGTTGTGCGCGCCATCGAATCGGTGGAGCGGGCACTCGCGATTTACGGGGCGCCGGTCTATGTGCGCCACGAAATCGTGCACAACCGCTATGTTGTCGACAGCCTGCGCACCAAAGGCGCCATCTTCGTGGAGGAACTCAGCGAGGTTCCCGACGACCACGCCCCGGTGATTTTCTCGGCCCACGGTGTCGCACGCGCGATCCCCGAAGAAGCCGCGCGGCGTAACCTGTTTACGATCGACGCAACTTGCCCGCTGGTGACCAAGGTGCATCGCGAGGCCGAGATCCATAACCGGCGCGGGCGCGAAATTGTGCTCATCGGCCATGCTGGCCATCCGGAAGTTGTCGGCACCATGGGGCAATTGCCGACCGGGAGCATCACGCTGGTTGAGACACTTGAAGACGTAGAAAAATTTACGCCGCGCGACGCGTATAAATTGGCTTACGTGACGCAGACGACTCTCTCGGTCGACGATACGGCAGCCATGGTTGAACTCCTCAAGCGGCGCTTTCCGGATATCTCCGGACCGCACAAGGAGGACATCTGCTACGCAACGACCAATCGCCAGGACGCGGTCAAGCGTGTTGCGCCGGTGGTCGATGCGATGATCGTTGTTGGCGCTCCGAATTCCTCCAACTCGCAGCGGCTCAAGGAAGTCGCAGAGAAATCCGGATGCCCGCGCGCGGTGCTGATGCAGCGCGCCGCCGACATCAACTGGGCCGACTTCGAAGGCGTGGCGCGGCTTGGTATCACCGCAGGCGCATCCGCGCCCGAAGTTCTGGTCGAGGAAATCATGGGCGCTTTCGCCGAGCGCTACGTGCTCGACATCGACACTGTCACAGCGACGGAGGAGGGCGTCTTCTTCCCGCTGCCCCGCCCGCTGCGGGAGCACGAGGCGGCGGAGTGACGCTCTATGGCGGTCTACACCGACGTTTCGGCGGAAGATCTCACCCGCTTCCTGTCCGGCTATGACATCGGCGAACTGCTCTCCTACAAGGGCATCGCCGAAGGCGTTGAGAATTCCAATTTTCTGGTGCATGCGGGTGCAGGCAATTTCATCCTGACGCTCTATGAGAAGCGTGTCGCGGAACGCGATCTACCGTTTTTTCTTGGGCTGATGGAGCATCTGGCGGCGCGCGGCATTACCTGCCCGCAGCCGGTGAAGAACAAGCAGGGCGGCATGCTCGGCAAAATTGCCGGACGGCCCGCAGCAATTGTCACGTTTCTTGATGGGGTGTGGATTCGCCGGCCGAGCCCCGGACATTGTGCGGCGGTCGGAGAGGCGCTGGCGCGGTTACACCTCGCGGGCAGCGATTTCAAGGCCAAGCGTCCGAATGCCTTGTCGATCGAGAATTGGCGGCCGCTGTATGAACACGCCAAGCCGCGCGGCGACAGCTTACGGCCCGGGTTGTGCGCGGAAATCGCGCGCGAACTCGACGGGCTGGAAAAATCCTGGCCGCGCGAGCTGCCGCAAGGGGTGATTCATGCCGATCTGTTTCCAGACAATGTGTTCTTCCTCGGCGACAGACTTTCGGGGCTGATCGATTTTTATTTCGCCTGCACCGATACGCTCGCCTATGACGTTGCCATCTGCCTCAATGCCTGGTGCTTCGAGCCAGATCATTCGTACAACGTCACGAAGGGACGGGCGCTCCTGAGCGGCTATGGCAAGGTGCGGGCGCTCGCCGCGCACGAGCGCGACGCGTTACCCGTACTCGCGCGGGGCGCGGCCATGCGCTTTCTCCTGACGCGGCTGGTAGACTGGCTGGCCGTGCCGGACGGCGCGCTGGTGCGGCCGAAGGACCCGCTGGAATATTACCGCAAGCTGCGGTTTCACCAGGCGGTGAAAAGCGTGCAGGACTACGGCCTGCCATGACTGAGCAGCGCGTCACGATCCATACCGACGGCGCCTGCTCCGGCAATCCGGGCCCCGGAGGTTGGGGGGCCATTCTTACCTTCGGCGATCATGAAAAAGAGCTCAAAGGTGGCGAAATTCACACGACAAATAATCGCATGGAATTGATTGCGGCGATTTCAGCTTTGGAAGCGCTGACGCGGCCATGCACCATCGATCTTCATACCGACAGTGAATATCTCAAGAACGGAATCACGACGTGGATTCACGGATGGAAGAAAAACGGCTGGCGGACCGCCGACAAAAAGCCGGTGAAAAATGTCGATCTATGGAGGCGCCTCGATGAAGCGCTCGGCCATCACAAGGTGCAATGGCATTGGGTGAAAGGCCACGCCGGTCACGACATGAATGAACGTGCGGACGAACTCGCCCGCGCAGGTCTCATCGCCGCGCGCGCCGGCGCAACCGGTGCGATGAAAACGAAATAACTTTTCGGAATAGGAAATGGCCGGGACATGCCCGGCCATCGTGAAATCGTTGCGGGAAATTCTAGAGTTGCGCCAGAAGCGCCTGGCCGCCAGAAATGTCACACTTGCCCGGCGCGTCTTCGAGATTGAGCTTTTTGACCACGCCGTCGTCGACGAGCATCGAGTAACGCTTCGAGCGTGTTCCGAGGCCGTTGCCGGAGCCGTCGAAAGCCATGTCGATCGCTTTTGCGAATTCGCCATTGCCGTCGGCGAGAAAATCGATTTTACCGTCGGCGCCGGTCGATTTCTTCCATGCTTCCATGACAAACACGTCGTTGACGCCTGTCACCGCAATCGTATGCACGCCCTTCGCCTTGATGGCCGCGGCGTTATTTAGGAAGCTCGGGATGTGGAGGTTGTTGCAGGTTGGAGTGAAGGCGCCGGGAACGGCAAATAACGCAACCTTGCGGCCCTTGAAAACTTCGTCAGTCGTCTTCCAGACCGGACCTTCAGTGGTCATGACGCGGAATTTGGCTTCGGGCAAACGATCGCCGACCTTGATGGGCATGGGTATCCTCTCGCGTTGCGGATGGCTGCTTTTCTTGGCTGGGTAATTACGCTCTTGGCACCGATTAGTCGAGGTGGCTTTTGACCTCGACTGCGCGCTCGCCCGTAACGACCGTAAAGGTCAAATCAAATTGCCCCTTTGGGTCGGTGCCAGGCGGCAAACCGTCGAGTTCGAAGCTGAATTGAGCGTGGCCCGCGGGCGTAGCGCGCACTGGCTTTGGGATGGGAAGAGCCCATTGCGGCGTGGGCCCTTCGACAAATACTTCGACTGGCTGGTCCGCAGGTGCATCAAGTTCGACTGCAACCAGCACCTTCGGTCCATTGCGGACACGGCGCGCAGTCAGTTTCATTTGAGTGGCGGTGGTGAGTTTGGGCACGCGCGCTTCTGCCGCCTTCAATTCGGAATCTTGTGTGGCGTCGCCCGGGGCAAGCATGAGTTCGGCGCTTCCTTCGGCAGGGACGCACAATTTCTCGCATACGGCATATTCGATCTTCAGGCGTAGCCGTACCGGCTTGCCCGGTTGCTGTGGTGAAATTTCGAGCGGAAAGATCACTCTGTCCTTGTATCCGAGCGATTGTCCTGTCTCGTCGGAAAACAAATGCGGCGTCGGATATAGCACTTTGACGGTTTTCACATTTTCCGAACCAGAAAAATCGAAATGCGGCGGCATGCCGGAATCGCCAGGGTAGCGCCAATAGGTTTTCCATCCCGGCTGCAATTTGACTTCGATGCCCGCGCGTAGGCTTGCTGCGCCACTCTTGCTGCTGCCGGCGATCAATCTGATCGCCGACCGGGTATCCTGGCTCCATGATGATTCGTCGGCTGCCCGTGCCGGGGCGCCCAGAACGACGGCAATTCCGCAGGCGGCCAGCGTAGAAGCCAATGATCTGTGAATATCGTTCATCACCGGCGATCTAGTCGGTAATCGTATGCCGCGCCACTGAATTCATTGTGAGCAGCCATTGACCATGATCTGGGCAGGCGACTGCCACAATTGTCGTGTTGGATATGACAGTGAACCATTGAACTTTCCGCCCCAAGCTTCGTTTGCAATGGTGGAATGTTGGGGTAACCTTTTGCCATGAAGACGTCTCGCAAAAAAGCTGAGCCCGCTCCCGGCCGTGGTTATCTTGACGGGCAAATGCTGATTGCGATGCCGGCAATGAACGATGAGCGTTTCTCGCGCGCGGTGATTTATGTCTGTGCGCACTCGACTGAAGGCGCGATGGGGATCATCGTCAATCATCCGGCGGCCAACATTAAATTTCCCGATCTTCTGGTGCAGCTTGAAGTCATTCCCGCCGCGGAACGCATTCAATTGCCGAACCGTGCTGAAGAAGTAAAAGTCCTCAAGGGCGGACCGGTAGAGACAGGTCGAGGATTTGTGCTGCACTCGGCAGATTTCTTCATCGAGAACTCGACGCTGCCGATCGACGAAGGCATTTGCCTCACTGCGACACTCGACATCCTTAAGGCCATTGCACGCGGCAACGGTCCGGAGAGTGCCATTCTTGCACTCGGCTATGCCGGCTGGGCACCCGGCCAGCTTGAACAGGAAATTCAGCAAAACGGTTGGCTGCATTGCCCGGCCGATCCCGAACTGATCTTTGGCACCGATACCGACCTGAAATATGAAAAAGCGCTGCGCAAGATTGGCATAGACCCGGGCATGCTTTCGAGCCAGGCCGGTCACGCCTGATCGCGGGTTCGGAAATTCTAAAAATTATCTGGCTGTCATTCTGACGCGATCTTGAGCGCACGCAGCCTTGTCGGCTTGTCGATCAGCAAATCACGTGCGGCGTCAGCCGTCATCGGCTCGCCGAAAGCAAAGCCCTGCGCATACTCGCAACCGAGCTGGTAAAGCTCGACCGCATCGGAGTCCGTCTCGGCGCCTTCCGCAACGACTTCCATTCCAAGATCATGCGCGAGCGCGATGATCGACCGCAGAATGACCGGTCGCGTGCCGCGCGCCGTGGTGCGCACAAACGACTGGTCGATCTTGATGGTGTCGAAGGGGAACCGCTGCAGATAGGCCAGGGAGGAATGGCCGGTCCCGAAATCATCGAGCGATAAACCGGCACCGAGCTCCTTGATGCGCGTCAGCATTTGCGCCGCGTGTTCTGGATTTTCCATGACCAACGATTCGGTGATCTCAAGCTTGAGGCTGCCGCGCGCCAGCGCCGTCCGCGAAAGCACGCCGCGGAGATCCTGAATCAAGTCATGCCGCAGCAATTGCCGCGACGAGACGTTCACGCTCGCAAACACGGGCTCGCGCGCCCGTGTTGCCGCCTGCCATTGGGCCAGCTGTTTGGCGGTGTGATCGAGCACAAACAGACCAAGATCGACAATCAATCCGATTTCCTCGGCGATCGAAATAAATTCAGCGGGCGATAGGCGGCCGAGCTTAGGGTGATCCCAGCGCGCCAACGCTTCGAATCCGGCGATGGCACGATCCTCCAGCCGGACGATTGGCTGATACAGCACCTTGATTTCCTCGCGCTCGATAGCGCGGCGCAATTCGGATTCCATGGTCAAGCGGTCGGTCTTGCGCGAGCGCATTGCCGGTTTGAAAATCTCGATACGATCGCCGCCAATGCGCTTGGCGTAGTACATTGCTAACTCGGCATCCTTGAGAACTTCTTCGGTACGGTGCGCCTGATTTTCCGCGAGCGCCAGCCCGATCGAAGCCGTAAGGAAAATCTCACGGTCGTTGAACGCGATCGGCGCACGCAGCGTTCGTCGGATTGTTTCGGCGAACGCGACAATGCGCGCGGGTTCGCGCTCCGACAGCACGATCAGAGCAAACTGATCACCCGATAGACGCGCCAGTGTATCTTGCGGTTTAAGCAGACGGGACAGCCGCCGCGCGATGGTGAGCAAGATCGAATCGCCGACCGCAATGCCGACTGAGTCATTGACCTGCTTGAAGCGATCGAGATCAATCACCACGATTGACGGCCGGATTTGCGGGTCGGCACGGGCAAACCCGAAGGCCGCTTCCATCCGGTCGATGAACAATTCGCGATTGGGAAGGCCGGTAAGGTTGTCATGAACCGCGTCGAAGAGCAGCCGTTCTTCTGCATTCTTGAAATCTGTTACGTCCGTGAGCGTACCGACGACCCGCACAACTTCGCCGTCGGAGCCAACCACCGGCCGCGCCTTGAGTGCAAACCAAAGATAGTGCCCATCGATGGTGCGCAGGCGAAAATCCTGGGTCAGGCGGCCGCGCCGCTGTTCCACGACGCCATCCAGCGAAGCCCGGAAGCGGTCACGATCCAAAGCGTGCAAAACTTCAAGCCACGCTGCCGCGGGCCCTTCCAGGGTGCCGCGCTTCAAACCCAACATGTGCTCGGTTTCCGGACTGGTGAATACCTTGTCGGCGGAAACATCCCAGTCCCAGATCAAATCGCCGGCGCCGGTGAGCGCAAGCGCCCGGCGTTCCACATCGGAAACAATGCCGTGCGTGATACCGCCCGCGAAAGCGTGCTGCATCACCGTGAATCCGATCAGCATTACGATCAACACCAGACCACCAAGCAGCGCCGGGCCAATGATGTCGTTAGTCACCAGCCCTGTGACCGCAAGTCCTGCGGCCGTCGTCCACACCACCAAGAGCAGCCAGGTCGGGATCAGCAGCACGGCGCGGTCGAACCCATGCGTGGACAGGTAGATGACCAGGGCAAGTCCGAGCACGGCAATTCCGGCAAGCGACATGCGGGCAATGCCGGCAGCAACGGCGGGGTCAAAGACGGCGACAGCGATCAGCGCGGCAAGCGCCGCCAGCCAGGCGATAGTGATGTGCGCGTAACGCACGTGCCAACGAGACAAGTTAAGGTAGGCGAACAGGAAGACTAGCAATGTCGCCGACAGGATCGCCTCACCGCACGCGCGCCAGACGCGCTCGGCGCCGGCCGACATGTCAAAAACTTTGCCCCAGAAGCCGAAATCGATGCCGATATAAATCAGAACCGCCCAACCAAGTGCGGCGGCGGCCGGAAACATGATCGAGCCCTTCACCACGAACAGAATGGTGAGGAACAATGCCAGCAGACCGGCGATGCCGATGACGATGCCATAGTACAAGGTGAAGGAATTGACCTTGTCTTTGTAAGCGTCCGGTTCCCATAAGTAGATCTGTGGCAGCTTGTCGGTGCGCAGTTCGGCGACAAAGGTGATGACGGTGCCCGGGTCGAGCGTAACGCGGAAGATGTCAGCCGTGCTGCCTTCCTGACGCACCGGCCGGTCGCCGGTCGAGGGCGTGATAGCCGCGATTCGCGACAGGCCAAGATCCGGCCAGAACAGACCGGAGCCGACCATGCGGTAATGCGGCACGACGATGAGACGGTCGATCTGCTCGTCGCTGTTATTAGTGAGCGCGAGCACCGCCCAATTGTTGTTTTTTTCGCGCGCGCGCACCTCGATGCGCCGCACGATGCCATCCGGGCCGGGTGCGGTAGACACCTGGATGCGATCGCCTTCGGTTGTTTGCAGTTCCGTGGCCGCGGTCAAATCTATAGCAGCGGCGTCGAGCCGCACGTTCACCGCTTCAACGGCGCTCGCGATTGGCGCTGTCACCAGCGATGCGGCGATCACAACCGCGGCTGTGAGGCAACGCGTCAAAGTCAAAACAAATCCCCTGGCCGTGGCAGCGCCTGGCAGCCTGCGGCTTCGGCATCGCCGACGATGAAAATCTGTAAACAAACGCACCCTGCTCAGTTTAAGTACGACATTGCGCCGATTTCGCGGCTTTTGGAGAAATCCACGTCCACTCAAAGTGTTAGCACAATTTTGCCAATATGAGTGCTGGTTTCCATAAGCGCGTGAGCGGCGCCCGCAGCCTTGAGATCAAAGGTCTTATAGATGATCGGCTTGACCTTACCAGCTGCGATGAGGGGGAGCACGTTATCCTCGACTGCGCGGGCGATAGCGCCTTTGTCGGCGACAGAACGCGAGCGCAAGGTCGAACCGGTGTGATGCAGTCGCTTCAGCATGATTCGGCGGAAATCCACCGTCGCCTTCGGGCTACCCTGAAATGCAATTTGCACAATGCGCCCTTCCACCGCGGCCGCTTCATAATTTCGCGCGATGTAGTCCCCACCGACCATGTCCACTATAACCTCGGCGCCTTTGTCGCCGGTGGCTGTCTTCGTGGCGGCAACGAAGTCCTCGGTCTTATAATTAACGGCGACATCGGCGCCGAGCTTGCGGCATGCTTCGCATTTTTCCGCGGAGCCGGCCGTGGTGATCACGCGCGCGCCGAATGCTTTAGCAAGCTGAATTGCCGTTGTGCCAATTCCGGACGAGCCTCCATGAATCAGAAGAGTCTCGCCGCTCTTGAGTCCGCCGCGCTCAAACGCGTTATGCCAAACTGTGAAGAAGGTTTCCGGAATTGCCGCCGCTTCCACCATTGATATTCCCGGCATGGGCAACGCGTGGCTTTCGTGCGCAATGCAATATTCGGAATAGCCACCGCCGACCACGAGCGCCATGACGCGATCGCCAATCTTCCAGCGTTTGACGCCGGCGCCTAACCCGACAACTTCGCCGGCGATCTCGAGTCCCGGAATATCCGGTGCGCCGGCCGGCGGCGGATAAAGGCCCATGCGTTGCATGACGTCGGGGCGGTTGACGCCGGCGGCTGCGACCTTCACCAGCACCTCGCCATTTCCCGGGGATGGAACCGCGCGCTGCTCAGGCACAAGCATGTCCGGGCCGCCGGCAGCCTTTATGCCGATTGCGGTCATTTGAGTTGGAAGCGCAGCCATCGGTTCCTCGATTTTTCTGCAAATGGGATGACTTGTTTAGGCGTGCCTTATCGATGTGACAACTGGAACTGCTGTGGCTAAGTTTGATCCCAGGAGGCCAGCGATGCCAGCGATTGACGAAGACGACAAACCGAAAAAGAAGGTCTCACACGAGATCGGGCAAGACCTCACACTGTTGTCGGTGGAAGAGCTCGCATCTCGTGTGCAATTGCTGCATGACGAGATCAATCGGCTCGAAGCCGACATGACGCAAAAGCGCGCGTCGCGCGCGGCCGCCGATCAGTTCTTCAAGCGCTGAAACGAAATCATTTCGTTGCGTGCAGAACGACAGTCTGTAAAAAATATTTGGCATTGCGCGCTTGCCCTTAAGGTGTCGTTAAGCTTTCTCGATCATTACTGAGATTGTCCATCTTCATGTGGACATTGAGTGGCTCCTGTCCACTCTGTTTGACGCCTCCCTGTTATCACCTTAGAGCCGCCGGCAACGGCGGCTCCTTTTTTTGTATCAATATGGGTCAACTTTGAATGCGCCGGCGCGCTTCTTAAGTTTGCTCAGCAACTATATCCCAATGTTAACCATATCGCTGTCTGGACACGGCCTGCTTGCGCGCGCCATGCTTACCCAATCGTTTACGGGGCGTGTATCTGCTCCGCAGGAAGAGGCGTTGCGTAATGTCCGAGAAATCGTTGAGCGAAACGCAACCGGTGTCGTTCGGGGAGCGGCTCGCCAGTTCGCAAGTATTTTCCGATTTGTTCAGCGACGGCATGGCGCTGGTCGAGGAAACCGCCACTTACCTCGATGGCCCCGGTAGGCAGCAATCAAAAAAACTCGAACGTGCCGCGGCGCTGGCTTATGCCACCGAGAGCATGCGCCTGACCACGCGGCTCATGCAGCTTGCTTCGTGGTTGCTGCTTCACCGCGCGGTGAAGGAAGGCGAGATGTCGCTCGCACAAGCCGGCAAGGAAAAGAGTAAGGTCAAGATCGCAAAGGCTGACTCTCACGATCCGAACAATGTTGAATTGGTGCCGGACACCCTGCGCGACCTCATCGAACGGTCGCAAAAGCTGTATATGAAGGTGCGCCGGTTGGACTCCACGATATACAATCAAGGCGCCGCGGAGCGTCCCGCCATAGGCAATCCGGTCGAGCGTCAGCTTGGGTTGTTGAAAGCCGCTTTCGGCGCGGAAAGCGTCTAATCAATCGACACGCCGAAAACAAAAAGCCCCCGCTCATGCGGGGGTTTTTCGTCATGAACCGTCTCGGGGCCTATTTCTTCTCGTCGGTCTTCAGGAAACCGGAGAACTTCTTCTGGAAGCGCGACACACGGCCGCCGCGATCCATGAGCTGTTGCTGGCCGCCGGTCCACGCGGGATGCGATTTCGGGTCAATGTCGAGATGCAGGACATCGCCTTCCTTGCCCCAAGTTGAGCGGGTGGCGAATTCGCTACCGTCGGTCATCACGACCTTGATGGTGTGGTAGCCGGGATGGATATCTTGTTTCATCGTTCGGTTCCGGGCGTCGATGCGCCGCTAGGGGCTGGATTTGGCGGTCGTATACAGGACCCGGGAGCGGGCGGCAAGTCGCCACGATTGACCTCCGCCAAGCCCGCAAGGCATTAAGGTTGCTGCATCTGGACGGGTTCAGAGGCGTCGCATGAGCTTTACGAGCGATGGGAGGGGCCTCGACGTTGGCAGCGCGCCGGCGCCGGGGACGTCTCGTAACGTCAAACTCGAGCCGCTTAGCCGGCTCTTGCCTTATGTCGCCCGCTACCGCGGGAGAGCATTGGCCGCGCTCGCCGCTTTAATCGTCGCTGCTTTGACCACGTTGATCGTACCGGTCGCTGTCCGGCGCATGATTGACTTCGGATTTTCCGACAAAGCGGTTGCGCTGATCGATAGCTATTTTGCAGTCATGGTGCTCGTCGTCACCGTGCTCGCAGTCTCGAGTGCGCTGCGCTACTACCTCGTCACGACATTGGGCGAGCGAATTGTCGCTGATCTTCGTTCCGATGTTTTCGCGCATCTTACACGATTGTCTCCCGCGTTTTTTGATGCGGCACGCACGGGAGAGATCGTTTCGCGGCTCACTGCCGACACAACTCAGATCAAATCGGCGGTTGGCGCTTCGGTCTCGATTGCGCTGCGTAATCTGGTGCTGTTCATCGGCGGCGCAGCGATGATGGTCATCACCAGCCCGCGGTTGTCGTTATTCGTGCTTGCGGCAATCCCGGTGATTGTTCTTCCGCTGGTGGGATTCGGACGCGCGGTACGCCGCCGCGGGCGCGCAGCGCAGGATACGCTTGCGGACGCATCTGGTTATGCCAATGAACTGCTGGGCGCGGTGCGTACGCTGCAAGCTTTCACCAACGAAAAACTGGCGCAGTCACGCTTCGGCGGTGCCGTCGAAGGCGCGTACAATGCCGCATGTGACGCCATCAAAGCGCGCGCAGTGCTAACGGCTATCGTGATCTTTCTCGTTTTCGCAAGCATCGTGGTCGTGTTGTGGGTTGGGGCGCAGGACGTTCTTGCTGGCAGCATCACGCCTGGGCGCCTTGGGCAATTCATACTCTATGCCGTGTTCGCCGCCGGCGGGCTGAGCGAACTCAGTCAAGTGTGGGGCGAGATCGCGCAAGCTTCGGGCGCGGCCGAACGGATCTTCGAGATTTTAGGAGTAGAGCCGCAGATCAAGCCGCCGCTGCGGCCAGCGGCATTCCCGAAATCGGAGGCCGGTGCAGTCGAATTCCGCGATGTAGACTTTGCTTATCCTACTCGTTCGGACGTAGCTGTTCTCGATCGCCTTTCTTTTCGCGTCGCGCCGGGGGAAAAGCTGGCCTTGGTCGGACCATCCGGCGCCGGCAAGAGCACCGTCTTTCAGTTGATCCTGCGGTTCTATGATCCGGTGTCGGGGAGCATCAGTTTCGACGGTGTGCATCTCACCGAAGCGGATCCGGCGGCCCTACGTGCCCGTGTCGCGCTCGTCCCGCAGGACGCCATCGTGTTTGGCGCGAGTGTTCGCGAAAACATTCAGTTCGGAAGGCCTGACGCCAGCAGCGCCGAGGTTGAAAAGGCGGCGGAGGCCGCGCACGCTTCCGAATTCATTCGGCGGTTGCCGCTTGGTTACGAGACGCCGGTCGGCGAGCGTGGCGTTACCCTCTCGGGTGGCCAACGGCAGCGCATCGCCATTGCGCGCGCGATTTTGCGCAAGGCGCCATTATTGTTACTGGATGAAGCGACGTCGGCGCTCGACGCCGAAAGCGAAACTTTGGTGCAGCAGGCGCTAAAGCGATTGATGCTCAATCGAACAACCATTGTGATCGCGCACAGGCTTGCGACCGTTCAGTCTTGTGACCGCATTTTGGTGCTCGATCATGGCCGGATCGTAGAAGAGGGCACGCATGCATCGCTTGCGTCTTCCGGCGGCCTCTATTCGCGTCTGGCGAAATTGCAATTCGAGATGGCCTAAGGCCGCCACGCCATCCTATTCACCGCGATCCCCGACACGGGGTTCTTGTCTTCGCCCACATAAGTGAAGCCGTGCTTCTCATAGAAGCGAATTGCGCGGAAATTGTCCTTGTTGACGAGAAGATCAAGTCCTTTCGGCGAGAGACGTTTGGCATCATCGAGCAATGCAAGTGCTGCAGTCGAACCCCAGTATTCAGGCGCGACCACGATCTGGTCGAGATACATTGTTTTAGGGTCGACGGTGACGAATCCGGCGAGCGACCCGTCAATGTCCGCTATCATAATTCGCGCTACCGGGACGAGTTCGTTGCGCCAGCGCTCGCGCCACCATGCCACGCGCGCGTTGAAATCCAGATGCGGATAGTGCTTTGACCAGGTCCGCCGCCAAAGCTCGATCGCCGCTTCCTCGTCGGCGGCGGAGTAGGGGCGTAGAGTGACCTGCGGCATTAGCGGCCTATCATTCGTCGTGGCCGGGTTTGACGGCGGCGGGGCGCACCATCCTTACCGCTCGGTCAGCTTAAACTCGATGCGGCGATTGCGCTGGTAGGCGTCTTCAGTTTTTCCGAGATCGATCGGCTGAAACTCGCCAAAACCGGCAGCGACTAACCGCTGCGGCGAAACGCCTTTGGTGACGAGATATTGCACAACCGAAATCGCGCGCGCCGCAGATAAATCCCAGTTGGATTTGAACGTGCCACCGGTCCCGATCTGCCGTACGTCCGTATGACCATCGACGCGTAGCACCCAAGCGATGTCCGTCGGAATCTGCTTCTCAAGTTCGATTAATGCGCCGGCCACTTTGTCGAGTTCGGTACGGCCTTCGGGCTTGAGATCGGCTTTTCCGGTGTCGAAAAATACTTCCGACTGCAGCACGAAACGGTCGCCGACGATGCGCACGTCTGCGCGGTTGCCGAGAATCTGACGGAGTTTTCCGAAGAAATCCGAACGGTATTGCTTAAGCTCGTTCACACGATTGGCGAGTTCCAGATTAAGCCGCTGGCCTAACTCGGTGATACGGGTTTGGGATTCCTTGTCCTTTTTCTCGGCGGCGTCGAGGGTCTGTTCGAGTGCCGCGAGCTGCCGGCGCAAGGCCGCGATCTGTTGATTGAGCACCTCGACCTGCGCGAGCGCCCGTGCGGAAAGTTTTTTCTCGCCTTCGAGCTGGCCTGTGAGTTCGGAAACCTTTCCCTGTGCCGCCGCAGCTCCGGCTCCGGCACTATCGGCGGCGCCTTTGAGCTTGTCGCGCTCGCTTTCTGCGCTGGAAAGCGTTGCGCGCATTTGCGCGAGCTGATCTTCAAGATCGGCTTTGCCGGATTTCTCCAATCCGAGCAGCTCGGTGAGCTGTGCGATCTGCGCCGTCAGGCGGCCCAGCGCGGTATCCTTGCCGGCGACTTCCTGCTGCAAATAAAACTGGACCACCACAAACACGGTGAGGAGGAAGATGATTCCGAGAATGAGCGTCGACAAGGCGTCGACGAATCCCGGCCAATAGTTCATGCCGCTGTCACCGCGGCGCGAGCGTGCGAGGGCCATGCTCAAATCACCGGTTTACGTTCTCGCGCACCATGACCTCCAGGAGTTTCTTGATCTCACGCTGCTGGTCGGCCTGTGAATCCACCCAATCGCGGATCATCTGCTGCTCGGTGCGCATATGGTGCACAAGGCCCTGAATAGCCTCGGCAAGATTAGCCATGGCGGTGGAAGCGGATTTACCGGCCCCTGCCTGATCGACCGCTTCTCGCAGGCGCTCGATCGCCGAGCGGACTTCGGTCGTAACACCGGCAGCTGCCGCAGGTTCTGCGGCATGGTCGTAGACTGTCGTGGAAAGCCAGTCCTCGAGTTCCGTATAGAAACGGTTTTGCGCCTGGCTCGATTGTAAATCGAGAAAGCCTAATACCAGCGAACCAGCCAGACCGAAAAGCGAGGACGAGAACGAAATGCCCATGCCGGAGAGCGGCGCAGCAAGACCATCGCGCAACGAGTCGAACATGGTTCCGGCGTCACCGCTTGCCTTAAGACCCTGAATAACGCCTCCAACCGAACTGACTGTTTCGATCAACCCCCAGAACGTGCCGAGCAGGCCAAGAAACACAAGCAGCCCCGTCATGTAGCGGGATATATCGCGCGCTTCATCGAGGCGCGTCGCAATCGAATCGAGAATGCCGCGCATCAGTTGCGCCGACATAGCCATGCGCCCGACGCGGCTACCGAGGATCGCGGCCATCGGCGCGAGCAATACCGGTGCGCGTTCGACAGCAAGCCCAGGATCGGCGAGGCGGAAATTGTTTACCCACGCAATTTCGGGATAAAGGCGGAGCACCTGGCGCACCGATAACATGATGCCGATCGCCTCAACGCCGAGGATCAACGCGTTCAGGCCCGGGTTGGCCATGAACGCGACCTCGATCTGCTTGTGGAGGACGAATCCGACAAGACCAACGAGGATGACGAAGACCATCATCCGGATCAGAAAGATGCGCGGAGATGAAAGTTTGAGTGGATCGAGTTCTTTGGCCATGAGGTTCAGAAGTTATACGGAACGCAGCCCTTGCCGCGCACTATGGCACAGACCCGTGACAGGGAAAAAGCAGTTGTGCCGGAACCGCAGTATTTGGGTAAAGCTGCTGATTGAGTTGAAATTGCGGTGGCTTAGGCTTTGCCGGCTGCTTTGAGCACGGCCAACAGCTCTTTTTGGATGGCGTCATTACCTGCCGTGATATGGCCGTTGGCCAGCATGCCGTCCTTGCCATCGCAATCGGACACGAAGCCGCCAGCTTCGCGCACCAGGATCATACCAGCCGCCATGTCCCACGGCTTGAGGTCGCGTTCCCAATATCCGTCGATGCGTCCGGCCGCGATCCAGGCGAGATCGAGTGCCGCCGCACCGAAGCGCCGCAGGCCGGCAACGCGTTCCTGCACCGCTCCCGTTTCCTGGCGTGAAATCGGAATGTCGCCGTGACCATGGTGCGGCAAGCCGCAAGCAACGATCGCATCGGCAAGCCGCTTCCGGCCGGCAACCCGAATGCGCTGTTCGTTAAGGAACGCGCCTTTGCCGCGTTCGGCGATGAACATTTCCTCGTTCGCGGGATTGTAGATCAGCCCGGCCACAATGGTATCTTCGCGCTTGAGTGCCATCGAAATGGCAAAATGCGGAATGCCATGCAGGAAATTGGTGGTGCCATCCAGCGGATCGACTATCCAGGTATGAGTCTTGTCCGCACCTTCCCGGTGACCGCTTTCTTCACCTAGAAAGCCATAGCCGGGCCGCGCCTTCGTGAGTTCGATGTAAAGCGTCTCCTCGGCACGACGATCGGCCGCCGACACGAAATTGGCCGGTCCCTTGAGTGAGACTTGTAGTTTTTCCAGCTCTCCGAAGTCACGTTTGAGTGCGCGCGCGGCCTTGCGCGCGGCTGCGATCATGACATTGAGCAGGGCTGAGTGCTGCATGGCGCGTGCGGTCTGCCCGTGAAGGCAGGCGGCGTCAAGGGCGCGGCGCCGCCACGGTCGACAGCCACTTTTTTGCTGCGGCATCGGCGCTATCGCGAACCGCCGGCTTTTGTTTGGCGGCAAACACGTCAAGGTCGGGGTCGCTATTGCCCGCGGCTTTGGCGACGAGGTGCCATTTAATGGCTTCTGCTGCGTCAGCGGGCATGCCGCGGCCGGCCATCAAGATTCGAGCCAACCGGTTCTGTGCGACCGCGTTGCCGAGATGCGCCGCTTTGAGGAATAGCTGCGCGGCCGCAGCCTCGTCTTTGTTGACACCTTCACCGTTAAATTGTGCGATCGCGAATTCGACCATGGCATCGACATTGCCGGCGATCGACGCTCGCTGCATAAGCTGCATTGCTTTATTCATGTCCTTCGGCGTGCCGCGTCCTTCTTTGTACATGGTCGCGAGCGCGTATTGGGCTTCGCCATTGCCGGCTTCCGCGGCCATCGCGAACAGCTCGCCGGCCCGCTTGAAATCCTGGGGAAATTGCTGTCCCTGAATATAAAGAAGGCCGAGATCGTAAGCGGCAACCGGGTGACCGAGCTTGGCGGCGGCATCGAGCAGTCGTGCAGCTTCTTCCGTATTGCGGGTGCCCGCGCGGCCTTGGAAATTGAACATCGCTAACGCAAACAAGGCATCACGGTCGTTTTTGGCGGCGGCGAGTTTGTACCATTGCGCGGCCTTCGAATTGTCGCGGCCAACCCCGAGTCCCTGTGCGTACAGTTCGCCGAGCAAAGTCATAGCAGAGGCATCGTTTTGCTGCGCGCGTTTACTCGCCTCATTGAATGCGGTGATGTAAAGCCCGCGCTGAAAGGCGCCATAGGCGACATCGATGTTGCCTTGGTCGGTGTTGGCGGCGGTGTTGGGTGGAGGCGGCGGTGCGTTTCTTGTGACCTGCGCAGTTGCCGGCGAGGCGAGCGCGACCGCGATAGCGCCAAGACAAAAAATCTTTTGAGATAGAAATTTCATTCCGCCGGTTCCCGCGCCGGTAGCAGGCGTGCGGCCTCGCTTATGGTCGCGCCGGGGTCGCGCCATATAAAATCACCGAGCGCGATGAAATCGGCGCCGGCAGCAATCAGTGGCGCAATGTCGTCGAATGATGCGGCGTATCCAACGCAAGGAATTTCGAACAGTTCAGCCCACCAAGCGACACGGTCTTCTACGGCCATGAAGGCTGGCCGCGTGCCAGCGGCATCCGGTTCTCCGAACATCACATAGTCGGCGTCCCGCTCGGCTGCGAGCATGGCGTCGTGGCGCGTTGCCAGGCCGCCCGCTCCTGCGATGCGTTCGGGCTTGAGTTGCTCGAGTGCTTCGGTGAAGGCCGCGATGCTCGTCAGGTGAGCGCCATCAGCGCCACCCCGCGCGACCAATTCAACATGGCCATCCAACAAAATCGCTGCCCCTTTGTCTTGCACCGGTGCAGCCAGCGCCTTGACCCGGTTGATCTGCGTGCGCTCATCGGCGTCAGCAAGGCGCAGCAGAACTGCGGCAACATCGCCCGCGTCCAGCGCGGCGGTCAATTGCGTGGAAAACGAGGACGCATCCGCGACCGGCGGCGTCACAAGATAAAGACGTGGGGTGGGCCGGGGGGCAACGTGTTTTGGTCGAGAAGCCATGGTCCCCGCATGCTAGCCTAATCAGGCAGAAAATTGACCCGCAATGCCACTTGGTCGCGGCACCGGTTTTTTCACGAAAGCCGTCAGTTTCTGCGCTACCCGGGCGATCACTGCGTCCCAGTCGCCGATCTCAGGCTGCCGAAACAGCATGGCCGTCGGGTACCAAGGGCTGTCCGCGCGCCCGCGCATCCAGCGCCAATCCTGGATGTAAGACAGCAAGAGCCATAATGGCTTGCCCATGGCACCTGCCAGATGCGCTGTGGCGGTGTCGACGGCTATTACCAGGTCGAGCTCACTGATCACAGCTGCGGTGTCGGCAAAATCGTTCAATGTAGCGTCGAGACGCATAATCGGCGCAGAATTCAGCGCCACCAGATCGGCTTCGCGGTACTCTTTTTGCAAACTAATAAATCGTACGTCCGGGACCGCCAGCAAAGATTGAAGGCGCGACAGCGCGATACTGCGATTGTGGTCGTTTTTGTGGTCGGCGCGGCCGGACCATACCAGGCCCACGCGCGGCGTGGCTTCGCGCGGCATCCGCGCACGCCACGCGGCGAGGCGGTCGGCGGGCGCGCGTAAATAGGGCACCGACGCCGGGATCGTAGAAACCGTCGTGCCAAAAGCGAGCGGCAAGCTCATCAGCGGACAGTGGAGGTCGAAAGCGGGTAGGGTCGCGCCACGGTTAAGCATTGTTACGCCGTCCGCGAGTTCACCGATGAGAGACAAAAGACCATCGGGCAATTCGAGGATGACTCTTTCGGCCTTGGCCCTGACCATCGGCAAGTAGCGAATGAATTGAATGCTGTCTCCAAAGCCTTGCTCGGCGTGGAGCAGGATTGTCTTGCCGGTCAAATCCTCGCCACGCCACTGCGGCTGCGTGAAGTCACGTGGCATGAGTTCAGTCGCGCGGCGCCACCGCCACTCATAGCCACGCCAGCCTTGCGCGAAATCGCCGATCGAGAGGCACAGGAGCGCCTTGTTCCAATGCGCTTCCGCCAGCTCCGGCTCGAGCGTGATGGCGCGATCGAAGCTGTCGAATGCATCTTGCGGACGGTCGAGATAGCTCAGCGCGAGGCCGCGATTAACAAACGCGGAAGCGTAGGATTTGATTGCAAGAGCCCGATCATAATCCGCAAGCGCTTCAGCAGGACGATTAAGTTCCACCAATGTGTTCGCGCGATTGCCGTAGGCTTGAGCGAAATCAGGCCGCATCTCCAGTGCCCGATCATAGTGTTTGATCGCTTCGTCGTAAGACCGCATTTCATGGAAAATGTTGCCGCGTGTGACGACCGCCTCGACATAGTCAGGCTTGAGCGCAAGCGCGCGGTCACAGGCAATAAAAGCTTCGCTGAAATGCTTGAGATCGAGCAACGCCAGGGCGCGGCCAGCATGAGTCTCCGCATTGTCGGGGGCCAGAGCCAACGCCTGATCAAGATTTGCCAATGCTTCGGCAGGTTGCTTGCGGTCGCGCAACAAATGGCCGCGTTCCTTCAGCGCGGCCGCATTGTGCGGCTGATACTTGAGCGCGCGGTCAAAGCTGGCCAACGCCTCGTCGTTGCGTTTGAGCAATATGAGGCATTTGCCGCGATTGATCATTGCGTCTGCGTAATCAGGCTGGCGTTCTAACGCCTGCTCGTAGCTTGCCAGAGCTTCTTCGCAGCGGCCGATCTCGACCAGCGCATTACCGCGATTGTTGATCGCTTCGGCGTAATTGGGACGTGCAGCAATGGCCCGTTCGAAGCTTACCAGCGCATCCTCGTTGCGTTTGAGCGCGCGCAGCGTGTTGCCGCGGTTGTTGAAGGCCTCGGCATAGTCCGGCTTGAGCGCGACGGCGCGTTCGTAACTTCTGAGCGCCTCCTCGTGCCGATCGAGGACCGCGAGCACGATGCCGTAGTTGGAATGGGCGGCCGCTGATCGTGAATTAGTCTTGAGTGCGCGCGCGATTAATTTGAGGGCTTCGGCCGCCTGGCCGCGCTGATGCAGGAGCACGCCACACAAATGCAAGGCATCGAAATTTCCGGGCTGAACGGCAAGGACCTGCCGGTAGAGCGCCTCGGCCTCATTCAACTGTCTATGCTGATGATGCGCGACCGCCCGCCGCAGCAGATCGGTGATGTCCAGTTTCGGTTTTGATTGAAGATTGGCCATTGGCTTGCGCTGTTGCGACCGTGAAATGACGCACAACGCAACGAACGCGAATCACATCAAGACTATTCGCTCGCGGTCATGACGTCTAAGCCACCCGACAAGCGAACCGCCTGCGTTTCAAGGCATCGGGATCGGGCCCATATCCTTGGGGACCTTATAGCCCTTCTGCACCGCCGGACGCGCGGCAATGGTTTCATACCAGCGCTTCACGTTCGGATATTGCTTCATATCGATGGTTTGCCATTCGAAACGGGAGATCCATGGCCAAATCGCGATATCGGCAATGGAGTACTGGTCCGCAACGAACTCGCGGTTTTCCAGACGGGTGTTGAGCACCTTGTAAAGACGGTGCGCTTCTTTCAGGTAGCGCTCCTCGGCATAAGGCGCCTTGCCCTTGTTGTACTTCACGAAGTGATGCACCTGGCCGAGCATCGGGCCGGGGCCGCCCATCTGCCACATCAGCCATTCGATCACGCGGTAGCGTCCCTCGCCTGATTTTGGCAGCAGCTTGCCGGTCTTGTCAGCGAGATAGATCAGGATCGCGCCCGACTCCATGAGCGCGATGTTGGCATCGCGATCGACAATCGCGGGGATCCGGTTATTCGGCGCGATCTTGAGAAAGTCCGGCGCGAATTGCTCGTCCTTGGAAATGTCGATTGGGTGCGCCGTATAGGGCAGCCCGAATTCTTCCAGCGCGATGGAAACTTTGCGGCCGTTGGGGGTCGTCCAGGTGTAGAGATCGATCACGTTTCGTGTCCTTGCCTTACGTGGGAATTTTGGAACGTCGGAGGAGGGGATGGCGTTGACAGACAAGACTTCTTAGCAGGAGGCGACCATGAAGCTCAATGTCCTCGCACTCGCGCTGGCCGCGAGTGCTTTTGGCGCGTTTGGCGCGAGTGCTCAAACCGTCATTGAAGAACGACGCGATCCCGTCGTCATCGAACACGATCGTCCGGATACGTCCGTCACCATAGAAAAACGCGACGGATTCCTTGGAACCGAGAAAAAGACGATCACCAAGGAAACGACCGGTTCAGGTGACTGCACGTCCAAGACGGTGCACAAGGAAGACATCACCGGTTCGAAAACGATCAATAAAACGAATTGCGACTGATCCCGTAAGCAACGGATCGACGCCAAAGGCCGCGTTACGACGCGGCCTTTTGCTCGTCAGGCCGCTTTCTTCTCCATGTCGGCCTTCCATTGCCCGAGCGCGGCGAGACTGTTCATCTTCGCACGGTGCGTGAAGGCCCGCTGAGCCGCGGCGACGTTTTCGGTCTTGCCTTTCCACGTCGACTGCGGCGCGTGTTGGAGCGCGCGGCCGTAGGAGAAGGTAAGCTTCCACGGCAGGTTTCCGATTTTGTTCATGGCGTCGAGGTGAGCGGTTGCTTCTTCATCGCTTTGTCCGCCGGAGAGGAAAGCGATGCCCGGCACCGCACCTGGCACGCAATTTTTG
Organism: uncultured Alphaproteobacteria bacterium; assembly: GCA_963743405.1. Classification (GTDB taxonomy): domain Bacteria; phylum Pseudomonadota; class Alphaproteobacteria; order Rhizobiales; family Xanthobacteraceae; genus Pseudolabrys. The sequence continues at coordinate 359,906 of CAVUPX010000002.1, read as the reverse complement.
AGGACCTTCACCGTCTTCTCGGCCACTTCCTCGACACCGGCTCGTTTGCCGTTTTTCTTTCCGGATATCACCATGTTGGGCTTGAGCACGATTCCTTCGAGCGCCACGCGCTGGAAGTAAAGCTCCTCGAACTGGAGCTTCAGCACCAGTTCAGTCACTTCCTGGCAGCGCTGAATGTCATGGTCGCCGTCCATGAGCACTTCCGGCTCGACGATCGGCACGATCTGCGCCGCCTGGCACAGCGCGGCATAGCGTCCGAGTGCATGCGTGTTGGCTCGGATGCACGTGTAACTGGGAAGGCCGGCGCCGATGTCGATCACCGCGCGCCACTTCGCGAAGCGCGCGCCTTGCTCGTAATATTTCGGTAGCCTGTCGGCGAGCCTGTCGAGCCCGATCGTGACGACCTCGCCCGGACAATTCGGCAGCGGCTTGGTGCCTTCATCGACCTTGATGCCCGGAATGGCGCCGGCCTTCTTGATCAATTCGACCAAGGGCGTGCCGTCTTTCGCTTTCTGCCAAATCGTCTCGTCATAAAGGATTACACCCGAGATGTGTTTCATCCCTTCGGACGAGCGGAACAGCATCTCTCGATAGTCGCGCCGGCTGTCCTCCGTCGACTCTACGCCGATGGCGTCGAAACGTTTTTTAATCGTGGCCGAAGATTCATCCGCTGCCAGGATGCCCTTGCCGGGCGCCACCATGGCCTTCGCCACTTTGTTCAGCTCATCGAGATTCATCGTTCCCTCCATCGCGTCCGTTGCAATTTCCCCGGATGGCGCTGTTCGACATCATTTTATCCGCAACACCTCGACCCCGGGCAAGGCCTTGCCCTCGAGCCATTCCAGAAAAGCGCCACCGGCGGCCGACACATACGTAAGCCGGTTGGCGACCCCCGCGACGTTAAGCGCGGCGACGGTGTCGCCGCCCCCCGCGACGGAGACAAGCTTGCCGGCTTCACTGAGTTCCGCTGCGGCTTCTGCGACTTCAATTGTGCCGTTGTCGAACGGTTCCATCTCAAAGGCGCCAAAGGGCCCGTTCCACACCAGCGTTTTCGCGCGCGCCAGCACGGAGACAACCTGCTCGACGCTGCGTGGACCGATGTCCAGGATCATGTCGGCAGCGCCGACCTTTTCGGTATTGACCACGCGCGAGGGCGCGTGCGCTTCGAATTTCTCCGCAACCACTACGTCGACGGGTAAGATGATTTCGCGCTTGGCGGCTTTTGCCTTGGCCACGATTTTACTCGCGGTGGCAACGAGGTCTGCTTCCGCCAGCGATTTTCCGATCTTCTTTCCTTGCGCGAGCAAAAAAGTGTTGGCCATGGCCCCGCCGACGATGAGCGCATCCACTCTATCGAGCAGGTTGCCGAGCAAATCGAGTTTGGTCGAAATCTTGGCGCCGCCGACGATGGCCGCCAACGGACGTTCGGGATTTTCGAGCGCCTTCGTGAGCGCCTCAAGCTCCGCCTGCATCGTGCGCCCCGCATAGGCGGGCAATTTATGGCCAAGGCCTTCGGTGGAAGCGTGCGCGCGGTGCGCAGCGGAGAACGCATCGTTTACCCAAATGTCGCCAAGCTTGGCGAGCGCGGCGACAAAAGCGGGATCGTTTTTTTCTTCGCCGGCGTGGAAGCGCGTATTTTCGAGGCAGAGAATGTCCCCCGGCTTCATGGCGGCGACGGCACGCTCGGCAACGTCGCCGATGCAATCGTCGGCAAATTTCACCGGCCGTTTTATGATGCGCGCGATCTCCGCAGCGACCGGCTTGAGCGATTGTTTGGCGTCTCGCCCCTTCGGCCGGCCGAAATGAGAGAGCAGGATCACCTTACCGCCTTTGTCGGCGATCTCGGTGAGCGCGGGCGCCGCACGTTCAATTCGCGTTGCGTCCGTGACGACGCCGTTTTCAACGGGCACATTGAGATCGACGCGCACTAAAATGCGCTTACCCTTCACGTCGACGTGGTCGAGCGTTCTAAACGCAGTCATGAGCCGCCCCGGCGCGCGATTGTCAGAGCAATTTGCCCATCGCCACGGCGGTATCCGCCATGCGGTTGGAGAAACCCCACTCGTTGTCGTACCAGGACATCACGCGGACAAATGAGCCGTCCATCACCTTCGTCTGGTCCATATGGAAGATCGAAGAGCGCGGATCGTGGTTGAAGTCGAGCGAGACGTTCGGATCGTTCGTGTATCCAAGGATACCCTTGAGCTGTTGCTCAGCCGCGCGCTTGATCGCGCCGTTCACTTCGTCCTTGCTGGTCGCCTTGTTGGCGACGAACTTGAAATCGATCACCGAGACATTCGGAGTCGGGACCCGGATCGAGACGCCGTCGAGCTTGCCGTTGAGTTCAGGAAGAACGAGGCCGACGGCTTTGGCAGCGCCGGTCGACGTCGGAATCATGTTGAGCGCAGCGGCGCGGGCCCGGTAGAGGTCCTTGTGATACGTGTCGAGCGTCGGTTGATCGCCGGTGTAGGAATGGATCGTCGTCATGAACCCTCTATCGATCCCGACAGCATCGTTGAGGACCTTGGCGACCGGCGCGAGGCAGTTTGTCGTGCAGGATGCGTTGGAGACGACCTTGTGATCCTTGGTCAGCTTGTCATGGTTCACGCCGAAGACCACGGTCAGATCGGCGCCGTCTGCGGGAGCCGAGACCAAAACGCGCTTGGCGCCGGCGGTCAGATGCGCCGAAGCCTTGTCCTTCGCGGTGAAGAGCCCGGTGCATTCCAGCGCGATGTCGACGCCGAGATCTTTCCACGGCAGCTTTGAAGGGTCGCGCTCTGCGGTCACTTTGATGGCACCATTGCCGAGGCTGATCGTGTCGCCCTTCACCGTGACTGTGCCGGGAAAGCGGCCATGGACACTATCGTAGCGCAGCAAGTGCGCATTGGTTTCGACTGGCCCAAGATCGTTGATGGCGATCACCTCGATGTCCTTGCGGTCGGCTTCGGCGATGGCGCGTAAAATGTTGCGCCCGATGCGGCCAAACCCGTTGATGGCAACACGTACTGTCATAACTTCGCTCCCGGCTCATTCAGGTGCTGCGGCCTTCGCAGGCCGCAACAAGACATATAGTCGTCTGTTACGTCTTCCCAAGCTTGATCAATGCCACATGGGTTATCGCTTCTGCGGTAATTCCGAATTTTTTGTACAGTTCCTTGTATGGGGCGCTTGCGCCGAATGACGTCATACCGACAAAGATCCCCTCGGAACCAATGATTGCGTCCCAGCCCTGGCGTATCGCGGCTTCGACGCCGATCTTGACCTTGGCGTCGCCGATGATGGCACGGCGGTATTCTTCCTTTTGTTCAAGGAACAGTTCGAAGCAGGGCACCGAGACCACGCGTGCTGCCACGCTGCGCTCCGCCAGTTGCTTGGCGCTTTCGACTGCGATCGACACTTCGGAACCGGTTGCGAAAATTGAAACGTCGGCGCGACCATCCGGCCCGGCGATCTCGTAAGCGCCGGTCGCGCAGATGTTTTCGTCGTCGAACCGGTTGCGTAATTGCGGCAAATTCTGGCGTGTGAGCGTAAGCACGCTCGGTCTGTCTCTGGCTTCGAGTGCGAGCTGCCAACATTCCGCCGTCTCGACGGCATCGCAGGGACGGAACACCATCAGGTTCGGAATTGCGCGCAGTGCTGCAAGATGTTCGACCGGCTGGTGCGTCGGGCCATCTTCGCCGAGCCCGATGGAGTCGTGGGTCATGATATGGATGACACGCCTGCCCATCAGCGCGGCGAGCCGGATCGCTGGCCGGCAATAATCGGAGAACACCAGGAATGTGCCCGAATATGGAATAATGCCGCCGTGAAGCGCCATGCCGTTCATGGCGGCGGCCATGCCGTGTTCGCGCACGCCGTAGTGAATGAAACGGCCGGAAAAATCAGCAGCCGAAATTGCCTTCATGCCTTTGATGCGCGTGTTGTTGGATCCGGTGAGGTCGGCGGAGCCGCCAATCATTTCCGGCAGTGAAGGGATCAGGCTTTCGAGCGCCAATTCGCAGGCCGTGCGTGTAGCAATTTCCTTCGGCTGTGCTGCAAGTTTTTCTTTGATCCCGCGCACGGCGTCCGCGAGCGCCGTCTTTGGCAGGTCGCCTTTCATTCGCCGCTCGAACTCAGCGCGCTTTCCGGCGTCGAGTGCGCCCAGTCGCCCCTTCCAATCAGCATGCGTCGATTTTGATCGCGCGCCGGCAGCACGCCATGCTTTCAGGATATCGGCCGGCACCTCGAAGGGAGCAGAAGTCCAGCCGAGCGTTTTGCGCGCACCGGCGATTTCGTCGGCGCCAAGAGGAGAGCCGTGTGATTTTTCCGAGCCCTGTTTGGTCGGCGCGCCGAAACCGATTTTGGTCTTGCAGGCGATCAGCACGGGCTTGTCGGATGTCTGCGCGTTTTCAAGCGCTGCATTGATTGCCGCCGCATCGTGCCCGTCGATGCGGGACGCGGCCCAGCCGGCGGCGTCAAAACGTTTCACCTGATCAACGCTGTCGGAGAGCGTCAGTGCGCCGTCGATCGAAATGCCGTTGTCGTCGAATAAAACAATCAGCTTGTTGAGCTTGAGGTGGCCGGCGAGGGCGATCGCTTCCTGGCTGATGCCTTCCATCAGATCGCCGTCAGAGGCGATGACGTAGGTCTTGTGATTGACGACACCGTCACCGAATTCTGCGGCGAGATGTTTTTCCGCAATCGCCATTCCAACCGCGTTGGCCAATCCTTGCCCGAGTGGGCCGGTGGTGGTCTCGACGCCGGGCGCGTGACCATATTCCGGGTGACCGGCGGTGATCGAACCGAGCTGACGGAATTTTTTGATCTGCTCAATCGTCATCGCTTCATAGCCGGTGAGATAGAGCAGCGCATAGATTAGCATCGAGCCATGGCCGGCCGAGAGCACGAAGCGGTCGCGGTCTGCCCAATTCGGGTCGGCCGGGTCGAATTTTAAAAACCGAGAGAAAAGCACGGTTGCGACGTCCGCCATGCCCATCGGCATTCCCGGATGGCCGGACTTCGCCTGTTCCACGGCGTCCATCGCCAACGCACGGATCGCGTTGGCCATGCTCGCGTGGGCAATGGCGGGGCTAGCGGCCGGTTGCCCGCGACGCTCTGGGGGCGCCACGGCTGCCGTCGGCGAGGCTTTTGCGCTCATGGAAAGGCCTTTTGGCGGGTGGATAGCATGTGAGCCCTTTGAGTCAATGTGAGCGCCTCGCCACCCGCCGGCCATGCACAGGATGGCGAAAACAGCTGGGCAAATCGTCCACCGAGCGTTGACGCGACCGTCGTGCAGCACGTAAAGTTCTTTGCCTAAATATCTGCCGCTGCAAGAGTTTTTGTGCGGACCTGGGCCGATGACAGAGCAAAGCGCAATCGACGCCGCGGTCAAGCGTTTGGCGCTCGCGCTCGACGCGCTTGATGGTGCAGTCGAGCGTCGCAAGGAGGCCGACCGCAACGAAGAGGGCTTGGTTGCTCAAGTCCAGGCACTGGGTGTCGATCGCACGCGATTGGCCGCCGCATTGGATGGCGAGACGGCCCGCTCCCGCCGACTGGAGACGACCAATCGTGAAATCGGTGAGCGGCTGGATGCCGCGATCGCCTCGATTTAATCGGTCCTCGACTTGAACGAGTAAAGCCATGTCCCAAGTCAACGCCACAATTGCCGGCCGCCAATTCCGCCTTGCTTGCGAGGATGGGCAAGAAGAGCACTTGCAGTCGCTCGCCAAGGACATTGATCAACGCATCATCGACCTGCGCCGCAAATTCGGTGAAATCGGCGATACGCGCCTCACTGTGATGGCAGCCTTGATGCTGGCGGATGAACTTGCTGAAGCCACCAAGAAGATGCGCCGCCTAGAAGACGAAATCGCCGCATTGCAGGACGCTCGTCTAGTGGCCGGGGATCGCGCCAAGGCCGCATCGGATGCGGTGGTCGGGGCGTTCAATTCGGCAGCCGAACGTATCGAAGGCATCACCAAGAAGCTTAACCAAACGGTCGGCAACGGCGGCGTGGCGATCGGATAAGGCCACTTTAACCTCTGCCCGCCCTCGACGAGGGGCGGTGTGGCGCTTGCCCTCCTTAACGACTACATTGGTGATGCGGGGCTGCGAGGTGCGACGGAGAAAATTCCCCGGGGCCTTACGATCCTATCGGGAGCTGTCCCTGGCCGGGACCGTGGTTTCGGTCATATGGCGCCCACCTACTTATGTAGGTTCCCGGGATCACACTCCGACGGCCATCGCGGCTCCGTACTTTTTTTGGTGGCATTGCGTTTCAATTGTTATGGCCGGGCTTGTCCCGGCCATCCACGTCTTTGATGATGGCAATTCGTCAAGACGTGGATGCCCGGCACATAGGCGTGCGAAAGCACGACGTCCTTCGGACGGCTATGGCCGCGCATGACGGAGCATGCGGTGAACGCAACCAACTCGACTGTCGCCGATCAAAAAGCCCGGCTCCGCGAACAGACGCTCGCATTGCGCGATGTATTTCCGGCGGTGATGCGAGCGGCTGCTGCTGAGACAATCGCTGCTCGGCCGTTCCCGCTGCGAATAGAGCGCGGCATGGTGGTCTCCGGTTTCTCGCCGATGAAGACCGAGATCAATCCGATCCCCCTGATGCGCAAACTCGCAGACGCTGGCGTGCAGCTCGCACTGCCCGCGATCGCTGGCCGAGGCAAACCGCTGATTATGCGTGCTTGGAATTTCGGTGACGCGTTCAAGGCCGGCCAGTGGGGCATCCGCGAGCCGGTTGCCGAGGCGCCAGAGATAGCACCCGACATTCTCATCGTGCCGCTTGCTGCCTTTGATCGTTCCGGCCACCGCATCGGTTATGGCGCCGGATATTACGACATGACGATCAATGCGCTGCGCGCCAAAAAGCCGGTCACAGCGATTGGCATCGCTTTCGCCACCCAGGAAATTCCGCACGTGCCCGCCACTGAGCGCGACGCGCGGCTCGATCTCGTGCTAACGGAGCGCGAGACAATTGATTTCCGGGAACTGTAAAGAGGCCGAGCCCCGCATGCGCATTTTGTTTATCGGCGATGTTGTCGGACGGTCCGGGCGGACAATTTTGACCGAGCGGTTGCCAAAACTGATTGCCGACTGGAAACTCGATCTGGTCGTCGTCAACGGTGAGAATGCCGCCGGCGGCTTCGGCATTACCGAGGTCATCTACAACGAGTTCATCGACGCCGGTGCTGATGCCATCACGCTCGGTAATCACGCCTGGGACCAGCGCGAGGCGCTGGTGTTTATTGAGCGCGCACCGCGGTTAATCCGCCCATTGAATTATCCCAAAGGCACCCCCGGCCGGGGCACCGCGCTGATCGACACCAAAAACGGCAAACGCGCGCTGGTGATCAATGCCATGGGCCGCATTTTCATGGACCCGCTCGACGATCCATTTGCGGCCATCGAGCGCGAACTGTCCGCTTGCGCGCTTAAATCGGGCGCGGATGCCATCATTATTGACTTCCATTGCGAGGCGACGAGCGAGAAGCAGGCCATGGGGTATTTCACCGACGGGCGCGCCAGCCTCGTCGTAGGAACACATACGCATGCGCCAACCGCCGATGACCGGATCCTCGCGGGTGGCACTGCATTCGTGTCGGATGTCGGCATGACCGGCGATTACGACTCCATTATCGGCATGAATAAGGACGAACCGCTCAATCGCTTTCTGCGGAAACTGCCGGGCGCGAAATTCGAGCCCTCAAATGGCCCGGCAACGCTGTGCGGTCTCGCGGTTGAGACCGATGATGCGACCGGCCTCGCCCGTCAGGTTGGTGCCGTGCGCCTCGGCGGCATTCTGCGGGAAACACGACCGAAATTCTGGAACTGAAGATTTTTCGACCTGTGCAGGTTGACCGCGAATCGCGTCGGTGATTCGTTAGGTGAGGTGATTCGCCGGCATGTGCTGGGTCCGGCATAGCGACCTCGGCACAGGTGCCCATGAACCTTTACGTCAATAACAATCTGGCTCTGGAACTGCCGTCCGATCTCGCGCCGCAACTGGAGGCGCACGATAATAACAAATCTGACCCGCGCGCGGAGCTTGCTGCTCAATTTATCCCTGCCGGCGCGCAGGTGCTCGACCTCAGTGAAAATGCAGCGCTGCAGACATTGTTGCCGGGCGGCTGCAGTCATCGTGACGCCAATCACGGTAACAAGAAACGTCCGGCACGCGGCTGCGATCTAAACACCGAATTTCCAACGGACGCCGCATCACAATGTGACGTCATCGTCATGCTCGGCTCGCTTGAGCGTGTTGCCGACATCGATAATCTTTTTACCCATCTGCGCTTTTGTAAACGCGACATCATCCTGAGCTACTGCGCGACCGACCTGGCGAAGGATCTCGACCGGGCCGCGCTCGGATTTACCAATCACCTGAGTTTCTATGATCTGGCAACGCTATTCGACCGATACGGCTTTCGGATCGAGTGCACGACGCCGGTTGACGAAACGCAGGTGCTGATGCGGCTCACGCCGACCGAATGGCTGGCTCCCGCGGCGCCCTGCAGCGTTGCCGTGATTTCCGGCGATGACGGTACAAGTTTCGGGACCCGTCTCGGCTGCCACATGATCAACGCCCTGCTGCCGGGCGAGGCAGACGTGCACCATCTGACGCTTCGCACCCTTAATGAAGCGCGCGGCAACTACGACCTGGTCGTGCTCGGGACCGGCGGCGGGCTTTTTCCACCGCTGCTCGGTGACGAATTGCTCGACGTGATATCCGGCGCCAGGGCGTCGATCGGCATTTTCGGCACCCAATGCCGCGAATTGGTCTCCCGCCCGGCGATCGACCGCGTGGTCGAGCGGCTGGACACATGGTTCGCCCGTTATGAGGACGACGTGCTGATGTATGGGCGCGGCCGCAGCAACATCGTCCATATCGGCGACTGGCTGATCGATCAATTTCCGCTGACGCGCCCGGTGAAAGACGAACCGCTGGTGGTCAACGACGAACTTGGCAAAGATTTTGGCCTCGACCGCGCTATCCGTACTATTCAGAAGTACAAACAGGTCTATGCGACTGTGCCGACAGCGTTGCTGTGTGCGCTGAGTTCGGCGGAGCTCGCAGCCTATGCGGAAATTCCCGTGCAACAGCCGGACCTCACGTCAGGGCAGTTCCGCAGCATGCTGATCGATATTTTCGGGCGCACCTATCCGGAAAAGAAGTTCTTTATGGTCGATCGTGACGCGGTCATCCGCTACAAGGCGCGCGTTCATCGCAATGTGGCCAAAGTCAGCGCACGTATCGGCTCGATCCTGCGCAACGTCGCTGTCGCAGCGGCCTGATAAAACGATACATCAGATATTTATTTTCTTGCGGGGGCGGCCTATATAGCCGCCGGCATCAACTTCTAGCGTAGTGTGTCGTCATGGCCGGTCATTCCCAATTCAAGAACATCATGCACCGCAAGGGGCGCCAGGATAAGGTGCGCTCCAAGCTGTTTGGTAAGCTCGCGCGCGAAATCACGGTGTCCGCAAAGCTTGGCCTGCCCGATCCGGCATTCAATCCGCGACTGCGCGCAGCCATCGTCGCTGCCCGTGCCGAGAACATGCCGAAGGACAATATCGAGCGCGCGATCAAGAAGGCTTCGGGCAACGACGCGGAGAACTACGACGAAATCCGCTACGAGGGTTATGGCCCGGGCGGGGTGGCGGTGATCGTTGAGGCGCTGACCGACAATCACAACCGCACCGCGGGCGAAGTGCGCGCTACCTTCACGAAGAACGGCGGCAACCTTGCCACGACCGGCGCGGTCTCTTTCATGTTCAATCATCTCGGTGTCGTCGAGTACGACGCCAAGGCCGCCAGCGCCGACCAGATGCTGGACGCCGCGATCGAGGCCGGCGCCGACGACGTGACGTCGAATGAGGACGGCCACCAGATTTTTACCACGTCGGACAACCTGCACGACGTGGCCAAAGCGCTGGAGGCGAAATTCGGGGAGCCGCGCAAAAGTGGGATGCTGTGGAAGCCACAGAACACCGTCGCGCTCGATGACGAGGCCGGCGAGAAGATGCTGAAGCTGATCGAGCTGCTTGACGACAATGACGACGTGCAGAATGTCTATGCCAACTTTGAAGTGTCGGACGCACTGGTCGCGAAGATGAGTGTGTAGCTGCTTTTGTCATGGCCGGGCTTGTCCCGGCCATCCACGCCTTTCTTGCATTTCAAGACGTGGATGCCCGGCACAAGGCCGGGCATGACGAAATGAGTGTCAGCCACCCAACTCCAGAATATAAAGCCCGGCATTGTAGTCGGTCGCGTAAATCAGGCCTTTCGAATCAACAAACACGTCAGCGGATTGGATAACGCGCGAGCGGTTGGGGCGCGTATCCGCGAGCGTCGCCGGTTGCGGCGGCACCAGCGCGCCGATTTCTTTCGGCGCAAATTGATCGGCGATGTCGAACACGCGGATGCCGGCGTTCTGATATGTCGCAAAGATCAGCTGCGAACTGACAAAACTGTCCGGCCGGTTCTCATGGATATTGTGCGGACCAAAATGGCCACCTTTAGCTTTGTAGTCGGCGTCCGCCGGCGTCGGAAATGCCGAAATGCTGACCGGGTTCTCGCGCGCGCGGTTGTCGAACACCCAGATGAGCTTAAGCCCGTCCTCCTGATGATCGAGCACGGCTTCGTCCAGCACCACCAGCAGATCGCGATCCGGCAACGGCAAACAATTATGTGTTCCGCCGCCAAATGGCGGCGACCAGTTCTTGTGCACGATCAGTTTCGGCTTCGCGCGGTCGGCGATATCGAGCACCACCATACCGGCATCGCGCCAGGCGGCGTAGGCTGTGTCGCCATGAATGATGGCGTGATGCAAGCCGTATCGGCGTGCGGCAGCCCATGACGGCGTCTCGCCTGCAGCCAGGTTCATGCCGGGAATCCACCATCGCCCGGCCTCTCGGGGCTGGGTCGGGTCGCTCATGTCGACCGTCATAAAAATGTAGTCGGTGAATCCGTCGAACAGCACTGACACATAGGCCCAGCGGCCGCCGGTGTACCAGATGCGATGGATGCCGCCGCCGTTGACCGGCATGAAGCCGATGCGGCGGGGAACGTCTGGTTTGCTGATGTCGTATACGGCAAGACCGGCGCTCCAGTCGCGCTTTCGCCTGGTCTCTGCCGTGCCGACCGTCTTTCCGAGCGCCCCGCTGTAATAGGCGCGCTCGTCGGCGAATTCTGCGGCCGCGAACATATCCTTGGCGTTGATCGCGAGGAGCAAGTCGCCGTACGTCTGCAGGTGGATCGTCCATGTATTCGGCGGCGCAGCGACATAGTTCACGGCGCGGGGATATTTCGCGTCGCGCGCGTCGATGACAGAAAAACCCTTCGAGAACATGTGCCCGACATAGGCAAAGCCGCGATGCACCATCACCTGCACGCCGTCGGGCCGTCCGCCCTGGTCGGTGTGGCCGATGATGCGCATGTTGCGCGCGTAGTCGGGTTTGGGGAGATCGTTCATTTATAAGCTTCGAGAAAATTCGGCACGGCGATCCAGTCCAGCATTGCGCCGTCGCTTTGCAACAGGGTGTGCATGCGGCGGTCTTCGTCGGTCTTGAGGTTGACGCCCATGTGGGTGCCGAGCTTGCGGCCGTGCATCACAATGGTGTTGCCGATCGGCTGGCGTTCGGCGTTGTAAGCCTTCAGCGCCGTGTCGACATCGTCATGATTGCGCAAATGTTTCGCGAGCGCTTGCGCATCCGTGCCGGCCTTGGCCATCCCGAAGCCCATGTGCGGGCGTGCATTCGCAGCCGCATCGCCGACCATGGCAACCCGTCCAAAAACGATGGCAGGCGCGGTGAAGTCATAGATCGGCGTGATAAACGGCTGCTTGATCTTCATGACGCTGTCGAGCAGAGCGGGCGGCAGAATATCGTGCGCGTCCTTGTGCATCTGGGCGATCAGATCCTTGCGGATCAGCGGCGGCGGCACCGAATGCTCGTGCTGCACGCCGTTTTCGTCGACGCACATGTCGCGAAGCTGGTCGGCATCGGCAACGCGATACCAAATGAAATTGAAGCGGCGGTGGCCGGGGCGCAGGTCGTTGTCGAAGCCGGCAATCGGATACGTGATGATCTCCTGCCGCGGCGGCAAATGAAATGTAAACAGCGGATAGATCGTCCGCAAGGTTTCCGGTGCGAGATCGGCTTCGTTCGGCGCCCCGCGCCAAATGTAATAACCGGCATAGATCGGCTGCACGTCCGGAGCCAATTGTCCGCGCACGCTGGAGCGGATGCCATCGCCGCCGACCAGAATATCGGCATGCTCAATCCGGCCGCCGGAAAACTGCACGCATACACCACGGTCGTCCTGGTCGACGCGTTCGAAATTCCATCCGAGATGGTAGTTCACCTCATCGGTGGTCGCGCGCAGAAGTCTTTGCAAGCGATCCCACGAGGTCAGGATTTGCCGCAATGGCCGTTCGTCGGTGATCCGGCCTTCGCGATCGATGGCGATACGTTTGGGAACCTCAACGCCGAGGTCCTTGGTGCCGGCGCCACTCGCCTCAAGGGCCTCCATCAATTCCGGATGACCGGTGATGCCGGCCCCACGACCGACAAGTTCAACGCTCGAGCGTTCATAGACGTCCGCGTCCCAGCCGATCTGGCGCAGGAAAGCGGCCGTGAACAGCCCGGACATCGAGCCACCGATAATGATGGCCCGTCGCTTGGCGCGGCGAGAGGAGGGAGAACCCGGCATGGCGCCGCAATCCTAGTGCAGAACGGACGCATCTTCCGAGTCCTTCAAAGTTGCGAATATGGCCCAATACGCGGCCCACACTTGGCCGCGCTCGGGTGGGGGGTTATCAACGGGCCATGGCCCGGCATCCGATTCGCATTCTCGGCATCGATCCGGGGCTCCGCCGCACCGGCTGGGGCCTGATCGAAGCCGACGGCAACCGGCTGATCTACGTGGCCTGTGGCTCGCTCGAAACCAGCGACCGCGCCGAACTTGGTACGCGCCTGCTGGCGATCCATGACGGGTTGATCACCGTGATCGAGCAATACCACCCTCACGAGGCGGCGGTAGAGGCGACCTTCGTTAATAACAATGCTGCGGCGACGCTCAAGCTGGGCCAGGCGCGCGGCATTGCCATGCTGGTACCGGCCAGGGCGGGCCTGACCATTGCTGAATACGCACCGAATGTCGTGAAGAAGACAGTCGTTGGCGCTGGCCACGGCGAAAAGGCGCAGATCCGCATGATGATCGGCGTCCTGCTGCCGAAGGCCGACCCGCAAAGCGAGGACGCCGCGGACGCGCTGGCAATCGCGGTCTGCCATGCGCATCATCGCACGAGCGTCGTGCTGAAGGTGGCCGCGTCATGATTGGCAAGCTTAAAGGCATCATCGATTCTTACGGCGAGGATTACATCATCCTCGACGTCGGTGGCGTCGGCTATCAGGTGTACTGCTCGGCGCGCACGATGCAGGCGCTTCCATCGCCGGGCGAAGCGGCGACGCTGTCGATCGAGACCTACGTCCGTGAAGACCAGATCAAACTGTTCGGCTTTGCCAGCGATATCGAGCGCGAATGGTTCCGCTTGTTGCAAACCGTGCAAGGGGTCGGCGCGAAAGTCGCAATGTCCGTGCTGGGTACGCTCAAGCCTTCCGAGCTCGCGTCCGCCATCGCAATGCGCGACAAGGCCATGGTGGCGCGTTCGCCTGGCGTTGGCCAGAAAGTCGCCGAGCGGATTGTCACTGAGTTAAAGGACAAGGCGCCGGCCTTTGCAGATATCGATCCGGCTGTGGTGCATCTTGCCGGCGCGCTCGATGAGAAGCGTGCGCCCCGGCCGGTCGCCGATGCTGTTTCCGCGCTGATCAATCTCGGTTACGGGCATCCGCAAGCAGCGGCCGCGATTGCCGCCGCTGCACGTAATGCCGGTGAGGGTGCTGATACCGCGACGCTGATCCGGCAGGGCTTGAAGGAGCTGGCGAGATGACCAGCCCGCGCCGCCTGGTGGCCGCCGACAAGCGCGACGATGATGCGGATGCTTCACTGCGTCCACAGCGGTTGTCGGAATTCATCGGCCAGGAACAGGCGCGCGCCAATCTCTCGGTCTTCATCGAGGCGGCCCGCGCGCGCAAGGAAGCGCTCGATCATGTGCTGTTCGTCGGTCCGCCCGGCCTGGGTAAAACGACGCTCGCCCAGATCGTCGCGCGCGAATTGGGCGTGAGCTTCCGCGCCACCTCCGGCCCGGTGATTGCCAAGGCCGGCGATCTCGCCGCGCTGCTTACGAATCTCGAGCCGCGCGATGTGCTGTTCATCGACGAGATCCACCGTCTCAACCCGGCGGTGGAGGAGATCCTCTATCCGGCGATGGAAGACTTTCAGCTCGACCTCATCATCGGGGAAGGCCCGGCTGCGCGTTCGGTGAAGATCGATCTGTCCCCCTTCACGCTGGTCGGAGCTACGACCCGCGCCGGACTTCTGACCAACCCGCTGCGCGATCGCTTCGGGATTCCGGTGCGGCTTAATTTTTATTCCGAGAAAGAACTCGAAGAGATCGTCAATCGCGGCGCGCGCGTGCTGGGCATCGGCATTGGGCCCGACGGTGCAAATGAGATTGCGCGCCGCGCGCGGGGCACGCCGCGCATCGCCGGACGCCTGTTGCGCCGCGTACGAGATTTCGCGCATGTCGACGGCGCCAAGACCATCGACCGCAAAGCCGCCGACCGCGCGCTCTCGGCGCTGGAGGTGGATGGCGCCGGTCTCGACGCCATGGACCGGCGTTATCTCAAGACCATCGCGGAAAACTATGGCGGCGGCCCTGTGGGCGTTGACACGATGGCGGCTGCGCTGTCGGAGCCGCGCGATGCCATCGAGGACATCATCGAGCCGTTCCTGATCCAGAAGGGCTTCATCCAGCGCACGCCGCGCGGGCGTTTGCTCACCGCGCTCGCCTTCCAGCATCTGGGCCTGCCGGAGCCCGCGCGCGACCCCAGCCAATTCGGCTTGTTTCCGGGAGATGAAGAATGAATGAGCGCGTCATCAGCGTGGTGGCCGCACTCATTCGCAACGACGAGGGCCGCGTCTTGCTGGTGCGCAAGCGCGGAACGTCCGCGTTCATGCAGCCTGGCGGAAAACGCGACGTCGGTGAAAGCGACGTCGCCGCACTCGCGCGCGAGATTACTGAGGAGCTCGGTTGCCGCGTTATGCAAAATAGCGCGCAGGCACTCGGCGTTTTCGATTGCGCCGCGGCGAACGAACCCGGCTTTCAGGTGCGCGCCGCCGTCTATGCGGTGGACATCGAGGGCATGATCCAACCTAAAGCGGAGATCGATCAAGTGGTCTGGGCCGATCCGCGCGTGCCTCCCGATCTGCCCTTTGCGCCATTGACGCGCGACCACGTACTGCCGCTGGCGCGAATGCTGTAATGCCGGGCCCGAGTGCACATCTCGACGGCGAGATCCGCGACGGCCGCCACTATCAGGCCGTGCGCGTCTATTACGAAGACACTGATTTCTCCGGCGTCGTCTATCACGCCAGCTACCTCCGCTTCATGGAGCGTGGGCGCACGAATTATCTGCGGCTGATCGGCGCTGACCACCGCGCGTTATTCGAGCAGGCAGAGAAAGAAGCGCCGGGTTTTGCCTTCGTGGTGCGCCACATGAGCATCGATTTCAGGAAGCCTGCGCGCATGGACGATGTGCTGGATATTGTGACCGCGCCTGAAGAAGTGAAGGGCGCCTCGGTGACGCTCAATCAAAAAGTGATGCGGGGCGAGGAGCTCCTGGTGGAGGCACATGTGCAGGTGGCGTTTGTGTCCGGCGGGCGCGCCAAGCCGATCCCGAAGCCCTTGCGCATCGCAATGAAGGCCGACCAGGAATCGGGCGGCGCCACCTGACGGCACGTGCTAACCTCTCGCGTCATGCCGGAACTTCATTTTGCATTATTTGAAACGGCCATCGGTGCCTGTGGCATTGTCTGGACGGCGCGTGGCGTTGCCGGCGTACAAATTCACGACGGCAGCGCGCGCGCGACGCGGTCTCGCCTGTTACGCCGCTTTGCGGGTGCGCAGGAGGCGACACCACCGGAGACGGTGCAGCGGGCGATCGACGGCATTGTGGAATTGCTGCGCGGTGAGAAGCGCGATTTGAACGACGTGACGCTCGACGTCGACGGCCTGCCGGAATTCAATCGCAAAGTTTACGAGGTTGCGCGCACGATCCCTGCCGGTGAGACGATGACTTATGGCCAGATCGCCGATCGTCTGGGCGACAAATTATTGGCGCGCGACGTCGGGCAGGCGCTCGGCCAAAATCCAATTCCGTTGATCGTTCCGTGTCATCGCGTGCTGGCAGCCGGTGGCAAGACCGGCGGTTTTTCTGCCCCGGGTGGCGTGGTCAGCAAGCTGCGCCTGCTGACCATCGAAGGCGCCCAGCCGAACGGTCCGACGCTGTTCGATCATCTGCCTTTGGCCGCCAAGCGCAGCCGGCGCTCCTAGGCGCCCGCATCGACGCGGCCATCGCCTTAATGTAAAAGCGATTCACATGAGATGGGGTAAGCGTGGCCATGCGGCCCGCGGCTACCACCACGGCAACCTGAAGGAAGCCCTGGTGCGCGCCGCGCTCGAACTGATCGCCGAGAAGGGCCCGGCCGGCTTTACCTTTGCCGACGCCGCGCGCGGGGCAGGGGTGAGTCCGGCGGCGCCGTACCGGCATTTCCGCGACCGCGATGCACTGCTCGCCGATGTCGCGCAGCGCGGCTTTGTGCTTTTTGCCGACGCTTTGGCGAAGGCATGGGATGACGGCGCGCCGGACGTCATGGCGGCCTTCGACCGTCTTGGCAAAACTTACCTCGCCTTTGCCAAGCGCGAGCCCGCTTATTACTCGGCGATGTTCGAAGCCGGCGTCCCGCTCGATGCAGACCGCGAACTGCGCGAAGCAAGCGAGAACGCGTTCGCGGTGTTGCGCGCGGCGGCGGAGAAGCTCGTTGCGTTGATGCCGCCGCAGGGGCGCCCGCCGGCGTTAATGGTGGCGCTGCATGTGTGGTCGATGACCCACGGCATCGCATCGTTGTTTGCGCGTGGCGACGCCGCGCGGCGCGCACTGCCGATGCCGCCGGAAGAGTTGCTGGAAGCCGCAGTGCTGATCTACCTGCGCGGGCTTGGCCTCAGTGCCACGGCGGCGCGGCGGAGCTGAATTTGTCCGCTCGTTGCCGCCCCGCTTGCGCAAGAACTCGGACCCTTTACCACTGGTGTCCTCGCTCGCGCTCCCCAATTTAATGTTTGCGCTGCTTGACAGGGGCCTCGCACGGTCCTAGCTATGTAAATGTTATTTACATTCACGCGAGGCTGACAATGCCAATCACCGCGAGACTCGACGCCTTCGGCAAACCCGCCTGGATTGCGCTGATCATTCTGGGGTTCATGGCCTGGTGGCCGCTTGGCCTTTGCGTCCTCGCCTTCACCATTGGGAGCGGACGAATGGGATGCGGATATCACGGCGGCTATTCCGGCCACTGGCAGTACAAAATGGAACGCTTGCAGCGCAAAATGGACTGGATGCGTTCGAGAATGAGCGGCAGCCCCACGAGCGGTTCATCGGGCGGCTCTTGGAGTGGGCCTTGGAATTACGGGCCTTCAAGCGGCAATCGCGCTTTCGATGAGTATCGCGCCGACACCTTGAAGCGGTTGGAGGAAGAACAGCGGGAGTTCCGCGAGTTCCTTGACCGGCTGCGCTTTGCAAAGGACAAGACCGAGTTCGACCAGTTCATGGCCGAGCGGCGCGACCGTCCAGCCCCTGAAAGCAGCCAGCCGCAGAACTAACAGCCCCATATCCAATGCAAGGCCGCCCTTCGGGGCGGCCTTCGCGTTTCGGGCCGCAGGGACGTTCATCCAAAAGTAACGACTCTTTAACCATAATCAGCGCTGTCTATAAGGGCTGAAAAGCCCGCTTTCGCGCCCAAGTTTGGCCAAGTTTCGCGGGGATTTCGTAGGTTACCGGTGGACGGGACTTACGATTTTCGCGAGACATTCGGTTTTCGGCTTGGCGCGTGGGCGGCATCGTCGCGCGCGCTTGCTGATTTCGGAAATTGCGCCGCGCCGGTTCGACCGACGGAACCGGAAGAAGCGGAAAGGACGTGCCCATGAATCCTGCCGACGTGGCACAGTCGGTGCTGCCGCTGACCTCCTCCGACCTCTCGCTGTTCACGCTGTTCTGGCACGCCCATTGGATCGTCAAGACGGTCATGGTCGGCCTGTTAGCGTGCTCGGTCTGGGTTTGGGCGATCGCCATCGACAAGACCGTTCTTTATTCGCGCACTCGCCGCGCCATGGATCGCTTCGAACAAGCGTTTTGGTCCGGCCAGTCCCTGGATGAACTCTACCGCGCGCTGTCGGCGCGTCCGGCCCATTCGATGGCCGCGTTATTTGTGGCCGCGATGCGCGAGTGGAAACGCAGTTTCGAGGGCAACACGAAGTCCATCGGCGGCCTGCAAATGCGCATCGAGAAGGTCATGGAAGTGACCATTGCGCGCGAGGTCGAACGGCTGGAAAAGCGCCTTCTGGTCCTGGCGACCGTGGGTTCGGCCGGGCCCTTTGTCGGGCTGTTCGGGACCGTCTGGGGCATCATGACGAGCTTCCAGTCGATTGCGGCGTCCAAGAATACGTCGCTGGCGGTCGTGGCTCCCGGCATCGCCGAAGCGCTGTTTGCGACCGCAATCGGCCTTGTCGCCGCCATACCGGCGACCATTTTCTATAACAAGTTTGCATCCGAAGTGAACAAACAGGCCCAGCGGCTGGAGGGGTTCGCCGACGAATTCGCCGCTATTTTGTCGCGGCAGATCGACGAGCGCGGGTAGCGCATGATCCCGAAAAGTGGTTACCGGTTTTCGGATAAGATCATGCGCAAGGGATAAAAGTCATGGCAGCCAATGCCGGCACGCCGGTCATGGGGAAGCGAAAGCATCACCGCCGCCGGGTGATGAGCGAAATCAACGTTACGCCGATGGTCGACGTCATGTTGGTGTTGCTGATCATCTTTATGGTGTCGGCCCCGCTGCTGACGGTCGGGGTACCGATCGACCTGCCGCAGAGCCAGGCCAAAAGCCTGGAGCAGGACAAGGAACCGCTCACGGTTTCGGTCAACGAAAAGGGCCAGATTTTTCTGCAAAATACCGAAATTGCCGTGGACGATCTGATCCCCAAAATGAAGGCCGTCGCCGATGCGCGCGGCGGCACCGAAGCCCGCGTCTATGTGCGCGGTGACAAGAGGGTGGCTTACGGGACCATGATGAAGGTGATGGGGCAGCTGTCGTCAGCCGGCTTCCATCGGGTAGCCTTGGTCACCGAGTTTGAACAGGGCGCGAAAGCGCAGTGATGAGAAAGGCGACAGCGATCTCGGCTTGTCTCCACGCAGCGGTGCTGCTGTGGGCGACCATAACCTTTACCGGCAAAACGCTCGAAGCGACGCCGGTGGATGCGCTTCCTGTCGATCTCGTCAGTGATAAAGACTTCTCCCAAATGACCAAAGGCGTGAAGGACGCTCCCAAGATCGAGATGCCAAAGCCTATGGTGGAGAAGAAGGCGGAAGAGCCGCCCAAGCCGATCGAGGAGTTGAAGCCGAAAGTCACCGAGAAAAAAGAAGTGCAGGCCGCGAAGGAAACCGCGCCGCCGCCAGAGCCGCAGCAGGCCAAGCCCGATCCGATTGCTGAGAAGATCAAACAGCCGGACGAGCCGAAGCAGGCCAAGGTCGACCAGCCCATGCCGCCGAAGAAGCCGCCGCAGAAGCAGCAACCAAAATTCGATGCCGACAAAATCGCCGCGCTGCTGGACAAGCGCGACGCGCAGCGTAACGCGGCGACCGGCGTGGAGGCGAACGCGACGCCGTCGCTCGGCACGTCCTCTGGCATGGCCGCCCAGCTTTCACAGTCCGAGATCGACGCCTTGCGCGCACGCCTGATGGCGTTGTGGAATCCGCCGGTCGGCATGCAGGACGCCGATCAAAGCCAGGTCACAATTCGAATTAAATTCAGACGCGACGGAACGCTTGCGACCGGACCACTGGTGCTCACTAGCGGAAGCGGTGCGCAATTTAATGCGATGCGCGACAGCGCCGTTCGCGCGGTGTTTGTCGGCCAGCCCTACAGCATGTTGCGTCCTGAGCACTACGACATGTGGAAGGAAATTGATTTCACCTTCGACACCAAACAAATGTTTCATGACATTCCGACAAGGTAGTGCAATCCCGTGATTGAAAATTACAATATGAGCTTCAACCGTCGTCGTTTGCTGCTCGGTGCAGGCGCACTCGCCGCATTCGGAACAAACCCCGCCCGGGCGGTGCTCAACATCGACATTAATCAAGGCAACGTGCAGCCGATGCCGATCGCGCTGCCCGATTTTATTTCTGGCGCGCCAGCTGACGCCGATACCGGACGCAATGTCACCGCCGTGATCAGCAATAATCTTCAGCGCAGCGGCCTGTTCGCGCCGATCAATCCGGCGGCCTTTGTCGAAAAGATCACCAACAGCGATACGGTGCCGCGATTTCCCGATTGGCGCGCGATCAACGCCCAGGCGCTGGTCACCGGGCGCATCACGCGGCAAGGCGATGGGCGGCTGAAGGCGGAATTCCGTTTGTGGGATGTGTTCGCCGGACAGCAGCTCGACGGCAAACAATATTTCACCACGCCCGATAACTGGCGGCGGATTTCGCACATTATCTCCGATGCGATCTATGAGCGTCTGACCGGCGAGAAAGGCTATTTCGACAGCCGGATTGTCTTCGTGGACGAGACCGGGCCGAAGGACCGCCGCGTCAAGCGCCTCGCCATCATGGACCAGGACGGTGCCGGAACGCGCTACCTCACACGGGGCGACGATCTGGTGCTGACGCCGCGGTTCAATCCGTCGACGCAAGAAATTACCTACATGTCATACGGGCAGGGCGATCCGCGCGTTTACCTGCTCAACATCGAAACGGGACAGCGCGAGATCGTCGGCAATTTCCCGGGCATGACCTTTGCTCCGAGGTTTTCGCCCGACGGCCAACGCGTGATTATGAGCCTCCAGCAGGGCGGCAACGCCAATCTGTTCGTGATGGACCTGCGCTCGAAGCAGACGACCCGTCTCACAGATACACCGGCGATCGACACCGCACCCTGCTACTCGCCGGATGGTAGCCGCATCTGCTTCGAGAGCGACCGTGGCGGCACCCAGCAGATCTATGTGATGTCGGCGTCCGGCGGTCAGGCGCAGCGCATCAGTTTCGGCGACGGCCATCACTCGACGCCGGTGTGGTCACCGCGCGGCGACTACATCGCGTTCACCGGCCAGGCACGCGGTAATTTCGCGATCGGAATTCTCAAGCCCGACGGCTCGGGCGAGCGGGTCCTCACCGAAGGCTTCCACAATGAAGGCCCGACATTCGCACCGAACGGACGCGTGCTGATGTTCTTCCGCGATGTGGGGCAAGGGCCGTCGCTTTATACGATCGACGTAACCGGCCGCAACGAATTGAAGGTTCCAACACCCAGTTTCGCGTCCGATCCGGCCTGGTCACCGCTTTTGTCGTGAC
The DNA here is from genome assembly GCA_963743405.1 of uncultured Alphaproteobacteria bacterium. Classification (GTDB taxonomy): domain Bacteria; phylum Pseudomonadota; class Alphaproteobacteria; order Rhizobiales; family Xanthobacteraceae; genus Pseudolabrys. Next base: position 338,381 of record CAVUPX010000002.1, on the reverse strand, counting down.
GGTCCTAAACCGGCCTTATTTTCACCCTGTCTTAACCATCACAAACGGTTTAAGGGACGCCGACAGTTTTATTGGGTCTGCGCAAGGTTCCATCAAGGTTGATGGAACGTTCGTTTAACGAACGGCCTGCTAGACCCACACGCAAGATCCGGTCATGACGCGTGTGATGGAGGCACCGGAATGTTCGATATGAAGAAAACGCTGCACGTCGTCCGGCTTGCTGCCGTCCTGGCTGCTGCCTTGGCGATCTCGGCATGTGCAAACAAGACGGGTGACGATGCGCAAGCGAATGCTGCTGGCGCGGCGACGCCCGGCAGTCAGCAGGACTTCGTGGTCAATGTCGGCGACCGTGTGTTCTTTGAAACGGATTCGACCGAACTCACACCGCTAGCACGGGCAACGCTCGACAAGCAGGCGCAGTGGCTCACAAATTACAGCCAATACAGCCAGTTCACGATCGAGGGCCATGCCGACGAACGCGGTACGCGCGAGTACAATATCGCGTTGGGTGCACGTCGCGCGCAGGCTGCGCGTGACTATCTGGCATCGCGTGGTATCCAGCCGCAACGCATGCGCACGATCTCCTACGGCAAAGAAAGGCCGGTCGCGGTCTGTAATGATATCTCCTGCTGGTCGCAGAACCGCCGCGCGGTCACCGTGCTGGGCGCGAGTTCGTAAGGGCTGACGACCGGCTCTTTTGCCGTCATGCCCGTGCCGGGCATCCACGTCTTTCCAGATTGGGGACATAGAAAGACGTGGATGGCTGGGACATAGGCGTGCAAAAGCACGCCGTCCTTTGGACGGCTATTCCCGGCCACGACAACTTCGTGACGACTTGGGTGCGCGAAGTCACAATTTCGACGCAGCGCGTCTTATGCTACCCAGTATTGGGGCGAATAGCCGCCGCCGGTTTCATCTGACATGACACGCTTTCGACCATCATCTCGCATCGCGGCGATCGCCGCGCTCTCGGTATTGCTCCTGGCCAGCACTGCACTGGCGCAGGAGGAGCGTTCGTCCGGTAATTTCCTCGACAATCTTTTCAACCGTGGCGAACCATCCACCCAATCGCGACAGGCGCCGCAAGGGCAGCAAGCGCAGCCGTCGGGCAGGGTGGCACAGTCCGATCCCGGTGACATTTCGGTTCGGCTCGACCGGATGGAAAGTGCGCTCCGTCAAATGACCGGCGCGCTCGAGCAGCTCCAATATCGCAACCAGCAACTTGAGACGCAGCTCAAACGAATGCAGGACGATACCGAATATCGCTTCCAGCAGTTGGGCTCGAGAGGCGGTGCCGCCCCTCCCGGGCAAGCTGCGCCGATCGGTCCCGGAAATGCCGCGCCGTCTTCGACGCCCGGCCGCCGTTCCGACGTCTTCGACCCGAACCGGAATCCGAATGCACCGGGCGCGCCGCGGACGCTCGGCAATGAAGCGGTGATCGCCGCACCGGAGCCGGGCCAAAATAACGGGATGCCGGTCGGCGCTCCTGGCGGCCGTGCCGCCGGCGCGCCGCTCGATCTTTCAACGCTTGCAGGCAATGACCCGGCTCCGCCGCAGGCAGCCCCGCCGCAAATGGCCCCGCCGCCGGGAGCGATTGCCTCCGCCAGTGCCATGCCGATGCCGGCACCGCAGGCCTCATCGCCGCCGCCGCAAGTGCGAAACGCCACTCCAGCCGGCCCCCAGCTGGCGACGCTGCCGCCCACGGCTTCGCCGCAGGACGAATACGACATGGCTTATGGCTACGTCCTGCATAAGGACTATTCGCTGGCGGAGCAGTCCTTCCGCGATTTCCTCAAGAAATATCCGAACGAGCGCCTGGTGCCGGACGCGCAGTACTGGCTTGGCGAAAGCCTTTTCCAGCAACAGCGTTATCGCGACGCCGCGGAATCGTTTCTCGGCGTTTCGACCAAGTTTGAACACGCGGGCAAGGCGCCTGACGCCCTGTTGCGTCTTGGCCAGTCGCTCGCGGCAATGAATCAAAAGGAAGCCGCTTGCGCCACGCTGACCGAAGTCGGGCGTAAATATCCGCGCGCCTCGGCGGGTGTGAAGCGCGGCGTTGCGCAGGAACAAAAGCGCGCGCAATGCTAGAGGTATGATCGGAAACGGCCGCCCGCGGGCTTGATCCGAGGGCCGATCCGGTTTTCGGTAAGATCATGCCCACACAGACACCGGCAGTCATCTCACAGTCTGAAGTCAGAGCGCTCTTTTCCACGCTCGACGCCCATCCGGTCCTGGTGCTCGCAGTGTCCGGGGGTCCGGATTCCACAGCGCTGATGCTGCTGGCTGCGCGTTGGCGTGACGCTCTCAAGACGAAGCCGAAATTGATCGCCATCACGATCGATCACGGCCTGCGCAAGGAATCCAAACGGGAAGCCGCGGCCGTCGGGCGTCTCGCGCGTAAACTCAAAATCGCGCACCGCACATTGCGCTGGAATGGACGCAAGCCGCCGACCGGTTTACAGGAAGCCGCGCGATCGGCGCGTTACCGGTTGCTTGGCGATGCTGCCCGCAAAGCGCGCGCTGCTCATGTTCTTACCGCCCACACGCTCGATGACCAGGCGGAGACCGTCCTGATCCGCATGAGTCGCGGCAGCGGGTTGACTGGCCTGGGAGCGATGACGCGATTGTCGGCATTACCCCGCAACGGGGACAATTCGATCATGCTGGTTCGACCGCTGCTCGATATTTCGAAAGCGCGGTTGGTCGCCACGTTGCGTGCGGCGAAAATTCCCTATGCCGATGATCCCTCCAACCGCGACCCGCGCTTCACCCGTGCGCGGTTGCGTGGCCTGATGGGCACACTTGCGCACGAAGGCCTTGATGCGCGTCGGCTTGCACTCCTCGCCCGCCGGCTCAAACGCGCGGACACCGCGATTGAGGTCGCGGTCAATCGCGCTGCCGCCGAACTGCTGCTCGAACTGCCCGCTCCCGTCGCCGTCGCCATGGAAGCGCGCCGCTTTGCGGGTCTGCCCGCAGAAATTGCACTGCGGTTGCTCGGTCGTGCCGTCGCAAACGTGGGTGATGAGGGCCCGGTGGAGCTGGGCAAGCTCGAAACGCTTAAATTCGCCCTCGATGACGCTCAGGCCCGTGGTGACGGGCGTTTTCGCCGGACTTTGGCGGGGGCGGTGGTAACGCTGGCCGGCCGCCAAATCATCATTGAACGGGCTCCGCCCCGTCGCCGTAAGGTCTTAACCAAGCGCAGACCCGGGCGAGCGGATCGGCCGAAATCACGCTAGAATATTAAGATTCGAGGCCTTTTCATGGGGGCTACCGCTGCCTACATTGATCAGCGGGTCCGACGTGAAGTCGCCACGAACCGGATGCATGAAAAACACGGCCGCGGGGCTCGCGCGCGGCGGGGTCAGGACGCCTGATGAACGCTAATCTTCGCAATTTCGCCCTCTGGGTGATCATCGTCCTGTTGTTGCTGGCGCTGTTCACACTGTTTCAGAATCCGGGGCAGCGGACGACCGCGCAAGACATCTCGTTCTCGCAGCTTTTGACCGAGGTCGATCAGGGCCGCGTGCGCGATGTCGTCATTCAAGGCCCGGACATTCACGGCACCTTCGCCAACGGCACCAGCTTCCAGACTTACGCGCCGAATGATCCTGGTCTGATACAGAAGCTCTACTCGAAAGGCGTCACGATCACCGCGCGGCCACCGTCGGACAACGTCCCGTGGTTCGTCTCGCTGCTGGTGTCGTGGTTGCCGTTCATCGCACTGATCGGTGTGTGGATATTCCTGTCGCGTCAGATGCAAGGCGCCGGCGGTAAAGCGCTCGGCTTTGGGAAGTCGCGTGCCAAGCTTCTGGCTGAAGCGCACGGACGCGTCACCTTCGAGGACGTTGCCGGCGTCGATGAAGCCAAACAGGATTTGCAGGAGATCGTCGAATTCCTGCGTGACCCGGGAAAATTCCAGCGCCTCGGCGGACGCATTCCGCGCGGCGTGTTGCTGGTCGGCCCGCCAGGCACCGGCAAGACGCTGATTGCACGCGCGGTTGCCGGCGAAGCCAACGTGCCGTTCTTCACGATCTCCGGATCGGACTTCGTTGAAATGTTTGTCGGCGTCGGCGCCAGCCGCGTCCGCGACATGTTCGAACAGGCCAAGAAGAACGCGCCCTGCATTATCTTCATCGACGAAATCGATGCGGTCGGCCGTCATCGCGGCGCCGGCCTCGGCGGTGGCAACGACGAGCGCGAACAGACCCTCAATCAGTTGCTGGTCGAGATGGACGGCTTCGAAGCCAACGAAGGCATTATTCTAATCGCTGCGACCAACCGGCCCGACGTGCTCGATCCGGCGTTGCTGCGCCCCGGCCGTTTCGACCGCCAGGTGGTGGTGCCGAACCCGGATGTGGTCGGCCGCGAAAACATTCTGAAGGTGCACGTGCGCAAGGTGCCACTGGCGCCCGACGTGAACCTGAAGACCATTGCGCGGGGTACGCCCGGCTTTTCCGGCGCGGACCTGATGAATCTCGTCAACGAAGCAGCCTTGATGGCAGCGCGGCGCAACAAGCGCATGGTGATGCAGGCCGAGTTTGAAGACGCCAAAGACAAGGTGATGATGGGCGCCGAGCGCAAGTCGCTGGTGATGACCGATGAAGAAAAGATGCTGACCGCCTATCACGAAGGGGGCCACGCCCTCGTCGCGCTTAACGTCAAGGCGACCGATCCGGTGCACAAGGCCACCATCATTCCGCGTGGCCGCGCCCTCGGCATGGTCATGCAATTGCCTGAACGCGACAAGCTGTCGATGAGTCGCGAACAGATGACCTCGCGCCTCGCCATCATGATGGGCGGACGCGTTGCCGAGGAGATGGTGTTTGGCCGGGAGAAGGTGACATCTGGCGCCGCCTCCGACATCGAGCAGGCGACCAAGCTTGCGCGCCTGATGGTCACGCGCTGGGGCCTGTCCGACAAGCTCGGCACCGTGGCCTATGGCGAGAACCAGGATGAGGTCTTCCTCGGCTACCAGGTGTCGCGCCAGCAGAACATTTCGGAAGCAACCGCGCAGACGATCGACGCGGAGGTCCGTAAGCTGGTCGAGGCCGGTTATGCTGAAGCAACACAGATTCTCACCGACAAGCGCGCCGATCTCGAAGTATTGGCGAAAGGCCTGCTTGAATTCGAGATGCTCACCGGCGACGAGATCATCGATCTGATCGCGGGCAAGCGGCCGGTGCGTGAATTGGTGATCGAGCCGACCACGCCGCGGTCTTCGGCAGTGCCGCCGGCCGGCAAGCAGCGCCCGCGGCCGGATGCGCCGACCGGTGAAGTCGCCCCGCAGCCGCAGGGCTGATCAGTCAATATTCAAGTTTGAACGCCCGCCGCATGGCGGGCTTTCTGTTTTAGGGCTTCAACGGGCGGGGCGCGTGCGCTAGCGCTTGCTGATGGACACCGCACCGCAATCGCAATTGCGCTGGACGCTCGAAGGTTTCCGCGAAGGCGCGCTGGCTACGCTGCCGCTGATGCCGGGCCTGTGCGCCTTCGGCATCGCGTTCGGCACGATTGCCGCCCGCAAGGGCTTGAGCCTGTTCGACGCCTTCATCATGAGCGCCACCGTCTATGCCGGCGTGGCGCAGATCATCGTCGTCGAGTCATGGCCGGAACAGCTGACCTCCGCGACCATTGTCGCGAGCGCGGCAATCACGGCGTTGATCTGCTCGCGCTTTATTTTGATCGGTGCCTCGATGCGGCCGTGGCTCGGCGGTCTGCCGGCGGCGAGAATCTACCCCATGCTCTATCTGTTGACCGAGCCGCCCTGGCTGCTGTCGACGCGCTACTACCGCGGGGGCGGCCGCGACCCGGCCTTCGTGCTGGGGTCCTGCGCGGCGACGTGGCTGACCTGGGTATCTTCGACGGCGCCGGGCTACTGGCTCGGCGCGTCGCTGGGCGATCCAAATCGCTTCGGCCTCGATCTGGTGATGCCGGCTTTCTTTGTAGCGATGCTGGTGTCGCTCTGGCAGGGGCCGCGTCGCGCCATCGCCTGGGTCGTGGGAAGCGCGGTGGCGATCGTGACCGCGCAAGTGTTCGGCGGCTTCTGGTACGTCGTGACTGGCGCGCTCGCCGGCAGCATCACGGGCGGGTTCGTCGATGATTGAGCGCGATCCGCTGGGGTTTGCCGCCATGCTGGCGGCCATGACGGCTGCGGTCATGGTCTGCCGCCTCGGTGGCTACTGGCTGCTCGGGCGTTTCGCCATCGGGCCTCGGCTGCGCCGCATGCTGGATGCGCTGCCCGGGGCGGTGATTGCGTCGACGACCGCGCCAATCCTGCTCACCGGGGGCGTCAGCGGTTGGCTCGCGGTGCTGGCGGCCGGTACGACGATGATCGTTGTGCGCAATGACTTTGCTGCAGTGGTTGCCGGAGTTGCGGCCGCCGCGGCCACACGCGCCGCGGGGTTCTGAGCATGCCGCTGCAAAACCGTGTCACACCGTTCGGCGAGCTTGCGGTGACACCGGCGCGCGGCACGCTCATGGGCAACCGCGGCGGGCGGATTCACAGCGACAGCCGAACGCTCGGCCGCCGCCGCTGGGCCTCGCGCCAGTGGATCTGTTGCGTGCTGAAATTCAAAAACCGCCAGCGCGATGTGTGGGGGCGCTATTACACAGAATTGTTCTTTCTCGACGAGGTGACGGCCTTTGCTGCGGGCCACCGGCCATGTTTCGAGTGCCGCCGCAAGGACGCCGAACAGTTTTGCAGTCTTGTTCTTCGGCAAAAAAGTGCGCGTATCGGCGGCGGCGATGGATGAAACCCTGCACGCCGAACGCCTTGACGCTAAAGCCAAGCGCATGCACCGGCGCAAGATCGACGGCCTCCCGGATGGCGCCATGATCGCAGTCAACGGGGAAGCCTTCGCCGTTCGCGGCAACCGGCTGCTGCGGTGGACACCGTCAGGATATTCGGACGCGAAACCGCGCCCGCGTGGGATCGACGTCGACGTGCTCACGCCGCCATCGATCTTGACGGTGCTGGCGCGCGGCTACGCGCCGCATTGGCACGCGAGCGCGGACTAGGCCGGCTCGATGGCGCTCGGCGGCGTCGCCTTTTTGGTGCGCGACCAGGCACCGGCAACAATGCCCGCCATCGCCGTCAGCATGACCGCAACCATGGCGACACAGGCGGCCCAGCCCGCGAATGTCCATGCAAGGCCGCCGATCGCCGCTCCGAAGCTGCCGCCGAGATAGAAACTCGACACATAAAGCCCGACCGCAGAGGAGCGGCCGGCCTGCGCGGTGATGGTGACGTAGCCGGTCGACACCGCCTGGCAGAACAGCCCGCAGCCCGCACAAATCGTGAGGCCGAGCAAAATCAACCACAGCGGCCCGGCAAGCGTCAGCGCGATGCCGGCGATCCACACGCCAATGGTGGCGATCATGAAATCGCGCCGGCCAAAGCGGCCGACCGCCCAACCGGTCATTGGGGTCAATGCGGTACCGACGAGATAAACGATGAAGATCATACCAAGCAGGGTCGCCGACAAATTGTAGGGTTCGGCGGCCAGCCGGAAACTGACGTATGTAAACGTCGCGATGAAATTGAACAGCACCCCGAAGCCGACAGCGTAAGTCGCGACCAGCTGCGGATTGCGGAAGTGGCGAAGCATCTGCTTGCCCGAGGCAATGAGGCCCGCCGAGCGGATGAATTTGCGCTCGCGCGGCAACATGACCGCGACCGCGATCGCTCCCGCGAGTGTCATCGCTGCAAGCACGACGAACGCGTAACGCCAGCCGACGATGTCGGACAGGATGCCGGTAACAAACCGTCCGCTGAACCCGCCGAGACTCGCGCCGGAGGTATAGAGACCGGCTGCGGCAGTCGCCTCGTGTGGCGACAGTTCTTCGCCGATGTAGGCGATGGTGACCGCAAATATCGGCGGCATCGCGAGCCCTTGCACAAAGCGCCAGAAGACCAGCGCGTGCAGCGTCGGTGCCATTGCCGCCAACACGGTCGGCACCGAGAGCACCAGCATTGCGGCGACGATGACGCGCTTCCTGCCGAGCACGTCGGCGACTGTGCCGGAAAACGGCGCAATCAATGCAACGGCCAGTGTGCCGGCGGTCATGATCGTGGAGATTTCCGCAGGCCCGGCGCCGAACTCACCCGACAGCAGCGGCAAGATCGCTTGCGGCGAATAAAGATTGATGAAGGTGCAATAGCCGGCGATGCCGGCCGCAAGCCGCAGGGCAAACGCGTGTCGGCTTCTTGCGGCGATCATTATCCGGAACCAGCGGGGCAGGCGTCGTCGGTCAAGCTATGCATCGGTTTTGTATTGCATGTCACGGGGGTGTGCGGCGGGACTGCGAGGCGCACAATGCATAGCTCATTCATCGTCTGCCAAGCATGGCTTCTGCCCGGATGAACGTTTCTTCCGGCGTGCCGGAGGCGTCGACCTTGCCCCACGTCATCCGGCCGAGGTCGAACTCCTCCTGTTTCCGGGCGATGTCCGCGTCGGCGTCGGATGCGTCGTGCGAACGGTCGCCGATGCGGGCCAGACGCGTTTCGAGGCTGGCGTGGAGGAATAGGCCATTAAAGGTGGCGCCAGCAGCCGCTTTCGCAATGTCCGCACGTTCGTCGGGTTGTGCGAACACTGCATCCACAATGACCGAATGCCCGGCGGCAACCACGCGTTTGGCCTTCTCGAATAGCGTGGCGTAGACCTTGGCCGTCGCCTCGGCAGCGTAGGCGGTCTCGAGCAATCGTTCGGTCTCGCTGGCGCCGAACATCAATTTGCGCTCGACATCACTGCGCAAGGTCACCGCGCCCGGAGGCGGCAGAAGGCCAGGCGCCAGCGTCCGCGCGAGCAGCGATTTGCCGGTGCCCGAGAGTCCGCCCAAGGCTATCAATTGCGGTTCGGCCGACGTCAGAAGTTTTCGAGCGAGCGCCGCATAGTCGCGTGCACTTTGTGCGGATCCGGCAGGGGAATTTCCCTGCCGGCGGCGCGCCGCGGTCACCTTGGCGCGAATTGCCGCCCGCACCGACATGAACAGCGGCAACGCGGCAAGCGCATCAAAATCGTGAATGCGCTGCGTGTCAGTCAAATAGCGGTTGAGCACGATGTTCGCGGCCGATTCCAGCCCGCGTCCGATCAGATCCATCAAAAGAAAAGCAAGGTCGTAGAAAATATCGCCCGTTGCAATGCGCTCGTCGAATTCGATTGCGTCGAACAACACCGGCTTGCCGTCGATCAACACAATGTTGCCCAGATGCAAATCGCCGTGACAGCGGCGCACCAGTCCGGCGCGCTCCCGCGCCGACAAGAGCGGCTTCACGCGTTCGAAAGCCTCACGCGTGGCGTCGGCCAAATCGCGCAGGTCCTGTAAGGAAAGCAGATCCGGTTCGGCTGCGAGTTCGGTCTCGTTCTGCTCAATGATTTTGGCGAGCGCTTCGACGAACTGTGCTTGCGTCGCCGTTGGCGCGAAGCGGTGTGCGGCCGCAACGGAACGGCCGAGGGCATCGGCGAGAGCGTCGTCGATATGGCCTGCCGCGGCGAGATGATCGAGTGTCTGGCTTTCGTCGAAGCGCCGCATCGCGACGGCCCATTCCACCGGATCGCCTTTGCCGCCGATCGCAAGCTGGCCGCTGCCTTCGCGCGTGATCGGGACCACGCTGCGGTATATCGCCGGGGCAAAAGCGCGATTGACCGCAATCTCGGCGTTGCACGCAATCCTGCGCAGTTTGAGTGTGGAGAAATCGAGGAACGGAAAGCGCACTGCGCGCTTGATCTTGAATGCGCGATCCCCGGCCAGGAACACCGAGGCGGCATGCGTATCGATCCGTTTGACCGGCGCTCCGCCGTGCGTGGCGGGGTCGCTGAGGAATTCGATCACCGGCTCCTGGGAGGCCTCTGCCGTCATCGCGCCGCGCCCTTCATGCCGGTGACATAGTCGCAATGCTCAATGATTTCAGGCTGATCTAGATCAAAACGCGAATCGCCGACTGCGGCATGATGTACGCGATTGTAGCGATCAAGGAGGCCAGACGGTGACCACACTGCCGCACACATTCAAACGCATAAGGCTCAATCTCGCCCGGTCCAAGGAATTCCCCCAGGGCTCATCGCGGCATGGGTATGAATTCGTCGCGCCGCTCGACGCCAAAAGCCACATCGACGCCGCGCTTTGGAAGCAGCACCGCGATCATTGCCGCGTGCGCCGGTTCTGGGAGGGCCAGGAAGACGAGCACGGCTTCCTGGTGCACCGGCCGGGCGGGCCTGAGCATGCCCAATGGGTGTTCGACTACGACCAGACAGCGGAGGATGACGACGAAAGCGGCTACCGCTTTGGCACACACGCATTTCGCACCGGCGAATATGTCTCAATTCGGAATGACGAAGGGGAGATGCATACCTACCTGGTCGCGTCTGTTGAGCCCGCAACGTGATGCGATTTTTCACGCAATCAAATATTGCGCGTTGACCCAATCCTATTGACCGGCGCGCGCCTTGCCGGAAGAGTGCGCGCCTGACCGTCGCATCAGGCGGTAATTCTTCAAGGGAGACGCTCAGTGATTATCGATCATCGGACCTATCGGATTTTGCCGGGCCGGGTGCCGGCGCAACTCGAACTTTACAGCAAGCTCGCTTATCCGGTGCAGCTCCGCCATATGGGTGAGCCGCATTATTATCTCGTTAGCGAAACCGGGCAGCTCAACACGCTGGTGCACGGCTGGATCTATGAGAGCGCCGCCGATCGCGAACAAAAGCGCGCCAAAATGATGCAGGATGCCGACTGGAAGCATTTCCTTTCGGAGAACGCGAAAGCCGGTAACGTGATCGAGCAGTCCAACTGGTTGATGACCCCGGCGCCATTTTCGCCAAAGATTCCGCCGGCAAAGATCGTGAAGTAATTTCGATGCGCGGCAAGGACAACGCACGCAGCGGCGGCGAGATCCTGATCGACCAATTGTCGATCCACGGAGTGCGTCACGCTTTTTGCGTGCCGGGCGAAAGCTACCTTGCCGCGCTCGACGCTTTTTACGGCAGCGATATCAAGCTCACGGTCTGCCGCCATGAAAGCACGGCTGCCATCATGGCGGAGGCGGCCGGCAAGACGACCGGCCGGCCCGGCATCTGCTTCGTCACGCGCGGGCCGGGCGCGACCAATGCGTCGGCCGGCATTCATATTGCGAGCCAGGATTCCTCGCCGATGATCGTGTTCGTCGGGCAGGTCGGCCGCGAGATGCGCGATCGCGAAGCGTTTCAGGAGCTCAATTACCGCGCCGTGTTTGGCTCGATGGCAAAATGGGCGACGGAGATCGACGACCCGTCACGCATTCCGGAAATTGTTTCACGCGCGTTTCATACGGCATGCAACGGACGCCCCGGGCCGGTGGTGATTGCGCTTCCCGAGGATATGCTCGTCGAGCGCGTCGCAGTGGCCGATGCCGCCCCTTTCGATCCGATCGAAATCTGGCCCGGCGCGGCCGATATGAGCCGCCTGCAAAAACTGCTCGTGGAAGCAAAGCGTCCGGTCGCATTGATCGGCGGCAGCCGCTGGACAGAGCAGGCCGCGGCTGCGCTGATGCGATTTGCGGAGCGCTTTGCACTTCCGGTCGCGACGACGTTTCGCCGCGGGCATTTGTTTGATGCTCTTCATCCCTGTTACGCCGGCGATTTCGGGATCGGACCCAGCCCGAAGCTGCTCGCCCGCGTGAAGGCCGCAGACCTGGTCTTGCTGATTGGCGGGCGCTTCGGAGAAATGCCGTCGCAAAGTTATACCGTGTTCAACATCCCCGAGCCGCAGACGAAGCTTGTGCACGTGCATCCAGGCGCGGACGAGCTCGGCCGCGTTTATCACGCGCATCTTGCCATTAATGCCGCGCCAACCGCGTTCTGCGCGATGCTGGACAATCTGCAGCCGCCGAAGGAGATAGCCTGGCGCGGCGAGAGCGACACGGCGCACGCCGATTATCTTGCCTGGGGCGAGAAGGCGACGCCCGTGCCCGGCGCCGTGAACCTCGGTGAGATCATGGTGTGGTTGCGCGACAACCTGCCGGCGGACGCAATCATCACGCAGGGAGCGGGAAACTTTTCAGGCTGGGTTCACCGTTTCTATCGCGTGCGCAAATTCGGCGGCCTCGTCGGCGCGACCTCGGGCTCGATGGGTTACGGTTTGCCGGCTGCGCTGGCGATGCAGACGTTGCACCCCAAGCGCGCCGTCGTCTGCGTTGCGGGTGACGGAGATTTCCTGATGACCGGACAGGATTTCGCGACGGCGGTCCAATATGAATTGCCGGTGGTCGTGCTGGTTGCAGACAACGGCATTTACGGCACCATTCGGATGCACCAGGAGCGCGAATATCCCGGCCGCGTGATCGCGACCGACCTGCGCAATCCGGATTTTGTCGCCTATGCGCGGGCCTTCGGCGGATATGGCGCGGTGGTCGAGAAGACCGCCGATTTCCCGGCAGCCTTCGCGGCCGCGCGCGCCTCCGGCAAGCCGTCGATCCTGCATCTCAAGATCGACCCGGAAGCGATTACGCCGTCTGCAACGCTCTCTAGCATTCGCGAGAAGTCGCTGGGGCAGAGCAAAAAATAATGCTGTCGTCCCCGCGAAGTCGGGGACTCATGCGGCGCTCCTCATCCTTCGAGATGCGCCTAACGGCGCTCCTCAGGATGAGGATGGAGAAACGCGCCCGCAAACTTTATCCCTCATCCTGAGGAGGCGCGAAGCGCCGTCTCGAAGGATGAGGCCGCCGGAGTATGGATCCCAGCATTCGCGGGGGATGACGGCCTAAAGGGGCAGCGCCGTCTGAGCGCGGACGACAAAGAGGCGCTTGCATTGTTAAGCTGAATCAGCCTTCACTCTTTGCATGGCCTATCGTCGCACCGAGAACGTGGTCCGCAGGCTTGCCGAGCGCGAGCAGACAATTCTCGACGCGGCGCAATCGATCGCAGCAGAAGGCGGCATGGGCGCGGTGCAGATTGCGCCGGTCGCACTGCGCGCCGATATCGCTGCAGGCACCGTCTACCGCTACTTTCCCTCCAAAGGCGATCTCGTTGCGGAACTCATCGCTGCCACCTCCGATCGCGAGGTTGCGGCCATGCGCGCCGCCGCCGATGCCGCGCCCGGGCCGCTATCGGCGCTCGCTGCCTGCATTGCGACCTTCGCGGTGCGCGCGATGCGCGAGCGGCGGCTCGCCTGGGCGCTGATGGCCGAACCGGTCGACGCCGATATCGATATCTTGCGTCTGGAATTCCGCCGCGCGCTTGCGGCGGAACTCGAAGCGCGGATCGGCGTTGCGATCGCCGGCCGCCATCTGCCCGATCAGGATGCGCGCGTGGCCGCATCCGCTGTCGTCGGCGCATTGCTTGAAGGACTGGTGGGGCCGCTCGCGCCGACGTCCGGCAACGTTCGGGAGTCCGTACAGACGATTGCGCTGTTCGCCTTGCGCGCGGTCGGCGTGGTCGATGCGCGCGCGCGCGGCCTCGTTGCGCAGTGCGTGCTGCCGTAAGTCCGATTAGTGCGCGGTGAGTGCCGGCAGGTCGTGAAGCGACAGGTTCACGACTTTCATGCCGCGTTCGCCGCTATCGTCGGAAACCTGGAAGCCAAGCTCGGCGCACATTTTCAGCATCGTGGCGTTGTCCGCCAGCACCTGCCCATGGACGTTCTCCAGGTCCTTCTCCTGGGCGTAGGCGATCATGTGCTTCATTAAAAGCCAGCCAAGCCCATGACCTTTGAGATGCGAGCGCACCAGGATGGCGAATTCACCGCCTTCGCCGATGGCGTCATCGTGCAGACGCACCACGCCTAACATGCGGCCACTCGCCTCAGCGATCGCGATAAAGGCCATGGCGTGTTCGGGATCGTAGTGAATGAGCTTTTCGATGAGGTCATGGCTGACCTCGCGCATAGGGATAAAGAAGCGCAGGCGTAGATCGTCGGGTGTGACCTCGTCAAGAAAATCGGGATAAAGCGCGGCGTCCTCCGGCTTGAGCTGCCGGATCAGGACTTTTTCGCCATCGAGCAATGTGACGTGGCGTTCGAGCATTCCCGCATTCTCCGCTGTGGTCCCGGCCTTTGCGGAAACGACGGCTCAATGTGACATCAGCACCGGCACTGTCATCGCTTCGAGCATGGTGCGCGTGGCGCCGCCAAGCACGAATTCGCGGAGCCGCGAATGGCCATAACCTCCCATCACGATCATGTCGGCAGATGAATTTGCCGCGTAGGAGAGAATAGTGGATGGCACGTCCGTATCAGGCGAGGTAATCCGCTTGACGTCGATCTTCAAGCCGTGACGCGCAAGATGTTGACCGAGATCGGCGCCGGGAACTTCATCCGTCTTGCCGGGCTTGTCGGAGATGATGACAATTTCGACCTGCTTTGCCTTTTTCAGAACTGGCATCGCGTCAGCAATGGCGCGGGCTGCGGTGCGGCTTCCGTCCCAGCACACCATGATGCGGTCGAGTGCCACGCCGCCTTTATGGATGAACGGCACAAAGATGACGGGCCGGCCAGATGCGAACAAAACGCCTTCGTCGACGACTTCGTCGGGCAGCGACTTCTGCCGGTTTGGTTGTCCGACGACGATAAGATCAAAGCGGCGGCCGAGGCGGCCAATCTCGTCGGCAGCACCGGAAATGCTGGTGCTGATCGTGCGGGTTTCCCCTGAAACGCCTGCGCGTTTATAGGCCTGTTCGAATCGGGCGACCGCTGCGCGCGCTTTCTTGTCGGATTCAACACGCTGGCCTTCGATGACTTCCGGCGGAATGCCGCCCATCACCGTGCCCGGGATCACCGGCTCGTAAGAGACGGCAATGCCCAGCACATGCGCCTCGAAGATCTCAGCCAGCGAAATCGCGTAGTCGCCCGCAGGATCCTGCGCGCCGAGTCCCAGGTTGACGATAAGGTCCTTGATCATGATGCAGATCTCCAAATCGAGCACTCGCGCTCGACGGTGCCATGATGCCGGTCGCCCGCGATCGTGGCATTGACCAAGGTCAAATACCCGCCGCGCAGCGATTGCTCCTGTTCTGCTTTGATCGTGCAGCCATTTTTTACTTCTTTTTGCCGTCCGGGCCGAATTGGCTGAGATAGGCCCATAGGTCGCCGGCTTCTTTCTCGTTCTTGATTCCGGGGAAGATCATCTTGGTATTCGGAATCTTGGCCCGCGGGTCCTTGATATAGTCCTTGAAGGTGGCTTCGTTCCAGGTGAGGCCCGAATTCTTGTTGGCGTCGGAATAGTTGAAGTCGGGGGCAGTGCCGGAATGGCGGCCGTCGAGGCCGTTGAGCTCGGGGCCCACTTTGTTCTTCGCGCCTTCGCCGACGGAATGGCAGGGGAAGCACTTCTTGAAGGACTGCTCACCGGCAGCAACGTCCTGCGCCTGCGCGACCTGAATTATCGCGGCCATCGTCATGGCCACCGCAAGTACCGATTTCATTATTCCACTCCCGTTATGACGTCGATAACCGCTCCGATCCCTAACGCTCGCGGCCCGGGCCGGTTTCCGTTGGGTTTTGCCAGCCCTATGTGTAAGCCGTCAAATGGCTGGTATCGTGGCGGGTTCGTGGTTTGGCCAAACGGTGGAGTTGGGAATGTCAGTGCGGATGCCGGAACCGGACAGTACGGTCCTGGACCGTCGCGAACGGATCGTCGCCGCGTTGCGGACCATCGTCCCCGGTGAGGGCGTGATCGCGGCCGAGCGTGAGTTGCGCCCCTATGAGAGCGATGGCCTGACGGCCTACCGCCAGCTGCCGATGGTGGTGGTGCTGCCCGAAACGACCCAGCAAGTCTCGGAAGTCCTGCGCTATTGCCATAGCGAGGGCATCAAGGTGGTGCCGCGCGGAGCGGGCACCTCGTTGTCCGGCGGCGCATTGCCGCTCGCCGATGGCGTGCTGCTCGGCATGGCCAAGTTCAACAAAATCCTGGAGATCGATTTTGCAAATCGCGTCGCCGTGGTCGAGCCGGGCGTTACCAATCTCGCGGTGAGCAATGCCGTGGCGCATGCCGGCTTTTACTATGCGCCCGATCCGTCCTCGCAGATCGCCTGCACGATCGGCGGCAATGTGGCGGAAAATTCCGGCGGTGTGCATTGCCTGAAATACGGCATGACCACCAACAACGTGCTCGGCTGCGAAATCGTGCTGATCACCGGTGAAGTGCTTCGCATCGGCGGCAAGCATCTCGACGCGTCGGGCTATGATTTGCTCGGCCTGATCACCGGATCGGAAGGTCTTCTCGGCGTCGTTACCGAAGTGACCGTGCGCATTTTGAAGAAGCCGGAGACGGCGCGCGCCCTGCTCGTCGGCTTTCCGTCGTCGGAGGACGCTGGCGAATGCGTCTCGCGCATCATCGGGGCCGGAATCATTCCCGGCGGCATGGAAATCATGGATGGTCCCGCCATCGCGGCGGTGGAAGCCTTCGTTCATGCCGGTTATCCGCTCGACGTCGAGGCGCTCCTGATCGTCGAGCTCGACGGGCCCGCCGCTGAAGTCGATCACCTGATCGAACGGGTCGACAAGATCGCGTACGAGTGCGGCGCGGTGTCCTGCAAGACCTCGCGGTCGGAGGAGGAGAGGCTGCTGTTCTGGGCCGGCCGCAAGGCGGCATTCCCCGCGGTCGGGCGCATCTCGCCCGACTATTACTGCATGGACGGCACCATCCCGCGCGCGCAGCTTCCGCTGGTGCTCAAGCGCATGAAGGAAATGTCGGCGAAATACGGCTTGCGTGTCGCCAATGTGTTTCATGCCGGCGATGGCAACCTGCACCCGCTCATTCTCTACGACGCCAATGTTCCGGGCGAGCTGGAGAAGACGGAAGAATTTGGAGCCGAGATCCTCAAGCTTTGCGTTGAGGTCGGTGGTGTCTTGACCGGTGAGCATGGTGTTGGCGTTGAGAAGCGCGATTTGATGCCGGTCATGTTCTCCGAGATCGATCTCAATCAGCAGCAGCGTGTGAAGTGCGCCTTCGACGCCAAAGGCCTGCTCAACCCCGGCAAGGTGTTTCCGCAGCTTCACCGCTGCGCCGAACTGGGCAGACTGCACGTGCACGCCGGCAAGCTGCCGTTCCCGGATATCCCGAGGTTCTAATCATGCGTTTCGGTCTGTTCTGTTCGCCCAAAGCCGATGTTCCAGGCTTCGGTCCCGAGACCGGCCGCGGCTTTTTTGAGTATCTCGATTTCAATGTCGAGGCAGAGGCGCTCGGTTTTCATTCGAGCTTTTCGGTCGAGCATCATTTCAGTGGCTGGAACCAGGTCTCTTCGACGTTGATGTTGCTCACGGCGCTAGCCATGCGAACGACGACGCTCAGGCTTGGCACCGCTGTCATTGTGCCGCCGTGGCACAATCCGGTTCTGCTCGCGGAGGAAGCGGCGACGCTTGATCTGCTGTCCGGCGGCCGCCTCGATCTCGGCATCGGCAAAGGATATCGCCACAGCGAATTCAAGGGATTCCAGATCGCACCAGAGGAGGCCGAGGCGCGCTTCGAGGAAGCGCTCGAGGTCATGATGCGCGCATGGACCACGCGCCAGCGGTTTTCGCACAAAGGCCGGTTCTGGCATTTCGAGGACATCGTGGTGGAACCGCCGCCGGCGCAACGCCCTCATCCTCCGCTCTGGGTGGCTGCCGGCAATCCGCATACGATCAAGCGTGCCGCCGCGCGCGGCTTCAATCTCATCCTCGATCAATATGCGTCGCCGGCGACGCTTGGCGAACGCATCGGCATCTACAAGGCCGAACGCGAAGCAAATGCGTTGGGCTTTGATCCCATGCAAGTGACGGTCGCGCGCCAGCTCTACGTGGCGAAAGACAAGGCCGATAAAGACGCCGCACTGATACGCCAGGCCGAATACACCAAACGCACCATCGATGTGTCGCGCATGCCAGGCGGCAAGCCGGGTGCGCACGTGCTCGCCTACGCAGACAAGGCCGGCGCGACGGAAGAGAATGCGCTTTACGGGACGCCCGACGAAATCGTGCGCATGATTGAAGCGCTGCGCGATGCTGGCGTCACCTATGTGCTCCTGACCATTGCCGGCGGTGTCGACCAGCTTCGCCGTTTTGCGCGCGAGATCATGCCGGCCTTCGCGCACGAGCCGACCGCGCGTGCGGCCGAATGACGTATTCGCGAAATGGCTGACACACTCAAACCCCGCGATGCCAAAGAGGTCGAAGAAGCCGTGCGCTGGGCGCTCGGTAACGACAAGTCGCTCGAATTGGCCGGGCAGGGGACCAAGCGCGGCATTGGCCGGCCAAGCCAGACCGACCTCACGCTTGATCTCTCGGGCCTCACCGGCGTGACACTCTACGAGCCGGCTGAACTCGTGCTTTCGGCGCGCGCCGGCACTCCGATAGACGAGATAGAGGTCTTGCTCGAAAAAAATAATCAGGAGCTCGCTTTTGAACCGATGGACTACGGTCCACTCCTCGGCGGGGAAGCGAACCGGGGCACGCTCGGCGGCGTCATCGCCGCCAATCTTTCCGGGCCGCGTCGCATCAAGTCCGGCGCCGCACGCGATCATTTTCTGGGCGTTACCGCGGTCACCGGCCGTGCCGAGACCATCAAGTCCGGCGGTCGCGTGGTGAAGAACGTCACCGGTTACGATCTTTGCAAAGTGCTGGCCGGTTCCTGGGGCACGCTCGGCGCCATGACCGACATCACAGTCAAGGTTCTGCCCAAAGCCGAAACAGAGGCCACCGTGCTGGTCGCGGGCCTCGACGACGCGCGCGCCTGCGCCGCGATGGCTGCCGCGATGGGTTCGTCGTGCGACGTCTCAGGCGCAGCACATCTGCCTGATCACGTGGCGTCCTGGTTCGACGGGTTGCCGCGCCCGGAGGCCTCGACGGTGTTGAGGCTGGAAGGCTTCGCGCCCTCGGTCGTGCATCGCAAAGGAGCACTTGCCGCGTTGATGAAAAGCTATGGTCCGGTGGCGGTGCTCGATGAGAAAAATTCCCGCGCGCTCTGGCAGAGCATCCGGCACGTCAAACCGTTCGCCGGCGAGGCAACGCGGGCCCGCCCGCTGTGGCGCATTTCGGTTCCGCCCAGCCGCGGCCACGAGATTGCCGCCGCGATCACGCCCGCAGCTCAGATGTTTTACGACTGGGGTGGCGGTCTTATTTGGGTGGCGATGCCCTTCGCCGACGAACCGGATGCCACCGCGATCCGCGGGGCTGTTGCCGCGGTTGGGGGGCACGCGACGCTTATCCGCGCGCCGGCCGCGGTGCGCGCCGCCGTTGACGTCTTCGCCTCTGAGGATCCGGCTTCAAGCGCTTTGGCCAAGCGCGTGAAGGAGAGCTTCGACCCGAAAGGCGTGCTCAACCCCGGCCGCATGTGGGCGGGGGTGTGATGATGATATTCGTTGACGCATCAAACACTGCCGTCGTCCCCGCGAAGGCGGGGACCCATACTCCACAGTCCATCGAGAAACTGCGGAGTATGGGTCCCGGCCCTCGCTCCACTCGGCCGGGACGACAGCCAGTTTTTATGCGCGACCAAAAAGAAACGTAACCAATGCAAACCTCTTTCTCCATCACACAATTGCTCGATCCGCAGGTCGCATCCTCGGAGAAAATCCTGCGCGCCTGTGTGCATTGCGGGTTCTGTACCGCGACCTGTCCAACGTATGTGTTGCTTGGCGATGAACTCGATTCCCCGCGGGGGCGCATCTACCTGATCAAGGAGATGCTCGAACAGGACAAGCCGGCGACGCGCGAGGTGGTCAAGCACATTGATCGTTGTCTCTCGTGCCTGGCCTGCATGACCACGTGTCCATCCGGTGTGCACTACATGCACCTCGTCGACCACGCCCGCGAGCACATCGAAAAGACTTACAAGCGTCCGCTGGCCGATCGGGCGTTGCGCGGACTGCTCGCGCGCGTGCTGACTGATCCGGGCCTGTTTCGCCTTGCGGTGGTCGCCGGACTGATCGCGCGGCCACTGGCGCCGATTTTTGATCTGGTCGGCCTGCACCGGATGGCGGCAATGCTCCGGCTCACGCCGCGCCGCAAGCCCGCGCCGCCGGTCGACCGCGCCGGGAAGGTCTATCCGGCGGAAGGCGCGCGCCGCGGCCGCGTCGCGCTTTTGTTTGGCTGCATCAATCCTTTGCTCGCTCCTTCCACCAACGAAGCCGCAATCCGCATCCTCAACCGGCACGGCATTGAAGTGGTGGTCGCCGCCGGGGAAGCCTGCTGCGGCTCGCTCGTCCACCACTTGGGGCGCGAGGACGAAGCGATGTCGCAGGCCCGCAATAATATCGATGCCTGGATTCGTGAACTTGAAGGGGATGGGCTCGACGCCATTCTTGTTACCGTTTCCGGCTGCGGCACGACCATCAAGGATTACGGGTTCATGTTCCGCAACGATCTGACGCACGCTGCGAAAGCTGCGCGTGTCTCGGCGCGGACCCGCGACATCACCGAATTCCTGGCAACGCTGAACCTCGCGGACGCCGCAGCTCCGTTGCCGCTGACCGTCGCCTATCATTCGGCATGTTCGCTTCAGCACGGCCAGAATGTGATACGCGAGCCGAAAGAGTTGCTTGGCAACGCCGGCTTCGTGGTGAAAGACGTGCCGGAAGCGCATTTATGTTGCGGCTCGGCGGGTACCTACAACATTCTCCAGCCGGTTCTCGCGAAACAATTGCGCGAGCGCAAGGTTGCCAACATCGAACGGCTCAAACCGGATGTGATTGCCGCCGGCAATATTGGCTGCATCACGCAGCTTGCCGCGGGCACCGACATTCCCGTCGTCCATACTGTCGAGCTTCTCGACTGGGCGACCGGCGGCCCGGTGCCGGAGCCGCTCGCTGCGCTCGTGAGCGAAATGGCTCCGGCTGGCTAGGCATCTGGTTCTGCCTCATGCGGAGGAGCGCCGCATGTACCATTCTGCCGTAGAAAATGTTTCTTGACTTTAATCCTATACTGACTATAATCCTATTTATCCCGCCTCGTTACCGAGGGGTGTCTGATCAGCGTCTCCAGACGCGGGGCGGGGAGCGGTGGCCGGGATGGGAGCGTCGGAGATGCGGCGCAAATGTCCCACCCGGCGGTCCAAGCCGCGCTTTTCCCGGCGTGCCTGCCGCACGCCGAGGCCCCGCTGACGGCCGAGAGGTTGGCGGACGGTCAGAAGATCGCCGGCCAAATGGCCAGGGCCTCATACGGTGGATTTCGTCGCGGTGACGCTTAACAGGCATACGCGCACTGAAAGGACCGACCACCGGGGAGAGCGTGGAGCAAACCTATAAACACCGCGCGCGGGACGCCTTTGGATCTGGCGGACTTGCGGCACTATCAGGACTTCGACAAGCCTCGATGCTGTGAGGCGTCGAGGCCCGTGGGTCCATCAGGACCTCAGGCGTCCCGCGCGCCCTCGGATTTCTTCGAGGCGGGCGGATCTAACTTCCAGAAGACGGCGGACCCGGCGCCAGTAAAGAATACGGGCGGCGGAGCGTTGGCTTGGCGCGAACCGGCTAAAGCCAGCGCGCGCCACCCCGATTGCATCGACAAGACGGGCCGCATAGCATGTTGTCTATGAGGTTGATGGCCTTAAGGGCCGGAACTCTCTAGGATTTTCACGAATAAACGATAAGGGAGGCCGCTATGCCGGCAACACATAAAATTCTGATCATGGGCGCGTCCTATGGATCGCTGCTCGCCTCCAAGATCCTGTTTGGTGGCCATTCCGTACACCTGGTCTGCCTGCCGGCGGAAGCGGATCTGATCAACGGGGAAGGTTTCCGCGTGCGCATGCCGGTGAAGGGCCGCAAGGATCAAATCGAAATCGACTCGCGCAAGCTGCCCGGGAAAGTTACTGCGGGCGGCGCTGGGGGCGTGAACCCGAAGGACTATGACCTCGTTGGCCTCGCGATGCAGGAACCGCAATACCGCTCGCCTGGCGTGCGCGAATTGCTCGACGCCGTGGCGAAATCGAAAGTTCCGTGCATGTCGATCATGAACATGCCGCCGCTTCCATACGTGAAACGCATTCCGGGTCTCAACTACGATGCTCTCAAGCCCGCCTATACCGATCCGACCGTGTGGGACAATTTCGAGCCCGGACTGTTGACCTTGTGCAGCCCTGATCCGCAGGCGATCCGCCCGCCGGAGGAGAAGGTCAACGTGCTGCAGGTGACGCTGCCGACAAACTTCAAAGTCGCGAAGTTCGACAACGACATGCACACCGCAATTCTGCGCCAGTTGGAGAAGGACATCGACGCGGTGCGCTTCGATACTCCGGAAGGTAAGATTGAACTGCCGGTGAAATTGCGCGTGCACGATTCGATTTTCGTGCCGCTTGCCAAGTGGTCGATGTTGCTGGCGGGAAACTACCGCTGCATCACCAAAGACGGCATGCGCACGGCGCAGGAAGCGGTGCATTCGAACATCGAGGAGTCGCGATCAGTCTATAATTTCGTGTTCGACCTCTGCGTGAAACTCGGCGCGGCACCGAGCGACCTGGTGCCGTTCGAGAAATACGCCGCAGCCGCCCAGAGTCTGACGCGTCCGGCTTCCGCCGCGCGGGCGTTACAGAACGGCGCGCCCAATATCGAGCGCGCCGACAAACTTGTGCAGCTGATCGCCAAGCAGAAGGGCCTGAGCCATCCGGTGATCGACGCAATCGTTGCGCTGGTCGACTCGCGGCTCGAAGCCAACCGTAAAAAGGCGGCGGCTTAGGCCCGATTCGGGGCCGTTCAGCCGCTCGCCGGCGCCGTCAGGTTGTGGAAAACCCTCGCGAAAAGGCCGCGCGGACAGCCCGGGCCGGGGCCCAAATGTCATCGGCCGGTCTCAATTTGTGACATTCACGCAACAGCTTCAGATTATCTGTCGGAACCGGCCGGATTCGCCTAAAAAGGCGGCAATTGCCATCGTTTTTGGCTTGCGGGGACCGGCTGTCACAGGTCTAAATTTGCGAGTAATGCACGTCAAAGCGCCTACAGGTCGATCGCAGCCGGGGAAATCTACGGCTCTGTAGGTGGGGTGGCAGGCAAATGGGGATCGGTCCGGCCCTCGGATCGATCGAATTAAAGGGGCAGACTCGATGAAGAAAGTTGTGTTGTCGGTTGTCGCGGCGCTTGCGGTTTCGGCCGCTTTCCCCGCCTTTGCGGCAGACCTGCCGGCGAAAGCTCCCAAGGTGGCTCCGGCTCCTCCGCCGAGCCCGTGGGATATCGCCTTCGGCGCGGCCATCATGAATGATTACGTTTTCCGTGGCGTGACCCAATCCGGTCACAAGCCGTCGGTCGCGGCTTATTTCGAGCCGCGCTACAACGTTACATCAAACATCCAGCTCTATGCCGGTCTCTCCGGTGAGAGCATCAAGTTCGCCAACAACGCGGCGGCAGAAATTGACCTCTACGGCGGCATTCGTCCGACCTTCGGTCCGGTCGCCTTCGACTTCGGCTTTTGGTACTACTACTACCCGGGTGGGAACTGCTACGCGGTCACGCCTGGCGTGGATCCGGCCTGCTTCGGCGTAGAGCTTCCCAGCGGCAACGTCGCCAAGTCAGTGGCGAGCTTCTACGAAGTCTACGGCAAGGTCGCCTACACCTGGACCGACTGGACCTTCGGCGCGAACTTCTATTATTCGCCGAACTTCCTGAACACCGGCGCTGAAGGCGAATATCTGTCTGGCACCATCAAGTATGTGGCGCCTGAAAAGATGGCTCTTGGTCCGCTTGGCTGGTACGTGTCGGGTGAGTTCGGCCGTCAATGGCTGGGCACCAGCGATCAGTTCTATGCCTGCACGATCGCACTCGGCTGCCTTGCGAACAGCCCCAGCGGCATCAACTACAAGGACTATAACACCTGGAACGTCGGGTTCGGTTTGACCTGGAAGGTGTTCACCCTCGATCTGCGTTACAGCGACACAGATCTCAACAAGGGTGATTGCAATGCCTTCACCAGCGATCCGACCGCGACTGGCACGAACCACGTGACCAACATCAACGCGGGCCCAGGCTCGAGCTGGTGCGGTGCGACTTTCATCGCGAAGCTGTCGGCTGACTTGACGCTCGGCAGCCTGAAGTAGACTGAACTAAATCTGCCCGGATTGGGCGGCGGCCGCGCGATCGGCCGCCGCCCTTTCTCTTTTCAAGGCGCCGCGCCTCACTCATCCCGCGGGTGCCAAGTCGGCTTCCCCCACCGCGTAGTGATCGCCATCGCGATTGAAGGCGAGACGGCGCTGATGGAAGGCCGCCAGCGTCCCCCGGTGGCCGATCGAAACGATCGTCGTTTTCGGGAGTTTTTGCTCAAGCAATTTATAAAGCGCGGCTTCTCCCGGCTCATCGAGCGATGCGGTTGCTTCATCCAGGAACAGGAAATCGGGTGCGTAGAGCAGGGCGCGTGCGATTCCTAATCGTTGCTGCTCGCCAAACGACAGCATCCGGTTCCAGTGCGCTTCCTCCTCGATACGGGCAGCAAGCGCCGGCAGACCGACGGCGGTGATCAACTCCGCGACCTTGCCGGCATCGAAGCGGCCCGGCTCGGCGGGATAGGCGACGGCAGCGGCCAGCGGCGCAATCGGAAAGTAGGGGCGCTGCGGCATGATCATCACACGTGCATTTTTCGGCACCGTAATCGTGCCTTCGCCGAAAGGCCAAATTCCAGCCAGTGCTCGGAACAGCGTCGACTTGCCCGCGCCAGAAGGACCGCTCACCAGCACGCGCTCGCCGGGCGTGATCGAAATATTGCGGGCGTTAACGAGCGGCATTCCGTTTGGCAGACGCACGACGAGGTCCTTGAAGGTGACGGCGCTTGCATCGCCTGGCGTCAGCGCAATGACCGGTGGTGTATTTGCGGCCGCTCTTGCTGCCGCGATCGATTCGTCGAATCCCGCGAGTCTTTCGACGACCGCGCGCCATTCCGCGAGCTGCCGATAGACGTTGATGAAAAACGAGAGCGCGCCTTGCACGCTGCCAAAGGCTGAGGCTGTCTGCATCAGGCCGCCGAGCTGAATCGCGCCGGCGAAATAAGCGGGGCTAACCACGACAAATGGAAATACCGAAGATATCTGCCCATAACCCGCCGTCAGAAACGTGAGCTTCTTTTGCCGTGACATGATTGCGAGCCAGTTGGTCACGACGTTTGTGAACCGCATCAACAACCGGTTGCGCTCAGCCAGCTCGCCATCGAGCAAGGCGATCTGTTCGGAATTTTCGCGCACACGCACAAGATTAAAGCGGAAATCAGCTTCATACCTCTGCTGCTGATAATTAAGAGCCGTGAGCGCGCGCCCCACCAAATGCGTGAGGCTAGTGCCGATAATGGCGTAAATCAGCGCCGCCCAGAACAGATAACCCGGAATCATCAAGCTTGTGCCGAAGATGTGCAACGGGGCCGTTCCCGATAAATTCCACAGGATCACAGCAAAGGATCCGAGTGTCACAACCGAATTCAGCAAGCCAAGTCCAATCGGCAATAAGCCAATTCCAGTCGGCCCGGCATCGATAAATTGTTTAACGTCCTCGGCGATGCGCTGGTCCGGGTTATCGGCCGCGTCGCCGAGCAGCTGCATCCGGTAATGGTTGGCGCTGGTCAGCCAGTGGTCGAGATAATTTTGGGTCAGCCAGCGGCGCCAGCGGATCTGTAGCCACTGATTGAGATAAAGCTGGTACACGGCGAGCAATATAAAAATCGTCGCAAGCACGCAGAAATAGCCGAGCTGATAGACGAATGCGTCCCAGTTTTTGTCCTGCAGCGCATTGTAGAACGTGTTGTTCCACGAATTGAGCAGGACATTGATTCCGACGATCGACAATTCGATCGCGACAACTGCTCCCAACAATATGCGTCCGGCCCAGCGGTCTTCGGAATAGAAATACGGGCTGGCAATCCGCCAAACGATGGCGAGCGTCGAGAATATGCCTCTCACGTGAGGTCTCCTGTTGTGGCTGACATGCGCCTCGGCGGGCAAATCGAACAGCTAGGGACACAATTACTGTGGCGGACGCGCGGCGGTTGTTGGTGCGGTGCAAGGCCGCCAGTCGTGTGATTTTTCGGTTCTACGATGGTGCCTGCTTAATATGACCGGGGCGGTTTGCCCAACTTTTTGCGCTTTGAACCGCGCTGTAAGGCCTATTTCCGGCTTGTCGCGGCATTAAAATAAATACAGACTAACGGCTAGGGTGTCGGTGTTAGTCATTCATAAAGCTCAATAAACAGAGCAGCCGAAAAACACCTGAGGGAGGGTACAAAATGAGCAAGCACAGGCAATCTTCAATGGGGAGTCGCCGCAAATTCCTGGCGGGCGCGGCTATGGCCAGCGCGGCAGTGGTCGCACCGACTGTCGTCAAGGCCCAAGGCCCTATCAACATGCGGTTCCAGAGCACGTGGCCGTCAAAGGATATCTTCCACGAATACGCGCTCGACTTCGGCAAGCGCGTCAACGACATGACCGGCGGCGACCTCAAGATCGAGGTGCTCCCCGCGGGTGCGGTGGTGCCAGCCTTCGGCTTGCTCGATGCCGTGTCGAAGGGCGTGCTCGATGGTGGTCACGGCGTGCTCGTGTATCACTACGGCAAGAACACCGCGCTGGCGCTGTGGGGCTCGGGCCCCGGCTACGCCATGGACGCCAATATGCTTCTCGCCTGGCACAAGTACGGCGGCGGCAAGCAACTGCTTGAAAAGATCTTTGCGACGATCGGCGCCGATGTCGTGTCGTTCCCTTATGCGCCGCTCTATTCGCAGCCGCTCGGCTGGTTCAAGAAACCAATGCAAACCGTTGATGATTTCAAGGGCCTGAAGTACCGCACCGTCGGTATTTCGATTGACCTGTTCACGGCCATGGGCGCTGCAGTCAACGCACTCCCGGGCGGCGAAATCGTCGCGGCGATCGACCGCGGCCTGCTCGACGCGGCCGAGTTCAATAACGCGTCATCGGACCGCGCGCTCGGCTTTGCCGACGTCTCCAAGATCTGCATGCTGCAGAGCTACCACCAGAACGCCGAGCAGCTGGAGATCAGCTTCAACAAGACGAAGTTCAACGCCTTGCCGCCAAAGATGAAGGCACTTATCGAAGGCGCAGTCGAAGGCGCGTCTGCGGATATGATGTGGAAGGCAATCGACCGTAACTCGCAGGATTACATCACTTTGCAAACGCAGGACAAGGTGAAGTTCTACCGGACACCGGATTCGATCCTCAAGGCGCAGCTCGATCTCTACGACGAGATCACCAAGAAGTATTTGGGCACGAACCCACTCTTCAAGGAGATCATCGCCTCGCAGCTTGCGTTCGCCAAGCGGGCGACGCAGTGGGAGCAGGACTACATCACACCGCGCAAAATGGCATTCGATCACTACTTTGGTCCGAACGCGAAATCGCCGATCTAACGGCCCACTGAACGGCAGAGCACCATTCCGGTGGGAACGGAATGGTGCTCTGTTCTTGCCAACTCCTATCCAGCAAATGGCGATAGAAAATGAACGTCCAAAGCGTTCTGCACACAATTGATGGCATCAGTACCTGGGTTGGCAAAACCGCCGCCTGGTTGATCCTGTTGCTGACGGCTGTCGTCTGCATCGAAGTCTTCAAGCGCTACATCATGAATATGCCGACGGCGTGGATTTTCGACGTCGACAACATGATGTACGGCACGCTCTTCATGTTGTGCGGCGCTTACACGCTGGCGCAAAACGCCCACGTCCGCGGCGATTTTCTCTATAGTTCGATGCGGCCGCGCATGCAGGCCTCGCTCGATATCGTGCTGTACGTGGTGTTTTTCATACCCGGCATCGCCGCGCTGATTTACGCCGGCTATGACTACGCCTCGATTTCCTGGCGTATCGCCGAGCACTCGAACGTCACGTCGAACGGGCCGCCTGTTTATCACTTCAAGTCGATCATCCCGATCGCCGGCGCCTTCGTCATGCTGCAAGGCATCGCCGAGATCATCCGCTGCGTCGTCTGCCTAAAGACCGGCGAATGGCCCAGTCGTCTGAAGGATGCGGCCGAGATCGATGTCATCGAGCAGCAGCTGGCAAAAAGCGAGTACGTCGACGAAGAGTCGAAGCGGATCGCGATCGAAAATGCGCAACATATCGATGAGACCGCGCGCCAGCGCGGCATGGGTGGGGACCTGAATACATGAGCGATCCGGCACTCGGGCTTTTGATGCTCTCGCTCATCGTGATTGTGATCATGATGGGCTTCCCGACAGCGTTTACGCTGATGGGTCTGGGCATGTTTTTCGGCTACATCGCGTTTTACGACGCGTCGCATCCTTGGTTCGACAACCGCGTATTCGATTTGATTGTCGAGCGCACCTACGGCGCGATGACCAACGACGTGCTGATCTCGATCCCGTTATTCGTCTTAATGGGTTACGTGATGGAGCGCGGTGCACTGGTCGACAAGATGTTCTATTCGATCCAGCTTGCGTTCCGGAACGTGCCAGCCTCGCTCGCCGTTGCCACTCTGATTGTCTGTACGTTCTGGGGCATTGCTTCCGGCCTGGTGGGCGCGGTGGTGGTGCTGATGGGGGTCATCGCATTCAACCCGATGCTGCGCGCCGGTTATGACGTGAAACTCGCCTCCGGCGTGATCACGGCCGGCGGCACGCTTGGCATCCTGATCCCGCCCTCCGTCATGATCATCGTCTATGCGGCGGTCGCCGGTCAGTCGATCGTCAAGCTCTACGCGGCTGCGATGTTCCCGGGCTTCTTCCTGTCGTTCCTGTACCTGGTCTACATCGTCGGCTGGGCGATGATTAACCCGAAGATCGCGCCGCCTTTGCCAGAGTTGCAGAGGAAAGTCCCGATTCCGGCGTGGGTGCCGAAACTCCAGGCGACCTATGCGCACAACATGTTCGTCGCGCTGGTCAAGGCGCTGGTTTCGCCGTCCAAGGCGATGCAAATCGAGGCCGATGGCAAGCGCGTCAGCTACTTGTTGCTGCTGTCGAGCCTGATGTACGCGCTGGTGCCGTTTATGATCGTTGCCGGCTCGCTCTATACTGTGTGGTGGTACGTCGTCATCCATCAGCAGGTGGCACCCGAAGCCGTGGTCACCGGCTTACAGCAACTCGGCACACCCGGCTTGAGCACGAGCGGGACGACTCCCGCCGGCGAAGGTCCGGCGCCCAGCTTCTATTATTGGTTCTTCGGTATCACCGCCATCTGCGCTTTATGGCAAGTGAAATACTACCGCAAGATGGACGCCGAACGCCTCGAGATCGTGAAGCTCGTGAGCTCGTCGACCATGCCGCTCGGCATTCTCACCGTCGTCGTGCTCGCTGTCATTCTGTTTGGTATCACGACCGCGACAGAATCAGCTGGCGTCGGCGCCGCCGGCGCGTTCTTGCTGGCGCTCCAGGCGCGGACGCTGGATTGGGAGCGCACCAAACAGGCGGTGTTCCTGACAGCCAAGACTACCGCGATGGTGTGCTGGCTTTTCGTCGGTTCGGCGCTGTTCTCCGGCGTGTTTGCGATCCTCGGCGGGCAAGCGCTGGTCGAGCAATGGGTGCTGTCGTTCAACATGACGCCCATACAGTTCATGATCCTCTCGCAGGCGATCATCTTTGTGCTCGGCTGGCCGCTGGAATGGACTGAGATCATCATCATCTTCGTGCCGATCTTTCTGCCGCTCCTTAAGCACTTCAACATCGACCCGGTTTTGTGGGGCACGCTCGTGTTCGTGAACCTGCAGGCGGCTTTCCTGTCGCCACCGGTGGCGATGTCGGCGTTCTACCTCAAGGGTGTGGCGCCAAAGCATGTCACGCTCAATCAGATCTTTGCCGGCATGATGCCTTACATGATCATCGTCATTGTCTGCATGGTCATCATGTACTTCTGGCCCGGTATGACGTTGTGGCTGCCGAACTATCTCTACGGCGCCGCCGGCTGAGATCGATCTGACAATGGACTAGGCGCGCCGGTAATGGTCTTATCGGCGCGCTTTTTCTTGAGGGGCCCGCGACTTGGCAAAATCGGACATAACTGCACTCACCGCAACGGAAGCTGCATCCGAAATTGCGCGAGGAGCAATTTCGGCTGAGGATTACACCGCTGCTTGCCTGGAGCAAATCGGGGCGGTTGAGAGCGAGGTCCGTGCCTTCGCCCATCTCGATCCTGAGCATGCGCTAAAGCAGGCGCGAGAGCTTGATCGTGTCAGACTGAACGGCGAGCGCATCGGCCCATTGCATGGCATTCCGGTTGGCATCAAGGACATCTTCGATACCGCCGATTATCCGACCGAATGTGGGACGCCAATTCTTGCAGGGCGTCGGCCAGACACCGACGCCACTGTCGTTCGAAAGTTGCGTGAGGCGGGCGCTGTCATCATCGGCAAGACGGTGACGACCGAGTTTGCGTATTTCCATCCCGGGAAGACCCGCAACCCGCACGACGTTGAACGCACCCCGGGCGGTTCGTCGTCGGGTTCGGCCGCGGCGGTGGCGGCCGGTATGGTGCCTCTGGCCCTCGGCTCACAAACCAACGGCTCGATGATCCGTCCGGCCGCGTTCTGCGGCGTCTTCGGCGTCAAGCCGACCCATGGCCTCATCTCGCGCGCGGGGGCGCTCACGCTTTCGCACACGCTCGACCACGTCGGTGCATTCGCCCGTTCGCTCGATGATCTTGCGTTGGTTCTTGACGTATTGGCCGGCGAAGATTCCGCCGATCCAGATAGTCGGCCTTATGCTGCACCGAACTTCCGCGGCGGCATGCATGAATTGCCGCCGATCCCGCCCAGTTTCGCGTTCGTGCGCACGCCGATGTGGGACAAGGCCGATCCCGGCGCAAAGATGGCTATCGAAGAATGCGCCAAGGAACTGGGGGCGACGCCTGTCGATCTACCCAATGATTTCAGCAAAGCGTGGGACGCACTGCGTGCAATCATGGCGGCCGACATGGCGTTTAATCTTGGCGCGCACGTCGACGGCGGCGGCGAGGTCAGCAAGCAATTCCGCGATCTCGTCGCTGAAGGGCGCAAAGTGACAGCAACAGAATATTTGGCAGCTGTGCGCGACGCGCGCCGGTATGCCGATGCGATGACGGGAATATTTGAGCAGGTCGCGGATGCCATCATAACTTTGTCGGCACGCGGCGTTGCACCGAAGGCCGATGCAGGTACGGGTGATCCGGTTTTCTGCTCACTGTGGACCTTAACCGGAATGCCGGCGTTGAATTTACCAGTGCTAACTGGAGAAGACGAACTTCCGCTAGGTCTCCAGCTTATCGGAGCACGCGGACGAGATGAGCGCCTGCTGCGTACGGCGCGAGCGTTGATTTCAAAGCTGGACTCCGGCAAGAAACCCGCCAAGCGCACCCGCACAACACGTTGAGATAATCTATGCGTAACACATTGGAACACGGCTTCTACGCCGCACTCCTGCTGTTGCTCATCTGCATTCCGACGATCGCCGCCGAACAGTTTCCTTTCGACCAGGACCTTTTACTCGATGCCTCGCCGATGCGGCCGGGAAAACGAATGCCGATGCTAAACGTTGAACCGGGCGGCAATGCTCGAATTGATCTGTGGTGCCGAACCGTGCCGGCGCATATCGAGGTTTCGGACACGACAATCAAGGTCGAGGCAGGTCCACTGCCGGATGGCATGCCTGAGATGATGAGCGCCGGGCAATGCACACCCGAACGCATGCAGGCCGATGAAGAAATGCTCGCCACGCTTAATCAGGTCACTGGTTGGCGCCGGCAAGGCGACGGGGTTGTACTGGAGGGCGCCCAAACGCTGAAATTCCGGCTCAGCGATCACTGACCTTACGGGGGTACGAAAAATGAAAAGGGCGCGGCCTTTGCCGCGCCCTTTCGTATTTTCGGGGTGCGAGGGCTTAGAAGCCCATTCCGCCACCCATTCCGCCGCCTGGCGGCATTGCCGGCGCCGGTTCCTTCGGAAGCTCGGCAACCATCGCCTCGGTGGTCACAAGCAGGCCGGCAACCGAGCCAGCGTCTTGCAGGGCCGTGCGCACGACTTTGGCGGGGTCAATGATACCCGCCTCGACCATATCGACATATTTCTCGGTCTGGGCGTCGAAGCCGTAGGTTTCCGATTTCTCGTCCATAATCTTGCCGACGACAATCGAGCCTTCCACACCGGCATTTTCCGCGATCTGGCGGATCGGTGCTTCGAGTGCCTTGAGCACGATGTTGATGCCGGCCTGTACATCCGGATTCTCGTCATGGATGCGACCAACCGCCTTCTTGGCGCGCAGCAACGCAACGCCACCGCCCGGGACGATGCCCTCTTCGACCGCGGCGCGGGTTGCGTTGAGGGCGTCCTCGACGCGATCCTTCTTTTCTTTCACTTCTACTTCTGTGGCGCCGCCAACACGGATCACAGCGACCCCGCCGGCGAGCTTCGCCAGCCGTTCCTGCAGCTTTTCGCGGTCATAATCGGAGGTCGTTTCCTCGATCTGCGCCTTGATCTGCTGCACCCGCGCCTCGATGTCCGGCTTTTTGCCGGCGCCGTGCACGATGGTCGTCTTTTCTTTTTCGATGATGACTTTCTTCGCGCGGCCGAGCATGGCCGTGGTGACGTTCTCGAGCTTGATGCCGAGATCTTCGGAGATCAGCTGGCCACCGGTGAGGATAGCAATGTCCTCGAGCATGGCCTTTCGGCGATCGCCGAAGCCGGGAGCCTTCACTGCCGCGACTTTCAGGCCGCCGCGGAGCTTGTTGACCACCAACGTGGCAATCGCTTCTCCCTCGACATCCTCGGCAATGATGATCAGTGGCTTGCCCGACTGCACGACCGCTTCCAGGACCGGTAGCATCGACTGCAGGCCCGAGAGTTTCTTTTCGTGCAGAAGGATGTATGCATCTTCGAGTTCAGCGAGCATCTTCTCTGCATTGGTGATGAAATACGGCGAGATGTACCCGCGGTCGAACTGCATGCCTTCGACGATCTCGACCTCGGTCTCCATCGCCTTGGCTTCTTCGACGGTGATGACGCCCTCGTTACCGACCTTCTGCATTGCCTTGGCGATCATGCTGCCGATATTGGAGTCACCATTCGCCGACACCGTGCCGACTTGAGCAACCTCCGCCGAGGAGCTCACCTTCTTGGCGCGCTTCTCGATGTCCTTGACCACCGCGACAACCGCAATGTCGATGCCACGCTTGAGGTCCATCGGGTTCATGCCGGCAGCAACGGACTTTGCACCTTCCTTCACGATCGCTTGCGCGAGCACGGTGGCAGTGGTGGTGCCATCGCCCGCGAGGTCATTCGTTTTTTGGGCGACTTCGCGCACCATCTGCGCGCCCATGTTCTCGAACTTGTCTTCAAGCTCGATCTCCTTCGCGACCGTCACGCCGTCCTTGGTGATGCGCGGAGCGCCGAAAGATTTATCGAGCACGACGTTGCGGCCTTTCGGGCCGAGCGTCACCTTCACGGCATTTGCAAGAATGTCGACGCCACGAAGCATGCGGTCGCGGGCATCGCCTGAAAATTTTACGTCTTTGGCAGCCATTTCAAATTACTCCATTGAATTTTGATGAGATGTCAGGCGATCACGCCCATGATGTCGGACTCCTTCATGATCAGGAGTTCTTCGCCGTCCAATTTGACTTCGGTGCCCGACCACTTGCCGAACAGCACCCGATCGCCGGACTTGATGTCGACCGGAATAAGCTTCCCGGCCTCGTCGCGGCTGCCGGGACCGACAGCAATCACTTGCCCTTCCTGGGGCTTCTCCTGGGCGGTGTCGGGAATGATGATGCCGCCTTTGGTCTTCTCTTCGGCAGTGATACGGCGCACGACGACCCGGTCATGCAGAGGACGAAACTTGGTATTGGCCATGGGCTCCCTCTTGGCGCTAATGCGCGTCTTGTGAAACGGAAAGTATAAGCTTTTCAGCTATTTAGCACTCACGGCGAAGGAGTGCCAATCGCTGACCGGGAAATATTGCCTCCGCGTCGGGGTGTCAAGGTAAAGCGGCGGTCAAATCAGGAGACCTTCAGCCAAACCCCGCTTGCGCTGTTCGCGGATGCCCTCCAAAGTCGCGGTGCTACCGCGCAAGGAGCCGGAATGAGCCACCCAAATCGCCCCACACTGTCGACGGCCATGGTCCTCACTGTTTTCGCGCTTGGGCTTTCGGGCTGCGCGACCGGGCCGCAACTCGACCAGCCCGCTGCGCCGGCGGTCGTGCCGACGCTGCCTCCGGCTTTCCCGCCACAGGATATCGTCGGACGTTGGGGGCTTGCGGCCTATCACAAGGACGAGGACCGCGCGCGCACCGAGCAAGCGGCCGCAGGTGGCTGCAAGCAGCCCTATGTCATCGTGCTCGGCCCCAATGGCGGAGTGATGATGCATCTTGCCGATGAGGCAACGCCGACAGAACTGCGCCTTAAGGGTGCGCCCGGCGGGAAAACATTTATCGGCCCGGCCGATAGCGAACCTGGTGGTGCACAGGATCGGGAGGTGCTCACCTTCGATGGCCGCATCATGATTTTGCGCTGGGTGGATTCCGAAGTGCAGGGCCGCTACGGCACGATGGTCTACGTCCGGTGCGGCGGAGAAGGCGCCAAGCGGTCAGCCGCCAAACCAAAACCGAAGCCACGAACCGCGCCGCCACCGCCAAAGCCCGCACAGTGAAGACCCGCTGCTCTCAGCACGCATGAGCGCAGACGCTTTGGCGTGCTAGAGGTAGACAAATCGGCGTCTCCACTGGCTGCCTCATGACCGACCTGCGCGACTTCATCCATGGGCCTTGGCGTGCCGTCCCGGTGCTTGGCGTTACCCAAATTCTGTCTTGGGGCACCATCTTTTACACGCCAGTGTTGATGGTGCCGTTGGTCGCAGCAGAGCGCCATTGGTCAATCTCATTCACCATGGGAGGTTTTTCCGTCGGTCTTTTGATCGCGGGGCTTGGCTCGCCATTTGTCGGTCGTTCGATCGATCGCTTCGGCGGCCACGTCGTGATGACCATCGGCTCACTGATCGGCGGGCTCGGTCTGTTTCTTATCGTGTATGCCGCGCACCCAATTGCTTATTACGCTGTCTGGATGATGCTCGGCATTGCGATGGCGGCGAATCTTTACGATTCAGCTTTCGCCACGCTTGGGCGGATATTCGGCATTGGCGCGCGAAGACCGATCACCGCGCTGACATTGGCTGGCGGTTTTGCTTCGACAGTCAGCTGGCCTGCAACACACTATTTAATCGACCGCGTGGGCTGGCAGGGCACCTATCTCATATACGCGGCGCTTCTCGTCTGCATTGCCGCTCCATTGCATGCCGCCGCGCTTCCTCGCAGCCGTCACGAAGCCAACGTGCCAGTACAAAGCGGCTCCGCTGCGCCGGTCAAAGTCCTCCCGCCCTATGGATTGCCGTTTATCCTGGTGGCGTCGGCATTCGCGTCATATGCGTTCGTTCCATCCGGACTTTCGGCGCATCTGCTGGCTATTTTTGCGCGCACCGGAATTGATGCGGGCACCGTCGTCTGGATAGGCGCTTTGTTTGGGCCCGCACAAGTTGGCGCGCGGCTGATCGAATTCGCCTTCGGCCGCAATCTCCATCCGTTATGGGTGGCTCGGTTTGCACTCAGCAGCTTGTTGTGCGCTTTCGTCATGCTTGCGTTTTTGGGCGTGTCTATCGGGACTGCGGCCGCCTTCGCGCTGATGTTTGGCGGCGCTAACGGGCTGGTCACGATTACGCGCGGCGCCGTACCGCTGGCGCTTTTTGGAGCATCCAGCTACGGCCACTTGATCGGCCGGCTCGCCGGGCCGTTTCTGTTGGTTCAGTCAGCTGCGCCGTTGGTGATGGCGTTTGTCATCGAACGCACGTCTGACTCGGCGGCGTTGGCGCTAGCCGCCGGTTTTGCAACAGTCGCACTGATCTGCTTTATCGCAATCCGCCGGCCGAATTAAGCGAACATTGCATCGATGTCCTGCTGGCTTGCGTGGCCGCTGGCGCCATCGAGCCTAGGACCGTTGATGAGGTTGTTGTTGGGTGAGGGCGTCTGTGCCGGTTCGCCGGTGTTGTTGTAGCGTTCTATCGTGGCCACCAGCCGCTCTTCGAGCATCATCAACATCTCGATCACTTTGCCGATGCGCTGACCTGACAGATCCTGAAAATTACACGCTTCGTAGATGCGAACGACATGGTCCTGCACGTCCTGTGTCAGCCCATGGTGATAGTCGTCGGTCAACGCCGAGGCGAGGATCCGCGCGCAGTCGTCGACGACTTCGGTCGATGTCAGAATCTTTTGCGTGGCCGTTTCCATGCCTTCGACCGCCGCAGCGAGTTCGCCGGCCGCGCGTGCCATGCGGCGATCATTGCCATCGTTGATAAGCAACGACAGCTCGCGCCTGATGCGGGCGATGTCGTCTTGGATGGCGGTGAGCGGACGCTCTTTCGACGGACCAGAGTCGGCCGACCGGCTTGGCTCTCCGGCAAAATGGTGCGCAGCACGGTAGGTGTCACGACCACCCCTGACCATCTGCTCGATACGAAATACCTTGCGCTGCACGTTTCTGGTCCCACGCATGCCGGTAAATGTTCTTAGCGAGGCAGGTTTAACGCTGCGTTGCATGCACACGAGAAACGCGCGGAGACCCCGATGGAAACCGCTCGTTTACCATGTCAGATCGTGGTTTACGGCGATTTACCATTCGGTGTGCGTTTGGCTTTTAACTCAGGATACGGGTGAAATAGTCGAACTTGTAAGGTGCACCAATGCGGCATTCGTGCGTGCTAGGGCTCGCGGTTGTTTGTTGGTCCAGTTTTGCGGCGGCGGAGCCGTTGTCTCTCACGTCGCCCGAGCCGCTGCCGCAGACACCGCAAATGGTGGTCGCCGCGGCGCAACCACAATCCAACTACGGTGGGGGCTTCATCGAGTTCCTCTTCGGCGATTCGTCGCAGCAGCCCCGGCGTGGATCGCAGCAATGGTATGGCCCGCCACCAGCCAATACTTACGCGAACTCATCGCCGGTCGATCCCAGGCTCGAGCAGCCGCAGATGTCGGACGGCCGTATGGACCCGCGCTACCTGCGTCAGGAGGTTGCGTATGAGGGTAAGGAAGCGCCGGGCACGATCGTTATCGATACGCCGAACCATTTCCTCTATTTGGTCGAGGGTGAGGGAAGGGCAATGCGCTATGGCATTGGCGTTGGCCGCCCTGGATTTACTTGGTCAGGCCAGCACTCTATCTCGGGTAAGAAGGAATGGCCGGATTGGGTGCCGCCCGATGAAATGGTGAAGCGGCAACCGTACCTGCCGCATTTTGTCGCCGGCGGTCCGAACAATCCGCTCGGAGCGCGTGCAATGTACCTTGGATCGACGCTCTACCGAATCCATGGTTCGAACGAGCCATGGACAATCGGCCACAACGTGTCTTCGGGCTGCATTCGCATGCGCAATGTCGACGTGATCGATCTGTATGATCGCGTGAAGGTCGGCACCAAAGTCGTCGTGTTGTAAGCAGATCAGGCGCTGTCGCGAAAATCTGCCCGCACCAGCGCCATACCGTGGTCGGCCAGTACTTTCGGAAAAGCATCGGAATTAAAAAAAGCGAATTCTTGCTCGCGGAGCGTCGTGAGCGAGTTGAGCGCCACGAGATCTGAGTCGACGAAGCCCGGATGACACATGATCAGGCCGCCATCGGGCAGGCCAGACAAGAAACGCGGGAAAATCTTGTCGAATTTGGCCTTCGCGTTGAAAGCATATGTCCCGGCAAAAGCAGGGTTGACCGTCACTCCCAGTCGTTTGGCCTTGCCACGAAAGCCCAGACTCAAAAGGTCGAGCGTTAGCGCCTTGCGGTCGTGCAGGCGGCGCACCAGGCGCGCGCGGCCGCATTGCCGCACCCACGCACGGGGCGCACCTTCTGAGGCAACTTTAAGAAAGGCGTCACGAACCTGCGGGAACAGCTGGACGTGCTGGTGACCATCGAGAAAATCGGGAGGCCGCCCAAAGGCATCGATGAAAGTTCGAAGCTGTGTCGCGATCTCGATCTCGAGTTGTTCCGGTTGCAAGCGGCGGGCGACCGCTGTCCGCAGCACGTTGTTGAGAGGCAAAAAATGACCATGCCGCAGCGGCGTAAAATCCGCGCTGATCGGCTTGAACGGTGCCGTCAACGTGACATGCAAACCGATCGCGGCGCGCTTTTCGCCTGAATTGAGCACATCGAGCGCGGCTACTTCATCACGATTGAAATGCGGCGCCGCCACCATGACCGAAGTGGCGTTGATACGTCCACGCAAGATCAATTCGCGAATCGCGGCGTTGACGCCTGGAGAAATCCCATAGTCGTCTGCGCACATCCATATACGGCGACGAGCCGTTTGCATGTGACTGTGCTTATTCGGCTGCGCGAGACGTGATCGGCCGCGTTTTGGCCGATCCACTCGCGCGCTTCACGCTGTGCTCGGCGACGAAATAGACCGGCCGTGCTTTGCTTTCGGACAGCAACTTGCCGATATATTCGCCCAGTACACCGATGAGAATGAGCTGCACGCCGCCAATGACCATGACGCTGACCACCAGCGAGGGATAGCCCGGCACGTCCTGGCCGTACAGGAGCGTCTGAAGCACGATCCAGCTGCCGAAGAAGAGCGCGGTTACGGCGAGCAGCACACCGAGCAAGCTGGCAACGCGCAGTGGTGCCACCGAGAACGATGTGAGCCCTTCGATCGACAGGCCAACGAGGCTCCAAATACTCCAGGTGGTTGCGCCATGTTGGCGCAATGCCGGCTCGTAGTCGACGCGCACCTGGCGAAAGCCGATCCAGCTCGACAAACCTTTGAAAAAGCGGTTGCGTTCCGGCATTTGCCGCAACGCTGCCGCAGCGCGCGCCGACAGCAGGCGGAAGTCACCGGCATCTTCCGGAATTTTGTGGCGCGATCCCCAGTTGAGCAGTGCGTAAAACCACCTGACGCCCGTCCGGCGCGCCCAGGTCTCGTTCTCACGATGCGCCTTTGCGGTGTAAACGACGTCGTAGCCGTCATCGAGCCAGCGCGCGACCAAAGTTTCGATCAGAGTCGGCGGATGTTGACCATCGCCGTCCATGAACAGCACGGCGCCGTGACGAGCATGGTCAAGACCGGCCAGAAGCGCTGCTTCCTTTCCGAAGTTGCGCGACAGCGTGACGACCTGGATGTCGACCGGTATGGCTGGCAAGGATTTGGCAACGTCACTGGTGCCGTCGCTGCTGCCGTCATCGACGTAGACGACTTCAACGGTCAGTTCGCGTTTGTTCTCCAGGTAACGCGCGACCTCGGCGATGCGCTCATGCAACCCTGGCAGCCCCTTGGCTTCATTGAACAGCGGCACGACAATCGACATTGTCGGCGCAGACGACGATGATCGTGTGCGGAGCCCTGCTTTGGTTGGTTTCACCGCCATGTTTGGTAACCTGTCGCTTCCGTGTTGTCGGCGATCTATACCGCACCGGAGCGTCGCTGTCGCGCCCCGGCCTACCGAGGCTTGGTTTGCCGTGCTAATCGAAAGGGGACGATGATCCCGGCGCCCCTCCAGAGTATCCTCGACCGTCTCACAACGGCTTGGCATGAGCGCGCCATCGCGCTCAAGGCCGCAAGCTTTGCGCTGGTCGGCGTTTTTAATACGGCCGTCGATTTTAGCATTTTTTGGACGGCCGCCACTTTTTTGCATTGGCCTTTGGTGCCCGCCAATGTCGTGGCATGGCTTGTGGCGGTGAGTTTCTCATACGCAATGAACTCTCTCTTCACATTCGGTCCGGAGTCGGGACGAATCCTGCGATGGCGCGACTACGCAGCATTCGCGGCTTCCGGGGTTGCCGGCATGGTTGCAAGCACCGCGACGCTGGTCGCACTTTCCTATTTTGTGCCCGTGCTGCCGGCCAAGCTGACATCGATCCTGGTAAGCTTTGCCGTCAACTTCTCACTCTCCCACTTCGTGGTGTTCCGGGCGCGCGGGCCGCGCCGCGATGCCGATTGACGATTGCCTGTGCACTGAACTGGGCTTGACCATGCAGCACGACGACAATTTGACAGCCAGGCTTCCGAGTTTCGTCACGCACCTTGAGTGTGCGATGACCGGCGAGCGCTACGAGCCCGACCAGGTGCACAACCTGTCGCGCGCCGGCAAACCGTTGTTGGTGCGTTACGATCTGGCAAGTGTCCGCAAGGCGCTGAGCAAAGAGACGCTTGCCGCGCGGTCGCCCGATCTTTGGCGTTACCGCGAATTGCTGCCGGTTCGCAAAGCTGAGGACATCGTCAGCTTGGGCGAAGTGATGACGCCGATCGTGCGAATGCCGCGGCTGTCGCGAACTCTCGGCGGCGGTGACATCCTGGTGAAGGACGAAGGACGCCTTCCGACCGGCTCGTTCAAGGCGCGCGGCCTGGTGATGGCAGTGTCGATGGCCAAGGCGCTCGGCATCAAGCACATGGCAATGCCAACGAACGGCAACGCCGGCGCGGCGCTCGCCGCCTACGCTTCGCGCGCCGGGATCAAAACCACGATCTTTTGTCCGGAAGATACGCCGGAAGTGAATGTCAGCGAAATCGCGCTGCAAGGCGCGACCGTATATCGCGTTAATGGCCTGATTGACGATTGCGGGAAGATCGTCGGTGAAGGCAAAGCCAAGGTGGGCTGGTTCGATACTTCGACGCTGAAGGAGCCGTATCGGATCGAGGGCAAGAAAACCATGGGCCTGGAGCTTGCCGAACAGCTCGGCTGGCAAGTGCCGGACGTCATCTTTTATCCGACCGGTGGCGGTACGGGATTAATCGGCATGTGGAAAGCATTCGCCGAACTCGAAACGATCGGATTTATCGGCAAGAAGCGCCCGCGCATGATCGCTGTGCAAGCTGCCGGTTGTGCACCGATGGTGAAGGCCTTCGACGCCGGTGAAGAGCACGCACCCCGCTGGGAAAACGCCCATACCATTGCCTCCGGCATTCGTGTGCCGCAGGCCATTGGCGACTTTCTTATTCTCCGCGCTGTGCGTGAAAGCGGCGGCTTCGCAATCGCGGTACCCGACGACGCGATCAGTGCTGCACTTGATGAAATGGCGCGGGAGGAGGGTTTTTTGCTGTGCCCGGAAGGCGCCGCGACTTACGCAGCTTACAAGCAAAGTCTTGCAGACGGCCGCGTCAAACGCACGGACCAGGTCGTGCTGTTCAATTGCGCAAGTGGCTTGAAATATCCTTTGCCGCCGATGCGCCGCACGCTCGATCGGCACAAGCCGATTGATTTTGCGTCGTTGTGAGCGGATGATTTTTTCCAAGGCGTTTAAAAGCGCCACCGGGAGGATTCAATGAAAAAACTGATCTTTGCCGCTGTGGCCTTCGCGCTGGCTGGAATCGCGGCAGCCCGAGCCGAAAACTACCCCTCGAGGCCGATCACCATCATCGTTCCCTTCGCAGCCGGCGGCCCAACAGACGCGTTGGCGCGCATTCTCGGTGACCGCATGCGTCAGTCTCTCGGGCAGCCGATCATTGTCGAAGACGTAACCGGCGCGGGCGGGACGATCGGCGTTGGCCGTGCGGTGCACGCGGCTCCTGACGGATACACGCTCAGCATTGGCCATCTTGGAACGCATGTGATCAACGGTGCCATCTATCCTTTGAATTTTGATTTGGTGAAGGATCTTGAGCCCGTTGCGCTGATCGCAAGCAATCCAATGATGATCGTTTCGAAAAACGGCATCCCGGCGAAAAATTTGAAGGAATTGATCCCCTGGATCAAAGCGCAGGACGGCAAGACGACGGCAGGAACGGCCGGTGTTGGGTCTGGTGCACATTTCTCCGGCGTTTATTTCGGGCAACTTATCGACGCAAAATTGCAATTTGTCCCTTATCGGGGCACTGGCCCTGCTTTGCTCGATCTTGTTGCAGGACAGATTGATCTGATTGTCGACCAGGCCTCCAATTCATTGGCACAGGTAAAGGCCGGCAAAATCCGCGCTTATGCGGTGACCTCCGACAAACGACTTGCGGCGGCTCCAGATATTCCGACCGTCGACGAATCCGGTCTTCCGGGTTTTCACGTCGAATTATGGTCCGGCGTCTGGGTTCCTAAAGGAACGCCAAAAGACGTCGTCGCCAAGCTCAACGCCGCGATCGTCGAGGCGCTTGCCGACCCCGCGGTACGCAAGCGCATGGAGGAGGCAGGTCTCGACATTCCGCCACGCGAAAAGCAAACGCCGGAAGCGCTTGGTGCATATCAGCAAGCCGAAGTGAAAAAATGGTGGCCGATGATCAAGGCCGCCAACATCAAGGTCGAGTAACGGCTAAGCGGTCAGGCCAGCTTCGAGCTTGGCATACAGAGGATTGTCGCGCGAGAACACATAGTCGAGATCGGCGACCGCAACCGCCTCGGCGCCATTTTCGCGCAGGAAGCTTGTGAGCGCATACACCTGATCGGGCGGACAGTGCAGGATCAGCATCCCCGATGAGCTGGGCCCGCCGAACGGAGTCTCGATATTGAATTTCCTCTTGGCATTTTCGACCAGCATATCGGTGCCGGCGGAAAAGCGTGCCCTTACCTCGCGAAACGCGCGGGCGCGCGCCTGCGCCGCGACCCTGTCGAGGATAACGCGGGCAAGATCCCGCTCATTCTTCTTCCAAGCCGCGCTACGGGACGCCACGAGGTTCGCCTGCGATCGCAGGATGGTGCCATCCTCAATGACTTTCAGGCCGTTGGCAGCGAGTGTCGTGCCAGTCGTCGTGATGTCGACGATCATTTCGGCGGTGCCGGCCGCAGGCGCACCTTCGGTCGCGCCCGAACTTTCAACGATGCGATAGTCGATGACACCGTGCGCCGAGAAAAAGTCGCGCGTGAGGTTCATATATTTCGTTGCCACCCGCATTTTGCGGTCGTGGTGCTGGCGGAACCCTGTTGCGACATCATCGATGTCCGCCATGGTGCGAACGTCGATCCAAGCCTGCGGCACAGCCACAACGACGTTGGCGAAGCCGAAACCGAGGCCCTCGATCAGCACGACGCGTTTGTCTGCGTCCGGGATCATCTCACGAACCAGGTCTTCGCCAGTCACACCGAGATGCACGGCGCCCGCCGCGAGCTGGCTCGTGATTTCAGACGCAGACAGGTATGCGATCTCGACTCCGTCCAGCCCGGCAATTGCGCCGCGATAGTCGCGCGCGCCGCGTGGCTTGATCAGCGTTAGCCCGGCGCGCGCGAAAAACGCCTCCGCGTTCTGCTGCAGGCGGCCCTTGGCCGGCACGGCGAGTACCAAAGGCGTGGTCATGATCCGCCTCCGTAGACAGCCAGCCGTTCGATCCACACCGCGAAACCAACGGCCGGGATCG
Organism: uncultured Alphaproteobacteria bacterium; assembly: GCA_963743405.1. Taxonomy (GTDB): domain Bacteria; phylum Pseudomonadota; class Alphaproteobacteria; order Rhizobiales; family Xanthobacteraceae; genus Pseudolabrys. Next base: position 295,250 of record CAVUPX010000002.1, on the reverse strand, counting down.
GTTGAGCCGAACCGAGCCGAACAAGCAATTCGTCGTAGCGGCCGCCGGCGACCAACGGATCACCGGTGCGCGTGGGATCCGTGAGTTCAAAGACCAGGCCGGTGTAATAGTCGAAGCCGCGTCCGAAGGCGGTTGAGAAGCGTATGCGTTTCACGTCGACTCCGCGCGCTTCCAGGAACCCCGTGCGACTCTCGAAATGGTCGAGTGCGGGCGCCAGCGCAGGAGTCATCTTGGCTTCGCTCGCAAGAGCACGGAGCGCCGCCGCCGCTTCGTCGGGATCGCCTTGAATGGCGAGGAAACGCTCGATCAGTCCACGCACGTCGCGTGGCAGCTTGGCGCTGGCGCCAAGTGCGGATTGTTCAAGGAAGCGATCGGCGATCTCGCCAACCGAACGTCCGCCGACGGCGTTGATGCCAGCAATCGACAGCAAGTCGGTAACGAGGGCATGCGCGGCCTTCGGGTCGGAGCCGGCGAGGGCCGCCAGCACGCCCTGATATTCGGGACGCGCGTTGTTGCCGCCGAGCATGAGCCGGTCGAGGTCCTGCGCAAGATTGGTCTTGCGGTTGAAATCCTTGATCAGGCGGCGCTTCCAGGCCGGAGGCAGATCGAGCCCGGCGACGAGACTTGCGAACAAAGCGACGTCGCCGATCTGGATGTCGGGCGCAACGACGCCATAGTGTGCCGTTGCTTCCAGGCCGAGCGACAGCATCTCGGCATCGGCTGCCGCTTTGTCCGACCGTCCAAAAGATTCAATACCGGCTTGCAGGAATTCCGCCGGCGCGTCGCTGCGGTGCCGGAAGACGGGTCCGAGATAGCAGTAGCCTGTCGCCTTTCCGCTGCGCGGCGAGACAAGGTAGTCGCGCGAGACAGGAATTGTGAGGTCGGGGCGCAGGCAGAATTCGTCGCCGTCCGGCGCGGTCGTTAGATACATTCGCCTGCGGATTTCTTCGCCCGAGAGATCGAGGAAGGGCTCAGCAGGTTGCAGCATTGCGGGCGCAACACGGGCGTAACCGGCCCGCTCATAGGACGCGACGAGCGTTTCCGCCCGTGTGTCCTTACCTTGCGTTGGTGCGCTCGCGTTCATCCGTGTCTCAAACAGCCGAAAATTCTGGGTTTGTGCGGGGCCATTTAGCATGGCGTTCTTAAGGATTCGACGATCTTTGCCCGCTGGCCTTAACGGGCAGGGCCGTCAAATGTTTGTCGTCGTTAACAAATTTTGTGCTGCCTCGCGCAGCAGCAAGCAAAGACGGCCCGATTTACAGGGTTCTCACGGCCTGTCGCGATACGGGTAAGGGAATTTCAATACAACCGCGCTTCACTGTCGCTAGAGGCGAAGCCAATGAGCAGTCCAGTCCCGCGAGCGGTCGTTGAGGCGTTTTACCACGCCCTGTCGATCCGTGACATGGATGCGCTCGCCACCTTCCTTGACGAAGATGTGGTCTGGACCATCAGCGGTCCGGTCGACATCCTGCCTTTTTGTGGCCGGCGCGTCGGCAAGGACGTGGTGATAAAACTGCTGGTGCGGGAGATCCCGACCTTGTTGTCGGGTCGCCGCTTCGTCGCCAAGACAATGCTTGTCGATGGCGATCGGGCCGCTGTGCTCGGCCGGCTTACGGCGACCAAGCGCGCGGGTGGCCGCGCCATCAGTTACCGCATCGCGCATTTCATCCAGTTCCGCGATGAAAAGGTTGTCGACTACATGTCGATCATCGACAGCTTCGATGCTGTCGAACAAATGCTCGGCTACAGCCTCGACGCATACGACGGGTACCGGGTGGACGGGGACATCGTCACCGTTTGATCCGTGAGTTGCGGTTAGGTCTGAGCAGTCACCGTTACTTCAACCGACATGCCGAGAAAATCAGCGGGGCTGCCGCTGTAGCTTCCGGTTATTGGAATTGCCTGCGACGGGTCTCTGGTCACCGCGACCCGGATCAGATTTTCTCCCGCGATAAGCACGTCGGTCGGGTCGTATTCGATCCAGCCAGCGCCCGGAAGATAGACTTCCGCCCATGCATGGGTGGCCGCTTGGCCTTCCTTGTCGGCGCGATCGAGTGCGGGATCGTAGAGATAGCCGCTGACGAAACGCGCGCCGAAGCCGAGGTATCGGGCCGCCTCGATGAGGACCATGGCAAAGTCACGACAGGCGCCGCTCTTGGTCTGCAAGGTTTCGGTCGGCGATTGCGTGCCCTGCTCGTGGCGCTCGGAATAGGTAATCACCGGCTTGAGCGCGGCATTCATATTGGCAAGCAATTGCCGCGTCGGCATTGGCCGGCTGGTGACGAAGCTGTCGGCCCAGCGCGCCAACGTGTTATCGGGGTCGGGATAATGCTGTTCGAGGAGGCGGCCAAGATCGACCCGGTCGCTGCTTGAATAGATGAATGGATAAAACTCCGCCTCCGGAGCGATTGGGAATTGCAGACCTTCAGCGCCATAGCGCTCGATGCGCAGCGTGCTGGCGATTGTGAGCGTGTCGCCGGCCGCCTGGAAATCCACCAGCGCGACCGAATTGCCGAACACGTCGTGCATCCAACGTACGTTGCCGGGCGGCGATAAAGTCAGTTCCGCGCCGACCAGCCGGAGGTCGTGGCTGTCGCGCGGGCGCAGCATCAGCCTGTGCTGGCCAAAGGTCACCAGCCGCCCGTAACGATAGGTGGTCGCGTGGCGTACGGTCAGGAGGCGCATAATTTCACCGTCCTCAATGGCACCCTGTTGGATGCAAGGGACGCGCCAATATTTCCGTTCGCGCTAGGCCAACTTATGCCGGGCGAGCAGCGTACGCACGGCCTCGACCAGTGCATTTTCCTTGGCCGCGAACTGGGCCTCGGCCTGTTTCTTCAAATATTCCTCGCGGTCCTTGGTTCCGGCGAGCGCCGCGCCGAGGATCAGATCCTTGATCTGGACCTCGCCGCGCGCTTTTTCGTCGCCACCCTGGATGATGGCGCAAGGAGAGCCGCGTTTGTCCGCATATTTGAGCTGTGTGCCGATGTTGTTCTTTGGGTTGCCGAGATACAGCTCGGCGCGGATGTTGGCCGCGCGCAGTGCCGCCACCATGCGCTGATAGTCGGCGATGCGGTCGCGATCGAACACCGTCACAACGACAGGACCGGCAGCTGGTTTCTCTCCGAGCTTGCCGAGCGCGGTCAGCGCCGCTTGCAAACGCGAGACGCCGATGGAAAAGCCCGTGGCGGGAACCGGTTCGCCGCGGAAACGCGACACCAGTCCGTCATAACGTCCGCCGCCGCCAACCGAGCCGAAACGCACTGGCCGGCCTTTCTCATCTTTGATCTCGAAGGTGAGTTCAACTTCAAAGACGGGACCTGTGTAGTACTCGAGTCCGCGAACGACCGTTTTGTCGATGCGGACTCGGTCACCGTATCCGGCCGCGTTCACCAATGCAGCGATTTCGGCAAGTTCTTGTTCGCCTGCGATGGTTGGCATTGAACTCGACGCGTCGCCTTTCCCGGTAATGGCTGCGACGACACCCGCAATCTGAGGGTCTGTTAGGTCGGCACCTTTGGTGAAATCGCCACTTTCGTCCTTGCGTCCTTTACCCAGCAACATTCTTACGCCATCGATGCCAAGCCGATCGAGCTTGTCGATTGCGCGCATCGTCGTGAGATGTTTCTCCGCAGGAATTTGGAGCGCGGCCATCGCGCCATCCAGAATTTTGCGGTTATTCACCTTCACCACATATTGGCCGCGCGGGATGCCGAGCGCTTCCATCGTGTCGGCCGCGAGCATGCACATCTCGGCATCGGCGGCCAGCGACGCGGCGCCGACCGTGTCCGCATCGAATTGCATGAACTGGCGGAAGCGTCCCGGTCCTGGCTTCTCGTTGCGGAACACCCAGCCGTAACGATATGAGCGGTACGGGAGTGGCAAGTTTTGGTAATTCTCCGCGACGTAACGCGCGAGCGGTGCAGTCAGGTCGTAGCGCAGCGAGAGCCACTGCTCATCGTCGTCCTGGAAAGAGAATACGCCCTCATTCGGCCGGTCCTGGTCGGGCAGGAACTTGCCGAGTGCGTCGGTGTATTCGATTGCCGGTGTCTCGACTGGCTCAAAGCCATAACGTTCGAAGACCACGCGGATCGCTTCCACCATATGGCGGGTGGCGGCGATCTCGGCCGGGCCGCGGTCGGCGAGGCCGCGCGGGAGGCGGGCTTTGAGCTTTTGCGGCTTATTGGGCTTGTCGGCCATTTGCGGTCTACATATCAGACACGCGCGTTACGGCAACGCTGTAAACGGGTATGACCGGGCTTGTCCCGACCATCCACGTCTTTATGTGTAAAATGGACAAGCCGTGGAGGCCCGGTACAAAGCCGGGTGGAGCGGCCCAAACGGTAGCAGGTCATGGCACAAGCCCAGGCTCAGGCAAAAATCGGTCTCCCCAACGATCTAGAACCCTATTGGATGCCGTTTACGGCCAACCGCGCCTTCAAGAAGAGGCCGCGGCTCGTCGTCGGTGCCAAGGATATGCACTACCTCACCAGTGACGGGCGCCGGTTGATCGACGGCTCTGCCGGGCTCTGGTGCACCAATGCCGGCCATAACCGCGCCCCGATCGTGGAAGCGATCCAGCGCGAAGCTGCGACGCTCGACTACGCGCCCGCCTTCCAGTTTAGCCATCCCAAGGCGTTCGAGCTGGCCGGCCGCGTGGCCGCACTCGCGCCGGGCGATCTCGACCACGTGTTTTTCTGCAATTCGGGGTCGGAGGCTGTCGATACGGCGCTCAAGATCGCACTCGCCTATCACGGGGTGCGTGGCAACGGCTCGCGTGTACGGCTCATCGGACGCGAACGCGGCTATCACGGCGTCGGCTTTGGCGGAATCGCCGTTGGCGGCATCGTCAACAACCGCAAGCAATTCGGCGCGCTGTTCGCCGGCGTCGATCATTTGCAGATGACCTACAACCGCGAGAAGCAGGCCTTCACGATTGGCGAGCCCGAATGGGGCGCGCATCTGGCCGACGATCTCGATCGTCTCGTCGCGCTGCACGACGCTTCAACGATCGCGGCAGTGATCGTTGAACCTGTAGCGGCATCGACCGGGGTGCTGGCGCCGCCCAAAGGCTATCTCGAGAGGCTGCGCGCCATCTGCGACAAGCACGGGATTCTTTTGATCTTCGACGAAGTGATCACCGGCTTCGGCCGCCTGGGTTATGCGTTCGCAGCTGAACGCTATGGGGTCGTCCCCGACATGATCACGTTTGCAAAAGGCGTCACGTCAGGCTCGGTGCCGATGGGTGGTGTACTGGTGCGAAAGGGCGTCTACGACGCTTTCATGAAAGGGCCCGAGCATGTCATCGAGCTTTTCCACGGGTATACCTACTCGGCCCATCCGCTCGCGTGTGCGGCCGGTCTCGCCACGCTCGACTTATATCGCGAGGAAGGCCTGTTCGAGCAGGCACGCAAGCTGGAAGCTGCGTGGGCAAAAGCCGCGATGGCGCTCAAAGGCTTGCCCAATGTCCTCGACATTCGTCCGGTCGGCCTGATGGTCGGCATCGACCTTGCCAGCAAGCCGGACGGTGTCGGCAGGCGCGGCATGGAAGCGTTGGAGCTGGGCTTCTTCGAACACGATGTCATGTTCCGCGCGGTCGGCGATACTTTGGCGCTCAGTCCGCCGTTGATTGTGACCGAAAATCAGATTGGCGAGATATTCGACAAGCTTGCCCGCATCATCAAGGCCGTGGCTTAGGCGGGGCGAAGGCATAGGACGGTCTTGGCTGGAGAATTGCCCAGCCAACGTTGAGGCTCGAATCTCCACGCAAATAGCGCAGCAAGAACGGTGGCTGCACGGCCGCGTCTGCCGCAATGGAGCGCAATTCCGGCGGCACGACGGTTAGATCGCCCACGGTCCATACGACCAGTGCGCCTTTCGTGCGCAGATCGGCAAGATCGATCCATGGCGCCCGGTCGGGCTTGCCATCGATCAGCACGCGCGGATGATCGGGCGAGTAATGCGCAATGTTGCCGCCATCCCACATGCTCCCAATCACGTAGACGATCGGACGGCCCGTTACGGCGCGATAGCGTCGCGACAGTTCCTGCCCTAATTCGCGGCCAGGGAAGAAAACTGCCCGGTAGCGGTGATCATAATTTGGCAGCACGCCGTAATTCGCGACGAACGCCAGCGCGAGGCAAACGAACACAGCGGCCCAAATGCACACCATGCGCGTTAGCCGCGCTTCGTCGAAAACATGGCGCGCAGCCAGCACCAGCCATAGTCCGAGAAACAGCCACAACGGATAGCCCCACATCGCCACAGTCCCACGGCCGCTGATCGCGGACAGAGCCAGCACTGTCGCGATCGGCCCGAATGCGAGGCAGGCCACGATGCGCAAGTCGAATGCGGCTGCCGGCCGTGCGTCCGTGCCTTGCCGCGGAAACCGGAGTGGCAGTGCGATGAGCAGCGATGGAATGAGGAAAAAGGCCTGACTGATCGCAAACTGGAGCGGATGCCAAATATGGTCGATCAATCCCCGCGAAGGCAGGGCCCGATGCTCGGCATAGGTGAAGGGCAAGAAATCATTCTGGACGAGCCAAACGATATGCGGCGCCATCGTGACGAGCGCTACGGCCGCCGCAACGTAGGGGCCGGGCGTCGCGAGTGTTTTACGCGCATCACGGTCGAACAGGACGAACAGGGCGAGCGGGACCGCGAGCACCAGCACAAAATATTTTGCCCAAAGCGACATCCCAATCGCCACGCCAAGCAATAGCCAGTGTGCGATCGCCCCACCGCGCAATGCGCGATGGAATGCAAATCCGGCCAGGGCCCAAAACGGCAACTGGATCACGTCGTGATTGAATTTCGCGGACGTGTAGTTGAAAAAATGCAGGCCGTCGACAATCAGAACAGCGGCCAATGCGCCGAAGGGGCTGGTCAGCGGCCGGGCAGTCAGCCAGATCAGCCATAACGCAGCGACGACGGCGAGTTGCGCCAATAGGTAATAGGCGAAGTCGTGACCGGCCAGCCGGTAGGTGATTTCAACCAGCCACCAGGGCAAAGGCGGCAGCTTGTCGTAGCCCAGCTGCCATTCCCGCCCGTAGGTGAGCGCCTCGATCAGATCGAGCGGCAAATTGGGATAAAGGAGAGTCGGCAAAGCCGTCCACACGGCTGCGTGAAGCAGCAGGATCGCCGCCAAAGCCCGCCCGGGGGCGGCGGCGATCCAGGCCAGGACGGGAAAATGGCGGGACGCCGGCATCGGCTTAGCGGTCCACAATGGCCTTAAGTTCCTGCGAATAACGGACGAATTCGGCCTACCATAGCAGGAGTTCGAGTTGCGCGGAGCCGTGCCGTATTGGACATTAATGTCCGGCCGCGCGAATCAGCCGCTCAGGCGGCTTTGCGCCGGCTGCGGGGAGGGCTCAGGACAAGCGCATGCGTCGCATCAGTGCCATCTTTATTGCGGTCTGCGTCATGCTCATCGCCGCCTCGGTCGGCGCGGTGCTGTATCTTGGCTTCAATGTCGCGGCCAGCACGTCGGCAATTGTCGCGTTGGCAGCTCTTACCGGCATGGCTCTGTTTAACACGGTTAGCAATCGCTTGCGTGACCGCACCGATCTTGGCGATCAGATCGCCGATCTCTCGCGCGGTACCGCGGATCTCGCGCGGCAGGTGGCGGAAATTTCGCGCCGCCTGAATGCAGCTGAAATCAAAATTGCATCGCCGGCCCATCGAGCGCGCCCGGCGTCGGATCCTCTGGCCACTGAGATTGGCGAGCTCGGCGGGTTGGTGAAGCAGATTGCCGAAACTGTTGCCGCCCACGCGACCGCCTTGCAGAAGCAAGGTGCTTTGGCGGTGCGCACACCAGTCAGCGCGCCGAAGCTTGACGTCGCGCGGCCGGCGGAAGGCACGCCAGCCGTTAGTGGAAACAACCCGGTCGCCGGCATGGAACGTTTCCGCGGTCTCTCGCGCGAAAGTATTGCCGACTTGATTTCCAAGGCTGCCGACGGGAACCGCATCGACCTTTATTTGCAGCCCATCGTCACGCTTCCGCAGCGAAAGGTCCGCTACTACGAAGCAATGTCGCGTTTGCGCACGGACGATGGTGAAATCATTCCGGCTGTCGACTTTATCGACGTCGCCGAAAGCGTCGGCCTGATGCCGAAGATCGATAACCTCGCGGTGTTTCGCTGCGTCCAGGTGACGCGCCGTTTGCTATTGAAAAGCCGGGACGTCGGTCTGTTCTGCAACCTCAGCGCTTCGACCCTCACCGATGCGCTGATGTTCCAGCAATTCCTGGATTTCATGGACGCCAATCGCGCACTCGCGTCTTCGCTGATGTTTGAATTCACCCAGGAGGCCTATCGTTCGTTTGGTCCTATCGAGCACGAAAGTCTGGCGGCGCTTGCCCAACGCGGCTTCCGGTTTTCCATGGACCACCTCACCGACCTGCATATGGAGCCGAACCAGCTCGCCGACCGCTCATTCCGCTTCCTGAAAGTCCCGGCCAAACTATTGCTGAACAAAGTCCCTGGCGTGCACGGAGATATTGACCCGGAAGACCTTGCAGACTTGTTGGCGCGTTCGGGCATCGACCTGATTGCCGAGCGGATTGAGAACGAAATGACCGTTGTCGATCTCCTCGATTATGACGTCCGTTTCGGCCAGGGCTTCCTGTTCTCGCCGCCGCGGCCGGTGCGGGCAGAGGCGCTCCAAGGCTCGACCTCGGAGGCTGGAAAGCCAGGGACGGAAGATGCACCGAGCCCGTTGCTGGCGGCAAGCTGACGTCTTCCCTTCGGCCATTGATGCGATACCTTCGCTGCGTCATTGCGGGTTCGCTCATTCCGCGCAATGACGGAGACGATTTTTTATGAATTCTGCCTCGCCGCCACTTATTTCCAGTTTCGCGGAACTTGCACCCGACTACGATGTGCTCCTTTGCGATGTCTGGGGCGTAATACACAACGGAATCGTGGCAACTCCGCCCGCCTGTGACGCGTTGATGCGCATGCGCGCCCGCGGCGGCGTGGTGGTGCTTATCACCAACGCGCCACGTCCGAATGACGTTGTCGCCCGTCAGCTCGAAAAATTTCATGTCCCACGCGAGACCTATGACGCCATCGTCTCTTCGGGCGATGTGACACGCAGCGTGATTGAGGCACGACGCGGCCAGACGGTCTATCACCTCGGCCCCGAGCGCGACGCCTCGATTTTCCGCGGGCTCGATGTGCAATTCGCGCCGCCAGAAAAAGCGGATTACGTGGTTTGTTCAGGGCTGGAGGACGACGAGACCGAAGCACCGGACGACTACCGTCCGCGACTCGAGGCGATGTTGAAGCGAAAGCTGTTCATGGTGTGCGGCAATCCGGATGTCGTGGTCGAGCGCGGACCGACGCTTGTCTACTGTGCGGGTGCGATCGCCGATCTTTATGCGAGCATGGGCGGTGAAGTGCTTTATGCCGGCAAACCCTACCGGCCGATCTACGATCTGGCGCTGGCGAAGGCAGAAGAAGCTGCCGGCCACAAGATTGCGCCCGGCCGCGTGCTGGCCGTCGGCGATTCCGTGCGGACGGATCTCAAAGGCGCCCGCACAGCAGGCGTGGACTTCCTGTTCGTGACATCGGGCATCCACGCTGACGATCTTGGCCATCGTGAGCGGCCCGACAGTGCCGCACTGACGGCGACGTTCGCCGCCGCCGGTGGTATGCCGAAAGCAGTGATCCAGGAATTGCGGTGGTAATATTCAGGCCGCTGGCGCGGGGACTTCGACTTCGCCGAACACAGCGTCGATCTTGTTCTTGAGCGTCTGCGCATTGAACGGTTTGACGATATAGTTCGACACGCCGGCTTTTTTTGCCGCGATCACATTCTCGGTCTTTGATTCCGCTGTGACCATAATAAAGGGAATTTCGGCGAGCGAGGGGTCTGATCGCATTTCCTGCAGCAAGGAGAAGCCGGTCATCGGCTCCATGTTCCAGTCTGAGATGACCAGGCCGTAGTCGCGTTTGCGCAATTTGGCGAGTGCGGTCGAGCCATCATTGGCGTCGTCCACCTGCTCAAAACCGAGCTGTTTGAGCAGGTTGTGCATGATGCGAATCATCGTGTTGTAGTCGTCCACGACCAGAACCGGCTTGGACAGATCGACAGCCATGGTGCATCCCGCCCGCACTGGGCTCTCCCCAAAAGGTGGCGAAAAATAACAGTGGCCCTTGAATAACCCGTTAATTTGAAAGTTTGTTAACGGCGCGGTAACCGTACCCACGTCCCCAATGTTCCTCGCATGAAATGTGCACGTCCTTGACCGCAATCTCATGTAATCGCCCGGGAATCCGATGAGCAGGTCCGACGCGCCAGCGAAAAACTTCCATGTTGCGCACGGTGGCGCGCAGGGGATCGACAGCGGTCCGCTGGCTGGCGCCGTGGTGGCGATCGGGAACTTCGACGGCGTGCATCGCGGCCACCGCGCCGTGATCGGGGCCGCCCTAAAGCGCGCAAAGTCCTTGGGGCGCAAGGCGGCTGCCCTCACCTTCACACCACATCCACGGTTGTTCCTGCGGCCGCAGGAGTCGCTGTTTCAGCTTTCCAGCGAAAGCGGCAAGCTGCGCCTGCTGGCTGCGAGCGGACTGGATGGCACCATCGTGATGAAGTTCGACGCGGCGCTGGCGGCGACCTCGGCGGAGGATTTTGTCGCCAACATTCTTGCACGCGTGCTCGGCATCGGTGGCGCGGCAATCGGCTTTGATTTTCATTTTGGAAAGAACCGCGCAGGCTCCCCAATCTTTTTGGCCGATCAAGGCGCGCGCCTTGGTTTTGCGGTGGACGTGGTGCCGCCCCTTGAAGATGAAGGCAGGCCGGTATCATCGGGCGCGGTGCGAGCCGCGCTTGCTGCCGGCAGGGTGGTGGAGGCGGCCGAACTTCTTGGCATGCCCTGGTTTGTGTCGGGCGAAGTCATCCATGGCGACAAGCGCGGGCGCGAGCTCGGCTTTCCGACCGCCAATCTGAGACTCGATCCGTCCTGCGGCCTCAAGCACGGCATCTATGCTGCGCGCGTCGATATCTCAGGCAAGCGTTATGATGGCGTCGCAAGCTTCGGACGCCGGCCGATGTTCGATGATGGTGCGCCGCTGCTCGAGGTGTTTCTCTTCGGGTTTGAGGGCGACCTGTACGGACATACAATCGATGTCGCCTTCATCGGCTGGATCCGCCACGAGCAAAAATTCGAATTGATCGAGGCCCTCAAGCGCCACATGATGGCCGATGCGGCCCAGGCCCGCGACGCGCTCAAGCGCGCCGGTAAGGCATTCCCGCTGTTGGGTGACATTTAACCAGTCGGCCTGCTACATACCCCGCCATGTCGAAGCCCGAGCGCGACTATTCCGAGACACTCTTCCTGCCGCAGACGGATTTCCCGATGCGCGCCGGCTTGCCGCAGCAGGAGCCGAAAATTCTCGCGAGCTGGGAGAAAGCCGGCCTTTACCGGCAGCTTCGGGAAGCTGCAAAGGGACGCGAAAAATTTATCCTCCACGATGGCCCGCCTTACGCCAACGGCAACATCCATATCGGGCACGCGCTCAACAAGATCCTCAAGGACGTGGTCACGCGCAGCCAGCAGATGCTCGGCTTTGATTCCAATTACGTGCCGGGCTGGGACTGTCACGGCCTGCCGATCGAGTGGAAAATCGAGGAAGAGAACTACCGCTCCAAGAATAAAGCGAAGCCGAACCTCTCCGACCCCGCCGCGATGGTCGCATTCCGGCAGGAATGCCGCGCCTATGCCGAGCACTGGCTCAACGTGCAGCGCGAGGAATTCAAGCGTCTCGGCGTTGAGGGCGACTGGGCGCATCCCTACACGACGATGGATTTCTTCGCCGAGGCACAGATCGCGCGCGAGCTGATGAAGTTCGCGGCCAATGGGCTTTTGTACCGCGGCTCCAAGCCGGTAATGTGGAGCGTCGTGGAGAAGACCGCGCTGGCAGAAGCGGAGGTCGAGTACGAAGATTACACCAGCGATACCGTGTGGGTGAAGTTTCCGGTTTCGCAAACCGATGATCCAGAAACTAAAAAACGCATCTGTTGTTATTTGGACCACGACACCATGGACACTGCCGGGCAATCGAGCGGTGTCGTTTTCGTCAAGGATCAGCTATGGCCTGTATCGGGTGACCGACGCCCCGCCCGAAAATTGGGCGAAGATTGGGAACGAGTTCATATTGGCGGACAAGCTTTCCGCTGAAGTATTCAAGCACGCGAAAGTCACGGCTTTCGAACGAGTGTCTGACGCTCCGGCAAAAGTGCTGGACCACATGACACTCAAGCATCCGCTTCGCGGCAGGGGATACGATTTCATTGTGCCGCTTCTTGACGGCGATCACGTTACCGATGAAGACGGAACGGGCTTTGTGCATACCGCGCCGGGTCATGGCCGCGACGATTTTGAAATCTGGATGAGCAAGAAATCTTTGCTCGATGCGGCAAAGATCGAAACAGCGATCCCCTATACCGTCGACGAAAACGGCGCCTTCACCGAACAGGCGCCCGGCTTCACCGGCAAGCGCGTCATCAACGACAAGGGTGAAAAGGGCGACGCCAACGAAGCGGTGATCAAAGCCCTGATTGAAGCCGGCATGATCATCGCGCGCGGGCGCCTCAAGCATCAGTACCCGCACTCCTGGCGTTCGAAGAAGCCGGTCATCTTCCGCAATACGCCGCAGTGGTTCATCGCGATGGATAAGGACATTGCGAAGAAAGACGACACGCTGCGTCATCGAGCCTTGTCGGCCATCAAAGTCACGCGCTGGGTGCCCGCCGCGGGCGAAAATCGCATCACGGGGATGATCGAGAGCCGTCCTGATTGGGTGATCTCGCGCCAGCGCGCCTGGGGCGTGCCGATTGCCGTGTTCGTCAAGGAAAAGCCGGACGGCTCGGTCGACATCCTGCAAGACCCGGATGTCGAGTTGCGTATCGTTGAAGCCTTCGAGAAAGAGGGCGCTGATGCTTGGTACAAGCCGGGCGCGCGCGAGCGCTTCCTCGGCAAGCTTGCGAACGATAGCTGGAAGAAAGTCGACGATATTCTTGATGTCTGGTTCGAACTCAGGCTCCACACATGCCTTCGTGCTGGAAGATCCGAAGCATTTCCCGACGCTTGCCGGCATCAAGCGTAAGGTGGACGGCGGCAAAGACACGGTTATGTATCTGGAAGGCAGCGACCAGCACCGCGGCTGGTTCCACTCATCGCTTTTGGAAAGCTGTGGCACACGCGGGCGCGCGCCATTTGACGTGGTGCTCACCCATGGCTTCGTGCTCGACGAGGACGGCCGCAAGATGTCGAAATCGCTCGGCAACGTCACGGCACCGCAGGACGTCATCAAGCAATCCGGCGCCGATATCCTGCGCATGTGGGTCTGTGCGTCGGACTATGCCGACGACCTGCGCATCGGCCCTGAAATCCTGAAGACCACGGTCGAAACATATCGCAAGCTGCGCAACACCGTGCGCTGGATGCTCGGTAGCCTCGCGCATTTCGACGAGGAAGATCGTATCAAGTTCGACACGATGCCGGAGCTGGAACGGCTGATGCTGCACCGGCTCTATGAGCTCGATGTTCTGGTGCGCAAGGCCTATGCCGACTTCGACTACAAACGCATTTTCGCTGCGCTTTCGAGCTTCATGACATCTGACCTATCGGCATTTTATTTCGACATCCGCAAAGATACGCTTTATTGCGATCCGTTCTCTTCGGTGAAACGCAAAGCTTGCCTCACTGTGCTGGACCACTTGTTCCGCTGCACCGTCACGTGGCTCGCGCCAATGCTTTGCTTCACCGCTGAAGAATTGTGGCTCTCGCGCTACGGCGAGGCGGCAAAATCCGTGCACCTCGAGAATTTCCCCGAGGTGCCGGCGGCCTGGCGCGACGACAAGCTCACAGAGAAGTGGCGAAAGATTCGCGCTGTGCGGCGCGTCGTTACCGGCGCGCTTGAGATCGAGCGCGCGCAAAAGCGCATCGGCTCCTCGCTGGAGGCGCATCCGATCGTTCACGTATCGAATGCAGAGCTGTATGAAGCTGTCGTTGATTGCGATCTCGCCGAGGTTTGCATCACATCCGCGGCGACGCTTGTTCAGGATGACGGGCCAGCAAATGCCTTCCGTCTGCCGGATGTGGCGGGCGTCGCTGTTGTTTCAAATCTTGCCGAGGGCAGGAAATGTGCGCGGTCCTGGAAAATCCTCAACACCATCGGCGCTGATCCGGAGTTTCCGGAGGTCTCGCCGCGCGATGCGCAGGCGCTGCGCGAGTGGGAAGCCATGCGCAAGGCGGCGGAGTAAGCCGTGTCTTACCTCGCCGGTCCGTTCACGCGCCTCGGATCTGTTGCGGCGGTGATTTCTTGCCTTCTCGACCAGCTCAGCAAATTCTACCTTCTGTCTGTATTTAATCTTGCTGCCAATGGACCGGTACGGCTCGGCCCGTTTTTCGACATCGTTCTTACGCGCAACACAGGCATCAGCTACGGCCTCTTTCAGACCCAGGGGCCGCTCGGCCAATGGGTGCTGTTGGCGTTCAAGGCTGGGGCCGTACTGCTCCTCTGGATCTGGCTTGCGCGGGCCAAGGACCGACTCACGGCGTTGTCCCTCGGGCTGATCATTGGTGGGGCGGCCGGCAACGCTATCGACCGTCTGGCCTACGGTTGGGTCGCTGATTTTGTGTTTTTTCACATTTACACGCCGAATTGGCGCTTCAACTGGTATGTTTTTAACCTAGCCGACGTAGCCATCGTTGCCGGGGTTATTGGCCTGTTGTATGTATCTTTTGTAACGGACCGCGCCGCAAAAGCGCCCTGATCCGCCGCAAGAGTTGCGAAAATTCGGTAGTTCAAAGGTCCTGTTCCGGATGAACACAATGCGCCTGACGACTGTATTCAGCACGAGCGCCGCCTTCGGCCTGGTGGTTGGCGCGGCTGTTGTGGTGCTGTCTCCTCCGGCCCGGGCCGCCGATGACGAGCTCCCCGTCGATCAGAAAGTTTATCGCAGCATCATGGAAGGGCTCGGTTTTAAGCGCGACGGCGAAGCCACAATCAACTACCAGGAGCGCGGCCCGCTGGTGCTTCCGCCGAACCGCGATCTGCCGCCGCCCGAGCGAAGCGATGCGGCTATCACCAATAATCCATCCTGGCCGAAGGATCCTGACGTCATGCGGCGCAAGGCCGAAGCGGCCATGGAGAAGGATCGCAACATCAGTGACGAGCGTGAGCGCGAGCAAAATCCGTTACGCCCTGATCAGCTGACTCCCGGCGCGCGGGGCAAAAATAAGAAACAACAGGCGGCCAAAACCGACGATGGGTATGACGCGCCAGCCTCCGGCTTCGGCAGCCAATTGCTGCCGTCCCAACTTGGCTCGAGCACCAGCAGTGTCTGGGGCTCTATGTTTGGCAACAAGAAGGAAGAAACGGCGAAATTCACGGGCGAGCCGCCTCGTGCATCGCTGACCGAACCTCCGCCCGGCTATCAAACGCCGTCGCCGGATCAGCCTTACGGTCTTGGCAAGGCGGCACCTCAAAAGCCGACCGACTACTACACGACACATTCTGAGCCGTCGCGATAATCGTGACGGTCGTCGATCTAGCTTCGTTGCGTGGCTGACGGCGTATACTCTTTTGTGCTGCAGCACGCTCGCAACAAAAGCCAGGTCCAACATCGTGATTGCCAAGACAAACGTCGCACTCATCGCGCTCTTTGCGGCGATTGTGCCTTCGCTCGCCGCCGAGCAAGCCGGCACTGAAGTCGCCGACTTTACCCTTGCTAACGGATTGGAGCTCGTGGTCATTCCCGACCATCGTGCCCCCGTCGTCACGCACATGATCTGGTACAAGGTCGGTGCAGCTGACGAAACGCCGGGCAAGTCAGGCTTGGCGCATTTCCTTGAGCACCTCATGTTCAAGGGCACCGCGAAAAATCCCGCCGGAAAATTCTCGCAAGTGGTGTCGCGCATCGGCGGCCAGGAAAATGCATTCACCTCCCAGGACTACACGGGCTATTTCCAGCGCGTGCCGACTGAACAGCTCAAGACGGTCATGGAATTCGAGGCTGACCGCATGACAGGGCTGCAGCTCACCGATGACGTGGTTCTACCTGAGCGCAATGTCATTCTGGAGGAGCAGAACCAGCGCGTTGGAAACAATCCGCGCGCCCAACTCAATGAGCAAATCGATGCCGCGCTTTATCTTAATCACCCTTACGGCAAGCCGGTGATTGGCTGGCGTCATGAAATGGAAGAACTTTCACGCGACGACGCGATCGGGTTTTATCGCCGCTTTTACGCACCAAATAATGCTGTGGTCGTCATCGCCGGGGATATCGACCCGGCGCAGGCGCGGGCACTCGCGGAAGATACGTACGGAAAGGTTGCCCACCATGCGGCGATGGCTCCGCGTGTACGGGCAAAGGAGCCTCCACCGGTCGCGGTCCGCTCGCTGACACTCGCTGATGCGCGGGTCGAGATACCGAGCATGCAGCGCGAATATCTGGTGCCGTCTTTCGCGTCGGCCAAGCGCGGGGAATTTGAAGCCCTCGAAGTGCTCTCGCACATTCTTGGAAGCGGCTCAAATAGCCGTCTTTATCGCGCATTGGTTGTCGACAAGCAGGTCGCAGTTATGGCCGATGCCTGGTACGACGCGAGCGAGCTCGATATGACGAAATTCGGTATTCACAGCTCACCGCGCCCCGGGACCACGCTGCCACAGCTTGAAGCGGCGACGGACGCCGTGATCGCTCAAATCATCGATAAGGGCGTAACCGACGAAGAGTTGGAGCGCACCAAGACACGCCTAATTGCTGACTCGGTTTATGCGCAGGACAACCAAGCCAGCATGGCGCGCTGGTATGGTGCGGCGCTGACGACAGGCGCCAGCGTCAATGACGTGCGGCATTGGCCGGATCGTGTTCGCGCCGTCACTGCCGATCAGGTTCGGGATGCTGCGCGGCAATGGCTCGACAAGCGGCGCTCTGTCACAGGCTACTTAATCAAAGATGTGAGCCCGCAGGTGGAGAAGCGTTCATGAAGCGGCTCACAGTATCGATATTTTATGTCGCGGCCGTACTGATCGCGGGCGCAAGCGCCGCATCGGCGATGACGATCGAAAAAATCGTGAGTCCGGCCGGCATTGAGGCTTGGCTCGTTCGTGAAAAAGCCGTTCCGCTTGTGACGCTCAATTATGCGTTCCATGGCGGCGCCACTCAGGACGAAGCAGATAAGGCCGGCACTGCCAATCTTGCCGCTGATCTTTTGGATGAAGGCGCGGGTGACCTTGATAGCAAAGCTTTCCACGAGCGAATGGAAAATCACGCCATAGAGCTCACGTTTCAAGTCGGGCGCGATTATTTCCACGGCTCGCTTCGCTCGCTGAATGAACACCGTGACGAGGCGTTTGATCTGCTGCATCTCGCGCTTACGAACCCACGTTTCGACGCCGACGCTATCGAGCGGGTACGTGGCCAAGAACTGTCGATGCTCCAGCGCGATACAACTAACCCCAATGATCTCGCCAGCCGCAGATGGTGGGAAGTGGCGTTTCCCGGCCATCCCTATGGCCGACAAACCAAAGGCACACTGGAAAGCGTACCGCGTATCAGCGCCGACGACCTTCGTGCATATGCGCGTCACGTTCTCGCGCGCAATGAGCTGACCATTTCGATTGTCGGCGACGTGGATGCAAAGACAGCGGGCGCACTCATCGACCGTGCGTTCGCCGGGCTTCCAGCAAAGAATGACCTCAAGCCGGTGGCAAACGCGACGCCGAGCGGTCTCGGACGTCGAATTGTCATCAACGTCGACGTTCCGCAGGCGGTTGTCACTTTTGGCGGGCAGGGCATCGCACGCCACGATCCTGATTTTATGGCGGCGTACGTCGTCAATCATATTCTGGGCGGCGGCGGTTTCTCTTCGCGCCTCTATAAAGAGGTCCGTGAAAAGCGCGGGCTGGCCTATGGCGTTTCCGACAGTCTCGTCTGGTTCCAGCGCGCCGCTGTCGCACTTGGAGGCACAGCAACCCGCTCCGACCGGACCGCTGACGCGCTCGCGGTGATAGAGCAAGAGACCAAGCGCATGGCCGATGAAGGCCCGACGCCAGATGAGCTTGCGGCCGCAAAGTCGTTTCTCAAGGGGTCCTATGCACTTACGCTTGATACGTCAGCCAAAATTGCGGCGCAGCTCACCCAGATCCAGCTCGACAATCTTGGCATCGATTATATTCAGCGGCGCGGCGCCCTCATTGACGCGGTAACGATCGAAGACGCTAAACGGGTCGCTCGGAAACTGTATGGGGGCGGCATGCTGGTTACGGTCGCTGGTCGGCCAAAGGGCTTAACCTCAACCGGAACCACCGATTAGTCGCCGCATTGTTTTCCGCAGTTGCGCCTTGCGCGCGACTCTAGGCAAATAACGGCATGAGCATCGTTCAATCGATTGATAATGCGCGTGACGAACGCATTGGGCCGCACGGCGTTTCCGCGGCCTCATTGAATGCCGCACTGGCAAGGGCCGAAGAGGCGCTCAATTGGTTGCGTGCCCGCCACGCCGACCGCAACCTGCCGCTATTGCGACTGCCGGAAACGCGCACCGATCTGGAGACGATCCGCGACACGGCACGTCGGGTCGCGGATGGGGCGACCGACATCGTCATTCTTGGTACGGGGGGCTCGAGCCTCGGCGGGCAAACTCTGGCGCAGCTCGCCGGCCATGGTGTGCCTGGTGTTGGGGCATTGCGCGCACCACCGCAACTCCATTTTATCGACAATCTCGATGCAGATAGCTACGGCGTGATGTTAGCCAAACTGCCGTATGCAACGACGCGTTTTGTCGCAATTTCAAAATCCGGCGGTACCGCAGAAACCTTGATGCAGACCATCACTGCTTTGTCGGCGGTGAGAAGCGGGGGGCTGCAGACGCGCATTCCCGATAACTTTTTGGGGATTAGCGAGCCGGCCAAGCCCGGCAAGGCAAACGGTCTTCGCACCTTGCTGGAAAAATATCGCGTGCCATTGCTCGATCACGATACAGGTGTCGGCGGTCGCTATTCGGCGCTGACGAATGTCGGTTTACTTCCTGCGGCAATGTTAGGGCTTGATATCGCTGCAGTGCGTGAAGGCGCCGGGCTGGCGCTCGCGCCGGTGTTGGCGAAGAAGCCGGCAGCGCAGGTGCCCGCCGCACTTGGCGCCGCACTTTCGGTTGCACTTGCCGAGAACAACGACAAGTCGATCAGCGTCCTGATGGCCTATTGCGATCGCCTGCAGCGGTTCACGCATTGGTATGTACAGCTCTGGGCTGAAAGCCTCGGTAAAAAAGGCAAAGGTACGACGCCGTTAGCCGCGCTCGGGCCAGTCGATCAACACAGCCAGCTGCAGCTATTTATCGATGGGCCGCGCGACAAGTTATTCACGGTTGTCACCGTCGATGGCGCCGGGCTTGGCCCGCGTATTGACGGTGAACTCGCCAAACTTGCGGGTGAGCCTGGCTTTGCCGGAAAAACAATCGGGGATCTGGTGGCGGCGGAGGGACGCGCAACGGCTGAAACGCTCGCCAAGAATGGCTGTCCGGTGCGCACGATCCATGTCAACAAACTGGATGAGGAAAGCCTCGGCGTGTTGATGATGCAATTCATGCTCGAGACGATCATTGCCGCGCATCTCCTGGGGGTTGATGCTTTCGACCAGCCGGCGGTAGAAGAAGGCAAAATACTTGCTAAGAAATATTTGATGCCCTGAAGCGCATTGCCGGATCATGATCCGCATCACCGATACGATTTCCATCGACGAGTCCGAATTGTCGGAAGCTTTCGTGCGCGCTTCGGGCCCTGGCGGCCAGAACGTCAACAAGGTCTCATCGGCGGTTCAGCTTCGCTTTGACGCGCGCCAGTCACCGTCTCTGCCGAATGATGTGGCGCTGCGGCTGATGCGGCTCGCTGGTAAGCGGCTCACGAAAGAGGGCGTGATCGTCATCATCGCTCAGCAGCACCGCACACAGGAGCGCAATCGTGCCGACGCGCGCGAGCGGCTGTTCGAACTGATCCGCCAGGCTGCGGTAAAGCCTACGCCCCGGCGGCCGACGAAGGTCCCCAAGGCGCAGCGCCGTGAACGACTGGAGGGGAAAAAGCACCGTTCCACCATCAAAAGCCTGCGACGGGGCAAGTCAGCCTGGGATTAGGCCTAGGATAGCGGGGGCAGTTCGCGTTCGCGGCTCGCGAGTGCCTTAGACGCCCGGTAGAGTCGACGCCGATTCGAGCAGGCGTCCGCAAAATGTCGGTCCGTCAACTAAGTGAAGCCATCATCAACCGCATCGCGGCCGGCGAAGTCGTCGAGCGGCCGGCGAGTGTCGTCAAGGAGCTCGTCGAGAATGCACTCGATGCCGGTGCGCGCCGCATCGACGTGCTAACTGATGGTGGCGGCCGCCGGCTGATTCGCGTGACTGACGACGGCGAAGGCATGACACGCGCTGATCTAGAGCTTGCGGTCGAGCGTCACGCCACCTCGAAACTCGAGGGTGATGATCTGTTGTCGATCCGCACGCTCGGTTTTCGCGGTGAGGCGCTACCATCGATCGGCGCGGCGGCCCGGCTGACCATCACTGCGCGCCACGCGAGCGAGCCGCACGCCTGGAGTATCACCGTCGACGCGGGAGAAAAATCCGCCGTCAAACCGGCCGCGCTCGGGCAAGGCACGACGGTCGAGGTTCGCGACCTCTTTTATGCCACGCCGGCCCGCTTGAAATTTCTAAAAACAGACCGTAGCGAAGGTGAAGCGGTACGCGAGGTCGTCCGGAGGCTGGCCATGAGCCGGCCTGATGTCTCATTCACCCTTGCCGGCGAAGAGCGGACACCGGTGACATGGGGAGCCGCAGCCGAAGCCAGCCAGCTCGCACGGCTCGGGGACATACTCGGAGCAGACTTTCGCGCCAATGCCATTGCCATCGAGGCTGAGCGCGAGGGCGTTCGTCTGACGGGTTTTGCTGGCCTGCCGACGCTCTCACGGGCCAACTCTCTCGGACAATATCTGTTCGTCAATGGGCGCCCGGTTCGCGACAAGCTCTTGTTCGGTGCCGTCCGCGCCGCCTACGCGGACTATCTGCCGCGCGACCGGCATCCCTTGCTTGCGCTGTTCGTTACGCTCAATGCACGAGAGGTTGACGTGAATGTGCACCCGGCGAAGACCGAAGTGCGTTTTCGTGACGGCGCGCTTGTGCGTGGCCTTATTGTGCGCGCGCTGAAAGACGCATTGGAACGTGAAGGTCAACGCGCGGCAACGACCGGCGGCTCCGCCACCATTGCTACGTTTCGTCCGGCCGCGACGCCGCGTCGGGGCACCTATGACTGGCGGCGATCGTCTGCACGGCCCGCCGGTTTTGCGCCGATGCGTGGCGGCGTTGCAATCGGTTTTGCGGAACCAGCGCAGGCTGGATTTGACGTCGGCGAACCTGCAGCGGATGCCGCGGTCGCAAGTTTTGAGCCCGCGGCCGACCAGATCGATCGGCCGCTTGGCGCTGCGCGAGCCCAGGTTCATGAGACCTACATTGTCGCGCAGACCCGCGACGGCCTCGTGATTGTCGATCAACACGCCGCGCATGAACGCATCGTATATGAGCGTATGAAAGAGGCGATCGAGAGATCCGGCGTCGCGCGACAGATATTGCTGATCCCGGAAATCGTAGAACTCGATGAAGCCGACGTTGCGCGGTTGTTGACGCGGACCGACGAGTTGGCCCGCTTTGGTTTGATCATGGAGCCTTTTGGTCCTGGCGCAGTTGCGGTGCGCGAAACGCCATCGATGCTGGGCGAAATCGATGTCAGGAGCCTTATCGGCGATCTCGCCCAGCATTTGGCGGAATGGGACGATTCTCTACCACTCGAACGCCGCCTGATGCACGTTTCGGCAACGATGGCTTGTTACGGCTCGGTGCGTGCCGGCCGAAGACTCAAGCCCGAGGAAATGAACGCACTCTTGCGGGAGATGGAAGCCGTGCCGAATTCCGGCCAGTGTAACCACGGCCGCCCCACGTATGTTGAACTGAAGCTGACCGACATCGAGCGATTGTTTGGGCGAAGATAACTCAGGCCGGTTTTAGAACGACGAATTCTGTGTCGTCATAGCGTCGCCGTTCCAGCTCGACAAATGTTTCCGCTGCCTTGAAGCCTGCGTCGGCTGCTTCTTCGACCACAATTAATGCGTCTGACTTGAGCCAACCGCCTTCGCGGGCGGAGATCAGCGCCTTCTCCGCCAGCGCTTTGCCATACGGCGGATCGAGGAAAACGAGGGAAAAGGGTTCGAGCGGATGGGCCGGCCCAAGCTTGGTCGCGTCGCGCCGGAAAATGCGTGTCACGCCGCCCAGTCCAAGCGCTTCAACGTTATCGCGCAGCAGCGCCCGCGCCTCTACACCTTCGTCGACAAACAGTGCGTACGCCGCGCCGCGGGAGATGGCTTCAATGCCGAGGGCGCCGGTGCCGGCGAATAGATCTAGAACTCGCGCGCCGGTGAGCGGATCGTCATATGCATGCGTGAGAATGTTGAATAACGCTTCGCGCAACCGATCGGCTGTGGGGCGCACTGCGTCCGATTTTGGTCCGACGATCGGGCGCGAACGAAGCTTGCCACCGACAACGCGCATTATTTTGGCCTTGGCCGTGACGGGCGCGGCCCGCTGGAGCGGTCGCGACGATGTTTCTTATTTTCATTTCGGTCACGCGCGCCGGCCTGCGGGCCGGCACCTTTGCGGTTTCGGTGATCGCGACCTCCGCCGCGCAGCCCGGAACGGCGAGGAGGGGTCTTTGGTTCGTCGACGTTGAGCGGTGCGTCAAAATCTACGCCGGCTTCGGTGACGATTTGCTCGCCGAGTTTGGCGCGCAGTTCGATCGTGGCGATTTCCTTCACCGCGCCATCGTCCAGGTCGCCCAAATCGAACGGTCCGAACGTAACGCGAATGAGCCGGTTTACTTTCAAGCCCAGCGATTCAAGGACCTTGCGTACCTCGCGATTCTTGCCCTCGCGTATCGCAAACGTGAGCCAGACATTAGCACCTTGTTCGCGATCGAGCGTTGCTTCGATCGGCCCGTAGCGCTCTCCGTCGAGCGTTACGCCATTTCGCAGCCGGTCGAGCGCATCTTGTTGCACGCGGCCAAGCGCCCTTACGCGGTAGCGCCGTAACCAACCAGTCGCCGGCAATTCCAGTAGGCGCGCAAGGCCGCCGTCGTTGGTCAGCAACAGCAGCCCCTCGGTGTTGATATCAAGTCTTCCGACGCTGATGAGCCGAGGTAGACCCTTAGGCAGTGCATGGAAAATCGTATCGCGTCCCTGCGGATCGGAATGGGTCGTCACCAGCCCGCGCGGCTTGTGATAGAGGAAAAGGCGCGTGCGTTCGCGCGCCCGCAATGGTACGCCGTCGACGGCGATACGATCGGATGGCGTGACATTAAGCGCGGGCGAGGGAATGACCGCACCGTTGACGGAAACGCGCCCTCCCAGAATCCAGGCCTCGGCCTCGCGCCGGGAGGCAAGCCCGGCACGGGCGATGACTTTGGCGATGCGTTCGCCAGGGATTTCCGACGGGCTCTTGTCTGACATGTGTGAAGCCGTAATAAGGTTGCGGCGTGATAGCAGAGAAAAAGGTAAGACACGAGCGTGCCGTCATTCATGGAAACCGCCATTGAGGAAGCCCGAGCGGCGGGAGCGCGCGGTGAGGTGCCAGTCGGCTGCGTGATCGTGCGCCAGGGCGACGTTCTTGTGCGGGCCGGCAACCGCACCATCACTGATCGCGATCCGACCGCGCACGCGGAGATTATTGCTATCCGCGCGGCGGCCGCGAGCGTTGCGCACCGAGCGGCTTACCGATTGCGATCTCTATGTGACACTGGAGCCCTGTGCGATGTGCGCGGCGGCAATGTCATTTGCTCGCGTCCGCCGGCTCTATTTCGGAGCTGCCGATCCCAAGGGTGGTGCGGTCGAACATGGTGTGCGCTTCTTCGCGGCGCCCACGTGCCATCACCGGCCTGAAGTTTATGGTGGAATCAACGAGACCGAATGCGCATCACTTCTGAAAGAATTTTTCCAGGCGCGGCGCTGACAGTCGAATTTTCGAGAGCTGCGTTCTAGGCCGTCTTATCCACCAACTTGCCCATGCCGGGCGGCGGCGGGGCCTGCCTCACGACAGGTGGACTCGCAGCTTCGCGCTCATTGGCCTGGTGTTGCGGCGTCGACTTCGGTGATGTCCCGGTCTTTGGCATGATGACCTGAATACCAATGCTGCTGTCGCACATGAACTCGACTTCCAATTGCGGCAGAAAAATATGGTTGCAGGTCTCAATTTTGTGCGTCCCCCATGTGCTAATTCCGGGCGTGTGAAGAAAGGTTTCGTTGACCGTACCGGGCGCGTCAGGCCTGCTGCGCAAAGTCCCAGGCCTTGTCGGCGAGCGGGCGGATCATCTCGGCTTTGGCGGGCGCAAATTCGGACGTCGCCGTGCCGTCGCGTACGCGACCGATGATGCCCTGCAAAATGGCGGCAATACGGAAAAAATTGTAGGCGAGATAAACGGGCAGCGCCGGTCGCGGATCAAGTCCAGTGCGTGCAACGTAAGTGTCGACATAATCTGCCATCGATGGAATGCCAAGCTCAGGCAGCTCGCGCCCGACCAGGCTGGCTGTGCCGGCGGCGCTCTCGGAATGCGGCATGTGCCATGCCATCAGGTGATAACTGAAATCGGCAAGCGGATCGCCAAGCGTGGACAGTTCCCAATCGAGCACGGCAACGACGTTGGGTTGATTACGTGCGACGATGAGGTTGTCGAGCCGGTAGTCGCCGTGCACTAGCCGCACCGGGCCACCGGGGGGAATATTCTTCGGCAACCAGTCAATCAGCCGCTCCATCGCGTCGATTTTTTCGGTCTCGGACGCACGATATTGTTTCGACCAGCGCTCGACCTGGCGAGCGACGTAGTTTTCGCCTTTGCCGAAGTCGCCAAGACCGATCTGGGAGGGATCGAACGCATGTAGTCGCGCGATTGTTGCGTTCATAGAATTGTAGATTGCCGCGCGCTCATTTGGATTGGAACCGGGCATTTGCGGTTCCCAGAACACGCGGCCGTCGACGAAACCCATCACATAAAACGCTGTGCCAGCAATGCTCTCATCGGCGCAATAGACCAACGGCTCTGCGACGGGAAAGTCTTGCGCATGCAGTGTACGTGTCACGCGGTATTCGCGATCAACCGCATGCGCCGATGGAAGGAGTTTGCCAGGCGGCTTGCGGCGCAGCACATAGCTCCGCGCAGGCGTCTCCAACAGATAAGTCGGGTTCGATTGGCCGCCTTTGAATTGTTTGATGGCCAGCGGCCCGGTAAATCCCTTGATCTGGGCGTTGAGATAGGTCTCGAGGCGCCCTGCGTCCAGACGCAGCGCGGTGGCAGCCTCCTTGGTGCCCGAAAATGCTTGCTGGCGATCGATCGATGTCATCGCCGCACCAAAGTCATTTGCGCGTCTCGAACGAAATCGGCGCGTCGGCGTAAATCTTGTACTGCTGCGACTTAGGTTTCGCCTTGTCTTCTTCGTTGACATATTGGATCGAGCTTTTGCCCGCGAGTTCGCGCGGCAAAATCATCACGCGAATAAAGCGGCTGGGTTTGTCCGATGCGGCTTGCGCAAAAACGGCATCGGGACCGGATTCGTACCAGGCACCACCCGGCCCGAACGATGTCGAACGGTCGTGAGTATCGATGCGGATCCCGCCATCAATCAAGCAGCGGATACCAGGTCCTTGATGGCGGTGCAGGTAGGCGCAACCGCCAGGAGGGAAGGCGACGCTGTCGCCGCGCATCAGCAGCTCGCCTTTCGGCAGCGTCTCGAGAAAAGCGGTCAGCTTCTCGTGTGTCATCATGCCGGGCGCGTTGGCGGTCGTGCTGCCCTGGTCACCGCGCGAAAACTCCCACCGCCAGCATGTGACGCCTCCCGCACCTGGCTTCACAGTAATCGCCGCTTCGCCCTGCCATGCTTCGCCTTCATTCAGGGTTTTGCCGGCAATCATAGCTGAGCCGTGCACGACAAAGATAAAGCGTGGCAGCGGCGGCAGCCGGAAGGCGACGTTTTCAGCGCTGGAGAGCACGTCTTCGTAAAGCCGCAACACGGGATGCATCAAAACTCCTGTAGCTC
Source organism: uncultured Alphaproteobacteria bacterium (assembly GCA_963743405.1). Classification (GTDB taxonomy): domain Bacteria; phylum Pseudomonadota; class Alphaproteobacteria; order Rhizobiales; family Xanthobacteraceae; genus Pseudolabrys. The sequence continues at coordinate 269,129 of CAVUPX010000002.1, read as the reverse complement.
ACGCAGCAGTAAAGAACTCCAGCAGGGCCGAGGCAGTCGCTTCGGGGTTTTCCTCGGTGAGGAAGTGGCCGGAGTCAATCGGCTTGCCAGTAGCAACGGGGGCCCACTGCTTCCAGATCTGCAATGGGCCGCCAGTTTCATTGGCGATGCCAACCCCTCCCCATAGCGCCAATAGCCGGCAGCTGATCGTCTTGCCCGCGGCGCGGTCGGCTTCGTCATTGGCGAGGTCGGCATAGCGGCCCGCTCGGTAGTCTTCACAGTGGGCGTGAATGTGCAATGGATCGGAAAACGCGGCGCGGTAGTGGTCGAGCGCGCGCGGATCGAAGGCCGAGAGGTTTTTGGCCTTGGTCCAGCTCGCCATTTTCCATTCGAGATATTCGACGGGCGCTTTTGCGATCAGCATTTCCGGGAGCGGCGCCGGCTGCGCCAGAAACGGCCAGTGCCACACCTTCATCGCCATGTTGCGATCCATGCCGTGCCACATGTCGTAGGTCGGCACGATGTCGAGCGTTGCCATTCGCTCCACGCGGCCCGGGTGATCGAGTGCGAGACGATAGGCGACGCGCCCGCCGCGATCATGGCCAGCGAGCCGGAAGCGTGCATGGCCGAGTTTTTCCATGAGCTCGACCATGATTTTCGCCATCGAGCGTTTGTCGTAGGGCGCGTGCGTTTCGTCAGCTTGCGGCACCGCCGACCAGCCGTACCCGGGCAGGTCCGGAATGACGAGCGAGAATCGCTGGGCAAGGACCGGCGCGATGCGATGCCACATTACGTTGGTCTGCGTGTATCCGTGCAGGAGCAGCAAAGGCGCACCAGCTCCTCCTGCGCGCGCAAAGATTTTCCCGACCGAGGAATCGATCCAGTGCGAGGCAAATCCGGGAAAGAGGTCGGCGAGATCGGCCATGGGCTACTTGGTACAACTATACGTTAGGATGACAGCCTACTTCTCCCGCTCGATTGCGCGCCAGCCAATATCGCGGCGGCAGAAGCCGTCAGGCCAGCGGATGCGGTCGACCGATGCATAGGCGCGGCTCTGCGCCTCGCGCACGGTCTTGCCGCGCGCGCTGACATTCAGCACGCGCCCGCCGTTCGCGAGGATATGCTTGCCGTCTGCCTTGGTGCCGGCGTGGAAGATTTCCACGCCTTCGACTTCTGCGGCAGCCTTGAGGCCCTCGATAACGGAGCCTTTATCGTAGTGTCCGGGATAGCCTTTTGCCGCCATCACCACGGTCAGGGCGGCGTCAGGATACCAACGCAAATCGAAGTTCTTCAGCTGCCCGTCGCGCGCGGCCAGCAGCGCCGGAACCAGATCGGACATCAGGCGCAGCATCAGCACCTGGCATTCAGGATCGCCGAAGCGGACATTGTACTCGATCAGTTGCGGCCCATCTTTGGTGATCATCAATCCGGCAAAAAGTACGCCCTTGAAAGGCGCTCCAGCGCGCTTGAGCGCGCGGACAGTAGGGTGGATGATTTCGTCCATCACACGCCGATTCATGTCTTCGGTCATGATCGGCGCGGGCGAATAGGCGCCCATGCCGCCCGTGTTCGGTCCCTTGTCGCCGTCGCCGACACGCTTGTGATCCTGTGCCGAAGCGAGTGCGATCGCCGTCTCTCCATCGCACAGCGCGAAAAAGGAGGCCTCTTCGCCGACAAGGCAATCCTCGATAACGATTTCCCATGCCGGTGCACCGAGACCGCCGCCGAACATCATGTCGATCGCAGCCTCGGCTTCTTGAACGGATTCGGCCACGACGACGCCTTTGCCAGCTGCGAGCCCGTCCGCCTTCACGACGATCGGGGCGCCTTTCTTGCGCACATAGTCTTTTGCTGCGCCAGCACCCTTGAACCGTTCGTAAGCCGCTGTCGGAATGTTATTGGCTTTGCACAGATCCTTGGTGAATCCCTTGGAGCCTTCCAGCCGCGCGGCCCATTTGGTCGGGCCAAAAGCCTTGATGCCCGCGGCTTCCAGATCATCAACTATGCCGGCACATAGCGGCACTTCGGGCCCAACGACAACAAGGTCAATTTTCTTTTCCTTGGCGAATACGATCACAGCCTTGTGGTCCGCAAGATCGAGAGCCACGCATTCGGCCTCTTGCGCAATGCCAGCATTGCCGGGCGCGCAATAGAGCTTGTCGGTGAGCGGGCTCGCCGCCATTTTCCAGGCGAGCGCGTGCTCGCGTCCGCCGGAGCCGAGGATGAGAATGTTCATGATGTTCGCGGGCGGCCCTTTAGTGTGCGGTCGCTATTTGGTGTAGCATGTCACTTCACCCTCGCAAGAGATTCGACCGAAATGGTAGAGCCTGACCTTAATAACGTTGTGGAATGGACTGTCTCGGAGCTTTCGGCGGCCCTCCGGCGCACGGTCGAAGACGCATACGGATACGTGCGGGTGCGCGGCGAAATCTCCGGCTTCAAGGGTCCATCGCCTTCTGGCCACGTCTATTTGCGCCTCAAAGACGACAAGGCGGTTTTGGAAGGCGTGATCTGGAAGGGGACCTACGGCCGCATGCGGGTAAAGCCGGAGGAGGGGCTCGACGTCATCGTGTCGGGCAAGCTCACAACCTTTGCCGGGTCTTCGAAATACCAGATCGTTATCGACACGCTGGAGCCTGCGGGTATCGGCGCGTTGATGAAGCTTCTCGAGGAGCGCAAGAAGAAGCTCGCCGCCGAAGGCTTGTTCGATGAAGCGCGCAAGCAGCTGCTACCCTTTTTGCCGAACGTTATCGGCGTGGTGACTTCACCGACCGGTGCTGTGATCCGCGATATTCTGCATCGTCTCGAAGACCGTTTTCCCCGTCGTGTGCTCGTGTGGCCGGTGCGCGTGCAGGGTGAAACTTCGGCGGCAGAAGTCGCCAATGCCATTCGAGGTTTTAATGAGCTGCCGGAGCGTGGTGTTCTGCCGCGGCCTGACCTCATTATCGTTGCGCGTGGTGGTGGCTCTTTGGAAGACTTGTGGTCATTCAACGAAGAAATCGTGGTGCGGGCAGTCGCTGCCAGCATGATTCCCCTCGTCTCCGCTGTGGGCCATGAGACCGATGTGACCTTGATCGATTTCGCGGCGGACCGGCGGGCACCGACGCCGACCGCTGCGGCCGAAATGGCGGTGCCTGTGCGCGCCGAGTTGATGTCAACGCTCGCCGATCTCGGCGCGCGCAAACTGGCTTGCTGGCAGCGCAATCTCGAGCGAAATCGAAAAGAACTCTATTTGCTTGCGCGTTCTCTGCCGGGTCTCGACGACCTTCTGGCAATTCCCAGACAACGGCTCGATGCCTGCGCCGGCCGCTTGCCGCGCGCGCTTCGCGCCAATGCGCAGATTCACCACACCCATTTGACCCGCGTATCGTCGCGTCTGTCGCCGCGGTTGTTGTCACATCGGATCGACCGGTGCAAAGAGCAGACGACGGCCTTCGCAGATCGCGCCCGTCGTGCCTTCAAAATTTCCCGGGATCGCCGCATCCAGCGCCTGCGCAGCGCCGGGCAATTGCTGGCGGCATATTCCTATCGTGGCGTGCTTGCGCGGGGGTTTGCGCTCGTCCGAGACGATAAGGGGCATCCATTACGCTCAGCCCTCGCAGTCGGCGGCGGGATGCGGCTCGATATCGAGTTTTCGGACGGCCGCGTCGGTGCAACTGCCGAAGGCGATCCCGCTCCGCAAGAGGCCGCAAAGACCAAGCCGCGTCCGCGTGGCGGCAAAGGTTCCGGCGGCCAGGGAAGCCTGTTCGGGTCTTAGTCTGACAAGGGTTTCGCTCGAGCGTGCGAGCGGGTATCTTGGCTTGGTCACTCGGCCCTAGATTGGAGACCGCTTTTGCTCAATCGCTATGATCGCTCGTCGCCAATGAATGGCGAGGCAGAGGTAAAATATCTTGACGGCGATTTCCGGGTGGTGCGGCCGGGCGCGTTTGTGCGTTGCGCGGTCACCGGCGTGCCCATTCCGCTGGAAGAGCTCAAATACTGGAGTGTCGATTTGCAGGAGGCTTACGCTACGCCCGAGGCTGTTTTGCAGCGGTACGGGCAGCAAGCCTCGAAACAATAGCCTGCTAACGCCGCAGCTTCGTCATCACAAGCCGGCGTAATTCATCGGCTTCTTTCACGGCCATCGTCACTGGGAGCGCATGCGCACGCGAAAGCGCGTCGAGAATGCGTTCGCCCGCCATGCGCGCGCGATCTTTCTCGGTCGTGAGCAGCGCGAGGCCACTGTGGTCGGCTTGCATGATGAGGTCGGCCGCGTCCTCGGCGGAATAGCGGTGGTGATCGGGAAACGCCCGCCGCTCCGTGACTGCTATGCCCGCGGCACGGGCGGTTTCGAAAAATTTATCCGGATCCCCGATGCCCGCAAATGCAAGCACGCGACGCCCTTTGAGTTCCCTCACAACGGAAGGATCGGACGCCAGATGACCGTGGAAAACCGGCAAGTTGCGCTTACCGGCCTGCGAAATCACTTCGTCCGCGCCGGTGCCTTGGCCGACCACCAGCAATGCGTCGGTTTTCGTGAGCTGTGACGTGAGTGGCGCACGCAGCGGTCCGGCGGGAAATACACAACCGTTTCCGGTTCCGCGACGCGCATCGACCACGGCAAGGGTGAAATCTTTCGTCAACGAAGAGTTCTGCAAACCATCATCCATGACAATGACGCTGGCGCCTCGCGCGCGCGCAAGTGCAGCGCCCGCTACCCGGTCGTGCGCGATGACGGCGGGCGCTGCGCGGGCGAGCAAAAGAGCCTCATCGCCGACCTGGGCCGCAAGATCGGTATGAGGGTCCACACACTTCGGGTCGGATATATCACCGCCGTAGCCGCGGCTCAGGAAAAATGGACGCTCACCTTCGTCCGCGAGCATTTGCGCAAGCATCATTGCGGTCGGCGTTTTGCCGGCCCCGCCAAGCGTAAAATTCCCTACGCAGAGCACGGGCACTCCCGCCGGTGTGCCTTTCCCCGCCATACGATTTGCAGCGATTGCGCCGTAGAGAAGGGCCGGCGGTGTCAGTATGCCGGAAGCAAAGGCAGCCTTGCGCCACCAAAAGGCCGGCTCACGCATGTTGGGCCCGCTGTCGCAACTGCAGCTGCATCAGATAGGGGTCGAGCGACGTGAGTGTGCGATCAAGCGCGCCGCCTAGATTTTCGACCACCGCGCACGCAGATTCGGCAACGCGGGCGCAAGCGGCCGGGTCGGTAAGCCATGCGCCGAGATGTGCGGTGAGCCGGTCGGAATCGCTTATTAATTCGGCGCCATGCGCGTGGTCGAGCGCGGCGTAGATCTCGCCGAAATTCCAGACATGTGGGCCATGCAGCAAAGCGGTACGCAGCTTTGCGGCTTCGATCGGGTTTTGACCACCGTGTTTAACAAGCGAGCCTCCGATGAACACAGCCAGTGCCAGCCTGTAAATGAGGCCGAGTTCGCCGACAGTGTCTGCTACGTAGATTTCGGTTGTGCGATTGGGCAATTCCCCGCGTGAACGAAGCGCCGAGTTCAAGCCTGCAGCGGTAGCGATTTCAGCGACGCCAGGGCCGCGCCCGGGATGGCGTGGTGCGATCAACGTCAGGAGACCGGGAAAGTTCGCTCGCAAGCGAGAATGCGCGTCAATCATTGCGCCTTCTTCGCCGGCATGGGTCGATGCGGCCGCGACAACGGGTCTGCCGCCAATTGCATCTTGCAAAGCCGCGAGCGCTGCGGGGTCGGCCGGGGGCGCCGGCACGTCGAGTTTGAGATTACCAGTTGTGACGACATTCGACGCACCAAGTTCGCCGAAACGCGCAGCATCGGAAGTCGTGCCCGCGAGACACAGATCAAGGCGCTGGAGCAGCGCGGCAATCGAGTTTGGCAGTCGACGCCAACGGCGCAATGAGTTTTCCGACAAGCGTCCATTCACAAGGACCATCGGTATTCCGCGTGCGGATGCTTCGATCATCATGTTCGGCCACAGATCGGATTCGACGAATAACGCAAGGTCCGGCTGCCAATGGTCCAGAAACCGGCGGACGAAGCGCGGAACATCAAGCGGCACGAATTGATGGATCACACCGCGCGGGAGGCGTTGTGCGGCGAGGCCGCTGGACGTGACCGTGCCAGTCGTCACGATCATGCCGATACCGCGGGCGCGTATGCGATCGATCAAAGGCAACACACTGGCCAGTTCGCCTACGCTGGCGCCGTGCAGCCACACCAGAGGGCCATCCGGTCGGTCGAGGCGGGTTTCCCCTCTGCGCTCGAATAAACGACGACGATGCTCCTTCCCGCGACTGGCGCGCCGTGCGAGCAGGATTGGTGCGAACGGTCCCGCCGCCGCGGACAACAGCCGATATATCCGCAAACCGACGGGCAATCTGCCGCTCAAGACTCTCCGCTCCCGGTTTTATCGACGGTCTCGTAGGCCCGCGCCGTTGCCCAATTTAACGAGCTTTCGACCTGCTGCCTCGCTTTTTCCAAGGCCGCGTCGTCAGCGTCGCTTGCCACATAGATGGCCTGACTCGCAACGATCCCCAGCCGGCCGAATGGTAAGTTGACGGCCGCACGATCCCAGCTCTTTAGCTCGACGCGGTGATTTGTAGCGATCGCGATAGCGTAAATCGGCCGGCCTGAACGCTGCGCCAGCTTCACCACACCAAGGCCAGCCACGCGCGCAACCTTTGGGATATCGGCAGTCATCGCGATATTGTAGCCCTCATCGAGGGCTTTAAGCATCTCGGTAAAGGCGGTGGCTCCGCCCTTCCGGTAAAATTCACCGTTATGTGCCCCTGAGCCACGGATCGTGCCGATTCCCAACCTTTCAGCGGCGCGCGCGTTTATTTCACCATCGCGGTGGCGCGAGATCAGCACCTTGGTGCGATGGAGCGGGTCGTTGCGCTTGACGAATGGCGCCATGAAGTGTTGGCCGTGCCACATTGCAACGATTGCCGGTATTTTCACCGTTTCGTAAATGTCCGCAGGCTCGAGCGTGACGCGACTCGTGTGCCACACGAATCGCAGATACGAGGCACCAACGGCGCCGACGGCCTGCTGGAACTGGGGGGAGGCGAAGATACGCTTGAACGACGGCATCGTTGTTCAGCGGGCCGGCCGGCCCGCGGCGTCGGGGTCGAGCAGACGATGCAGGTGGACTATGAAGTAGCGCATGTGCGCGTTATCGACAGTTTGCTGCGCCTTTGCCTTCCAAGCAACGTAGGCACTTGCATAGTTAGGAAACACACCGACAATCTCGACCTTGTCGAGATCCTTGAACTCGTTGCTGCCAAGCTCCGCGAGCTCTCCGCCGAGAACGAGATGCAGCAATTGTTTGTTCGTTGCGGATAGCTCTGCAGGCATAAGTCGGTCCCTGGTCAATTCCCTGGCTGCGAAATGAAGACGTGTGGTGGTGGCAGTCTACGCGAACTCGGCTTCACGGTCGCGCACGAGGTTGATCAATGCGCCATGACGGGCCTGACCGGCAGCGATCAGCGCGCCGTGTGCGCGTTGCAGCCCATTATATATTAGTGGCTGACCAACAAAATCAGTGAGCACCCCGCCGGCTTCGTGCACCAAAAGGTCGGCCGCCGCAAGGTCCCAGTCATGGCTGCCGGGAGAGGCCAAGGCAGCATCGAGCTCGCCATGCGCTACCCGAGCGAGGCGGAGGGCGAGCGAATGAATTTTTGGCTGCGCTTGCATGTCGGGTGTCAGGATTAAGAGTCTATCGAGGTAACGTTTGGGACCCGCGAGCCTCGCACCCCCGAGCGATTCGCCAGAACTTACTTTCATCGGCGTGCCGTTAAGCGTTGCGCCTCCACGACTTGAAACGAGAAACAATTCATCGGTCACTGGCGCATAGATCGAGGCGACGATCGGCCTGCCGCCTTCGGTGAGCGCGACGGAGATGGTCCAGTCGTGACGGCCGGAGATGTAGGCCCGCGTCCCGTCGATCGGATCGACGATCCACGCCTGCGGCAAGGTGCGGTCGGGCAGGTGATCCGGAGATTCTTCGGAAATCCAATATGCACTCGGCGCTATAGCAGTGAGTCGCTTGTGCAGCAGATCATTCACCGCAATGTCGGCATCGGTCACTGGTGAACGGTCGGCGCCTTTGGTCCAATGTTTGAACGGACCACGCGCCGTCGCGCGTGCAAGCTCGCCGGCTTCACGCATCACGGCTTCGAGCGGCCCGCGCAATCCGATGAGATCATTGGCCGGCAACAGTCAAACCCTCCACGCGCAACGTCGGCGCATTGGTCCCGTATCGAAATTCGAGATCATCGGCGGGGGTGAGCGTTCGGAAAATCTCAAGCAAGTGTCCCGCGATCGTGACCTCGCTCACCGGGTAGGTAAGTTTGCCGTTCTCGATCCAGAAGCCCGAAGCCCCCCGGCTGTAGTCGCCTGTCACCATGTTGGCGCCCATGCCGATCAGGTCGGTAACATAGAAGCCGTCCGCTATATCGGCGATCAGCGCGTCAGGGCTCAGCTTGCCCGCCTCCAAATGCAGATTGCTCGGGCCGGGCGACGGCACTGATGACGCGGCGCGCTGAGCGTGGCCGGTCGTGACCAGACCGAGTTCGCGCGCGGTCGCACTGTCGAGTAGCCAGGAGGAAAGCACGCCGTCGTCGATCAGCGCGATTTTCTTGCCAGCCACACCCTCGCCATCGAACGGATGCGAGCGCAGTCCACGCTTGCGCAATGGGTCGTCGACGATGCGGATGCCGCTGGCAAACAATTTGGCGCCCATCTTGTCTCTGAGGAAGCTGGTCTTGCGCGTCACCGACGCACCGTTGACGGCGCTGGCAAGATGCGAGACCAGCGACCCCGCCGTGCGCTGATCGAACACGACCGGTACTTTGCGGGTGCTGACTTTGCGCGGATTGAGCCGCGCGATCGTGCGCTCGGCCGCTTTGCGGCCCACTGTTTCTGGGGCTTCCAGATCTGCCGCGTGCCGCACGGAGGTGTAGTCGTAGTCGCGCTCCATGCCCGTGCCTTCACCGGCGATGGCGGTCATTGATATGGCACGGCTGGAGCCAAGGTAGGCACCGCGAAATCCCTGACTCGTTACGAGTACCATTCCACCGATGCCGGCCGAAGCAGAGGCGCCGCCCGATTTGCTCACACCTTTAATTGCAAGCGCGGCCGTTTCGGCGGCCCGCGCAAGGCCTTCCAACTCGCCGACGCTCGGCAATTTGGGGTCGATCAGATCGAGGTCGGGAAACTTGTGCGCCAGCAGCTTATCGTCTGCGAGGCCTGCGAATTTGTCCTCAGGTGCTACGCGCGCCATCGCGACCGCGCGCTCCGCGAGCGCCGCGCTGTCACCGGCCATATCGTTTGTCGAAACCACGGCCTGACGGCGGCCTACTAAAACGCGCAGTCCAAGATCGTCACCTTCCGCGCGCTCAGATTCTTCGGTCTTTCCGTCGCGCACCTCTATGGCCAACGACATCGAGCGCAGAGCCACTGCGTCGGCCGCGTCAGCTCCGGCGGCGCGTGCCGCTGTGACGAGCCGCTCAGCACGGCCGGTCAGCGCGGTCAGATCTAAAAGGGAGTCGGCAGGAGCGAGCATTTGATGGCTCTCACTTGGGCGCGTCGGTAGCGCGGTTCAACAGGCGGAACCGACAATTTACGTGCCGGCAGCAACACCTCGTCAATCATGGTTCGCAACGGTGCGTCAATCATCCATCGCGAAGCACCCCTCGCTACTCCTGATTAACCCAGAACTTTAAGCGGATTCCGACGCGTTTCTGCCACGATTGCCGTGCGACCGGGCGAATAAGCCAGGCGCGGGAGAGTTTCGAGGCGTCAAATGCGAAGTGGCGGATGCGCCGGGTCGGGCCGCGCCTTGCGGCTCGACCCCTTTGGCTTGCCCGTGCGGTTTTCCGCGAGCGATGCCGCCGCCGACGGGCGGATGCGCGAGGTTGAGCTCCATCGCGAGCGCGTGGTTTTGCGCCGTTCGCTACACGGCATGCGCATGGCGCTCAATATGCCGGTGGCGTCCTATAACGGCATCTCATTACGGCTCATGCCAGGACAGGGTGGCGCAGAAGACGTGCTGGCGGTCGTGCTCGAACATAGCGACCCCGCGCTGGCGTTGCCTCTATTTCTGACACCCCGGCCCGACGAGGCGCTGGCCGAATGGCGCGCGTGGGGCCAGCTGCTCGGCGTGCCCTTGCTGCTGGCGGATCAAAGCGCCGCCGCGCAGCCGGGACACATGGGACATGTGCGCATTGAGCGTCCTCGTCCTCGCCGCCGTCGCCGGAGTCCGTTGAAAAATCGGCGGCCCTCGATTCTCCTGCGCCGCGGCCACGGAAAGATCACCAGAGCGACACCGATCCATCGCGGCGAGCGCGAGATCATCGCGCGGAACTAGTACGCCGCCGCGAACGTCGAGAAGCCGGGCGCAACGACCAGCGGCCGCTAATTCTGAATGTCCTGCGATTATATATGAAGCAGAGCGCGTGCTGCGGCCGCTACTTGCACCGCTGCAGTTTCAGCGAGCCGCCTTCCATATTCATCTCGATATGGTCGGCATCCACCTTGCGGAGTGCGTAAGTGGTGTGACCCGCACTGATCTGGCCGGTCGAGAATTCATCAACGACGCGGTAGTCCGAAGGCCCATCCGCCGTGACTGATTGGTTGCGGTAGGCCGGCACGCCGCCGTTGCTGTCTGTGCGCTGGTCGCCGTTGAACTCGATCACACGTTTGTTCGCACAGTCGATCGCACCTTTTTCCGTGCTCGCGCTCTGGCCCCATTTGCCCTCGACCGGATAAACCTGCGCCTGCACAGGCGCGGCGGCGAGGCCGAATAAAATCGCTGATAAAATGAAAGTGCGCATGGTCCAAAGATTTGCCTAGTCGAGGTTAAAATCAAGCGCGAGGGACGCAGATGCTTAACAGCCCGCGCAACAAGTTACTTCAATTCGCTTTTTCCCGGCGGCCCATATCCGCCCGCCGTCGGCGCTTGGATGATAATCGCCTCGCTTTCGTCGATGACGGTAGCGTCGCACCCCTGCAGGCGCTCCATACGCCCTTCCTTGCGCCGTGCCCAGTTCTCGCCGGCCTGGCCAGGTTCGCCACCCGCAAGCCCAAATGGCCGCACGCGCCGATGGCCGGAAAGGACTGTGCATTCCATTTTTTCGAGGAATCGAATGGTGCGGCGGATGCCATCGCCGGCATGCCACTGGCCGCGTCCACCGGAGCCTGTGCGGATATGGAAATCCTCGAGGACGACCGGGTAACGGAACTCAAGCACCTCCGGATCGGTGAGCCGCGTATTCGTCATGTGCGTGTGGACCGCGTCGGTCCCGTTGAAGCCGGGGCCTGCGGGCGAACCGGAGCAGATCGTCTCGTAATACTGGTAGCGCGCATTGCCGAAATTGAGATTGTTCATGGTGCCCTGCGCGGCGGCGAGCGCGCCAAGCGCGCCGAACAGGCAGTTGGTTACGGCCTGCGACGTCTCGACGTTGCCGGCGACCACGGCCGCCGGAAATTCCGGTGAAAGCATCGAGCGCTTGGGAATCACGATGTTGATCGGCCTCAGGCACCCGGCGTTCATCGGGATATCGTCGTCGACCATCACGCGAAACACATAAAGCACGGCGGCCCGCGTCACCGGTTCTGGCGCATTGAAGTTGGTCGGCTGCTGTTCGCTCGTGCCGGTGAAGTCGACAGTTGCTTCGCGCGCTTTCTTGTCCACCGTGATCTTCACTTTGATGACGGTGCCCTGGTCCATCTCATAGGTGAATTCTGAGTCATGCAAACGGTCAAGCACACGCCGCACGCTCTCGGCGGCGTTGTCCTGCACGTGCTGCATATAGGCTTTCACCACAGGCAGCGTGAAATGTGTGACCATTTTGCGCAGCTCGGCCACGCCCTTTTCGTTGGCGGCAATCTGCGCCTTGATGTCATTGATATTCTGCACCGGATTTCGCGCCGGATATTTTGCGCCGGTCAGTGCTGCCATTAATTCCTTTTCGCGGAATCGGCCGCGGTCGACCAGTTTGAAATTGTCGAACAGCACGCCTTCCTGCTCGATGGTCGTGGCATTCGGCGACATCGAGCCGGGCGAAATGCCGCCCACATCCGCATGATGTCCGCGGGACGCGACCCAGAACAAAATTGCTTTCTTTCGGTCATCGAACACCGGCGTGCAGACGGTGATATCGGGCAGGTGGGTGCCGCCGTTATAGGGGGCGTTGATGGCGTAAACGTCGCCCGGCGCAATGCGGCCTTTGTTGTCGCGGATAATCGTCTCGACTGAGCGATCCATCGAGCCGAGATGCACCGGCATATGCGGTGCGTTTGCAACCAGCGTCCCGTCATGCGCGAACACCGCACAGGAAAAATCCAGCCGCTCCTTGATATTCACCGAATAGGCGGTGTTCTGCAGAGAAACGCCCATCTGTTCGGCGATCGACATGAAGAGATTGTTGAACACTTCCAGCATGACCGGATCGGCATGGGTCCCGATGGCGTGGGTGCGCTTGAGCTTCTTTGCGCGCGTGAGCAGAAGATGATTCTTCGCTGTTAATTCGGCCTGCCAGCCCGGTTCGACCACGATTGTCTGGTGTGGTTCGATGATGATGGCGGCGCCCTTGATGCGAGACCCGGGCTTGAGCTGATCGCGGGTAAAGACATTCGCCTTGTGCCAGGCGCCGGCGGTAAAGAATTGCGTGCGCAACGCTGGCGGCGGCAGCTTCCCGCGGCTGCGTTTCAGAGTTTTCTCATGGAATTTGGCGCCGCCGCCGACCGCTTCGATCGATACGGCTTCGACCACCATCTGTTTTTTGCGGTCGATGAAGCCGAAACGCGCTTTGTGCGCTTTCTCAAAAGCCCGCTTCATCGTGGTAGCACTGCCGGCCGCCACCACCAGCGCGGTGTCCGTGCCCGCGTACCGGATGTGGGCGCGCACGTATATTTTGATCTTGCCTGTTGGGACGCCTTGGCCGGCGACCTCAGCTTTCGTCTCCTTGCCGAGTGCTGCCCCGATGCGCGCGATTGCTTTCAGCGCTTTGTCGCCGAATGGCAGTTCGATCGCCTGTTCCCGCGTGGCGCGGATATCGGCCAGGCCCATCCCGTAGGCCGAGAGCAGGGAGGAGAACGGATGCATCAGCACGCGGGTCATACCGAGCGCGTCGGCGACCAGGCAGGCATGCTGGCCACCCGCGCCGCCGAAGCAATTGAGCGCATAGCGCGTGACATCATAACCGCGCTGCACGGAAATCTTCTTGATTGCGTTCGCCATGTTCTCGACCGCAATCTTGATGAAGCCGTCGGCGACTTCCTCGGCGGTCCGGCCTCCGACCTGTTGCGCCAGGTCCGTGAAGGCATTGCGTACAGCGTGTGCGTCCAGCGGAAGATTTTGCGAAGCGCCGAAAATGTTCGGAAAGAATTCCGGAATTAATTTCCCGACCATCACATTGGCGTCTGTGACCGCGAGGGGCCCGTCGCGCCGGTAGCATTTTGGGCCAGGGTTCGCGCCGGCCGAGTCGGGGCCAACGCGGAAGCGTGCGCCGTCGAAATGCAGGACCGAGCCGCCCCCGGCAGCAACTGTGTGAATAAGCATCATGGGCGCGCGCATGCGGACCCCGGCAACTTCCGTTTCGAACGCGCGCTCATATTCACCGTCGAAATGGGAGACGTCGGTCGATGTGCCGCCCATGTCGAAGCCGATGAGGCGATCGAAACCGGCTTGGCGGCCGGTTTCCGCCATGCTCACCACGCCGCCGGCAGGCCCCGAGAGAATTGCGTCTTTGCCCTGGAACAGCTCGGCAGCGGTCAACCCGCCGGACGACATCATGAACATCAATCGTGCGGCCGAGCGCTTGGCGTCGAGGTCCTGATCCACCTGCGCCACATAGCGGCGCAGGATCGGCGACAAATAAGCGTCCACGACCGTCGTGTCGCCGCGGCCCACCAGTTTGATTAATGGCGAGACCTCGTGGCTCACCGAAACCTGCGCAAAGTTCATCTCGCGTACGAGCGCGGCGACGCGCTTCTCATGCTCCGGGAAGCGATAGGCATGCATGAATACGATCGCGACAGCTTTTATGCCGTCTGCCTTGGCTGCGGTCAGATCGGCGCGCACGGCCGCGAGATCAGGCTCTCGCTCCACTGTGCCGTCGGCGCGCACGCGCTCGTCGACTTCCGCCACGCGCTCATAAAGCGTGTCAGGCTTGATGATGTGGCGAGCGAAAATTTTCGGCCGGGCCTGGTAACCGATCTTGAGTGCGTCGCGGAAACCTTTGGTGATCAACAGGAGCGTCCGCTCGCCCTTACGTTCGAGGAGGGCATTGGTAGCAACGGTCGTACCCATCTTCACGGCGCCGACTCGGCCGGTTGGGATCGCTTCGCCGCCTTTTAAGCCAAGCAAATCCCGGATGCCCTGGACGGCAGCATCGGTATAGGCCTCGGGGTTTTCAGAGAGCAGTTTGTGCGCGACCAACGTCCCATCGGGGCGCCGTCCAACCACGTCGGTAAATGTGCCGCCGCGGTCGATCCAGAAGTCCCAGAGTTGCGGCGAAGTTTTCTTCATGGGGCTCAGCGTAGACACGAACGGAATACTATGTCCGGCCTGTTGGGGGCAAAACAAGCCTGCTAGTCTCGAATCCGGGAAAATAAGTGGTGATGCCATGGCGAGGGTTTTTCTTGTAGTTGCCGCGCTGCTGTTTGCTTGCTCAGCCGCGCAATCGGCCGAGCTCAAGGTGCTTAGCGGAAACGGCTCCCGGGCTGCGGTGCGCGAACTCTGCACGCAGTTCGAGCAGGCCACGGGTCACAAAATTGATCTGCGCTTCGGGGTGAACGTCGAGGTCAAGAGCAAGATCGAGGCCGGCGAGGGCTTCGACGTCGTCGTCGGCAACCCACCAATCATCGACGCTTTGATCAAGGACGGCACAGTGGTCGCTCCGCGCGTCGATTTCGGCCAGGCCGGTTTGGGCGTAGCGGTCCGCAGTGGCGCACCCAAGCCTGACATATCGTCAGTCGAGGCTTTCAAGCGCGCGCTGTTGGCATCGAACGCTGTCGCGTTTCCGGGCAAGGGCGCGAGCGGCATCTATTTTGTCGAGCTGCTTGATCGCATGGGCATCAAGGCTGAGATGCAAAGCAAGCTCAAGCCGATGGCGGCGGAAGATACCGTGGAAGTGGTTGCGCGCGGCGAGGCCGACATGGTCGTGGTGGTGTCGACGCGTATCTCGGACGTTCCAGGTGTCGATCGGGTTGGGCCGATCCCCGAGGAATTGCAAACGAAGATTGGCTTTGCTGCAGGGCTGAGCGCTTCGACCAAGCAACCAGACGCGGCCAAGGCGCTGATCCGCTTCCTCTCTGCGCCTGCCGCAGCAGCGACGCTCAAGGCCAAGGGCGTTGATCCGATCTGACCTGCGCCACGTGAGCGCCCTTGCCACCGCCGACGGCACCATGCTTGCATTTCACCGAACGCCGGGGCAGAGGGATCCGATTTGGCCGGCAGGGTTTGGAGGGATAGATGAACAAGTGCGTGCGAGTCTGTGCGGGCCTGCTACTTGCGTGTGGGATTGCGACTGTTGCGTCCGCCGAGACGAAATGGGACATGCCGACGCCTTATCCTGATGGCAACTTCCACACCAAAAATGTGAACCAGTTTGCGGCCGACGTCGACAAGGCCACCAACGGCTCCCTCAAAATCACGGTCCATTCGGCTGGTTCGCTGATCAAGCACGCGGAGATCAAGCGCAGCGTTCGCCAGGGCACCACGCCAATCGGCGAAATGCTGGAATCGCTTTCATCGAACGAAGCCGCAGTTTACGGGCTCGAACTCTGTCCCGTTCCTGGCGACTGGCTACGACGCCTCGCGCAAACTTTACGCTGCACAGAGGCCGTACCTTGAAAAACAGCTCGCTTCCGAAGGGCTGATCCTGCTGTTTTCGGTGCCGTGGCCACCGCAGGGGCTCTATGCCAAACGCGAAATCAAGTCCGTCGAAGAGCTCAAGGGTCTGAAATTCCGCACCTACAATGCCATGATCGGACGCATTGCGGCACTCGCTGGTTCTATTCCGACGCAGATTGAGGTGCCCGACTTACCAACAGCATTCGCTACCGGACGTGTCGATGTGATGATTACCTCGGCGTCTACAGGCGTCGACACCAAATCGCAGGACTATCTCACGCATTACATCGATACGCAGGCATGGCTGCCGCGCAATATCGTCATCGTAAACAAGGAGGCGTTCGACAAGCTTTCCCCGGCGGAGAAAACAGCGCTCACCGATGCCGCCAAAGTTGCGGAAGACCGTGGCTGGAAATTGTCGATCGAAGAAATGGCGATCAAGACGAAAGCGCTGAAGGACGCCGGCATCAAAGTGCTGCCGCCGACCCCGGAACTCAAGGCCGGCCTTGCCAAGATTGGCGAGACCATCGCCGCTGAATGGGAGAAATCCGCTGGCGCCGATGGAGCAGCGATGCTGGCGACATACAGGAAGTAAGTGCGTCGCACTCTCGACACCATCTATCGCGCTGCGCTGTGCGCATCGGCTTTCTGCCTGGTCGACGATCGCGGTCATGGTCGGCGTGCAACTTGCCACCCGTCTTCTCGACGGTACGCTGTCTCTCTTGCATCTACCGCGCACCGATTTTGTCATCCTGTCGCTCGATGAAATCGGCGGTTATCTGCTCGCTGCTGCAAGTTTCTTTGCGCTTGGTGGGACACTGAAGGCAGGTGCCCATATTCGGGTCACCTTGGTCTTGGCGGCGCTAAGCGAGCGCGCGCGACGTTATGTCGAGCTTTGGGCCTTCGGCTTTGCGGCGGCTGTGTCGGGCTATATGACTTGGCACCTCGCCAATTTTGCCTGGATCTCATTCCGCTTCCATGAAGTGTCGCCAGGCGTCATCCGCGTGCCATTGGTCTACCCGCAGGCCGCGATGGCGATCGGCGCTTTAATCCTCACTGTTGCGGTGTTGGATGAATGGTTCGTCGTCGCCACGCGCGGCCGACCCACTTTCCGTGCCGCCGAAGACGCCATCACGCTTGGCAAGGAAGGCTGAGCCATGAATGTCCTTGAGCTCTCGCTTTTCCTGATGCTCCTGCTGTTTGCGATCCTCGGCTCTGGCGTCTGGATCGCGTTAGCGCTGGCCGTGTGCGGGTTCGCCGCGGTTCTGACGAAAGTGGCGACACCGGCCGGGCAAGTCCTCGCAACGTCAATGTGGACTGCCTCGAATTCCTGGGACTTAACCGCGCTGCCGATGTTCATCTGGATGGGAGAAATTCTCTATCGCACCAAATTGTCCGACGACATGTTCGAAGGATTGGCGCCGTGGCTACAGAAGCTTCCGGGACGATTGCTGCACGTTAATGTTGTTGGCTGCGCAATTTTTGCCGCGGTGTCCGGATCGTCTGCAGCCACTTGCGCTACAATTGGCCGCATCGCGCTGCCGGAGCTTCTCAAACGCGGCTACGACGAACGCATGGCTATTGGCACGCTTGCTGGTTCCGGCACGCTCGGACTGCTAATCCCGCCGTCGATCATCATGATTGTCTATGCGACAGCCACCGATCAATCGATCGCGCGGCTGTTCATCGCCGGCGTTATTCCCGGCATTGTGCTTGCCGGACTGTTTATGGGCTTCATCGTCTGTTGGGCGCTGCTCAACAAATCGCGGATGCCGCCGCCTGAGCCGGCGGTGCCCTTTCGCCAGCGAGTCTATGCTTCTCGCCGGCTGATCCCGGTCATGCTGCTGATTATGGGAGTCATCGGCTCGATTTACGGTGGCTTGGCATCTGCGACGGAGGCCGCAGTCGTCGGCGTGTTTCTCGCACTGGCGCTGTCGTGGTGGTCGGGGACGCTCACCTCACAGGGTTTTTTCGACTCGCTCATGGGTGCGACCCGGACCAGCTGCATGATCGCCTTCATTCTGGCGGGCGCGGCGTATCTGACCGCCGCGATGGGCTTTACCGGAATTCCCCGCGCGCTCGCCGAATGGATTACGGAATTCAACATGCCGCCCTGGGCCCTGCTTAGCGTGCTCACGGCGTTTTACATTGTGCTTGGTTGTTTTCTCGATGGCATCTCGATGGTCGTGCTGACGACTTCGATCATCATCCCGCTGGTGACGAAAGCCGGGTTCGACCTGATCTGGTTCGGCATCTACGTCGTGCTTGTGGTGGAGATGGCGCAGATCACGCCGCCCGTCGGTTTCAACCTCTA
Organism: uncultured Alphaproteobacteria bacterium; assembly: GCA_963743405.1. Classification (GTDB taxonomy): domain Bacteria; phylum Pseudomonadota; class Alphaproteobacteria; order Rhizobiales; family Xanthobacteraceae; genus Pseudolabrys. The sequence continues at coordinate 251,008 of CAVUPX010000002.1, read as the reverse complement.
TGTTTTGCAAGGCATGACGGGACGTAACATTTTCACCATTGGCGCATATGCGCTGCCGCTGTTTTTCCTGATGTGCATCGCCGTTGTTCTGGTTGCGGTATTTCCGGGAATTGCACTGTGGCTGCCGTCGACGATGCTCGACGTGAAATAAACCAAGCCGCACGAAGACGCGCATTGTCGCGTTTGCCGGAGGCAAGATTTTCGCTGCTGTGGTCCGCTAGCGCGGCCTAAAATTGGCGGGGGCCCGGCGGTTTTTGCCGCCGAGCCCCCTTACAATATATCAGCCGACCTGTAAGCCGGGTTCTGTATGGCCTGCGGCGCGAACCGCAGACGTGACGGCCATTCCTCTGGTACGCCGGTTGCCCGGCGCATCAAGCAACCTACCCGAATGACTGGCCCGGACGGACCCGGAGCTTTCGCTCCAACGTCATTCCTATTCGGTCTTGCTCCCGGTGGGGTTTGCCGTGCCGCTTCCGTTGCCGGAAGCGCGGTGCGCTCTTACCGCACCGTTTCACCCTTGCCGCGGCTATACGCAACGCGCCGAGGCGGTCTCTTCTCTGTGGCACTTTCCCTGGGGTGTAACCCCCGCCGGACGTTATCCGGCACCGTTCGTCCATGGAGCCCGGACTTTCCTCCCCGGCCACCTTTCGGCATTGGCGCGGAGCGGCCGTCCGGCCGACTGACGGGATAGGAATGAGGACATAGGGCGCGCGCGTCAAGTCTTGCAGCGCGAGAAGCTTAAGAAAGCCCAACAACGGGCCATCCGGGCCTATGAATCAGCCGAGTGGTGCGGGCCGGGTTTCAATGAGCGCACGCAAGGTGAGAAGCGTCGAGGGGTCGGCGATGCCATCGACGCGCGCCTGCCTAAAGTGGCGCTGAAATGCCGTGACCACCTCGCGCGTGGCGTCGTCATAGCTGCCGGTTTCCGCAATGCCGTAGCCGTAGGAGCGCAGGGTTCGCTGAAGCCGGGTGACCAACTCTCCCCGATCGCCATGCTTGAGGCCCGTGCCCTCGAGGTCGAGCGGAGCGGCGCGGACCCAGTGGCCCACTCCGGATTCACTCAACAATGCCCACGGAAATTTTTCGCCGGGGTCCTGTTTACGCGCTGGCGCTATGTCGGAATGCCCCAGAATTCGGTCGGCACTGATCGGCCCGCGTCTGGTAATGATCGACTTGCAGATGGAGATGGTTGCCGCAATCTGGCGCAATGGAAAGTCGCTATAACCGAATTCGTGCCCGGGGTTGACGATTTCAATGCCGATCGATCGCGAATTGATGTCGGTCTCACCCGCCCACGATGATTCACCTGCGTGCCAGGCGCGCCGCTCCTCCGGCACGCACTGCACGATGCGGCCATCCTCAAATACCACGTAGTGGGACGATACCTTGCTTGCAGCCGTGGTGAGACGCTGTAGCGCTGCCGCTCCAGTCTGCATGCCGGTGTAGTGCAGGACGATCATATCCGGCGCACGACCGTCTTTGCGGTCGTCAAAATTGGGCGACGGCGTGACGTCGACGACGAGGAATGAATCCGGCGGAAATACGGACATGGGGGCCGGAGAAACCCGTTGGTGGAAGGGTGGCCGGCATAATTCACCGCCCGACTAAAAAAGCAAGGCTTGTAACCGCGCGGCTGCGGCCCAGGCACTAGTGACCCGGGCCGCGGCCTATTTTTCGTTTCGCCTTGATGAATTATCGGCTGCTCGAAGGTGTACTTCCCGAAGGCTTCATACCACCACCCATTGGGCTGCCTGAGCCGGTTGTGCTGGTCGGCCGCGGGGGCTCATAGCGCGCGAAGGTCTGCGCGTCCTTGAGCTGGTCCTTTGTTACGGCGAGCTTGAGTTTATCGGCTGAACCGTTTTGGCCGGGGACGATGTCGAAAGAGTTTGGAGCAAGCGCCACCTCTTTCGAGCCCATCCCAAGGAAGCCGCCAACGCTGACCACGAAGGCCTCAACCTTGCCGCTCTTGTCGAACAATATATCGGTCACGTCGCCGATCTTCTCATTGTCGGACCCGAGCACATCCGTGCCCCGGAACTTGGTCGCCAACCATTGCCCCGGCTTCTGAGCCGATACGAAACTCGGCTTGCCGGAACTCTGCGACTGGGCGGCGGGCGCCGGATCAGACGAACTTGGTGTGCTCGGTGATTGTGCAAACGCGGCGGTTGCGACCGCTGCGCTGAGCGCGGTAGACAACAAAAGTTTCTTGAGCATTTATCCCTCCTCTCAATTCTCGGAACGAGTTCCGTAGAAGACAACGCGGCGGATATGGTCGCCGTTCCCTTTTTGGCGAAAAACTGACGGCGGTTTGAAAACGGAACTTGGTCAGGCGGGTTTTGCGTCGGCGTTCGTCGCGGGTTCGTCTTGTTCTTTTTTTGCGTGCAACCGCACGACAGTCACAGTGCAGGGCGCTTCAGCGACAACGCGCGCCGAAACGCTGCCGAGATAGCGTCTCAGCGTTGAGCTTTTGCGCGACCCGATCACGATATGATCGACTCGATTGTTGCGGGCATAGTCGACGAGCTGGCCTGCGGGGTCGGTCGATTCTAGGACATGATAGGTGATGCGCTCGGGCGCTATCGGTATGGCACGGGCCCAATGTTTGAGCTCGACTAGTCGGCCAAGATGCGGGTTGCGGCCCTGTGCGTCCTCGAGTTTGTCGAGCGCAATGCGTGCGATCTTGAGAACATTGACGCAGGCCAGTCGCGCATTGGGTTCGGTTGCAAGGACACGGTGCACCGCGAACGCCAATGCGTCGCTCAGCGCCTCATGGCCAGGCTCAAGATCTATCGCCGCGAGCACAATCGGCGCTTGGGCGAGATGGCTTGTGAGCGCCAGTCGGCGCTTGGGCGGCGGATTGCGCGCCGTGCGCAGCCGGCGCCAACCGACCGTGAAAACGCCGTCGCGCCGCATTCGGTTTGCGCGCTGCGTCAGTTTCACGTGGTCGGGATGTTGCAGATCAAAAGCCAGCTGGGCTGCCGTCGCATAACGTGCCTCCGGATCAACCTCCAGACAGCGAAGGATGATCTCCTGTAGCCAAGGCGGTACCGCAGCATTTCGGCCGCGCGGCGGGACCGGATCTCGCCATAACCGTCTGCGCCAGTTGTCGGCGCGCTGCGGTTCGCCAAACGGCCGCTCTCCCGTGGCCAGGAAATAAAGGACTACTCCCAGAGAAAAGAGGTCGCTGCGGGGGTCTGAGCGTTCGCCGAGCACCTGCTCGGGAGAGATATAGGCGCCCGTGCCGACCGGACCTTCCGCCTCCTCCTGTATCAAATCGGGCAGTTGATCGTGCCGCGATAAGCCAAAGTCGATGAGCACCGCGTCGTCCTCACGCAGGATTACGTTGCTCGGCTTGATGTCGAGGTGGATCACATGCTGACGGTGGATATCGTGCAGGGCGAATGCGATCTTTGCACCGATTGTCGCGACCTCGGCCGGCGGCAACGGCGTTTTCTCCAACAGCGACTTCACGGATGGCCCGGATATGAATTCCATCACGATGTAAGGCTGTTCGAAATCGCCACCTGCAATGAATCGCGGTACGTGGGGCCCTGAAAGCCGCGGCAGGATCATCTGTTCGACTTCGTAGCCGATGATCATGATCGGATCTTCGCCGGCCTGCACCAGCGGGATTTTCATCAGCATCGGCAGGTCGGTGCCCTCACGCGCAACCCGCCAGAAGCTTGCCATGCCGCCGGACTGCAACGGTTCGATGAGCCGAAAACCATCGATGACGTTTCCAGCTTCTAGCTTGCGTGGAACCACACTTAAGCTCCCTCGATCAGGCGAAGGCTCAAGATTTCCGGCAATCCGGCTTCGCGCACCTTGCGTGCGGCAGTTTCGTTGTCGTACGGAACGCGTACGTAAACTAGGACGTTGCGTTCGGTATCGAGAGCGCCATAGCAGGCAGCCGGATTGTAGTCGCGTGGCTGCCCGATAGCGCCGATGACAGCGAGCCAGCGCCGCTGCGCGAGCAGCGGAATTTCAACGGCCTGTACCGGCTCGAACCCCGCGAGCTTTCCAGTCGCTGACAAATTATAGAGCTGCGGCACATGGACGTGCCCGCAAAACGTCGACTGCGCGCGCGTCGCCATGAAACTGCGGGAGGCACTCTCGATGCTGGCGACGTACTCCCAATGATGCGGCTGATGTGCGCTGGCGTGGACGAATAGCCGATCATCGGCGTCGAAGGTCAGCGGCAATTGGGCCAGGAACTCGCGTTGGGTCGCATCGAGCTTCGGCCGTGTCCATTCGATTGCTTCCGCGGCAATCGAGTTCATCCCGGCCGTACCGCTGCCAATAGCCGCGTCATGATTGCCAAGCAGCGCCACGGCACCGCTCTCGACCTCGCGCATGACCATGTCGACCGCGAAGCCCGGGTCGGCGCCATATCCAACGTAGTCACCGAGAAAAATAAACCGGCTGATTCCGGCACGGCGCGCATGGCCCAGGGTCGCTTCAAGCGCTTCCCGGTTGGCGTGAATGTCGCTGAACAACCCGATCCACATAGATTCATCCGGTGAGGGCGGCGGTTCGAATTCGGCAACGTTTCTTTAAGTTTAACCACCGTTAATAGCGTTGATCTGCCGCAACGGCGTGCCTCGGGAGGATTTGGGCCGATTTCTTGACGGCCATAAAATCCCATGATATCCCAGTTATTCCCAATATGGGACACCTCACGAATAGGCAAAAGCCGGCACCATTTGCGCCAGCGTGTCTTCCGTCAGGGGTCCCCAAGCATCCTTGGTTGCGTCCGGTTGTTACGGAGTGCGGGGTATGGACCGCTTCGTGGCGAATTTCACGCTGCGGCTCGACTCGAAGGGACGCGTCTCGATCCCTGGTTCGTTTCGCTCGGTCCTCGGCCGCGATGGCTTCGAGGGCCTTTATTGCTATCCGGCGCTGGATCGCCCCGCGATCGACGCCGGTGGAAATGCGCTGATGGGAGAGGTCGAAGCCTTGATCGGGCGCTATGCCCCGTTTTCGGACCAGCGAGAGCAATTCGCCCTGGCACTCTACGGCACAAGCGAGACGTTGAAGATCGACGGCGAGGGGCGGGTAGTGTTGAGCGAGAGTCTCAAGCGCCATGCGGGAATTACCGAGGCGGTGGCGTTTGTTGGTCTGGGTCACAAGTTTCAGATCTGGGAGCCCGGCCGTTTCCAGAGCGAGCTCGCGGAGGCCACCCAAAAGGTGCGCGCGCTCAAAGGGGAGCTGAGTTCTCAGGTGGCGGCGCGCAATGCGCCCGGAGTGCGGGAATGATGGCGGGCAGCGGCGGCTCAGCTGTCGCAGGCGGATCGGCCCTCCACATTCCCGTGCTCGGCCGCCCTGCGGTCGACTTCCTCAAAGTTCGTGATGGTGGCGTCTACATCGATGGCACTTTCGGTGCCGGCGGCTACTCGCGCGCGCTCCTGGCGGCCGCCGACTGCAAGGTCATCGGCATCGACCGCGACCAGAGCGCAATCGCAATGGGCGCCGATCTCGTCGAGCAGGCGGGCGGCCGCCTCACGCTCATTGAGGATCGCTTTTCCAACCTTGATGCGATCGCCCGCGACGCCGGATATGACGCAGTCGACGGCGTCGTATGTGATCTGGGCGTTTCCTCGATGCAACTCGATACGCCCGGCCGCGGCTTTTCGTTCCGCCTTGATGGCCCACTCGATATGCGTATGGGCGATGAGGGTGCGAGCGCGGCCGACATCGTCAACACCGCGAGCGAGCACGATCTCGCCGATATCATCTATCTGCTTGGCGAAGAGCGTCATGCACGCGCGTGCGCGCGAGCTATCGTTAAAGCACGCGCAATTGCGCGCATCGAGAGCACGCGCGCGCTTGCGGACATCGTTGCTTCAGTCGTGCGTTCACGCCCGAACGATATCCATCCGGCGACACGTACATTTCAGGCGCTACGCATCTTTGTAAATGATGAGCTCGGCGAATTGGTCGCGGCGCTTCAGGCCGCCGAACGCATTCTCAAGGGCGGTGGTCGGCTGGTGGTCGTATCGTTCCACTCGCTCGAGGACCGTATCGTCAAAACGTTTCTCGCCGACCGCGGCGAAATTCGTCGCGGCTCGCGCCACGCGCCCGAACTTGCGCAGCCAACGCCGACGTTTCGCGTTCTTACGAAACGCCCCGTGATCGCCGATGACGACGAGGTGGCACGCAACCCACGGGCCCGATCTGCGAAGTTGCGCGCCGCCGAGCGTACGGATGCGGCCGCGCGTGCCGACGTTCCCTCCGGCCTGTTGCCGCGTCTGCCGACGTTGGCTGACGTGATGAAGGGGCGGTGAGCCATGCGCTTGCTCAATATCCTCGTTATCGGCCTGCTGATCATGGCGGCGTCGTTCGTCTACAAGATCAAGTTCGATTCGACATTGCAGGCTGAGCGCGTCGCCAAGCTGAGGGGCGAGTTACGGCATGAGCGCAATGCCATTGCCATCTTGCGGGCCGAATGGGCCAAGCTCGATACGCCCAGCCGTATCCAAGGCTTGGCCGATCGGCACCTGGCGCTGAAACGTATCGGAGCCACCCAATTCGACAGCCTCGATCGGCTGCCCGAACGTCCGCCTGCGGTCGTGACGCAGCCAAATAGCGATCCAATCGGCGTCATGCTGGCTCCGGTACCAGATACAACCGGCAGCGTACCGGTGCCGCGGTGACCACAATGCACGCGCCGAAGAAATCATCCGAAAGCCGCTGGCAACGCGCGTTACGCTCGTTGCTCTACGGTCGCGACGTCGACCGTAACGTCAAAGCGAAGGCCCGGCTCGGACTGGCCATTCTTGCGTTCGCGGGCATTTTTTCGGTGATCGCGCTGCGTCTGGTGATGTTTGCGAGCGTCAACGAAGGCCACGGCGGACGGCGCAGCGTCACGCAGGACGCCGTCGCGACGGCGCGCCCCGATATTCTCGATCGCAACGGCGAAATTCTCGCCACCGACGTCAAGACGCCGTCGTTGTTTGCAGAGCCGCGCAAGATCATCGACGTCGACGAGGCGGTCGAATTGCTGACTGCGGTGCTTCCTGATCTCGATGCGAGCGAAGTGCGGGAACGCTTGTCGTCGAAGCGTGGCTTCGTCTGGCTCAAGCGTGAGATCACTCCGAGCCAGCAACAGGATATCCACCGGCTCGGTATACCGGGCGTCGGCTTTCTGACCGAGAACAAACGCGTTTATCCCAATGGCGCCGTTGTCTCTCACGAGATCGGCCACGTGAATATCGACAACCAGGGAATCGCCGGCATCGAAAAGTGGCTGGACGGGCAGGGGCTGGCTGCATTGCATATGGCGGGGCTTGCGACCGACCAATTGCAACAACCGGTCAAACTCGCGCTCGATTTGCGCGTGCAATTTGCCTTGCGGGACGAACTCTCTGTCGCGCGCGACAAATACAAGGCGAAGGCGTCGGCTGGAGTGATTGCTGACGTCAACACGGGCGAGATTGTCGCCATGGTGTCCGAGCCGGATTTCGACCCGAACAATCCGCGCGAGGCCAATGATCCCAACCGTCTCAATCGTCTGACAACCGGCGTCTACGAGATGGGCTCGACGTTCAAGGCGCTGACGCTGGCGATGGCGCTTGATAGCGGCCGCATCTCACTGTCGTCCTCATTCGATGCGCGCCTGCCGCTGCGTTACGGCAAGTTCGAGATCAATGACTACCATGCGCAGAAGCGCGTGCTTACTGTGCCGGAAATTTTCACCTACTCGTCCAACATCGGCACCGCGCGCATGGCGCTCTCGCTTGGCGTCGAGTACCACAAAGCATTCCTGAAAAAGCTTGGACAACTCGACCGCCTGCGCACCGAATTGCCGGAAAGTGCCGAGCCGCTGGTTCCGAAGCATTGGGGCGAACTCAACACAGTCACCATCGCATTTGGCCACGGCCTCTCGGTCGCGCCTTTGCAAGCCGTGATGGGCATCTCCGCATTGGTCAACGGCGGCAAGATGATCCCGCCGACCTTCCTCAAGCGCGACCAGGCCGAAGCCGATCGCCTGGCGCAGCGCGTCATTAAGCCCGAAACCGCTGAAAAAATGCGCTATTTGATGCGCTTGAACGTTGAAAAAGGCACCGCGACGCGAGCCAACGTCTCGGGTTATTATGTCGGCGGCAAAACTGGCACGTCCGATAAGGTGGTCGGCGGGCGCTACTCCAAGACCAAAGTCTTGACCAGTTTCACCGCCATACTTCCTGCCGACAAGCCACGCTATTTGTTGTTGATCATGCTCGATGAACCGCAGGGTCTGCCCGAGACTCATGGCTTCACAACATCAGGCTGGAATGCCGTGCCGGTCGGCGCCCAAGTCATCGAACGGGTGGCGCCGCTGCTCGATATTCCGCCGCGCTTCGATCTGCCCAAGGCCGATCAAATGCTGCTGGTGAGCGCGAAGGATACGCGGTGAAGCTGCGCGATCTTCTGCCGGACGCGGCGAACGATGCGCGCCAGTTTGCACAGCTTGCCGCGATCGATATTACCGGCATTGCTGCCGACAGCCGCAAGGTCAAACCCGGTTTCCTCTTCGTTGCAATAGCAGGTGCCAAAGCCGACGGCGCGCATTTTGCCAAACAGGCGGCGGCCGCCGGTGCGGTGGCGGTCGCTGCCGAGCAGCGACCCGAGGGCCTTTCGGCAAACGTGGCCTTTATTGCTGTAACGAACGCTCGTCGCGCGCTGGCGCTTGCCGCAGCGAAATTCTATTCGCGGCAACCCGCCACGATTGCAGCTGTTACGGGCACCAGCGGTAAAACTTCGGTCGCTGCATTTACCCGTCAAATCTGGAGCGCTCTCGGTTACCAGGCCGCGAGTATTGGGACCGTCGGTATTGTTTCGCCCAAGGGTGAACGGTACGGGTCCCTGACAACGCCCGATCCGGTCGATCTGCATCGCACGCTCGATCAATTGGCCGCTGATGGCGTTACTCATCTCGCGCTCGAGGCTTCCTCGCACGGTCTCGATCAACACCGTCTTGACGGCGTGCGTGTCGCGGCAGGCGCCTTTACCAACTTGTCGCGTGACCATCTCGATTATCATCCGACCATTGAGGCCTATCTCGCGGCCAAGCTTCGTCTGTTCGAAGATCTCATTGCGCCGGGCGGCACGGCGGTGGTCGGCGTCGATGATTCCTATGCGGGGCAGGTCATCGCCGCGGCAAAAAAGCGTGGCCTTAAGATCATGTCGGTCGGTGAACGCGGCGAGGATATCAAATTCAACGGCGGGTCTATCGACGGCTTTGCGCAAATCATCTCTATCAGCCACGATGCTCGCACATATAAGGTCAGGTTGCCGCTCGTTGGCGCGTTCCAGGTGCAGAACGCGGGTCTCGCTGCGGGGCTCGCAATCGCGACCGGATCTGACCCGGCGCGTGTATTCGCTGCTCTGGAAAAATTGACCGGTGCCAAGGGACGCTTGGAACTAGCCGGCACCCACAATAGCGCACCCATCTTCATCGATTACGCGCACAAGCCGGATGCGCTCAAGAAAGCGCTTGAGAGCTTGCGCCCCTATGCTCAAGGAAAGCTTGTCGTCGTGTTTGGCGCTGGCGGCGACCGTGACGCTGGCAAACGTCCGATCATGGGCCGCATCGCTGCTGAAAATGCCGACCATGTCATCGTCACCGACGACAATCCGCGCAGCGAAAATCCGGCTGCGATCCGAGCTGCAATTCTTGCGGCTGCGCCGGGCGCGGTGGAAATTGCCGATCGTTCCGAGGCGATCCATAACAGTATCGCGGAGCTTAAAGCTGGCGACGTGCTCTTGATTGCCGGTAAAGGGCATGAGACCGGCCAGATCATCGGCGATCGCGTTGTGCCGTTCTCCGATCACGACGCGGTGGCCGCCGCATTGCAGGGCAAAGTGGCATGACGACGCTTTGGACACTTGATGCTATGGCTGCGGCAATGCGCGCCGGCCGTTCCGGCGCCTTGCCGGATCAGGTATCCGGAATCTCCATCGATAGCCGTACATTGGCGAAAGGCGAGGCGTTCTTCGCTATTCAGGGTGAGAATCGCGACGGTCACGAATTTGTCGATGGCGCTCTGAAAGCTGGCGCCAGTCTGGCAGTGGTCGCCCGGAGCCAGCGCGCCAATTTCGCGGAAGCGCCGCTGTTGGTCGTTCCCGACGTGCTCGACGCGTTACGCAATCTTGCGCAGGCCGCGCGCGCGCGATTGCACGCGAAGGTCATCGCCGTCACAGGATCGGTTGGCAAGACCGGCACGAAAGAAGCGCTACGGCTGGCGCTTTCCGCCGACGGCGAAACGCATGCGTCGGTTGCTTCCTACAATAACCACTGGGGAGTTCCACTTTCGCTCGCGCGATGTCCGGAGAGTGTGAAATACGCTGTGTTCGAGATAGGAATGAATCACGCCGGAGAAATTACGCCGCTCACAAAACTGGTGCGCCCGCACGTCGCGATTGTGACCGGCATTGAGCCCGTCCATCTCGAATATTTCGGTTCGCTGGAAAAAATTGCCGATGCCAAAGCCGAGATCTTCGCGGGCGTCGAGCCGGGTGGCGCTGCTGTGCTCAATCGCGATAACCCGCAATTTGCGCAATTGGCTGCCGCCGCCAAAGCTGCCGGCGTCGAACGCATCGTCTCCTTCGGCGAGGACAACAAGGCCGACGCGAGTCTTTTGCGTCTGTCGCTGCAAGCCGACTCATCCACCGTCGAGGCAACTATTCTGGGGCAGCCTGTCACTTACAAGCTCGGTGCACCCGGTCGCCATCTGGTACTCAATTCTCTTGCGGTGCTGGCAGCGGTGGCGCTCGTGGGCGCCGACCTCGCACTTGCCGCCCTCGCGCTCAATAATCTTAGAGCCGTCAGCGGCCGCGGGGCACGCGCGGTGTTGATCGTGCCTGGCGGCAATGCACTGCTAATCGACGAAAGTTACAATGCCAATCCCGCCTCCATGCGGGCGGCGATTGCGCTGCTTGGACAAGCACCAATTGGAAAGCACGGCCGCCGAATTGCGGTACTCGGCGATATGCTGGAATTGGGGTCGTCGGCCGACGCGATGCACCGCAAGCTTGCAGATGCGATTGAGGCGGCCGGAATTGATCTTGTGTTTTGTTCCGGGCCATTGATGCGCGCTCTGTGGGAGGCCCTTCCCTCCCGCGCCCGGGGCGGCTATGCCGAGATGGCGGCAGGGCTGGAGTCGGCTGTGCTCGGTGCCATCCGTGCAGGCGACGCTGTGATGGTGAAGGGCTCGCTCGGCTCGAAAATGGGTCCGCTCGTCAAGGCGTTGGAACGGCAGTTCCCAAGACAAGCTGCGGTCGAGCAGGTAGCCGCACAGAACTGATATTTCGGGGTTCGACCCAATGTTCTACTGGCTGACCGAGCTGTCCGACAAAATCTCGTTCCTTAACGTTTTTCGTTACATCACCTTTCGTACCGGGGGCGCCATCGTTACTGCGCTGGTTTTCGTTTTTTTGTTCGGCGGCCCAATTATTGATGTGCTGCGCCTCAAGCAAGGCAAAGGCCAGCCCATTCGCAGCGACGGACCACAGTCCCATCTCGTGACCAAGAAGGGCACGCCGACGATGGGCGGTTTGATGATTTTGTCGGGCCTGCTGGTGTCGACGCTTCTGTGGGCAAATCCGAAAAGCCCGTACGTCTGGGTCGTGCTCGGAGTGACGCTTTCTTTCGGGCTGATTGGCTTTTACGACGACTATCTCAAGATCACCAAACAATCCCACGCCGGTATTTCCGGCCAGACGCGGTTGATTATTGAGACGGTGATCGCGGTGTTGGCGTGCACGGCGTTCGCGCATCTCGGCCGTGGACAAATCGCCACCTCGCTTGTGTTTCCGTTTTTCAAAGAGCTCGTATTCAATATCGGTTGGGCTTTCGTGTTACTCGGCGCATTCGTGATTGTCGCTGCGGGCAATGCGGTTAACCTGACGGACGGACTTGACGGTCTGGCGATCGTGCCGGTGATGATCGCCGCGGCGAGTTTCGGTCTGATTTCCTATCTTGCGGGAAACGCAGTCTTTGCCGAATATTTGCAAATTCACTATGTGGCCGGCACTGGCGAGTTGGCGGTTCTGTGCGGTGCGGTGATCGGCGCAGGCCTTGGCTTCCTTTGGTTCAATGCGCCGCCCGCTTCGATCTTCATGGGTGACACCGGCTCATTGTCTCTCGGCGGGATGCTTGGCGCGGTTGCGGTTGCCATCAAGCACGAGATCGTATTGGCCATCGTTGGCGGACTGTTCGTGCTGGAAGCCGTATCGGTCATTGTGCAGGTGGTCTCGTTCAAGCTGACGGGCAAGCGCGTGTTCAAGATGGCGCCAATCCATCATCACTACGAGCAGCTCGGGTGGACCGAGCCGCAGATTGTGATCCGCTTCTGGATTGTGGCCGTGGTTCTCGCGCTTGCCGGGTTGGCGACGCTGAAGTTGAGATGAGCCTTGATTCCGGTCACGACGTTTGCAGGACAACGGGTCGCGGTCTTCGGCCTCGGCAGTTCGGGTCTGTTAGCCGCACGCGCTCTGAAGCAAGGCGCCGCTGACGTTATCGCCTACGATGATGACGACAAAAGAGTCGCTGACGCGAAAAGCGCCGGGCTGACAACACAAAATCTTCGCGAGCTGGATTGGTCGAATATTGCTGCGCTGGTCTTGGCACCAGGCGTACCGCTCACTCATCCGACGCCGCATTGGTCAGTGGTTCTCGCGCGTAAGGCTGGTGTTCGTGGTCATCGGGGACATCGAATTGTTCTGCCGTGAGCGTGCGAAAACTGGTGCCGGTTGTCCCTTGATTGCAATTACGGGTACCAATGGCAAATCCACAACGACTGCTTTGACGGCGCATTTGCTCAAGAGTGCTGGTCGCGACGCGCAGATGGGTGGGAATATTGGCGTGCCCGTGCTTGCGCTTGAACCGTTTATAGCCGGGCGCGTGTATGTCCTCGAGGTCTCATCTTATCAAATTGATCTTGCCCCTTCACTTGAGCCCACGGTCGGCGTTTTGCTCAATGTCTCCGAAGACCATCTCGACAGACACGGAACAATGGAGAACTACGCCGCTATCAAAGAACGGCTTCCTGCGAACATCGAGCGAAATGGCACGGCCGTGATCGACGTCGACGATCGCTACACCCGCATCGCGGCCGATCGCATTGATAGCGCCGGGAAAAATGTCGTCCGGGTTTCGGTCGTCGCACCGATCCCGGACGGATACTACGCCGAAGGCAGCCGCATTCTGCTCGCTAAGGCGGGCCAGACAAAAGAGGTGGCGGCACTTGCCGGCATCAATTCGTTGCGCGGTGTCCACAATGCGCAAAATGCGGCCTGCGCTATTGCTACCTGCGTCGCACTCGGCATCGATCTTGGAGAAATTCAAAAAGGGCTCGCCAGTTTCCCGGGGCTCGCACATCGCATGCAGGAGGTAGGGCGCAAGGGCAATGTGCTTTTCGTCAATGACTCGAAAGCGACGAACGCCAATTCCGCCGCCAAAGCCCTGGCAAGTTTTCGCGACATCTTTTGGATCGCGGGCGGCAAGCCGAAAACCGGTGGAATTACCGGCCTCACGGAGTTCTTTCCGCGCATCCGCAAGGCCTATCTGATCGGCGAAGCCGCGAAGGCGTTTGCGCAAACCTTGGATGGCAAGGTGCCAAACGAGATTAGCACGGTCTTGTCGGCTGCAATTGATGCTGCTTCTCGGGATGCCGAAGCATCGGGCCTGAGGGAACCGGTCGTTCTGTTGTCCCCCGCCTGCGCCTCCTTTGACCAATATCCAAACTTTGAAGTGCGCGGCAAAGCCTTCACCGATCTTGTCCTCGCGATACCGGGCGTAACCGCGAGCGTTAATGCTTCCTAAACCGCGAAGCGTCAGCTTGGGCCGGACGGGGACTCGGAATGCTCTCGCGCGCGCAACGCACACCCTTCGGCGAATGGTGGTGGACGGTCGATCGACTGACCTTAGCGGCCATCGGCGCGCTGATGCTCGCCGGCGTGGTTCTTTCGCTTGCTGCCAGTCCGCCGGTGGCGGCGCGCCTCGGCCTCGATCCGTTCTTTTTCGTCAATCGCCACATCGCTTATCTTTTCCCCGCCATAGCTGTGATGTTGGGGGTGTCGTTTCTTAACCCGCGCCAAATTCGCAGGCTGTCGCTGGTCATATTCGCATTGAGCATCATTATGGTGGCGGCGACCCCTTATTTCGGGCCGGAGATTAAGGGTGCGCGACGCTGGTTGGTTTTGCTTGGCGTCAATATTCAGCCATCCGAATTCCTCAAGCCTGCCTTTGTCATCCTCGTCGCATGGCTCTTTCGGTGAATCGGCAAAACGCCCCGACATGCCGGCAAATGCATTTTCGATGGCGTTGCTTCTGACGGTGGTTGCGCTGTTGGTCGTTCAGCCAGATTTCGGACAGACCATGCTGATTGCGCTGGTATGGAGTGCGCTGTTCTTCATGGCCGGCATGCGGGTCGTCTGGGTGGCCGGGATCGCTGGCCTGGCCGGCGTCGGGCTTCTGAGCGCCTACTACACGGTGCCACACGTTGCACGCCGCATTCAGCGGTTTCTTGATCCTGCCTCGGGCGATACCTTCAATATCGACATCGCGACTGAAAGCTTCATGCGTGGTGGCTGGTTCGGCAAAGGACCGGGCGAAGGCACGGTGAAGCGCCTTTTGCCCGAGAGCCACACCGATTTCGTATTTGCCGTTGCGGCGGAGGAGTTTGGCGTCGCACTTTGCCTCGTACTGGTGGCGCTGTTCGCCTTTATCGTCCTGCGCATGCTGGTGCGCGCCATGCGTAATGATGATGCTTTCACGCGTTTCGCTGCGGCAGGGCTCACGATTCTTTTTGCAACACAAGCTGCAATCAATATGGCGGTGAACTTGCACCTCATCCCGGCCAAGGGCATGACATTGCCATTCATCTCCTATGGCGGTTCCTCGATGATCTCGCTCGCTTACGCGATGGGCATGCTCCTGGCGCTAACGCGCGAGCAGCCGCGCGCAGCCATAGTGACAACCGAACTCGCGGTGGCGGGGAGCAGGATCTGATGGCTATGAGCGGCGCGCCGCTCGTATTACTTGCGGCCGGCGGCACCGGCGGTCATCTGTTTCCGGCCGAGGCACTGGCCAACGCGCTTGCGAAGCGGGACGCAATTGTCGATCTCGCCACTGATCATCGTGCGGCGCATTTCAAATTTCCCGCCCGCAATGTCCATCTCGTTCCGAGCGCGACATTGCGCGCCCGCAACCCGTTTGCGATGGCGCGGACGGCTGCTTTGCTAGCGCTGGGTACAGCAAAGGCCTGGGTCTTGGTCGGACGTACCAAACCAAATGTCGTCGTCGGCTTTGGCGGCTATCCGACCGTGCCACCGCTTTTCGCAGCAAGCTTGCGCGGCATACCCACGGTGCTGCACGAACAGAATGGCGTCATGGGACGCGCCAACAGGATGCTGGCGCCGCGTGTGACCGCGATCGGGACCGGCTTCCGCACGCTGAAAAATTTCAACCGCCATTGGCAGAGCAAAATAACGTTCACGGGCAATCCGGTTCGCCCGCTTGTGATCGCGGCTGCGGCGACGCCGTATGCCACTCCAACCGATGGCAAGCTTCGGTTATTGGTTTTCGGCGGCAGCCAGGGCGCGCGCGTCATGGCCGAAATTGTTCCGGCGGCAATCGAGCGCATGAACCCCGATCTCCGCGCGCGCCTATCGATCGTGCAACAGGCGCGGGCCGAAGACCTCGATGACGTGCGTGACACTTATGTTCGGCTCGGGGTCGGAAGCGAGATTGCGCCGTTTTTTTCCGATCTGCCTGCCCGCATGGCAGCTGCACATCTGGTCATTTCCCGCTCCGGTGCTTCGACGGTGGCCGAGTTGTCGGCAATTGGGCGGCCCGCGATATTGGTGCCGCTGCCGCATGCGTTGGATCAGGACCAACTTGCGAACGCGGGGGTTCTGGAGGCGGCCGGTGGCGCAATCTGTATCGCGCAGGCCGACTTCACAGCGGAACGGCTCAATGCAGAGATCGCTGGGCTTTCGAATAATCCGGCTCGGCTTGCGCAAATGGCGCAGGCTGCCAAATCTGCGGGCACCGTAGATGCGGCGGAGCGGTTGGCTGATTTGGTGCTTTCCGTGGCCGGTATTTAGCCTAATTGGCGCCATGCTCGCGAAATTGGGCATGTGGCCGACACCGTGCTTCCAATTTTAGATCGCATGCCATACACGAATGACCGTGGTCGCTGGGTGATCCGCTTTCGCGGATGACGATCGCTGGAGATGGCGTCGATCCATGAAACTGCCGCGCGACATCGGTCCGGTGCATTTCGTCGGTATCGGGGGCATCGGCATGAGCGGTATTGCCGAGGTTCTGGCTAATCTCGGTTATAGCGTGACCGGGTCCGACGTCGCTGACGGCGCGAACGTCAAGCGCCTGCGCGACAAGGGCATCAAGGTCGCTATCGGCCATAAAGCTGATAACATCGACGGCGCGGATGTCGTGGTCGTCTCTACTGCCATTAAGCGTGACAATCCTGAGCTGGTCGCCGCGCGGGCCAAGCGGCTTCCGGTCGTGCGCCGTGCGGAGATGTTGGCTGAATTAATGCGGCTGAAAAGCTGCGTGGCTATTGCGGGCACGCATGGCAAAACCACTACGACCTCATTGGTCGCGTCGCTTCTCGATGCTGGCGGCCTCGATCCAACCGTGATTAACGGTGGCATCATCAACGCGTATGGCACAAACGCGCGGCTCGGGGCGGGAGACTGGATGGTGGTGGAGGCGGATGAATCCGATGGCACATTCCTGAAGTTGCCTGCCGACATCGCGATCGTCACCAATATCGATCCCGAGCACCTCGACCATTTTCACACCTTCGATGCCGTCCAGGACGCGTTCCGCGCCTTCGTCGAAAACGTGCCCTTTTACGGCTTTGCTGTGATGTGTACGGACCATCCAGTCGTGCAAACGCTGGTCGGTAAACTCGAGGATCGCCGCATTTTGACTTATGGCGAAAACCCGCAAGCGGACGTACGCCTCGCGGATATTGATCATCTCAATGGCGAGTCACGTTTCTCGGTTCTGTTTCGCGACCGCGAGGGTAAGATTTCGCACACGATCGACAAACTCACTTTGCCGATGCCAGGCCGCCACAACGCACTGAATGCGACTGCGGCGGTAGCAGTTGCGCATGCGCTCGGTCTCAATAGCGACGCGATCCGCAAGGCTCTCGCTAATTTCGGAGGCGTCAAACGACGCTTCACACGTGTCGGCGAGTGGAAAGGGGCGGTGATCATCGATGACTACGCCCACCATCCAGTGGAAATTGCTGCCGTGCTACGTGCAGCGCGCGAAAGTACGAAAGGGCAAGTGATCGCTGTGATGCAGCCGCACCGTTATACGCGCCTGCACGATCTGTTCGAGCAGTTCTGCACCTGCTTCAATGATGCCGACGCAGTTATTGTAGCGCCGGTTTATCCGGCCGGTGAGTCGCCGATTCCCGGCGCAGACCGCGATGCGTTGGTGACCGGTTTGCGTGCGCACGGACACAAGCAGGCGATCCCGCTGGAAGCACCGGAAAAACTCGCACCGCTTGTCAAAAGTCTGGCGAAGCCGGGTGACTATGTGGTCTGCCTCGGCGCAGGCTCGATTACGCAGTGGGCTTATGCGCTACCGGCGGAATTGAACGCATCATGAGCTTTTCAGACATTGTCCCTGATCTGAAAGCGAGGATGCCTGAATTGCGCGGGCGCTTGCTAGCAAATCAATCGCTCGGAGAATTCATCTGGTTTCGCGTCGGCGGTCCGGCGCAGGCATTTTATATGCCAGAAGATGAAAATGACCTCGCATATTTCTTGCGCAATTTGCCTGCGGATATTCCAGTCACGGTCATTGGCGCCGGTTCGAATTTAATTGTGCGTGATGGCGGTATCCCGGGGGTCGTGGTCCGCCTTGGCCGTGGGTTCAACGAAGTAAAGATCGAAGATCATCGCGCTGTTGTCGGGACAGCCGTTCTCGACGTGATGGTGGCGCGTGCCGCACAGACAGCCGGAGTTGGGGGGTTGGCATTCCTAAGCGGCATCCCCGGGACCATCGGTGGTGCGTTGCGGATGAATGGCGGGGCCTACGGAGGTGAGACTAAGGACATTTGCGTCGAGGTGAGGGGCGTCAACCGGCAGGGCGATCTATTGACGTTCACCAACGGCGAGATGGGCTTTTCCTACCGCCACTGCGGCGTGCCCGACGATGTCATATTCACAACAGCAGTTCTTCAAGGCCGTGCTGGCGCCGCCGAAGAGATTGCAGCCGAAATGGCCGTCATCAAGAAAAAACGTGAGGCGAGCCAACCACGAAATCGCACCGGCGGTTCGACGTTCAAGAATCCGCCCGGACATAGTGCCTGGAAACTTGTCGACGATGCCGGATGTCGCGGGCTCACCATCGGTGGCGCGCAGGTGTCGGAGCTCCACAGCAACTTCCTGATCAATCTCGGCGGCGCCAGCGCCGCCGACATCGAGACGCTCGGCGAAACGGTGCGCCAACGGGTGAAAACACACTCCGGTGTTGAACTGGAATGGGAAATTAAACGGGTCGGGGTGGAACGCTAAAAAGATGAAACACGTCGCGGTCCTGATGGGTGGCTGGTCAGCCGAGCGCGAGGTTTCCTTGCGCTCTGGAAAGGCTTGCGCCGATGCGCTCGAGCGCACCGGCCATCAGGTCAGCCGCATCGATGTCGATCGCGATGTTGCGGCAGCGCTGCGCTCAATCAAGCCCGACGTTGCCCTTAACGTTTTGCATGGCCGTCCCGGCGAGGACGGTACGTTGCAAGGCATGCTCGAAATTCTCGGCATTCCGTATAGCCATTCAGGTGTGCTTGCGTCCGCGCTGGCGATGCAAAAACACACAGCCAAGACCGTCCTTAAAGCTGCACAAGTGCCGGTGCCCGGTGGAATGGTCGCCACACGCAAGGAGGTTGCGACACGCCATTTGTTGCCACCACCTTACGTGATCAAACCCGTGGCGGAAGGCTCCAGCGTCGGCGTATTCATTGTGCGCGAGGATCACAAGCACCCGCCGCAGGAATTGACGCGCCCCGACTGGGCCTTCGGCGATTGCATGCTGGTGGAACCGTATATCCCGGGGAAGGAGCTCACCTGCGCGGTGATGGGCGATCAAGCGCTCGGCGTGATCGAAATCGTCCCTACCGTCAAATTTTACGACTACGAAGCCAAATACGCTCCCGGTGGCTCCAAACATATTTTGCCGGCGCCGATCGCACCGGAGGTTTACCGAGAAGTTCAACGTCTCTCACTTGCAGCGCATCGTGCACTCGGCTGCCGCGGAGTCACACGTTCCGATTTTCGGTACGACGACAGCCTCAACGGCGCAAAAGGCTTGTTTTGCCTGGAAATCAATACCCAGCCCGGAATGACTGAAACGTCGCTGGTGCCCGAGCTGGCGGCCCACGCCGGTATTTCATTCGAAGAACTGGTGCGCTGGATGGTCGAAGACGCCTCCCTGGACCGGTGAAGCGCCAAGGACCGGGCGGTCGGCTCAAAGTTGAGCCCGTAGGCGTTCATTATTTAAAATTTTACTAATCATTTACCAATAAGCCCGAAGACTAGGCACTGGCGGCGTGTCGCGCGCGCGGCTGCCGCGAGGTCGTGCGCGCGAGAGCATCTGCCGCTGACGACGGCCTCTGAGGGACAGGGATGGTCTCAAGTGAAGCCGGATACCCGGGCACGACTGACATCGTGCCTGTGGCGGAGCTTGCGGCCCTTATCGGGCACAACGGGTAAGCAGGTTGCGATGGAAGGCCGAGGACGCCTCGCTCAATCGCTCAAGCTGAAACGACGTTCATCGTTCGGTTCATACGAGTGGCGTTGGTTGAGGATGGTGCGCCGCTGGGGTGGCGCACTTGTCGACTTGAAAATTCCGAGAGGCGCCGGTTCATCGGCTGCCGCGATGCTGCTGCTCGCCAGCGTCAGCTATGGCGCAATCAAAGGTGGCCACGGCCCGCAGATTTTCGAGAACGTTCAGAATATTTGCGACGCGGCCGCTAACAAACTGGGGTTCCGCATTTCCGAAGTTGCGCTCGCCGGCGAACATGAAGTTGGCCGCGATGAAATTCTGGTGCTTGCCGGGATCACCGAACGCTCGTCTTTGCTGTTTCTCGATGCCGCGCGCACACGTGCGCGCTTGTTGAGCAATCCTTGGATCGCCGACGCCACCGTCCTCAAATTGTACCCAGACCGTCTGCGCATCGAAATCAAAGAACGCAAACCGTTCGCTATGTGGCAGAGGGATGGCCGCGTCACGCTTATCGCCACCGACGGCACCGTGCTCGAGACGACCGTCCCACCACGCTTCTCCGCACTGCCACTGGTCGTCGGCAAGGGCGCCGAACAGGCCGCACAAGATTTTCTCGCTGTTGTTGCGCGGTTCCCAACAATCGCTCAGTTGACTGAGGCATTCGTGCTGGTGGCGGAGCGGCGATGGAACCTCCATTTCAAAGGTGGCGTCGAAGTCCTGTTGCCGGAAGACGACTCTGGGCAGGCGCTACAGACCCTTGTCGATCTTGATAACAGCAAGAAGCTGCTGTCGCGCGATATCACTGCGGTCGATCTAAGGCTGCCCGATCGCGTCACCGTGCGACAGTCGGATGCCGCGGCCGCGATGCGTGACCAAGCCCTCAAAGACGCCGAGAAGGCGAAGAAGGCAAAGTCGGGCAAAGGAGGCGAGGCATGACCGTGCTGCGCTTCGGCCTCACCCCGAAGATGAAACCTGTTTCGCTCAGGCGCGCCGCTGTTGTCGCCGCACTTGATATTGGCACCAGCAAGATCGTCTGCCTGATTGCGCGGCTTGAACCGCAGGCGCCGCAGGACGTGCTGCGCCGGCGCAGCCACGGCGTGCGGCTTTTGGCATTTGCCCATACCGCGGCGAGCGGCATGAAGGGTGGCGCAGTTGTCGATTTGATCGAGGCCGAGGAGATGGCCCGGCAGGCGATCGACATCGCCGAAAGCATGGCCGGCGTACAGCTTGAATCTGTTGTCGTGTCGATGTCGGGCGGACGCCTTGGCAGCGAGCGCTTCGTCGCAAATATCGATCTTGCCGGGGGCTCCGTGACCGAGACCGATATCGGGCGGGTGCTGGCAGCAGCGAGCCGCCATTCAGTGCGCGATGGCCGTGCCGTGCTGCATTCCCTGCCTATCGGTTTTGCCGTCGACGCCGCAGGCGGCATCCGCGAGCCCCGTGGCATGCTCGGCCAACGTCTGGGCGTGGATATGCACATGGTTACGGCCGACGTGCCGACGGTGCGGAACCTCATGCTTACCATTGAGCGCGCCCACCTTTCGGTTGAGGCGATGGTCGCATCCCCCTATGTCGCCGGCCTTGCCGCCCTTGCGGATGACGAGGCTGATCTTGGGGCGGCGACTGTGGATATGGGCGCTGGAACCACGAGTTTGGCGGTTTTTTCCGGAGGTAAGTTCGTTCATTCCGATGGCTTCGCCCTCGGCGGCAATCACGTGACCATGGATCTCGCCCGGGGTCTCAACACCCCGGTCGCTGACGCTGAGCGAATCAAAGCGATTTATGGCAGTGTTTTGGCCGGAGGCTCGGATGAGCGAGACATGATTACTGTACCGCCAGTTGGGGATGACGAGCGTGAGCCGCCGCATTTCGTCTCGCGCGCTTCGCTCGTGCGCATCATTCGACCGCGGGTCGAAGAAATTCTTGAAATGGTGCGCGATCGCCTTGCGGCATCGCCGTTCGCGGCCGAGCCGCGTGCGCGCGTGGTGCTGACCGGCGGCGCGAGCCAGTTGACCGGGCTCGCCGACCTTGCCGCACGCATCTTGCGGCGCCCAGTACGAATTGGCCGCCCGCTTGGCTTCGCTGGCTTGCCGGAGGCGGCCAAGGGGCCGGCCTTTGCGGTGGCGGCGGGCCTGCTGGTTTACCCGCAGGCGGCACATCTTGAACACTTCGAACCGCGGCGAACGCGGCAATTGATGACAGGGACTGGCGGTTACATGGCACGGGTCGGACAATGGCTGCGCGAAAGCTTCTGACCCTTCATCAACTGAACCACGAATCGGCCGGTGGCGGACCGGCCCAGTTCGGCGGCGTGCAATTGCGTTTGCGCCTTGGGCGCAACGTAAGGCCTGCTGCCCGTGCACTCATGAGGCAAACATGACCATCAATCTGACGATCCCCGATATCCGGGAAATGAAACCTCGCATTACCGTGTTTGGCGTCGGTGGCGCCGGCGGTAATGCTGTCAACAATATGATCACGGCTGGCCTGCAGGGCGTCGATTTCGTCGTCGCCAACACCGATGCGCAGGCTCTCACGATGTCAAAGGCCGAGCGCATCATTCAGATGGGCACGCAGGTCACCGAAGGCCTCGGTGCCGGTTCGCAGCCCGAAGTGGGACGCGCCGCGGCCGAAGAGGTGATTGACGAAATTCGCGATCACCTGACCGGCGCACACATGGTGTTCGTCACCGCCGGTATGGGTGGCGGTACCGGTACTGGTGCCGCCCCGATCATTGCCAAAGTCGCCCGTGAACTCGGTATTCTCACTGTCGGTGTGGTGACCAAGCCGTTCCACTTCGAAGGCCAGCGCCGCATGCGCTTTGCCGAGGCGGGAATTGTTGAGCTGCAGAAGGTTGTGGACACCCTGCTGATCATCCCGAATCAGAACCTGTTCCGGGTGGCCAATGAGAAGACCACCTTTGCCGACGCCTTCGCGATGGCCGACCAGGTGCTTTATTCGGGCGTCGCCTGCATCACCGACCTGATGGTGAAGGAAGGTCTCATCAATCTCGACTTTGCCGACGTCCGCGCCGTGATGCGTGAGATGGGCAAGGCGATGATGGGCACCGGAGAAGCTTCGGGCGAGAAGCGGGCGCTCACCGCTGCCGAAGCCGCGATTTCTAACCCGCTGATCGACGACGCCTCGATGAAAGGCGCCAGGGGCCTTCTTATCTCGATCACGGGCGGCAAAGACCTCACGCTTTACGAGGTCGACGAAGCTGCAACCCGTATCCGCGAAGAAGTCGATCAAGACGCCAACATCATCGTCGGTGCCACCTTCGACGAAAGCCTTGAAGGCATTATTCGCGTCTCGGTGGTGGCGACCGGCATCGACAACACTGGCGTGGCACGTCACGCACAGCCGGCGGAAAGCGCTCTCCGGGAGCTTGCGGGCAAAATCCGTAAGGACAGCCGTCGCATTGCGGACCGGATTGAGCGGACCGCTCCGCCAATGACGGCACATGCGGCACCCTCGGTTGAATCCGCGGCGCACGCTGCAGTCGCCGCGGCCATCCTGCCACCAACCGCAATCGAAGATGTTTCGATTCGGCCGATGCCGATGAAGCCGTCGCTGTTCGAGCAACCTGAAGCGCCAGCGGCCGAACCGCCAATGCCGGCGGCGTATATTCCGCCAGCACCCGAACGGATGCCGCGTACGCCGCGCATGCCGCGTATCGACGAACTACCGCTGCCCGCGCAAAACGAGATCCGCGCGCAACGCGGCGAACTTGACGACGATCATCCGGAAAAACGGCGCATGTCTTTGATGCAGAGACTTGCTTCGGTCGGGCTTGGACGGCGTGCCGAGGCGGAGGCGCCAGCAGCCCCGCCGACGCCTCGCCAGGCGCGACCGATGCCCCAGTTTGAGCGGCCACCTCAGCGTCCGTCTGCCCGCAATCCTGAGGGCCGGCCGGCTGAGCCGGTGTCGGAATATGCGCGCCGGGCGGCTCCCCAGGGCATGGACCCGCATGGGCGCACCGCGCCTGTGCATAATTCGGCCGAGGAGGACCAACTCGACATTCCGGCGTTCCTACGCCGTCAGGCCAACTAAGAACCGATCCAGCTATCAAAGGCCCCGCTTCCGAACCGGAAGCGGGGCCATTGACTGCCTGGCCGTGATCGAAGCTAACAGACTGAAATTAAACATGATTTCAACTCTCGGGTACCATTGACTAGGCTGACAGCCGACGGGGTTTGTCGCACTCGACAAGCCGGCTGGACGGTCAAAATTTGAGCACGGCGGCCGCCATGGCCCGGCAATTGCGGCAAAAAAGAGTAACAGTCGGTAAGAAAGCGTGAGTTGGGAAGGCAGTCGCAATAGCCTAAGTTTCAGGGACGAAAGGGACTTTTCGAGTCCCAGGGGATTGCCGCCGCAACGACTAAGGCGGGTTCGACTGAAGGCAAAAATGTGGCCCTCTAGGGCCTTGGGGATGGGGCCGTACGGCACTTAAACGGGCCGGCGGAAGTTGGGTAGATGAAGGGCGCTAAGCAAACAACGCTACGCCACCAGGTTGCCGTCTCCGGCATGGGTGTCCATTCCGGACTCCCGGTTACACTTACACTTCATCCTGCTGACGACGACAGCGGAATTGTTTTCCAGCGCATCGCGGCTGATGGCTCGATCGAGCGCGAAATACGCGCCGACGTGCGCGCGGTTACCGCGACCGAATTCGCGACTGTCCTTGGCGACGCCAAGGGCCCGCTATGCTCTACCGCCGAACACCTTCTCGCAGCCTTGCGAGGCCTCTATGTCGACAACGTGGTCGTCGAGATCGACGGGCCCGAAGTGCCGATCATGGATGGCAGCGCTGCCGCTTTTGTGGATGCAATCGACCAGGCCGGCCTCACCTCGCGGGCTTTGCCACGCCGTTATATTGAGGTGGTCAAGCCCGTCTCGGTTTCCAAAGATGGCGCGTATGGCGAGTTGCGGCCGTACCAGCATGGATTCCGCGTCGAAGCCGAAATTGATTTTGACCATCCTTTGATCGGCAAGCAGGCACTTTCGCTCGACATCGAACCCGACACGTTCCGCCGCGAGATTGCACGCGCCCGGACCTTCGGTTTCATGCGTGACGTCGCCAAATTGTGGAGCGCCGGTTATGCGCTCGGTGCTTCGTTCGAGAACACTCTGGTGGTGAGCGAAGATCGTGTACTCAACCCCGAGGGATTGCGCTTCGCCGACGAGTTCGTGCGCCATAAGGTGCTCGATGCCATTGGCGATTTAGCGCTCGCGGGTCAGCCACTGCTCGCCGCCTACAGAACTGTCCGCGGCGGCCATAAGCTCAATCATGCTGTGCTATCGGCGCTGATGGCCGATCCAAGCGCTTGGCGCGTGATCGAGGCGGCGGCTGAACCGGCCCGTCGCGTGCGTGGCCACGCGAACGTCTTTACGGGCCAGGTGGCTCCGGCCTACGGGCCGGAAGTATCCTGAAAACCTCAGGATTTTGCCTTAACCTTCGCCTTAATCCGGGCCGAATGTCAGCTTAGTCGCATGGCGATATCGCGTATTTTCGGATAAACCGACGCGAGTGGTCGCGCTTATTACAGGCGTTTGCGAAGCCGACTGTTGGGGAACAGCACGTTCGCGTGGATGAGTTCGAGTTCAAGGTATACATGGCCAAGCACATCGTGCCCGAGAACGCCGCAGGGATGAGGGTGGCTCGAAAATCGGCAGGCTGGACGCGTTTGGCGCGTGCTCTGGCTATCGGATTGCTGGCGGCAAGTCTCGGTGCGTGCAGCAGCTTCGATTTTTTCAGCAAGAAGGACGATACGCCGCCCGATCAGCCAGCCGACCGGCTCTATAATGAAGGGCTTTATCTTCTCAACGCCAAGAAAGATCCGAAGGAAGCGGTCAAGAAGTTCGAAGAGGTCGATCGTCAACATCCGTATTCGGAGTGGGCGCGCAAATCTCTCATCATGTCGTCATACGCGTTCTATCAGGCTGGCGATTATGATGACTGCGTGAATTCGGCCAAACGCTACATCACGCTGCATCCTGGCAGTGCCGATGCCGCTTACGCGCAATTTTTGATTGGCTCATCATATTTCGACGAGATCCCCGACATTACGCGCGATCAGGCGCGGACCGAAAAGGCGCTTGCCGCGCTTGATGAAGTCATCCGGAAATATCCGACCAGCGAATATTCGAACAGCGCCAAGCAGAAGATAGAAATTGCCCGGGACCAGCTTGCTGGCAAGGAAATGGAGACGGGACGCTACTATCTGCAAAAAAAGGATTACACCGGCGCTATCAACCGCTTCAAAGTTGTCGTGACCAAATACCAGACAACGCGCCATGTCGAAGAAGCGCTGATGCGGTTGACCGAAGCCTATATGGCGCTCGGGATCGTTGAGGAAGCCCAGACCGCGGCCGCTGTGTTGGGGCACAACTTTCCTGACAGCAGCTGGTACAAGCACGCCTACGCCCTCGTGAAGACCAGCGGCGGCGCTGAGCCCACCGAAAACAAAGGTTCCTGGATCAGTAAAGCCTTCAAAAAGGTCGGGCTGGGCTAGTCTCCGCCGTACTGAATTCACAGTTTACTGGCCGGCCTTGTGCCGGCCATCGGCGTCTTTAATGATGCAGAATCTGTAAGACGTGGATGCCCGGAACGCGTCCGGGCCCGACGAAGCTTTGGATTGTGCGCCATGCTCTCCCGACTTTCGATCCGCGATATTGTCCTGATAGACCGGCTCGATATTGATTTTGCCGATGGCCTTGCCGTGCTCACAGGGGAGACCGGCGCGGGGAAATCGATTCTGCTCGATGCTTTCGCGCTGGCTTTGGGAGGGCGCGGCGATCAGGCGCTGGTAAGGCAGGGCGTCGAACAGGGCCAGGTGACCGCTGTA
This sequence comes from uncultured Alphaproteobacteria bacterium, assembly GCA_963743405.1. GTDB lineage: Bacteria > Pseudomonadota > Alphaproteobacteria > Rhizobiales > Xanthobacteraceae > Pseudolabrys. Next base: position 224,413 of record CAVUPX010000002.1, on the reverse strand, counting down.
TTCGATGTCGCACGCGACCATCCCGCGCGCGCGCTGCTCAAGGCTGACGATATACCGGCCGAGGACGAACTGATTCTGCGCCGCGTGCAGCTGGCGGACGGTCGCACCCGCGCATTCATCAACGATCAGCCGGTGAGCGTCCAGGTGCTCAAGCTGTTGGGGACCGCACTGGTCGAGATCCACGGCCAGCACGATGAGCGCGCACTTGTCGACGCTGGAACACATCGCCGGCTGCTGGACGCCTTTGGAGGGCTTGAGGACCAGGCGGCAAAGGTAGCAACGCTGTGGGACGCCCGGCGCGAAGCACACGCCGCTGCCGACACCCACCGTGCCGAAGTCGACCGCGCCAAACGCGAGGGCGACTGGCTGCGCCACGCAGTCGAAGAGCTCAACAAGCTTGCGCCACAGCCTGGCGAAGAGACAGCGCTGGCCGAGCGGCGGACTTCAATGATGCAGGCGGAGAAAGTGGCCGAAGACTTGCGCGACGCCCACGATGTGATCGCCGGCCCCAATTCCACCGTGCCCGCGCTGTCGGGCGTGATCCGGCGGCTGGAACGGCGCACCACGCAGGCCCCAGGCCTCGTTGAGCCGACCGTAAAAGCGCTCGATGCGGCGCTGGCCGCATTGGACGAAACCCGAAACCATCTCGAAGCGGCTTTGCGCACCGCCGACTTCGATCCGGCCGAACTCGAACGTATTGAGGAGCGGCTCTTCGCCCTCCGCGCTGCCGGCCGAAAATACAACGTCCCGGTCGATGAGCTTGCAGCGCTGGCGCGTAAGTACAATGCCGATATTGCGTTGATCGATGCTGGCGAGGAAAAGCTCAAAGCCCTGCTGGCAGCGGCGGCGCAAGCTGAAGCTGCTTACCGCGCGGCGGCGCAAGCGCTGTCGCAGGCGCGTGGCAAAGCCGCGAAGCGCGCTCGACAAGGCCGTGAACGGCGAACTCAAGCCGCTCAAGCTGGAACGGGCGAAGTTTTCTACCCAGATCGAGAGCGACGCGGACGCCGCCGGCCCAAACGGGATCGACCGGGTGGAATTCTGGGTACAAACCAACCCCGGCACGCGCGCCGGACCGCTCATGAAAGTTGCATCGGGCGGCGAGCTGGCCCGTTTTCTGCTCGCTTTGAAGGTCGTATTGGCCGACCGCGGCTCGGCTCCGACGCTTGTATTCGATGAGATCGATACTGGCGTGGGCGGTGCGGTTGCCGACGCCATCGGTATGCGGCTGGCCAAGCTGGGACGCGGGGTCCAGGTGCTTGCCGTAACGCATGCGCCCCAGGTAGCAGCGCGCGCCGATCGTCACTACCTCATCAGCAAGGATGCGCTGGAAAAAGGAAAACGGGTGGCCACGCGCGTTACTGAACTGGCATCAGAACGTCGGCGTGAGGAGATTGCCCGCATGCTGGCGGGCGCCGAGATCACCAAGGAAGCGCGCGCTGCAGCCGAACGGCTGATCAAGGCGGCGAGCTGATATAGTGCCGGCATGGCCAGTCACGACGCGTCAAAGGTCAAACCTGCCGACCTCACCGAGCCGCAAGCTAAGGCCGAGCTGAAACGGCTGGCGGCCGAGCTCGCCGCACATGACAAGCGGTACTATCAGCAGGACGCGCCTACCGTTAGCGACGCCGAATATGACTCGTTGCGTCAGCGCAATGCTGCGATTGAAGCGCGTTTCCCCGAACTGATCCGTCCCGATTCGCCGTCACGTCGCGTGGGGGCGGCGCCGACCGGAAAGTTCAAGAAAGTCCGGCACGCTGTGCCGATGCTCTCGCTCGACAATGCGTTCGCTGAGCAAGACGTGGTCGATTTCGTCGCTCGCATTCGTCGCTTCCTGAAATTGAGCGAGGACGAAAAGCTTGCGTTTAGCGCTGAACCCAAGATCGACGGGCTTTCGATGTCGCTGCGTTATGAGAAAGGGAAGCTCATCACGGCGGCTACGCGTGGCGATGGCGCTGAAGGCGAAGACGTCACGGCCAACATTCGCACCCTTAAAGATGTTCCACACACGCTGAAGGGCAAAAACGTTCCACCGGTCTGCGAAGTGCGCGGCGAGGTCTACATGACCAAGAGCGGCTTCCTCGCGCTCAACAAACGCCAGGCCGAAGCCGGCGAGCAAACCTTCGTCAATCCGCGCAATTCTGCTGCGGGCTCGTTACGCCAGAAGGACCCGACAATTACAGCCACGCGGCCGCTGGGTTTTTTCGCTTATGCCTGGGGTGAGATGAGCAAAATGCCGGCTGAAACGCAGTCCAGCATGATCAGATGGTTTGAGACCTGCGGCTTCAAGACCAATCCACTCACTAAAGTTTGCCGTTCCACCGAAGATCTCATCGCATTTCACCGCGAGATCGAAGAGAAGCGGGCAAAGCTCGACTACGATATCGATGGCGTTGTCTACAAAGTGGACCGCATTGATTGGCAGGAACGGCTCGGGTTTGTCTCGCGCACGCCACGGTGGGCGATTGCGCACAAATTTCCGGCCGAGCGGGCAATCACGGTTCTCAAGGATATTGAAATCCAGGTGGGGCGCACTGGCGCGCTCACGCCGGTTGGCAAGTTGGAGCCGGTCGGCGTTGGTGGGGTCATCGTGCAGAACGTCACGCTGCACAACGAGGATTACATCAAGGCTATCGGCGGCGATGGCGAGCAATTGCGTGAAGGCCGCGATATTCGCATCGGCGATACCGTTGTCATCCAGCGCGCCGGCGACGTCATTCCGCAAGTTGTCGACGTCGTTATCGACAAGCGCCCGAAGGATGCCAGGCCCTATCATTTTCCGAAGAAGTGCCCTTGCTATTTGCACACCGATATCGTGCGTGAGGAAACCGCGACCGGCGAGGAGGGTGCCCGCGCCCGATGCACAGGTGAATTCGCCTGTCCGTTCCAAAAAATCGAGCATCTAAAGCTTTTTTGTTCGCGCCGAGCCTTCGATATCGAGGGATTGGGCGAGAAGCAGATCGAGCTTATTCTTCGAGAAGGAGTGGATCAAGGAGCCGGCGGACATTTTCACGCTTCCCGAGCGCAACAAGAAGATCAAGCTCGAAGAGGTCGAAGGGTATGGCGAGACGTCAGTACGCAATTTGTTTGACGCAATTGAGCAGCGACGCGAGATTTCGCTCGATCGTTTCATTTTTGCACTCGGCATCCGCCATGTCGGCGAGACCACAGCGCTGGCGCTGGCGCGCGGTTATGGTTCATGGAAAGCCTTTCATGACGCAGGGCTAAAGGTCGCCAAAGGAGACGAAGAAACGATTGCCGAAATGGATGCTCTCGACCAAATCGGCGACACGGTGATCCAGGCCGTCGCGGCTTATTTCGGTGAGAGCCACAACCGCGGCATTGTCGAGCGGCTGACTAAGCAAGTTAAAATCCTCGACGCTGAAAAGCCTAAAAAGGATACTGCTGTTGCAGGTAAGACAGTCGTTTTCACCGGGGCCTTGGAAAAAATGACTCGTGAGGAGGCCAAGGCTCAGGCGGAGAGGCTTGGTGCTAAAGCCGCCGGCTCTGTCTCGAAGAAGACCGATTACGTTGTCGCTGGCCCTGGTGCGGGCTCAAAGCTGGCGGATGCCAAGAAGTTAGGCGTGAAGGTTCTTACCGAGGACGAGTGGCTGAAGTTGGTGGGCGGATAGTTGCTTTGGCCGCTCGTTGCCGCGCAGAAATCTCCAGGCGAAACACTACCGCGTCTTTGATCGCACCTTGCGTTTTTGCTTTCGCGGGGGCAATCGGCGCGCTTGCTTTGGCTTGCTGGAATTGAGCGGCTGCGTGGCTTTCTCCAGCCATTTGCGTGTTCCCTTGTCGACAAGAGGACCAAGCATCTCGTGCACTCGCTCATGGTAGCTGTCGAGCCAAGTGCGCTCTTTCGACGTTAGCATGCGGCCGTCTATGAGGCGTTTTTCGATCGGTGCGAGCGTTAGTGTTTCGAATGCATTGAGTGGTTTTTCGGCTCCGATCGGCTCCGGCGCCGCGATCACAAGCACGAGGTTCTCGATGCGGATGCCGTAGGCAGCGGTTTTGTAGTAGCCCGGCTCGTTCGACAAGATCATGCCGCGCCGAAGTGCGACGGTGCCAAGCTTGGATAGGCGTGCTGGTCCTTCATGAACTGACAAATAACTGCCGACGCCGTGTCCAGTGCCGTGGTCGAAATCGAGCCCAGCCTGCCACAATGCTGTGCGGGCCAAAGGATCGAGCTGCGCGCCGCTGGTGTTCTCGGGGAAGATGGCAGTCGCAATGGCAATGTGACCTTTGAGTACGCGCGTGAAACGGTCGCGCATTTCGTCACTCGGTTGGCCGACGACTACAGTGCGAGTGATGTCGGTGGTGCCGTCTTCGTATTGTGCGCCAGAATCGATCAAGAACAGCTCATTTTTACCGATGCGGCGGTTAGATCGCTCCGTCACGCGGTAATGCACGATGGCACCATTCGGCCCAGCACCGGCGATTGTGGGGAACGAGATATCCTTGAGCGCACCCGTATCGCGGCGAAAGGTCTCAAGCGCGGCCACCGCATCAATTTCGGTGAGTTTGCCCGAGGCCGCTTCTTTATCGAACCAGGCCAAAAAGCGCGTGACCGCCATGCCATCGCGTCTATGGGCGGCACGGCTGCCGACGATCTCCGCGTGATTTTTCGCGGCCTTCAGCAGCGTAATCGGATCGGCGCCACGCTGGGGTTTGGCGCCCCCACCGGCAAGTACGCGGGTGAATGCATCGCTGGCACTCGCTTGGTCGAGCCTGAGGGTTTTGTCCTTGAGCTTGCCCATGTCACGGACAAGGTCATCTTGCGGGTGAACGTCGGTGAATTCCTCCAGCGCCTGGCGAACATTATTATTGAGCTTGCGGCCATCGACATAGAGTACCGGCCGGCCCTCGCGTGGGATAAGTCCGTAAGCAAGGACGAGCGGCGTATGCGCGACATCCGCGCCGCGAATATTGAACGCCCAGGCCACGTTCTGCGGATCGGACACCAACAATGCGTCGGCGCGCAGTTTCGCGAGCTCTGCCCGGACGCGCTTGATCTTGTCGGTGGCGGTCTCGCCGGCAAACTTTATCTCGCGCACGCTGATCGGTGCAGCCGGCGGCGCCGGGCGTTCGCGCCAAAATCCATCAATTGGGTTGCTGTCGACCGCCACCAGCTCGGCGCCGGCTGCATTGCAAGCTTTCCTGAGTCTTTCGGCCTGTTCGCTGGTGTGCAGCCATGGATCGTAACCGAGCCTGTCTCCACTTTTTAGCTTTTGCTCAAGCCATTGCTCCGGCGGACGTTCCACCAGATGCTCAATCGAAAAAATATTTCCGTCGACTTGAGTATCGGCCTGAAGTGTGTAGCGCCCGTCGACAAACAGTGCTGCGTTTTCGGCCAGCACGATTGCCGCGCCCGCCGAGCCTGTGAAGCCGGTGAGCCACGCCAGCCGCTCTTCACTCGCAGGCAAGTATTCGTTTTGCTGACGGTCAGCACGGGGCACCATAAATCCGGCGAGCCCACGTCGCTTCAACTCTGCCCGCAATTCGGCGACCCGCTCTGCGCTGCGCGCGCGTTCGCTCGAATCGTCGAATGACTGGAAATGAGTCTTGAACATTCGCGGCACTCTAGCGCCCCAAACGGCCGTAGCAATGCAGCCATGCGCGTGCCGTCGGTCGATGCCTTTTCAAGCGGTGCCTGGCCTGGTGAAAAATTTTGCTGTGCTGACGGGTAATTCAGCAACGAATCCACGGTTTGATTCAAATTTGTGCATCGCACTTATTTGCCGCAATGATGCCACCGATCTCTACAGGTGATTAATCACTTCATGCTGTAAATTCAGGGCTTCCATGCATTGTCACGTCTACTTTGAGATGCCACACAGACTATGTTGCATTGCAATAGTTCAGCCGCGATTCGGATAGCGTTTGCTGAAATTTTTTCGAGAAGGAGAAAGACATGGTTGCTGTAACTTATGGTGTTACCCGCATTCCGGCCAATAAAGCCAACGAGCAGGCGCAAGCCGCCGCTCCGCACAAGACTTTTTTAGTTCGTTTTATGGAAGCCCTGATGGAGTCACGGCTGCAGCAGGCCCACCGCGAGATCGTAAGACATGCGCATTTGTTGCCGCGCAAGTTCGATGAACACGGCGACCGCTCGATCAATGCTGACGAGACGCCCTTTGGTGGTCGGTAAGCGTAAGCTTTCACCAGCGAAGCCGCCCCGGTCATCCCCGCCCGGGGCGGTTTTGTTTTATACGTTGGTCACGGCGAATCGGCGGCGTACACTTCCGCGTCGAATGATCAATGTAACCCAGTCGCCGAGTGGAATACGCCGCTCGAGTGCGAAGCCCTGGGCGCGATAGATCGCAAGAACAGCATTAACGTGACCGGCCAGCAGGCCAGAAAGCACGATGCGTGTGCCGGGCGCGGAGAGCGCGCGGAGCGGTACGGCCAGTCGCGTTAACGGGGCCAGCAGAATATTAGCGAAGATCAATTGGTACGGCGAACGCGTGATGATGGTTTGTGCGCGGGTACCGGTCGCGCGCGTGAACGTAATCGTAGAGGCGACGCAGTTAAGCCGGGCATTGCTACGCGCCGCGTGGACTGCAATCGGGTCGATATCGCTGGCGACAATTTTGGTTCGCCATTGTCGTGCGGCCGCAATAGCGAGCACGCCTGACCCGGTTCCGATGTCGAGCACGTGTTGAGGTTTGCGGCGTTTCGCCAAATCGTTGAGCGCTAAAAGGCATCCGCGCGTAGTACCGTGGTGACCGGTTCCAAAGGCGAGTGCGGCCTCGATTTCGATGCCGATGCTATTTGCATTGACGCGGGCGCGGTCGTGGGCGCCGTGGACGACAAACCGGCCTGCGCGCACCGGTTTGAGACCGGTGAGACTCTGGGCGACCCAATCCGCGGCGGCGACTGGCTCGATGCTCAGCGCGTGTGCCGCCGCCGCGCCGGCCGCGAGTTCGACCAGCCCGCGCAGCCTTGCCTCGTCGGGAGCAGCGCGGAAATGAACCGCCACCTGCCAGCGACCGTCGTCATCCTCAAAGGCGCCACAGGCGGCTTCCTCGGTATCTAGGATTTCACCGAGATAGGCCGCTATACGGCGGGCGGTTGTTTCGTCGCAGGCAAGGCGGGCGACGGTGGAAGGCGCATTCATTTGGTGCAAGTTTGCCCTTCGCATTCGCCCAAGCAATGGCTATTTACGCGTTGTGACGATCGAAAGACCCCATCCCACCGACCTTGAAGCACTTGCTTTGGCCCGCCGTAACGGCTGGCCGGAGGATATGCGCGTACTGATTGACCGCTATCCCCGAGAACTGTGGGATGCCCATGCCAACCTCGGCGACATGGCGCGATTTTGGTTGTCTCGGCACGCTATGTTCCGCGAGTTAGCAATCACAATCGATGACATCGCGGCACAGTTTCGTGCCGGGCAACTTCCGCCCGCTGAATTCGCGCGCCAGTTCGTGCCCCGGCTGCAGTTCATCCTCGACCAACTTAATGTTCACCACCAGATTGAAGACCTGCACTATTTTCCGATCTTTCGCGCGGCGGACGTACGTTTGGCCCGTGGGTTCGACGTGTTGGAAGGTGACCACCATGCCATTCATGCCGACATGGCACGCACGGCAGAAACCGCCAATGCTTTGTTGCAAGCACTGCAGGCCGGGGCCAATGCGCTACGCCGCAGCGGTGACGATTACGCGAATGCGAGTGGCGCGCTGCTCAAAGGGCTGGTTCGACATCTCGACGACGAGGAAGATCTGATTGTGCCGCTGATACTTGATCGCGGTGAAGAAGCGCTTGGGGTGGCTCATCACGGCGGCTGAGTGCGACAATCAATGCCGCTTGAAATATTGGATGTCGCGCTCGTGTTGCTGCGCGGCTTTTTTAGTAGAGAAGGTGCCGAGATTGCGGCGCTTGCCGGTGCGCGGGTTCTTTTTTCGCGAGTAAAGTCTGTATTTGCCGCTGGCAAGTTTGCGGATCATCTTGGTATTTTACAGTCCAACCACAACAAACTCACCAGCCGGACGTAAATATGCCACGGCCAAACGAACGGTTTTCGTAATACGGCCGCTTCCAACGGCCCGCGGACCCGTGGTGGCCGCGACCAAAAACCAACGCTGCCATTGAATTCCAATTCCGGGCGGGCCGAAGCCGGATGTCTTCGGCTTCGGCTTACGACACGCTTCCCACAATCGCGGAAAAGCAAGCATTGGCGTCTACTGCAGCTGGTCGGCGACCTTGTCGATGCCCGCTTTCACGCATGCCTCATCTTTTTCGCCGCCCGGTGCGCCAGAGGCTCCGGCCGCGCCGATTACCTGATCGCCGACTTTGATAGGTAGTGCGCCCTGGTTGGCGATGACGTTGGCGAGATGAACGAGGCCGAGCGACGGGTCATTTTTCAACCTGGTGACGATCTCACCCGACGGTACACGGAACGTGCGTGCGGTATATGCTTTACGAAAGCTGTTTTCGACGGTGTGCGGACCGGTGTTGTCGCCGCGGATCTGCACGATGACCTCTCCATTGCGTCCGACGACGGTCGACGACACTGCGTAGCCATTGGCTTTGCACGTGGCGATCGCGGTGGTGGCGATTGTCACCGCCATCTCAGCCGAAATATCTTTGTGTTGGAGCAGGTCAGCGCGGGCAGGCTGGCTGAATGCGGCGATGCCAGCGAGCGCAGTTGCGGCAGCGAATTTGAGCAATGGCATGGTCTACTCCTCCGGTGGCGGCCGTCTTGATGCGGCCAGATGCATGCAAGTCTAGCAAGCGTTTGCATGGCGCGCGCCGATCAAATTTTTTCCGGCCCGCGGAATAATTCTGTGTCGGAAAGTAGTGACGGTGCTTGGACACCGCTTCGTGCGAGCCCGCAACTGCTCGACCAATCAATACGATGAGAGCCAAAGATGAAGTAAGCCTTGCGTCAGAAATCGAGGTCAAAAACGCGATCACTCAGTAGCTTTGCTCACGAAGTAGTCTTGAATCGATTTGCCTCAACCTTGTGCCGGAAAAAGTGAGTTGACCATATGACGCATAAGGACAAAAGTTCTTCTTAGGTTGACGCTACCGTCCAAATATTAGACGTCACCAAATTATGGAGGAAACAAAATGAGACGCATTCTTCTCGCCGCACTGATTACATCGTTCGCTGTCGGTTCAGCGTTGGCCCAATCCTGCGAAACCAAGGCCGTTAGCAAAGAGGGCAAGCCGCTCGCGGGAGCCGCGAAAACGAGTTTCATGAAGAAATGCAAGCAGGACGCGTGTGATGGCAAGGCCGTTGGCAAAGACGGTAAGCCGCTCGCGGGTGCCGCGAAAAACAGCTTCATGACGAAATGCGAGAAGGATGCCTAGCCGCATCCGCGGCGTAATTCAGGAGTTGGGGCAATGCGTACCGTCGCAATCATTTTTTCGGCTATCGTTGGCGTTTCATTTCTGTCTTTGCCTGCCGTTGCACAGCAAAAGACGGTCAAGGCCTGCCAGACAGAATGGCGCGCCAACAAAGACGCAAATCAGGCCAAGGGAATAACTGAAAAGGCCTACGTCACGCAGTGCCGTGCCGCTGGCGCCGCCGCGCCTGCGCCCGCTCCGGCTGCTTCGTCCTCGTCGCAGAAAACGGCAGCGCCTGCCGGAGATCAAAAGACGGCCAAGGCATGCCGCGATGAATGGCGGGCGAACAAAGACGCCAATCAGGCGAAGGGCATAACGGAAAAAGCCTACATCGCACAGTGTAGGACGGGTGGAACGGTTGCGGCTCCCATGGCTCCGCCGCCGGCTCCTGCGCCGGCAAAACCGATGGCAGCACCCGCGCCGGCAACTCCGCCGGCCAGCACGATGGCCAAGCCGGCTCCGACCGCGCAGACAACCCCGACCGGCGCCAACCAATACGCGACCGAAACGCAAGCCAAGATACGATGCCTTTCGGGCACGGTTGTTTGGGCCAACCTGAGTTCGAAGATTTATCATTTCGCGGGCAACAAGGATTACGGCAACACCAAATCCGGTGCCTACATGTGCGAGACGGATGCGACCGGCCAGGGCATGCGCGCGTCTAAAAACGAGAAGCATCCCTGATCGCAAAAGACGAAAGACATCCCTGAGGGATAACGCGCCGCCGGGTGCCCGGCGGCGCGTTTATCTCTCGTGCTATGGAGGTTGATATGGGTCTCTGGGACCAACTTGGCGGTTCGCTGAAGGACGCACTCGGATCTGTGGCGGCTGCCGAAACGCCCGCTTTGATTTCAGCGATCTTGGCGAAAACGAACCTCGGCAGTCTGCAAGGCCTCGCCGACCAGCTTCAGCAAGGCGGCCTGGGCGACCAGGTAAAGTCCTGGCTGAGCAACGGTCCCAACATGAAAGTAACGCCTGAGCAAATTCAGGCCGCGCTGGGAAACGAGCAGGTGAAACAGCTCGCGCAGCGTTTCGGTGTTCCGGTCGATGAAGTGCTCAAGTTGCTGGCTACGCATGTCCCCGCCGCTGTGGATCAGGCGAGCCCAAACGGAAAGATCCAAAAAACCTGAACGGCAGGGCCGGGACGGACCGATCAATGCTTCCGCGCGTCGACGCGGAAGCCGACAATGGTCTGTTCGCCGAGCGATTTTGCGGCCTCCAGCCGGTGCAGGCCCTCGACTAGCACGAAACGCGCGCCGTCCGGCCGCACCAGGATCGGCGTCTTTTGGCCGTCCGTGAGCATGCTTTGCGCGATCTCCTCGACACGCTTTGGATCGAGCGTGGCCCGCCGCTTGACCGGCACATAGATCGTGTCGACCGGGAAATTCTCACGTTTCATCATGCTTGCGAAGCGTAGCATGGTTTGAGGCGCTGATCCGCCCTTCGCGGCGATCCCGACATCTAAAAGCGCGCGCCCTTTTTCTGCGCGGGCATCGTCCCTACATGCCGATCAGTGTCTGGGAGATACCGCTGCAATGTCGGAACCGCTCATCGTCGTTATTCCGCACCGCCTGGGCAAGGACGAGGCCCTGCGCCGGATCAAAGATGGCCTTGGTCGCGCGAAGTCCGAGTTCGCCTGGCTACTGTCGCTGGAAGAAGAGACGTGGATTGGCGACCGGTTGACCTTCCGCGCTTCGGCGCTCGGCCAGCGCGCGTCAGGCTTTATCGATGTCTACGAGGGAGCCGTACGGCTCGAGGTTACGCTGCCGTGGCTGCTTGCGCGCTTCGCGCTTGCTGCGCAACGGGTGATCGGCCAGAAGGGGCCAGTTGATGCTGGAGAAGAAGTAGCCTTTCTCCGGCACCCGCGGCCCGTATTAATTCCCCACTAAGAGCACCCAGTAACGATGGCCATTCCCGCCATCCGCCGAGGCGAGGCCGTAACTCGTCACGTCCCGCCGCAGCATGTTGGCGCGGTGGCCTGCGGACTTCGCCCACATGCTGATGACGCAGTCTTCTGTCGCGCAACCGAACGCAACGTTTTCAGCGGCTGGCCCGGCGTCGAGCGAGATGCGTTGACGGAAGCCAGAGTGGTCGAGCCGCTGACGTGCGGCGAGGTCGTGCGCATGGCTGGAGGCGGCGCCGGAAAGCGCGCTGCTCATCGACAAGGGCCGGAGCCCATGCTGCGCGCGGAAGGAATTGAGATCGAGCGCGAGCGCCGGAGAAATGAAAATGGCGCACGACATGCCGGCCACGAAAGCGGTAACCAGATCCCGGATCGTCATAATGCAAGAATAGCATTGCGGCGGACGGATGTCGGCTCACGACCCTGACTGGAGGTCATCAGCGCGGGACCAAGCCGGAGGCTTCAGGACAGGTGGCGGCGGGCGCGCTGCGGCGCCGGCGGTTTCCACCAGCAGGCATAGGAGATGTAATCTCCGTATTCACGATGAATGCTCGTGATGGCCGCGTACTTATTGAACTGGCTGCAATTGGCCTGCGCGGTATCGAGCGCCATCTCCTCGGCTTCCGGTGACCACGGAATGATGCCGCCGACGTCATTGCCCTTTGGGCCGTAAACGCCGACGCACGCAGCGAGCGTCAAACTGAGCGCGATCACCAGCACCGCCCGCCTTTTCATATTGCGCTCCCAGCCCCTGCGTAGTTCAGCCCGATTCGATTTATGCTAAAAGCTTGCCGCGGAATACGCCAGCCCTCCCGAGGCAGGTCCGGCTTCGGGCAGGCCGACGAAGCGGCGGGCAAGTTTCGTGATGAAGGGCGTTATTCCAGTTGCGTCGGCCGCAGGCGTGACACTGGGAGCGCGGCCCGGGGCAAAAAGCTCGATCCTGCTTGCACTTGCAATGGCGGCCCTCGGATTAGGCGGACGCGGTGCTGGTTTCGATTGGCTGGTGCCGGGTTTCCATGCCAATGAAGCGCTCGTCGAGCGAGTTTGCGCCTGATGGAACTGCGGCGAAGACGCGGCAGCGGTATCCTTATTCTCTCCACATCCGGTCCTAAATTCCGGCGGGTTTCGAACGCATCCAGCGTACGAACGGCGAGGGGCTTCGACTTCATTCCCTGTCAATTCTGCGTAGACGCGTGCTCAAGCACGCGCTCATGCACGCGCCATCGCGTATGGATGGCCCGCTTCCGAGGACGATATGCGGCACCTGTTTTTGCCTGCCTGCTTCTGTTTGATGACGCTCTCCGGCTCGACCGGTCCGGATTCCGCCGCGTCGCTGGAATCATTTTCCGGTGCCGAGGCAAACGACGCGACGGCGCTGGCGCAAGCGGCTGAGCGGACGGCCGTGCGCGCGGATGTGCAAGCGGCCGTGCCGGCCGCCGTAGCCGAACAATCCGAAGAACACGATTCCTCGCCTGATTCCTCACCTGATTCTTCGCTTGGGGATGGAGCGGCGCCTGCGCAAGCCGGACTTGACGCGCCAAGGCTGCCACTCCCACGGCCGGCCTATGCGGACCGCGTCGTGCCGAGCTCGCCGCACGAAATTTGCGACACGGTCATCGCGGCGGCGCAGTCCAACAATCTGCCGGTTCCGTTTTTCGTTCATCTGCTGCATCAGGAAAGCGGCTTTCAGCCCAACGCCGTCAGCCGGGCCGGGGCGCAGGGCATCGCGCAATTCATGCCGGAGACCGCCGCGACGGTCGGCCTCGCCAATCCGTTTGATCCGCTCCAGGCGATCGTTGCGTCCGCGCGCCTGCTGCGCGACCTCGCAAAGCAATTCGGAAATCTCGGCCTCGCTGCTGCTGCCTACAATGCCGGTCCGCGCCGCATCCAGGATTGGCTGGCCAAGAAGGGCAAGCTGCCTGAGGAAACGCAGAATTACGTCAAGACGATCACCGGACGTCCCGCCAAAACCTGGATGGCGGCCGCGCCGGGCAGCGTAGCGCTGACGGTGCCGCGCGCGGCGCCGTGTCAGGAGGCGGCCGGCCTCATCGCGGCGAACGAAGCGGAGCGTCGCGCCCAGCTCGCCGCAAAGCCGGTCCAGCATGGGAAGGCGATGATCGCTGTGCGGGCCCGCGTGAAGCTGGCGCAATTCAGTGCCGGGAAGACGCCGGCGGTCACGGTTGCCGAGCACGCGAGTCCCGGCGGTGCGCCCGGTGCCCCCAAAGATACCTCCAGGGATGTGCCCAAGAATGCCCCCAAGGGTGCTCCCAAAGACGCCGCCAAGCAGGCCGCAAGGGGTGCGTCCAAGCTGGCTTCCAAGGGTCCCGGTGGCGCGGCCAGCCACGCTCCGCAGGCTGGAAAAGTGGCCAAAACCGCAACCCAGCTCGCGGCCGCCAGCAAGAAAAAGGCGCCCCGGAAGGTTCAGCTTTCGCAGCGATAGGCGCGTCCCATAGATCGCCCGAATAAGCCCCGTCGTCATTCCCCAAAAACCATCTTTTTGTGACGCCTGGCACAGCGGTCGTGTCGTCCGCCGCCTAGTCTGCAAGGGTTCCAAACCGTTCCAAAGTGTTCGAGAGCGTTCGCGCTCGTTGGGACATAGGAGGGATCGATGACCGATATCACCTATCAAACCGGAACTTCCGACGTCGCAGCCACCCACACCCGCTATCTTGGCACCCGTTATCTGGCGGCCATAACCACCTGGTGTTGCCAGTTCGCCGAAGGCGCCCGTGATGGGCAGAAGATCGCCGCCCGCTACCATGAGCTGTCGCGCCTGTCCGGCTCTGGTCTTACGGCCCGCGGCCTGACCCGGCAGACCATCGCCCGCGCGGCCCTGACTGGCCACTGAGATTCCAGCCGGATTTCTGCTAAAAAGTCCCGGCGCGTCGTGCGCTGTACTGCGTCGGGCATTCAATGGCTTCGCCTTCCTCGTTGCGTATCATCGATCTGCTGTCGGATCTTCCCGAACAGCTGTCGTCCACGATTCTTGCCAACGCCAAGCCGGTCAAACTGTCGGCCGATGAAGTGCTGTTTCTGACCGGCGATCCCGGCGACGGCTGCTATCGCCTAGAGGAGGGCCTGCTCAAGGTGAGCATGGACTCGCCGAGCGGCGCCGAGCGCATTCTCGCCATTCTCGGCCCGGGCGCGATCGTGGGCGACATGGCGATGATCGACGGACGGCCGCGGTCCGCTTCGGTTTCCGCGCTGCGCGATTGCAAACTCAGTTTCGTCAGCCGCGCTGCCTTCGAAGCCATCGCGACCAAGAACCCCGAGATCTACAAACATCTGCTCAGCTTGCTGGCGGCGCGCCTGCGCGACACCGACCAGGTGGTCGCGGCCGGGTCGTTCCTTCCCGTCAAAGGCCGCGTCGCGCGCGCGCTGCTCGATCTCGCCAAAGCTTTCGGCAATGACGTCGGCGGCGGACGCATCGTCATCCGGCAGAAGCTCAGTCAGAGCGACGTCGCGGCAATGGCCGGCATCGCCCGCGAAAATGTCAGCCGCATCTTGAACGAATGGATGCGCTTGAAATTGGTCACCCGGCTGTCAGGATATTATTGCATTGAGAACAAGGCGAAGCTCGAAAAAGAGCTAAAAATGTAGGGTTTTCGTGTATTTATTTTGAGGCCCGCTATGTCGGACGAAGACGTTGTCGGTTTCAGCTTTCTCGCCGAATCCAATGTCCCGGTTTGGTACCTCAAACCGGGTGAAACAATTTTCAAGGAAGGCGAGCCGGCCAAGGAGCTTTACATCATCCAGAGCGGGAAGGTCGACATTCAGCTCGGCAACCGCCTGCTCGACACACTCGAGGCCAATGACATCTTTGGCGAGATGGCGCTCATCGATGGCGCGCCGCGCAGCGCCACGGCCACTGCCAAAACCGATGTCGCGCTGGTCCCTATGTCGAAGAAGGATTTTCTGTCCCTCGTGACCAGGGCACCGACGTTTGCGCTCGACGTGATGGGCATGCTGGCCCGCCGCCTGCGCACCGCGAACAGAGCGATTTGACGGCTATTTCTGCTCCGGGCGCCCCGGCAAAAAAATCCACCCTTCTGTGATGCCCGTCACAGCTGGCTTTGGCCTGGCGCCCTACGGTCCCATGCATAGGGAGCTGGTTGCTCCCGCGTGATTCAAGGGCCGACGACAATGCGTAAAACGATCATCCTCGCAACAGCCGCTTTCTTCCTGGCATGCGTCACGGTGGTGACCGGCATCGCGCGTACGGTCGAGGGCCCGAACACCACTTTGGCTAGCTTGATGGTTCATCCCCACCCCATCGGCAGCCTGACGGCCAGGATATGGAATGCAATCTGACCGTCTTCAGGCCTGCTCCTGCCCCGGGGGCAGGCCCCGAATTCTCTGAACCTCCTCCAAAACTTTAGCGGCCCCGGAACGGGCCGCTTTTTCTTTCTGTGCGCACTTTCGAAAATGCACCGGAAAAATGCGCCCGCAAAAAAAGCGTTTGGTTGTGACTCATGTCACACCAACCCCCGATGCGTGCACCTAGTCTAATCGTCGCCGGAGCAGAAATGCTCCGGCAGCACCGGGAAAATCCGGGCAAGAATAATGGGAGCTCCGTCATGATCCGTACCGCTATCATTTCCGTCACGGCGTCGTTTCTTCTCATCGGCGCGTGGACAGTCAATCTTGTGAGCTATCATCCCGCGCAGGATCTCAACCCGCTCGCGCCGCTCAGCCTGAAAGCTGACTGGAAGTAGCGCCAAGAGAGCACCAAGAGAGCGCGAAGTGAGCGGTTAAGCGCTTCGCCGGCATCGAAAGCGCGTTCATTTGCGAATATCACGAGAGATCGACGCGTCCGCTTTACCCCCATAAGCGGACATGTGCAGTGCAGTAGGCAATGTCCGCTTTGTGCCAGAAGCGGACATCGGAGCGAACTGCGTTTGTCATTCGATGACTTTATCGGCGCGCAGCGCGAGACCCGTGGGGACGGCATAGTTGATCGCCTTGGCCGTCTTTAAATTGATGACGAGCTTGAATGTGCTCGGTTGCTCGATCGGCAAATCGGCGGGCTTGGCGCCGCGAAGAAGTTTAGCAACCATCCCGGCGCGCTGGCGGAAGATGCCAATGAAACTCGGACCGTAGCCAAGCAGGCCGCCTTCTTCCGCAGTCTCCGGCCATTGATAGATCGCGGGCAATCGTAGCTCGCGCGTACGTTCGATGATGGTCCGACGATTGAGGTGCAACATCGGCGAGCCCAGAACGTTAAGCGCGCCAACACCTCGTGTGCTGGCATCGTTTATCGCAATGGCGATGTCGTTGGCACTGGCAGCACGAACCACCACCAGCTCCCGTCCGTGCGTCCGCGCAGAGTCCTCCAACCCCTTGAGATGCTGCAACGTCGAAACATTGGAATCCGCCAACGCCGCGATGCGGTGCGCAGTCGGTACTGCCTCGATCAGGATATCCTGTCGCTTACCGTCAAGTTCAGGCGACATCAGGCTGATGCCTGTGATATTGCCGCCAGGCCGGGCCAGCGAGGCTGCAAACCCGCCGGCAACCATATCCTCGGTCATGACAAGCAGAGGTATGGACTGTGTCGCCTTCTGAAACGCTCTGGTGATGTGGTCGCCTCCAACCACAATCACATCCGGCGCAGCCTTGATCATCGCCGGCACGACCTCGGCGACCTGCTCATTCGTGGTCAAAAAACCAGGGATGATCTGAAGGTTTTGGCCTTCGACAAAACCGAGTCTACGCAACTCGTCGAAGAGGGCAACGTTCGGCGCCTCGTCCCGTCCAACCGGCAAAACAATGGCGATGCGATAGACGCGACCAGGTTCCTGCGCCCGCGCGCCAAGTGACCACGCGAAGGCCACGCCACCGGCAAAACTGATGAACTCGCGCCGCCTCATTTACCTCCCCCATTAGGACAATGCATCGTACCGGCTCAAAATAACACTGGGAATGGGACGACGGATGTCCGCTTTGGGTCATTAGCGGACACTTGCAGTGCAAAAAGGCATGTCCGCTATACCCCCAAAAGCGGACATTGATCGGCGGCTCGCCTACGCTTGGCGGTGCTATAATGCGCTGCATGAAAGTCGAAGAGATCGCCGAAGCAATCGCCAAGTTACCGCCGGATCAACTTGCCCGCTTCCGTCGCTGGTTCACCGCATTCGAGGCGGACCGCGGCGATCACGCCAAGGAGCTCGACTCCACCGCGACCAAACTTGGCCGCCTCGCTGGCCGCGCGTTTGCTGAATTGAAAAAGCGCGGGACGGAATCGTGAGCGAGAAAGAGCGTCGCGTGATGTCGCTTATGGGTCAAAAGCAGACATATGCGGTGCAAAAAGGCATGTCCGCTTTACCCCTGAATGAAAGCAGACATGTGCGATGCAACAGCTCATGTCCGCTTTGTGCCAATAGCGGACATGGAGCCAATTACGAGCGTTCAGGGAGTTAGACGGCTGCACGCGGCAAAATCACACTGATCTCAGTGAACTCGCCCGTCTCCGTATCGACTTCGATTGAGCCCGCATGTTGCTTGACGACGATGTCGTGACAAATGGAAAGGCCAAGGCCCGTGCCCTCTCCGGCAGGCTTGGTCGTGAAGAATGGGTTGAACATCTTTTCCTTTACGTCGGGAGGGATGCCGGTGCCGTTGTCACGAATCCGGATTTCAACGCTGTCTCCAAGATTGCGTGTCGAGGCCGTCAAGGTGGGTTCGTAGTTGCCACCGTTCACTTGCTCATTGCGCTTAATCGCTGCGTAGAAGCCATTTGAGATCAGATTGAGAAGAACGCGTGTGATGTCCTGAGGGAACATATCGGCTTGACCAGCGCTCGGATCAAAAGACTTTTTCACCGTGATATTAAAGCCCTGCTTCTCAGCTCGCGCGCCGTGATAGGCAAGGTTGAGACCCTCCTCGACGAGGGCGTTGATATCGACGGGCCGGTGCTCGCCCGAGCCTTCGCGCGAGTGCAGCAGCATGTTCTTGACGATGGCATCGGCGCGCTTGCCGTGCTGCACGACCCTTTCGAGATTACCCCTCAACGTGTCCATCAGTTCTGAAATCTCACCGCGCCGCTTTTCGTTGAGGCTCACGTCCTTTAGGGCGTCCCGCAACTCATCAACCAGTTCGGCGGAGACCCCCGAGAAATTGTTGACGAAATTGAGTGGGTTTTTAATTTCATGCGCGATACCAGCAGTGAGTTGACCAAGCGAAGCGAGCTTTTGCGTCTGAACGAGGCGGTCCTGCGTGGTGCGCAGCTCTTCCAGCGATTTTGCCAGTTCGCGTGTGCGGGCTTCAACGCTCTCAAACAAGCGCACGTTCTCGATTGCGATCGCCGCTTGGTCAGCAAAAGTCGAAACCAATTCGATCTGTTTGTCAGTGAACGGCCGCACCATGTTGCGCGTCAGCATGATGATTCCGATTGGAGCCCCCTCGCGTAGCAGTGGCACGCCGAGCACAGTGCGGAATCCGCCAATCTTGCGGGCTTCGGTCAGCGTGTATTCCGGATCGGCCGTAACGTCGTCAATTTGGATGGGTTTAAGTTCGGTGATGGCGCGCCCAAGGACCGTTCCGCGCCCTGGCACGAGCGGCCGCTCGCGCATGTACTTGTCGTATTCGCGCGTGAGGCCGTAGCTTGCAACATAAGGGTAGCTACCGCCGACCGGTCGATGAATAGAAGCGCTATCGGCTTCGCAGAGTCTTGCGGCCGATTCAACGAGCGTATCGAGCACGACCTGCAGGTCGAAGGTCGAGCGACTTATCACCTTGAGCACATCGGCAGTGGCGGTCTGCTGCTGTAAAGACTCAGTCAAGTCGCGCGTGCGCGCCTGCACTTCGTCAAATAGTCGCACGTTTTTAATCGCGATCACGGCTTGATCGGCGAAAGCCTGTAGCAGCACAATCTGGCGTTTCGGAAAAGATCCAGCATTGGCACGGGCAACGGCGATCGCCCCGATTGGATTGCCTTCGTTCAGCAAGGGTACAGCCGCAATACTTCGATAATTTACCGCTTTGGCGAGGCCTTGGCCTGTCGCGCCATAGGAGGGATCAGCCTCCACATCTGATATCTCCACAACCGCGCGACGCACTATCGCACTGCCTGCCGCCGTTTGCTCGCTAACTGGCATTGGAAGAATGCTTTGAAAAGCATCCAGTCCTTCAGCGTCTAGACCACAACAGCTGGCAAAGTCCATTACCTTGCCATCAAACCGAACCACGAAAGAAAACTGACCATCACATAGTCTTACCGCACTCTCAGCTATCGCATCGAACACTGGTTGAACATTCGTCGGCGAGCTGGAAATGACACGGAGGACATCTGAAGTGGCCACCTGCTGCTCCAGCAATTCGGAAAGGTCGTCCGTGCGCTGGCGCAGCTCGTTGAGCAGTCGCGCGTTTTCGATGGCGATCACGGCCTGGTCGGCGAACGTCTCGATGAGCTCAATCTGCTTGTCGGAGAACGGTTTAACTACCGGTCGCATAAGAACGAACGCACCGATCGGCACACCATCCCGAAGCAGCGGAACGCCAAGATTGCTGCGGTAGCCACCCAGTTGCTGGCCTTTGGGAAAAGCATATTCGGGGTCCGCCAAAACATCAGGGATGTGGACCATCTTTCCCTCTAGCGCCACCCGCCCAGTGGTTGTCGCACGACCGGGGGCAAGGGGGTTTTGTCTCATATACTCGTCGAACTCGTCAGGAAAACCAAAACTCGCAGCCAGTCTGTAGAGACCATCGTCGCCACGCTGAGTTACGATGGCTTGTTGCGCCTCGCACAACTGTGCAGCCGATTCGACTAACGTTCGCAGCACAACCCTCAGATCAAATGTCGAGCGGCTGATGACTTTCAGCACGTCGGCGGTGGCAGTCTGCTGCTGGAGGGATTCGCGCAGTTCGCTGAGCAGGCGCGTATTCTCGATGGCGATGACGGCCTGCGCGGCGAAATTCTGCATCAGTTCGATCTGCTTGTCGGCGAACGGGCGCACCTCCTGGCGATAGATGACAATTGTGCCGATGACTTCATCATCTTTGATCATGGGAACTCCGATCAAACTTCGCGCGCCGGCAAGTTTGATCGTGGCCTCGCGGAGCTTGTCACCATAAGTCGGGAGTGCCGTGATATCCGCGAGGTGAAAGAGCTGTTTGGTTCTCAGCAGTTGCCCCAGGCCTGTCTCCGGTTTTGGACGGAACACCGGCGCATCACGAAGATAGGCGGCAAAGGCGTCAGGCGCGCCATGCGTTCCACCTATGCGCAGGGAGTCGCCCTCGCGTAGCCAGAGATGACCGAATTTTGCATCGCAAATGCGAACTGCATTTTGCAGTATCGCATCGAAGACCGGCGTCAGATTACCTGGTGAACTGCTGATAACCTTGAGGACATCGGCAGTGGCGGTCTGTTGTTGCAGGGATTCGCGCAGCTCGCTGAGTAGGCGGGTGTTCTCTATGGCGATGACGGCCTGTGCGGCGAAGTTCTTCACCAGCTCGATTTGCTTATCGGTGAACGGCCGGACTTCCTGGCGGTAGATGGCGAATGCGCCAACCGCCTTCTGGTCCTTCAGCATGGGCACGGCGAGCAGGGTACGAATCTTGAAAATTTCGACGCCAATCACAGCAACCTGATCACGGTCGAGATAGGCCTGGTCGTCGCGCAAATCGGCAACGTGGACCGCTCGGCGGGTGCTTGTAGCGCGGGCGGTTGGAAGGCTCGGACCGGGATGGGCGACGACGCCCAGTTGAAGCTGCTCGTGATATTCGGCCGGCACACCGTGGCTCGCCGCCAGCAGAAACCCGTCGTCTTGCGATAGCCATAGGTTGCCGAATTTGGCCTCGCAGATGCGTGTCGCATTGGCGAGCATGGCCCGGAACACAGGCTCCAGCTCGCCCGGCGAGCTGCTTATGACCTTTAGCACGTCGGCGGTGGCGGTCTGTTGTTGGAGCGATTCGCGTAGCTCGCTGAGCAGCCGTGCGTTCTCGATGGCGATGACCGCTTGATTGGCGAACGTCCTCAGAACTGCAAGCTGCTTGTTGGACAGCGGTCCGGGTGCAAGGCGGACCACGCTGATCGCGCCGATCGCTTCAACGCCGCGTATCATGGGCATGATCGTGATCGCGCGGTGGCCGCTTGTAAGGAAGTTTCTAGCTCCGACGATCAACTCGGCGGGAGTATCTGCCACGTCGGCAAAATCCACCACCTTGCGATCGAGTATGGCTATGCCGTGCATGTATTGCCGCGTAAGCGGGTACGGAAATGTCCGCCTCCACGCTTCGACGCGAACCGGATTGGGCGCGGCGATGGCCGCCGCCGTGATCATGCCTGCGTCGGCGAGCACAACGGTAATGACAGCATCCGGAAAAAGCTTCAACCCGCTTTGCACGATGGCGTCGAACACCGGCTGCGTATTGGTGAGCGAGTTGCTGATGACGGCAAGGATTTCGGACGTCGCGGTCTGCTGCTCCACTGACTCGTGTAGTTCACGGGTGAGCCGCGCGACATTTGTTTCCTTGCCGGTAGCGAGGGGACTGCGACCGCGTGCGGTCGTTGGCGCATTGCGACGCTTCAACGGCTTGCGGCGTTGCGTTTTTGATGCTTTGCCGCCTGCTCTAGAGCGCCGCCGCATGTCCGATCCTAAGCTCAGGAGACGGCATCCTACCGGCTCAGGCGAGTATTTTGATAGGGGCTGAAACCAGCATCAAGACCATTACCGCAGCGCACAGCCAATGTCCGCTTTGGGTCAAAAGCGGACATGTGCAGTGCGAAACGGCATGTCCGCTTTACCCCCCAAAAGCGGACATTGCGTCTGTGCGTTTAAACGAAATAAAGCCGCGACAAGGCGTGCGCCTATGCTCATCAATGGGTTCGCAGAGCGCCGACGTATGGTAAGTCGGGCATGGCTGAGGGATCGAATTGCTTGACGCCGTCGCGATCAATCTCGAACAGTGGGCTTGCCCGGCGCATCTCTCCATCATTAACCAGCGTCTGACTGCGGTTATCGAGCATGATCCAGCCGCCCTCGAGCCGGACGGCAACCATGGCGTGAGCTGCGTCGATGGCGAGGTCGCGTACGATGATCAACCGCACATCCTCGACAGCGACTCCGGCCTCCGTAAGTGCAACATATTTCGCGATGGCGTAATCCTCGCAATCGCCAGAGCCTGACGTGAGCGTCGCGAGTGGTGCGGTCCAGCGGTCTTCCACTCCCCATTGCGCAAGGTCGCTCTTGGCGCGAATCGCAAGATTGATTGCACGGTTGATCACGCCGATACGCGCACGACCTGAATGCGCGCGGCCTTCCGCGACGATGGCAAGGAAGGTTCGCGCGGACAAAGGGCAGTTCTCCAGGTTCTCGCGACAGTGAGCCAAAATTTCACTTTCGGCGCGGATATCGACTTCGACGCTAGTCCACTTCGTCAAAAGCTCTGCGGTCGCGACCGGCATCGCATTGAGACCGAATGGTTCCGCAAGGGCAGATGATTTAGCGATCGGTCCTGTCCGATCGACCGCCGCCATCTTCGCCTGCGATTGGAAGATGTCGTCCGCCTGAATTTTGATCTGATTTTCGGCTTTATTGTGCGTTGCTGCGATCGCGGCAGGAGTGACCCGTGCATCGGCGGCGAATGCATTCGTATCGCCACTGAAAGCGGCCAGACAGACCACAAGAAATGCAACAACGACGGTGTGGCCAAGCGCAGGAACTCCGATTGAAATTGTCGGCTGCCATTCCGAAATCGGCTTGATCCGAAACCATGCAACGTATAGCGCTGGCAGGAATACGAGGGTCAGCAGCGTCGCTCCAACGAGACCCCCCATCACCGCATACGCCATCGGTCCCCAGAACACGGTGGGTGCGATCGGAATCATCCCCAGAATGGCGGCGGCGGCGGTCAACAGGATCGGGCGCAACCGATGCTCCGTGGCCACGATCACCGCGTTCCATGGGTGCTGACCCGCGGCAATTTCGTTATCGATCTGGTCGATGAGGATCACCGAGTTGCGGATCACCATGCCGATCAGCGAGACGACTCCGAGGATCGCGACGAATCCCATCGGTGCTCTTGCGATAAGTAGCGCGGCGGCAACACCGATGAGAGCCAGCGGTGCAGTGGCAAGCACAAGGAACAGTCGCTGAAAACTCTGCAGCTGCACCATGAGGATCGTGATCATGATCAGGATCATGAGCGGAAAGACCGCGAAAATGCTGGCCTCGGCCTTGGCGCTCTCCTCAACCGTGCCGCCGACAACAACGTCGTAGTCCGCCGGTAGTTGCGATTTAAATGCGGCAATTTCGGAAGAGAGGTCTTTGACAACCGTCGCCGCCTCAAGCCCAGGCGCCGTATCGGCTTGCACGGTGATCGTTGGCAGACGATGGCGGCGCCAGACCAACGGCGGTTCGATCCCATAGGAGAGTTTAGCGATTTGCTCAAGCGGCACCGCCCGCCCGCCTTGCACGTTGATCATGAGGCTGCGCAGGGTCTCCAGCTTCGCGCGCTCCTCGGGAATGGCGCGGGCGACGATGTCGATCAAATAGATACCATCGCGCACCTGGGTGACGGTCGTGCCGGACAAAATGGCATTGATGGTCTGACTCAATGCTTGCGAACTGATGCCCAGCGCCCGAGCCCGGTCCTGATCCACCTCAACGCGGACGACCTTGTACGGCTCGTTCCAGTCAAAATTGACATTTCGCGCATCTGGCGTCTTGCCCAGCAATGAAGCGAAGTTCTGCGCAATCTCACGGACCTTCACGGGCTCGGGACCGCTGATGCGAAACTTGAGCGGCCAGCCGACCGGCGGCCCAAGCTCCAAGGGGCTCACGCGCGGCTGCACCTGCTCGAATTCGGGGCGTTGCAATGCGGCGAGGATGCGCGCTTGCACCGCCGGGCGAACCTTGAATCCTTTTGTGACTATGACGCCTTGCGCAAAGAAGTCATTCGCGAGCTGCTGATCGAGCGGCAAATAGAAGCGGATTGCGCCGCTGCCGATGTAGAAGGACCAGTGTTCAATGTCGGGGTCGCTCTTCAGAATTTTCTCGAGGTCATCAACAACCTTGTGCGTGGCATTGATCGAGGACCCTTGCGGCAGCGTCAGGTCAACAAGCAATTCTGGACGGTCAGAGCTCGGGAAGAACTGCTGCTGCACGAATTGCATGCCGGCGAGAGCAACAACAAAAAGCGCAACCGTGGTGCCGATCACCCAATACTTCAGACGTAGCACTCGATCGAGCGCGGTGTGGAATGCGCGGGCAAAGCGCGAAGGCTCATGGCCGTGCAATTGCATCTTGTCAGGCAGAATGAAAACCCCTGTTAGCGGCGTGAATAGCACCGCAACGAACCACGATGCGGTCAATGCAATGCCGACAACCGCGAACAGCGTGTAGCAATACTCACCGGCGCTACTCGCCGCGAAGCCCACGGGGACGAAACCTACGATGGTGACTAGCGTGCCGGTCAGCATCGGGAAGGCGGTCGAGGTATAGGCAAATGTTGCGGCAGTGATTTTGTCGCAGCCCTCTTCGAGCTTCTTGATCATCATCTCCACGGCGATCATGGCGTCGTCGACGAGGAGCCCGAGCCCGATGATCAGCGCGCCGAGCGAGATACGCTGCAGACTCACTCCGGCAAGCTTCATGGCGACGAAGGTGATGGCAAGGACCAGCGGAATCGCTATCGCGACGACGATGCCGGGGCGCCAGCCGAGCGCTAGGAAGCTTACGGCCAAGACGATGGCGATGGCTTCGATCAAGGTCTTGATGAACTCGCCAACGGCCTCTTCGACGACCTCCGGCTGGTTGGCCACCAGATGGGAATCGAAGCCAGCTGGCAGGTCGGCTGTTGCTTTGGCGAGGCGCTCTTTGAGGTGCTCACCGAATGCCAGGACGTCCGCGTTCTTCCGCATGGAGATGCCGAGGCCGACCGCGTCGCGGCCGTTGTAGCGGAATATCGGCTGCTGCGGGTCGGCATAGCCTCTTTGCACCTTGGCGATGTCGCTCAGCCGAAAGAACCGCCCATTGAAACGGAAGTTGATGGCCTTCAAGCTCTCTTCGGACGTGAACTGGCCCGACACCCGAACCGCGATCTTCTCCGCATCGGAATCCAGTGTCCCGCTCGGCTGGATCGCGTTTTGCGCCTGCAACGTTTGAATTAGCTCGGAAATGTCGAGCCCCATGGCAGCGAGTTGCTGGGTCGAGAACTCCAGGTAAATCTTCTCGTCCTGGGTGCCGAGCAGATCGATCTTCGCGACGTCGGGAACACTGAGCAGCTCGGCTCGCACGCGCTCGGCATAATCGCGCAGCTCGCGGTGGGAGAAGCCATCCGAAGTCAGCGCAAAGATCAGGGCATAAGTATCGCCGAACTCGTCATTGAAGAAGGGACCCTGCACGCCTTGTGGCAAGGTTTGCTTTATGTCGCCGACCTTTTTGCGCACCTGGTACCAGAGATCGGGCACCTCAGAAGCAGGGGTGGAGTCCTTCAGATAGACGAAGACCACCGATTCGCCGGGCTTCGTGTAACTCTTTTGATAGTCGATGTTCGGCAGCTCCTCGAGCTTCTTCTCGATCCGGTCCGTGACCTGCTGCATGGTCTCGAGCGTGGTGGCGCCGGGCCACAGCGTCTTCACCACCATCGTCTTGATGGTGAAAGGCGGGTCCTCGTCACGCCCGAGCCGGTGATATTCGAAAATCCCGGCGATCGTGACGAGCAGCATCAGGTAAATGACAAAGCTCTTATGCTCGAGTGCCCAGCGCGAGAGGTTGAAGGTCTTCATTGGCTGTCACTCCTGGGTAAGTGGGGCTTCGGCAAGCCGGACCTTCTGGCCGACCGTCAGAGCATTCACCCCTGCGGTAACGATGATGTCCCCTTTGGCTAGGCCGCTGGCCACGACGACGGTGTTGGCCTCATAGCGCGCGACCGTGATGGACCTCAGAGTGAGACTGCTAGATTGCTGATCGAGCACCCAGACAGCCGGCGAACCGTTCTTTTCAAAAATAGCGGAGAGGGGAAGCGCGACTGCGAGAGCGGCCTTCCCGTTCAAACGGCCGCCGATACTCATGCCGAAGCGGAGTTGCGGCGGCGGGTTGTTCAGCGTGACTTTGACCGCGTAGGTGCGCGTCACCGGGTCGGCCACAGGAGAAATCTCCCGCACCACTCCCTCAAGCATCAGGTCTGGGTTGGACAGCGGCCAAACGACGACCTCGAGCTGCGTCTTGCTGATATCAGAGAAAGCTGTCTCGGCGAGGTTGAAGACACCGTCCTTGTCATCCGGTCGTGCCAGCTTCACTACCATCTGCCCCGCATTGACATTCTGACCTGCTTCCGCACCAACGGCGGTAATCACGCCGTCGAACTCGGCCTTGAGCGTGGTGTAGTTGAGCTGATCGTGGGTGAGGGCGAGATTAGCTTTGGCAGCTTTGAGCCGCGCCTCGGCGGCCTGCAGGTTCTGCAGCGCAGTGTCGTAGGTGGCCTTCGGTGTCCAGCCATCCTTTAAAAGCTTGGCTTGGCGCGCCTCCGTTCCCTGCGCATTGACGAGCGCCGCCTCGGCGGAACTGACGTCAGCTTCCGCTGAGCGCAGGCGGTTCTGATAGTCCTGGGTGTCGAGCGTGGCCAGCGTGTCGCCTTGCTTGACCCAAGCTCCGACGTCCACGAGCCGGGAGAGCACCTTGCCGGCGACGCGGAACGACAGATCGCTCTCGTATCGCGGCTTGACTTCGCCGATCGCCTGGCGGTCTTCGTTGATACGTTTGGTATCGACGACGAGCGTGCGGACCAGCCGGAGTGCCGCCGGCGTGTCCTCTGGCTTGCAACCGGCAAGCACCACCAGAAGGGCGAGAAGAACGATGAAGGGCCGCATGTTTCAAACTCCAAGAACGCAATGAATGTTGACGTTGCCAACTTCAGTAGTAGTAGAAGTTGGCGGTGTCTACATTTCTGTGGAGATGGCTGGTATGCAAAAGTTGACATCGCCAACTTCGAGGGCTAAATGTGAGGGAACTCAGAGGTTTGTCTAGCGATGCCTAGGTCCCAATCCCACGAGCGCCCCTACCATCACGGCGACCTGCGCCGTGCGATCGTCACGTCGGCCCTGGAACTTCTGCGTGAAACGCGGAGCCTTGAATTTTCGCTACGCGAACTCGCCCGACGCGCCGGTGTCAGCCACAACGCGCCTTACAAGCACTTTGCTGACAAGCGTGAGCTACTGGCGGCTGTCTCAGGCGCGGGGTTCGAGATGTTGACGAAGCTCATGGCCAGTGAAATGGCGAGACTGAGCGATCCTCGCGAGCAGTTGTTCGCGATGTTGCGCGCTTACATTGACCATGGCGTTGGGAATCCGGCGCTCTACACCCTGATGTTCGGAGGATATCTGGGCAGTCCGGATCATAGCCGCCCCGCGATCGAACTGGCCGAAGCCGAGAAGGCTAAGGGGCTGCTCGCGGGCGTTATATCTGCGGGCGCTTTGGGACGTGCCATCCCGCACACCCCACGTAACGAACAGAAGATTGTCGGCGCCATTCTGGCGTGCTGGTCCCTCGTGCATGGACTGACTCTCCTGCTGGTCGATGGACTTGTTGGGCCGAATAAAAAGGCTGGCGCGTTGGGTGACAGTCTCGTCCAGGGCATGCTCGACGGACTATCGAACAAATTGCCGACTTTGCCGCCGGGCACCTGGGTCGGCCCGCAAGCTCCCTAAGCTGGACCCGAAAGTCATTTTTGACCTGTGATGTCCGCTTAGGGTCAAAAGCCGACATCGCGCCGCTTTGTGCGGCTCAGTGTGAGCTCGTTGGACAGTGCGGGAGCAAGCTTCAGAGTGAACGACTAATCTCCGCGATATGGTTTGCAGATTCCATCTGCGTGGTCCGGCCGGCCACTCGTACAGTAGCCCGCGCTAGTCGCAACCACCCAGCCTTTGCCCCATCGAGCGATAGCAGTAACCTTCCCAAGGCCCGCGACCGTGTCCCCAAGTGTGACCCTCAGCGTGCCAATTGGGCCCTGCAAGACCGCCGTACCATTTGTAACTTCCTGAAGCGTCCAGGCCTCAATAGTTTTCGAGGTTGTCTTTCCCGTCGGAGTGAGTTTCGGATCGTTTTGCAAAGACGAGGATGGCTCGTTGTGCCCGACCGGCATCGCAATTAGTCCATTGCTAGTGGCCACTATCCACTGGCCGTTCGAGCGAATATAGGATTTGACTTTTCCTATCCCGGGCAGTGTGTCTCCCGGTGTCACCCTCCAGATCCCCGTAGGTCCTTCCAACACCGCTATCCCAGCCGTAACTTCGCGAAGACTCCAGCCCTCAAGTGGGGTCGGGCTCATCTCCGGCGAAGTCGTACCGTTTTGCAAAGGAGGAGATGATGTTTGCTGTTTGGTTTCTTGCTCGTCAGCCTGCAATTCATGGGGCAACTGTTGTTGTTTGGTAGCAAGCTCGCTCTGCTCAGAAAGAATCGCGGCAGCGGCGGAGGCTGGTGGGGCAGCAGTGATAGGTTCTGGTTGGGGAATTCCCGCATCACGCGCGGGCAGCTGAGGGACAGGGGTCAAACCAGTTTGCTTGGGTTCAACTTCGACTTCCAGCGGCGATTTTGTCGTTGACTCGGTAAAGAACGAACCCAGCGACGAGACCCTCCTGATGAGCGCCTTGGCTTCTTCGGCGTGGTACTGCTGCCAAGCAAACGCAGCTCCGAAACCGACCAAGCCTACGATCAAAAGGTGGACGAAGTTGCTGGGTATTCGCATGCCGGTCGATGAAGACACGCGGATTGACGACTCCGCTGGTTGTAACCTGGCTCCAACATCAGATCGGTCCCCATCCAGTTCGACGCGCTGACCGAGATCACGCGCGTCAGCGGCATGGTTCAGCAACTCTTTGCCTGCGGGCCAGCCCTTCGGGGCAAGGGAGACGAGATCGTCTGCATGACGCTGAGCTTTTATCGCCTCGATTTCCTTACCCGCTGCGGTGAGATGGTCCTTGAGCGTAGCGACCTCGGCTTTGAGTGCGACGAACTCAACTTTCTGCGCGTCGCGCTCGATTTTGAGCCGATTGATGGCGTTGTCTTTCCTGCCGAGTTCAGCTAGCGCGTTGCTATGCTTATTTTTTAACTCATCGACGGTGATCTCAAGGCCTCGCATCGACATTGCGAACTCGGCGCGTAGCGCATCCTTGTCGGCTTGGATCTCAGCCATAGACTGCGGAATGGAATGTTCCAGCCGCCGAATGGTCAGACGCACTGCGCGGCTGTGGACCAAAGGGATAAGGGCTACGGCGACGAGGGTCGCAAGCAGAAAGCCGATCCCGAAATACATGATCGTTTCGATCATGCGAGCGCAATCCCAATTCGATTAATCAGTTCGGTGCGATGCCGAAAATAGTGCAATTACTTGAGGCAGAGGCGAGACCGAATAAAGGCAAGAAGCGGGCGAGCGTCACGGGCTGCCACAGAATTGCGGGCTTGTCTGCACGATTGGAGGCGAGGGAGAAACGGCAATCAAGAACCGAGAGCCGAATGTCCGATTTGGTTCAAAAGCGGACAACCGCGGGCGCCACTTTCACAGAACATGGGCTTGCCAGGAGCGATGGGGTCGCGACAATTATAGGAGCGTGTGTTCGTGTTTGATCGAGGCAAATCGTGACGCGCATACTTGTGACCGGCGCATCAGGCTTCATTGGACGCGCCCTGGTAGCCGAACTGGCTAACGTAGGGCATTCGGTGCGAGCCGCGATGCGGCAGCCGGCGGATGTATTCCCTCGGTCGGTTGAGGTGGTTGCGGTATCAGATTTGACGCGCTCGCTCGAATGGCGCCCGCTACTTAAGAACGTTGAAACGGTGGTTCACCTCGCCGGTATCGCGCATGCTGGGCCGGAAATTGCCGAGCAATCCTATGACCGAGTCAACCGCCTGGCGACCGCCGAACTGGCAAGCGCTGCGAAAGCCATCGGCATTGGCCAACTCATCTTCATGTCATCGATCCGCGCGCAGAGTGGACCGGTTTCCACTGAGATTCTGCGCGAAACCGATGCGCCACACCCGACCGACGCCTATGGGCGCTCCAAACTAGCAGGAGAGGATGCCGTTCGCGGCGCCGGCGTGCCCTTCACGATCCTGCGGCCGGTATTGATCTATGGCCTCGGCGTCAAAGGCAATTTCGCGCGTCTGATGGAGCTTGCGCGAAAACCATGGCCGCTGCCGCTGGGCCTTTGCCGCAACCGCCGATCGCTGCTGGCGCGGCGGAACCTGATCGACGCCATTCACCTTGCACTGGCATCGCCCGCTGCCAGGGGCGAGACATACGTCGTGGCAGATCCTATGCCGTTGACGCTGACCGAGATCGTCACGGCCTTACGCGCGGGCGAAGGACGTAGGCCGGGATTGTTGGCTGTGCCACCAGCGTTAATTGCGCTCGCCTCAAGAGGACTCGGCCGCGCCGAAGAATGGCAGCGCCTTGGGGGCGCGCTGGTCGCCGATCCCGCCAAACTGATGCAAGTCGGGTGGAAACCTGCAGCCGACACGCGCGCCGCTCTTGCGGCCCTGGCGCGGGCAACCTCGCCTAGGAACGCGAATTGAATGTCCGCTTTGGGTCATTAGCCGACATTTGCAGTGCAAAAAGCCATGTCTGCTTTACTCTCAATAGCGGACATTTGTGGAGCACAAGCATAAACTTCCGAAGGCGAACGGCAGAGAATCCCTTCGGAGCGCTCAGCGAAATGAGTTCTCTTGACTGGAAGGACATAGAGATCAAATACCGTGGCACGCGCGTAAAGGGACGCTATAGCGTCTCCGACAATCTCGTCACGGTTGCGGCATGGAGCGGCACTAAAACAGCGCAGCTCGGCATTTTGCCCGCGGAACGATTGGCGCAAATGTTGCTGCGCGAATTAGCGGCCCAAGGAGAAATAAAATAGGACGCGATTGGCGCTCATACGAGGGCCGGTCTTAATGAATACCCATCATGATTTCGTGCGAATAAGCTGCAGCGCGATGTTCGCGCGGCGCGCTTGTATCCTTGCTTGCAGACTGTCGTTGCTTGGTTAGCTGTGCATTCTGCTGCTTAGGTGCGATTATTTCCTGTGCGTAGGCTGTACTGGATGTTTGCGTGGCCGGGTTCTCCTTTTCGGCCGCGAAATTGGAAGTCGTCATCAATGGTTGCGGCTCTGGTCGTGGTTCGACTTTGGGCAGCCCCACTAATTGCGATGTTTTAATTGGCGAACCATCATCTTGAAGTTCGTAGCTATACAAAATTAAAAGCGCGAGAAGCGCCGTTCCGGCGGCCACAAAGTAGGTGAAGATTGGCATTCGCATTGGGAACTCAGACACGAACTGCTACTCGCTCAACGCCGCAGCCTGAATACATCACGACCTCCTAGGTATGCCGCCTCCCGGGATCAGGCTATTTTTGAAGTTTCTGCCAAGGACGATTGTCTGCCAATTGTCCTTAGGGGTTGCCCAACTGAACTTTGGGGTAATCCAAGTGGCCTTAGAGGTAACGAAGTCCACATTGGGTCATTAGCGGGCAAACCTCTCGGCGAGATGCACCTGCCAACACCGTTTTCACCCCCCTTTCACTGCGTGTGGTGTCCCGGTCGAAGGCGCGGTATGGCCGCCGATCAATGTGAACCTCGGCACGAACAACAGCTGTACCCCAAACTTCTCTTTCTATCAGCTCGGCTCGCGTACCCAGTGGGACATCAGCAAAAGCCTCTACATGGGCTTGGACGTAAACTATACGCATCTGGGCGCGCTTCGCCGGCATCGAAAGCGCGATTTATTGTGGTCGCACAGGCGCATTCGCGTCGAATGCTGACCCCCCCCATCATGTTGCTTTACAGGGCTTGCGGCGGCTAACGTCGCCGCGGCCAATCTGCCATTTCAGATGATGGGTTGTCGTGACGGTACAGGCCCCGGCGATTGCTGACGTCAGTGCGGCGCGCGCAGATTTCAGGTCAAAGATCCTGGCGTGGCTGCGCGGCATCGGCGTGCGGCAAATACGGCTCACCGCCGGCCTCATCATGTTTTCCTACATCTTTTCGCATTTCTTCAATCACGCTCTCGGCAATATTTCCTACGACACGATGGAAGCGTGGTTGGCGTATCACGTCTGGTGGTGGCGCATTCCGCTCGTCAACGGCACGCTCTATACGGCTGCCGTCGTTCATTTCTCGCTCGGTCTGTGGGCGCTCTATCAACGCCGGCATTTTCGCTACACGGCCATCGAGATCACGCAGCTCGTGCTGGGGCTGAGCATTCCGCTCTGGCTCGCCAGCCATTTCGGCGCAGTACGGCTGAGCGGCGCGTTGTTCGGACTAGCGCCGCCGAATTACGCCTCACCGCTGTTCGCCTATTGGGTCCTGCGGACGCATATGATTGCGGTGCAGTTTATATTGATAACGGTGGCGTGGACGCACGCCTGCATCGGCCTTTATTTCTGGCTGCGGCTGAAATCGTTCTTCGAATGGGCGGCGCCCTTTCTTCTTGCCATCGCGGTTCTTTTGCCGCCGCTCGCGATGAGCGGCGCGCATCAAGGCGGGCGCGAGGTCACGCGTCTCGGTCAGGATCCGGAATGGCGCAAGGCCAATTTGCGCGGCACTCCCCCCGCACAGCGGCAGGTGATCGATGCAATCACCCTGTTTTATTTTCCCATCGGCTATGCGGCCGCCATCGTGCTCGTCTTCGGCGCGCGCGGGCTGCGCTCGTGGCGCGAGCACCGGCGCGGCACGTTTGCGATTACCTATCCCGACCGGCAGGTTCGCGTGCCGAAAGGCTTGAGCATTCTCGAAGCGAGCTTGCGTTATAAAATTCCCCACGCAAGCGTCTGCGGCGGCCGTGCCCGCTGTTCGACCTGCCGCGTTCGCGTCGTCAGCGATCGCGATACTTTGCCCGCGCCGTCGGGGCGAGAGGCCTTCGTGCTCGAGCGTGTTGGCGTTTCGGCAAACCCGGCAATCCGTCTGGCTTGCCAGCTGCGTCCGCAATCGGATGTGTCCGTCATCCCGATTTTGCCGACGAACATGAATGCCAATCTCCTGCGCAAGGGCCGCAACATCAATATCGGCAAGGAGCACTACATCGTCAGCATGTTCGTGGACATGCGCGGCTCGACCAAGCTTGCGGAAAAGCGGCTGCCGTTCGACGTGGTGTTTTTGATCAACCGCTTTCTCGGCGCCACGTCGCAAGCGGTCCTTGATGCAGGTGGCGTGCCGAACCAGTTTGTCGGCGACGGCGTGCTTGCGCTGTTCGGGATCGATACTGATCCGAAAACGGCGTGCCGCCAGGCGATGCGTGCGGCCGCAAAAGTTGCCGCCAATGTGGACCACATGAACCACCAGCTCGCGAGCGATTTGCCCGAGCCAATTCAGTACGGCATCGGCATCCATGGCGGCGAGGTGATTATCGGCGATATCGGCTTTCAGGATCACACGGTGTTCACCGCGCTCGGCGATCCCGTCAACGTGGCTGCGCGGCTTCAGGACATGACGAAGTCGCTGAACTGCAGGGTGGTCTTGTCGGAGGAGGTTTGCGTCACTGCCGGCATTGCGGCCGATGCGCTGGGGCGCGCGCAGGTCGCGATCCGCGGGCGCGATGAGCCGATGGTGGTGCGCACCGCGGAAGATCCGGCCGTGCTCGCGGGCCTGGCCGATAAAAAATCAGGCGCGGGGATCGCCCCCCGCGCCTGTGAGTGAGCGGTTCAAGACGCCCCTTTAGACAACACAAACATATTGCGAGCTGCGCATGCCGAGACGCTGGGCGGCACCGCGCGCGAGATCGAGCCGCGCGCCCATGCGATACGCAATGCCCCACGGGCCCGTATCGTTGATGCGCACAGTGACCGAACGGCCATTGCTGGGATTGGTTACGGTCAGGCTCGTCCCGATCGGCCAGGTGCGCGCGGCGGCGGTATTGCCGTTCGCATCGAAGCGTTCGCCGTTCGCGGTGCGCCGGCCGGATGAATACGAACTCGCAAGCACTTCTTCTCCCGCGCAATTGCCGGATTTTTTTACATACTTATGAACTGACGCCCAACCGGCGGCCTGTGCTGATGTGATTGTCAGCAGACCGACCATGAGTCCCATGATTCCAATGAGTCCAATGCTAACGTGCTTCATAATCGTGTCCCTCGTTAAGCTTCGCTGCGCGCCCGATCTCCGCCAAAAATTTTTCAGGAGCCGCACCCGCCACGAAGCATCAGCGAACGGTGGCCGGTGTAACGTGGCAGGAACAAGGCAACGCGGCGGCTGTCGGTACTGCGGTAGGTGCATAGGTCGCATTCATCACCGGAATTGCGCAAACGTCGCGCAAACGGTACGTAAACGCCGCACAAACAACGCGCGCGGGATTAAGGTTACGACCTGAATGCGCGGTTGTTGACGAAAGGAAATGCGCGTCGAGCGCTCATGCCGCGGACTCATGCGACATCATCGCGTGTCAATCTCGCGCGTTACGCTGTCATGCTTTGCGAAATTATTTCTTGTCGTCGAACGGCGATTTGATCGACAGGCCGATGGAGGGTGTCGCGGAGTTGTAGTCTTTGGTGGGCGACGTGTAGCCTGTCATGAGGTCGCCGGAATCCGGCGAGCGCGATGGCCGCAGGTCGAGCGAGGAGCCCGGCATCACCGGCACCGGCACGGGGACTGCGTAGGCGTCGAGCGGCACCTTGCGCACGTAAGTCTCTTCCGCCTGAAGCGGCTGCACGGTGGCGGCACCGAGCGCGGCCCCCGCGAGCAAAGACAACGCAACAGCGTGATGAGCTTTCATTGTCGTCTCCCGGCGCCAGCGTGCATGCCGGCGGATGGAACTTAGCACTGTGCGCATCCGCGGTTAATAGCCCCGGCGCGCTCAACTGCGCGCCGGATGTGCTCCGGCCTGCGCCGGAACAGTCAGCTTCCACATCACATTTTAAAGTTCCACCGCTGCAAGACTCATCCAAGACACATCCAAGACACATCCAAAACACATCCAAGAATCTTGTGAGGAATCCACGAATCAGCGCTAATAGCGCTTGACGACGAATTGGCCGTAGACCGCGTCCTCAAACAAAACCGGGAGCACAGAACATACATGTCGATCGACAGAGCAACGCGTTCACGCGCCGTCCAGGTGATCGTGGTGGGAAATGAAAAAGGCGGCTCGGGCAAATCCACCGTCGCAATGCACATTGCGGTGGCCTTGCTCAAGGCCGGCCGGAGTGTCGCCACCATCGACATGGATGCGCGGCAGAAGTCGTTCACCACTTATATCCAGAACAGGCAGGCCTGGGCGAAACAGGTCGGCCGCAACCTCGTACTTCCCAGCCATTTTTGCCTGAATGAGATGGACAATTTCCCCAGCACGGAAGAGCGCGCAGCGGCATCCAAGGCGCTCGCCGACACCGTCGATGCCATGGTTTCGGCCACCGATTTTGTCGTGATCGACACGCCCGGCCATGACAGCCATCTGATGCGGCTGGCCCATTCGATGGCCGACGTTCTGGTTACGCCGCTGAACGACAGTTTCGTCGACTTCGACGTGCTCGGCACCGTCAATCCCGAGACGTTTGCGGTGACCGGCATCGGCCACTATTCCCGGATGGTGGACGAGGCGCGTTGCCAGCGCGAGCTTCTCGGCGATCAACCGATTGACTGGTTTGTGTTGCGAAACCGGCTGTCGTCGCTGGGTTCGCGCAACAAGCGCCTCGTTGGCGAAGGCCTCCAGCAGCTTGCGCAGAAACTCAACTTTCAAAGCGTCGAAGGGCTGGCGGAGCGCGTCATCTTCCGCGAGTTCTATCCGCGCGGTCTGACTGCGCTCGACGATCTCGACGAAGCCACGCTCGGCACGCGTCCGACGATGTCGCACATGACCGCGCGTTTCGAAGTCGAAAATCTCCTCGCTGCGATCGGCTTAAGTGAGCCGGAGGCCAGCGGCGAGACCGCCGATCAGGCCCGCGACGCGGCCTGAGCGGCTCGACAGGAGGGATATCGTGCGGCCCGGCCATCCGCCTTGCCGCGCTACCAATGCCGGCCTTGAGACATCGCCGCGCGACATTGCGGCTTTTTAGTGCAAAGCGTCGCGCTCGATAAACCGGCAAGCGTCGATTTCGCCTGCGTTTCCAAATTGTTTAGCCAAAGCGGAACAATGCTAACTGTATGAAGCGATATCGGGTACTTTCGACGTCACCCGCAACAACGATATCGTCCCGCGATGAACAGAGCAGGAGACGGCGGAGCCACAAGTCCCGTTCTTAAGGGCGTCCTGCGCGTTTCGATTTATCTGCTCGAGCTTGCCGTCGTCGCTGCGATTTACTTCGGTCTTGCCGAGTCCAGCCTGCTGCTCCCCTCAATCAATCCGGCCGCCACACCGTTGTGGCCGCCAACCGGGTTCGCGCTCGCATTGATCCTGCTGCGCGGCCACCGGATCTGGCCGGCGATTTTGGCGGGGGCAAGTTATCCTCATTTTATGGCGGGCCGAACGCTGCTGGAGGCCGGCTCGGTCGGCGTCGGGATTACGCTTGCAGCGATCATCGGAGCACGGCTGATCAGCCGCTGGTGCAGCGGCGAAAAAATATTCGTAACGCCTGCGACGATCGGAAAGTTCGTCCTTGTTTCGTTTGTCCCAACCGCGGTGATCAGCTCGACCATCGCCGTGGCAGCCTTCGCCCTCAAGAACGATCTGGGTTTTGCGGATTTTGTTGGCCCCTGGGTCACCTGGTGGCTTGCCGACGCGGCCGGGACCTTGATCGCCGTTCCGGTTGTGATGCTGTGGGCGGCGGCGCCCATGCGTCTTTTTTCCAGATGGCGCGCGCTGGAATCCGCAGCAGTCTACGCGCTCGTCGGCGCGATCGGGTTCGTTGCTTACAGTCCGCTCATCACAGGCACCCTTGTCGGCAGCGAGCTCGCCGCCCTGCTGCCGTATCGGGGCCTGCTGGGGTTCCTTGTTGTCCTTCCCCTGATGTGGGCCGGCCTGCGAGGAAACCGGCGCGACGTTGCCACCGCCGCGCTCATTTTTTGCGCGGCCGCCGTGTGGGGTTTCTCGGCGGGCAGCAGCCCGTTTCCAAAAACGGATGTGAATGGCGCACTGTTGGCCCTGTTCGTGCTCTCGCTCAGCGTATCCGTGCCGCCCCTCATTCTGGCGGCGGCCGTTGCGACACGCCAAGGCACCGAAGCGCGTTTGCTGTCCGAGCAGGAACAACTGAACCAGAACATCGTGCAGACGAACCTCGCGCTCGACAGCGCCAGGCGTCATTTCGAGATCCTGATCGAAGGCGTCGTGGACTACGCGATTTTTGTGCTCGACACGGCGGGGCGCGTCGCGAGCTGGAACAGTGCCGCGCAGAAGATCATGGGATATTCCGCCGCAGAAATTATCGGCAAGCATTTTGGGATGTTTTATCGGCCGGATGAGCGGCGCGCGGGCGATCCGAACCGGGCGCTGGAACTTGCCATCCAGCGCGGCAAATACGACATCGAAGGATGGCGCATCAAGAAGAGCGGCACGCCCTTTTTCGTCACCGGCTCGGTGGCTTCGATCCGCGATGACGACGGACGTCTGCTCGGTTTTGCCAACATCCTCCGCGACGCGACCGAGCGGCGCGATGCACAGGAAAAACTGGTGCAGGCACGCGAACAGCTCGCGATGGCCCAGAAAATGGAGGCCATCGGCAAGCTGACGGGCGGCATCGCACACGACTTCAACAATCTATTGATGATTATTGGCGGAAACGCGCAAACGTTCAGGAAGCTGCTCGACCCGAAATTGCCGAAAGCGATTGAAGCCATACAGACCGCCGCCAAGCGCGGAGAAGCCCTGACGCGTCAATTGTTGACGTTCTCCCGCCGCCAGCATCTGAGCCCGTCGATCATCGATCTGAATGCGTCCATCAAGAACCTGCGAACAATGATTGAAAGTTCGCTGCGCGGAAACATCGTCTACAATGAAAAGATCGCGGACGCTGTCTGGCCGGTCAAAGTCGACCTCGCCGAAATGGAACTTGCGATCGTCAATCTCGCGGTCAATGCGCGCGACGCCATGCCAAACGGCGGCACCTTCACGTTATCCGTCAACAACGTGGTGGCCAATCACGAGCTTGGCGACAATCACCTGAACGGCAAGTTCGTTGCGATAGACTTTAGCGATACCGGCATGGGCATTCCGCCCAATCTTCTGTCCAAGATCTTCGATCCATTTTTCACGACCAAGGAAGTCGGCAAAGGAACGGGCCTCGGTCTGTCGCAGGTGTATGGTTTTGCCCACCAGGCCGGCGGAACGGTGTCGGCGGAAAGCAAAGTCGGGCAGGGGACGACCATCACGGTGTATTTGCCCCCCAGTGCCGACACGCAACTCACCGCCAAAGACGTCGCCGCCGTGAATTCGCAACAGTCGCAACGCCAGACCGTGCTCGTTGTCGACGACAGCGCCGAGGTGGCGGAAGTCACATCGTCGCTTTTCGAGCATCTCGGCTACGACACGGTCTATCGGGATTCCGCCGAAGCGGCTTTGAAATTGCTGACGGACGGCACCAAGATCGATCTTGTTTTCAGCGATATCGTGATGCCGGGGACGATCGATGGCGTCGGGCTGGCCACCGAGATCCGGTCGCGATATCCCGATCTGCCGGTGCTGCTGACAACCGGCTACAGCGATGCGGTACAGGCGGTTCCCTCGAATTTGCGAATCCTGCGCAAGCCTTTCGATACCGACGCACTCAAAGGCTTTATTCAGGATGTGATGGAAGTCGCGTGACTGTTAACGCCGCTTCTTCAGTCTGACACCCGGCGCATCGCCATTGGTGAATTCGACGCCGGCTTTTTCCAGCGCCTTGCGAATCTTTTGGAGACTCTTGGGATCTCCTGCGTACTTGCCGGTCTCAAAATTCGAAATCGTATTGCGGTGAACACCCGCCACCTCGGCAAGATCACTGAGCGACAAATCAAGCGCTGCTCGTGCCATTTTGACTTGTGCTGGTATCACAGGAGTGCTACCTTATGCCAGAATCACAGGTGCAAGTATCATAACCGATTCTGGGGAAAGTGATGCCACGGCCACATCGCGCGCGGGGCGGGCGCCGTCATACCTGGAAGGACGATTGGATCGTCTGGCGAGTTCTTGGGGTAGATGAGGCAGATATCGTGGATTGGCCTGCAAGCATAAATGATCGATGGTCTGCATGGGACGGTAATTTGGAGAAGTATATTCGTGTGACTAGCGGCCAAGCTCGCTTTGACACTGCAAAGACTGAAGCTATGACCAATTTTGAAGCTGATAGCGACGACTATCTCAAATCGCCCGTAATAGCGAAGGCACTATTGACTCGATTACTTGCAAATGGGGTGCAGTTTGCCGACCTAGTTCGCATAGTAGAAATGATCGATGCTATTTAAACTCGCCTCGCATTTTTTCTGCTAAGAGAACGGCTTTCCCGCAGGTCAAAATTATAACACTTCTGCAGCGTTATCCGTCATCCTCACGAAATCGGGGGCAAAAATGTTTTTTTTGTTTTACTTTTTCATTATTCCATTCCTGTAATTTCTCGCGCAGCTCTTTTGAAATTCGTGGTTTCCACCCGTGCTTTAAAAACCTTACGGAAATCTCATACGATGCTTGCGGTGCCACTATGTGTTGGATCCTCGATTTAAAAACTTGCCAATCATCCTCATAAACAATCGGAAGATACGTAAAAGTGAAGCCGTGACTTCCATCGAGGGTATCGAATATACCGCCTAGGTAGGCGGCCTTTGAGCGTTCCAGACGAGGCGCATAGATTTTCAGATTTAGCTCAATGGGCCCAAGGTATCGTTTGCGACCTTTCATTGTGGCAATCGCGGCTCGGCGTAAGTCCATGAAGCGCTGATGCCGGCGATGGCGCGGGTTCCGAATAGAAAATGTTTCATCTTTGTCGGGTGGAAGTCCCGCGACTTTAATACGAATAGTTACACCGGCCTGAGGCGAAGCTCGCGTTGGGAGTGGCCCAGGGTCGGGAAATAATGTCGTCGATTTTCGAGTGTTCTTTCTCAAACCTTCTCCACAAAACTATCCACCACGCGCTTCTCACCCGCCCGGTCGAAGGCGATGGTGAGCTTGTTGCCGTCGACGGCCACGACGTTGCCGTTGCCGAATTTCTGGTGAAACACGCGCTCGCCGACCGTGAAGGATGACGTTGTGCCGGTGGATTTCGCCACCAGCTCGCCTTCAATAACGAGCGCCTTGCGGCCGCTGTCACGCTTGGCGCTGCCCCGTTTGATCTTTTCGGGCCGGGCTTGCTCGCCGTCGCCGGCTTCATCGCCCTCGTCGAAAACCCCATCCGGCACATAGCGCGGCTGGCCGTTGTCGTAGAAACCGCCTTTTCCCTTGCGTTGCTGCGCGCGCTGCCAGCCGGGCGTGCTGTAGCTGGAGCCGAATGAGCTCATCTCGTCGAAGCGCGAGGCGCCATAGCCCGACATGCCGAAGCCGCCGGAGCCGCCCGCGGCCTCCTTCACCTCCACATGCGCTTCCGGCAGCTCGTCGAGGAAGCGTGAGGGCACGGTCGAGGTCCACAGGCCGTGGATGCGCCGGTTGGTGGCGAAATAAATCTTGGCGAGCTTGCGCGCGCGCGTGAGCCCGACATGGGCGAGGCGGCGCTCTTCCTCGAGGCCCGCGCGGCCGCTCTCGTCGAGCGAGCGTTGATGCGGGAACAGGCCTTCCTCCCAGCCGGGCAGGAACACGCAATCAAATTCCAGGCCCTTGGCGGAATGCAAAGTCATAATGTTGACGGCCTGCTCGGCCTCCGCGCCTTCGCGGTCCATCACCAGCGAGATGTGCTCGAGGAAGCCTTGCAGGTTTTCGAATTCCTCCATGGAGCGCACCAGCTCCTTGAGGTTTTCCAGGCGTCCGGCAGCATCAGCCGAGCGGTCCTTCTGCCACATGTCGGTGTAGCCGGATTCATCGAGCACGATTTCGGCGAGCTCGGTGTGCGGCATGGAATCTTTTTTCGCGCGCCAGCGCTCGAAGCTCGCCATCAGATCGCGCAGCGCCATGCGCGGTTTGGGCTTCATCTCGTCGGTGGCGGAGAGGGCGCTGGCGGATTCGGTGAGCGGGATGCGCTTCTTGCGCGCGTAATCGTGCAACATCTGCACCGTGGCATCGCCGAGGCCGCGCTTGGGCACGTTGACGATGCGCTCGAAGGCGAGATCATCCGCCGGCTGCGCGATCACGCGCAGATAGGCGAGGGCATCGCGGATTTCAGCGCGCTCGTAGAAGCGGGGCCCGCCGATCACGCGATAGGGCAGGCCGAGCTGGATGAAGCGGTCTTCGAATTCGCGCATCTGGAACGAGGCGCGCACCAGAATGGCGATTTCGTCGAGCGGATGATCGAGGCCTTGCTCGCGCGCCGCGCGCTGGAGCTGCTCGATTTCCTCGCCGATGGCGCGGGCTTCTTCCTCGCTATCCCAGCCGCCGGTGACCTGCACCTTTTCGCCCAGCACGTCTTCGGTGCGGAGTGTTTTGCCGAGGCGGCCTTCATTGTGCGCGATGAGGTGGGAGGCGGCGGCGAGGATGTGGCCGGTGGAGCGGTAGTTTCGTTCGAGGCGGATGACTTTGGCGCCGGGGAAGTCGTGGTCGAAGCGCAGGATGTTGTCGACCTCCGCGCCGCGCCAGCCGTAGATCGACTGGTCGTCATCGCCGACGCAGCAGATGTTTTTCGGGTGGCGATGGGGCGGCTCAGGCTGCGCGGTTTTGGCCTCATCCTTCGAGACGCTCGGGCTTCGCCCTCGCTCCTCAGGATGAGGGGTGGGGTCTGCACCACCTTCCTCCTCATCCTGAGGAGCCGCGCGGAGCGCGGCGCCTCGAAGGATGAGGCCACCGGATGACGGTCCACTCGTCGTCTGCGCCAGCAGCTTCAGCCACAAATACTGCGCGACGTTCGTGTCCTGATACTCGTCGACCAGGATAAACTTGAACCGCTCCTGAAACGAGCGCAGCACATCCGGGTTTGTCCGGAACAGCCGGATGTTTTCCAGCAGCAAATCGCCGAAGTCGGCCGCGTTGAGCGTCTTGAGCCGTTCCTGATACGCCATGTAGAGCTTCTTGCCCTTGCCGTTGGCGAAGGTCGCGGCCTCGCCGGAGGGAACCTGCTCGGGCGTGAGCCCGCGGTTCTTCCAGCCGTCGATCAACA
The DNA here is from genome assembly GCA_963743405.1 of uncultured Alphaproteobacteria bacterium. GTDB lineage: Bacteria > Pseudomonadota > Alphaproteobacteria > Rhizobiales > Xanthobacteraceae > Pseudolabrys. Next base: position 182,097 of record CAVUPX010000002.1, on the reverse strand, counting down.
TCGCGAGCATGCGCGCGGGCCACCGCTTGTCGTCGAGCTTCTCGGCTTCGAGGATCATCTTCATCAGGCGGATCTGGTCATCGACATCCAGGATCGTGAAGTTGCTCTTCAGGCCGACCATCTCGGCATGGCGCCGCAGGATCTTCACGCCGATCGAGTGGAAGGTGCCGAGCCACGGCATGCCTTCGACGATTTGCCCGACCATCTGGCCGACGCGGATTTTCATCTCGCGCGCGGCCTTGTTCGTGAAGGTGACGGCGAGGATTTCCGCCGGCCGCGCCCGCCCGAGGTTGAGGATGTGCGCAATCCGCGTGGTGAGCACGCGCGTCTTGCCGGTTCCGGCGCCCGCCAGCACCAGCACCGGTCCGTCCAGCGTTTCCACCGCCTCGCGCTGCTCGGGGTTCAGGTCCGCAAGGTAGGCCGCGCTGCGGGCGCCCAGCGCGCGCGCGGCAATGCCGCCCGCAACAGGTTGCGGGCTCGCAGGAGCGGGTGCAGGAGCGGGCGATTGACGCTTGGGTTCGGCCATGTTGTCCGGGTAGGGCGGCCACGGCCGCCTCAGCGATTCTGTTGTTCCGCCCAAAGATGGCATTCGTAGGCGCCATTTTCGAGGCCCGCCGTGCGCTTGTCGGGTTCTCCCCACCGCTTTAGCGTGATTTTTCCGGTTTTATTCAAACAACTTAGAGGGGAATTCCTGTGCGATTGAAGGACAAGGTGGCGCTGGTCACCGGCGGCGGCCGCGGCATTGGCCGGGATATCGTGCTCGCTTATGCGCGCGAGGGCGCCCATGTCGTGGTCAATGATGTCGATCCCGCTACCGCGGAGGCGACCGCTAAAGAGGCCGCCGCGTTGGGCAGCCAGAGCCTTCCCGTCGTTGCCGATGTCGCCAAATCCGCCGACATCAATCGGCTGGTCGAGACGATCATCAAGGAACGCGGCCGCATCGACATCGTCGTCAACAACGCGATGAAGATCGTGCCGGGAAAACTCGAAGCGCTGCCGGAAGCGGCGTGGGACACGACGGTGAACATCGGCCTCAAGGGCGCGTTCCTCGTGAGCCAAGCTGCGGCGAAACATATGATCGCGCAAAAATCCGGCATCATCGTCAACATCGCCTCGATCGCCGGGCTGTTTCCCTACAACTGGGCCGGCGCCTACAGCGTGGTGAAGGCCGGACTCATCATGCTCACGAAACTGCAGGCGATGGAGTGGGCGCCTTACGGCATCCGTGCCAACGCGATCACGCCCGGCTATATCCGCACGCCCGGCACCGAAGCGATGTATGCCGATCCGGAGATCTACGAAGGCCGCCGCAAGGGCGTGCCGATGGGCCGCGTCGGCTCCGGCGAGGATATTGCGGGGCCGGCGATTTTCCTCGCCTGCGATGAGTCCCGCTATACGACAGGGAGCGTTGTCGGCGCCGACGGCGGGCAGGCGGTGGGTTATTTCCTTACGGTGCCCGGCCGGCGATTTTCCGGCGGCAGGATCGATTAGCCGCTCGCCCGCGCCGGCCGGCGGCGTTCGTGGAACCAGGCGCGGTACTTCGTCATCTTTTCGCGCTGGGCCCCCGGCGCATAGCGCTTGCACGTCGCCGCCTCGTCGCTCTTTTCCGAAGCGCCCCACCGCAGCTCGACGCAGTCGTTCACGTTGTAGGCCATCTCGAGAACGCCGGCGCGGTCGAGCACGTCTTTGAGCGCGAGCGTCCACATCGAGCCATCGCTGCGCGGGTAAGAAAACTTGCGAGCGGCAAGTTCTGATGCGAGTGATCTCTGCAATTCGGCCTTTACATCCGCGACGCTCTTGAGCGCCGGCATCGCGTATCGCTCGGGCCGCCGCGCGACGCGGTCCGGGAATCCGCGCACCACATCAATCGCGATCAACAGGCGCAAATCGCGCGCGGGCGTCGCGAAATCTTCCCACGCACCGATCGTCTCGAAGATCGCCGCGCCGTCCGGCATCTCGGCGACGCCGCGCCCGCTGGCCTGGAACTTGCGGCCGTTTTCGACCGAGGTCACGCGCGCCTTCACTTGCTCTTCGAGGGCCGCGATCGCCTCTGTCATTGCGCGCGTCGGGTCGAGCGGCGCCGGCGACATGACGTCGTCCATTCGGTCATAAAAGGCTTCGACGCTCATCTTTGCTTGTTCGAGCGAATAATCGGCGTATTGCGGATTTTTCGCGATTTCTTCGTTGCTCAACCGGCGCAACGCGCCGTTGCTATCGCGGACGATCGGCCGGAACCGCTTGAATCCCGGGCCTCCGAGCGAGGGGTCTTGCACGAACAGGAAATTGCCGCGCCAAAAGCGTTTGCGCGCGACGGTCCCGTCGGGTTGGGCGTCGACGGCGAAGAAGACGCCCGCCGCGTCACCTGTTTGCGCCACACGGCGCGCAAGCATCAACACGTGCCCGTACGGATCGGCGTACACGGTTCCCGGACGCAGCGTGTCTTGCGTCAGCGGTACGGGATAATAATCGGTGTTTTCATCGTTCGCCGCCGTTCGCGCCGATCCGGAATGGACTGCGTCGGCGGTGGTCCGCAGGTAGTGGCCGAACGATGTTGCGAGTCCAGGCCCTTTCGCCGTCGGCGTGGCCGTCGCGGTTTTTTGGTCAGGCGAAGTGGTACGAGCCGCTTCGATATTCTGGATGCTGAACCACTGGAAACACTTCGGCGGTTGACCGCCTCCGCCGCGCGAGCACTTCGCATACCCGAACGGCAATCCCATCTTGAACGCGAAGTATGCGCGCAAGAAATACGGAAGATCGGCGCAGTCGGGGCGAATAACGATCCCCATTTCGTCCTCGCCGAGGCCCAGATGGTTGAACAGGAGATTGCGTGAGCGATCGCGCAACACCTCATGCAACGCCGTCCATGACGGGGCCGCATCGAGCGGCGCATCGAACAGCTTCTCGATCCATGCTGAAAACAAATTTTCCGTCGAGCGATTCCACGTATTGCGCAATGGCCAGACGCTTCCCGATGCCGCGCTCAGCGGCGGCGGTTTGTCGTCGCGCACGGCGATTTCGCGTGTGATTGTGCCGCAGCCGCCTCGCGCGTTCGTGAGCGTCGCGCGCCACGTCCCCGCGGCCGGTGCCGCAACCTCGGCGAACCAGAAATACGGCGGTCCGCCGAACCGCCCGCGCGATTTGGCGGCGACGCTTCCATCGGGTGCGATCAGCGAGAGTTCGCCCTCGAGCGGCTTCTCCACGGCGAAAACGACGCGCAATGGCGCACCCTTCCACGGCGAGATCGGCGAGGGCAGGACCACGAGGCCGGCCGCCTCTTCGCAGGCGTTTGATGAACCCTGGGCTTGAGCGGTTGCCCCGGAGAAAGGAAGGACGAAAAATGCGCCTGCGATCAGCAACGATGCTGTCGCGGCAGCGGTAAACTTGCGCGCTGGAAACAATTGGGCCCCTTTCCCGGAGCGTCCCCCTTGATCGCAAACTAATAGCGCGAAAGCTTTGGCTGAATCATGGCGAAATCCATCGCCGGACGAATTCGGCGGTGACATCATCGGCCTAAACCTCTTCTGCTTCGCGTCTGATAGCCGACGCGTGGGCGTCTTCGATTTAATCCGGACGACGTCACGTCCCGGGCGACAACGGGAATCCTTGGGATTCGAGACTATCCCGTTAAGGCTTTGCTCGCACCTGCATCCTGATGGCCGGTTTACTGGGGAACTCCCCAGTCGGTATTGGTATTGATATATCCATCAGATGCCCGGCTGACTTTCGCCTGTGCCGGGTGCAGATTTCATCGTGAGGGATACGATGCTAGGTTTCTGGATATCGCTCTCTATCGGCGCTGTACTTAACGCAGCCGTTAGCCTGCTTGCGTTTGCCCAATCCGTGCAAACGACCCCTCCTCGGGCGGCAGCCATCCATGAGTGCAATGTGTTCGCTAGCCCTTTTGCATTATATACATGGGGCAACTGGCAGCTTTACCTCTACCGCGAATGCATGGCCAAGCACGGCCAAATCGAATGATAAGAGTTTAGCGTTTTCCGCCGGACTCTGATTGTACCTGCCGATCCTAATAATTCGCATCATGCGAAAGCCGATGCCCGCGGCGTGTGCACGTCTGATTTCGCCCATGTGGTGCAATTTCGCTTCCCCGAATAGTCGGCTAAGCTGCCGGGCAACGACCAACAAGCAGACGACCTGACCGGAGCCGCCCCGCAGCGCGGCAACCGCTGGGGGGGAGAAATCATGACACGGCAGATCAATGTCATTGCGAGCGCCGTCGCGGCGCTCATCGTGATCGGCGGGACAATTGGCGCTTCCCGCGCACAGGATTGTCCGCGCGGCGATCTCGACAAGGCCTATTGCGATCGTGACGGCGACCTGGTGGCCGATACGCCGACCGACGCCAAACAACTCGCCAATCCTTCGACGCTCATTTTCGCCTATACGCCGGTCGAAGACCCTGCGGTCTACACCAAAGTGTGGGACGGCTTCATTAAGCACATGGAAAAAGTCACCGGCAAAAAGGTCGTGTTTTTCCCGGTGCAATCGAACGCCGCCGAAATCGAAGCGATGCGCTCGGGCCGTCTGCACATCGCGGGCTTCAACACCGGCTCCAATCCCATTGCAGTAAATTGCGCAGGCTTCGTGCCGTTCGCCATCATGGCCGGCAAGGACGGCACCTTCGGTTATGAGATGGAAATCATTGTGCCGGCGGACAGCGCGATCAAGACACCGGCCGACATCAAGGGCAAAAAGCTTGCCTTTACCGCGCCGACTTCGAATTCCGGATTCAAGGCGCCATCGGCGCTGCTCGAATCGGAATTTCATCTGATCGCGACGCGCGACTACGAGCCGGTGTTTTCCGGCAAGCATGACAATTCAGTTCTCGGCGTTGCCAACAAAGATTACGACGCAGCCGCGATCGCCAACGAAGTGATGTTCCGGATGTTTGAACGTAATGTCGTGGACAAGGCCAAGATCCGGACGATCTACAAGTCTGAAACTTTCCCCACGACCGGTTATGGATTGGCGCACAATCTCGATCCGGCGCTGCAGGCGAAAATCAAGGAAGCGTTCTTCACTTTCCCCTGGGAGGGGTCATCACTGCAGGCCGAATTCAAGGGCCAGGATAAATTCGTCCCGATCACCTACAAGAAAGACTGGAACGTGATCCGCAAGATCGATGCGGCGAGCGGCGTGAAATACACTTGCAAGTAAGAATGCGCAGCCACGGGGGGCTCGAATGCTGCGCATCAAGGGTCTGACCAAGCGCTATCGCACAGGCGACCTCGCGCTCAAGGGCATCGATATCGACGTGCCCGACGGCCAGGTCATGGCGCTCATCGGCCCATCGGGCGCAGGCAAATCCACCGTGATCCGCTGCATCAATCGGCTGGTCGAGCCGACTTCAGGCTCGATCGCGCTCAATGATGTTGATGTCGTCAAGCTTGGCAATATTGAGCTACGGCGTGTACGCCGCCGCATGGGCATGATTTTCCAGGAATACGCGTTGGTGGAACGCCTGTCGGTGATGGAAAATGTTCTCACCGGCCGTCTTGGTTATGTCGGTTTTTGGCAAAGCTGGCTGCGCCGCTTCCCGCAATCCGACATCGATGAAGCATTCCGCCTCCTGGAGCGGGTCGGCCTCGATCACATGGCCGACAAGCGCGCCGACGAACTCTCCGGCGGGCAACGCCAGCGTGTCGGCATCTGCCGCGCGCTCATCCAGAATCCGGAATTGCTGCTGGTGGATGAGCCGACAGCCTCGCTCGATCCGAAAACCTCGCGGCAAATTATGCGGCTGATTAAAGAGTTGTGCAGCGAACGCAAGTTGTCCGCAATTATCAATATCCACGATGTCATGCTGGCGCAGATGTTTGCCGAGCGCATCGTCGGTCTGCGTCTGGGCGCGATTGTTTATGACGGGCCGCCCGACAAACTTACACCGGCGGTGCTCACATCCATCTACGGTGAGGAGGACTGGTCGGCGACTATCCGCAAAGTGGATGAGCAGGCTGGTGAGGGCGATGAAGACAATGTGGTGCCGTTCGAAGCCCCGCGCCCCGACCGCGACCGTCTCGCAGGGCTGTCATGAGTGTCACCGCCCTCGGGCCGCGCCGCTGGAAAAGGCCGCCGTTGATCAAGTCGGCCTGGCTGCGCTGGACGCTGGCGATTGGTGCCGCGATCTATCTCGCGCTGGTGTTTGAAACGACGCACGTGAATTGGACGCGCGTGTGGGAAGGCCTGCCGCGTGGCGCCGCATTCGTATCGGCATTTTTCCCGCCGGACTTCGTCAGCCGCTGGGATGAAATTGCCGAGGGCATTGCTGAAAGCCTGTGGATGACGGTCGTTTCGACCGTGGTCGGGATTGCCCTGTCGATTCCAGTCGGCATTGGCGCGGCGAAAAACATTGCGCCGGCGCCGGTTTATTATTTTTGTCGCGCCGTGCTCGCGGTGTCGCGCAGCTTTCAGGAAATCATTCTCGCAATCTTTTTCGTCAAGCTGTTTGGCTTTGGTCCTTTTGCCGGCGTTGTCACGCTCGCCTTCGCCACCATCGGCTTCTACGGCAAGCTGCTCGCCGAGGACATTGAGGACATGGACGCGACGCAGGCGGAGGCGGTGCAGGCATCGGGTGCAAGCTGGCTGCAATGGATCAATTTTGGAGTGCAGCCGCAGGTGATGCCGCGCATGATCGGGCTTGGCCTCTATCGCTTCGATATCAATTTCCGCGAATCCGCGGTGATCGGCATTGTTGGCGGCGGCGGCATCGGCGCGACGCTCAACACGGCTTTCGATCGCTACGAATTCGATTCCGCAGCCGCCATTATCATCGTGATCATCGCCATCGTCATGTTGTGCGAATACGGGTCGGGTTATTTGCGACGGTGGGTGCAGTGATGTCGACGATCCCGGCACGTGCACGGTCCTGGCAACGGCGCGATTCACGCACGCAACTGATGATCTGGGGGGCCTGGCTCGTCGCAACCGCGCTGTTCGTCTATTGCTTTCAGCTCATTTCCGAAAAAACGATCTGGGCCTTTGTCTGGGACGCGCCGCAGCAGGCAGGCGACCTTGCGGTACGCATGGTGCCGCCCGATTGGCGCTACATACGCGTGCTAGGCCGGCCGATCTGGGACACGATCAATATCGCCACGATCGGCACACTGGTCGCCGTGCTGCTTGGCATTCCCGTCGCCTATTGCGCCGCGCGCAATACCACGCCAAGCGTCAGCGTGGTGCGGCCGATCGCGCTGTTCATTATCGTTTCGTCACGTTCGATCAATGCGCTGATCTGGGCACTGATGCTGGTCACCATTATCGGACCGGGCGTATTCGCAGGCATTATTGCCATCGCGCTGCGCTCAATCGGGTTCTGCGCCAAGCTGCTTTATGAGGCAATCGAGGAGATCGACGAAGGCCAGGTCGAGGCCGTGCGTGCGACCGGTGCGTCCGGCGCGCAGGTGACGGCTTACGGAATTGTGCCGCAGGTGCTGCCGGCCTTTGCCGGCATTTCAGTGTTCCGCTGGGACATCAATATCCGTGAGTTGACGGTGCTCGGGCTGGTCGGTGCGGGCGGCATCGGGCTCGAGCTCAATGCCGCAATCACGCAACTTTACTGGACGCAGGTTTCGCTGATCCTGCTGGTCATAATCGGCGCCGTGATCGTCAGCGAATGGGTTTCCGCCAAAATCCGTCACGCGATCATTTGATCGAAGCCACCTGCCAAGAAAAAAGCCCCGGGCTATTCGCCCGGGGCTTTTTTGCGGTGTGCAGCTTTACCAGATTTTGTAGTTCAACCCGGCACGCACGACCTGGAAGCGGTTCCTGAATTCAGCTCCGAAATTCGAATTCGGTGGAAGAATTAAGAAGGACTGGTGGCCAACATCCATGTACAGCGACTCCACACGCGCCGACCAGTGCGCGTCGAGCGCGACTTCGGTACCGCCGCCGATCGTCCAGCCGCCTGGAGTGTTGGTCGACAACTGGGCATTCGGAGCGCCTGTAATGGGCGTAAACCCATCCGACAGATGCACCCACGCGCCGCCCGCCGTGAAATAAATGAGCGCCGGACCGGTGTTCACACCGAAGCGGCCACGCGCCGTGGCATACCATCTGGTGTTCGCGGTGAACTGCGCCTCTGTGTCGAACCAATCATTCATCATGGCATGAATACGCAGAGCACCGATGTCGCCTTCGACACCGACGAACAATTTGGGACTCAAGACGCCCGTCAGATTGTAGCCGATCTGACCGCCACCGGCGAAGCCGGTGCCGTTGACGTCAACGTTACCGGGGAAGGTAGTGAACTGCGTGGTATGGACGAGCGACTGGCCGCCACCGACGTTGACGCCGACGTAAAAGCCTTGCCAGTTGTGATCGGATGGAATTGGCGGTGCATTGAAGAACGCAAAGAAGCTCTCGGGTTCGCCGAACTTGTAGTTCAACCCGGTCTTAACGAGGTGATAGCTGTGGTCGAAAGTCGACGGCACACCGGTGACTCCACGCGGGTTGGCGATGAAGTCGTTGCTGCCGCCACCATCGATGAAGAGATATTCCGTCTTGGCCGACCAGGCCCGCGACAACTTCGTTTCGACACCGTAGCCGGCCGTCCAGCTCGCCGTTGTTTTCGAACTCTGGGTCGAAAACTGAGTGCTCAGATTCCCGCCGAACTCATCCCGGCTGTGCACGAATGCGCCACCGCCAGTGGCATAGAGCAAGGACGGGCCGGTGACATAGCCGAAGCGGGCACGCGCGGTGCCGTACCAGTCTGTCTTGAGGCCGATCTGCGTGTTGTCGTTGAACTCAACTTCCGAACGCTTAATGTTGAGATAACCGAATTCGCCTTCCAGGCCGACCAGCCAATGCGGAGCAAACTGCCAATTGTAGCCGGCCGTTAGGCCAAGCGCGGCCCCGTACGCGTTGATATTCGTTTGCCCCGTGTGGCTGCCGGTCACACCGAAGTCCGGAGTGCTGCCAGTCTGGTTGCCTAGTGCGGTGCCGTAGTAACCGCCGACGTAAAAGCCGTCCCAGGAATAGCCGACGAGCGGCGGAGCTTTGACTGGCATCTTGGTTGGCATGTCCGCAGCGAAAGCAGCCGCATCAATGCCTACAACCGCCACGGCGGCCAGCAATACTGCGCGCAAATGAACCATCATTGCCCCCAATGACGAACGACATCCGATGGCCGAACGGCCACAGACGTCGTGAAAAGATTACTGTCTATTACTTCTCAATACTGGGCGCTTGTCGAGCCAAGATGGGGACTATTCCAGCAAAACCGGACGATATGGCGTCGACCAGTGGCGTTTATGCAACAGTGGATCGCAACCGTACTATTAAGCAGCCAGCGGTCATCTGCTTATAGAAACAGTTGAGAAACCGGGGGTAAATTTGGGAATGCTGCGGAAGACTTGAGATTGCCCGCGGCGTTGAACGTTTTCAAATCACCGGCGTGAGAGGCGCCCGCTATTTTGCGCGGCATTCGTCCAGCTGTTTGCCCGCGCGCGCGGCCAATGCACAGCCGCCGGTCTTGTCGGCGAATTGCGGGTGGCGCGACAGCTTGAGCGCAATCAGCGCATCCATGGCACCGGGCTCGCCCAGTTCGGCATCCTCTGTGGCCGTGTAGAGAAAACGCTCCGGGTAGCCCATTTCAATTCCGGGATTTTCCGCGACCAACTGCACAACCTGCAAGCGCGTGTCATAGTCCCATTGTGACCAGGGACCGAGCAGTTTCACCGCCGCCGCAACATCGCGGCGTACCAGACGGCCCTCAAGCGTCAGCTGGCCGAGCATCCATTTGGCGTGCTGCGCGTCGTAAGCGCTGCGGTTTAGCAGCGAGAGCGCGCGCCTTTCATCTTTCGGTCCGCCTTCGCCCTTGATCAGCATGTCGGAGAGCGGCATCAGCGCATGTCCCGGATAAGTGCGAACGGAACTTTCAAGGAGTTGACGTGCACGCACCGGATCTGTGTTTCGAATGGCGACCGCGAGATAAGCCTGCGCATCGCCCCGGCCGGCTTTGGCCATCGGTTCGAGGATGTCGATGCCGCGCTTGCGCTCGTCGGCATTGCCGGATTCAGAAAGCCACTCGCCGACCACCACCGCGACATCGCTTGGGCGCATGTCCTTCGGCGGATTGGCCAGCGCCCGCTCGCCCCAGTACCGCGCTTGCGCCGGATCGTGCTTGATCGGGCCGCCGCGTCGAAGGATCGTAGCGAGCCTGAAAATCGCCTCGGCATTGCCGAGTTCAGCGGCGCGGCGAAGCGCGCGTTCGGCCTCGGCGCGCGGAATGAGGTCCGGCCGGCCCGGGTTGCGGTCAAAGGAATTGAAATCATTGAAGAGCAGAAGCATTGCTTCGGTGTCGTTCTGCGCAATCGCCGCGCGCAGCAGCGGGATGAACTCAGTCCGCTCCCTCATCGCCTGCGCCAGCGCGACCTTGATGTGCGGATCGTCGCCATTCTGCGCGTATGCCTGGCGGCAAGTGTCCAGCCAGGTCTTGCGGTGCTTGTCGGCAACCTCGCGTTCGCTCCAATCGATCTTGGTTGCGGCAAGGCGCAGGCAATCTTGCGCGATAGTCGGGGCCGGCGTCTGTGCTTGGGCCAGTGCACCGGCCGCGCTCAAGCAAAGTAGAACCAACGCAATTAACGGTCGGGCCATGTGTGCCTCTTTTAATGGAGCACATTATAGCTGACGTCATTGTTAGTTTGCACCGCTCGGCTGTGGCTGCATCAGCGAATAGGTGGGCATATAGCTCCCCGCGGATGTGATAAAGAGTTGCCGGTTTTCACTCGTACCGGACGTGTGGATTGGATACGCAAGTTATCATTGTCGGCGCCGGCCCGGTTGGGCTCACGCTCGCTGTCGATCTTGGCCGCCGCGGTGTGCGCTGCATCCTGCTTGAGCAGAAAGACGCGCCGCAATTTCTGCCCAAGATGGAGCGGTGCAATGCCCGCACCATGGAAATCTACCGGCGGATCGGCATTGCCGAGAAGGTCCGCGACGCCGGCTATCCGCGCGACGCGCCGATGGACGTGTTCATCGTAACATCGCTGGTCGAGCCGCCGCTCTTGCACTTGCCGTACCCGTCAGTCGCGCAGGCGCAGGCCGAAATTGCCGACTGTACCGATGGCTCGATGCCACTCGAGCCATACCAGTTGATCTCGCAATACACGCTCGAGCCACTGCTTAAGTCGGTCGCCGAGGGGCTGCCCAGCGTGGATGTCCGCTACGGCTGTGAGTTCATCTCGTTCGAACAAGACGCCACTGGCGTGCGCGCACGCGTGAAGCGTGGCGGGGTGACGTCGGAATTGAGCGCGGATTATCTCGTCGGCTGTGATGGCGGCTCAAGCAATGTGCGCCGGCAGCTCGGCATCAAGCTGTCGGGTGATGCCAATCTGCTTCAATTACGGCAGGCTTTATATCGCTGTGACGACCTGTTCGAGCGCATCCCGATCGGCAAGGGGCGGCACTATCATGTAGCGGACGCGCATTCGACATTCCTGATCGTGCAGGATTCCACCCGGCATTTCACGCTGCATTCGGTCGTCGACAGCGATGAGGACATGAAGACCATGTTCGAGCAGACCATCGCGATGCCGGTGAAATACGAGATGCTCTCTTGCGCACCGTGGCGGCAGAATTTGCTGCTGGCCGACAGCTATGGGCAGGGGCGCGTGTTTCTTGCCGGCGATGCGGTGCATCTGGTGATTCCGACCGGCGGCCTCGGCATGAATAGCGGTGTCGGCGACGCCGTCGACCTGTCGTGGAAGCTTGCCGCGACGCTCGCGGGTTGGGGCGGGCCGGATCTTCTCCGTTCCTACGAGATCGAGCGACGGCAAATCGGTGCGCGCAATGTCGAGGCGTCGCGGCATGCCTCGCGCGGGCGGCGCGCCTGGCGAGCGGCCTACAAACCCGACATCCGCGACAAGACGCCCCAGGGCGCCGCGACGCGTGCCAACCTCGCGCGCATTGCCGATGTCGAACAGCGCAAGAGCAACGAGATGATCGGAGCGGAGCTGGGCTATCGTTATGCGAACTCGCCGGTCATCTGGCCGGAAGAGGGCGAGGGGCCTGAGCCGGACTTCATGACATACGTTCCGACCACGTGGCCCGGCGCACGGTTGCCACATGTATGGCTCGCCGACGGGACTTCGCTGCACGACCGGGTCGGTGAGGGTTATACGCTGTTGCGGCTGCGCGGCGCGCGCGGCGATGGCGAGGCCCTCTCTCATGCCTTTGCGGCATACGCCGCGCCGTTTACAGTCCTCGACATCGGCGATGAGCGTGCGCGCGATATTTACGGGTACGATTTTCTGCTGCTGCGGCCAGATTTGCATGTGGTCTGGCGAGGCAACACGCTCGCCGATCCCGCCAGGCTGGCGGCGCTGGCGACCGGTCATTGAGTTCTGCGAATTGAGATGCTTTATCCGCTCGTCCCCGCGCAAGCGGGGACCCAGTGCCGAGAATTGCGGAGCCTGCAATTATAGTCTGGATTCCCGCTTGCGCGGGAATGAGCGGAATACGGGAGCGTAGATGCCTATAAAACTCAATCTCACCCTGGCCTGCGGCGATTACGAGCTTGTGCGTCCTTTGCTGAAGGGCAAAGTCGAGGTCGATGGTGCCGATCTTACCATTCTCACCGACATGGATTCAGCGACGCGACACTGGCGCTTCCTTAACAAGGGTGAATTCGACGTGGCCGAACTTTCTAGTTCGTCCTACCTCGCGGCGCGGGATAACGATCTGCCGTTCCGCGCCATTCCGGTCTTTCTGCACCGCCGCTTCCGGCACGGCTTCATGTTCATCAATACGTCGAAGGGCATTCGCAAGGCAGCGGATTTGAAGGGCCGAAAGATCGGCGTCAAAACGCTGATGACAAGCGCCGTGTTGTGGATGCGCGGCATTCTGCAACACGAATACGGCGTGCCCCTGAACACAATCGAATGGGTTGCCGAAATCGAGGACGACATCAAAGTCGTATTGCCGCCGGACATCAAATATTCGTGCCTGCCGAACGACAAATCGGTCGAGACGATGCTGGCGGAAGGCGAGCTCGACGCGGTTTTTCACTCCGATCTGATCAAGCCGTTTGTCGCAAAGGATCCGCGCGTGGCGCGTCTGTTCCCAGACCACAAAGCGGAAGAGATGGCTTACTTCCAGCGCACCGGCATTTTTCCAATCATGCATGTTCTCGGCATTCGCAAATCGCTTGTGGACGAGCATCCGTGGCTTGCGGTGAATCTGTTCAAGGCCTTCAACGAAGCCAAAGCCGCCGCCATGAAGCGCATGACAAATCCGCGCATCGTTCCGCTTGCCTGGTATCGTGATGCCTGGGAAGAACAGGAGCGCGTGCTCGGCCTCGACCCGTGGGAATACGAACTCACCGAAAAAAACCGCAAGGTCCTTGAGACGCTGGTCGGCTATTCGCACGAGCAGGGTCTGATAAAAAAACGGCCGACGCTTGAGCATCTCTTTCTCAATGTCGATCAGGGCCGCAAACGTGGCGGCGAATTTCGCATTTAGAGTTTGGCCTTCAGCTTCCTTCCGCTCGTCCCCGCGAAAGCGGGGACCCAGGGCACCAAGTTTCAGAGTCTGCAGTTGCAACTCTGGATTCCCGCTTGCGCGGGAATGAGCGGAGGGAACTGATCGCCGTGACGAAATCCAAGTTGCGGCCGGGGACGCGAGAACGTAGCCTTCACAATAAACAAAGCCGCAAATGGAGGATTCATCCGTGCACAAGAAATCATTCGCGCTCGTCGCGGCTATTTTTCTCGTCTCTGGACTCACGAGCGCCAATGCGGAGGACAAAGTCTGGAAGCACGGCATCCTCGAAGCAAAGAGCGATGCAGGTTTCATCGCGATGGTCGATAAGGGCGGGTTTGCCGCCAAGCGCGGCCTGAAAGTAGAGCTTCTTCAAATCAAAGCCGGCGCCACACTGATTAAAGCGCTGATTTCCGGCGAGATCGACAGCGTTGATATGGGTGCCGCGGAGTCGATCGTCGCCGGTGTGCGCGGCACCGGGGTCAAGATCGTCGGGTGCACCTGGCCGGGCGTACCGCAGGTTGTTCTGGCGAAAGCGGACATCAAGACGCTCGCGGATCTTAAAGGAAAGACAGTCGCCATTTCCTCGCCTGGTTCGCTTCCAGACTTGCTGTTTCGCGGGATGCTCGACTCGGCCAACGTTCCGTATTCCGAAGTTAAAGTGGCAACGCAGGGTGCCGATCTCGATCGCTACAAGTCCCTGCTCGCCGGCATTACCGACGCTGCGGTCGTCTCAAATGAGTTTGAAGCGGTCATGCCGCCCGAGATCAAAGTGCTGGCAAAGGGCAACACCGCAGTCCCAAAATTTATCCGGCTTTGCGTGGCCACAAGCAGCAAGGTTCTGGCCGAGCGCCGCGACGATCTCGTCAAATTTATTGCGGCGGAAATGGACGCCTACAAATATGCAGCAACGCATCGCGAAGAGGCCGTCAAATTGGCTCACGAAATGACGAATGCGAAGCCGGACGACAAGCGCGCCGAATTCATTTCCGAGCAGGCTATTCGCGACAAGCAGATCGATCCGACGCTGACAATTCCGGCCGATCGCATCGATTGGATGCAGGAACTGTTTGTCAAAGCGGGCGTCATTCCGAAGACCGTGCCGACGGCCTCGCTGATCGACACCAGCGTGCATGACGACGCGGCCAAACTGGCAGGAAAGTAGGCTTTTCAGCCCTTTTTTGGCATCGTGATGCGCCGCCCGGCGACTTCCGGCCGCGGTAATTGCGCGTGCGCGGCCTTCATGCGCGCCAGCGTGTGCATGATTGTGCCCGGAAACGGCGCGACTTTCTTCGCTGTCATGTCGACGTGCAGCGTCATGTTTTCCGATGTTGCCGACACCCAGCCTTCGGTCGCGTGAAACAACTGCTCGAAATAGTGAATGCGCTTGGCATCATAGTCGAGCAGCTGGAACGTCACGCGTACCGGGTCGCCCTCGTGCAGCTCGCGCACGTAACGCACGTGCACTTCGGCGGTAAAAGTCGAATGCTTGTGCTTTTTCAGGTACTCGGCGCCGATGCCAAGGACCTCGTACACCTCATCGACCGCGCGGTCGAACAAGACATTGTAGTAGGCCATGTTGAGATGGCCGTTGTAGTCGATCCATTCCCTTTCGACACGCATTAGCGACGAAACAAACGGTGCAAAAAAGACGGGTTCGAGGTCAGTGCGGTCGAGCATGTTCAGGCCGAAATCGGATAAACCGCCTTTTCGCCGCTCAATACGCGCGCGACATCGCTCGCGCATTTGCTTTGCAATTCTTCGAGCGCCTCAATCGAATAGAACGCTGTGTGCGGGGATATGATGACATTGTCGCGGCCAAGCAGCGGAGAGTCCTTGGCGAGCGGCTCAGCCGCTACGACATCGAGGCCGGCACCACCAACCTGGCCTGCGTCGAGCGCGGCGATGAGCGCCGGTTCGTCGATCAGTGGGCCACGCGCAGTGTTCACGACGTAAGCGCCTTTCTTCATTTTGGCGAAAGCGGCGGCATTCATCAGGCCGCGTGTGGCCGGCAGCAGCGGAGCGTGCACGGACACGTAGTCGGATGTTTTAAGGAGTGTATCGAAGTCCACGCTTTCGACGCCGGCGGCCTTGAACACCTCCGGCTTGGCATAAGGATCGTGGGCAATCACCTTGATGCCGAAAGCCTGCGCTTTGGGAGCAACCAGGCGAGGGATGTGACCGAAGCCGATGAGGCCGAGCACGGTGCCTTCGATGCGTCGGATCGGCACGACCGCTGGCATTTCCCACCGGCCGCCCTGTACCAATTTGTTTGACAGCGGAATTTTGCGGATGAGCGCCAGCAGCAGCGCCATCGCGTGATCCGAGACTTCGCGGATGCAGTAGTCCGGCACGTAATTGACGGCGATGCCTTTCTCTTTCGCAGTGACCAGATCGATGTTGTCGACGCCCAGCCCGAAACGGCCGATCGCCTTGCAGCGCGTGAGCTGCATGAGGACGTCGCGCGTGAGCTTCGCATAGGTCACGAGGACGGCGTCAGCATCCTTGGCCACCGCGACGATGTCGTCGGCATTCACGCTCTTGGACATGCGGTAGGTCGGGTTGAGCCGCGCCAATGCAGCTTTCGCCGGATCAAGCGACGGAAAAACACTGTCAGTGACAGCAATTACGGGACCGGCCATTGCAAACTCCGACGGAAAGACAACGCGAACGGCGCGAAAACTACGACAGTGGGGCTTACGCGTCCACCGGCCAAGTACGGGGCGGCTCACGAATTCAACGGCTTAGCCCGATTAACCAAAAATTAACGACGCCCGCGCGGCGGCCGCTGCTTGGACTATCCTGCAAAAAAAATTGGAGGCGGCACAATGATTGGCAAGGTTGCTCGAGGAACGTACGTCTTCGTCGTCACGGCGATGGTCGTTGCGTGGGTTGTTTCGCTCGGCAAGGAAGCTCCGGCCGAACCGCAATCCAGTCCGCAAACCTGGAATATCTATTCGTGATGGCGCGGTCCTGAGGCGGGCGCCAGAGCGCCCGGCAGTGACGCCCGGCACTTCATTTCAGTCGTGAAATCCCCCAATAAGGACCTTACGAGCCCGATCCGGTCGCGGGCTGCGTCTCGTCGAAGATAAAATCAGGATTTTCTCAAGGACAAATCAAGCTCCGCTCAAAGTCTTCGCGCGGGCGCATCCGTACTCTCCGGTCGATTCCTAACGTCAAGCCGCCGACCATAGGCGACCGGGAGATATCATGGGCAAGCTCTTCGCATTTCTATATGGCATCGTCGCCTACCTCGCGTTCTTCGTTGTCATTCTCTATTCGATAGGCTTCGTCACCGGATTGGGGGTACCGAAAACGATCAACTCCGGCACCGTTGGGCCGCCGCTACAGGCAATTGTCGTCAATCTGTTGCTGATGTCGCTGTTCGCCATACAGCACAGTGTGATGGCGCGGCCGCAGTTCAAGAAATGGTGGACGCAGTTCGTCCCGGCCTCTGTTGAGCGAAGCACTTATGTTCTGTTCGCCAACGTGGCGCTCGCGCTGTTGCTGTGGCAGTGGCAGCCAATTCCGACGGTGATCTGGCAAATCGATAACCCGCAAATCGCGGCGGTCCTCCTCGGTCTGTCTTTGCTGGGTTGGGTAATTGTGTTTAGCAGCACATTCCTCATCAACCACTTTGAATTGTTCGGTCTGCATCAGGTGATCAACAATCTCACCGGCAAGCCAATGCCCACGGTGCGGTTCAGGACGCCACTCCTCTACAATTTGGTGCGTCATCCGCTCTATCTGGGCTTCATCATCGCCTTTTGGATAACGCCGGTGATGACGGCCGGGCATCTCCTGTTCGCCGCGGTGACGACGGCCTACATCTTTGTCGGCATCGCTCTCGAGGAGCATGACCTGATCACGGTTTTCGGCGACGAATACCGGCGGTACCGCCAACGAGTTGCGATGATCGTGCCTTTCCTCGGCAAATCGTCGTAAGGCGTGGCTGGCGTGTGGCGCCGACGCTCGACCAAACGCGGTTGTCCCGAGCCGTCGCCACCGTCAGCCTCGTTTTACCCCCGGCCAACCTCTGCTAACGTTCGCCAGGCACGTTAGCAGAGGGTATCGAATGGGTTTGGTCCAAGTCGCCGGCACGCAGAACGGCCGAAATCCGGCAGCGATAAAAAAGACAGTGGCGGCGCTCAATGCGGTCTTCGGCAACCGCGTCGTGACCTCGCAGGCCGTGCGCGAACAGCACGGTAATACGATGACCTGGATTGCCAATCAGCCGCCCGACGCCGTCGTTTACCCGCAAAGCACCGAAGACGTTCAGCAGATCGTCCGCATCTGCGCGGAAAATAGCGTTGCCATTATTCCCTTTGGCGTTGGCTCGTCGCTCGAGGGACATGTCAATGCGCCGGTCGGCGGCGTGTCGATCGATTTTCGCGACATGAACAAGGTTCTCGTTGTCCATGCCGAGGATCTGGATTGCATCGTCGAACCCGGCATCACGCGAAAAGCGCTCAACGAGCAGCTGCGCGATAGCGGCCTATTCTTTCCCATCGATCCCGGCGCCGACGCTTCGCTCGGTGGCATGGCAGCGACACGTTGTTCAGGAACCAATGCGGTGCGTTACGGCACCATGAAAGACAACGTCCTGGCGCTCAAAGTGGTGATGGCGAACGGAGAGGTGATCGACACCGCCCGCAGGGCGAAAAAAACGTCTGCGGGCTACGATCTCACAAGGTTGATGGTCGGCTCTGAAGGTACCCTTGGTGTGATCACGCAGTTGACGCTGCGTCTTTCGGGTATTCCGGAGGCGATTTCCGGTGGGACCTGCCCATTTCCATCCGTTGAGGCGTGCTGCAACACCGCCATCCACACCATCCAATCCGGCATTCCGGTGGCGCGCATCGAACTGCTCGACGCGCTGCAGGTGCGGGCTTGCAATATGCATTCGAAACTCGGGCTGCCCGAGACGCCGATGCTGTTCCTCGAATTCCATGGAACGGAAGCCTCCGTCGCGGAGCAATCCGAGCGGTTCGGCGAGATCGCGGCCGAATTTGGTGGCGGTCCTTTCACCTGGACCACGCGACCCGAAGAACGCACGCGTTTATGGGAAGCGCGTCATCACGCCGCGCTGTCGAATTTCGCGCTGCGTCCGGGCGCGTCCATGGTGCCCACCGATGTTTGCGTACCGATATCGCGGCTGGCCGAATGTCTTACCGAGACCCAGCGCGATATTGAGCAAAGCCGCATTCTGGCACCGATCGTCGGCCACGTTGGCGATGGTAATTTCCATCTCACGTTGTTGATCGACATGGACGATCCCGATGAAGTCAGGCGCGCCAAAGATCTTTCGGAGCGGCTGGTCGAACGGGCGCTTGCGATGGATGGGACTTGCACCGGCGAGCACGGCGTGGGGCAGGGCAAGATGAAATATCTGGCGGCAGAGTACGGCACGGCGGCGCTCGCCGTTATGGCCTCGATCAAGCGAGCGCTCGACCCACAAAATATTATGAATCCGGGCAAGATCGTCGCGTTGAGCTGAGCGTCTCTCCCGCTCGTCCCCGCGGGGACCCAGCGCACTTCGGCCTTGCGATTGCGCCCTGGATTCCCGCTCGTGCCGGAATGAGCGGAATATTGTAGCGACATAGATTCGCCGCCATAAATCGCCAGGATACCGTAGATTTTTCGACGATTATTCCTGGGCATGCGCCGGATGCAGTTCGGCGCCGGAGCTGGCGTTGCAAACCACCCTGCTTGGATTGGCGATTGCGATCATCCTGGCGCTGGTAGCGGCGCTGGTCGGCCCGCTGCTGGTCGATTGGGACAGTCATCGCTCGATGTTCGAGGCTGAAGCGAGCCGCATTATCGGTGTCAACGTGCGCGTCGCCGGCGCGATCGACGCGCGTCTCCTGCCTTCACCGCAACTATTGCTACACGACATAGAAATCGGCGGCGGTGCGGAGACGATCCGCGCACGCTCGCTTGGTGTTGAACTCGCTCTTGGCCCGCTCATGCGCGGCGAATGGCGCGCCGCCGAAATGCACTCTTGCAGGGCCGCGGGTCAGTCTGGGATTAGACAAGTCCGGCCAGGTGCGCGCGCCGAATATGGCGGTTGCATTCAAGCCCGACGAACTGTCGGTCGACCGGCTCAGCATCGAGGATGGCACGCTTACTTTGACCGACGTCGCGAGTGGGACAAATCTTACGCTCGGCCGGGTGTCTTTCATTGGTGAGGCGCGTTCGCTTGTTGGTCCCGTGAAAGGCGAAGGCTCGGTGACGATCGACGGCAAGCTTTATCCTTATCGTCTCACTGTCGGCCGATTGAGCGAAGAGAGAACGCTCAAGCTGCACGTCAATGTCGATCCGGTGGATCGTCCTCTGAGCGTCGATATCGACGGCGCGCTGGCGCTTGCTGGTGGCGAGCCGCGGTTCGATGGCACCTTGAGCATGTCACGACCCGTCGGGATTGGTTCGCGCTCTACGGCGCAGTCCGGACAGTCTTTGAGCCAGTCATGGCGCATGAGCGGGAAGATCAAGGCGAGCGGACAATCGGCGCTGATTGAAAACATCGAGTTTCTGTATGGATCGGAAGATCAGGGCGCCAAACTCACCGGCGTCGCGGATTTCAAATTTGGCGCGCATCCGCACCTGGACGGCGTGCTGTCCGGGCGCCAGATCGACCTCGATCGAGCAGCCACGAACGCTGACGGCGTCCGGCAACCGCCCGCTGCCGCTATTCGCGGGCTCGCGGAATCCGCGGCTAGCGCATTTCGCCCGCGGCTTCCGGTTCAGATTGGTGTCGGCATCGACCAACTCACACTTGGCGGCAACAGCGTCCAGAATTTGCGGGGCGATATCACCAGCAATGCCGACGGCTGGATTCTCGACGGTCTCGAGTTTCGTGCGCCGGGCTTGACGCAAGTGCGCCTGAGCGGCCGTCTTGCCGTCGGTTCTGATGGCGTCACCTTTACCGGTCCTGCTAAGCTCGATACCTCCGATCCGAAGGCATTCGTCGCCTGGCTGGAAGGACGCAGCGAGACCGGGCAGAACGCCTTGCGACCCTTGAGTCTGCGCGGTGACGTGACACTCGCGAAGGACACGATCGCGGTTGATAGCCTCAAGGCAGAATTCGATCGCAAGCCGATAACCGGGCGTTTTGCCTATCGTTTTGCGTCCGGCAGCCGGCCGGCGGGGCTCGATGTCGAGTTTAAAGCGCCGCAGTTCGACATCGACGGGGCACTCAAATTCGGCCGAGCATTGCTCGCCGGCTCCGCGCTGGAGCAACCCCGCGAGATATCCGTCGATGTCGATATCGGCCGTGCCACTTTCGACGAGATTGAAATGCGTGATGCGCGTGCGCGTTTTAAAGTCGACGCCCGCGGGTTGCAGCTTGACCGCCTGTCAGTGAACGATCTTGCCGGCGGAAAACTTGCGGCCAGTGGACGCGTGGAAACCGGCGGTCATCCGCCGCGCGGCTCATTCTCTCTGGACTTTGAGACGAAACAAACCGCGGCCATCGTCGCGAAGCTGGAAAAATTCGCACCGAACAATGTCGGCCAGGCTGGGAGCCTGCTCGGACGCATTGGACATGCAAAATTGCACGCCACTCTCGACATTGCTGCTGACGGTAAGACCTCCGGCACCATCGGCCGCTTTGCGGCGACCGGCGATCTTGATGACCTGCGCTTTGATACGCACGCGCGCATCCGCGGTGATTGGGGCAAGCATTCCGTAGCCGATGTCGCTATCGACGGGACCGTCGATGCGCAGGACGGCACATCACTTGTCAAACTCATGAGTCTCGACCGGTTCGTGGCGCCCGGCAAAGGTCCTGCTCAGCTGAAAGGACAAATTGAGGGCCCAATCGGCGGAGATATGACGTTCGACGTCCGTCTATCCGCGACCGGCTTGTCGGCGCAGGCGCGCGGCAGCGGCCAAATCTCCGAAAATCGGGGCGCAAAGATCGCAGCAACGCTGCGGGTCATGGATGCGGATTTGCGCCCATTGCGACCGCCTGGCACGGCCAGCGCTGTGCCCTTGCCTCTGACGCTAACATCGCGTGTCGCGATCGCGGACGGCGCGCTGAAGTTTGATGATATTGACGCGAAGCTCGCTGGCTCCAGTGTTCGCGGCCACCTCGCCGCAGACAATGCATCGCCGCAGAAAATTGACGGCGTGCTTGAAGCCGATAGAGCCGATCTGCCGGCGCTGATCGCATGTGCAATCGGCCTGCCATCGCAAACTGCGGGCGCAAACGCAGCCTGGAGCTGGCCGAGCGATCCGTTCTCTGCCGGGGCACTGGGAAAATTTATCGGGACGGTTGCTCTCAAGGTCGGTCGAGCCGATCTACTGCCGGGTGTAACGGCGCGCGAATTTAGCACCACGCTCCGTTTTGGTCCGGATGACATCGCGGTGCGGGATGCCACTGGAAATATCGCGGGCGGGCAGTTTTCCGGACAATTGACGCTCCGGCGCAAAGACGATGGCCTGGCGGCCCACGCGAAGGTTTCACTCACCGGTGCGGATGCTTCGGCGATGATGACGTCGCGCCCGCGTCCCGTGGTGACCGGTTCTCTTGGTCTGACGGTAGAGGTGGAGGGGGCCGGTCTCAGTCCGGTTGCGCTCATTGGCTCGCTCGAAGGCTCCGGCAAGATCGTGCTCACCGATGGCCGGTTCGCCGGTCTTGATCCTCAAATCTTCGATACGGTCAATCGCGCAGTGGACGAGGGTTTGGCGATCGAGCCCGGACGTATCGCCGACCTGGTGAGCAAATCGCTGGAGCGCGGCGAATTGTCCCTAAAGCGCGCCGAGTCCGCATTGCACGTCAGCGTCGGTCAATTCCGTCTGACCAATGCCGTTATCGACAGTAAGGACGCAAGGCTCGCCGTTGCTGGAACGCTCGATCTGACCGACGGCTCTGTTGATGCGCGGCTGGAGGTCATTGGGTTGAACGAGGCCGCTGGCGCACGACCGAATATTGTTGTGTCTTTGAAAGGACCGCTAGCGACCCCGACGCGCAGCATCGACGTCTCAGCGCTGACCGGATGGCTCACGCTGCGAGCGATCGAAAATCAGACAAAGACGTTGCGTGCAATCGAGAGCGCGCCGTCGCAGTTGCGCGGGAAGGCAGCACCCCCGAACAAGCAGGCGCCGGCATTGCCGGCGCCAATTGATATCAGACCGGCACCCGCGCCGCGTAGCGCGAGGCAGCCTGCTTCCTCAGTCGGCTCGCAGAACTGAGTGCACAACGCCGCGCGGGCTTGGGACGTCGTGAGTATCCGTGTGCACGATGCGATCGTCGGCCGTGTGCACACGGTAATGGTCGAGAACGAAAAGGCGAATTGCGGATGACAAATTGCCATGGCGACGATCCGTGTCGATCGAGGCCACAAGGTCCGACAGGGTTAGCTCCCTGCCATTCGCGATTTCCTTTAGTCCCTTCCAGAATGCGTCTTCGAGGCTCACGCTCGTTTTATGCCCCGCAATTACAATCGAACGTTTAACGACCGGAGATTTCATTGCTGGTCCCCTGTTTCGACCCGATGCCGATCGAGGTGACGTCTGGCTTTAGCTTGGTTTGAGGCTTCAATCTTCCGAACGTGTTTGGTCTGACCAAACGCAAGACGATTGGCGTTCGCACGCCGATCTTCCTGCTGCCGGTTGGCCCGCTTCCGAACGGTCCGAAGATTGATCACTTCAGCCATTCCGTCGCCCTCGTAGGTAACGGGTTACATTTCAGTTCGGCGCTCAAGAGATAAGAAGCATCACTGCCAAATGCGCCGACACGTTGGCGGAAAGATGCCATTACGACGGAGTCCACAAGTTAGCTTGCGATACTGTGGCGCTCATCGCTGTTGTTGTTCAATACACGGTTGGTTGATTACAAAAGTTGAACAAATGATCGTTGATGAATATGAGTAGAAATTCAGAATGTAATTTGCGAGCTACGTTGGAACTTCCAAATGTATATTTGAACAATCCAACTATTCTACTGTCGAAGACTTGAAAACACCTCTGAGGAAACTCTACGGCACGTTTTTCGGATTGAGAAATTTGACATACCGTCACAGTAGAATAGTAGCCGGATACGCACAAAAGATTCACGGCAATACATGAGACTGCCGAACGCGGGCCCGGGACTCGACGGTCATTATCGCAAAAAGTTGAACAGGACACCGACGGCAAAATGGGCCCGCGCCTACTTCGGTACCGCCTTCGGCGCGAATTTAGTGCGGACGAATCATTCTTTCAGGTCGAACCAAGCGATCGAATTCGGAGCCGCTGACAAATCCAAGACGAACCGCTTCTTCGCGCAAAGTTGTGCCATTCGCATGAGCTGCCTTCGCGACTTGTGCGGCTTTATCGTAACCAATTTTTGGGGCGAGGGCGGTAACGAGCATGAGCGATCGCTGCATAAGCTCGCGAATGCGCGGTTCATTTGCGCGAATGCCGTTGACGCAATTGTCGGTGAAAGAATTCACTGCGTCGCCGACTAACCGGATCGACTGCAACATACAGTAGGCCAGCAATGGCTTGTAAACGTTGAGCTCGAAATGTCCCTGGCTGCCAGCCACTGTGATGGTGGTTTGATTACCGAACACCTGGCAGCAGACCATGGTCAGAGCTTCGCTCTGAGTTGGATTGGTCTTGCCTGGCATAATTGAGGAGCCGAGTTCATTACTCGGAAGGATCAGCTCGCCCAGGCCCGAGCGCGGTCCTGAGCCAAGCAGGCGGATATCATTTGCAATCTTGAATAGCGCGGTAGCCGCAGCGTTGATCGCCCCATGCACGAACACATAGGCATCGTGGCCGGCCATGTGTTCAAATTTATTGGGTGCACTGATGAATGGCAGTTTTGTCAGCCGCGCGATACGTCGGGCAAAAGCTTTCGCGAATTGCGGTTTGGAATTGATGCCGGTGCCGACCGCTGTCCCGCCTTGCGCGAGAGGATAAAGTTCGCGTTCCGCCAATGTGAGCCGTGCGAGTGCAGATTTCACTTGTGCCGCGTAACCGGAAAATTCTTGGCCCAGGGTGATCGGCGTCGCATCCATGGTATGGGTGCGGCCGATCTTGATGATCTTGGCAAATTCCTTCGACTTTTTGTCGAGAGCTTTGTAGAGGCGCTTCAGCGCCGGTTTGAGATGTCGATTGATCTCGATCACGGCGGCGATGTGCATGGCGGTGGGAATCGAGTCGTTCGACGACTGGCTCATGTTGACGTGATCGTTCGGATGCACCGGCGATTTCGCGCCAAGTTTGCCGCCGAGATTGAGATTGGCCGCATTAGCAATCACTTCGTTGACGTTCATGTTGCTCTGCGTTCCGGAACCAGTCTGCCAGACCAGCAGCGGAAAATGCCCATCCAGTTTTCCGTCCGCGATCTCCTGCGCCACCGCTGCTATGGCCGTTGCGCGTTTACGATCAAGCGACCCAAGCGCGCGATTGACTTCCGCAGCAGCGCGTTTGATTAAACCGAGCGCCCGCACGAGCTCGATCGGCATGCGTTCGGTGCCGATACGAAAATTGTGAAGTGACCGCTGAGTTTGTGCGCCCCAAAGCCTGTCGGCCAGAATTTCTAATGGGCCGAACGCGTCGCTTTCGACGCGACTTTTTGCAGATTTTTTGCGCGCTTTCGCCATCGATCTATCCCGTGCCGCCGAGATCCGGGCATTAAGCTATGCTGATCAGCGGTGCGAGCAAGACCGGTCGCAAACAAGAAAAACTGGATGATTGTTCGGCTATTTCTTGCGAAATCGGTCTAACCGGACCACTTCGGCGGTGCCGACGGGCCTCTCCGTCTTCTCAGTCTTCTCAGTCTTCTCGCGCTTGGCCGATGGCACCGGCGCCGGCCGGGTCGGTGGCGTGCTCTCCGGTATTTTAGCAACCGTAGGCGGATTTGCGGGCGATCGCTTTTTCTTCGTCGTTGGCGGTTCCTGCGCGTTGGCCGGCGCGGGTCGCTCCTCGCCTTCGGTGACCTCTTCGAACTGCAAGCCAAACTGGACCGACGGATCGAAAAAACCGTTGATGGCCTCGAACGGCACGTTGAGCCGCTCCGGGACGCCGCCGAATGAAAGGCCGACTTCGAAATCGTCTTCGCCGACCTTCAGGTCCCAAAACTGATGTTGCAAGATGATGGTCATCTCGTCGGGATATTGGGCGCGAAGCCGGTCCGACATGCGGACGCCATCGGCGCGGGTATCGAACGAGATGTAAAAGTGGTGGTCGCCCGGTAGCCCTTTTTTGGCCGTGTCGACGAGGACGTTGCGCACGACACTGCGCAATGCCTGCTGGGTCAGGAGGTCGTACCGGATCTGGTCGGTCATGAGGATCGTGTCTTATGTGAATCGCGCGATGCTACCGCGACGCACGCACTCCGCGCTATCCCCGCGCGGGCCATGCATAGCCTTTTGTCATAATTGGATGCCGGGAGGACGAAAGTGGAGGCTTCTGTTGCCAGGTGCCTCCGGACCCCGCCTGACGGAGCTTAACCCGCCAGGGCTTCAGTTCGGTCTTTCAAACCGCTTACGCGGCCTGAGCAACCGGAGCATAGTTGTCGTTTGCAACTATGGAATGGCCCGATAACGGCGGAACCATGCCGAGCAAAAGCACGCCCTTTACGCCCTCGTCGATCCTATTTCGCCCCCGCCGAAGCCCGTGCCCGCCGGGCTTGGGTGGAGGCGCCGGGTACTGCCCCCGGGTCCGATGGGTTTATTACGACGGCCATTTATCGCCATAGCCGGGTTGCCCCGGCACCTAGGAATATAGGCGCTAATGGTTGACGAAAAAAGACCCGCGTGAATGTTTTATGGGGAAACATTCCTAGCCGGGCGGCTGCAATCGGCGGCATTTGCTTGATCAGCGGACAAACGCGCGCCAAGTTCGCGCCATTCCAGGGCGAATTTGGCGCGTGCAACATGTCATCTAGCGGCATGCGGCTCCGCGTTGTAATCCTCATTGCGAATGTCCTCCGCCGCAGCCGCGCCTCCCGTCAAACGCCCCTCGCTCACTGAACTGTTCCGCGCCTTTGTCATCGTCTCGATTTCCGGCTTCGGCGGAGCTTTGCCGTGGGCGCGGCGAATGATCGTCGAGCAGAAGGGCTGGATGACGGCGGAGGAGTTCAATGAAGCCTTCGCGCTCTCGCAATTTCTGCCCGGCCCCAATGTCGTGAACTTCTCTGTCGTGTTCGGTTCACGATTTGGTGGTGCGCCGGGCGCGGCAGTTGCGCTCGCTGGTTTGATGGGCCCGCCGCTAATCATCGTTACGATCCTGGCGGTTCTCTATGCGCGCTTCGGCGATCTCGAAGCGCTGAGCCGCATCCTTGCCGGCATCACTGCCGCGGCGACCGGGCTTCTCATTTCCGTGGTTGCTAAAATGGCCGCGCCATTGTTCCAAAAGCGTTGGGATTGGGCGCCTCTCATTGCGGGCGCCGCCTTCATTGGCGTCGCGATTATGCAGTGGCCCCTGCCGTTGGTGTTTGTGGCACTGGCCCCAGTCAGCATTGGCATCGCGTGGATGAAACGATGAACGACAATCCGCTCATCGCGCTGTTTAGCTATTTTGCGTTGCTTTCGCTGTTTGCTGTCGGGGGTGCCAATGCTGCAATCCCCGAAATGCACCGCATTGCGGTTGAGATGATGCATTGGATGACTGATCGGCAATTTGCCGACAGCTTCGCCATTGCCCAGGTCTCGCCCGGACCGAACATCATCATCGTCACGCTGATCGGGTATCACGTCGCGGGTCTTGCCGGTGCCGCAGTCGCGACAACCGCAATGTGTGTGCCGACCTGCATATTGGCATTCTTCGTCGCCCGCACTTGGGATCGCTTCAAGGACGCGCACTGGCGCATCGCCATCCAAGCGGGCCTTGTTCCGTTATCGCTTGGATTAATCGCGGCAAGTGCGTTCGTGCTGGCGCGCAGCGCTGATCATAATGTGTATGCAGGCATCCTGACGGCTGCGACAGCGGTGGTCGGCTTCGCTACGCGGACAAATCCGTTGTGGCTGTTCGCGGCTGGCGGCCTGATTGGCCTGTTCGGCATTTTTTAGTGGCTGCGATCATGCCGCCCTCATTCGTTCGACCTATTTCGCAGCCGTGAGGCCGGGCAACGCACCATTCCGTTGGGACAACTTGGCGCACCGGCGTTTTCGACGATTTTTTAGGCACTTGGTCCTACAGGTCTATGCTTTCGGCTATGCGGGTGGGTGTGCTAGGGATCGTGGGAGGGGCTCCTGAAACAAGCCTTGGGAGCAATTGAGACAACAATAAAAAGCGTAGGGAGGGGAGTGATGGTTGAGGGGGCAAAGACCTCCCACAGGGGGGGTGGGTTTCGCTTCAAGGTCCGCGGTCCGCGCGACTTCTACGGCGGGCTTGCGCTGATAGGTCTTGCGATCATCGCGATTTGGACGTCAGGCGATCTTCCTGGCACTCACGGATTTGCTTTCGGGCCTGGCACCGCGCCACGCTTGTTTGCCGGATTGCTCGCGGGCGCTGGCGCGCTTGTGGCGCTGACTGGCCTGCTTGTCGACGGCCCGCCGATTGAAAAATACGCGGTCCGTGGCCCCGCCTGGGTGCTTCTGGCCATCATCACATTCGCTGGCACGATCCGCGGCTTCAATCTCGGTCCCATAAGCCTTCCGCCGCTTGGATTGGTGCTGTCGACCTTCGCAGCGTTCATAATCTCTATCTTCGGCTCCACCGAAATGCGCTGGGTCGAAAGCTTGATTGCAGCTGTGGTGATGACGGCGTTCTGCGTCGGACTGTTCGTTTATCTGCTGCAGCTGCCGTTCCAGCTTTGGCCTTGGATATGAGCAGGAAGCACCGCCATGAGTGAACTTCTCGCCAATCTGGCGCTCGGCTTCTCGGTCGCCGCCAACCCTTACAACCTCGGCTTCTGTTTGCTTGGCGCATTGGTCGGAACGCTGGTCGGCGTTCTGCCCGGCATCGGCACAGTAGCGACGGTTGCCATGCTGCTGCCGATTACTTTCGGGCTGCCACCGGTCGGTGCGCTGATCATGCTCGCCGGAATTTATTACGGCGCGCAATATGGTGGCTCGACGACGTCGATCCTCGTGAACATTCCCGGCGAGGCGACGTCCGTAATAACCTGTCTCGACGGCCACCAGATGGCGCGACAAGGCCGTGCCGGCGCCGCGCTCTCGATTGCCGCCATCGGCTCGTTCTTTGCGGGCTGCGTCGCCACAGTGCTGGTCGCAGCCCTCGGCGTGCCACTGACCTCGCTCGCGCTGTTGTTTGGTCCGGCGGAATATTTCTCGCTGATGTTGCTTGGCCTAATCTTCGCGGTGGTGCTGGCGAAAGGCTCGGTGCTCAAGTCGATCGCCATGGTTCTCACCGGCCTGCTGCTGTCGATGGTCGGTTCCGACCTGGAGACTGGCGCCGGCCGCATGACTTTCGACGTCGCGGAATTGTCCGACGGCATCGGCTTCACCAACGTGGCGATGGGGTTATTCGGCTTCGCCGAAATTATCCGCAACCTGGAAATGTCCCAGGAGAGCCGAGACATCGTGAAGGCCAAGATATCGGGCTTGATGCCAACGCGGCAGGACTTGATCGATTCCTCCGGCGCAATCGCGCGCGGGACCATTCTCGGTTCGATCCTGGGAATTCTGCCCGGCGGTGGTGCGGTGGTGGCCTCTTTCGCCGCCTATACGTTCGAAAAGCGCATCTCGAGGCATCCGGAACGTTTCGGCCACGGCGCCATCCAGGGCGTGGCGGCACCGGAAAGCGCCAACAACGCGGCGGCGCAGACCTCATTTATCCCGCTGCTCACGCTCGGCATTCCGCCCAATGCGGTGATGGCATTGATGGTCGGCGCCATGACTATCCACGGCATCGTGCCCGGTCCGCAGGTTATGACCAAACAGCCCGAGCTGTTCTGGGGCATGATCGCTTCGATGTGGCTCGGCAACCTGATGTTGATCATCATCAATTTGCCGCTGGTCGGCGTGTGGGTGAGCCTGCTGCGAGTGCCGTATCGGTTGCTCTATCCTTCAATCATCGTCTTTTGCTGCATCGGCATCTATTCGATCAACAATTCACCGACCGACGTGGTGATTGCAGCAATCTTCGGTCTGTTCGGCTATTGGCTGAACAAGCACGAGTTCGAGCCCGCGCCGCTAGTGCTGGCCTTCGTCCTCGGCCCGCTCATGGAGGAAAACCTGCGCCGCGCTATGCTGATCGCGCGCGGCGATGTCACGGTGTTCCTGACGCGGCCGATCTCGGCTGGCCTGATCGCGGTTGCGTTTAGTCTGCTGGTGATCGCGGCACTGCCGATGATGCGCAAGCGCCGCGAAGAAGTGTTCGTCGAGTAAGCGCTGGAATCTCATACCGGGCGCGCGGGCTTTGGCTCGCCGCCCGGTTTATTGTTTTAACGCGCGAACGCTCCGGTCACCGCGAGCAAGCCGGCGGCGAGAATCACGAGCTGAATCGAAAAAATAGTAACGTTGGCGTCCCACTTCTTGGCAATGATTGGTACTGGCGCATTGAAAGGCCGATATCCGTTTTTGTCGTAGGCGGCGCCGCCATAAACCGGCATAGCAATCAGCGCTGCAAAGAAAGCGCCGTAAACAATTGCGCCCATGAGTGCCACCAAGTAGAGCCGCTCAGTCGCCAGCGGCCCCGGCCACCAGATCAGCGCGAAAGCAAGAAGGCCCAAACCGACATAGCTTGAAATTTGCCAGACCACATGAAACCGCGCGTGCGGTGTCCATGCCGGATTGGTGGCGTGTGTCTTGTTGAAGTCTGCAATGACGGTGAGCACGGCCCAGCCGACGGTCGCAAGGGTCAAAAGGATGCGGGCAATAAGGATGTGATCAATGCTCATCGGTGTACCCCCAAGCTGCGATGATGGCATGCTAGCAGGTCTCAGGCGCGAGTGAGTCGCTGAAGCAGGGGGTTTTGGCCGTTGATAACGACAGCCAGTGGTTGCCGCCCGCGGTAAACTTCCCCATGTTTGAGTCTCAAATGATGAGAGGACGATGCGCCAGTACCTCGACCTGATGGAACTTATTCTTAGCCGGGGCGCGGAGAAACGCGACCGCACCGGGACTGGCACGTTCTCGGTGTTTGGCCACCAGATGCGCTTTCCGCTCGACGAGGGATTCCCGCTGCTCACGACAAAGAAGCTGCATCTCAAGTCGATTGTCTATGAGCTGCTCTGGTTTCTGGCGGGCGACACCAACGTCAAATACCTGCAAGAACATGGGGTTCGCATCTGGGACGAGTGGGCAGATGAACGGGGCGAGCTCGGGCCCGTCTATGGCCAACAATGGCGTTCATGGCCCACGCATGATGGAAAGACCATCGACCAAATTGGAAATGTGATTGCGATGATCAAGCGCAATCCTGATTCCCGCCGGCTGATCGTCACGGCATGGAACCCTGCCGACGTCGACAAGATGGCGCTGCCACCATGCCATTGCTTGTTTCAGTTCTACGTCGCCGACGGCAAGCTCTCTTGCCAACTCTACCAACGCTCGGCCGATGTTTTTCTCGGCGTTCCCTTCAATATCGCTTCATATGCGCTGCTCACTTTGATGGTCGCGCAGGTGACAGGCTATAAACCCGGCGATTTCATCCATACTCTCGGTGATGCTCATTTGTATCTCAATCATCTCGATCAGGCGCGGCTGCAGTTGTCGCGTGCGCCGCGGCGTCTGCCTGTGATGCGCCTCAACCCGGCGGTGAAGGATATCTTCGCGTTTCGGTTTGAGGACTTTGCAATCGAGAACTACGATCCGCATCCCCACATCAAGGCGGCAGTCGCGGTGTAACTATTCGCCAATAAGCGATATTCTTGTTGTCGCTCTTTGTAGGCATCGCGCTAAGAAGATTTTAAGTGGAACTTTGGCGCGTCGATTAAGTATTCGTAGCGCGCTGTTCAATGCCGACGAGTCGGGCGTTAGCAAGAAAGTCAGAACTTTCGTTCTAAGCATGTGACTGTGAGATCGCCATACGTTGCCTTGCCATTTCGTCCATTTGATTTTTCGGTCGAGATGACGACGAGAGCTGGAACTGCAGTCTTCGCGCGCGGAAAGACATAACAATGAAAGTCGTCTTGGTTGCAGCGATCGGGGACAATTTCGTCATCGGCCGCGAGGGGCAATTGCCTTGGAGACTGAAATCCGACTTGCAACACTTCCGCAAGCTGACGCTGAATCGCCCGGTGATCATGGGGCGCAAGACACATGAATCGATTGGGAAGGTGCTCCCGGGCCGCACCAATATTGTCCTCACACGGGATCTAACGTGGGTCGCGCCGGGCGCGGTGTTGGCCACCAGTCTTGATGCTGCACTCAGCTTTGCACGGTCCGATGCAGCCAAGCGGGGGGTCGATGAAATCATGGTTATCGGCGGGAGCGACATTTTCTCAGCCACGATGCCGATGGCAGATCGCCTCGAGATCACGCATGTTCACGCCTCGCCAGAGGGGGACACGGTGTTTCCGCTGATAGATCCAGAGGTTTGGCAGGAACAATCGCGCCAAGATCATTTCGCAGGGCCGGACGATGATTTCAGCTTTGCGGTGGCGACGTATATAAGGCGCTGAACGGGCGGCAAAACGGGCTTGATGCCGCGTTGTAAGGGGGCTTGGCGTCCCCTATAACCCCTCCCAACTAAGATCAGCCGGGCAAGAAAAGCCGGCGCCGGGAGACATTTTCGATGCCGTGGACAAATCAGGGTGGCGGTGGCCCGTGGGGTACCGGCGGTAAGGGGCCGTGGGGCTCCGGCCCGCAATCGCCCGGGCCGACGCCGCCGGACCTCGAAGAAATATTGCGCCGCGGCCAGGATAAATTGCGCCGGTTTCTACCGGGCGGGAATCTCGGCGGTCGCGGCTTTGCTCTTCTCGCGCTTGGCGCGGTAGCGCTTTGGGGTTTTTCCGGCTTCTTCCGGGTAGAGCCCGACGAACTCGGCGTGGTCCTGCGTTTCGGCAAAGAAGTGCGCGAGGTGCAGCCGGGCCTGAACTACCATATGCCGTATCCGATTGAGAAGGTCCTGACGCCCAAGGCACTCCGCGTGAACAAAATCGATATCGGCATGCGCGCTGTCGATGATGTCCGCAGGGGCGGCACTACTGTACGAGATGTGCCGGAAGAAAGCCTGATGCTCACCGGCGACGAGAACATCGTCGACGTCGACTTCTCGGTGTTGTGGAAAGTGAAACCGACCGGTGTCGGCGAATTTTTGTTCAACATTCAAAATCCGGAAGGCACCGTTAAGGCGGTGGCGGAAAGCGCCATGCGCGAAGTGATTGGTCGCTCCGACAGCCGCGAGATCCAAACCGTTGCACGCCAGAGCATCGAGCTGTCGGTGCAGGACTTGATGCAGAAGGTGCTGGATCACTATGGCGCCGGTGTCATTGTTCAGCAGGTGCAGCTCCAGAAGGTCGACCCACCGTCGCAGGTCATCGATTCCCTGCGCGATGTGCAGGCCGCCCGCATTGACCAAGAACGCGCTCAGAACGAGGCGCAAACATATGCCAATCGTGTCGTGCCGGAGGCGCGCGGAAGGGTGGCGCAAATCACGCAAGCCGCCGAAGCGTATCGCCAGCAGACGGTGGCCGAAGCGACCGGCCAGACGTCGCGCTTCCTGAATATTTATGCGCAGTACAAAAAAGCGCCCGACGTCACCCGCGAACGTATGTATCTCGAAACCATGGAGCGCGTTCTCGGCGGCACCGAAAAAATCATTCTGGATTCCAGTGCGGGCGGCAGCAATGTGGTGCCTTATCTGCCGCTCAATGAGCTCGTTCGTCCCCCACAGACGACTGGCCAGCCGCCAGCAGGAGGCCGGCCATGAGACTGAATTTTGTCGGCGGCATTATCGCCGTAGTTGCCGTGGCCGTACTGATCGTTGCGTATTCGTCCCTGTTCACGGTCTTTCAGACACAACAAGCATTGGTGGTCCGCCTTGGCCAGCCGGTGCGCGTTGTCAGCGACCCTGGCCTCAACCTCAAAGCGCCGTTCATCGACTCCGTGGTCTACATCGACAAGCGGATTCTCGATCTTGAGGCGCCGCCACAGGAAGTGATCGCGTCCGATCAGAAGCGGTTAGTGGTTGATGCATTTGCTCGTTATCGCATCCAGGATCCGCTTCGCTTCTATCAGACGTTGGGTTCAATCACGGGCGCTAATTCGCAGCTTTCCATTTTGCTCAATTCGGCGCTGCGCCGCGTGCTCGGTGAAGTGACCTTCATGCATGTCGTGCGCGATCAGCGTTCCGATCTCATGGCGCGCATTCGCGAATTGGTCGATCACGAAGCCACATCCTACGGCGTTCAGGTGGTGGACGTACGAATTCGCCGGGCCGACCTGCCGGAGCAGAACAGTCAGGCGGTCTATCAGCGCATGCAGACCGAGCGCCAACGTGAAGCGGCAGAATTCCGCGCCCAGGGCGCCCAGCGCGCCCAGGAAATCCGCTCCCGCGCGGATCGTGAAGTGACCGTCCTTGTCGCGGACGCGACTTCAAAGTCGGAGCAAATTCGCGGCGAAGGCGACGCCACACGCAACCAGATCTACGCCGAAGCCTTCAACCAGGATCCCGAGTTCTTCACCTTCTACCGTTCAATGCAAGCCTATGAGCGCGGCCTCAAGCAAGCTGATACGCGAATGGTGCTCAAGCCGGACTCGAACTTCTTCCGCTACTTCACCAATCCCTCGGGCAAGCCGCCGGAGAAATCGGCGACGCCGCCGACCACCCAGCCGCCAGCTCGCTAGCGAACACGTCCGCCCGGTATGTCGGATTTTCTGGCCGCTCTTGGACTGGTTTTTGTCATTGAAGGCTTGATCTTTGCGGCATTTCCAGAGGCGGCCAAAAAGGCGATGACGAGCGTGCTGCAGACCCCCGATTTTTCCCTGCGACTGATAGGGATCGGATCGGCTATCATTGGCGTCGGTTTGGTGTGGCTCGTGCGCGCATGAGGCAGTAAATCCGGCCTTGCATGGTATTGATTCGCGGTGCCCTTGAATCGCCGCGAAGTCGGGGCCACTCTCATTGTCAGCTTACTCCCAGGAGATACGACGCCGATGGGCGCATCCTTCTTCCGCATGAAACCCACCGCTGGCCGTTCCGGCCTAGCCATTTTTGCTGCTGCCGCCATCGCTTGGCCGGCCCTGATCGCTCCCGCCGCGGCGCGAGGACCGGAAGGTATCGCGGATGCCGCGGAGCAGGTCATCGACGCCGTCGTTAATGTGTCAACCAAACAGTCGGTCGATTTGCGGAGCGGCGCTATGCCGCAACTGCCGCCGGGTTCGCCGTTCGAGGAGTTCTTTGAAGAGTTCTTCAAAAACCGTCGTGGACAAGGCGGGCAAGGCGGACAAAATGGTCAAAACGGACCGGGACAAAACGGACCGGATGGGCAGAACGGCCCGACGCCCACGCCGCGGCGCGTCAATTCGCTCGGCTCCGGTTTCGTTATCGATGCCGCGGGTCTGGTGGTGACCAACAACCATGTCATTGCGGATGCTGATGAGGTCAACGTCATCTTCAACGATGGCACCACATTGAAGGCCGAAGTTGTCGGCCGCGACACGAAAACCGATCTTGCTCTTCTTAAAGTGACGCCGAGCAAGCCGCTCAAGGCGGTGAAGTTCGGTGACAGCGACAAATTGCGGCTCGGTGAGTGGGTGATCGCTATTGGCAATCCGTTCAGCCTTGGCGGCACAGTGACTGCTGGCATCGTTTCGGCGCGCAATCGAGACATCCAGTCGGGGCCTTACGACAACTACATCCAGACCGACGCTGCTATTAACCGCGGCAATTCCGGTGGACCCCTGTTCAATCTCAACGGGGAAGTGATCGGAGTGAATACGGCGATCATCTCGCCATCCGGTGGCTCGATCGGCATCGGCTTCGCCGTACCGTCGAAAACGGTCGTGCCTGTGATCGATCAATTGCGCGAGTTCAAAGAGGTGCGCCGCGGCTGGCTTGGTGTACGCATCCAGCAAGTGAGCGACGAGATTGCCGAAAGCCTCAGCGTGAAACCGGCGCGCGGCGCGTTGGTGGCCGGCATCGACGACAAGGGGCCCGCAAAGCCAGCGGGAATTGAGCCTGGTGACGTCATCGTCAAGTTCGACGGCAAGGACGTCAAGGAAATGCGCGATCTGCCCAAGATCGTTGCCGACACACCCGTCGGCAAGGACGTTGAGGTGGTCGTAATCCGCAAAGGCAAGGAAGAGAAGAAATCGGTCAAGCTTGGCCGGCTGG
This sequence comes from uncultured Alphaproteobacteria bacterium, assembly GCA_963743405.1. GTDB lineage: Bacteria > Pseudomonadota > Alphaproteobacteria > Rhizobiales > Xanthobacteraceae > Pseudolabrys. The sequence continues at coordinate 146,424 of CAVUPX010000002.1, read as the reverse complement.
AGGATGAGAAACAGGCGGCGCTCAATACTAAAAATGATGCGGGGCCGGACTCAAAACCCGTTGTCAAAAAAGCGCTTGGGCTTGACCTAGCCAATCTCACCGACGATCTACGCAAGAAGCATAACATCAAGGACAAAGTGAAGGGCGGCGTGGTGATCACCGGCGTGGACCCCAATTCGCCTGCCGCCGAAAAGCGACTCGTGCCTGGAATGGTTATCGCCGAGGTGCAACAGCAGGCCGTCACGAACGCGACCGAACTTCAACAGCGAATCGATAAGCTGAAGAAGGACGGCAAGAAGGCGGTGGTGTTGCTGGTCGTGTCTCCAGACGGAGACCCGAGCTTTGTCGCACTGAGCCTGCAGTAAGCCCTTCGGCGGGACGCGAGCGAATCACGCGTCTACGAAATCCGCACGCCTGTAGCCTTGCACATAAAGCAGCGCGGTAAGATCGCTGTGATCGATGCGTGCGGCGGCGGCAGCGGCAACTTTCGGCTTGGCGTGATATGCGACGCCAAGTCCGGCCTCCGAGATCATGTCGAGGTCATTCGCGCCATCACCTATGGCCATCGTTTCTTCCTTGGTGAGGGCGAATTCCTGGCGTAGCTCGATCAGCGCGGCGCGTTTGCCGTCGCGGCCGAAGATTGGCTCGGCGACTTTGCCGGCAAGTTTGTGTCCATCCACAATTGTGAGTGAATTGGCGCGGCTTGCGTCGAAGCCGACCATCGCGGCGATGCGATCCGTGAATAACGTAAATCCGCCGGACACCATACAAGTATGAGCACCGTTTGCACGCATGGTCGCCACAAGCGTTTTGGCCCCCGGGGTCAATTTGATACGGTCGCGTAAAACCTCCTCAATCACTGAAACGGGCAGGCCTTCGAGCAGCCCAACCCGCTCCCGCAATGCCGGCTCAAAAGCGATCTCGCCGCGCATGGCCCTTTCGGTAATTGCGGCGACACGAGATTTGATCCCGACGTAATCGGCGAGCTCGTCAATGCATTCCTGTTCGATAACGGTGGAGTCCATGTCAGCCAAAAACAGCTTCTTGCGCCGGTTGGCGGCGGGTTGCACCACGGCATCGATGCCGCTAGCGATGGCGCGCAATCGTTCGGTAGCCGCGCGTTGGTCTGTTGCATTATCCGCGTTAAAGGGAATATCGACGGCGTCGGGCCCGAGCCATTGTTCCGTGCCGGCGCCAGGCAATGCCGCACGCGCGCTCTGTAGCGCTGCGGCAACCGCGTTTGGAGCACCGATCAGGGTCGCGACATGAGTCATGCGAGGCACAGTACCAATCGAGCGGTGCTTATTGCAGGGCCGACCGCCAGCGGCAAGTCGGCCCTTGCGCTCGATCTGGCGGAGCGGCTCGGAGGGACCATTATCAACGCCGATTCCATGCAAGTGTATCGCGATCTGCGTATCATTACGGCGCGGCCGACACCCGACGAAGAGGCCAGGGTGCCCCATCGCCTCTACGGACATACAGATGCAGCGGAAAATTACTCGGTCGGCCGCTGGTTTGGCGATGTCAAAGCGGCACTTGGTGAGGCTGTCGCACAGCGGCGCGTGCCCATTCTGGTCGGCGGTACGGGTCTTTATTTTAAAGCGCTGACGACGGGCTTGGCGGCAGTGCCACCAATTCCCGCTGACATTCGAACCGAGGTACGTAGTCGGTTGCAGCGTGACGGCGCGCCAGCGTTGCACAAAGAACTTTTGCGGCTCGATCCTGAAACCGCTCAACGCGTCATGATCAACGATCGATCGCGAATTTCACGAGCGCTCGAAGTCGTTGTGGCAACCGGCCGGCCGCTATCGGAATGGCATCGAGAAGGTCTGCCACCACTTATAAACGTCGAGCACGCCACCAAATTATTTATTACATGCGAACGCAAGGAATTGGTCCGCCGTATTGAGACGCGGTTTGGAGCGATGTTGAAAGCAGGGGTGCTTGAAGAGGTGCGGTTGCTTGATAAACGCAACCTCGACCCGACATTGCCCGCAACAAAAGCGCACGGCGTGCCGTGGCTGCGACGCCATCTCAATGGCGAAATCTCGCTCGATGAGGCCGCGGCAGGTTCGGTCATGGACACGCGCCGCTATGCCAAACGCCAACTGACGTGGTTTCGCAACCAGATGGGGAATTGGCATTGGCTTACCCCGGAAGCGGCGCGCGATCTGTGCCTTGCTCCCTGAAGCGCCTGCGCGGCTTACCCCCGAAAAGGCCCCAGACGCCCATTCGGGGCCTCATTTTTCGTAATAGATGGCTTGACCAAACTGCCATCAGGCCATATAACGCGCGCAATGAAAGTTCAGGCGATGTGGATGTTGCGCAATATTATTACCGTAGTCGATGTTCGGGCGCTGGCCCGGCCCTAGAAGGGGCCGCAGGCAGGCGTCCGACATGGCCCTTTACGGGCCTTTTTTATTGCCGCAGGACCAAGACGAGACGACGAAAGGTGATGACATGACACGCGAAATGACCGGCGCCGAAATGGTCATCCAAGCGCTTGCCGACCAGAACGTCGAACACCTGTTCGGCTATCCGGGCGGTGCAGTGCTGCCGATCTATGATGCGATCTTCTCGCAAAATCAGGTGCGTCACATTCTCGTTCGCCACGAACAAGGCGCGGTGCACGCGGCGGAAGGCTACGCGCGCTCGACTGGCAAGGTCGGCTGCGTGTTGGTCACATCGGGCCCGGGCGCGACCAATGCTGTGACCGGTTTGACGGACGCGTTCTGCGACTCGATCCCGATCGTGTGCATCACTGGCCAGGTCCCGACGCACTTGATCGGCAATGACGCTTTCCAGGAGTGCGACACGGTCGGCATCACCCGGCCGTGCACCAAACACAATTACCTGGTCAAGCGCATCGAGGATTTGCCGCGCGTGCTGCACGAAGCGTTCCACATAGCGTCGAGCGGGCGGCCAGGTCCTGTGGTTGTCGACGTGCCGAAAGACATCCAGTTCGCCAGGGGCATCTATTCCAAGCCGAAAGATTTTCCGCACACCGGCTACAAGCCCAAGGTTAAGGGCGACATGGACAAGATCAAGCAGGCGGTCGAGCTGATGGCGCATGCCAAGCGGCCGCTGTTTTACACCGGCGGCGGCGTTATCAATTCCGGCAAAGCGGCCTGCGATCTGTTGCGCGAGCTGATCAAACTCACCGGGTATCCGATCACCTCGACGTTGATGGGGCTTGGCGCGTTTCCCGCCGCCGATCCGAAGTGGCTCGGCATGCTCGGCATGCACGGTACGCTCGAAGCCAACATGGCGATGCACGATTGCGATGTCATGATCTGCATCGGGGCACGCTTTGACGATCGCATCACCGGGCGACTGGATGCTTTCTCTCCGGGATCCAAGAAGATACACGTCGACATCGATCCGTCATCGATCAACAAGAACGTCAAGGTGGACGTGCCGGTCGTCGGTGATTGCGCCCACGTGCTGGAGGACATGGTGCGTCTATGGCGCACGAGTGCAATTCACTCCGACAAGAAATCACTACAAATGTGGTGGGCGCAAATCGATAAATGGCGCGCACGCAAGTCTCTCGCCTATCGGTCATCAAACGACGTTATTAAGCCGCAGTACGCGATTCAGCGGCTTTATGAGCTGACCAAGGACAGGGACTGCTACATCACGACCGAGGTCGGTCAGCACCAGATGTGGGCGGCTCAGTTCTATGCGTTCCAGGAGCCAAACCGCTGGATGACCTCAGGTGGTCTCGGCACCATGGGTTATGGGCTGCCGGCTTCCGTGGGCGTTCAGCTCGCGCATCCGAAATCACTGGTCATCGATATCGCCGGCGAAGCCTCAGTGCTGATGACGATGCAGGAGATATCGACCGCTGTGCAGTACAGGCTGCCTGTCAAGATTTTTATCCTGAACAACAACTACATGGGAATGGTGCGTCAGTGGCAGGAATTGCTGCATGGCGGGCGCTATGCTGAAAGCTATTCGGAGGCGTTGCCGGATTTTGTCAAGCTTGCCGACGCCTACCATGCGCACGGCATCCGCTGCGAAAAGCCTGCCGATCTCGACCGCGCTATTCAGGAGATGATCGACGTCGACAAGCCCGTTCTTTTCGACTGCGTGGTCGATCCGAAGGAGAACTGCTTCCCGATGATCCCGTCGGGACGCGCCCACAATGAGATGCTGCTCGGTGATGCTGGCGTCAGTGTAGAAAGTGCCATCACCGAAGAAGGCAAGGTGATGGTGTGATGAACGCTCCCTCGACCAGTCATTATCCAGCCGCGCCGACCGCTCAAAAGGCGGAAACCCATACGCTTTCGGTGCTTGTCGACAACGAGCCAGGCGTGCTCGCTCGCGTCATCGGGCTGTTCTCCGGCCGTGGTTACAATATTGAGTCTCTCACAGTGTCGGAGACCGAACACCGCCAACACCTTTCGTTGATCACGATTGTCACCACCGGCACGCCGATGGTGATTGAGCAGATCAAGAATCAACTCGATCGGCTGGTTCCCGTGCATCATGTGGTGGATATGACAACTGCGGGCAACGCTATCGAGCGCGAGCTCGCGATGGTCAAGGTTAAGGGTAAAGGCGATAATCGGGTTGAAGCTCTGAGGTTGGCGGATGCGTTCCGCGCACGCGTCATTGACGCGACCACCGAAAGCTTTGTCTTCGAGATCACCGGCGCCAGCGACAAGATCGAGCAGTTCATCGCGCTGATGTTGCCGCTCGGCCTGATCGAGGTCGCGCGCACGGGCATTGCCGCGATCATGCGTGGACCGGAAGGGATGTAGGCGATGGGTCTGACGATCCTGGCAATCCCGCTGATCATGTTGGGGGTGTTCTTAAAGCCTTATGCGCTGGAGAATATGCGCTGTATCAGCATCGCCAGCGCTCGCCCTTATTGCTTCGAGCAAGGCTCCCAAATGCCTGAGGTCATCAAATACGGCAGCGTACTGGCTGGCTTTGCGCTGCTCTATGCGGGCCGGTTGCAGATCAGGCGGCAGCGCAACGGTCAATAAAAGGAAGCCGCCGGAGGGACTTGCCCCAAGTGCTGGGGCAACTTAGAAGCAGCGCGGCGGGGACAGCTCCGACATATCAAGCGGCCATTGGCTGAACGAAGGACCAAGTATCATGCGTGTCTACTACGATCGCGACGCCGACCTGAACCTGATCAAGGGTAAGAAGGTCGCCATCATCGGCTATGGCAGCCAGGGTCATGCTCATGCGCTCAATTTGCGCGATAGCGGCGTGAAAGACGTGGCGGTGGCGCTTCGTAAAACGTCCGCCGGTGTCAAGAAGGCCGAGGCCGAGAAGTTCAAAGTGATGGACGTTGCGGATGCGGCTAAATGGGCCGACGTGATGATGATGCTGACGCCCGACGAATTGCAGGGCGATATCTATCGCGACCACCTTGCCAAAAACATGAAAGACGGCGCGGCTTTGATGTTCGCGCACGGACTGAATGTGCATTTCAACCTGATCGAACCGCGCGCCGATCTCGACGTGCTGATGATCGCGCCCAAAGGCCCCGGCCACACCGTCCGCTCGGAATATCAGCGCGGCGCGGGTGTGCCTTGCCTTGTCGCCATTCACAAAGATGCCTCTGGCAATGCCCACGATCTTGGACTCTCGTACGCGTCGGCGATCGGTGGCGGCCGCGCGGGCATTATCGAGACGACATTCAAGGAAGAATGCGAGACCGACCTGTTCGGCGAGCAGACCGTCCTGTGCGGCGGCCTCGTGGAATTGATGAAGGCGGGATACGAAACGCTGGTCGAAGCCGGTTACGCGCCCGAGATGGCCTATTTCGAATGCGTCCATGAGGTGAAGCTCATCGTTGATCTGATCTATGAGGGCGGCATCGCCAATATGAACTACTCGGTATCGAACACCGCTGAGTACGGAGAATATGTCTCCGGCCCGCGCGTGATCACGGCAGAAACGAAGGCCGAGATGAAGAAGGTGCTGGCCGACATCCAGTCCGGCCGCTTCACGCGCGACTGGATGCTTGAAAACAAGGTCAATCAGACCTCATTCAAGGCCACGAGAGCTAAGCTCGCCGAGCATCCGATCGAGCAGGTCGGCGCCAAACTTCGCGAAATGATGCCGTGGATCAAGCAGCGCGCGCTGGTCGACAAGAGCAAGAACTAGCGCGGATGCCGCGCGCCGCCGTCGCACTCAAGGGCGATTGCGACCGGCGCTAGCGGCGCTTTGCGATTTCGCCATTCAGCCAACGGGCCACCGCGTCCGCTGTCTCTTTGCCGTTCGATGCGCGAGCATTGGCGGTACGCATGGTGGCAACGTCGATAACGCCCACCAACGGCTGCAGCGCGATTACAAGATTTTCGTCGCCGGCGCGTTTCGGCGAGAGCAACAAAATCGCGTCATAGGGCGGGATGGCATGCTTGTCGTCGGTGAGCACGGCAAGATCGTAGGTTGCGATCTGGCCATCGCTGGTATAGGCCGCGATCACGTCAACTTCTCCATCGGCTGCGGCCTTGTACATAAACTCGGGCTGCATCTGCCGCTCGGCACGAAACCGCAAGCCGTAGGCGTCGCGTAAGGCAACCCACTCCGGACGTGCAAAGAATTCGTAGTCGCCGGCAATGGTCAGTTCGCCAGCATGCGTTGCAAGATTTGCGATGGAGCGAATGCCGAGCGCTTGAGCTTTCTTGCGCGTCATCGCCAAAGCATACGCATTCTCAAATCCGAGCGAGCCGAGCATGCGAATGCCATGTGTCGTTTGCAGCCAGCGCGACAGCTCGGTGAGCAGTTGCTCGCGTGAAGGGACATCCTTGCGCTGCAGACGGTTGGCCCAGAGCGTGCCTGAATAGTCCACCGCGACATCCACCTCGCTTGCAGCGAGCGCGTCGAACAGCACGTTCGATCCCAGCCCCGGCCGGCGCGCTGCGGTCAGCCCTGCGGCTTGCAAACGCTCCTCGATGAGTGCCGCCAAAACGTATTGCTCGGTGAAGGTCTTGGAGCCGATCAGGTAATTGGCGTGCGGCCGCGCGAGGCTCGGGAGCAATGCTGCAAGTGCCAGCACAATGAGACCGGTCGCGCCGAGTATCGTGCGCAAGTGGCGCTGGCCGCGCACGCCCGCCTGGAGAAGCGCCAGCAACTGGTCGACCGCCAGTGCCAACAGCGCGGCAGCGACGCAGCCGAAGATGACGAACACCCAATTCTGGGTTTGCAGGCCAGTGAAGATGTAGTTGCCAAGGCTTTCTTGGCCGATTGGCGTGGCCAGCGTTGCGGTGCCAATCACCCAAACGGCAGACGTACGGATGCCAGCCATGATGACCGGCAACGCGAGCGGCAATTCGATGTCCGTTAGCAGCCGCCACGGTGGCACACCGACGACGCGTGCCGCCTCGCTCAGGCGAGGATCGACGCCATTGAGGCCGGTCACCGTGTTGCGCAAGACCGGCAGCATCGAATAGAGCGCCAGCGCGACTACCGACGGAAGAAATCCGAGCGCGGAAAACCCTTTACCGAATAGCCGCTCGGATAAAGCGGCAAGTGCCAACAAGATTGGATAAAACAGCGCCAGCAGCGCCAATCCCGGAATTGTCTGCACGACGCTCGCTGCCGCCAGCAATGTCCCCCGCAAGATCGGCCGGTGCCGTGAAGCGATCGCAACCGGCAGGCTGATGGCAAGCCCGATGGCCAGCGCGGTGAGGCTCACCAGCACGTGGCTGCCGAGGTAGTCGGGAAGCCGCGCCCAGGCGTCGGCGAGACGGGGATCGAGTGTCATTGTCGCGATGATGGCACGCAAGCAGAGGGCGCGGAACCTATGATTCCAGGGCCTCGTCAGCCTATGTCCTTGTGAGGAGCGGAAAAATCGGCCTCACGTGTTGCCGGCGAGCTTGCAATGACAGATTGATTACAGTCTTATGACAGCGGGCCGTGCGCTGGGGATTTGTGGATCGCAGCCGGGCAGGGCCGTGCATAGGCCATGTTGTCCGCCGCGTCAGCCCTGCTTAGCCGTTTTGCGCCTGCCGAGGCGATCTCTCGCCGCGACGCGTTCGCGCTAGTCCTTATTTCAATTTTGCATCTCGCCGCATTGGTCGTGATGACAGCGACCGAACTCGATCTTGCGACCAAGGCGACGTTCTTGGTGTCGTGGGCATTTTTAAATTTTTTCTGGCTGACCTTGCTGCGCCGGCCTGCAATCGCCGCGCTGCTGTCGCTCTCGATGGTCGTCGCGCTCATCCTCTTGTCGCAGTTCAAATACGACAAGCTGATGATGACGGTCAATTTTGTTGACCTGATGATTATCGATCCGGATACATCCGCTTTTGTGTTCACGGTGATGCCGCGTTTGCGCGAGCCATTTCTATTTGGCGTAGTGCTCGCAGTACCGCTCATCTGGGTGCTCTGGAGGATTGATCCGTTTCGGGTCCGTGTGCGTACGAGCGTGCTTGGTGGCGGGCTGTGCATGGGCATGCTGGTGCCGTTGACCGCGGCTTATCCCGCCGACTTTTACGGTGAATTCTTCAATCGTGATTATGTGTCGAAGTTTGCGCGCTCCGGCGTGGAGGCGGTCTATGAATTCGCGACGCACGGACTGCTGGAATTGGATGCGACCGTTACCGATCAACTGAAGGGAATGCCGACAACGTGCAGTCCAGGCGGAAAGTTACCGCACATTATTCTGTTGCATGATGAGTTGAGCTTCGACATCACCGCTGCCCCGGGAATGATTGTCCCCCCCAACTATCAGCGGCACTTCCGCTCGTTCGATGGTAAGGCGCGCAAGCTCGTGGTGGAGGGCGCAGGTGGGCCCAGCTGGTTTACGGAATACAATGTGTTGACCGGTCTGTCTGCGCGCTCTTACGGCCGCTTCGCCACGTCCGTGACGCGCATCGCTGCAGGTCACGTCGCACGTGGCCTGCCGAATGCGCTCACCCGTTGCGGCTACAAGACGTTCAGTCTGTATCCGTTTTACGGCGCGTTCCTTGGGTCACGCAGTTTCCAGACTACAGCCGGCGTCGAGCGTTATCTTGACATGAAGGATCTTGGCGCGCGGGGCCTGGAGCCGGACAATTTCTACTTTGACCAGGCGACGAACATCATCGCGCGTGAACGTGGCCAAGGTCCGTTATTCTTGTTCGTCTATACCGCCGCCAATCACTTTCCGTGGGATTTCAGCTACCGCCCCGAATTAACGCCCGCGTGGCGCGCTCTCGGCAATCCTCGGAATATCGATGAATACATTCGGCGGCAGACGATGAGCGCACGTGACTATTCTAACCTGCTCGACCGACTCAAGCGCGAGTTTCCCACGGAATCCTTTTTAGTGGTGCGGTTTGGCGATCACCAGCCGGAATTCGCCTATCGCATTATCGACCCGACTCTCAATGAAGCTGACCTCGCGCGACATTTGGAAACCTTCGATCCGCGTTACTACACCAGCTATTACGCGGTCGACGCTGTGAATTTCAAGCCAGTCGATATGTCTTCGGCGCTCAATACACTCGACGCGCCCTATATTCCATTGCTGGTGCAGGAAGCCGCTGGAGTGCCGCTTGACCCCTCGTTCTCCGAGCAGAAGAAGATTCTGAATCGTTGTCACGGTCTGTTCTACCATTGTGCCGGCGGCACGGAGGCGCGGCGGTTCAATCGCTTGTTGATCGATGCTGGCCTGATAAAGGGGCTTTAGGTCGGCGCGCGCGTGACTTTGCAAGGCGCAGTCAGCCGGATAGCGTGCACCCAAGAAACGAAAAGCGGGGAGGGGACGCATGGCGGACGGTACTGCCGCCGCAGCGGTCACGCTTAGTGATGTCGTCGTTGCGTTCCGTCTGGCTCACGGCGGCGTCTATACGGCTGTAGACGGCGCGACGCTCCGTGTCGCCGACGGCGAATTCGTCGCCATCGTTGGGCCGACTGGCTGCGGGAAGTCCACGCTCCTCAACGTCACGGCCGGCTTACTCGCACCCGCTGCCGGCAGCGTCGACATCTTCGGCAGTTCTCTGGCCGCGCTCAATCGCCAGGCCGGATATCTGTTTCAGGCAGACGCGCTCTTTCCTTGGAAAACCGCGATAGAAAACGTTGCGATCGGATTGGAAACGGCTGGCACGCCTACGAGTGATGCACGCGCCCGTGCGCATTCGTGGCTCACGCGCATTGGTCTCGGTGCATTTGGCGACCGCTATCCGCACATGCTGTCGGGTGGGCAACGCAAGCGTGTTGGCCTTGCGCAGGTGCTGATCCGTGATCCGAAGATCCTGCTAATGGACGAGCCGTTCGGTCCGCTCGATGCGCAAACCCGGCAGATCATGGGCAACCTGTTGCTCGATCTATGGAGTGCGGACCGCAAGGCGGTACTGTTCGTCACCCACGATCTCGAAGAGGCGATCGCTCTTTCCGACCGGGTCGTCATCATGTCGGCAGGGCCCGCTGCACGCATTATCGGCGATTGGCGGGTTCCGTTGGCCCGGCCGCGCGACATTTCGGAGGTCAAGCTCGACCCGGCGTTCCACGAACTGCATCGCGATATCTGGCATATGCTGAAAGCCGAAGTCATCAAAGGCTATGAGCAGAGCGAAGGGGCCTGATGCGCAAGGAATTTTGTTGAGTTAATATTGTTGGTGATAATGCCTAACCAGAAACTTGAGGGAGGAATGCAATGATTGGAATACGTCAAATACTCGCTGCCGGCGCCGCCTTACTGTTGCTGGCCGGGAGCGCCCATGCGGCTGAGGTGTTCACAATAACTTCGTCCGCTTTTAAGGATGGCACTTTGCTTGCGAAAAAGAATGCGGGTGCCAACAAGACCAATCCGAACTGCGTCGGCGACAATGTGTCGCCGCCATTGGCATGGTCTAACGCTCCGGCGGGTACCACCAGCTTTGCGCTGATCATGACCGATCCGGAAGGCCGTGGTACCGGCGTCGATCATTGGATCGCTTATGGTATTCCGGCCTCGGTGACGTCGTTCGCCGAAGGTGAAACCAGCCAGCCCTCCGACAAATATGTCGGTGGCATCGGCACCGCAAAGCAAAGCATCTACATGGGTCCGTGCACGCCACCGGGACCGCCGCATCACTACACCTTCGTGCTGATTGCGACGGATCTGGACCCGAAAGCATTGCCACCGGGTCTGACCAAACTGGAGCTGTTCGACAAGCTCAACGGACACGTGAAAGGTTCGACCGGCATCATCGGGATGTTCAAGAATCCGATCTGACTTAGGGTCACATTTACACATGCAAAATAGGGGAGCGTGATCAATGTCTAAAATCACGCTCCTCCTGTTGCAGGCGCTGGTAGCGGTGGTGAGCGTTGCCCTTTGGTATGCGCTTACAACTTACCCTATCTACGGCAAGATTCTGCTGCCGCCGTTTTTTTTCTCCAATCCCGTCGACGTCGGCGCGCAAATTTTCGCCTGGTTTGCGAGCGGCGTCATCTGGAAACACTTGTGGGTGACGCTTGTTGAGTTGATCCTCGCCTTCGTGATCGGCTCGATCGGCGGCGTGCTGGTCGGTTTCTGGTTTGCGCGTCAGCCGCGAACTGCCGCTGTCTTCGATCCTTACGTTAAAATGGTCAACGCGCTTCCGCGCGTGGTGCTCGCACCCATATTCACACTTTGGCTTGGCCTCGGTATTTGGTCGAAGGTGGCACTCGGTGTGACGCTCGTGTTCTTCATCGTCTTTTTCAATGTTTATCAGGGCGTCAAGGAAGTGAGCCCCACAGTGTTGGCCAACGCACGCATGCTCGGTCTGAGCGAGCGCCAGTTGACGCGCCACGTCTATTGGCCCTCCGCGCTGTCCTGGATGTTCTCCTCTCTGCACACCGCGGTTGGCTTTGCCGTGGTGGGAGCGGTCGTGGGCGAATATCTCGGCGCGGCGGCTGGCCTTGGCTATCTCATTCAGCAAGCCGAAGGCGTATTCGACGTCGCCGGTGTTTTTGCCGGTATGTTTGTGCTTGCCGTCTTCGTGATTGTGATCGACGCGATCGTCACCGTGATCGAGAACCGCCTGCTGGTCTGGCGGCCGGTGGTGGGCGACGCTAGGCCCTAGGCATCGACTGGGCCCTGGCCTATCTTTGGCACCGAAAAGGGCCTGCTTAAAGGTCTTACGAAACAAGGGAGGAATTCATGTCCGCGAGAATTTTCCGGCGACTCGTTGCCACGTTTGCCGCCCTCGCATTGTCGTCGGGCCTCGCGCTGGCGCAGTCCAAAGTGACAATCGCAGTCGGCGGCGGCGCCTGCCTTTGCTATTTGCCGACCATGCTGGCGGAACAACTCGGCGAATATAAAAAGGCCGGGCTCGATGTCGAAGTCGTCGACTTCAAAGGCGGCTCCCAATCTCTGCAAGCCGTGATGGGCGGCAGCGCCGACGTCGTGTCCGGCTATTTCGACCATTGCGTCAATCTGGCGGCGAAGAACCAGTCGCTGGTGTCGTTCGTCGTCTATGACCGCTATCCCGGTTTTGCCCTGGTGGTGTCGCCCAAGCAGACCGCTGAAATCAAATCGATCAAGGATTTGGGCGGCAAGAAAATCGGTGTCAGTGCGCCAGGCTCCTCCACGGACTTCTTCCTCAAGTACATGCTGAGCAAGAACGGCGTCGATCCGAATTCGGTCGGCGTGATTGGCATCGGCCTTGGCGCGGCGGCGGTGGCGGCGATGGAGCAGGGCACTGTCGACGCGGCCATCATGCTCGACCCGTCGGTGACCGTGCTGCAGGGCCGCAACAAGGACTTGAAAATTCTCAGCGACACCCGCACCGCTAAGGACACGCTGAGCGTCTTCGGCGGCGAATATCCCGGCGGCGCGCTCTATACCAAAGCGGACTGGATCGAGAAGCATCCGAAGGAAACGCAGGCGCTGACGGCCGCGATCGTCAATACGCTCGCCTGGATCCATTCGCATACACCGGAAGAAGTGATGGCGAAAATGCCAGAGAATCTGGTCGGACCCGACAAGGCCGGCTATCTGGCGGCGCTGAAGAACACCATTCCGATGTATTCGACCACCGGCAAGATGGATCCGAAAGGCGCCGCCGCGGTGCTGGCGGTATTCAGCCAGTCCTCGCCGGACGTGGCCAAGGCGAATATCGACGTCAGCAAGACCTACACCAATAAATATGTCGAGGCGACCAGCAAGACGCACTGACGCGCTTCGATCCGGCGAACGCACGGCGGGGATTTCCCCGCCGTGTCTGTTATTGTCCGGATCATGAATATCCTGTCGATCCAATCGCACGTCGCTTATGGTCATGTCGGCAATGCCGCCGCCGTCTTCCCGCTGCAGCGGATGGGGGTGGAAGTCTGGCCAATCCACACGGTCCAGTTTTCCAATCACACCGGTTATGGAAGTTGGAAGGGCGGCGTGTTTGATGCCAGCATGATCAGCGAAGTGGTAGCGGGCATCGAACAGCGCGGCGTTCTGGGGGAGTGTGACGGCATCCTTTCAGGCTATTTGGGCTCTGCCGAAATCGGCGATGCAGTTCTGGACGCGGTAAAAACCGTCAAGCGCGCGAACCCTGCAGCAAGATATTGCTGCGATCCGGTCATCGGCGATGTTGGTCGTGGCATTTTTGTACGCGAAGGCATTCCGGAATTTATGAGGAATAAGGCGGTGCCGGCTGCCGATGTTATAACTCCCAACCAATTCGAACTCGACTACCTCAGCAAGCGGGCGAGCAAGAGTTTGAGTCATGCGCGTGACGCCGTCAGGGCTCTTCACGATCTCGGTCCGCGCGCAATCCTGGTGACGTCATTGCACACCGACAATACGCCCCAGAACTCGATCGATCTGATGGCCTCCGATGAAAACGGCTGTTTCACGGTGCGCACGCCAAAGCTGCCGCTGACAGTAAATGGGGCGGGCGATGCTATCGCCGCAATTTTCTTCGCGCACTATCTGCGCAGCGGAAATATCGGCGAAGCGCTTTCACGTGCCGCATCGGGTATATTCGGAGTGCTTGCAAAAACGGCCGAAGCCGGCTCCCGTGAAATCCAGCTTGTGGCCGCGCAAGACGAAATCGTAAGCCCAAGTCGTCTATTCGAAGCGGAAGCGCTCAAACCATGAGCGAACCGCCGTCAATATTTCATATTGAACGCCACGAGTTTTCTTTTTCTCCGAAGCCGTGGGTCTTCGCCATTGAAAGGCGCGCCGAGATCGACGCCTATTTCGAGGGACTGCGCCAGGAAAAGCCGGCAATCTGGAATGGCCGGGTGCTGTTACTCCATCATCAGGAGTTCGCTGGCGGTGTGCTGCGTGGCGAATACCTCGAAACAGACTATGCGAGCTTCGCAGCGTGGCGGCATTGGGGCCGTCCGTCTGCGTTGGTGCGCGACTGCTTTGGGGCTGCTGCGGTTATGGGTCGCGACCGCGCCTTTTTGCTCGGCGTTATGGGCCCGCACACTTTCAACAGCGGGAAAATTTATTTTCCGTGTGGCACGCCCGATCCTGACGACATTGTCGATGGCAAGGTTGATCTCAGCCACAGCATACAACGCGAGCTCAAGGAGGAGACGGGCTTCGACATCACCGAGTTTGAATCCGAACCGGGATGGGCGATGGTGGTAGACGGTCCACTGATCGCTCTGATCAAAGTGTTGCGATCCAATGAGGTGACAAGCGTCTTACGCGAACGTGTCCTTGCGCATCTCGCGTCAGAGCGAGAGCCAGAACTTTCCGGTGTGTGCGTCATCCGCGACGTCGGCGACTTCGACCCCGCCATGCCGCGATTTATTAGTACATTCCTGGCGTCGCGATTTAGTAAGGGATAAACTCAGCCGCACTGCGGCGCGTCGGAGGCGGAGTATGATGCTCGATAGCATCGCCAAACGATTTCGCATCGACAAGCCGGATAAATTCCGATTGTCCGAATGCGATTTAGCCGAACATGACGGGCTCTCTGTTGATAAAAAAGAATCCAAAGCCATGCTCAAGGAGGGCATCGAGCGGCTGACTGAACTACAGGAGCGGCTTTACGCCTGTGACCGCTGGTCTGTTTTGATCATATTTCAGGGCATGGATGCGGCGGGCAAGGACAGCGTCATCAAGCACGTCATGGCCGGGCTCAATCCGCAGGGCGTCGAAGTCCACCCGTTCAAGCAGCCCAGTGCGGAAGAGCTTGGCCACGATTTTCTGTGGCGCGCTTCTCGCCGCCTGCCGGAGCGCGGACGCATCGGCATTTTCAATCGTTCATACTACGAAGAAGTTCTCGTGGTTCGCGTGCATCCGGAATTGCTCAAGCAGCAGAAACTGCCGGCGACGCTGACGGGAAAAGCCATTTGGCAGCAGCGATTCAATGACATCCGTGCATTCGAACACCACCTCGCCCGAAACGGTACGCTGATTTTAAAGTTCTTTCTGCATGTGTCGAAGGAGGAGCAGCGCAAACGCTTTCTCGACCGTGTCGACGAACCCGCCAAACGGTGGAAATTTTCAATGAATGACGTAACAGAGCGGAAGCGTTGGGATGATTATCAACACGCTTACGAGGACATGATCCGGCAGACCAGCCGGCCCGAGGCGCCATGGTTTGTGGTGCCGGCCGACCACAAATGGTTCACGCGCATCGTTGTGGCCGGGGCTATCGTGCATGAACTGCAAAAGCTCAATCTCGATTTTCCCGAGATCAAGGGCAAAGCGCTCAAGGAACTGCAAAAAGTTGGCAAGGCGCTGAAGGCGGAAAGATCATAACGGCCACAATCACGCTGGCGTCTCGGCCGCAAGAATTGGCAGCATTTCTGACCTAATCCGCGCGCTTGATTTGCCACGACGCTTTCCGCTACAAGCAGGCCGCGGTTAACGCGGACTTTACCTGAATCCGCCAAGTTAACTGCCGAGACGAGGGAATGGCCATGTCGGCGCGACAGACGATCTGCGCGATCGAGCGGACGGCGGGATACGCCGGCACCGCGGCTACCCTCATTCTGGGCTCGCTCCTTCTCCTTATCCGCCCCTGAGGGCCGGCTGGGCATATGTGCCTGGGCACTCGGGGGACCTGACGGAGAACCCATAGAGCGCCCCAAGCGGCGCATTCGACGAGAAGGATTTTTTCCATGCCTAGCCAGACAAAGTCCGAGAAGGACCGCGTCGTTATCTTCGACACGACCTTGCGCGACGGCGAACAATGCCCCGGCGCAACCATGACCCATGAAGAGAAGCTCGCCGTTGCCGAGCTGCTCGACGCCATGGGCGTCGACATCATCGAGGCTGGTTTTCCGATCGCCTCGGACGGTGACTTCGCCGCCGTTAACGAGATCGCCAAGCGCGCGAAGAACGCGGTGATCTGCGGGCTCTCTCGCGCGTCGCCGAAGGATATTGACCGTTGCGCCGAAGCGATCAAACCGGCCAAGCGCAAGCGCATTCACACTTTCCTGTCCACCTCGCCGGTGCACATGAAATACAAGCTCCAGAAAGAGCCGCACGAGGTCTACGAGATGGTGATCGGTCAGGTCACCCGCGCGCGCGGCCACACCGACGATGTCGAATGGTCGGCCGAAGATGCCACGCGCACCGAAACCGATTTCCTCTGCCGCTGTGTGGAGGCCGCGATCAATGCCGGCGCCACGACCATCAATATTCCTGACACCGTGGGTTACACGGTGCCGGAGGAGCATTTCGCGCTGTTCAAGATGTTGCGCGAGCGCGTGCCCAACTCAGACAAAGCGCGTTTCTCGGTCCATTGCCACAACGATCTCGGCATGGCGGTGGCCAATTCGCTCGCAGGCGTGAAGGCGGGTGCGCGTCAGATCGAATGCACCATTAACGGCATCGGCGAACGCGCCGGCAATACCGCGCTCGAGGAAGTCGTCATGGCGATAAAAACACGAAATGACGTGCTGCCGTATTGGACCGCTGTCGACGCGTCTATGCTCACGCGCGCGTCCAAGCTGGTTTCGGCGGCGACGTCGTTCCCGGTGCAGTACAACAAGGCAATCGTCGGCCGCAACGCATTCGCGCATGAGAGCGGAATTCACCAGGACGGCATGCTCAAGAATGCCGAGACTTACGAGATCATGACGCCCGAATTGGTCGGCGTGAAACAGACATCGTTGGTGATGGGCAAGCATTCCGGACGCCATGCATTCGTCCATAAATTGGAAGAGCTCGGCTACGAACTGGCCGGCAATCAGCTCGAGGATGCTTTCGTTCGCTTCAAGGCTCTGGCTGACCGCAAGAAGCAGATCTTCGACGAGGACATCGAAGCTCTTGTGGACGAAGAAATTGCTCACGCTCACGACCGCATCAAAGTGCTCTCATTGACTGTGATCGCCGGCACGATGGGTCCGCAATCGGCCACGCTCACCCTCGATATCGAGGGTGTGCATGTCACCACACAATCGACCGGCAATGGACCGGTCGACGCAATCTTCAAAGCGATCCGCGAGCTGGTGCCGCACGAGGCGACGCTCGAGCTCTACCAAGTGCATGCGGTCACGGGCGGCACGGATGCGCAGGCAGAAGTTTCGGTACGGCTCTCGGAAAGTGGCAGGTCATTCACTGCAAAAGGCGCTGATCCAGATACACTGGTCGCTTCCGCCAAGGCCTATCTCGGGGCGCTCAACAAGCTCACGAGTAAACGCGGAAAGACACCTTCCTCGGAAGGGCGCATTCATTCGACCGAAGTTGGTTAATCGGCTGCAATTAAGATTAAAGCGACGTGCCGCGTCCAAAAACGACGCGGCATCGTCAATTCTGGTAGTTATGTACGCCCGGAACCCAATAAATCACATTTTGTCCGCAATTCGTTCGCTTTCGGGGCCAAATTTACGGGTACGCGCCGGGTCGAAACCACTCAAAGAGTTGGGGATTTCTGTAATGAAAATGACCGTATGCGCGGGCGTCATCGCGCTCGCGACAATCAGTTTGTTTTCGAATGGCTCTTTGGCCCAGGCCCGTGAGGCCATCGATGCCAATGGCGAGCAGGCACAAACGTCCGCTATCAATATTGCGCGGATCAAAAGCGTACTCAAACTTACCCCGGCTCAAGAGCCATATTGGGCGCCGGTCGAAGAGGCATTGCGCGAACTCGCGCACCAACAGGCGCCTGCAGACTCGGCCGGACTGATGCGCCGCATCAGTCACCGCGTTGTCTCAGTCGTTTTGAATAGCGCGGCGGTTCAGCGGCTTGCGGTTGCTGCTCGACCGCTGGTTGCGATGCTCAATGAAGAGCAGATGCGCGCCGCACATGGCTTGGCCCGCGAAATGGGTTTGGGCCCGGTCGTTGCTGCACTGAAATAAATTACGTGCGGCGGCGCTACGCCGCACCGCCTCCAGCTTGACGCTCGGTGGACATCGTGACCATAGGTCTACTTGCCGGAAAACCGGTTTAGTGCCACCCTAACCGGCAGAAAAACAAGGCAAAAGCCGGTATTGAGCGTCGTCTAATTGGAGGAATACGTCTATGCGCAAGTGGATTCTCGCGGCGGCTGCGGCCGCCATTTTCGTGGCACCCGTCGCCGCAATGGCGCAGGCGCCGATCGTGATCAAGTTCAGTCACGTCGTCGCGCCAAATACGCCGAAGGGCAAGGGTGCCGAAAAGTTCAAAGAACTGGCCGAGAAATATACCAACGGCAAGGTCAAGGTTGAGGTCTACCCCAACTCGACACTCTACAAGGACAAGGAAGAGCTGGAAGCGTTGCAGCTCGGCGCCGTGCAGATGCTGGCGCCGTCGAACTCCAAGTTCGGGCCTATCGGCATCAAGGACTTCGAAGTGTTCGATCTGCCATTCCTGCTGCCGAACCTGGCCTCGCTGCGCAAGGTTACTGAAGGTCCGATCGGCAAGAAGATGCTGACGCTGCTCGACGCCAAGGGCATGGTCGGTCTCGCTTACTGGGACAACGGCTTCAAGCAAATGAGCGCCAACAAGCCGCTGCATATGCCTGACGACTACAAGGGCCAAAAGTTCCGCATCCAATCCTCCAAGGTGCTGGAAGCGCAGTTCCGCCTGCTCGGCGCGACCCCGCAGGTGATGGCGTTCTCAGAAGTCTATCAGGCACTGCAAACCGGCGTGGTCGACGGCCAGGAAAACACGCCGGCGAACATGTACACCCAGAAAATGGACGAAGTGCAGAAGTTCACCACGCTGACCAATCACGGCTACATTGGCTATGTGGTGGTCGTGAACAAGAAGTTCTGGGAGGGCCTGCCGGCCGACATCCGTGAACAGCTCACGAAGGCGATGGCGGAATTGACCGCATACGCCAACAAGATCTCCGCTTCGGAAAACGACGACGCGCTCGCCGAGATGAGGAAGAACGGCAAGACCACGTTCATCGTTCCGACCGCGGCCGAGGTGGCGGCGATGCAAAAAGTCATGGAGCCGCTGTATGAGGACATGGCCAGCCGCGTCGGCAAGCAGCTGATCGACGACGTCCGCAAGACGGCGCAGGGCGTGACCAACTAACGAAACGAAGGCGGGCCCCGGCAGTAGTGTCGGGGCTCGTTTTCATAGCTGGGGCGGGAATTCCAACGTCGTCAAGACGTGGGCGGCAACTGGGGGCTGCCTCTTAAAAATCGGGAATCTCCTGCCGCTGGGACGACACGCGTCCCAAGCGCATGAGGGGAATTGTGTTTCTTCGTATTCTAGATCGTTTGGAAGAAACCATCATTGCGACCCTGATCGGGGCGGCGACGCTGCTGATTTTCGTCGCCGTTGTGCAGCGCTACTTGATCGGCGTGCCGTTCCTTTATCCGTATTTCTACCATTTCAACCTGACCTGGGCGCAGGAACTGTGCATCTACATGTTTGTGTGGATGGCCAAGTTCGGCGCGGCCTATGGAGTGCGCACCGGCATCCATGTCGGCGTGGATGTCATCGTCAACATGCTGCAGCCAAAGTACCAGCGCAAAGTTGTCATGTTTGGCTTGCTGGCCGGCGCGTTTTTTACCTTCACCGTCGGCACCATGGGCGCCAAGTTCATCATCGAGCTTTATCCCACCGACCAGGTGTCGCCAGATCTGGAGATGCCGCGCTGGATCATCTTCCTGTGCGTGCCGCTCGGCTCCTACCTGATGTGCTTCCGATTTCTGCAGGTGGCCTGGGCCTATTTCCACACTGGCCAGCTGCCGCATCATGACCCCGGCCACGTCGAGGGCGTGGTCGAAAGCATGCCCGCCGCCAAAGACCTGGCCGCGGAAGAACTCGCCAGCAATGGTGGCACACGATGAACAGCGCCCTGATCTTTGGTCTGCTGATCGCGCTGATGCTCACCGGCATGCCGATCTCGATCGCGCTCGGCCTCACCGTGCTCAGCTTCCTCTATGTGATGACGCAGGTGCCGATCGAAGCGGTGGCGCTCAAGCTGTTCACCGGGATCGAGAGCTTCGAGATCATGGCGATCCCGTTTTTCATTTTGGCCGGCAACTTCCTGACCCACGGCGGCGTCGCTCGCCGGATGATCCACTTCGCCACCACGATGGTCGGCCATTGGTACGGCGGGCTGGGGTTGGCGGCGGTGATGGCCTGCGCGCTGTTTGCCGCCATATCCGGTTCCTCGCCGGCGACCGTCGTCGCGATCGGCTCGATTCTGCTGCCGGCGATGGTGCAGGCGGGCTATCCGAAGCGGTTCGGCGCCGGCGTCATCGCCACCTCGGGCGCGCTCGGCATCCTGATCCCGCCGTCGATCGTGATGGTGCTTTACGCGGTGGCGACCGGCGGGAGTGTAGCGCTCGACCCAGAAGGCAAACGCGTGTTGTCGGCTTCGGTGGCGCAGTTGTTTATGGCCGGCGTCATCCCAGGCCTTATGCTCGCCACGCTGCTCGGCCTGACCACATTCTACCGCGCCTGGAAGGGCAACTATCCGCGCATGCCGAAGGCGACATGGTTCGAAGCTATTACTGCGTTCCGTCAGTCGATCTGGGGCCTGCTGTTGATCGTGATCGTGCTCGGCGGCATCTATGCCGGTCTGTTTACCCCGACCGAAGCCGCGGCAGTCAGCGCGGTCTATGCCTTCGTGGTCGCGGTGTTCGTCTACCGTGATCTAAGACTGTTGGACATCCCGAAGGTGCTGCTGTCATCCGCCAATATGAGCGCGATGATTCTCTACATCATCACCAACGCGGTGCTGTTCTCCTTCCTGATGACCAGCGAGCAGATTCCGCAGTCGATCACCGCCTGGGCCACCGGCTCCGGCATCGGGCAGGTGGAATTCCTGCTGTTCGTAAACCTCCTGCTGTTGGTGGCGGGCAACGTGATGGAGCCGTCGTCGATCGTATTGATCACAGCGCCGATTCTGTTTCCGGTCGCGGTCGGCCTCGGCATCAACCCGATTCATCTCGGCATTCTGATGACGGTGAATATGGAGGTGGGCATGTGCCACCCCCCGGTCGGGCTTAACCTCTATGTCGCCTCCGGCATCGCCCGGATGGGCATCACCGACCTTACCATCGCGGTGTGGCCGTGGCTGCTCACCATGCTGGTCTTCCTCGGCGTGGTCACTTACGTGCCGGCGTTGTCGCTCTGGCTACCACGCGTGCTCGGAATGATGTGAAACGCGCCTGCGTAAGGTGAACATTTGTAAATCAACATTGCGCTGATTTAATCTCTGTCCAAACTTTAACTTGATAACGCGAATCCGCGGTCCACAATCAGCGGTATAGGAAATGCCATTGGAGGTGCCCATGTGGAAAACTGTTCTTGCCGGCACGACCGCGATCGCGATCGTTGGCGGTACGCTCGCCTACGCCCAGCAAGGGTCAGGCGGATTCGAACGGGTGCAGGGTTGGCGCCCGAGCGCGGAGGATGTTGCGGCCTTTGGTGATGCGCGCATCGCGGCGCTTCACGCCGGCCTCAAGCTCACCGCCGAACAAGAGAAGAATTGGCCTGCGGTAGAAAGCGCATTGCGGGAATTGTCGAAGCAGCGCTCCGAGCGATTTGCCGCCCGCGCCAGTACCGATCGTCCGAAGGATCCGATCGAACGCCTCAACTTACGTGCTGAAGTGATGGGCCAACGTGCGGCAGCGCTCAAGAAACTCGCCGATGCGTCCGGTCCCCTCTACAAAAGCCTCGACGAGAGCCAGAAGCATCGCTTCATGATGCTTGCCCGGCTCGGTGGCGAGCAATTTGGTGGGGGACGCGGCCATCATGGCTTCCGTGGTTGGCAGCACCACGGGCCGCACGGCGGGATGATGGGAGACGACTCGCAGGTAAAATAGACGCGACGAGTAGCGGGCAGCGGCCAACGCGATCTTTCCGACGCGCCGCCGTTCAAAAGCCGCCGGTTGTAGCCGGCGGCTTTTCCTTTTTTGTCGGAAGCTCGACTTCGCGGTGCGGCTGGACAGTCGCAGCTGCCTTTGCTAAGCCACGCGCGCTTGGCGGCGTTGCCGCTGCAGCAATCCGGGCGCATAGCTCAGTTGGTAGAGCAGCTGACTCTTAATCAGCGGGTCCCAGGTTCGAGCCCTGGTGCGCCCACCAATCTTCCACCCCGCCTGGTAGAACCTTCAATTGGGTAACGGCAAAAATATCATCGTCAACTGTTCGAGACTAATGTCGAATCCTGCGGCACCTGGGTGACCACCTCCGCCATAGAGTTTGGCGAATTCCCCACAATGGATGTCGCTCGGCCGTTCCCGCGATCGGACGGATACAGTCACATCGCCGTCCTTTCCTGCGCACCATATCGCAACCATCTTGTAGGCGTCAGCACCGGCACGCTGATAAACTACTTCGGCCAGGTCACTCGCCATGAAGTGGGGCGCGTTTACCAGTGCAACTTGATGGGCGACACTCGCTCCGTTGCGTGTCCAGTTGACTACACATTCAACGCAGTTCGCGGCGGCCTTACCAAGCTGCTGCTTCTGGTAGGCGACAATCGGCATCCCTTTGAGAATTGCGTCCTGGGGTTCGTCACAGAATTTGGCCCACGAATGAAAACTGAATGGCATCGTATCCAAGTACAAATGGAGTGCTTCGATCACATCGGCGTATTTTTTGTATGCGTCACGTCTCTTGTGCCACCAAAGGTCGCGCCACCCTAGATAGTTGATGAGTTCGGGTCGAGAAATCTCGCGGTTTATTGTCCGGAAGGGTTGAAAAAAATGATCCCATGCCAGCTGGCAGCCAGCCCTATCCATGTCGAAATCGACCGAGACATTCCCAAGGTCCTCGATCTCCCGCTTAACGGCCCAAACGCTCGACCCGCGCTGTTCATCGATTTTACGTTCCTCCATCAATTCGTTTCGCGCAGTGTCGTGGTGGTCAAGGATGGTTATCTTTCTGAAGAGCTTGGCTAATCGACGAACTTGGGCGGTATTGAATGAAAAATCTAGCACATACAGCTCGGACAGCGGATGCTCCGCTGATTTGGCCATGTCATCAACGAATGAATCCTGTTCTGTGCCGTACGACACGGGAATGTAGCTGGCCTGGGCGCCGAACTTCTTCCAGGCGACAAGAGCGGCGCCAAAGCCGTCCATGCAGTCTTTGTGATACACGACAACGCTGCTCATCGTCTGCACGCGACTTTTCAATAGTACTCGCCCCTCGAGAGGCCTATCGCGGCGGCTTTAATTTTGCGAGCCGTCAGGCTCTTCTAGCGGTAGCGCGGATATTCGATCAGCTGCCGGAAGTCGGTCAAAACAAGGCCGAGGCTGCTGTTCAGAAAATTGCAGACCGTTCGCGAGCTTCGCTCGAGGCTACAAACAAACTTCTGCTCGAACAAGATGTCATAGCCGGCGGTGACCCTGGCGCCGCCGCGCTGCGGATCGAAGATGCCGATGTCCAGGACTGGGAAATCAGCCCGGATTAAAATTTCGCTGGAAGGAGACGGAAGGTCCACGCCCCGTGGTGCCTATGCGGCAGGGCTTCGGCAGCGTGTTACTCAACACGACGTTCGCGGGGGTTAGTCTCGACTACGCTCCCGAAGGATTTGCTTGCGAATTCGAGACCAAGTTAAGCGCTTAAGAAAACGAGGGATGATGCCGAAGCCGGATGTCCGCTATTGGCACAAAGCAGACATCGTCTAGTGCACTGCACATGTCCGCTATTGGGTGCAAAGCGGACATAACGGTTTGCACTGCAAATGTCTGCTTTTGACCCAAAGCGGACATGCGGCTCTAGTTGTCTACCGGGTCCGGGGCGGTGCCGCGCAGACCTTTCAATTCGCCGGGCCCAATCTTTGTTTCCAGAGTTTGATTACTCCTGGCGGAAATTCACGCCTTCCGACGCCGGTGCGTCGGCAGGCTTCCGGCCACATTTCAAGTAAGGTTTGATCGCGGCGGAATAAGTCGCTTTGCGAAACCTCGCTAGGTTCAGGATGTGGCCATTGCGCGGCTTCCATTTTCAACAACTCCAAAAGCGCGGGGATATCTTTCTCGGCTTTCGTGGCAGCCTCCCGTTGTTATTTTGATCGCTGCCTTAAAACAATTGGCTCCAGCTCGGTCTTGTCATTTCAAGCCAGTGGTTTGGCATTTGACGCCAGGATGTCCGCTAATGACCCAAAGTGGAAATGCACTGTTCTCGTCATTTCTCGATTGATGCGTTGGAACATTGGACTTGGGTCCAACTCGATTTTTACCGCTAGATCCCACAGACTTAGATCGCGGAGCGCGCGGGGTGTCACGCGCAGCGCCAAGAATGCTCAACCAATCGCAAGGAATCCCCGATAAGTGTGTGGCGATGCGCGGATGAGAGTGGCGCATCGGCGCGCATTTCTCCCTTGGCGCAGCGCATTCGTGCGCAATGGCCGTTCCTCAGCCGGCTTTAAGTGCTGAAACGAAAATTAAGTCATCGTTAGTGGCGGGTCTTAATCATGAGTGCGGCCGCGCGTTCTGCCAAAGCAGCGATGGTCCGCGAAGGGTTGACACCAATAGCCTTTGGAATAACGGCCCCGTCAATTACGAAGAGGTTAGGATGACCGAAGACTTCGCAAGTGTGATCGACCACCCCGTTATCAGGTGTGGTTCCCATATTGCAGCCGCCGAGTGGATGGGGGGTAATGAGATATTTAGCGGTGCTCCAACTAGGCGGAACGACGGGATGTCCCCCAGTTGCTGCACAAAGTCGTTTATGCATCGATATAATTGCCTCGATGACGGCGCGAGATCGCTCGATGTTCCAATCAAGAAAAAGGTGCCACGGTCCAAATAGCCACCATCGACGACGCAGGCTGAGTTGGCCGTTCGCTGCATCGACCCCCTGAGCGAACCACGGCATGATATTTTCGAGCGGTCCGTACGCATCGAGCGCGACGCGAATTGCCTGAAGGAAAGCTTTAACCTGTGGCTGGGCGCTTTCGGCACTCAGAATCCAGTTCCCGACTAAATATGGAAAACCCCCATCTTCGATCCAGAAGGATTGTTCGTCTTTGCTGCGATCCAGAAAATCGATCGCGCTTGTTATCGTCGGTCCGTGTGACGGATTGAGCGTCCGACGAGGGTAAATTGCGGGGGTGAGAAAGTCGCCATTACTGCTCCAGTTTTGGCCGAGAAATTGACTCACGCGCGGTAGGGTTTTCAGCTTGTCGCGGCAACGTAACAACAACTCTGTCGAATTCAGCGAACCGGCCGCAATGATCACCCGCGGAGCCGTTAGGCTATCGGGCCGCAGTTTACCGTCTCCAATCGAGACATAATGCACACGATACGCGCTGTTAATTGGTTCAATCGCGGTCACGAGGTGCAGGGGCCGAATGTCCGCCCCGTTGTGCTCCGCTGATGCGAGATAGTTCCGGTCGAGTGTGTTCTTCGCATCGACATCGCAGCCGATGTCGCAATTACCCAAGTGCACACATGTACCTTGCGCAACACCGTGCGTATTTGTGAAGCGAGTGCTTCTTTTTGGGTCAATCGCATCGGAAAGTTGGTAATTCCAATTCGGGTCGAAGGAGACCGCAAGTTCAAGCTTTCCGAAACGTTGCCCTTCACCGATCAATTCGGCGGCTTCTTTCATCAATTCCATGCGCGGCGGCCATTGACCATCCGGCACGGGTGAAACGTTCATAAAGTCTCCGACCGCCTTGTAGTGCGGAAACATATCCTGCCAGGTCACCTCGGGAGGCCAACCAGCATCAAAGGTATGTTTCGGTGGCACCGCTGAAATGTTGGCGTAAATCAATGAGCCGCCGCCAACTGCCGCGCCCTGAGCCACCGCAATGTGGCGAAATACCCGCAAGTCGACCCAGCCGTTCCATCTCGCAGGGTCATCTTGACTCCACCACCAGCGATCGGTCGGCCCACGCGGATAATTGCTAGAATCCCAGCGGCGACCTCGCTCCAAAACGATTACGCGGTCACCCGCCTCAGCTAGACGGCAGGCAGTGACAGCTCCCCCAAACCCGCTTCCAATAACAACTGTATCGCAATCCATTGGGCGTTTGCTCAGTCATTGCGCCTGATGTGGCGGCCGTAAGTGTCCCAGAGCTGACCGAGAAAAAAAGAGCCGAACTTTGCAAGAGCTTTGGTCTCAAGACCAAGCGTCTTCGCATTGTCAACTTTTACTGTGCCAAGAAGTCGGATCAATTCTCTAATGGTCAAAGTCAGAGTGCCGGCTCCGATGACCGGTGCGGTCGGGTCAGTTCCAGCATGAAGCCGAGTGAGGAGCGTTGTTGTATCCCTCCAAACATCGATGCCAGGATCATCTCTGACCTCCTTGCGACCGGCGAGATAGTAAAACTTGCCGTTACTTTTAAAGGCGAATTCATAAATCATCAGCTTTAGCCCTGGTTGTCCGCTTGGACAAAACAAATTGAAAATTCCCGCGGTTGTAGGGATTGCCATCCCAAGCGGCGAGAAATCAATCGTGCCACTAAGATCTCCGTTATGCGCAGGGTCGCTCAAGAACTTGTCTAGGTTAGAGATTGACACCGTGGCATGCATCGCGAGTTCGGTCCCTGCGGCCTCGCCTGCGTGCCGGCCCTCCGCTGGATCAGTCACTCCTAAAGCGAATCCGCCGGCCATACGTTCGCTAAAACTAAGAGCGATAGGGTGATCTGGCATAAGTGCCCTTTAACGGCCCGCTGTGAATGCCTTAAGCATTTAGCTTGGTCAACACTAACCGGACATCACGGCGTTCTTACACTCGACTAATGCAAACATCCGATGCTAACAAAAACCAGCAATTGTTTGTTTAGTCACCGGCATGAGAGGAAGTCGTGAGCCACACTGCGATTTCATCATATCCGCCTCTATTCGGCGAGCGTCGTCAATTGGCATTTCCAACTTTGGAACGTATCGATTTCCCTGCGCGCGATGGCAGTACCCTTTGTTTTCACCATACGTCCGGTGGTTCCCGCGGAATAGTCGTACTGACGCCGGGTACCGCCATGACCGCACTTACTTATTGCCTTGACTCGGTCCCGCTAAACATCGTCGAGTTTCTGGTCGCGCGGGGACTCGACGTTTGGCTTCTCGATTGGCGCACTAGCCCGTTGTTAGAAGCCCATAAAAGTCCATATACGCTGGACGATGTAGCCCGGTACGATTGGCCGGCCGCCATTGAATTAGTTCGGAAGAAGACCGGTCAACGACAAGTTTCAGTACTGGCGCATTGCCTTTCGTCGCCAACTTTTTTGCTATCGATGGTGAGGGGATACCTGTCGAGCGACAGCATTCGCGCGATGGTTGCCAGTCAAGTCGCATTACATCTTAGGTTCACACCTATCGGTACCGCTAAGGTTAAACTGCATCTCGACAGACTGCTGCCCAGCGGTGACATGGTTCACCAGCGACCACAAGTTAAGGACAGCAACCTTGCGGATATAGCCGCATCCTTTATGTCACTAATTCTGCCTACGACATTTTCGTGCAACAACCGCGCATGCTACCGGCACGTAGCCACATTTGGCGAACTAATCCTCCATTCACGCATTAATTCAGAAACTCACGCCATCATGGGAGATCTCGTACCAGAATGCCTAACGGCGTTTCTCAAAGATGTGGCCGTCTGGGGGCGGAAAGATTCGATTCTGACCGAAAAGGATTTAGATCATCTGGACCGGCTTCAGCTGCCAATCCATTTTATTTCTGGCAGTGAAAACCGGATGTTCGTACCAGAGAGTACGGAAGCGAGCTGGAGATTTCTTAGCGAAGCGAATGATGAATCGTATTACCGACGCACCGTCTACCAAGGATTTGGCCACCTTGATTGCTATTTTGGTCATGGAGCATCAGAACAGATTTGGCCTGATATTGCCAAGACACTCGCAGCTTGATCACGTCTACGTTTTTTTGTCGTGAAAATTTGAGGGGGCCAAAGCTGACTGTGTTCATCCAATGTTATGCCAATGGTGATTGTGCGCGGCTTGATTGCGCCACAAATAAGGGTCGAAAAAACGCTGGTAATAATCTAATTCGAGGTGATGCACCTGGACCCAAAAGCCTGGCGTGTAAAAAGCATCGATATGTGCCGGAAAGCGACCATAGGTTTCATAGATGTAATTACAAATGTCCTTCGTGTAACGAATTGCTTCCGGCGGATGCCGATTCTCCAGTCTTAGGTATGTCTCGGCATCCGTCGGATTCTTGTAGGCGCGCGATATTAATGTTGGATCGGTAAAAATTCCGGCGGACCCATATTTTTCCTCGATTACTTGGTCAACCGCTTCGTCCATCGAGGTAACGTAAGGCGGACAAAGCCCCTCTAGAAGCCCATCGATGCCAACCGGATTATGTTGAGACGCTGGTATCGGCGCCCAGGGTGCATCCACTTTCGGCAGGGAATGGCGAAAGCCGAGACCGTTCCAACCCTTTTCAGGTATGCGTTGGAGTACATATTGCGGCCAAATAGAACCATGGCCCCATACTCCCAGACCCATGGCTTGACCGATCAACATCAGATTCTGAAGTAGAAAAAAAACTTCATAGTCGGTGCGAAGCGCATATCCAGCACCCAGTGGCACAATATTATTTGGGTTCACGAATCCACCTGTCGCACGATCAATTCCACCGATTGGCTGATATGGTATCTTCGGTCCGAGCCCAAGATGTTGGCCCGCCCAAGCTTTCCAATCTTTCCAACTACGCGGTCGGAATCGTTGCCAGTCGTCCACCACGAGAGGTCGTTGTCCTTCGGGCTCCGACAAAAGGATCAGAAGAATATTGATGTATTGGCGTGTGCAATCGACGACCGGCAAAAAAATCGTCGAGCCGGGCACATTGGAAATCTGCTTATTCCAACCGATGTAAAAGGGAAATTCACGAGGGAAGTCGATACGCCCACTCTGGATCTTCACCTTGACCGCTTTGGCCGCGGATAGCCAGTTCTCCTCGGTCCAGTCGCTCCAGGAGCGCGGCAGTAGGTCCATCACTTGCGCAGCAGCTTTTCCACGAAGCCTTCGTAACAGCCAAATGCCATCATCATTGATCATGAACAGCGATGTTGCCTGACAATTATCGGCGCTCGGTCCCGAGCGGGCGAAGATGTTCCAAAACATCGATCCTAAATCTTCGGGCGCCCCCGACGGCTTTTTCAAAGGACCATCATGCATGACGACGCCGGTGAGGCCAGTTGACACAATTAGGATTGCCTCTTCGAGCGAACTCAGCGGCATTGGCGAATTTGTACTGTGATGGGACAATGGGCCAGCCAGGACAGAGCATCCTTGGGCGACGCGACGGGTTCGCCGTTCACTAATGGCCTGCATTAGGGGATAGGATAGCAGCACATCGAGCGCCGGATTGCGACGCGATGCAGTGTTTGCAGTATGGGTCTGCATCGTTGCCATGGCTCATCTCCCGTTTTGGTGGGCTGATCTTAGGCACGTACCTCAGGCTCTTGCGAGATAATGAATGAAATCATAGCATCTGTCGCGATCTAGTAGGCTGGTTCTTTCGGGCTATGAGCTCTCCAACGCAGGGTTTGCTTTCCACTCGTTTCGCTCTGGCACAGTTACAAGGCCGATTGAAAAACGGTGACGCGCTTACGACTTTCGTCCAAGCGCTCAAGTCGGTCGAACGAGCGGGGGCCGGGCCGCTTCCTTTCCAGCGGCGATTTCGGTCTAACGGCGGGAAGAGGCTTGGGCAGATATCGCTGGACGACCTCCTTAAAAATCCGAGTATGACAATCTGGTTCAGCCCAGGCTTCGCTCGACAGCATCGGCTTAACTCTCCATCGCGGCCCGCCAGGCGCTCCAAAGACCGGTGAAGTCCAGGTGGCTGGCCGGCAGCGGCAACCACGCGGCATAATCGGGGAACGCGCGCAGGCCGTCGAAGAATAGCGGCGTGCCGGCGGGGCGGTCGATAGGCTCGCCCGCGAGCCTGGCGAGGCAGGCGGTGTCAGGAAGGTCGCCGAAGAAGCGCTTCATGTTGCCGACCACCTCGCGCAGCTCGTCCCTGCGGCCGCGGCGAAGCGCCTCGTAGGCGGCGAGCGAGGACCCGATCGGGTCGACCCACTTGGCGTAGAGCAAGTCCATCAGCTCGTCCGCCGGAACCTCCTTCTGCACATCACGCCGTCTACGGAAAGCGCGGCTCGCCTGAGCAATGAAGCGCACGTCTCGCAGGTGATTGCGCTTGCGCACCTGTTGCGCGACCTCGAGTGGCAGCCGGTCGATGAGATGGCCGATGGGTAGCAGGTACTGGCCAATGCGCGGCGTGCCGTCTTCGTCGAGCGTCAGGGTCACGAGCGTGCCGCGGTTCGGGCTGGCGAGAGTCGCCACCGTGTAGGGCGGCTGGTCGCCAATCCGGAACGAGAGTAGCGCGGAACCCGGCGCTGCCGGCATATAAGCTTGGCGAATGCCCTGCATTGACGGCGGCTCGATCGCCCGGGTCCAAGTGACGGCGGCACCGCCCGACAAAGCCACATCCAGCCGGGTGCCGACATTCTCGAAGCCGGCCAGAACGTAGACGGGCGAAGCGCCCGGTCCCTCACCGAAAAAGTCGTGCAGCGGAAACCCCGAGAGCTTGGAATAGTTGCCGGTCGACCCGAGAATCCGCCCGCCGCCGATCAGCGCCAGCCACAGGTCGAGATCCGGATCGCTGATCCGACCGCCGAGCGTTTCGGAAAAATCCAGGCCGTCCGGGTACACTGGCAGCTGCCTGGCGATCGCACGGTGCGGCGCGCTCTGCTGCCATTCTCCGAGGTTCACATACACGGCTTCACCCCTCGGAACCTCGATCTCCCGGCGCACTATGTTGGGAGTGGCGGCGCTGCTCAGCGTCGCCAGATAGCGTCCGGCCGGCAGGCGTGCTCGCCGCGAGTTGTCGATGCGCGTCTCCTCGCCGGTGAACACGTTGCGCAGGTTGAGAGCGGTGCGGCCGGGCACCACGAAATCGACATCCGCCGATGCCGTACCCGCGAGATCGGGCGGCGCAGAGAGCGTCTCTTCCTTCTCCTTCACCCCGTGGAACTCCAGCGTCTGGTCCTCCCAGAGTTCGACCGACACAGGACCGCTCGGGCTGATCGGCCCGCTGTCCAACCGGACCGCCACCGTGTAGTCGTCCGGCTCGAACTCCAGCGTGAGAAG
Organism: uncultured Alphaproteobacteria bacterium; assembly: GCA_963743405.1. Lineage (GTDB taxonomy): Bacteria > Pseudomonadota > Alphaproteobacteria > Rhizobiales > Xanthobacteraceae > Pseudolabrys. Next base: position 115,089 of record CAVUPX010000002.1, on the reverse strand, counting down.
GTTCGCGTTGCCACGCAGTGGCTGGTGCTCGTCCACTTTCGAGCGTCCCCGCCGGTACATGATCTCGCCTTTCACCGGCAATGGCGCGTCGATCTTGATGTTGCACTTGGAGAGCGGAATGGGGCGCAGGACGGCGAGAATGGCGTCGCTCTCCCCGTCGGTGCCCGCCGTCTTGCTGGTGATCTGCTGGTCGGGAGCGGCTGCGCCCTTGAGATAGCTGCGCAGCGTGTCGTAGCGCACGAACATCGCGTCGCTGACCTTCGCGTCCCAAGTCTTCGCCCGACCGCGGCCTCGCAGGCCGTCGAGCAGTGCCGCGGGAAACGGTCCGCCAACGGCGGCGGTCGCCCCCTCGACGGTCGACTGCAGCAGGAAGGTTGAGGCGTCGCCGGAGGCCTGGGGATCGATCGGCAACAACCCCGCGATCTGGATCTGCTTGGTGGTGAGCGGGTTGCGGCAGGAATCGACGAAATAGTAGTGGCGCCCGGGGCCGAGATGGCCGCGGAGCCACAGCACCATCTCGTCGAGATTTAGGCAGCACTGCGGCGACAGCGCCGGCTGCTCGAAGTCGGACGTAATCAGGATGTCGGCGCGGCTGCCCGGCTTGTCAAAGAAGGAGAAGCCGTGGCCGCTGAAAAACACGTAAAGCTCCTCGGTGGCGCTCTGCCCCCTCTCCTTGAGGGAGAGCAGCGCCATCCGGATTTCGCTACTGCTCGCGCCGGAATCGCCGGGCTGCACCGGCTCGGAGCAAAAGATCAATTGCGAGTCGGCGCCGTTCCGCTTTTCCTGCTTCCACTTCTTCAGCAGCCAGTCCTTGAACCTGAGGCCGGCCTGCAGCGTCCCCGGCAGTGTCTTGGCAATGCCGCCGCCCACCACCCTTGGGTAGTGCTCGACGGCGATGATCAGCGCGCGGACCGCCACGATCGCCTCACGGCCTGTTGTCAGCGACAAACTTGCGCAGGCTGGCGCCGTCCACCGCCTCGTTTCGGTACATGAAAAAACCCGCACGATGGAGGGCGGTTACCCGGCCGCTCCTGAGCGAGAAGATCGGTGAGCCGGAATTGCCGTGGGTGGTCGAGCAGTCGTGGAACAGGAGCGGCGATTCCGTGCCGTCCAGCACCTCGCCGACGGCGGCGCGCTTGACCCCGAACTTGCCCTTGAAAACCCCGGCGAGGAACAGCGGGTTGTTGGCCGGGTCGTCGCCCGGATAGCCGATCGCCGCGACCTTGTCGCCTTCGTTCATTGCCGACTCCGCGATCTCCAGCACCGGCCGATCCTGGCGGACCACCGCGAGAAGGACCATATCGAGCCGGGAATGGATGGCGAGCGCACCGTCGATCGATACGATGTCGCCCGGCTTGTTGGTGCTGCCGTACTCCTGCCGGAACACCACCCGCGCGGCGCCGGGCACGAGCACCTCGGAGCCGAAGGTGAGCACACCAAGTACGTGCCGATTGGTCGCAAGTGCATTCTCAGCCACCAAGAAGCCAGTGCCGACGTGCGTTCCCGACTTGGTCTCGATGCGCCCGATTGAGCCGACAAAAGGTTTCACGGTGTTGCGGAACGTGCTCCACAGGTCTTTGAGCTCCTGCGGTTGCAGGTTCTGATCGGGACGGTCGGGCAGATCGTCGAGCATGCCATCTTGGCAGAACACTACCGGCCGCAGCAGGCGCACAACGATCTCCAGTGCAGCAAGCTCGTCGGCGGACGGCACCTCGCCGCGGTGAAGCTTGTCAAGCGCTGACTGGGCGAGCGACTCGCTGTCAGGAATGTTCCGCGGACCGATGATGGCGCGGATCTTCGCTACCGCCTGGTCCACCCGATGATTGCCCAGCGCCCGGACGGCTCGGTCGCGCACCAGTTCGAGCTTGCGGTCGATCGGCATGGGACTACGAGGCCAGCTGCTTCTCGTAAATAACCTGGCCGGTGGGGTCGAGCACCTGCTCCTTGAGCATTGGGCCGTCGAGGGTGAGCACCGCGTAGCCGTGCGGCGTGAACTTGTCCTCCTCGTTCTTGATGAACTCGTTGCGCCCTTCTAACACCACTGCGCTGGGCAGCGGATTGCCCTCGCGGGTCTGGTCGGGGCTATGCCGCCATTCCGCCCGCTCGTAGATCTTTTCGGTCGCGCGCGGCAGGTTCCGGGTGGCGTCGCGGCTCTCGGGCATGCCGCTGTGGCCGATGCAGCGGCCGAACAGTCCGAAATTCTGGTCAGGCTGTTCGAACAGCACGCAGCGATGCTCGTGGCCCCAGTACCAGGCGAATATCCGCTTATTGCGCAGGATCTCGCCGAATCCCGGATGGCCGAACAGCTTTGTGCCCTGGTTCTCGAAATGCGAATAGAGCTGATGGTGCGAGAACAGCACCACCTTGCGGTCGCCGGCCTTTGCGAGGACGCTCCTGAGCCACGCCACCTGCTCGTCGTCGATCGCATGATCGTGATAGGCGACGTCGAGCCCGATCAGGGTCCAGTGCTGATTCTGGTGGGCGAAGTAGCTCGCTTCCTGCGCGAACTTCGGCAACGTCAGGCCGAAATAGCCATCGCCGCCAGAATACATTTCGTGATTGGAATTGAGCGCGCGGTTCACGGCTCCACTACGCGACGGCCAGACATCGAGGAAGCGCTGTTGCACCTCGGTGTCGGTCCCCGAATAATAAACGTCGCCGAGATGCAGCAGCATGACGAAGGGGTCCGGATCGCGGCGCACCGCGTTGGCGATTTCCGGCGCGCCGTAGAGGCCAGTGCCCCAGTCGCCGAGCAGCGCGATGCGGCCGGCGGCCGGGAACGGCTCGGCTACGCCGGTCTTCGGGCGCAGCATCGGATGCGGAACAAGATGTTTGAGCTTCGCCCATGCCACCGTGGCCCAGCCGAACCAGTCGTGGGTGTCGAACTTCGCCTCCAGTCCGCCACTCGGCAGCGGCTCGAACTTGAGGTCGGCAGCGTCGCCGGAAGCGACGAGGCTCTGCAGGCGCGAGGCGGCTGGGTGATGCGGGGTGGTGAGCACTCGCGCGCCCTGCTTGTGCTCGGCCCGGCGCAGTTCATTGAGTACGTCGCCCACCGCTGCCATCACGGCGGCTCGCTCGGCCGGCGAGGCTTGGGTGTCGCGGCTGGCCACTTCGCGGATGTTGCCCAGCGCCTCCTGGCCGGTGAGCGCCTTCTCAATCTCGCGGAACGTCACGACGACAGGCGTGACGTGCTGGTTTACCGGCATGGCGTTCCCTTGCTCTCAAGTCACTCAGATAGCCGTGTTGCAAAAATATATTCGTTTTACCGACGTAGATCTGCGGAGAACGATTACACAACCATCACCTCGAGCGCGCCGCGCTATCTTTAACGAGGTGGAAAACGTCGGAATCAAACGTTCAGAACTCTCCAGTCTTTGCCGCGTCATTGCCGGAAATCGAGACTGACTTCTGCCCCGCTTCGAGCTGACGTGTGATTTCGACGTTCAATTTGGGATTTGCGAAAAGCTCATTGAGTGTCATGACTCTTTCGTCGACACCCACCCCTTGCATCAGTGCATGAAAGCCAGGTCGGTTGTTGAAATACCCGGTCGGGATCACTTGTCCGTCTTTGTCCAATTCTGGAATGATACCGCCGCTCGGACCAACCCTGCCGCGAATGATTTGGACAGGTTCTTCCACTTCCAGCTGCATCATCGTCATCGCACGTCCGATGCCGTCCATGTGTGAGACAAACATTGCTAGCTCTGCGATTTGATGATCCAGCAAACGATTGATAGCGTCGTCGCGCGTCACGCCTCCCGCCATGTCGAGCCAGCGCGTCCCAGCCGCAATTTCGGCCTCATCCTGATTCTTCAAAGCTTGGCGCAATGCGGGTTCAAGCCGGTAAGCTTCGTGAGGTCTCAGGATGACTGAATCCACCCACGCGAACGCCGCGAGTTCGACGGGTGAATATTTCTCTGGGTGCTTATTTGCTTCATGGAGATACAAAAGCTTTTCTGTGCACTCTGTTAGCGCCCGTTCGGTTGCTCGCCGCGCGTCAGCGTCGCTCGTTCCCGGCTGTCTATATCCGCCGCCGCTGTAATGCCGAAGGAACTCATCGTAGGCGAATACCGTGTGGTGCTCCAAACCATAGCGGGAGCGGCTGAGCCGGTAGACTTTCTGGACCAGGAGTTCCTTGAGTACGCGGTCGACAAAGCCGGCCACCAGCACGCCGTTCCTAGTCTGGTCTTCGTTGAACATGAGAGCCAGCGAGTAAAAAGCCTCCTCGCGACCTGCGTCTGGCAGATGCTGCAGCGCATGCACCAGGCTGCCAGGTTGGTGCGCGCCGCGGCCCCAGCCCCACGCGGCGAGGCTCTGTCCGCCCTTAGTTATGCCGAAGTCGCGGTCAGGATTTAACTCATAGGACGCCAGTGGGATGCGAGCTCCTTTCAGTGGGGCGGGCCCAACCTTTACGCGGCCAGCAGCAATTGCCTCGGTCGGCGGAATGACGGGGGGCGGTACGATCTCGCCGATCCCGTTCGATCCGGCAGCGAGCAGACCGTTGAGCTTCTTAATGAACTCAGGGGGGTACGCCGGCTGAAGGGCGCCGTCCATCGGTCCCTCGTCGGGAATGTTTAGAGCGGAAAACACACCGGCTAGGCCGACGAACAGCGTACCGTGAAAGCAAAGCTCGACGAACTGGCTATTAATCTTCCGCGCGAGAAGATCCTTTGGCATTGTTGTAGGAACGCTATCTGCGGCTTTTCGCGCGAGCGCATCCGCTTCGTTGGCTGATTTGGCATCGACAAGCGCTTGGGCTCCGGCTTCACGCGCTGCGCGAAGCTGAAGGAATGGACGCTCCACGGATGCGAAGACATTCTGGTTATATTCACCAAAAGCGGCGCGGAACTCCGCAAAATCCTGATCGCTGTAAGACTGCGGGTCCGTGGCGAACTTGTTTGCGAAAATCAACGCTGCGCGTTCATGGCGTTCAAAGATACCCGGCGTCGACGGGGCGTCGAGGTGCAGCATCTTCTGCGCCATTTTGTCAGGGGCGGTGCCATAACGACGTGCGGTTTGCATGCCCAGAAAGGCATGATGCGTCATCGTGTACCACGCTCTCCGCCTCTGGGCGATCGCATTGGTTACAAGCTCCTTCGTTACGCGGTCGACGAACCCCGATATCTGAACACCGTTTCGGAACGAGGGCGTGTCGAAGATAAGAGTGGTGGAATAATCAAGCTGCTTTTCGAGTACTCCTGGTATCTGGACCAAATACCTCCCGAGGTTGTTAGGAACTGCTTCGGGGTTGTCGGCGAGCTGCGCCGCCCAAGTCCACTCGGCGCGTGCCTCGTTGCCCCGCACCCAATTCACATTCGGCAAGTTTGAATCAGACCTGGGGCGGTCACTGGCTGGGGCGCAAAGCCGGGCATCTTGCAGAGGGACCGACGGGGGAGGCCGAGCGTCTTGGCTCAGTAGGTGCACATCTGGCGTATTCGTGGCGGCTTGAGTTTCAGCCGCAAGGAGAGGCGAAAACTTGAACGGGACTGCGAGCCCCACCAAGCGAAACAAACCAATCACTTTCCTTCTTGTAAACAGAGACATCATATTCGACACTCCGTCTGATCTTCCGGCCCGCCCAGTTGCAAGGCGGCTCAATCGCGAATCTCGAAATCCACGTTCAAATTGCCAAGCGCACAGATGGCATAGTCCTGAGGTGCCTAGCGGCACGTTCATCAGGGAAGGGGATCGCAGGTACTAAAGCTAACGTCGACGGCGTCACCTCGCGTTGCGGAGATAAATAATCGTCATCCGCACCCATAGTGAGCAATTGTACGGCAATCTCTTTGCGATCTTGTGCGCTGACGGGAGGCAAGAATTTGCTACTCCGTTAAGCTGTCACGCCGTAGCGGATGCGGACCCTGAGCCTTTGATCCTGAAGACAAGTGCGTAATAAACTTTACTGTACTCCCGTATCGATTTTAATCAATTCGAGCTCGCCAGCCTCTAATGATTTGTCTCTTCCAAAAATCGCGTCCGCCAAATCAATCCGTGCGACAGAGTGGGGAGCCAATCCGACGGTAGCATCGTGCCGGCGCGACGTGTGCGGCGCTAATTGATGGCGCACGGACGCTTCAAATTCATCTCAACTGCGCCAGATCTTTAGGTAGGATAGCACCGCGACTGTCGGCAGATTTGCTTCTTGCGCGCTGGCCGCGCAGATCGGGGCACAAGCACCGCAACGGGAAACCCTTCACGACCTCTGCTGCGCGATGGCGCGGATGACCGCCTCCAGGGCGATCCCTTCATTCAGTTGTTTCTCTTTCAACGCGCGATGATGGATGGCGAAGCAGCTCAGTTGGCGATCTAAGACGGGCGATCCAGAATTACCCTCTTCAGTGGGGCTTCGGTAGCGAACATACTGCTGTGAACATTCGGCAAGGCTGTTGTCGTACAGCGAAACTGCGAGTTCTTGGCCTTTAGGATGGCCGACTACGTACACGCGTTGCATTGAGGTGCCGCTAATTTTCGCCAGAGTAGGGCAGAGCTCGAGTTTGCCCGAGTCTGGCGGCGCAATGATTCGCAAGATCGAGATGTCCATCTGCGATGCGGCGCGAGCTATAAACGAGTTCTCCCAGCCTTACTCGCGGGCGGCCGTTGAGCCGGGTAAATTCGATCTCCGCCTGCAATGGACGCAACGGAGCCTCATCCACCGGATCCAGGCTAATAACGTGGGAATTGGTCAAAAAAAACGGACCGTTTCCCCAACCCGAGCAAAGGTCCGCCCCCGACATAAGAAAGCCCGTTCCAGTGGGGTCGCCGGTTGCGGCATTGCTGATGCGGCCAATGGCCGTGCAGCATCGATAAAGAGTGTCGATCCATTGCAGCTTAACCGTCGCTTCGGTGCCGTAAACTGCCTCAAAACCCTCTCCAACCGGGACCTTGCCGAGTTGCATTGGATGAACCGAGCCGCCCTCTCGCTGAAGCACGGCGTACTCCAAGACCGGCAAGAGCTTATTTCCGATGTCGGTCCCCTCCAAACTCCAGACCTCCTTCAGTTGACGTATCGTACTGGCGAGTTCGAACGCGTCGGCATCCGGATGCTGAATATATTTTTTCGCTGCGGCCAGAATGGCGCGCTCGTCCTGCTGAACGAGCGCAAGCCTCCATACTCGTCGCATAGTCCCAAATTCCGGTCGCTCCCTGTTCCTCAATGTCATCTTGGATTTGCTGCGCGATTTCAGCCTCATCCAGAGCCCTATCTACGGAAATGCCATCGCGTTTCGCCCGTGAAAGCAGCGAAACAAGATTGATGCCATGCCACCGATGGTCGCCCTGACGACGCTCCCAATCAAAACGGTAAGCGCTAATCGCTGCTCTTAGGTTTTCTGCATCACCGCCCTCAACAAACAGCTGCTTATAGGCGCGCCCTATCAAGCCTCGGATTTCTGGACCTTCCACTGGTTCGTCGGAGTACTTTTGAGACATCAAATTCAAGGCGGCCAACGCCTGCAGAACGCGTCCTTGGTCAAGCAACGACTGGCACCATTCTCGCCGAATGACGGGGTCCTCTTTCCCAGCCATGCCGAACAGGCTGGCTGCGTGCTCTAGGTCGGCGAACCGGCGCTTGCGCCTGATCAAACGCAGCGCTTTTTTGATTTGCGGCAAGTCGAAGCTAGCCGGGTCAATCTGATCGGTAAGGGCTCGGACTTCACCGAAGCGATATTGTCCTAAAGCCAACTCGAGTTCGGTGAGATATTGTTTCGGCTCCATTACGCCTCTCTACCGAGCCAAAGTTAGCTTAACTTGCGCCCTTTGGCTGCTCTTGCCCTGGCGACGAGCGCCTGACGAAATCGTCACACGACGATATCGCTGCCATTCCTAACAATTTTCGCGCGCCTAACCATTCCCTCGACGCCAGGCAGCTCCAGCGTTCCCGGCACCCCGCCAGCGGCGAAATGATCGAACTTCTTGAGATCGCCGAAATCCAGACCGGTACGCTCTTCCAGATCGGCGACCCTGATCTGGGTAGCCGCTACGTCGAAAGCTTCCTCGAAGCCTGGCAGATTCTGGATGTCCTCTTGTCCGAGCACGAATCCAGTGGCTGATGGTGTGCCGTCGCGTCTAATCAGGACGCATATCTTCCAAAACTGCAACGGACACCGCACCGAGTAGTTCATTCGATCATTTTTGTATACCGGATCGTTCGCTGCGAATAGCGGGCCGGTGATGACGACCAAGCGTCTTCGTTCCTTCTTCGCGTGTTGCTCCAAAAGAAACTGTTCCAGGCCCTGCCAACGGTCCTTACCTTGATTGAAGGGAGAAGCCTGCAGGGAACAGTTGGTAAAGTGGAATGTGTCGTTGTTTGCCAGGGTAGCGCTGGCAACATCGCTGCCCCAAGCGGTGTCTTGGCGCCGGGTCAAGTGGCCGCGATCAATTCCTGGCTCGAAGGCTTCCTGCCCGATTTGCTCCGATCTCAAAATACGAGGATCCGTGTACCAACGGTCCCCGCGCCGTTTACCAATATCGGGGCGATGATCACCATCGATATTGGCCGCAGAGAACCAAGCCGTACGACGGCGTTTATTCATGTAGACACTGTAATGATAATAAGCGAGTTCGAACGGATCACCGTTCTTCTGCGCATCCGATCTCACTTGTGCAGTGTCTTGCTCCATCGCCTTGCTAACGCGAGGCAGCGGCACATCAATGGTCTCGAGGAAGCTTGGATCGTATCCCGGCCGATTGCTATAGTCTGGATCGACAACGACGGCTTCTTCCGCCCGTGGAGGCGCTGCGGCGCTGGCCGAGTCGTCGGTCCCCTCCACGGAACGCCACGCCGGCGCCCAGTCGTTAGTCGGTGGAAGTGTTCCTTCGAAATTCAGTCGCGATGCGACGCGGCTGTCCCGCGCCAGTTCGTGCATCGGCACCGCGTAGTTCGCCTTAAGATACTCGCCGGCAAAGTGCAGCGCGACAACCTCTCCGGTGTCGACTTCGATGACTGCGGATCCGGAGTTTCCCCCCAGCGTCGAAGCATCGTGGGTCAGGGCATTGACCGTATTTTCGAAACTTTGAATTTTGGCGCGTGCCCTGATCACACCTGGCTGCAGCCGTTTCACGTTGTATGTTCTGTTGAATATGCGGTCCTGAAGCGCAACATCGTTTCGCTCGTCCCTCGCCGGATAGCCGATCACGACAACATTGTGGTCGAGCAGTTCTTCCGGTGATTTCACCGACAATCTAAGCATACGATCTGTCGGTAAATCGTCGACTCTGAGAAGAGCCAAGTCCCAATAGGGGTGGATCATTTCCACGGCGCGAACCGACAAATAGGCGGTGCGGTCGTCGTCGGGGGCATCGATCTGTCGTTTGAAATCGATCGCCGCGTCACCCGCGCGGTAGCGAATGGTGAGCCCGAGACCTTGAGAGAACAGCTGGGCAACATGCCGATTTGTTGCAATCAGCCCTTGGCCTACCACAAATCCTGTTCCCGCGTACGGCAATATCGGAGAACTCGGCACTTCAACACGCCCTATCAGAGGAAGAAGTGAAGCAATCCGCTTTTTGATGAGGTCGTCATTGAGGCTAACCCATGGGCCGTCAAGATCGTCGTACGAGTCGCCGCGGACAAACGCCACGGGCCGATTTCTTGGAAGCACGATTGCCTCCAAGCCGAGCATTTCGCTCGGCGTAATTTCCTGGACGCGATCCTCCGCTAGTTTTTGCAATCCCGCTTCTGCTGCGGCGACATTGCCAGGTCCCAAGCTTTCGAATCCCTCGCGGTCGATTGCGTCGGCGTCAGGCCGAGATACCGCCTCGATGGAATTTCCCGGCGCGATTTGAGTCAGCAATCTCTTTAGTCGCACAAATTTTTCTGCCTTTTCCATATTGGTATTCCTTCCAGATCGACTAAAATCCTCTCAGACACATAGACCCGTCGGATTCTGTGCCGATCGCATCAAGCTGCAAAGGGCTTGCGGCAACGCGGCGTTCTGGTTGAATGAATGTCTCCTTTTGTGCCGGTGCAATGACACCACCGCTCGCTGACGCTCAACCGATCGCAAGGCGGACGATGACAGCAGCTATGTGGAAATCTCAACGGCCGCGGTCGAAGGCGCTCCTGGCTGAATACGATAGTGATCAGTACGGCCCGCTGTTCGCTGTCAGTGATGAAGGAAGCGCTAGCGCGGTCGTCCTCGACGCGGCGCTCTCGTCGGCGAAATCGGCCGCGGGCGCTTCAAGCCGCTCTCGACTTGGTGTCATCCTTGACGGGGAACGGATGACCAGCGCCGGCGAGGTGCCCATTGGTCCGCCCGAATACGATGCGCTTTCAGCCGGAGCTGCAGGACAGCTTCTCCTGACGACCAACGTCGGCACTCGCATCAACGTCCGGCTGACCGGGCAATTGCCTGAGTTTCCGACACTGGAGAAGTCCGCCGAAGCTGTCATCGCTGCGTTTCATCAATTCCTCGACACTCCCGACCGCCGACCGCGACCTCTGACGGTCCGGTTGCAAGTCGAGCCAGGGGCGGATTGCACGCGGCTCGCTGCCCTCGCCTTGAAATTGGATGAAGCCCGAAAAAAGGGCGAGATCGGCCCTCCCGATACCCATCAGCTATCGGTTCTCATCTCCTTCAACGAGCAGATCACCACCGAAGCCCAGCTAGAGCAAAGCGAGGCCATTATCGCTGCAGCTGCCGACCTCGGATTTCCGGAGGTTGCGATTGACGGCGCTCAACTTCCTTATGCCCGCCGACGGTGGGGCGCTCAAGGACTGCTCAATGTCCTCAGCGTTCCGGCATCGAACCGGTTGCTAAAGTTCGCGACCGCGCGCGGTGTGCGCTTGAGGCCACGATACCAAGTGGACGTGGACTCAGCAGCGCGGACTATCTGGACTGGACTTGAAGCGGCTCGAGCCAACGGGTTTGACGCCGGCAAATACGGCCTCCTTCCCCTCACGCTCGAAGAGCAAGCGCAGGTGATCGAGCTAATAACTCGATGGACGAGCGGCTGGACAGCTATCCCGGCGTTCTACGTAGATACTCCTCTGTTAACTGCCACAGAAGCATTCGACGTGGGGCAGTGCGAAGTGGCGGCCCGTCGATGGCTGAAGGCCGCCCGAGGAGCTGGGGCGACAACCGTTCTATTCGACGCCCCGGACCGCGTGAACCCGCGCAGGCTGGTGCACGCAAGCGATAGTCCCGACGGGGTGCTTACTCCCGATCAGATCGAAGCACTTCGCGACTATAGCGAGTTGTTGGGAGTCAAGATCCTGTGGTCGGGAGGCATCACCGCGGCGCAGGCTTTCGACCTGGCACGACGACGCGTGTTTGGCATTTTCAGCACGTCGAGCACGGCCGCGAAAATAGCCGTCACCGCCCAGTTCCAACAAGACCCTCGGCTGGCGGCCGAAAACGAACCGACCGAGTTCGGAGTGCGGCGCATGCACGCGATCATTCAAGGCGGATTTCTGTCCAGCCGAATGCGCGAGTTGGACGAGGGCCTTGCCCGCGAGCTGGGAACGTTCACTACGAATTTAGTAGCGAGCGGAGGCGAAGCTGCAAAGTCTCAGGCTGCGCTGGAGACATTGAATGAGTTGCTGGTGCGCGGCTGGCGACACCTTATAGGCACCGCGGATGACACGAAGTCCCAGGTTGCTGATCGCAACCGCCGCACACCGCGACCCGTACCTGCGGATTCGGTTCGGGTTTTCCGAGGCCGCAAGAAAACCGGCGTTCGGCGGGACATATTCGTCGAGCGCCTCGGACAGCTCTTCATGCCGATTACAGTCCAAATGCAACGCCAATATGGATTAACAGCCTATCTTCCCGCCGTCCTGCCGGAGTCGAAGGAAAGCACGATTCCGGACGAGGTCGCCCTGGTCTTCTACCGCACGCAGGAGTGCTACCACGAAGCGAAACGGAGCGTCGGTGGCCGAGCATACAGCGAGCTACACGAGTTAGTTTTCGATATGCCGGCCAGCCGCAGCGGGTTCCCTAAATTGCTTGCAGCAGACGAGATCACGCCCGACCAGCCCTATCACCTCTTCGAGCGATCCATAGATTGGCAGAACGGCTATTGCCGCCTGTTTGTAGGAACCCGGAAGGCTGACATAGGGTCCGACGCCTTTCTGGCGGGCGTGGCGAAGGCCGCCCGCCGGGTGCAGGCGGACCCACGGTCACTCGATGCAGCCATCTTCTCCGCGACCACCGATTGGGTGGTTTGGTGGGACCATTCGCCGACGGCGACCGCCACAGGCCCGGCGCATCACTTCGAGGCTGTAGCAAATCTTGTGCACGCGTCGGCGGCTCGCCGCCTGCGCGTGCCGCCAAACTTGCTTGAGCCGTACGCCGGGCTTTCACTGAATGCTCAATCAGACTTTGTTAACCTGCAATTCCCCCGGGGGGTAACTGCAGCGTGGTGACCGGACACCGAGGATCGGAAAAGCCGAGGGGAGTGACGTCAATGGGAAGAATGGAGAAACCGAATTTGCTGCGCAACGCGCGCGTATATCTTTCGGGTCCAATGGATTTCGTCGCGTCGCGAGAAGCTGAGAAGAAGTTCGGCTGGCGCAACCGTGTCAGCGAATTTCTTCAGGAGTTCGGAGTCACGGTGTTTGATCCTTGGTTCAAGCCGGAGATACAGGGACTGAAGGAGTACGGACGAGAGGATGAAACAACCGCCAAGGTTCGGGCCCAATGGAGTTTTGACCCCTCGGAGAAGGGCGCGAATGCCCGGGCCAGCTGCGCTGACCATTTCTGGCCCGCGCTGCACATGGACCTACGCATGGTCGATACAAGCGACTTCATCGTCGCCTACGTCCCAACCAACGTCTATAGCGTTGGGACGCCGCACGAGATCATCCTATGTCGATCGGAGCGGAAGCCCGTGCTGTTCGTCAGTCCACCAGTAAAGTTTCCAGCGCTCGCCCGCTTGCAGGACCATCTGGCAAAAAAGGGCGATAGCGAAGGTTCTAGGATGCTTAAGGATCTCGAAGTACAGATTCCGATCAAAGAAAACCCGGACGGTTCTCCGAGTCTTTGGTATATGCCGCTAATCGGTGGCGAGCACTTCTTTGATGGTTTTGGTTTCGCGCAGTACAGAGACCGCTTCAAGTGGCAACGCGTCGAGATGGACGATCGCGAAGATGCAGAGCCGCCACAGAAACCGCTCCTGCCATTCCTAGAAAGCCTGAACCAACAGCTTCCTCTGAAATGGGACCGCCATCTACAAAAATTCGGGCCCAATGACGATTGGCTGCTCTGGAAGCTTGATCAAGGAGCCGCGGCTGGAGCCCAACTCGAGGGAGTTAATCAGCCCGAGTAGATCGGAAACATCTCAGCTAGCAGGCCTGAAGAATGCGAGCCTACAACAAGACCGGTCCACTTTCTGTGCATGCAATCGCTGGCGCGTACGTCGTGCTGCTTGGCATCGACATGGAGGAGGCTGCCAGCGAAGGAGTGCTGGGCTTTGGGATTGAGCGGATCGAGCATGGCCACGGCAACTCACGTTCATGGTTGCAGGCGCTCAAGGTGTTCCCCGACGTGCCTGTAGAAGAACGCATGGTTTCGACCGAGCACCACCCGATCCAGGGATTTTTCTGGGGCGATTTTACGACACGCTACGGTCACGAGTACACCTACAGGGTCGTCGCGATGCGGGGTGAGCCGGGGGCGTTGCACGCATCTGAAACTGTCGAGGTACGAATTGCGACGGAGAAGGAGGATGAGGGGGAGCACGCGGTCTACTTCAACCGCGGCGTTGCCGGTTCGCAGGCCTATGTCAGAAAATTTGGCGATCGCCGCCCATCGGACGTCCCCGATCGTGCGGCCTTCCGGTGGCTGTCGCGCGGCCTCTTTCGAGCCATGCTCGATTTCATCCACAAAGCCAACGGTCCTGACTGGGGCCTTCGTGTCGCCGCTTATGAACTCCAGCAGGGAGCTGTGCTGAACGCGCTCAGAGAGGCTGCGGCCTCAGAAGCGGATGTGAAGATCGTTTTCGACGCACGGGTAAAAACAAACGGTCCGGCTGACGCCAATTGGGAGGCAATTCGCAAAGCCAGAATTGAAGATCTCGTGACTCCACGAACCAAAAGTCGCAGTGCAATTTCTCATAACAAGTTCATTGTGCTGCTCCACAATGGAGAGCCGGTCGAGGTCTGGACGGGGTCGACGAACTTCACAGACGGAGGCATTTTCGGGCACTCAAACTGCGGTCACATTGTGAGAGACAAGGATGTCGCTACCACCTACTTCAAATATTGGGAGGAATTGCATGAAGATCCGGAAATGAAAGAAATCCGGCCTTGGAACGAGGAGAATTTCGCAATCCCCGATGAACTCCCTGCGGTTGGCACAGGCGCGGCGTTTAGTCCGCGGTCTAATCTGGACCTGTTGAGATGGTATGCGCGCCTGATGGATAAGGCCAACACCGCGGTCTTTCTCACCGCAGCGTTTGGTGTCAACGACCTTTTCGAAGAAGTTCTCGAGCATCCTAAGCCTTATCTTCGTTACGTTCTGTTGGAAAGCGCAGATAAGGACATGGACCTACTGAACGCATCTCCTCTCAACGAGTTGGCGGTCGCCAACATCCTACCTCACAACGAGTTCGAACGATGGATGGAAGAGCACCTCACCGGGCTGAACGCTCATGTCAAATACATTCATACGAAATACATGATTATTGATCCGCTAGGGGAGGATCCCCTAGTGATCACCGGTTCCGCAAATTTCAGCGACGCATCGACACGCAAGAACGACGAAAATATGTTGGTGATCCGAGGGGACAGGCGAGTCGCGGACATTTATTTGTCGGAGTTCATGCGCCTCTTTAATCACTTCCAGTTTCGTGGTCTTGTACGTGCGCGAGCTGCGACCGGTCCAGAGAGCGCACGATCATTCCTCGTCCCGGACAACTCGTGGAAAGCTCGCTATTACCAGCCAGGCACGCCAAAATATCTGGAGAGACTCTACTTTGCCGGCCATCCTTAGTCGGCCGTAAGGACGCTGCAATCTGCGAAGCCGTGCCGCTTCCAAAATTCCGGCAACGGGTCAGGACAGAAGTTGACCGGCATCGATGCGGACAATATCAACCGTTCCCGCTTTCCGCGCTATCTGCACCATTTGTGCGGTACCACCCGGCGCGTCACCCATGGCCTTGCCGTCCCACAGTGCGATCAAAGTGATTTTTTTGGCGCGGCGCGTCCGAGCCATCTCAAGCACCCACCTATTTCCGCGTTCCCAAGGATCAATGCCGCTGCCTTCGAGCCATCGCGGCAACCCTTCCTGGTTGCTGAGCTGGAGAAGCGGACGCCGGCCAATCAGCTCAAGGTACCGCGAGCGCCAGTAATCGAAATCGCCGAAGGCGAAACGGGCATAGATGTCCTCGGGCATCGGCAGACACACAATGCTGTCAATCCCGAGCTCCGAGCAAACTTCATGGCAGAGTATGTCGCTCCCAGGAGCTGCGGACGTCAAAACCTCCATACGCCTCCAACCATTTTTCGCCTTCGATAACGCTTCGCGGATCAGATTGCGCGCCTGAGGTTCGCGATCGCGGGGAAAACGAAGGACGGCGCGGCCAGCTTCGTCGATGCGATGACCCACAAAAATGACCACGTGCAGGCCGCCAATGTCGTCAACCTCGGGCCGCACGACGAGCGTGTCGATCGTCGAAATGACCTTATTTGCGAGTTCGATCTTGTAACCGAGCTTTGTGAAGAGCTCTAACTGTCCTCTCGCGGCATTCCAGGCGAAGAACCCATTTTTTGGAACCGCTTCTCTATAGGCTTCGATCACTCGGCTTGGGCGCTCCTCGACTAGAAACAGAAGGTCCGCAGCGCTGATTTCGGCCCAAACGCGATTCTGGTCATTGCGGGACATCCGAGCGAGGGCCGCCTCGATCGCCTGAGATACGATGGGGCGAAGCGCTTCAAGCTGTCGCTTTAGTTCAACCCGATAGGCCAGCGCTTGGTCGACATTATCGAACGCGTCCTGCCACATCTCCTCTTTCGACAGCTCCAGCGTTATCGTCCCTTGTTGCAATGCCGCGAGCCCCGACCAGTAGTGATTCAGATCGAAAAGATAGGCCTTTCGGTAAGCCTCGTAGGCTTTGCGCAGCATTCTGTTGGTGGCCGCACTCCGGCGCTCGGCAACGTTGTCCAATTTGTCCCACTCCAGCCGCCACAGCGTCTTCTCGTTGCGTCCCTCCAAGGTGAGGGCCTCGACACGTTGGTCAGCCGAGGCTTTCTCACTGTTTCGGACGCGAACAATAGCTTGGTTCGACGCTTCTAACAGTTCGGCCTTCTGCGTCTTTCGGTATAGCCGCTCGTAAATGTTCCCGAGGGCGAGATTAGCAGCGATATCATCGGGATCGTTGGCGCGGATTCGCTCCCAGGTTTCCTGCGCGCCCTCGTAGTCTGTCAGATCCCACTGCGCCTTTCCCACCAGCCGTAGTGCCGGCCACTGAAAACGTTGGCCGTCCAACTCTGACGCCAGCAGACGTAACCAGCCTGCGGATTTCGCTACACGAGCGCGCGCCACCTCCTCAGTGAAATCGGTTGGAATCGCCTTCACAGTCGCTGGATCGATTTCGTGCAGGGCGGGGAGCATCTTGAACACAGGACTATCAGTCTCACGGTCACTTAACAGGGTCGCTCTAATTGCAGACGCTAGGGCAGTGCGCGCGGCGGCCGCATCACCAATATTGTAAGGCACGTATCGGTCCGTCAGCACGTCGAATGGGGTCGTATCTAATACGGGGTCACCTTTGATCAGCACGGTGCGCCGCTTCCGCAGCGCGTGCCTGATGCCAAGCTCATAGAAAACGTTAGCGTTGTGTACGGTGATATCGCAAACGACCAGATCGGCCTCGATAATGAGGGAGAACATGTCTTCGCGGACATTGCCCGCGTCGATGATCTCGCCAGTTGTTCCCCCGCCGAGCCCGGCATCCTTGAGCGCGGGAGCAATCAAGTGCTCGTGGACGTGCTCGAAGTCAATCGTAGTACCGGAGGCATCTGCCTTCTTACCGAAGGGACGGATAACAAAAGCCCGCTGCATCTTTGTTCCCCCTGTCGGCATTTCTTGGAAATTCTCGTTTGAGGCTGGCAGGTATTAAAACACCTCTAGGCGTTCGATTGGTCAAAATGGAACGTTCATGATCAACATACCGCAAGTGGTTGGATGGCAACCATTTGCAAGCCAGCTAGATGCAGGTTTGGTATACTTCCGATCGTGCAAGCAGATAATGTTGCCATCGCGACGAAGCTTGACTGAAAAGTCCTCGCTTCCCGGATTAAATCCTTGTCACGCGCAGAAACTGAAAGTTTAACGCAGTGCCAGGAGGGAATCATGAAGCTGTCGCTACTCGGCAGGGCCAGTTACCTTGACCGCACTACAGGCGGTCCTTGCCCTCCGGTGGGAACTACGTTGTTTCAGCCAATCGCATTCGTGAAGCGATCGGTGAACAAAAACTCCTGCGGGTTGGTGATCGCCGTCGGGTCGCTGATATGTTTGTTTTTGATTGCCGGTCCGGCTGCAGCCGATCCCTATAAATGGTGCGCTGCCTACCGGAACGGCAGCAATAATTGCGGTTTCACCACCATTGAGCAATGCCGAGCAACGGTCAGCGGAGTAGGTGGCACCTGCGAGCCAAACCAGTTCTACACCGGCCCTGACAAAACGTCCGCCCAGCATTCACAGAAGCAAGCTCAGCGCAGGCCGCCTGTAGAGTATCGTGCTCGCGCTCAAGAGCGTCGGGCTAAAGAAAGTCCGGCTCCGGAGCGCAGTGTTCCAGCAGATCGTTTCCAGTAATGCGGTCCCATTCAGTTGGATGGTAGGCTGCGGGATCTGCCTCCGCTGTCTCACTCCCTATGGGCGAGCCATTTAAAACTGGCTCACGGCGGCGACGAACTATCATTCCCCAAAATTGTTGGGCGTCGGCGGTGCTCCGGCCGTCAGCGGTGTGGTTTGTGGCGCGCTAGCGACGGGCTCGGACGGCTTCGCTTTGGGCGACGAATCTTTTGCGATTTTTAAGTCATCCCTCTTCGGTTTCTCAATTCTGGCTTTGGCGTTCTTTTTTTTGGAATTACGTTCCGTGGCGCTTTGGCTTCGCTCGTATTGTTCGCTTTGCTGGCTTTTTTGCCTTCCATACGAATCGTTTAGCAGAACACCGCCAATCCCTCCTGCAATCCCGCCGACGCCAATGCCGAATCGCACCTGGGCCTTTGCTGTGTGAGAAGCGGACCCGCAAGTGAGCGTGACCACGAACACCACTGCCATCCCAAAAACGAACCGTGTCGCAAATGAATGGATCTGACGATGCAACGCGAACATCGTTCGCACCTGAGGCTTTTGGCTTTCACTTAAATCGATCCGGACTATACGCCAACTAAGTGGCCCCTTGTACGTCGCAATTCCGTGATTGGTTTTCGAAGATCCGCCAGGTCCGCGATGGGTCAGAAACTAGCCAGACACTACTCAACTACCTTTTTCCATCACTTCAATTGCTCCAGTGTGAACTAGCTAATAGTGATTTAACTCGCCCAGCGATAAAATTTGTTACCTTCAGGGACCTGATCGCCCATGGGTACGATTTTCATAAATTACCGCCGAGAAGATTCGATCAGTACTGCTGGTCGATTGCACGATCGATTGTCACAAACATTCGGACGGAAAAATATTTTCATGGATGTCGACCACATTCCGGCTGGGGTCGATTTCGTGGCGCATCTGAACAGCCAAGTCGCTGCATGCAATATGATTCTGGTGGTTATCGGTCCCCACTGGCTGGAAGCAAAAGATGAGAACGGAGGGCGACGGCTCGATAATCCGGACGACTTCGTCGCCATCGAGATCGCAACAGCGCTTTCCCGCAACATTCGTGTCATTCCTATTTTAGTCGATGGGGCACGTATGCCGAAGGCGGGCGAACTACCGGCTTCTCTTAAAGCGCTCGCGCGCCGCCAGGCGGTAGAGGTCCGCCAACTTCATTTTGGCCGGGATGCCGAGGCGCTGGTCGAAAGAGTGAATGAGGCCCTGGGTGGTGAGTTCGGCTGGCAGCGCCCGTGGCGATTGAAGGCGGTCGTAGGCGCCGCTGCGGCAGTACTCCTGCTGCTCGGCGGGGTTGGGCTCTTTTCGATAAACTTTTCGGAGTGGTCTCCCTGGGCGGAGACGCAACAGGAGGTCAACACACAGGAGGGACGTCAGGCAAAGACTGCGGCGGAGGCGCAGGTGAAACACAACATTGAAGGAGCCGAGCAGCAGCGGATCGCTGCCATCAAGGCAGAGGACGAGAAGAAAGCCAAAGCAGCAGCCGCAGAAGCCGAGCAGCAGCGGATCGCTGCGACCAAGGCAGAGGACGAGAAAAAAGCCAAAGCAGCCGCCGCAGAAGCCGAGCAGCAGCGACTATCTTCTCTCAAGGCGGAGGAGGATCGCAAGCGAGCTGAAGCCGAGGCACGAACACGCTACGTCACGCTGGTGAGCCAAAGCAACACAGATATCAACGCTGGAAATTACGACAGAGCTATCGCGACCTTAAGCGAGGCGATGCGACTGAACCCCAACGACGAGGGTCTCGCTTCTTTCAAGCGAGGCATCGCTTATGGGAGTAAAGGCGACTACGACCGGGCAATCTCCGATTTCAGCGAAGCCGTTCGAACTCGATCCGAAGTCGGTTCTCGCTTTTAGGAACAGGGGGTTAGCCTATGAGAAGAAGGGCGACTACGACCGGGCAATTGCCGATTTCAGCGAGGCCATTCAACTCGATCCCAAGTACGCTCTTGCCTTTTATAGCCGCGGCTTAATCTACCAGACGAAAGGCGACAACGATCGAGCGATTGTCGATTTCAGCGAGGCGATTCGGCTGAATCCAAACTATGCGCTCCCTTTTGGCAACCGGGGCTTAGCATATGACAGAAAAGGCAACTCCGACCGAGCTATCGCCGATTTCACCGAGGCCATTCGACTCGATCCAAAATACGCATTCGCCTTTCTTAGCCGCGGCGTCGCCTATGGCAACAAAGGTGAGAACGAACGCGCCATAGGCGATTTCACCGAAGCCATTCGACTAAATCCAACTTACGCGCTCGCCTTTGGCAACCGGGGCTTGGTTTATGAGAGAAAAGACAGCCACGACCGGGCAATTGCCGATTTCAGCGAGGCCATTCGACTCGATCCCACGTACGCAATAGCTTTTCGCGGCAGGGGGATCGCCTATGGCAACAAAGGCGACTACGACCGAGCCATCGCCGATTTCACCGAAGCTATTCGACTTGATCCCAAGCTCGCTACCGCCTTTAGCAACCGTGGCTTGGCTTATGAGAAAAAAGGCAGCTATGACCGAGCCATCGCAGATTTCAACGAGGCCATCCGACTGAACCCCAACGATGCGATATCTTTCTGCCGCCGAGGAAAGGCGAAGTTGAAAATCAACGAACAGGGCGGTGATGCGGATATCGCAAGAGCGAGGCAGTTAGATGCTGCGGTTTGCCGATGAAGCATCCGACGCGAGCGCTGTGCTCTCTGCTTCAGGGCGCCTGTTCAACTTGAATAGCGAGGCCAAGGTGGCCAGAGTAAAAAATAGCAGCGCGATCGTCGCGAGAATGACGTCAGGCGATTCCTTCAGCTAATCAATACGGATGACGTTTTCAGTATACACATGGACTCAGGTCTCGCGCCGCCACGCGAGCCAGTCGTCGTAGGTGGCCGCCGCCATCGTCTCGGCTGCGCGGCGGAGCCACTGGCGCGGGCGCTGATTGAGATCTGCGAGAATCCGCGTCCGACCGTCGCGAACATGCACGTTTCCGATTTCCCAGCCCATCGCGCGCAAAAGGTTCTTTTCATCGCGCCTGCGAGGCAAGTCGCCGATCTCGATGCGCGTGCAGTCCGGCGCGAGCCGCCGCACGAGCCAGCCGTCGCGTATGGTGAAAAACGGATCGGGGGCCCGCACCGACGTCGCAAGCAGCCGCACGGCATCGTTCGCACGCACGCGCCCCGATCCGGCAAAGGCGGCCGCCGATGGAACTGCGACCTTGGCTTCGCGGGCGATTTGCGCGCCGTTCCAATCGGCAATCGCGACGAACCGCGGTCGTCCGAGGCTCCCGACACCGGCGACGCGGCGCGCAACCGTGTAACGCACCGCCGGGTCGGGCAGCGACGCGCGGAAGAGCGCGTGGGGCGCAGCGCGCGACCGAGCCGCGCCGAGCGGACGCAGCCGCTCCAGCTTCTGCCAGAATCCACGTGGATCGCGCAGCTCCGCGACGGCGATGTCGCGAAGCCACACGTGGCGCTCGGCCAGCACGATCGCCTGTCCGCCTTCGGCGAGACAGCGGGTATAGCCTTCCAGGATCGCCTGACAGGCACGCGCGTCGGAGATGGCCAGCCATCGTTCGCGGATCGCGAACAGGACGCTAGCCGCAAGCCGCACGAGGTCGTTCGTGTACGGGAGTACACACGCTTCGTCCACGTCGTTGATGCCCCAGGCGAGCCGTCCCTCGGCGTCGCGCCACGTTCCGAAATTCTCCGTGTGAACGTCCCCAACCGAGAGGACCGCCGGCGCGTCTGCCTCCCTAGGGCAGAGCTTGGGCCACAACTGCAGCCATCGGTAGAAGGTTGCACGGAGAAACACGAACGGGCTCTCGCGCATGCGTTCGTGTTTCAACCGGAGATCGTTGATGACGATGCGGGTGTGTCTGGACAGCCATTGTTCGTAGCCAAGTTGTGGCCGCGACAATATTCGTAATCGTGCGCTCCTCAGTCTTCATGTGTCCCATTATTGCACGTTCAAGTCAGTAAACTGGCCGTTGAGGTAACCTGTTCCGCCATTGCAGCGCGTTGACTTTCGAATCAGACTTTACCTAAGTTCTTCGCCTTACCGCCTGCCTCTCGTCCTGTGGTCTGGGGTTTTGAATGTTGCGTGGCGCTTTCCATTTTGAGGTCGCTCCTAACGGCGATCTGGAAAACACGGCGTTGAACGTCGAGATCCTCCGCAGCTTATTCCTTCATCCCGCGCTCATCGATGGAGACGACCTCGGTCCAGGAAATCGTGGCGATTTCGATCACGGCGCATGGCACGTCGCGTGCCACATCGCCGGCGCCGGCGGTGTCTGCCGGCATGCGAACGGCAGCCTCATGTGGCTCGAGATCTCGCACCGTCGCACGACGGACGAGTACTGTGCAACCGTGACGCTCCGCCACGGGAAGGTGACTGAAACCCTTTGCGTCGACACCGCGGAAGGCCGCGAGGTGCTCGCCGGATCGAGCCTCGTCGGCTTTGTCGAAGGCACTTCGCTCGGCCGTACCTCGGCGCGCGGCGTGCTCGATCCGCCGGATCGATTCAATCTCTGGCGCCGCCAGGATTTCGATCAACCGGTCGGGTCGGCGAGCGACGGCGGAAAAGTCTGGGAGCATTGGTGCACCCTGCGCGATATCCGTCCGTCCCACTCGATCGGCACGTCCATGCTGGCGGCGTTCGTTTCGCTCGCCGCGGCGCTGGGCGATCGCTTCATTCCGACCGTAGCGCGGGGACGCCGCGAGTACGGCCACCCGCGGCAGGTCGCCGCCTTCGTGTACGCCGGCCTGACCGCCGAGTTGTCCGCGCTGTGGGACACGAAACCTACCGCGATACCGACCGCTGCTGTTCCGCTGCTCCAGGAGTCCGATCCCCACCGGACTCTCGAGGCCATCGAGCCATTTCCCTGGACCGAACCGCTGCCTCGATATTTCATGTTCGAGCGGAAGATTGCGGGCTGGAGCACTGCTGGACAGGTAGCAACCGACCTGAAAGGCTTCACGCCATGAAGCGCCGCCGAAGGCCACTCATCGTTAGACGTCCCGAGGATATTCTGGAGATCGGCCCTCCGGGCAGCCACGTCGACAGCTGGAAAGCGGCGTGGCGCGCGATTCGCGCCGGCGGCGAGGTCATCGCCGAAGTGCAACGCCTCGCGGGACGTCGCGGATGGGAATCGCTGAAGGAGGCGCGGCCCGCGCTGAATCCGAGCGCGCAGAAGCTGCTCGAGATGCGGCTCGAGGCGATCCATAAGTTCAAGGTAGCTCCGCATCACCGCCACGGGTTCCGTCTGAGCGCGGAGACCGGCACGCGCTACAGCCGGCCCGTCAATTCGCTGTGCCTGATCAGCGGCCACGAAGGGCAGGAAATTCCGGGCCTTGTGGACGCCGACCGTGTCGTCGTCGACGCGGAGCACATGCAGCAAGCGCTCGGCCCAGCCACGCTGACCGAAATTTTCAAAATCCGGAAAGC
This sequence comes from uncultured Alphaproteobacteria bacterium, assembly GCA_963743405.1. Classification (GTDB taxonomy): domain Bacteria; phylum Pseudomonadota; class Alphaproteobacteria; order Rhizobiales; family Xanthobacteraceae; genus Pseudolabrys. The sequence goes on along the minus strand of CAVUPX010000002.1, from coordinate 91,890 downwards.
GGTCGGCGAGCACGTTTACATCTCGACGAACGTCTCGGAGACGCCGCAGGTCGTTCGCGCCGTCGAAACGGGGAAGATCGATGCTCGTTCTACCGCGGCCCTGACGGCGTCGAAGGTAATCGCGGCGCTCCGCTCGGGCGCCGACGTCGTGAAGGTCGGCTTCGCGAACCTCGATCCGTACAAGGAAGATCTGCGCTCCGCGGATGTCGCGCTGCAGATGAAGCTGGTCCGCCGGATGGTCGACGACGTCGTGCGCGAGCGGCTTCTCGTGTTTCCCTTGTCGAAAGCGGATGGGCGGTATCCGCTCATCAGCGTGTTCTTTCCGGAGGTTGGGATCAATTCGATCGGCGAGCGCCCGATGGACATCGCGCGGGTGGGAATCGACTTGACGGCCGGAGCGAACTGGCAAGGGATGCTGATCGACACGTTCGAAAAGTACTCGGGCCGGCGCTACAACGATTTCTTCAGCGTCGACGACACGCGCGAGCTAGCGCGTCGCGCGCACGCCAAGGGAATCGAGTTCTGGATTGCCGGCTCAATCAAGCGTCAGGAAGTCGGCGCCTACGTCAAAGCCGGTGTCGATCTAATCTGCTTTGGCGGCGCGGCGCGCTACAAATCAGGGAGCCGCGTCACGAAGGGCGGCGGCGGCACACGCGACGAGGAAATCAAGCTGCCGCTCGTGCGGCAGCTCGTGCGCGAGTTCGATCGCGCCGATCCCAAGCGGCGGGCGAGAAAGCGGCGACGATGAAGCCGCGGTTCGCGCGTACTGCTCTCCGACGCTCGTCCTGCTCGCACTTGACTGCCCGTGTTGGTCCGCTCATCGTCCGGCCCTTCATCCATCACAAGTTCGTCGTCATCGATGCGGAGACCAAAATCGCCGACGATTTTCACCGGTCTGCGAACATGAGTGGCAACGCGCTCTATCGAAACGACGAGAACCTGCTCGAGATCACCGAGTGTCCGCGACTCGCGGCCACCTATCTCGCCGGGTTCATGCGGCTCTACGAGCACCACCGAGCGCGTGCCGGCCGCGTGCGCACCTACACGCTAGCGCGCGATGCCAGGTGGACAGGGAAGGCCTACAAGAAACGCACGCCCAAGTGGCGCGCACGCGTCGCCATAGCGAAAGGGTAGGCCCGCGGGACGACTCGGCCACCCGCACCTGCTCACGCCGCTCAGCGGCGATCGAAAGGAGCTCCCATGGCCACACCATTTCGTCTGGAGCAAGACCTCATTCAGGTGCACCAGCTGCGCGACGTCCTGCGCCGGCCCGCCGAGCTTCCGAGGCGCGCAGAAATTACCATCGCGTCGTACAACGTCTACAACCTGTTCGGCGAGAGCGCGGAGCGGCCGAAGTCGGAGGAACAGCTCGACGCGTTCAATAGGCTGCCCATCGCGCTGCAGCGCGAGCGCGCCGCGGCTCGCAAGCTTCAGCAGTTCGTGGAGACGTTACTGTGAGATGCTCGCGAGTCGCAGCCCTATCGCTATTTGCTCTGCCGGGCGATCCAAAGCGTGTGCTCGCGTGAAAACGCTAATTCGGCGTCATTTATGAAATCAGAGAAATCACTTTCAGAGTTCACCGCATCCAGTTTTGGCTTGATAAGACCAATCTCGTGCGCGGTTACCGTGTAGGCCGCCCCTAACTCGTTAAATTTCTTGACCTCCATCCATCCAATCAGCGAGGCTGCGAAGACGATAATCGGACCTATCCCCCAAAAAAATTGCCAATCTGGAAACCTAATACGGGCGAGCGCCAAGGCGAACGCCAGCGCATAGGCGACCACGCCTGCAATAACCGAATTTCTCGCTGATCTATTATTTTCTGCGGCCTTTCGCATGTACCAAGTGCGCTGATCATTCAGGCGGTGGGCCGTGTAGTATTTTTTTCTTTCGTCGAGACTGAACGCTCTAATGCGATCCATTTCGTCAGTTATCTGGTCGGCGGAGGACCAGTTGGGATCAATTTTCTCCGCGGTGGCTCTGTTCGCGTCGAAAGTTCTATACAAATGATTTCGAAATTCGGCGCGTGCGTCTTGAAGCGGTGATCCATCCGCGAATGGTGCCGCGCGCATTATGTAGCGCCAGGTAAGCGTCTTCACGCTCTCTGCGAGGGCGCGACACCTGTACCAATCTTGCTGTAGCTTCCAAAGGTTTCTGGCAAGTAACAGGGCTAGCGACACCGCAAATATAAATGCATACAGCAAGTAGAATATTGACCCTTTGAACGCGCTGTCCGACAAAACGGAGGCAAGCAGCAGGACTGCGTACTCAGCGCCAATTAAGCGCAGGTAAGCCGTCTGCTTTTTGTTCGATGCATTATCCGCCGAACGAAAAAGGGCTGGATACGACGCGTATTGCACGGAGTCCTCTGCTCTCAGTATTCCGAGGGCGGAAATAACGCCCAGTTAGAAACTGCCTTCAATCGTAGCCCGCGCCGAGCCAAACACGTTAGTTTCGATGTCCGCTTTACCCCAGTTTGATTAGATCCCCGGTTGTTATGAGCACCAGTGCCTCGATGCTTGCGGTAAAGCAGGCAAACACTGAAACCAATATTGCAAATAGCTGGTTACCTCAGAACTTGCCCCGAGGGTAGAGCGGACATTGACAAAATGCGACCAGGGCTCTGGGCCTCTGGGAGTCGTGACCCTAATTTCCTGCCGCTCGAGGGAGAATCGCCACAGTCTCACCGAACAAACCGAATCTGTTCCAATGCGAGCAACGGTGTCCGAGGTCCTGCGTCGGACACGCCTTCTTCGTCACCGGCAAGCGGGTCGACACTCGCGAGCTTGCCGAAATGAATGCCGCTCTTCGCCTCGATCGAACGGATGGGCACCTGTGTGGCGGTGCCGAGCTGCGGCGACGTGAACATGCCGAACACGAACTCCTCCGGCTCGAGGCTTTGCTCCTGACTCATCTCGTAGCCGGTGGCACACAGCTTTCCAGTGTCGTCGTGGATGAATGCGATAACCTTCCAGTAGGTTAGCGGAATGAGGACTCCGTACATGTCGGGATCGCGGTCAGTGAAATAGGGGCCTGTGAATACCGATATCTTCATCTCGTCTTCGCGCGCGTGCTGCAAAGCATAGTCTTCGAGCGCCAGCCAGATCGGAGCGTTGAACGCCTGCATCTGCGGCGCGACGTTGGTGACGTGCATCGTATCTGCGTTGCCGCGCTTGGCTACCGCACGGGTGCCCCAGCCGGGATCCTCGCGCCGGGTCATGTGGCCACGGCTGAATTTCGGGGGGGCGCCGTAGCACTCCTTCATGATCTGCTGGGATTTGGGAATTCGCGGATCCCCTTTCCAACGGGCGCGCGGGCTTTTCTTCGATAGGTTGCCGTCGATATTGCAGCCGCTGAGGAAACACATACGCCGACTGCGGCTCATCACCACGGAGAAGTGTTCGTAGCGCAGCTCCGTTTGCGTCTCGCCGTCGAAATCGAAATCGAGAATGTCATCGGCGTGGCGCGTAACCGTGGGCAAGTCGACTACGAATTCTGGACCCGAGGAACTCGGGTTCATATCCGCCGCGGTCGCGATAGTCGGAGGCAACCGATTCCGTTTCGTCGATCAAATCTGTCTCGCCGCCGTCCGCCGGGAACGTCAGGCTAGCGCCGCCGGGCTGCCGCCGCCGGCGTCCGGAGCGGATGTCGTCGAGAAACTTCTTCACCACGTCCGCGCGCACCGCGTAATTAGTGGCGAGAAAGCTCCCGCTGAAATGTAAGCCGACGGCCTGGCCATTGGTGAGATCGAACACCACGGAGCCGGAGTTGCCGCCGAGCGTCGTGCAATTGTGGCACAGACGCGTTGACTCGATTTGCGTCACGCCACCCGGGGCGAGGCGCTTCTTATTGTAGATCTTCCCGTAGATGCGCTCCATCAGGTCCGGTTCGGGGATGCGGCTGTCATAAGCTGGGTAACCGATGGTCGCGACATTCTCGGTGTTGACGATCCTGGTTGCCAGGTCAATCGGCTCGGCGAGTTTCGCATTGCCGGAGACGATTTCGATCTCGAAGAAGGCCACGTCGGGTCCCGGCGGCTCTTCGATGTGCAGCGGCTTGAGGAGCTTGAAGACGAGCCTTTTGGAATTGTCGATCTCCTGAAGGAAGTCGACATCCGCCGATATCTGCCCGTTGAGGCCCATCTTGAAGGCAAAGCCTTCGCTGCGGGCGGCGAATTCGTTGGCGACGTGCCGATTGGTGACGATGATGTTTTCGGCGACCAGCCAGCCGGTGCCGACCCAGTCGAGCCGCGCGCCAGTGAGATCGATCCGGCCCACCGCGGGAATGGCGCGGTCCAACAGAGGCCTGGCCTTTTTCAGCCGCTCGCCCCAGATCTCGCTGTCGGCTTCGTCAATGAAGATGAGTTTGGTGACATTATCGCGGATCGCCAGCACCGGGCGCTGCCGACGCATGATGATGCTTTCCAGTTCGATCTGCTTTTCGACTGCTTCGGGCGGAGGCGCCGCGGTAAACGCCTCCAGCTCGGCGCCGGTATCCCGAGATTCCTCCGCTAACTTCGGGTCGATCTGCTGGACTGAGGCATTGTAGCGGCGCAAACGGGCGAGCTTCTCGTGTGGTTGGGCCATCTTTTCCTCATACACGCCGTCCTCACTGACCAATCGCAATCGGCGGAGAGGCCATCGCGCAAGCCTTCACGATATGGAAAGGCCGCGACGGTTGCAATCAAAGGTGTATCAAATGATTGTCACCGGTTATTACGACCACCTTGCTGCAAATGAAAGCGGCGGCGGATGCGAATGGTCAGCGGCTTGTTATTCTGGATGCCCGCACCGAGGTTGACATCGATACGACATTTGCATCGCTACGCTCTAAGGGAGTGGATGCGCTGTTGGTTACGACCAACCCATTTTACGAGGGACGGCGTGATGACATCGTGGCGTTAGCGAAGCGCCATTTTGTGCCCGTGTTGTACCCTTGGCGTGAATACTCGGTCGCTGGTGGATTAATTAGCTACGGAACGAGCTTCACTGAGTTTTACCGTCAAGCTGGTCTTTATGTTGGCCGTATCTTGAAGGGCGAGAAGCCTGCCGATTTGCCAGTCGTGCAGGCAACCAAGTTCGAACTGCTGGTTAATATCAAAACCGCCAAGTCGCTGGGACTGACCGTGCCGCCTTCGATCCTCGTTGCCGCCGACGAGGTGATCGAATAGAGCGAGCGATGTCGGCTTTTGGCACTTAGCGGACGTCGCCTGGTGCACTGCACATGTCCGCTTTTTTTACAAAACGGCATTTTTACGCAACCACGTGTGGACTGCGATCCGAGAAAGGATCGGCTGCGGCGGCTAACACGCGCTCCCTCGCCAATTCATTGGCCAATCTCTCGTCAATACCGGCGTCGCAGAGAACTCGGTAGGTGCGCTCGTAAAGCGCCAATCGAGAAACTGCCGATGAATTCGCATCAGCTGTTTCTCGCGCCAGTTCCTCGCAGTGTCGTGCTCGTTGTCGAAATTCCTCCCCGCGTGAAAGCATGGTTCGCTCCTGGAGGCATCATTCGACGGCGCGCGGCGTTGACTGCTCTTTGCTTATTCTATGCGTGCGAAAGTACTCGAGTACAAAAAAGCGGATTGCAGAGGATAGATTGGCGTGCTCCCGCGCCTGGTCGGACGTCTGCGACCAATCCCGACAACGTCGCCTGCCGGGAATGCGCGATGTCCTTCAGGTGGCTCCAGAATGGATCTTCGAGGCTTATGCTTGTCTTGCGTCCGTCAACGATGATGGAATGTCTGACGACTAAGGATTTCATCAGGGCACCTCAATGCCCCCGTATCAAAATACGGCATATTCTGAATCGCGAGGGGTAGGTCCGTACAGTGCGGTCAGCCGTCGCTTCATACTGTTTTTTATTGCTTGAACAAAAAATTCTAAATTGCATTAAAAGAAATGCCTGTGCGCTATTTGGCACAAAGCAGACATCGGCTTGTGCGATTGTGAAACTACCTCAGCGTTTCTCAAATCCAATATCCATTTACCGTCAAAGATCACTTTGCTTCGCGTTGTGGCTTCGTTGCTACATCAAATCATCCGAAGTGAAGCTAAGTTATTGGCTGACGATTTTAGCAAGTCGGAGGGCATTATGCTGCAAACCGACATCACGATCCTCAAGCGGCGAAAGAAAATCCTTGAGAAAGAAATCGATGACGCGCTTTCTCATGCGCATATCGATGATCCGATGATTGCCCACCTGAAATCTCGAATCTTATACGTCAATGAAGAGATTGATCGTCTGCGTCACGAAGCATTCGTTCAGTACCATTGAGTGTTGTTGTGCCTCCCTGATTTGTATCTGGCATGCGATTGTGCATTTTTGGTTCGGTATTGGGACCACAGCTATCGCGTGGTTAGGCGATACTGTTTATCGCAACGTGTTCCAAATTGAACATTGGTGACGCAATTGATGTCGCTTTCGGGGGTAAGCGGACATGCCTTTTTGCACTGCAAATGTCCACTAATGCCCCAAAGCGGACTCGCGCAATTCGCGATCTGGGTTGGCGATCAGCCCGCCAGATTTGCTGCTTGGCCGACCTTATTCGCGGGCCTCGCCGAAATCTGTTCCATGGGCGGCGGCTCTATCACGTCGAAGTGCGCACCGCGACGATCACGGTCAAAGCAATTTGTCAGTCACGCACGCTTTAAGGCTGTGTGGCACCATTGCTTCAGGAACTTCAACGGTTTGGTCGTGCCCATTCTCTGTGCGTGTGATCCGATAACAGTGCGTGTCGCGCTCGTTTCCCGCTTCCTGCGAACGGGGCTGCTTCTGGAACAAGGCCTCGACCCAAGCTTGGTCGGCAGGGGAGAGCGCTGAAATCGCGGTCTCCCCGCTGCTCTTTATTCTCGAACCGGGCAATCCGAAACCGGCCAATCCTCCGATCTTCTCAATCTTCACCGTGCCCATTGTCATTCCCTGTTCAGCTTCGAGCTCTATGGGCGGCGAGCTACAGCCCGACCTTTTTCCATCCGGCGTCGACTGCACGAGCAAGAGTAGTGTCGTTAGGGTAGAGCTCAGCCGCGACAGCACGGGTACGATCTGCAAACGCCTTCATTTTTAGGTTGGGTGCAGGACCGAAGCCCGTCATTGACCTATACCAAATCTGACCAACATTGTCCCAACTGTTACCGCCTACGGCCTTTGCGATCGTGTAAAAGGCCAAATTGGGAGGTCCGCTGCTCAAGTGCGGATCCATACCGGGCTTGACCTGTGAGTATTTGGTCGGCTGTGGCGCGAGGCAATGTTTCGCCGCGGGATTGGCCATGTCGCGCAGGCAGGTAAAACCTTTCTCAAGCGCAGAAGGCCCCATAATGTCTTTACCGATTAGCCAGTCGGCTTGATTGACGTTCTGATTTGCGTCCCATTGACGGAACATCGAGCCGAAACAGTCCGACAGGCTCTCATTCAGGCCGCCGGCTTCGTTCGTGTAGCCAAGCTGAAGACTGTACTGGGTTACGCCATGGGTTAACTCGTGGCCGATTACGTCGTTGCCTTTTGAGAAATCGACGAAGATCGAGCCATCCCCGTCGCCGTACGTCATTTGCGAACCGTTCCAAAAGGCGTTGTTGTAGCGCACGCCATAGTGGATTGACGAAATCAGCGTCATTCCCGCGTCATCGATTGAATTTCGTCCGAATACCTGCGAATAGAATCCCTCGACTGATTTCGTTTCCGAAAAAACCTGCTTTGCGGTTGCATCCGGTGAAGTCGCCGGATTGAGGATTTGAGCCCCGGGTAAGGTTTGACCGTGGTGACAGTCATACACGGTGACAGCCGGCGCGAGAGCGACTGTGGGTGCCTCAGCCATCAACCCTGCAACGCGGGTTAACTTGGCCGCTTGGACCCGAAGCCGTCGCAATTCCGTATCAATCTTGATTGTGTCGGTGAAGTTCTTCCTTTGCTCGTCTGAAAATGAGCGGTCGGTTGCGAGGCGCTTCAACACGCGTTCAGGCACGATCTGGCATATGAAGCACATGGGATTTTCTCCGCTTTCGATTTCGATGCTGACACGGATATCCCAAAGCACACGGGCCTTGTGCTAAATGGCTCACACTTGCGGAAATAACTGTGCCAACAGATGCTCGCAGTTCCCGCGGCGCGCGGATAAGATGCGGCATCATCGCCGCTTGGTAAGTCGAAGGTTCGCGCACGCCGAACGATTAATTTACCTCGATCAAACTAATCTGAAATTCGTGCGCGTAGCACGCGACAATTTCGACTTGGTAGTCCGGTACGGTCGCCATCAAGGCGACGGAGCATCTAAATTTATCGCGTTACCTCCGATCAAAAAGCGGAGAGCCAGATCACTTCGCTCCGATAAATCTTTGCGGCAAAGGTAGGGTGCTATTCCTCGAACGGAGGGAAGGTCATATGGCAAGCACGCGCCGAAACGTCTGGGAGCTGGGATCGGACTGGGCTGATCCGATCCTCTGGTATGCACGTGGCGTCAAGGCGATGAAGGCGCGCGCGCTCAACGAAAGGACCAGCTGGCGGTTCTACGGCGCGATCCACGGGTTCTTCCCGCCGTTGTGGCAGCAGTACGGCTATCTCAGCGCTACGGATACACTGCCAAGCCGAGCCGACACGAATATGTATTGGAACCAGTGTCAGCACGGCAGCTGGTATTTTCTGCCCTGGCACCGCGGCTATGTGATCGCGTTCGAGGCCATCATTCGCGATGCGGTGGCCAGTCTGGGCGGACCCAACGACTGGACGCTGCCGTACTGGAATTACTTCAAGCAGGATGGGCTGCCCGTCGCCTTTACATCCGCCAACTGGCCGGACGGCACCGGCGACAATCCACTTTTTGTCGAACAGCGCTACGGTCCGAACGGTGATGGCAACGTTTTCGTGCCGCTGAGCAATGTAAACATGAACGCGCTCGGAGAGCCGGACTTCGAGGGAGTGGCGAGCGGTGGCAGCCCAGGTTTCGGTGGCGTCGGCACCAGGTTCGAGCATGGAGGAAGGACCCACGGCGGAATTGAGACGCAGCCACATGATTGGGTGCATGGCCTAGTCGGAGGCCAACTGTCACCGCAAGAACCTGGACTGATGTCCGATCCGGACACGGCCGGTCTGGATCCGATCTTCTGGCTGCATCATGCGAATATTGACCGGCTGTGGGAGGTATGGCGGCAGAACCCGATCACCCACGTGGATCCGTCCAAGGCGAACTGGATCAATGGGCCCGCATCCACCGGCGAGCACGCCTTCGTATTGCCGATGCCAGGAGGGAGAAATTGGACCTACACGCCCGGTGAGATGAGTGATCTGTCGAGGCTCGGATATAATTACGACGATCTGTCGGCGCCGCCGTCCCCGCTCGTCGCGCGGCTCGAGCGGCTCGGCGTTGGTGTTACGGAAGCGACCGCAGTTGCCCGGAGGGCCGCCATGGCTGGATCCAAGACCGTCGAACTACTCGGCGCAAACAACGAGAGCATCCGTTTGTCCGGCGCGCAGGCCAGGACCTCAATAGCGCTCGACCCCGCGGTTCAGCGCAGGTTGTCAACCAACCTGAACGAGGCAGCCACGACGTCGGCCGCCCCTAACCGCGTTTTTCTGAACCTGGAGAATGTGCGCGGTATCAGCGACGCGACCGCCTTCAACGTCTATATCAACGTGCCCGAAGGCGAAAATCCTGCCAACTATCCCGACAACCTTGCAGGCAGCGTGGCGTTGTTCGGCGTGCGCAAGGCGTCGGTGGCTGACGATAAGCACGCCGGCGACGGGCTTACCTACGTCCTTGAGATTTCCGACATTATCGACAGGCTGCATCTGTCCCGCGCTATCGACGCGGGGCAACTACACGTGCTGCTGGTGCCGCGAAACCCGGTGGCGACTGAGGCCCAAATCAGCATCGGTCGCATAAGCGTGTTCCGGCAGAGCAATTGAGCGGGATCGCCTGATGTGGTCCGCCACGCGCCGATTCGATGCATGGCTCGCCGTGCTGATATCGATTAGCCTGGTCGCTTGGCCTTTGCTTGCACTCTACTGGACCGATGTGACGCTCCCCGAGTTCTGCTCCGCCGGCCGGCGCATGCCGCTGTCAGATTTGCTCAACCTGGCATTCGTGTTCAATTCCGCGGCGCCACTCGCGTCGGGCTGGCTGCTGATGCTCGCCGCCATGACGCCGCCGCTGGTCGTCGGGCCGCTGAGGCATATTTGGGAGCGCAGCTTCGCGCGCCGGAGGGCGCGTGCGATGTTTCTATTTGTCATCGGATATGGGGCAGTGTGGATGATCGCGGGCATGGGCTTGCAAGTCATGGCGCTCGCGGCGCAACTGGCTGCGTCAGATACACTCGTGTGCCTCGCACTTTCGGCATCGGCGGCAATGCTGTGGCAGGTTTCGCCCGCCAAGCAGCGGTGCCTAAACCGATGTCATCGCCGGCTACACCTCGCTGCGTTCGGCGCCCCGGCGGATCGCGCCGCGTTTGGCTTCGGGCTGACTCACGGCACCTCGTGCGTCGGTGCATGCTGGGCGTTAATGATGCTGCCGCTGTTCGTCGGACAGGGGCACGTTTTGACGATGTTGGCCGTCATGCTTTTCGCGTTTGCGGAGCGGCTCGAAAGCGCCGCGCCGCCTGCATGGCGCTGGCGCGGACCCAACAAAGCCCTTCGGATCATTGCGGCACAAGCCCACATGCATTTGGCGCTGCGCACCATCAAGATAGCCTCACAGTAAAGCGGACATGACCATTGCAAGGCGAAATGTCCGCTAATGACCGAAAGCGGACATTGCCAAACAACAGGACGGCTGCCCACAATTGGCGCCGCGGCCAAGCACCCCCGGCGCGAACGAAGCTCATGGCCAAGCTGGCGATTTACATGAACGAAGCGGGCGACAGCTTGCTGCATCGCACCGGGTTTTCATGGGTGGCAGCGATATTTCCGCCCATCTGGGCGCTTCAACATCGACTCTATAAGACCTGCTTTGCGACATTTGCTGTCGGCATATTCGTGAGTCACGCGAGTACGCTGATGCCAAATGGCGCGCCGTGGATCGGTCTAAAGATCGCCTGGATACTCTTTCAGGTCTTTGGTGCCGGTTTCGGCGCTAATCCGTACCACCGTATTGTGCTCAAACGCTCGGGCTATTTCATGACATCGGCCGAACCCAGCCGGCTGGAAGGCGGTCGATGATAGCGACATGCCTGACCAATTTTCTGGAAGGTGTCCGTGAGCACGGCCCCGTTTTCGCGCCTATGTTGGTGCTGTCATTGACTTTCCCGATAGTAGCAGCGCCATTTGCCCGAGCCGCTTATCACAGGCTCGTTACGCGTTTCATGAAGTTTCGTGAGGTACGGAGTTCCGCCGGCCGCATGGTGGGCGCGTCGAGAACAGCGGAGTTCGCGTTCGGCGCTTGCAGGGAATGTGGTTGAGGCGGCAACCCCTGACGCACTCGCCTCCACGATGCGGTATCGCTTGCAGCGGATCCGGCGTGCGACGCTTGTGGCTTACATCACCTTTGTTGTCGGCACGGGCTTGTCGGTACCCCTGCATTGGGGGGCTGCTGCAGAATTCGCGTTAGCTGCGGCGGCGCTGGGAATCGGTCCTGCCCTCATCAACGCCACGCCGCGCACGCTCCCGCACTCACTGACTGTGCTCGTCATCGCACTTTTGACCTTTTCGATGACCTTCGATCGTTTCAAGGATCTCGGCAGCATCGCTTTCGGGTTCGGCCTCGTCTTTGCGTTTTATCTTATTGGAACGAACAGAACCCTGCGGGCGCTCTACGTGCCGCTCTTTTTTATCGGCTTCGGCGCGCTCGCGGGTCTGGTTGCCGCGGTTATTCTGGCGCAAGGTTTGCAGCGCTGTTTTGCGCCATTTATCGATGTCAGCAACACGAACGCTATAGAGCAGATCACCAACGGCGGCTTGGTGGCTTTGTTGATCGGGTTCATCGCCCTTGGCATCTGGATCGCGAATAGGCTTATCGCGAGCCTGGCGCGCCTCTATGAACGCGGCTGGATCAGCGACATCTCGCTGGTGTTCCTGTTTGGCATGGCATTGACTGCTGCGCTGGCCTGTTTCTGGCCTGACCGCGAGGATGTCGCTCTTGCGCCCATGGTCGCGGCGTATCTGATTTGGGTCGCGCTGACGATAGGAGCCTACATCGTGGTGCTGCGCGCCAGCCCTTGGCCTGCTGGCGCATGCAGCCTGCTGGTGCTGCGCGTGTTTTCACCCAACCGTCGCAGTGACCGCTTGCTTGATCAGGTGCAGACGGGCTGGCGCTATGCCGGACCGGTGCTGCAGGTCGGCGGCCCGGACTTGGCGCGCCTCAACATCAACCCGTACGAATTTGCACTTTTCCTCGGGATGAGGACGCACCAATTATTTCTTCCAGGCGAGGTGACGAAGGACCGTTTGCTTTCTGGGCTTGATCTTGCACCGGATCGCGAAGGCCGGTTCCGTATCGCCGAAGTGTTCTGCTTCGACTCCGCCTGGCGGAGCACTGTGCAGACGCTCATCGAGACCAGCGACGCCATTTTGCTCGACCTGCGCGGTTTCGGTCCGCAGCGCGCGGGGACAGGCTTTGAGCTCGCGCAACTCGCATCCCTCGGGAGGTTGGATCGAACGGTGATCGTCGGGGACGCGACGACGGACTGGTCCTATTTCGAGACGCTGGCCGGTTCAGAAGCAAAGACGATCGCTCGCCTCGATGCGCAGGGGCCAAACCTGGTGGATTCCTGCATCGCTGCTCTGCTCCGGCGAGGTGTGCGCCCGGCGGCGAGCCACGAGTGCCATTAGCGCTGAAAATAAATCCGCAACAGCCCGACGACGAGTGCGGCGGTGACCAGCAGCATGATGGCTGGCAGCGCAACCAGCAGCGCGCCCATCAGCAGAACCAGCAGCGCCGCCGACATGAAGCCCACTATCAAAATCACCAAGATGAGGCTGAACGGGATTTGCGGACGCGGGGCTGCGCCGGGCGGGATGATCTCTGGCTCCGAACGCGGATTTGGCCGTCTGTCTCTCATGCGCTACACATTACCATAACCGGGCTGGTTGCGCGTAGTTGTGCGGCGTGATGGCGAAAATAATCAAATTCTTGTCGCCAAATCACAAGACAGAATAAACGCCGCATCATCATGACGCTTGGCCGCATTGAAAACATTGCCGCGACCGACCCAGGCTTCAGTTAAGTCAGGCGCGATAGCCAATGCCTTGTCATAGGCGGCCAAGGCTTGATCATAACGCAATGCCGCGCCGCCCTTATTGAGCAGGGCCTCCTCGCATCTGCCAAGTTCGTAAAGGACAACGCCGAGATTGCAGTGTGCTTCGGAGGCCGCCGGAGTAATCGAAATAATTTTTTCGCAAGAGGACAACGCCGCTAAATATAAGCGCTGCTGCCGCTGGCAGGTTGCCAGCATGGAATACGCTTCGATATTGTTTGGGTCTATTTCTATTGCTCTTGTCGAGGTCAGAGCCGCATCGTCAATCTTGTTTTGTTTGTGCTGCGCAATCGCAAGATTAATCAGTGTCGGAACACTCTGCGGCGCCAGCTTTAAAGTCTCACGAAAGCAATGTTCGGCAGCACCGAAATTTTGATCATCAAGGTACGCTAGTCCTTCAAAAAATAATCGTTTGGCGTCCTCGACAGCGCTCATCGACTACTCATGAATCCCGCTTCGTTGCCAAGCGTACCTTTTGATATTTCGTAGTTCAACGCAGGAATGGTGCGGGAAAAATGCTGCCTTCAACGGCCTTGATAGGCCGGCGTGTGCACGATCAGGCCGTCGAGCGCCTCGGTCACCTTGATCTGACAGGAGAGGCGTGAGGTCGGCTTCACCGCGAAAGCGGAATCAAGCATCTCTTCTTCTTCCGCCGAAGGCGGGCCGACGATAGCACTCCAGGCTTCGTCCACATGAACCATACAGGTGGCACATGTGCAGCCGCCTCCACATTCGGCAACAATGCTTGCGACGTCGTTTCGCAACGCCGTTTCCATCACCGTTGAGCCGAGTTCGGCGTCAACCGTGTGCTTGGTCCCGTCATGTTCGATGTAGGTAATTTTCGGCATTGCTGATTTGCGGCGTCAGGCAACGCCGAGTTTCTTCTGGAGGTTCGTGGAAGAGGTCGTGTACTGGAACACCAACTTCTTGTCCGGATACACGTAACGGTGTGCTTTTTGCGACATCAGCGCCGCTTCGTGGAAACCAGAGAGGATCAGCTTGAGTTTGCCGGGGTAGGTATTGATATCGCCAATAGCAAACAGGCCTGGCATGCTGGTCTCGAACGTAGCCGTATCGACCGGGATTAATTCGTCTTCCATTTTGAGGCCCCAATCCGCCACCGGGCCGAGCTTCATGGTGAGACCGAAGAACGGCAGCATCGCATCGACGTCGATACGCGTGACCGCGCCGTCATTCCCTTTTACAGAACAGGCGCTTAACTGACCGTCGCCGCCTTCGAGGCCGGAGACTTGCCCGATCTTCAGGTCCATGGCGCCGGCGGCGACCAGCGCACGCATCTTGTTCACGCTGTCGGGGGCCCCGCGGAAGTCATCGCGCCGGTGCACGAGCGTCAGGCGTTTGGCGATTGGCTGCAAATTGAGCGTCCAGTCCAGCGCCGAATCTCCTCCGCCCACGATCAGCAGCCTCTTGTCGCGGAAGGCGTCCATTTTGCGAACGGCGTAGAATACCGACGTGTTCTCATAGGGTTCGATGCCGTTGATCGGCGGGCGCTTTGGTTGGAAAGAGCCGCCACCCGCGGCAATCACAACGCTCTTCGCTTCGAACACTTTGCCGCGATCGGTCGCCACGCGAAACAACGGGTCGCCGATTTTTTCCAGCGTCGTCACCATTTCGCCGAGGTGGAAAGTTGGACCGAATGGCTTGATCTGTTGCATCAACGCGTCCGTAAGTCCGTGACCGGTAATGAACGGTATGCCTGGGATGTCGTAGATCGGTTTTTCCGGATAAAGTTCGGCGCATTGCCCACCCACTTTGTCGAGAATATCGACGAGGTGTGCCTTGATATCGAGGAGGCCCAATTCGAACACGGCAAATAAGCCGATTGGACCTGCACCGACGATGAGAACATCGGTCTTTATTGTATCACTCATCCTGTCATCCCGGCAGGAGCCGGCTCCTTACGATTACTGTCACGCCGACCGGCGCGTCATGCGATTATCGGGAACTTCAATAAGACGCAACAGCTCCGCCAAATTCTGGTCCGGCGTTTTGCCTGTTGTGGTAAGTGCGACGTCCGCTTTCGCGTAGAGCGGCTCGCGACTTTTCAGAATTGAGATCAAATCATCCATCGCGCGCGTACTATTGGCCATCGGCCGCATATCGCCTTGGGCCATGACCCGTCCCATATGTTCCTTCGGCTCTGCGCGCACCCAGACCGTGAGACACGAAGCAAGCAGAAGTTCGAGTGTGCCCGGTTCGGTGACGATGCTGCCGCTCGTTGCGATTACGAAATTCTGATGTTGCCGAAGGACATCATCCAGCGCTTCGCGCTCGGCGCGGCGGAAAGTCTCCTGGCCAAACATGTCGAAGATCTCGCTGAGGGTGGCGCCACTGCGCCGCTCGATTTCGCGGTCGAGTTCAATGAATGGAATGCCAAGCCGCTCGGCTAGAAGACGGCCGAGCGTAGACTTGCCACCCCCACGCAATCCGATCAATGCAATGCGCCGCCGCCGGACGTCTTCCGATGGCTTGCTAAAGCGCTGGAGGAGCAGATCGCGTGCTTCTGCGAGTGTGGCCGGCGGTAGCCGCTCGAGGAATTGCGACAATAGAACGAGATCGAGCACCGGCTCTGTTCCTTCGTGGACCAGCTGAGTGATGGGCAGGCCGATGGCGCGTGCGATCCGCCGCAACAGGACAATTGAGCCGTTTCCGAGACCCGCCTCGAGTTGCGCGAGATAGCGTTCGGACACTTTTGCATGCCGGGCGAGAGCTTTCCTGGTCATGCCACGCTGATTACGCAAAGTGCGCACGCGCTCGCCGAGCTGCCGGAGATAGGCGTCGGTGTCGCGGGTGCCGGCGATCTTGGTACGGGTAGTTTTCATCGCACACCCGGTAACATGCATTATATTGCTAAGCAATAGTGGCCATGGAACACCTATTCCCAAGCCCTGTTGATGGGGCATAGCCAGAGTGATAAGAATATGCAAAATAATGCATCAAGGGAGATTGCGGCGGGCGCGTATCGCCCAACGCCGGCCGACACCATGCAAATCATCGATTTTCAGACTGATCCCTCGCGCTACCGTCATTGGCGGATCGAACGCGACGGCGACATTGCTTATTTAATCATGGACGTCGATCAGGCCGGCGGATTGTTCGACGGCTATGAGCTGAAGCTCAACTCCTACGATCTCGGCGTGGATATCGAACTCAACGACGCCGTGCAGCGGTTGCGCTTCGAGTACCCGGAGGTGCGCTGCGTTGTCATTAAGTCCGGCAAGGACAATGTGTTTTGTGCCGGCGCCAATATCCGCATGCTCGGCAAATCGACGCACGGCCAGAAAGTGAATTTCTGCAAGTTCACTAATGAGACGCGACTCGCCATTGAGGACGCTTCCGAGAATTCCAAGCAAATTTATGTGTGCGCCATCAACGGCAATGCCGCGGGCGGCGGTTACGAACTGGCGCTCGCTGCCGACCACATCATGCTGGTCGACGATCGCCGCTCGGCGGTGGCTTTGCCGGAGACACCGTTGCTGGCTGTGCTGCCAGGCACCGGCGGTCTCACCCGCGTCACCGACAAGCGAAAGGTGCGTCGCGATCGCGCCGATGTGTTCTGCTCGATTGAGGAAGGAATTCGCGGCTCGAAAGCCGTTGAATGGCGGTTGGTTGACGAGGTTGTACCGAATTCGAAATGGAAAGAGACGGTGGCTGGACGTGCGAAGGAGGTCGCTGCACGCTCGGATCGTCCGAAAAACGCGAAGGGCATCAAGCTAACTACGCTTGAACGCAAGGTCGAAACCGACCGCGTATCTTATTCCCATGTCGATGTCGAAATTGACCGTCAGCGCGGACTGGTGACCGTCACTGTACGCGGACCTTCGCAAGGTGTTCCGGCTTCGGTCGAAGCGGCCCATGCACTGGGCGCTAAATTCTGGCCGCTCACGGTGGCGCGTGAGTTGGAAGACGCCATCCTGCATCTGCGTGCTAATGAGCAAACGATCGGTGTTGTGTTGTTTCGTACTGACGGGAGCGCGCAAGCCGTACTTGACCACGATGAATTTCTCGCCAAATCCAATGGCGACTGGCTGATGCG
Organism: uncultured Alphaproteobacteria bacterium; assembly: GCA_963743405.1. Classification (GTDB taxonomy): domain Bacteria; phylum Pseudomonadota; class Alphaproteobacteria; order Rhizobiales; family Xanthobacteraceae; genus Pseudolabrys. The sequence goes on along the minus strand of CAVUPX010000002.1, from coordinate 74,655 downwards.
CGAGATCCGCCACTACCTTAAGCGCGTGCTCAAACGGGTCGACGTGACGCCGCGCAGCATCATCGCGCTGTTAGAGCCGGGCTCCTGCTTTGCCGGCACGCTGGCCGAACTTGCTTTTGCCGCCGACCGCTCGGTGATGCTGATTGGCACCCGCGAGGGCGATAACCGCAAGCCCGCGGCAATCACATTGGGCGCCGCAAATTTCGGCTTCTATCCGATGGGCAATGGGCTCACGCGGCTGGAAACGCGGTTTCTCGGCGAGCCCGATACCACTAAGGCCGCCAAGGAAAAGATCGGCGAGCCAATTGAAGGCGAAGCCGCCGCTGGGTTCGGTCTGGTTACCGCCGCTTTCGAAGATTTCGATTTCGACGATGAACTGCGCGTCATGCTGGAGGAGCGCACCAGCTTTTCGCCCGACGCCATGACCGGCATGGAAGCCAATCTCCGTTTTGCCGGCCCGGAGACCATGGAAACCAAGATCTTTGGACGTTTGACCGCCTGGCAGAACTGGATCTTCCAACGGCCGAATGCGATCGGCGAGCAGGGTGCGCTGAAGCTTTACGGCAGCGGCGTTTCGCCGACCTTCGCCAAAGATAGAGTCTAGAAAGGGTTTCGCCATGAACATCGCCGCAGTCGACTATGACGGCTTGATTCCGAATAATGTCGCGCTTGGCAACGACGAGCGCGTCAAGCGCGCGTTGGAGAAGTGGCATCCCGGTTACATCAACTGGTGGAACGACATGGGGCCGGAAGGCTTCCAGGAGTCGCTGGTTTACTTGCGCACCGCGGTCAGCGTCGATCCGAAAGGCTGGGCCAAATTCGATTACGTGCGCATGCCTGAATACCGTTGGGGCGTGCTGCTGGCGCCGCAAATGGAAGGCCGCAAAATTCCATTTGGCCGTCACAAAGGCGAGGATGCCTGGCAGGAAATTCCCGGCGAATACCGCGCCATGCTGCGCCGTCTCGTGGTGATCCAGGGCGACACCGAGCCGGCTTCGGTCGAGCAGCAGCGCTATCTCGGTAAAACTGCACCCTCACTCTACGATATGCGCAACCTGTTTCAGGTCAATGTCGAAGAGGGACGCCATCTGTGGGCGATGGTTTATCTGCTACAGAAATATTTCGGCACAGACGGCCGCGAGGAAGCCGAAGCATTGTTGCAGCGCCGCTCCGGCGACGCCGATACGCCGCGCATGCTGGGTGCATTCAACGAAAAGACGCCAGACTGGCTGTCGTTTTTCATGTTCACGTACTTCACCGACCGCGACGGCAAGATGCAGCTTGAAGCGCTTGGCGCAATCTGGCTTTGATCCTCTTTCGCGCACTTGCCGCTTCATGCTCACCGAAGAAGCCCACCATATGTTCGTTGGCGAAACAGGCGTCACTCGCGTGATCCAGCGCACTTGCGAGGCGATGAAACAAGCGGGCGTCAGCGATCCGAACGAGATTGAAAAGGTACGCAAGCTTGGCGTGATCGATCTGCCGACCATCCAGAAGAAAGCGAACCTGCATTTTTCGTTGACGCTCGATCTGTTCGGAAACGAAATCTCGACAAATGCGGCGAATGCCTTCCATGCCGGTCTCAAGGGCCGCTACCGTGAGGACCGGCTCAAGGACGACCATCAGCTCGAGAGCGCGACCTATCCGGTGTTGCGTCTGATCGATGGCAAGGTTCAGAACGACAATTCGCCGGCGCTGTCGGCGCTCAACATGCGCTTGCGCGATGACTACGTCGTTGATTGCAACGTTGGCGTCGCCCGCTGGAATAAGGTTATCGAGCAACACGGAATTCCGTACCAGATTAAGCTGCCCCACGTCGCTTTCCATCGCCACATTGGAGAATTCTCGCGCACAAACGCCGATGTAGACGGCAATATTCTCTCGCCCGCCGAGTGGACAGGCCGAAGGACCGATTTTCTGCCGTCGGCGGATGACAAGGATTTCATCGAAAGCCTGATGCTGCCGCAGATGGAGCCGGGAAAATTTGCGAGTTGGATCGCACCGCCGAAAGTCGGCATCGACAACAAGCCGGGCGAATTCGAGTACGTTAAAATTGCCTGAGGCGGAAAAAATTAGCGGCTTGCCGCCTGCATGTCTTCTTCGCGCAGTTTAAAACGTTGAATCTTGCCCGTGGCGGTGCGCGGTAGCGTATTACGCAGTTCAATCCAGCGCGGAAATTTCCATGGCCCGGCTTTGTCTTTGACGTGGATTTTCAGTGTCTCTAGCAGGCTTTCATCTGCGGCATAGCCATTTCTCAAAACAATGAAAGCCTTTGGTTTTATCAGTCCGTCTGCGTCTTCCTTGCCGATAACGGCAGCTTCGAGCACTGCTTCATGCGAGACCAGCGCCGCCTCGACATCGAATGGTGACACCCACATGCCGCTCACTTTGAACATATCGTCGGTACGTCCACAGTAATAGTAATAGCCGTCGGCATCGCGGCGATATTTGTCGCCAGTATGCGTCCATTCGCCGACGAACGTGCGCCGGCTCTTTGCGCGCTGGTTCCAATAGCCTTCGCCCGCCGATGGCCCGCGCACGATCAATTCGCCAATTTCGCCGTCGCCCAGCTCGCGTCCGTTTTCATCGATGATGCGCGTCTCGTAGCCGAGCACCGGCTTGCCTGTAGATCCATAGCGAATATCGCCTGGACGATTGCTCAAGAAGGTTTGCAGCAATTCGGTTGAGCCGAGCCCATCGAGTACGTCGACGCCAACAACGTCGCGCCACCGCTCGCCGATATGCGCCGGCAAAGCTTCGCCTGCCGATACGCAAATGCGCAGCCGGTTGGAGCCGGCGCCTTTGCATATTTCATGGTGCGAGAGGAGGGCGGTGTAAAGCGATGGTACGCCGTAGAAAATAGTCGGCTGATGCCGCCGCATCGTTTCGAATACGCCTTCGGGCGATGGCCGGTGGGGCCACAGGGCGGCCGTAGCGCCAACTGACAGTGGGAAGGTCATGGCATTGCCGAGCCCGTAAGCGAAAAACAGCTTGGACGCCGAATGGACGACGTCAGTTTCCCGGATGCCGAGAACGCCTTGCCCGAACAACCTGGCGGTCGCCATCAAATTGGAATGAATGTGTTTGACGCCTTTGGGATCGCCCGTTGAGCCCGAGGTGTACAGCCAGAATGCAACCTCGTCGGAAACAGTGTCTGCACAGAACGGGGCCGCGTCGGCATCGGCGATAATGTCCTCGAATAAATACGATTTGCGGCCGGGAAGCGCGTATTTTTCACCGTCGACGTGGCCGACAAGAATGACAGTCTTCAGTCGAGCGAGCTTGTCGATGACCGGCCAAATGACCTCCGCAAGAGACGCGGCCACGACGATTGCGGTCGCGCGGCAGTCGGCGAGGATGTAAGCGTATTGTGACGCATTGAGGTAAGTGTTGAGGGGGATAGCGACCGCGCCGGAGCGGATGGTTCCCCAGAACGCTACCGGATAGTCGACCGTGTCGTTGAGCAGGAGTGCAACGCGGTTCTCATGCTCCACGCCCAGTTTGCGCAACGCATTGGCGAAGCGAATCGTACGCGCTTGCAGGCTGCCATAGGTAAGCGATCGGTCCGGGTCGATGAACGCCGGTTTTTCGGCCAGTCCGCGCGCTACGTTCGCGTCGATGAAATCGGTCACGGCGTTGTAGGGACGGCGTTCGGTGAATTCGTCCAACACGCCGATCCCCGCCGTTAGCTTTCGAACAATCGGGACAACAACCGCCTTGCCAGCACACCGGCCACCCTCCGGCGGTAGTGACCAGGTGTGAAAGTTGTCTTCATCGGCATAATCTGGTCGCGGACCAGGGCATCGAGTTCTTTGTACACACGTGCATCGAGACCGCTGCCACAAAGGTCTGCGGTGCCGGCGAGTAACACGGGGCGCGGATTGGTCCCGGTAAAGGCGATGCGCAAATCGGCGAGGGTCGCACCTTCGCGCCGGAGCGCCACTGCGACACCGGCAACCGGATATTCGATCGACCGGCGAATCCGGATTTTGTCGTAGGCTGAGCGCAGCCCGGTTATCTTTTTCGCCTTTACCGACGTGATAATCTCGCCGGGCCGCAACGACAGATAGAACTTGCCGTCACCTTGAGTCTCCGTGATCGGCACGTCCTGGCGCGCAAAGCCGATGTAGAGTTTCTCCAGCGGTATGGTGCGTTTGCCGGCAGGACCGGCGATGTCGACTTCCGCCCCGAGCGTGAGCAAAGCGGGCGCCAGGTCGCCACTGAAGGTCGCAAAGCAGACACCGCGGCTTTTCGGCGCCACGTGACAAATTGTGCCCGTGGTCTTCAGGCAATGGTTATTCGCGTCGCGCCACCATTCGCTCTGATTGTAGAAAATGCAGCGCGTATCGAGGCAGAGATTGCCGCCGACCGTGCCCATGTTGCGGTGGGTCGGCCCGGCAATGTGGCCGGCCGCCTGCGCCAACACAGGATAATGTTGAATAACGTCCGGATTTTCGGCGAGTTCGGTCAAAGTTACCGAAGCACCTATTTCCAGCGATTTTTCAGTCGCCCTGATCGCGTGGAGTTCTTGCACGCGATTCATGTTGATCAGCACCGGAGGGGCGAGGATGCCGCGCCTTACGTTCACCACAAGATCGGTGCCGCCACCAAGCGGCTTACTGTCCGGATGTGCGGCACGCGCAGCAATCACTTCGTCGAGCGTCGCCGGATTGAGCACGCGGAATTCGGGGAGTGCGTCCATCACGCTTCCCCGTTTTTCTTCGTTGGTTTTTCGGCTGCACGTCTGCGTTTCTCGACTGCCTCGAATACGCGGTCGGGGGTCACGGGTAAGTCATTGAAGCGGATGCCAATGGCATCGGCGATCGCGTTGGTCAGCGCGGGGAGGAACGCGGCGAGAGAGCCTTCGCCAGCTTCCTTGGCGCCGAATGGTCCGTGCGGATCGTTGCTTTCGACGATGCCAACCTCGATCGGTGGGGAATCCTGAATGGTCGGGACCCGGTAATCGAGCATGTTGGCGGTAACCATCAGGCCCTCGTGGTAGGCCGCTTCTTCGCTCATAGCCTGGCCCATGCCCATCCACACCGAGCCCTGCACCTGCCCTTCCACTGTCAGGCGGTTGAGCGCCTTGCCGCAATCATGCGCGACCCAGACTTTGTCGACGGTGACAACACCGGTCTCCTCGTCGACGCTGACTTCGACCACTTGCGCCGAGTAGCTGTAGCCCATGGTGCCGCCGATGGCGGCACCGCGATATTTTTTGCCGCCATGCGATTCCGGGATAGTCGAGTAATTCCCAGTGACCGTAAGGGTGCCCGAGTCCTTCAACGCTTCGGTGACCACTTCGTCAAACGTGGCGCCCTTGTCTTGTGCACCGGCGCGATAAATTTCACCCAGGCATTCGATGTCTTCCGGGCGCGCCTCCAGCTTCCGTGCGGCGGCATTGACGAGGACGGTCTTGAGATTGCGCGCGGCGTCGAGCGCGGCATTCCCGACCATGAAAGTCACACGTGAGGAATACGAGCCATTGTCCTTCGGTACGACCTCGCTGTCGCCGGTGACGACGCGCACGCGCGAAAGATCAAGCCCGAGAACTTCAGCGACCGTCTGCGCCAATATGGTCGTTGAGCCTTGGCCGATGTCGGCGGCGCCCGAAAGCACGACGATCGAACCATCGAAGTCGAGCTTGATCTTGACCGTCGCGTGCGGCTCGCCAGTCCAGTTTACCGGCTTGGAGGCGCCGCTAATGTAATGCGAGCAAGCCATGCCAAGGCCTTTGCCTTTGGCGAGCTTGCCTTTGCGCACGTTCCATCCACTTTCGCGCTCGACCCAGTCCAGACATTCCGGCAGGCCGTACGAATTCACCATCAAATCGTTGTCGGTAAAGGTCGGTGCATTGAGCAGATTGGCACGCCGTACCGCGAACGGGTCGAGGCCGAGTTCGTTTGCCATTTCATCGACCAGGCTCTCAAACGCGAAGCGAATATCGACGGTGCCATGGCCGCGAAACGCGCCGCAGGGCGGTGTGTTGGTCAGCGCGCGTCGGCCGGTATATTTGACGTTATGCAGGTCGTAGATCGCATACAGCATTGACCCGGCATAAAGGATCGTCACCACGCCGTATCCGCTATGCGCACCGCCGCGCTGGTCGCAATCGCATTCGACCGCGGTAATCCGGCCGTCTTTGCGCATGCCGATCTTGAGTTTGATGTCAGTTTCCGGCCGGCCGCGATGCGTGATGAATGTCTCCTCGCGATTTGTGACGATGCGCACAGTGCCGGTGGCTTTGCGCGCCAGCAAGGCTGCGATCAATTCGACATTCAGCGTCTCGGTGCGGCAACCAAAGCCGCCGCCGACATGCGGTTTGATCACCCGGATGCGCGACATTTCCATGCCGAGGATCTGCGACAACATCAGATGGACGTAGTAGGGCACCTGGGTCGAGGCATGCACGGTCATGCGCTCGCGCACGGCGTCGTATTCGGCGACGGCAGCGTGCATTTCCATCTGGTTCTGGCAGACCTCCGCGCAGTTGTACGTCCCCTCGCGCATCAGGTCGGCTTCTGCGAAACCTTGCGCTGTCGAGCCCAGCTCGAACAGGACGTCGCGCTCGAGGTTGCCGGGTTTTTTATCGTGCAAGAGTGCAGCACCCGGCGCGAGCGCGTCCTTCGCGGTGTAATAAGCCGGCAGTTCTCGCACGGTGAACTTTATGCGGCGGATAGCCTCGCGTGCGGTTGCATCATCGACTGCAGCGACGGCGGCGACGGGTTCTCCGCGGTAGCGCACTTTATCCCGCGCCAACGGATATTCGGTGCGGGCTATCGGCAACACGCCGAACGCCTTGTCGCAGTCGGCGCCGGTGACAATAGCGCACACACCCGGCAGCTTGAGTGCTTCCGAAACGTCGACGTCGACGATTTCACCGTGCGAATAAGGGCTGCGGTAGATGCGGCCGGCAAGCTGACCCGGGGCGAGAATATCAGCCGTGTATTTCGCGCGGCCCGATACTTTCTCGGGCCCGTCGATCATGGGCACATAGGAACCGATATTGTGTGCCGGGACCACTTTGTTCACGGCGCGATCCCCTGCGCGTTCAGCGCCGCGGCATATTTCACCGCCTCGATGATTTTGACGTAACCAGTGCAGCGGCAGATGTTACTGCCGAGCGCTTCGATGATTTCCGCGTCGCTTGGTTTCGGATTTTTGCGGAGCAAACCAGCGGACGCCATGATGAAGCCCGGTGTGCAGTAACCGCACTGTGAGCCGAGCTTTTCGTGGAAACCGCGCTGGACCGCAGAGAGCTGTCCATCCGCGCCGAGCGACTCGATCGTATCGACGCGTTTACCCTGGATGGTCGCGGCAAGTGTAAGGCACGACAGTATGGGGCGGTCATCAACCAAAACCGTGCAGGCGCCGCATTCGCCGCCATCGCACCCGGTCTTCGTCCCGGTCAGACCAACCTTTTCGCGCAGATAGTCGAGCAACAGGATGTTGTCGGCGACCGCGTCGGCGCGGTCACGGCCGTTGAGCCTGCATTCAAGCAGCCTGGCCAAGCGTTTTCGTCCCTTGGAAGCGCGCAGTTTTTGCGCGCTTTTTGTCTTTATTGTTAGTGCTACGACACACTACGCCGGAAGGCCTCTCCAGACCAATTTCCGGGAATGGCTGGAACGATTACGCTGGCCCAAATTTGGCAATCACATCGGCCGGGATGGCCATGGCGCCAATCTTTTCAGGGTCGTCCTTGCTACGAGCCGCCCAAACCCGCGTTTCTCCTCCCTCGACCGCCAGCTGGCCATCAACCGATAGGTGGTGCTCGACATCGAAGCTAGAGCGGCGGAAATTGCTGATTTGCGAAGTTATTTCGACAACATCACCGAATTTAATCGGCTTCAGGAAATTCGCGCGCACATCGACGAGCGGAATTCCCATAATACCAAATGCCGTTGCAAGATCAGGCGGCCTGACGCCGAGCGCTGCCTGGAACAGAAGCCACGTACTGGAGTCGAACAGCTCAAAAAAACGGCTATTGAAGACGATACCGGCGGGATCGCACTGACCCCATTCGATCGTTAGCTGCCTGCGATTGCTGAACGAAGCCACGGTGTCGCCTCGATTGCTTAACTTGCAGATGGATACTAGCTGGCGCTCGTGACGTCGTAAATTGTCACGACGGCCGAGCTTTCTTCTTACGCTTCGGTTTGCGCGGATCGGGCCACTCGACCACATCCTGTGATAGCAGTTCGACTCGCGAGGACCGGCGGCGTTTGCGCATTGCGTGCCGCGGCGCGATCGGAACATGCGGAGATGTATCGAGCGCGACCAGTAGCCAATCGAGATCTTCCGGTGCGACCACCCAGCTTTTGGGTGTGAAACGCGCAAGTGAAAACGGTTTCGAAAATGACAGCATCGATTTTGTGCCACCCGGCAGGCAATATTCGTGGGCATAGGTCATCGCTAGTTCGCGCGCGCTCGCATAAATCGGATCGCGCCAACGTAAGATTGCGTGATTGGTCTTGCTGATCGCACCCCACAAGCCGCGCTCCCGGAAAAGCGTAATAATATGGTCCTGATCGCTCGGCAGAGCGCGAATATCCATCAGCAGCGGCGGCCGTCCATGATAGGCGAGTGCGGCGGCTGCGAAGACCGCGCCTTCCGCACAATGCGCCATTCGCGCATTGAGCACGCTCCGTGGCGACATCGCTGTATCGCCCTTGAGGCTGAAATTCACCGGCAACTTGTCGAGGAAATCTTGAATCTTTTGCGGTGTATTGAGACGTGCGAACAACCGGTGTTCGCGGGGCGTCAGCAAGGAATGCAGTTTGCGCCGGTACGTGGCCATGAGTGTTGGGCGGTTCCCGAGTGAGCGTCACTTTCAGTGTTTTGCATACGTAAATGCGGGATTCGAGCGATACCGGCGTTCTCCACAATCGGGCGTAAGAAGGAAATTATTACGCACAAAACGGCCTAAAAAAGCAAATTTGTTCTTATTTTCGGGCACTTATTGCAGTTTCGTAGAATAGTCTCCTATTTAGCAGCTCCTGCCGTTGGTACGGGAGCTGTCCAATGACCGACTTACCTCACGAGCGCCGAGAGCGGCTTGCAGCCGGGCGCGCTGGATAACTGGGCGGTGGCGATCGCAACTGCGCTGGTAGCTCTCATCGTCCTCGGTGTTCTGCCACACCTCCCCTGGTAAGGAGCCATTCTTTCATGAGTACCACGACCTGGTCCGGCGCGACGCCCCGCCGCGCCGACAATGTAGAACTCGCGCCGCGCATCAGCGAAGATTGGTTGTCGCTGATCGTCGGGCTTTTGATCTTCGCCCTGGCTGTCGCAGGGATCGCCAATGTCGATCTGCTCGGCTGGGCCGTGACCACCTCGGTTTGGACCGATATCGGCAAGGCGCTCGGTCCCGTTTCCAAGAGCTACGCTTCCCTGGGCGGCTTCGGCGCGCTTCTAGCCACCTATGTCGCGCTGCTCGTCATCTTGAGCGTGACCGTCGTAGCGCTCAAAAGCGATCTCAAGCGCTTCGCGCTCTCTTTCACAGCAGTGTTCTGGATCGCCTATGCCAGCTGGATCGTCGGCAGCTATGCCAACTTCGCGGCGGTAACACCGGCGGACTTTCAAAAATTCGGCGTAAGCTGGTCGCTCAAGCTGACCAATGAAGGCGGCTATATCTTCGCGCTGATCGCCGGGTTGATCATCGCCAATGTCTTTCCGCGTTTCGCCGAGACGATCAAGGCAGCAATCCGGCCTGAACTCTACATCAAGATCGCCATCGTTGTTCTTGGCGGCGTTATCGCGGTGACGGCGGCGGGCAAGCTCAATCTCGCCAGCTCTCTGCTGCTACGCGGCGTTGCGGCCATTATCGAAGCCTATCTGATTTATTGGGCGGTGATTTATTTCGTCGCCCGCAAATGGTTCGGTTTCAATCGCGAATGGGCGGCGCCACTCGCGTCGGGCATTTCGATTTGCGGAGTGGCCGCCTCGATCGCCACCGGCAGCGCCATCCGCGCCCGGCCGGCTATCCCGGTGCTGGTGTCATCGCTCGTCGTTGTCTTCGCGGTCGTCGAAGTTCTGATCCTGCCGTTCCTGGCGCAAACGTTCCTGTGGCGTGAGCCCCTGGTCGCGGGTGCCTGGATAGGCCTTGCGGTGAAGACCGACGGTGCGGCGGTTGCGGGCGGTGCCATCACCGAGGCGCTCATTCTGGCCAAGAACGCAGCCGAGGGCATCAAATATCAGCCGGGTTGGATTCTCGCGACCACCGCTACCGTGAAGATCTTCATCGATATCTTCATCGGCATCTGGGCTTTCATCCTCGGTTACATCTGGACCAACCACATCAATCCCACCGGGGACAAGGCGAAGCCGTCGGAGATCTGGCAACGATTCCCGAAGTTCATCCTCGGCTTTTTGGCGACTTCGCTGATCGGCGTCTACCTCGTTCTCGGCACCCCGGCGGACATTGCCGCCAAGGTTCCCGCCGCGATGAGCGAGGCCAATACCTTCCGCGTGATCTTCTTCATCCTCACGTTCTTCTCGATCGGCGTGCTCTCGAACTTCCGCGCGCTGTGGCAGGAGGGCATTGGCAAGCTCGCGGTCGTTTATGTCGTCAGTCTGTTCGGCTTTGTGATCTGGGTCGGGCTGCTGATTTCCTGGCTGTTCTTCGGCGGCATCCATCCGCCACTGGCCAGCTGAACAAGCAAAGGAACACATGATGTCGCAACCCAATATCGGTAACGAACTTCGCAATGCTGCGGTCGAGCCGCTTTTGCCAATCGAAAAGAAGTTGATCGGCTGGAGTCTCGGTATCGGCCTCGTTTCGCTCGTCATCCTTGCCGTCGTCAACCACTTATTTCCGGCGTCTATCTAACGCTTTGCAATGCGGCGGCGCCGATTGCGCTGCCGAGAAATGAGAATGGTAATGTCGCCAATTCCGAAAACCGCGCCCTTCGCCGAAGAGGAGATTGATCTCCTCAACCGCGTCGTCGGCCCTGCCAGTGCCAATCAGCGGGCTTGGCTCGCAGGATTCCTTGCGGGCCTTGATGCCGCTGCGGGTGGTGCGGTCGCGCTGCAGCCGGCGGCGTCATCGCGGCCGGCCGAACCGCTCACGATCGTCTACGCCAGCGAGTCCGGAAATTCGGAAAAGCTCGCGGGCGATTTTGCCAAAGCGGCGCGGAAGAATGGCCTGAAACCGACGATTATTGATATGGCCGACCTTGACCTGCCGGCCCTCGCATCGGCCAAACGGCTGGTGTTCATTGCGGCAACCTGGGGCGAGGGTGAACCGCCGGCGCGGGCCATTCGTGCCTATAACGAACTGATGGGCGAGGGCGCCCCCCGTCTCGACGGTGTCGAATTCGGCGTGCTGGCGCTGGGCGACACCGCTTATGCGGAATTCTGCGCCATCGGCAAGAAAATTGACGAGCGGCTGGCTGCCCTTGGCGGCAAGCGCAGTGTTGACCGTGTCGATTGCGACCTCGATTTTGCCGAGCCTGCGGCGCGTTGGATCGGCGATGCCGTAAAAGCGCTGGCGCCGCCGAATGCCGGCGGGCGAGTGATCGAGGTCGATTTTGGCGCCAAGCCGCTCGCCGCACCGAATACGGACGTTGTTGAGGCCGAAGTTATCGAGCACGTGGACTTGAATTCCTCGCGCTCGGATAAGGAAACCATTCATCTCGCGCTTAGCTTCGAAGGTGGTGCGCCAGCCTACCAACCCGGCGACTCCCTCGATGTCTATCCGGAGAACGACCCCGCGTACGTGGATGAGCTGCTAAAAGTCGCCGGTTTGGCGCAGGATGACCAATTGCGCGCGGAGTTCATCAAGTCCCGTGACGTCACGACACTCTCGCTCAAGACTGTCGAGACTTACGCCGAGAAAACCGGTCACCAGTATGTCAAAGCGCTACTTGCTGACGGTCAGGCTCGCGAATGGATTGTCGGGCGACAACTCATTGACCTTCTCGCCGTGTTTCCGATCACGCTGAATGCTGAAATTTTGCGTGCGTTGACACGGCCCCTCGCACCGCGTGCTTATTCAATCGCGTCATCGCGCCGCGAAGTGGGCGATGAGGCCCATCTTCTGATTTCGGCGGTGCGCTATGAGTTGCATGGGCGGGCCCGCAAGGGTGTTGCATCGAATTATATTGCCGAACGGGTGAAACGCGGCCAGCGCGTGCGGGTGAAACTAAAGCCGAACAAGCATTTCAGTTTGCCCGCACCTGACAAGGATATCATTATGGTTGGCCCCGGCACCGGGGTTGCTCCGTTCCGCGCCTTTGTGCAGGAACGACGCGCCACAGAGGCCAAGGGCCGCAGTTGGCTGTTCTTTGGTGATCGCACCTTCACGCATGACTTCCTTTACCAGCTTGATTGGCAGGATGCGCTGAAAGATGGTTCTCTGACGCATATGGACGTCGCCTTCTCTCGCGACCGGCCCGACAAGATCTACGTCCAGCACAAGGTTTGGGAACGGCGGCATGAGCTTGTTGAGTGGCTCGATGGCGGCGCGCATTTCTATGTCTGCGGCGATGCCAAGGCGATGGCCAAGGACGTACGCGCTATGCTGGTGAACGCGTATGCCGACGTGAAGACGCTGTCGCCCGAGGCCGCGGAGCAGGCGGTGGCGACACTGGAGCGCGAAAAGCGCTACTTGCAGGATGTCTACTGATCCTGCTTCGATTGGACCGCCATGACCGACGACCTGTCGCGCAACGAGCGCATCAAAGAGGCGAGCGATTACCTGCGCGGTACGCTCACCGAGGGGCTACGCGAGGAAATCACCGGCGGAATCATCGAGGACGACCAGCAGCTGGTCAAATTCCACGGCATGTATTTGCAGGACGATCGCGACCTGCGGCCGGAGCGTACGCGAAAAAAAATGGAGAAGGCCTTCGCCTTCATGATCCGCGTTCGCATTCCGGGCGGCGTGCTCAGTCCAAAACAATGGCTTACACTCGATAAGGTCGCGCGCGACTATGCGAACGGCACCATGCGTCTGACCACGAGGCAGACGGTGCAGCTGCACGGAATTATCAAATCGAATTTGAAGGCGACGCTCAAAGCCATTGACGCGGCGCTGCTCAATACGATCGCTGCTTGCGGCGATGTCAATCGTAACGTGATGTGTAATCCGAATCCCCACCAGTCTCACGCTCATGCAGCGGCGATTGAACTCGCGCGATCCATTTCAGATGATTTATTGCCGCGCACGCCGGCCTACCGCGAAATCTGGCTCGACGGTGAGCGTATCGCGGGTGGTGAGGAAGATGTGGTCGAACCGATTTACGGGAAGACCTATTTGCCGAGAAAATTCAAGGTTGTCGTGGCGGTGCCGCCTTCGAATGATGTTGACATCTTTGCTCATGATCTCGGCTACATCGCCATCCTTGATGATGCTGGCCAGGTCACCGGCTGGAACATCACCGTCGGCGGCGGCATGGGCATGACCCATGGTGAGGAGGATACGTACCCGCGCACAGCGGACGTCATGGGCTTTTGCGAAACGCGTGACTGCGTGAAAATCGCGGAAGCCGTGGTCACCGTCCAGCGGGACTGGGGCGACCGCAAAAATCGCAAACACGCCCGGCTGAAATACACAATTGAAGACCGTGGCCTGGATGCGTTCCGGGCAGAAGTCGAGCGCCGCGCCGGCGTCAAACTGGCCGCCGCGAAACCCTTCACGTTCACCTCGACCGGAGACCAGTATGGCTGGTCGCAGGGCGACGATGGACGCGGGCATCTGACGCTGTTCGTTCAGAACGGCCGCGTCCACGATGTCGGCGCCGCCGCCCAGCAATCGGCTTTACGGACCATCGCCCAAATACATGACGGCGATTTCCGCATCACGCCGAACCAGAATCTCATCATCGCCAATGTACCGACCGGCCAGCAAGCGGAGATCGAACGCATCGTACGCGAGGTGGGTCTGTTGGCGCCCTGGTCCGGCCTGCGCCGCAACTCGATGGCCTGCGTCGCGCTGCCGACGTGCGGGCTCGCGCTCGCCGAAAGCGAGCGCTATTTGCCCGATCTGATGACGGCGCTCGATGAACGGCTCGCGGCGCACGGGCTCTCCGCCGACGACATTGTTATTCGAATGACCGGCTGCCCGAACGGCTGCGCGCGCCCTTATCTCGCCGAGATTGGTTTGGTGGGCAAAGGCCCCGGCCGCTACAATCTTTATCTTGGCGCTGCCTTCGATGGCTCGCGACTGAACAAACTTTATGCCGAGGATCTCGATCACGCCGGGATCGTGTCTGCGCTCGATGTCGTGTTCGCTGCCTATGCAGCCGAGCGTCACAAAGGCGAGCGCTTCGGTGACTTTGCGATCCGCGCCGGCTTTGTCGCGGCGACGGGCAATGGTGCGGATTTTCACGCCAACACCGGCCCAAAACGCCCAGTCTGATTTATTCGCGCCAACGCCACGTGAGCCGGCGATCTGCCACAAATTTAGGCGTTCGCGCGGGGTTTCCTGCGTCTCAATGCCGCTTTTCATCGAAAACAGGTGGAACGGCTTTTGCTTGATAAAGGCCAATGGCCGGTATCGGCCTCTTGCGAGTGGAATGTCGGCAAGGATGCGGAATTTGGCTGCGACACGAAAAGGTTCAGATCCATCGGGGCGCGGTGCGTTGTCAGGAGAGCAGCGGGATCCGGCGCTGAAGATTGCCATCGTCGACGAAAGCCCGATCCGTGCGGCCATTCTCGAAGATGGATTGCGAGAAGCCGGCTTCTTGCATGTGGAACGCATCGCCGAGACCCACAGCTTGCTGGCGCGGATCTATGCGATGGACCCCGACGTGATTTTGATCGATCTGGAAAATCCGAGCCGCGATATGCTGGAGCAGATGTTTCAGATGAGCCGCGCGGTCAAACGCCCGGTCGCGATGTTCGTCGATCAGAGCGACAGCGCGTCGATTCAAGCCTCGGTCGACGCAGGCGTATCGGCGTATATCGTCGACGGGCTTAAGAAAGAACGTATCACAAGCATCCTCGATTTATGCATTTCGCGTTTCAATGCGTTCTCGCGGTTGCAAGGTGAGCTCGACCAGGCCAAAGACGCTTTGGAGGAACGCAAAATTATCGACCGCGCCAAAGGCGTGCTGATGAAGGTCAAGAAGCTCAGCGAAGAAGATGCCTACGCGCTGTTGCGCAAGACGGCCATGAACGAAAACAAGAAGATTGTCGAAATCGCGCAATCAGTGCTCACAGCGGCGGAGCTGTTCAAATGAGCGAAAGCAAGCTTCGCATTGGCTACATCCCGCTGGTCGACGCCACAGCGCTGCTGGTTGCGGCGGACATGGGATTTGCGAAGGAGCAAGGGGTCGACATCGAATTGGTGCGCGAGGTGTCATGGTCGAATGTTCGCGACAAGCTCAATATCGGCCTGTTCGATGCGGCGCATCTGCTGTCACCAGTGGCGGTCGCGTCCACCCTCGGCCTTGGTCATGTGCGGGTACCGCTCGTTGCGCCCTTTAATTTAGGCCTAAATGGCAATGCCATCACCGTATCGCCGCGGCTGTTCGCGAGCCTGTCGAGCGCTGCTGATGGCGACATCGCCGATCCTTTGGTGTCGGCGCGGGCGCTGGCGCGCGTGGTGGCGGAGCGCAAAGCACGCGGCAGCGAACCGCTCAACTTCGGCATGACCTTTCCGTTCTCCAATCATAACTATCAGCTTTGCTTCTGGATGGCGGCGGGCGGCGTCGATCCCAATGAGGACGTCCGGCTGGTGGTCCTGCCACCACCTTACATGGTCGAAAGCCTCGCCAGCGGACACGTCGACGGATTCTGTGTCGGCGCGCCGTGGAATTCAGTGGCCGTTGACTCCGGCATCGGCCGCATTCTGCACTTCGGTTGCGATATCGTCGCGCGAGCGACGGAAAAAGTGTTTGCTGTGCGCAAAAGTTGGGCCGACGACAATCCGGACACGCTTGCGGCGTTGGTGCGGGCGCTAGCGGCGGCGAGCGATTTTGTTGAGGACTCGAACAATCTCGTGCCGGTATCGGCAACCGTGGCGCGGCGGCTTAGTGTCGACGCTGAATTGGTGACCCGCACGCTGACCGGCAACATGAAGATTGCGCCCGACGGTGCGGTGCGCACCAGCAACCGTTACATCATGATCGGACGCAATGGCTCGGCTCGGCCTGATCCGGTCCAGGCCGCATGGATCTATGCGCAGATCGTACGTTGGGGTCAGGCGCCGATGTCGGATGAGTTGCTCAGCCTCGCGCAAGCGGTGTTCCGGCCCGATCTTTATGACGCGGCGCTCGGTGCTGCGTCCCGATCGTACGGAGGCGAACCGCGTGACGGCATTGGTGCTTTCGTCGGTCCGGATTTTGTCCCGGGCGACATTGCCGCACACCTCGCGGCGTGGCGCGGCAGGCGCTCGGAACGGCCGCGTTTGTCGTTGGTGCGGTGATTATTGCGCTGCACAATAAAGTCGCAAGCTGCGTCTGCGCTAAGCAAACGAATCGCTTAAGGCAAGTCGGGGCCAACGGGGCCATTTCTATAAGCGATTGAAATACAATGACTTTTCACCATTTGGCTAACTTGGCACGGCACTTGAATTGAATGAGGTCGGGAGTGCCGTCATGGCGCTCAGGTCCGACGTCGGACTGACAGCAATGCCGCTGTCCTGGGGGCGCAAGTGCACCTCAGGCTGCGGCTTTTTTGTTGGGACGACGCGTGACGGTGAAGAAGACGGGAAACGACAGGCGGGCGCATCGACCGGGTCACTCGAACACAACAAGGACTATGGCAACAATGACGATCAACAAGGGAAGCAGCGGCCGGAAAGGTTTGAACCGCCGGTCGTTTCTGAAAGCCAGCGCAGGAACGGCTGCGCTGCTCGGCGCGGTCAATACGCAATTCCCGTTCGGCGCATACATCGCGCAAGCGGCTGGTCCGGAAGTCACCAAGGCGCTGCTCGGCTTCATCGCGCTAACCGACGCGGCGCCGCTGTTCGTGGCGAAGGAAAAAGGAATCTTCGCCAAATACGGCGTGCCCGACGTCGAGGTTCAGAAGCAGGCATCGTGGGGCGCGACGCGCGACAATCTCGTGCTCGGCTCCGAGGGCAACGGCATCGACGGCGCGCACATTCTGACGCCAATGCCTTACCTCATCAGTGCCGGCAAGGTGACACAGAACAATGTACCGACACCGATGTACATCCTGGCGCGGCTCAATCTCAACGGCCAGTGCATTTCGGTCGGCAAGGAATACAGCGATCTCAAAGTTGGCGTGAATACCGCACCGCTCAAGGCGGCCTTTGAGGCCAAGAAAGCCGCCGGAAAAATGGCGAAGGCGGCAATGACTTTCCCGGGCGGCACGCACGACCTTTGGATTCGTTACTGGCTCGCCGCCGGCGGCATCGACCCCGATAAGGACGTCGAGACTATCGTGGTGCCGCCGCCGCAAATGGTGGCAAACATGAAGGTCGGTACGATGGACTGCTTCTGTGTGTGCGAGCCGTGGAATTTGCAGCTCATCCATCAGAACATCGGCTACACCGCGATCACCACCGGCGAGATCTGGGATAAGCATCCGGAAAAATCGCTCGGCATGCGCGCGGCCTTCGTCGACAAATATCCGAATGCGACAAAGGCCATCCTGATGGCCACCATGGAAGCACAGCAATGGTGCGAGAAGATGGAGAACCGCGAGGAGGTAGCGGCGATCTGCGCCAAGCGACAATGGATCAATTGTCCAGTCGAAGATGTCACCGACCGCATGAAGGGAAAGTTTGACTACGGTATCCCCGACAAAGTCGTCGAACTGAGCCCCTACATGATGCGTTACTGGGCGGACCAAGCTTCCTATCCGTTCCAGAGCCACGATCAGTGGTTCCTGACTGAGGATACCCGCTGGGGCAAATACGAAATCGGATTTGATACCAATGCACTGATCAAGAAGGTCAACCGCGAGGATCTCTGGCGTGACGCCGCCAAGACCCTTGGCGTTGCCGCTGCCGATATCCCCGCCTCAACCTCGCGCGGCGTGGAGAAGTTCTTCGACGGCAAGGTATTCGACCCTGCGAACCCGGCCGCCTATCTGAAGAGTCTGGCAATTAAACGTGTCGAAGTGTGATCCCCGCGGGCCGTCCGTCCGCGGGCGGCCCGGCTTTTTTTGAATAACAACGGAGAATTCACGCGATGAATATGCCGGTTGCCAAAACAGGCGTCGTTGCGAGTGTGCCGTCGGCGTCGCTTGCGCCTGCCGCCGCCAAGGTTCTGCCCCTGACGCCAAAGCGGCCGGCGCTGGTATCACGACTCTTGACCGGATTGGGCGACGTCGCCGCGAGTGTCGTTCCGCCGGTCATCGTGATCGCGTTCGTCTTGTTGTTGTGGGAGTTTCTTTGCCACAAGGCGGGGGCCACGCTGCCGCCGCCCTCGCGCGTCGTTCGCGACGCCTGGGATTTGATCGCGCATCCGTTCTACGATCGCGGCGGCCTCGACAAAGGCTTGTTCTGGCATCTATCGGCAAGCCTGCATCGCGTCGCGCTCGGTTATGCGCTGGCTTCCGTCGTCGGCGTCGCACTCGGCACGCTGGTCGGCCAATCGGTCTGGGCGATGCGCGGTCTCGACCCGATCTTCCAGGTGCTTCGCACCGTGCCACCGCTCGCCTGGCTGCCGTTGTCGTTGGCGGCGTTTCGCGACGGACAGCCGTCGGCGATCTTCGTGATTTTCATCACTGCGATCTGGCCGATTATCATCAATACCGCGGTTGGCATTCGCAACATTCCGCAAGACTACCGCAACGTTGCCGCGGTGCTGCGGCTCAATCCATTCGAGTTTTTCGTGAAGATCATGGTGCCGTCGGCGGCGCCCTACATTTTCACCGGCCTGCGCATCGGTATCGGCCTCTCATGGCTTGCCATCGTGGCGGCCGAAATGCTGATCGGCGGCGTCGGCATCGGCTTCTTTATCTGGGATGCCTGGAACTCCTCGCACATCTCCGAAATCATTGTCGCTCTCGTCTATGTGGGCATTGTCGGCTTCGTGCTCGATCGCATCGTCGCCGGCGTCGCTTCCATCGTCACACGCGGCACGGCGGCCAATTGAAGGACGGGAGCCATGACGCCTTATTGCAAAATCGACCACGTCGACAAGATCTTCACGCGCGGAGGCAGCGAAACGCGGGTGCTTAAGGAAATCACCTTCGAGGTGGAGAAGGGCGAATACGTCTCCATCATTGGCCATTCCGGCTGCGGAAAATCGACACTGCTCAATATCGTCGCCGGCCTTACGCCGGCGACGAGCGGCGGCGTCATCCTCGAAGGCCGCGAGGTCAATGAGCCGGGGCCGGATCGCGCGGTCGTATTCCAGAACCACAGCCTGCTGCCGTGGCTGACGGTCTACGACAACGTGCGCCTGGCCGTGGACAAGGTGTTTTCATCGCACGAAATCCCGCGCCGAACGCGATGCCTGGACGTTGCACAATCTCGATCTCGTGCAGATGACGCATGCCAAGGATAAGCGCCCGGCGGAAATTTCGGGCGGCATGAAGCAGCGCGTCGGCCTTGCCCGGGCGCTGGCGATGGAGCCGAAAGTCCTGCTGCTCGACGAGCCGTTCGGTGCGCTCGATGCGCTCACGCGCGCGCATCTGCAGGACTCGGTGATGGCCCTGCACCAGAAGCTCGGCAACACCGTGATGATGATCACCCACGACGTCGACGAGGCGGTTCTGCTGTCCGACCGCATCGTGATGATGACCAACGGCCCTTCGGCGCAGATCGGCGAAATTCTCGACGTGCCATTGCCGCGGCCGCGCAAACGGCTCGAGCTCGTCGCCGATGCCACATTACCTGAAATGCCGCCAGCGCGTGCTTGAATTCCTCTACGAGCGTCATCGCTTCGTCGAAGCGGCGTGACGCTGTTTTATCCCGCAACGGCGCGGGACGGCCGCAACGGCGCGGCGTGTTCGAAATCGTTCAGGTCCGAAGGGAACTGCTGATGAGCGAACCGCTCGTCGTTATCGGCAACGGCATGGCCGCGATGCACCTCGTGGAGGAACTCGCGCAGGCGCGCGCTCGGCCGCTATGCTGTTGCCGTCGTCGGCGAGGAGCCGCGGCTCGCCTATAATCGCGTGCTGCTGTCGTCGGTGCTGGCGCAGGAAATTTCGCGCACCGATATCGAACTGAAACCCGCGCGATGGTGGCAGGATCGCGGCGTCACGCTGCTGTACGGGCACACGGCACCGCGTATCGACCCGTCGATCCGCCGCGTCAGCTCGCCGACGGCGCAACGCTGCCATTCGTCAAGCTGGTGCTCGCCACCGGCTCGCGCCCGATCCGGCTCAATGTGCCGGGCATGGATTTGCCCGGCGTGATGACATTCCGCGATCTCGGCGACGTCGGCGCCATCGAGGCTGCGCGCGGCAGGCGCATCAAAGCCGTCGTGATCGGCGGCGGTCTGCTCGGGCTCGAGGCTGCCTACGGCCTTGGCGAAAGCCGGCGTCGAGGTTTCGGTCGTCCATCTGATGGACCGGCTTATGGAGCGGCAGCTCGACGCTCGCGCCGCCGACATGCTTAAGCAGCGCCGTCGAGGCAAGCGGCATCTCGGTCCATCTCAACGCGGAAACGCTCGACAATTCGAGGCGACAGCGTCGCGCGAGGCTGTCGTGCTCAAGGATGGACGAGCAAATCGAAGCCGATCTCGTCGTGGTTGCGGCCGGGATCCGGCCGAACGTCGATCTCGCGCGCACCGCCGATCTCGCCATCGATCGCGGCATTCTCGTCGACGACCATCTGCAGACCAGCACGCCCGGCATCTATGCGATCGGCGAGTGCGCCGAGCATCGCGGCGCCTGCTACGGGCTGGTCGAGCCGGCTTACGAGCAGGCGCGCGTGCTCGCCGCCCATCTCGCCGGCGAGGACGCGCGGTATCCGGGCAGCGTCCTTGCCACCAATCTGAAGGTGTCCGGGCGTCAATGTTTTTTCGGCCGGCAATTTCCTTGGCGCGCCGGAACCGAAGCAGATCGTGTTCTCCGACCCGGGCCTCGGCACCTACAAGAAGCTGGTGATCGCGAACGGCCGTCTCGATCGGCGCGGTGCTGTTCGGCGATACCGCCGACGGCCTCTGGTATCTCGATCTCATCCGCTCGGGCGTATCGATCGAAACGATCCGCGACGACTTGATGTTCGGCCGCGCGCTGGCCGAGCGAAAGGCGGCGTGATGTCGAGCGATTTCACCCCCGACCAGAAACGCTATCTCGAAGGCTTCGCGTCCGGCATTGCGGCGGCGCGCGCTGCGCGCGGCAAGATTGCCGGCCGGCAGTGCGCAGGGTGATGAGCCGGCGGTCCCGACGCGATCCACATCAAGGCGCAGGATCGCGTGCTGGCCGCCGGCGGCAAGCTTGCGGATCAGGAAAAATTCAAGCGCGAGCTGCATCCGTTCGACGCCTACGAGCGGTTGAAGGAGCAGGCGCGCAAGAACGAAGCGCCGAAGCCCGCGGACAATTTCCGCTGGCGCTTTTACGGGCTGTTTTACGTCGCGCCGGCGCAGAACTCCTATATGTGCCGGCTGCGAATTCCCAACGGCATCCTGAAGCATTGGCAGCTCGCGGCCTTGCCGATCTCGCCGACAGTTATGCGCGGCGGCTACAGCCATGTCACCACGCGCGCCAATCTGCAGATGCGCGAGATCGAGCCGAAAAACGCGGTGGTCGATGGTCGAGGCTATCCAGGATCTCGGCCTTTGCTCGCGCGGTTCGGGCGCCGACAATATCCGCAATGTCACCGGCACGCCGACCGCCGGCATCGATCCGCAGGAACTGATCGACACGCGGCCTTACGCGCGCGAATGGCACTTCCACATTCTCAATGAGCGCGCGCTCTACGGCTTGCCGCGCAAATTCAATGTCGGCTTCGACGGCGGCCGGCCGCATTCCGGTGCTGGAAGACACCAACGACATCGGCTTTCAGGCCGTCGAGGTCAAGGACGGCTTCGGCGCGGAACCCGGCATCTGGTTCCGTCTCGCGCTCGGCGGCATCACCGGCCACAAAGATTTCGCGCGCGACACCGGCGTCATCGTCAAGCCGGAAGAAGCGACGCAGGTCGCTGACGCCATTGTGCGCGTCTATATCGAGCACGGCGACCGCACCGACCGCAACAAGGCGCGGCTCAAATACGTGCTCGATGCCTGGGGCCTGGAAAAATTCATCGCCCATGTCGAGGAAAAGCTTGGCCGCAAGCTGACGAAAGTGCCGGCCGAGGCGATCGCGCCGCGGCCGGCCTTTGATCGCTCGCGCATATCGGCGTGCACGAGCAGAAGCAGGCGGGGCTCAACTGGATCGGCGTGGTGCTTGCCGGTCGCGCGGCTCACCGCGGCACAGATGCGCGGGCTGGCCAAGATCGCGCAGGATCTCGGCGACGGCGATATCCGGCTGACGGTCTGGCAGAATTTGCTGATCTCCGGCGTGCCCGACGACAAGGCCGCGCCGGCCGAAGCCGCGATCGAAGCGCTCGGACTTGACACCAGGGCGACCTCGATCCGCGCCGGTCTCGTCGCCTGCACCGGCAATGTCGGTTGCCGCTTCTCGGCCTCCGACACCAAGCGCCACGCCGAAGACATCGCGCAGTGGTGCGAGGCGCGCGTCGACGCTCGACGGACCGGTCAACATCCATCTCACCGGCTGCCATCATTCCTGCGCGCAGCACTACATCGGCGATATCGGACTGCTCGCCTGCAAGGTCGACGAGGTCGGACGAGGAGCGATCACGGTCGAGGGCTATCACATTTATGTCGGCGGCGGTTTTGGCCCGGACGCAGCGCTCGGCCGCGAAATTTATCGCGACGTGAAGGCAGAGGATGCGCCGCGCACAGTCGAACGCATGCTCAAGGGCTATCTCGCCCATCGCGCTCGCCCGCGACGAAACATTCCTGGCGTTTTCGCGCCGGCACGAGATCGATGCGCTCAAGACAGATGTTTGAAGCGGAGACGCGGGCGAATGACGCAAAATCTGCCGCCGCCGATCCCCTCGCTGGTCCCGGAAACCGCGCCGTTTTCCGAAGAGCAGCGCGCCTGGCTCAATGGCTTTTTTGCCGGTCTGGTGTCGCTCGACGGCTTTGGCGTCACGCCGCTCTCCGGCGAGCAAGCGGCGGCGCTGCATCGCGGGAGCGGCGGCCAAGACCGAGCTGACGCCGACGACGATGGCGGCGCGCCTGGCACGACCAAACTTTGCCGATGGCCGAGCGCATGAAGCTTGCGGAGGCAAAGCCGCTGCGCTGGCGCATGATGGCGGCGATGGCGCAGCAGGATTGCGGCCAGTGCGGCTACGACTGCAAGAACTATTCCGGCGCGATTTTTCAGGGCAAGGAAGAGCGGCTGAACCTGTGCGTGCCGGGCGGCAAGGAAACCGCCCGCATGCTCAAGACGCTGTACGAGGAATTCAAGAGCGCGCCGGCTGCCGCACCGCCGCCATGCCGGCTTCGGAGCCGAGTCAGTACCGCAAGCCGTGCCGCGGCCACTCGCGCGACAATCCGGCGATGGCGACATTTCTCTCGCGCAAGCGGCTCAACAAGCCGGGCTCGGAAAAGGAAACCTGGCATCTCGAGTTCGATCTTCGCGACGCGCGGGCTCGACTATGCGGTTGGCGATTCGTTCGGGCTGTTTCCGGCCAATGACCCCGCGCTGGTCGATGCCGTCATCAAGGCGCTCGGTGCGCCGGCGGACTTCCCGATTGGCGGCCGCACGCTTGCGCGAGGTGCCTGCTCGACGGCGTTTCGCTTTCGCCGGCGCCCGATATGCTGTTTCAGCTGTTCTCCTACATCACCGGCGGCGAACGGCGCAGAAAGCGAGGGCGCTTTCGACCGGCGAGGATCCGGACGGCGATGCGCAAAGCCTCGACGTGCTTGCGGCGATCGAGAAATTTCCCGGCATCCGGCCCGACCCGGAAGCCTTCATCGAGGCGCTCGATCCGTTGCAGCCGCGGCTTTATTCGATCTCGTCGTCGCCCAAGGACAATCCGGGCCGCGTTGCACTGACGGTCGATGCCGTACGCTATGTCATCGGCAAGCGCCGCCGGCTCGGCGTCGCTTCAACGTATCTTGCCGAGCGCGTCGCGCCCGGCGCGATCGTCAAGGTTTATGTGCAGAAGGCGCACGCCTTCGGCCTGCCGGCCGATCCGGCGACGCCGATCATCATGATCGGTCCAGGCACCGGCGTGGCGCCGTTCCGCGCTTTCCTGCAGGAGCGCTGCGCGACGCAAGCGCACGGCCGCAACTGGCTGTTCTTCGGCCATCAGCGCTCCAACTTCGACTTCTTCTACGAGGACGAGTTCAAGAGAATGAAGTCCTCCGGCCTGCTTACGCGGCTATCGCTCGCCTGGTCGCGCGACGGGACCGAGAAAATCTACGTGCAGGACCGCATGCGCGAGGTCGGCCGCGATCTGTGGGCGTGGCTCGCCGACGGCGCGCACATCTATGTCTGCGGTGACGCCAAGCGCATGGCCAAGGACGTCGAGCTAGCCCTGGTCGATATCGTCGCCCAGCACGGCGTGCGCAGCGCCGAAGAAGCATGCGCTTTTGTCGCCGAGTTGAAGAAAAAAGGCCGATATCAGCAGGACGTCTATTGATGAACGCGCCTGCGCAGCATCCGCCGGCCGTGCGCACGACCTGCCCGTATTGCGGCGTCGGATGTGGCGTGCTGGCGAAGCCGGACGGGCGTGGCGGCGCGACGATCATCGGCGATCCCGACCATCCGGCCAATTTCGGCAGGCTTTGCTCGAAAGGCTCGGCGCTCGAGCGACACGCTCGGGCTCGGCGGCCGGCTGCTGCATCCGATGGTGCGCAGTCGGACGGCAAGCTGGCGCGGACGTCGTGGGACACCGCGCTTGATCGCGTGGCGAAAGGCTTCGCGCACTACCATCGCAAAGCATGGGCCCGATTCCGTTGCTTTCTATCTTTCCGGCCAGTTGCTGACCGAGGACTATTACGTCGCCAACAAGCTGATGAAGGGATTCATCGGCTCGGCAAATGTCGACACCAATTCGCGCCTGTGCATGGCGTCTTCGGTCGCCGGTCATCGCCGCGCCTTCGGCGCCGACACCGTGCCGGGCAACTATGAAGATCTCGATCTTGCCGATCTCATTATTCTGGTCGGCTCCAACGCGGCCTGGTGCCATCCCGTGCTTTTTCAGCGCATGGTCGCCAACAAGCGCGAGCGCGGCGCAAAAATCGTCGTGATCGATCCGCGGCGGACAGCAACAGCGGAGGAGGCCGATCTGTTTTTGCCGGTCGCGCCCGGCATGGATACGGCGTTGTTCTGCGGCCTGCTTGTGCACCTCGCCGATACGCATGCGCTCGACTACGATTATATCGATGCTCATACCTCGGGATTTGACCGAAGCGCTGGCGCGCGCGCGCGAGATCGCGCCCGACGCGGCGGCGACTGCGCGACATGCGACCGGGCTCGCAGAAGCCGACGTCACGCAGTTCTTCGAGCTGTTTCGCCGCGACGCCGAACGTCGTCACCTGTTTTTCGCAAGGCGTGAACCAGTCGGCGCAAGGCACCGACAAGGTCAACAGCATCATCAACTGCCATCTCGCGACCGGCCGCATCGGCAAGCCCGGCGTGGGGCCGTTCTCGCTCACCGGCCAGCCCAACGCGATGGGCGGGCGGGAAGTCGGCGGGCTCGCCAACCAGCTTGCGGCGCATATGGGTTTCTACGCCGGAAGAAATCGATCGCGTCGGCCGCTTCTGGCGCGCGCCGAACATGGCGCGGCGCGAGGGCCTCAAAGCCGTGCAGATGTTCGAGGCGATCGAGCGCGGCGAGATCAAGGCGCTGTGGGTCATGGCGACCAATCCGGCGGTGTCGCTGCCGCGCGCGCGCGCGATGCGCGAGGCGCTTGCGCAAGCTCGATCTCTTCGTCGTTTCGGACAACGTGCTGTCCAACGACACCATCAACGCCGGCGCGCACATTCTGCTGCCGGCGGCGGCCTGGGGCGAGAAGGACGGCACGGTCACCAATTCCGAGCGGCGCATCTCGCGCCAGCGCCCGTTCCTGCCGTTGCCCGGCGAGGCCGAACCCGACTGGTGGATCGTTGCGCAGGTCGCGCACCGGATGGGCTACGGCGACGCGTTCGGCTATGAGCACGGCGGCCGATATTTTCCGCGAGCATGCGGCGTTGTCGGCGTTCGAGAATGCACGGCGCGCGCGATTTCGATATCGGCGGCCTCGCGCAGCTCGACGACGACGGCTTTCAATGCCCTCGACCCGGTGCAATGGCCGGCGCGACGCCGATGGCGCACGCGGCACGCACACGTTTCTTCGCCGACGGCAAGTTCTTCACGCCTGATCGCAAGGCGCGGCTGGTTGCGCCGGACAAGCCGGCGCTGAGCGCCGCGACCTCCGCGCAGTTTCCGTTCCGGCTCAACACCGGCCGCGTGCGCGATCAGTGGCACACCATGACGCGCTCCGGCCTGAGCCCTCGACTTGGCACAGCATCATACGCCGAGCCTTTTGTCGAGGTGCATCCGGACGATGCAGCCGCAGCCGGACTTGATCGACGGCGGCTTTGCGCGACGTGCGTTCGTCTTACGGCGCCTGCGTGCTCAAGGTCGTCGTCACCGACGAGCCAGCGGCGGCGCTCGTTGTTTGCGCCAATCCATTGGAGCGATGAGACCGCATCCTGCGCCCGCGTCGGCGAGCTGGTGACGCCGGCAAACGACCCTTATTCCGGCCAGCCGGAAGTCAAAGCGACGCCGGTCGCGATCGAGCCGGTGGCATTTGCTTATCGTGGGTTTGCTCTCACGTGCGCACCGCTCGCCGCACTCCCTGAGGACACCTGGTGGGCGCGGGTGGCGGTTGACGAATGGCGTCGGCGCTGCTGTTCGCGAGCAACGACGGCGCCGGCCGTCTGGCGCGCGCGCCGCGCGACACTGTTCGGCGCGGCAGAAATCGCCGAGTATCTCGACGAGCCGCGCGGAATCTATCGCGCTGCGGTCTTCGTCGAGGGCCGGCTGATCGGCTGCCTGTTCCTCGGCACGGCCGAAGCGGCGCCGCATGGGACGCGGTGAAGGCGCTGTTCGAGAGCAGAGACGCTGGACGAAGTCAGCAGCGTCGCGCGGTGCTGTCGGGCAAATCGACCGACGGCATCGAAGGATCCCGGGCCGGTTATCTGCGCCTGTTTCGGTGTCGGCCTCAATGTCATCCGGGCGGCGCTTGCAAGCGGCGCGGCGGCGAACGTCGAAGACATCGGCATTGCGCTGCGCGCGGGCACGAATTGCGGCTCATGCCTGCCGGAACTTAAGAGGATTGTGGTTCATGAATCGTGTCGCGCAAACCGCTTGATGCGAAGCCGCCGCGCATGGGCGCGCTTGCCCGGCTTCCCGTGTTTCTTGCGCTCGACGGGAAGCGCGCCGTGCTCGCGGGCGGAAACGCCGCGGCGGCCTGGAAGGCGGAGTTGCTGTCGGCTCCGGCGCGCATGTCGATGTCTATGCAGTGGATGTCTGCGACGAGCTGCTTCAGCTGGCCGCAGATCCGCCGCGCGGTGTGATTGTTCTCAACCGTCGCTCCTGGACATCTGAAGATTTCAAGGGTGCCGCGGTTGCCATTGGCGCTTTTGAAGACGACGCGGCCGCTGCGCAATTTGCCGCGGCTGCGCGCGCGGCCGGCGTGCCGGTCAATGTGATCGACAAGCCGGCGTTTTGCGATTTTTCCTTCGGCGCCATCGTCAATCGCTCACCGCTGGTGATCGGAATTTCAACCGACGGCGCGGCGCCGGTGTTCGCGCAGGCAATCCGCGCCAAACTCGAAGCGCTGCTGCCGAATGGCTTTGCGAACTGGGCTGCCGCCGCTGGACGCTGGCGCAGCGCGGTGAAGGCATCCGGCCTGTCGTTTTCGGGCGCGGCGCAAGTTCTGGCAATTGTTCACGACCCATGCGGTCACCAATCCGGAGCTTGAACCGGCCGAGAAAGACTTCGATCGTTTCATTGCCGAGGTGAAGGGACTTGGTGCGGCCGTCGAAAACGGCTCCGTGACGCTGGTCGGCGCAGGACCCGGCGACCCGGAATTACTGACCTTGCGTGCGGTGCGCGCATTGCAATCGGCCGACGTGATCCTGTTCGACGATCTGGTTTCCGCCGATGTGCTCGACTTTGCGCGCCGCGAAGCGAGGAAAATGCTTGTGGGCAAGACCGGCTTCGGGCCGTCCTGCAAGCAAGAGGACATCAATGCGTTGATGGTCGGTCTTGCCAAGCAGGGCAAGCGCGTTGTCCGCCTCAAGGGCGGCGACCCTCTGATTTTTGGCCGAGCCGCCGAAGAGATAGACGCTTGCCGCGCCGCGAATATCCCGGTCGAGTCGGTGCCCGGCATCACGGCGGTGCAGGGCGCCGCCGCCAGGCTCAACCTTCCGCTCACCGACCGCAAACGAGCGCGACGCCTGCAATACGTCACAGGCCACGCCACAAACGGCGCGTTGCCCGGCGATCTCGACTGGCAAAGTCTTGCCGATCCAAAAACGACCACGGCAATCTACATGCCGACACGCACGCTCGCGCGGCTGGTCGAAAAAGCCACCGCGGAAGGTCTCGACCCAAAGACACCGGCTCTGGCGATTGCCCGCGCCACGCGTCCCGATCAAGCCGTCGTTAGCGCGCCGATTGGCGAGCTTCCCTTGCAGCTTTCGCAAGCGGCCTTGCCTGGGCCAGTCCTGGTGATGATTGGGCACGTGTTCAATCAACACAGCGCCGCTCAACCAAATGCGGCTCCGGTCGACCAGAAAGCCGGCTGACGCCGGCGAGCTAGCGCATATTGTAGCGGATCGGCACCGAGATCGGGATTTGGTTGCCGGTAACCTCGGGCGGGGGCGGCGGTAGCGGTGCCGCCCGCGCAACCAGTGCCAGCGTTGCCTGGTCAAGCAAGCTCGAGCCGGAACTTCGCGCGATGCGCGGGTTGTGAACGCCGCCGCTGCGATCGACGCTGAAAGCGAGTTGCGCAACGCCCTGCTCGCCGTGCGATTGCGCTTCGGGCGGATAGCGTTTGTTGCGCTCGAGTTGCGCGACAAGTTGCGATTTCCAGTTCGGCAGCGCATTGGGGTTTTGCGAATTAGCCCCTGGCGTCGGCGCTAAGGCCCGCTCCGACTTGGTGTCAGCTGAACTCGGGGCGCTGGCGAGGCTCGCATTTCGCTGTTTTGGCTTTTTTTCGCGCGGCTTTTCGACGATTTTCGGCGGCACGACCGCTTGCAATGGTTCGGCTTTCGGGTCGGGCGGGAGCTCTATCTTCTTTTCGAGCGGCTTTTCGGGTTCAGGCTCCGGTTCGGCGTCTTGTTGCTGAGGGCCCGGCGGCAATTCGTTCGGTGTAGTCTCGGGCGCGGCCGGCAGTGCAGCGAGTTCGATCGTAATCACCGGTGCATTTGCAACCAGATCGCTATCATTACTCCAGCGCGCCATCAGAGCGGCTGCGCCTGCGATGTGAAAGCCGACTGCCAGCGCGAAACAAACGGTCCAGCGCACGCTTTCGGGCCAGCGTCGCGTCGCCGCGCTGTCGCCCATTGTCTTCATTGCCTGTCCGCTTCAAGCCCGACCAGCGCGACATGCAAATAGCCGGCCGACCGCAATTCGTTCATCAGGCTCATCAGCTCGCCGTACGGCACGGCCTTGTCGGCGCGGAGGAATACCCGCTGCTGCTTGTCGTTCGATGTCGCCTGATCGAGTGCGCTCGCAAGGGCGGCACGTTGTATCGGATTTTCTTCGAGCGAAACGCTCAAGTCGGATTTTAGCGTGAGAAATAGGGGCTTGTCGGGGCGCGGTGTACGCTCGGCGTTCGCGGCAGGCAGGTCGACCGAGATATCCACGGTCGCCAGTGGCGCCGCAATCATGAAGATGATCAGGAGCACCAATATCACGTCAATAAACGGCGTGACATTGATCTCGTGGATCTCGCTTAAACTTTCCTCTCCGTGATCGAGGCGAACACTCATCAGAATCTACTCAGCTGCTACGGCGCGACGGCGGTCCGCAGGACGATGCTCGAAAGCGCCGCGATCGAGGTCGCGGCTAACAATGCGCAGAATTTCGGCGGCGGCATCCGCGTGTAGCGCGCGATAGCCGGCGATCCATCGCGAAAATAAATTGTACATGACCACCGCCGGGATCGCCGCAACCAACCCAAGCGCGGTGGCGAGGAGCGCTTCGGCAATACCGGGGGCGACAACAGCGAGATTGGTCGTGTGCTGCTTCGATATCCCGATGAAGCTGTTCATGATGCCCCACACGGTGCCGAACAACCCAACGAATGGCGCGGTCGCGCCAATAGTGGCGAGGAGGCCCGTTCCGCGTATCATTTGCCGGCCGGCGGCGGCCTCGATGCGCTCGAAGCGCGACGCGATGCGCTCCTTGACGCCGGCTGCCGACATTCCGTCGGCGGAGAGGCGTAATTCTGAATCGGCGGCCTGTATCAGCTCCACCACGCTGCCGCCGCGCCCTTTCGGTATTGCAGCGGCATCGCGCCAGGAGCGCGCTGCAGCCAATGCTGTGATGGCCTCACGCATATTTCGTCGCGCACGCATCAGCTCGATCGCTTTGGCAAACCAGATTGTCCAGGTCAGCACTGAAGCGAACGCGAGGCCGACCATCACGGCTTTCACGACAATGTCTGCCGCCATGAACATGCCCCACGGCGACAAATCGCGCGGCAATGTGAGCAGCGCGTCGGAAACTGGCGTCGGACTTTGCGCGAAAGCATGGGCTGGCAGTAGCAGGCAGACGGCGAGCAGAACCGCCCCAAGCGTTCGGGGCTGCGTATTGCGTGAAATATGGCTCATCTTACCACTGTCCATTTTATGGGCCCTTTGGGCAATTGGAACATTATAACATATTGGGGGGCATCAGGGGCGGGGCCCGATTAAAACCTGGCGATTGCTGAGACTCTGAAAGTGCGCGGCAAGCCTGGCGAAATGTTGTTGTTGCCGTCGGCAGAAGCCCAATAGCCTTTGTTGAAGAGGTTTTCGACGTTGAGCTGTGCTCTCCACATCTCGTTTATTTTCAAATAAAGCGCCGTGTCGATGCGAACGAAGCCGGGCAATCTGACGCTATCATCCGATGTGGCGAAAGAATCGGAGAAATAGATGACGCCAAGCGCAGCGCCCCAGACCGGGGTAATTTGGTATTTGTTCCACCATGAGAATTGATTGAACGGAACGAGTTGTATGCGGTTGCCGGCGACAATCGTCGTAGACGTGGCGCTTGTCACCCGTGCGTTGGTGTAGGCATAGCCAAGCGTCGACTGCCAGGCGTCGGTCACATAGCCGTTAAGGGTGGTCTCGAAGCCGCGAATTCTGTTGCTGCCCGACAGGATAAAAAAGCCCGCATTGTTTGGGTCGGGCAGCGGGACATTCGTCCGTTTGAGGTCGTATATCGCTGCCGTGTATTGCAGCCGTGGCTGGATGTCCCATTTGACGCCGATCTCCTTGTTCTCGAATTTTTGCGGCGCGAGAATAACAGAGCCGTTATTCAACGCACTGAACTGGTCACCGGATGCGGGCAGATAGGAGATGCTGTAGGCGCCGTAGATCGACAGATTTTCGATCGGCTTGACGATCACAGCGGCCTGCGGCGACACCTTGTTGTTGATCAGTGTACGATTTGTATTCGTATTCATATCCAAAGCGGATTCGTCGAAACGATCGAAGCGGGCCCCTCCGATCAATTGCAGCCAGCGCGTGATTTCGATCGTATCCCGTGCATAGGCCGACGTGGTGTAGAGGAGATATTTGCTGTTGGAATCAGGCGTGGCGACGCCAGGCGAAAAGGCGCCCGGGTACTGATGGATGAAGGCGACTTGTCCGAAGTAGGTCGGATCAAACGGATTACCCACAATCGTATTGGTTCCGTTTGGAAAGATACCGGTATTGCGGACATCGATGCCGGACTGTCGGCCAAATTCTGTTCCGAATGCAATGCTATGGAAAATCGGACCGGTGAAAGTTTTGTAGAAGAAATCGGTCTGATTGAAGAGATTGTCGCGGTTGGTTGTATGGTTATAAGCCGCGAGATTGAATGAGGTGTCGGAAGGATTCACCGCTCCTGACAGGGGGCCATTGCCGGGATAGACGTTCTGGTAAAATTTTTGGTAGTCGGCGAACATTGTCGAGTTCTTCACCGTCAAGCCATTTCCGAAATCGTGATCGATGAAGGCCATCGTCTGCTGCACGTTGGCCCGTGCAACATTGAGATCCGGGCTACCGAAAAATGCTGTCAGGTCTCCGTTGGGTGCGAATGGCGCGGCCGGATTGAAACGGGTCGACGACGGCGCCACGGCGCTAAGCCCCTGAGAAGGATTGCCACGGTCCGCGGTGCGCTGATCGTGATAATATTCGTAGCTGAGCTTGATTTTGGTGGCGTCATCAACCTTGAAGGTTACCGTAGGATTGATGCCGTAGCGCTCGAGCTTGCCGAAATCGCGGAACGTATTGCTTTTTTCGTACATCATATTGAGACGCGCGGCGAAATTCTCGGTGACGGCCTGGCCCGCATCAAGTGTGACGCGCCGATCCCAGTAGGATCCAGTCTGTGCCGTCACCTCGTAGATCCTCGTGCCATCGGCTTCCTTAAGCGTGCGGTTGAGGAGGCCGCCGCCGGCGCCGCGTCCGAAGGTCAGGGCGCTCGGCCCTCTCAGTATCTCGACGCTTTGTGCGTTGTAGAGATCACGGAAATATTGAACATCGTCGCGAAATCCGTTGACGAAGAAGTTCGCACTTGAATCGACGCCGCGAATGATGAGCTCGTCGCGGTTGCCTTCGCCTTGATGCACGGCGACACCTGGCACGTAGCGCGTGATGTCGGTGAGTCCGGGGAAACCCTGGTCTCTGATGAAGTCCTTTGTCACGACGGTGATCGACTGCGGAATGTTGAGCAGCAGAGTGTTGGTTTTGGTCGCGACAGATGTGCTGTGTGCGAGGTAACCATCCGTGCGGCCGGAATCGCTCTGGACGTTGATGGTATCGAGGGTGATGGCCTGCGCGTTCGCATCGGCCCCAGCCGTGGGCGGCGGCTGATCTTGCGGCAGCGGCCCGCATAATCCCGGCATCAAAGCCGGCAACAAGAAACGTTGTCGCCAGCAACATCGGAATGTGCCGGCTCGCTCCCCCTTGACGCATGTCTCCACCTTCACCAGTGGGCAATTTTTTTCTGCGCACGCACCGGATGTGCGATTACAACGGCCCCCTAGCGTCACTATGGGAACGAAAAAAATCTTGCAATATCAATGATTTATATATGTTCCAATGTATAATTAGAAAGATTTGAGAAGTCGTACGTAGGGCACGGCGATCACTCGAATTTTTTCGGTGTGTCCGCGAAAGCAGTCCAAAAAAAATTTCACATATGACCGAGGACGATTGAACCTTGGGTCCTTCGCGTGCATCGTCCGCCGCACTGACCGTCCCCCATTCACAATTCAGCTCGCAAGGACCAAGCCCACATGCCTTTTTCGATGTCGCAAGCTTCCTTGCCGGTCTTCGAGACCGGTCTCAATGCACTGCTGGCTGTGCTCGACAAAGCAGCGGCCCATATCGCGGCGAAGAAAATCGACCCACCGGTGCTCGTCGGCTGGCGGTTGGCGCCCGACATGTTCGCCCTCGGCCGCCAGGTCCAGGTTGCCTGCGATCAAGCCAAGAATGGCTCGGCGAGGCTCGCCGGCGTGGAGCCGCCGAAATTCGACGACACTGAGGCCACGCTCGACCAGTTCAAGGAACGGATCACCAAAACTGTCGCTTATCTGAAAACGCTCGACACCAAGGCGATCGATTCCTCATCCGAGCGGGAAATCACTTTTCCGCTGGGGCCGAACAAAGGCCAGATGAATGGCGCCGATTATCTCAATCATTTCGTACTGCCGAATTTTTATTTCCATCTCACGGCGGCCTATATTGCGGCGCGGAATTTTGGCGTTGAAATCGGCAAGCGAGACTTCCTCGGCGCGATTCCGCTCAAGCGTATCTGAGCCAAAAAACAATAGGCCCCGGGGAACAATCCCCGGGGCCTAAGCTCAAGAGAGAAATTGGAGCGCGGCTACTTCAGCCGTTTGGCCGCTTCCTGCGCCAGGCTCAAGTCGACGTATTTCTTGATGTCGATCTTTTTCTTCACGAAGCCGAGGTCCTGCGTCATATCGACATTGCGTTGGAGGGCTTCCACGTTCGGCAACAGATTTGGATCGCGATAGGTGTCGGCCTTTGTGAACAGCCAGCCAAATCGCTCCGGCGGCACTTTGGTGACATTGGAGGCGATCTTGGCCGCCTCATCGTGGTTCTTCGGGTCGAGATACCAGCGCGTAATGCGCAGCATGTCTTCCATGAAGTCGACCATTGCAGCCTTGTTTTTATCGATGAATGACTTGCGGGCCGTCCAGACGATCATTTGGGTGATGCCGATAGCTTCCCGCTGCTCGAAGAGGACCTTGCCTTCTTCCTTAAGCTTTGGATTGAGCGCGAAAGGCAGCACGGCGGGAACGAGGTCGGCTTTTTTGTCCGACAGAATGGCCGGCATCGTCGGCAACGGCGCCTCGATCATCGTATAGTCGCGCTTTTCCTCCAGACCATGTTTCTTCAGCATCGCGCGCATTGCGACGTCGACGGCACTGCCGCCGCCGTTCGTCGCAATCACCTTGCCCTTGAGATCCTCGACTTTGTTGATGCCGCTATCTTTGCGAACGTAAAATTGTTGGCTGAAATAGCCGGGAACGCCGTCCTGGAATTCGTCGGCTATGACCCGGATGTCATCGAGTCCGGCGTTCTCGATCGCGATGGCGAGCGAGGAATAGGCGAGGTTGGAAACTTCCAGTTCATTGTTGGCGATCGCCGTTATCATTTGCGGCGTGCCTTGGTAGCGAACAGCCTCGAGCGTGTAGGACTTGCCCATGTGGACGGCCAAGTCCTTTTTCTCGAGGATAATGGAGGCCCAGTTGGCGACCGGCGCGACCCATGACATGCGAATTTTTACGGGTTCAGCGCAATTGGCGGCGCTGAGGCCTAATAGATTGAGCGCGCACGCACCCACGAGCGCAAATTTCAGAAAGCGCATGGTTTTCCTCCCAGTTTCGCCGGGCTTGCACATTTCATCGGCAAGCTTCTCGTCGCGAACGGCGGAGATTGTCGGAGGTCCAACTGATTTTGGCAAGTGCGAGCGACACGGCAAACGCCCGCCATCCGGTACACTCAAGCAGTGCTTGGGGTCTGCGTTTCCTGGTGCCAGATCAAAAGCCGGCGGCGGATGGCTGCCATGGCCTTGACCAGGATGTAGCCAACCACGGCGATCTCGACGATGCCGGCAAATACGCCGGTGGAATTGGCAAACCGCGAAGCTGTCATCATCGCGCCACCGAGGCCGTAGCCGCCCATCAGCATTTCGGTCACGACCGCGACGATCAGCGAGAGGGGCAGCGCAACCTGCAGGCCGGTCATGATCGTCGGCAATGCCGCGGGAAGGATGATTTGCCAGAGCATTTCACGCTCGCCGGCCCCCATGTTGCGCGCCGACCAAATCAACTCACGCTCGACGCCCTGGATGGCGATCACGGTCGCTGCCACAACCGGAAAAATCGCGTCGAACACAATCATCGTGATCTTGGAAATGTCGAAAACGCCAAGCCAGAGCATCACAACAGGCAGAAAGGCGATCTTCGGCATCGGGAACCCAACCGAGATGATCGGATCAAAGAACCAGCGCGCCAGCGCGTTGCGCGACATCACCATTCCCAGCACAATGCCGCCGACCGCAGCGATGAAGAAACCAACCATGGCGCGATAGAGCGTAACGGTGGTGTTGATTGCGAGGTCGCCCGAAACGGCGTCGCTCCAGATTCGCTCCAGAACGTTGCTCAGCGCCGGCAACTGAAACGGCGTAACGATGCCGCTGCGCGCCACCACTTCCCATGTTGTGAGCAGGAGCACGACTGAAATCACCCGCGCGCCGGCCCAGAGCGTCGAGCGCAGCATACGCAAAGCCGGCGGTGGCGCGGGGAGCTGGTCTATTGCCGCCATAGCAATATCCTGTTCACGAGCACCTGGTAGATGCGGTCGGCCGCGAAGCCGAGAAGCGCGACGCTGAGCACGACAGCGTACATTGCGTCATATGTGCCGTTAGCGCCGAGAAAGCCGATCAGATAGCCAAACCCTTTCTGGGCGACGATGAGTTCAGACGACACCAGCAGGATGAAGGAGAGCGCAAGCGCGGTACGAATGCCGTTGAGCAATTCCGGCATGGCGCTCGGCAAAACCACGTCCCACAACATACGCAGCCGGCTTGCGCCCATACTGCGCGCCGACCACACCAGCACTTGTTCACTCGCGCGCGCGCCATTGAATGCGCCGATCGTCACCGGCAGCATGCAGCCGAGGAATATCAACAGAATCTTGGAGCCGTCGCCAAAGCCGAGCCAGATCACGGTCACTGGAATCAGCGCCGATTTCGGAAGCGGGTAAAAGATTTCCACGATTGGCGCGATTAGCACATTGACCGACTTCCACCAGGCCATGGATATTCCAAGAATTGTGCCAACAACGATCGAGATCGCCAGGCCTGCGGCGGCGCGGTAGAGCGACGATGCACCGTTGGTAATGAGTTCGCCGTCCTTGATCATGTCGATCCAGGCCGCGACGACGTCGGACAAAGGCGGAAGCGCCGTACTCGACACCAGCTCCAGCCGCGCGGTCAGCTCCCAGGCAACGGCGAGCAGAATCAGCGGCAGGTAGCGCATGAACAACGGCTTCATGTCCGCGTCCCTTGTGCCTTGATCGCCTCGTCACGCACCAGGTGCCAGATTTCGTCCACTTTCTCAACGAAGGCCTTGGCTTTGAAGATGTCCGGGTCATTCTTGTCGAATTTGGTGTCGACAATGGTCTTGATGCGGCCCGGCCGTGCCGACATCACCGCAACACGGTCGGCGAGATAGACGGCTTCCTGCACATCATGGGTAACGAAGATCACCGTCTTTGGCGTGCGTTGCCAGATACGCAGCAACTCGCTTTGCATTAGTCCGCGCGTTTGCGCGTCGAGTGCGCCGAACGGCTCGTCCATCAGCAGAATATTCGGATCGAAGGCGAGGGTGCGGGCGATTGCGGTGCGCTGCTTCATGCCGCCCGACAGCTGCGAAGGATAGCTGTCTTCGAACCCGGAAAGCCCGACGAGTTCGATGAAATCCATGGCGCGCTTTTCGCGCTCTTCTTTCGGCATGCCTTGCCGTTCGAGCCCATAAAGAATGTTGCCGCGCACGGTTTTCCATGGAAACAGCGCGAAATGCTGGAAAACAATGCCGCGATCGGGGCCGGGCGCTATAACTTTTTTGCCGTCGACGAGGATTGCGCCTGTTTCCACCGGCAAGAAGCCGCCGATCAGGTAAAGCAACGTCGACTTACCGCAGCCCGAAGGCCCGAGCAGAGCGACAAACTCACGATTGGCAACGTCAAGGGAGACTTGGTCGAGCGCCAGCACCTCGCGCCCATGGGCGGGGCGATAAAGATGGTTCACGCGGTCAATGACGATTTGCGCAGCTGCGGCCATGATGTTGCAAGCGTCCCTAACCCGTGTGATCTGTCAAGCTTCGTCCGCTGGCTCAGTCCGGGCCTTGTCCTATAATGTGGGACATCAGTCAGAGCTTTCGAGAGGAAACGTCAGTGCCCAATACGCTTGTCGAAGCCCGCCGCGAGCTTGCCCTCGCCAACCGCATCGTTGCCAACGAAGGCATAATCGACGCCTTCGGTCATGTGAGCATGCGGCATCCGGAAAATCCGAGCCGTTACCTGCTGTCGCGGTCGCGTGCGCCAGAGCTGGTGACGCCGGAGGATTTCATCGAATACGACATCAACTCGCAGCCGTTGCGCGATCCTGGCGTCGGTCAATATTCCGAACGGGTCATTCACGGCGAAATCTACAAGGCGCGTCCGGAAGTAAATTCGGTGTGCCACCACCATTGCCCGGCCTTTATGCCGCTGCTTGCGACCGGCACAGACTACATGCCGATCTTTCATCTCGGCGCAGTGGGGGGCATCCGGCCGCCGTTCTGGGATCAGCGCGATGAATTCGGTGACACCAACATGCTGGTGATCAAGCCGGAAGAGGGAGCCTCGCTTGCGCGTGCTCTTGGCAAGCATTGGATGGTGCTGATGATGCGCCACGGCGTCACCGTCGCAGGAACGAGCGTGCGCGATTGCGTGTTCCGATCGGTCTTTTCGGCGCGTAACGCCGAGTATCAGGTCCGCGCGATGACGATTGGTTCAAATGTCGCGGCGCTTTCGCCTGGCGAAACGCAATTGGCTGGGCAGATCAGCGCAAAGACGACCGGTCTCACACGTTCGTGGGAATACTGGTCGATGCGGGTGGCCAACAAAGCCGGAGGTCTCACATCAACGACCAAAGCGGCGAGATCGGCCGGTGCAAAAGCCAGGCCCGCACGCACCAAAGCCAAACCGAAACGGGCCACGAAGCGGCGGCGCTGAGAATTTAGGCTTCCCCGTGGGCGGGTCCCGGTGTTGAATGCTGCCGACCGTGGGAGCGACAAACATAATAAATTGTGGAGGGAGGAATTGCATGAAGACCGTTAAAAACTTTGCCAGCGCACTTGGCCTGGCACTGCCGCTCGCACTGAGTGCCGTCTCTGCATCGGCCGAAGACACGCTTAAGGTCGTCATTGGGCAGATCAACAACTGGGAAAATCAGGCCCCGACACTCGGTCAAGACGCCGGCATTTTCAAAAAGCACGGCATCGTTCTGGAAAACACCGGCACGCAAGGCGCCGGGGAAACCATCCAAGCAGTGATTTCGGGCAGCGCCGATATTGGAGCGGGCGTCGGTGCAGCCGGCGTGATGCGCGCTTTTTCGAAAGGTGCACCGGTGCGCATTCTGGCGCCGGCCTTTACCGGTACCGGCGATCTCTATTGGTACGTAAAAGCGGATTCTAAAATCCAGAGTCTAAAGGACGCGACACCGGAGACCACGATCGCGTATTCGACCAACGGCTCGAGTTCGAACAACATCGTGGTCGCCTTTGTGAGCGAGCTCGGCG
The DNA here is from genome assembly GCA_963743405.1 of uncultured Alphaproteobacteria bacterium. GTDB lineage: Bacteria > Pseudomonadota > Alphaproteobacteria > Rhizobiales > Xanthobacteraceae > Pseudolabrys. The sequence goes on along the minus strand of CAVUPX010000002.1, from coordinate 35,706 downwards.
CGAAGGCGAAACCGACGGCGACCGGCGGTCCAGCCGCAACGTTGACTGCCGTGATGTCCGGTCAGGTGGATATTGGTTGGGCTGCGCCGCCGTTCGGCCTGCAGGAGATTAAGCAAGGTAAAATCCGCATCATTGCGAAGGGTAGCGATGTACCTTCACTGCGTGGACAAACGGTCCGCACACTGATCGTCAATGCCAATTCGCTCAAAACCAAGCGGGACGCGATCATGCGTTTTATGGACGCCTATCGCGAGTCCGTCGATTGGATGTACTCCGATCCGAAAGCTGTCGATATGTATTCGGCCAAGATCCATCAACCGGTCGAATTGCTCAAAGAGTTGATGGATAAATTCCAGCCGAAAGACACACTGCAGACCGATAAATTTGCGGATCTCGACGGTGCTATTCGCGATGCGGTGACGTTGAAGTTCTTGGACGCGCCCTTAACGAAAGAGCAGATCGCGGAATTGTTGCAGATCCCCCCGCGAAAAAAATAGCGCCGCGTTAGACCTGAATAAAAAGAAAATGGGCCGCTGCAGTGCAGCGGCCCGTATCTTTGCCTCAATCTATTTTGTAGCGGGTTACATCTTCTTCTTAGACGCTTTCTTCTTGCCGCCACCGCTCTTCGCGGCTTTGCACGCACCGGCTTTTGCACCTGTGGCGCCATCCTTCTTCGCGAAGCATGCGTTCACATAAGTAAATGTCATTCCGCCTTTGGTCGCGCAAACGGGTGCTGATTCCATTCCCGTGCACATCGATAGCGCTGGCGCCGGTGGCGGCGCAGCTGCAGCCTTTTTCTTCTTAGCGGCTTCGCTGGGCACGGCCGAGCCGATCACGAATGCGACGGCTGCCGCTACAACGAACGTGGCGTAGGCAAGATTTTTAGTCTTCATGTCATTCCTCCCAACAATGAGACGAAACATAGTAGGAGGTAACAGGCTGCCATTACAAGGATTTTACCGTTTTGCGGCCGCTGCCAATCTGAACGAGCGTTCATGTGACTGGCAATCTCAATGCCGATCCTTTGCTACGGCGCTGATGGCGTCGAGCATCGCAGCTCGCCCGGATGTCAGCGTTTCACGCACTGTTTGCTGCTTCCCGATGACGCCCATTTCGCGCTGCCGTTTGACCGTCGATTCCACCATGAGCGGATCGAGGCCCAATTCGCGCAATGTCGCCGCCGATTCTTCCATTTCGGCCGCTCGGCGTTCGCCGTGGTTTGCCATCCGCTCGAGGTTGTAGTCGGCGATTTGGCTCCAATCGAGCGTTGGATAGTTGTTTTTAAGTGATGCCGTTACTTCCTCCAGTACGCCCGCCCGGGCGGCTGCCAGAAAGCATTCGATTGTCAGGGCTTCGATGCCTTTGATCATGACGCTGCGGATCATTTTGATGGCGGCTGCGGCTCCGATTTCGGGGCTAACCACAGTCAGTTGCATCTCCAATTCGCGCAGCAGGGGCGACACTTTCTCTGCGTGCGGGCCTGCTATCAGCAATGGCGTCCGGTGGCGCGCGGGGTGGATCGGCGCGATGACGGCAATATCGACATAGCGCACGTGATCGCCGAGCAGCTTGGCAGTTTCCAGCTTACGGCCCGGAGACACTGAGTTGATGTCAAGATAATAGGGATTGCCGCTGATGTGCGGTGCGACCGAGCGCGCGGCATCAACGCTCGATGCGGCGGTCACCGCAGAAATGATTATGTCGGTCTCGCGGACTACATCTGCGGCTGATGTGGCTGCTCGTATGCCAATTGCGTCGCCCGCAGCCCTCAAAGGCGCGCCCGCCGTGTCCGGAAACAAAATATCCCAAGCGGCGATTTGTTCGATACCGGCATCGCGCAAGCCGGAGGCGATGGCCTGTCCGGCTTCGCCAAAGCCGATGAACGAAATGCGCGGGGTGTTGCGGCGGTTCATATGCGGCTCGAAATCAGGACTCTGGGACGCCGGGGACGGGCGGCGTTCCCTTGGTGTGGAATGATTTGATTGTCTGTAGCCCCCAGGCCTGTCCTTTCTTGCGCTCCGTTTCGGTCCAGGTGATGGGCTTCCAGTCTGGGGCTAGCACGAGCCGCGCGCCGGCGCAGGAGACTTCGACACGGTTGCCACCAGGTTCGTACACGTAAAGAAAAAAGGTTTGTTGGATTGCGTGCTTGTGCGGTCCGGTTTCAATGTAAACGCCATTCTCCAGGAAAATGTCGGCAGCGCGCAGCACATCCTCGCGTGCATCCAGCGCGAAGGTGACATGATGTAGTCTCCCGTTGGTGCCGGTGTGGTCGCGGGTATAGGCAAAATCATAGCTCTTGTTTGTTGCGGTCATCCACATGCCGGCTTCGGTGCCATCATCGAGCACAATCTGCTCGGTCAGCAGGAAGCCGAGATAGTTCTGGAAAAACTCACGATTGGCTTTGATGTCGGTGGCGAGGCCATTGAAATGGTCGATCCGGCGCACATTGATGCCACGTGCAGGAAACTTCTGAGCCTGGTTTTTGAGCGCGGGCTTGAGATCCGGAGGCGGCTCGTACCATTCGGTTTCGTAGTAAATCTCAAATTTGTGTCCGTCCGGATCCTTGAAAACAAATGTCCTGCCGTGACCGAGATCGCCGTCGCTCCAGCCCACATCGAATCCCGAGCCTTTTAGCGCAGTGGCACGGCGTTCCAGCGCCTGCGGTGAGCGGGTACGGAAGGCGGCGTGCCCCAGGCCCGAGGTTTTCGAGGCCGTGAGTTTGAGCGAATAGCGCTCGTAGTCATCCCAGCCGCGCAAGTAGATGCTGTCGCCCTTTTCGCCGCTCTGGGTCATCCCCATCACATCGATAAAGAACTTGCGGCTCTCGTCGAATTTGGGCGTCAGAAGTTCGACATGGCCAAGATGAGCAATGTCGTGGATAGGTTCGGCTGCCATGGGTTTCGGTCTTTTTTCTCGCTTTGATCAATTCTGCCGAAGCGCGCGTGCAAATGCCAGCACCAGATTGTTGGCCGGCATTGCCGTGATTTCGGTCAGTGAAAGTCCAGCTTGGTCTGCGAGCGCGCGTAAATCACGGATGTCGCGCACTCCCCATTCCTGATTTTCCGCCCGCAACGTAGCGTCGAAGCCAGCATTGCTTGGGGCCGTATGCGCACCGTTATGCATGAATGGCCCGTACAGGAACAAGCGGCCGTCGTCGCGCAACAGCCGTCCGGCGCCAGTAAACAGATTCTGCGACACGCGCCAGGGCGAGATGTGCAGCACATTAATGCAAAGTATGGCCGTGATTTTACGATCCGAGGGTTCGCCTCCCTGCCATCTCCAGTCGGAGACAGTGAGGTCGATGTATTGCGGAGCGCGTAAATTGGGGAGCGCTTCGTGTTGCCGCCAGGCAGCGATGCTCTCGAGATGCGACGGGAATATGTCGCTAGGCCACCAGAGCAGTTGAGGGGCGCGGCGCGCGAATGTGACCGCGTGCTGTCCGGTACCGCTGCCGAGCTCCAGCACGTCTCCAGTTTGAGTGCCCAAAAATGGCGCAATCGTCGACCAGATAGCCTCATGGTTGCGATGAAATGCCGGCGCATCCAGCCGCCCGTCCGGCGCAGGCGGTGTTCCAGTTTTTGCAAAGTCGACAACGAATTTAACCATGGTTGCAGCCGGATGCGTTGTGTAGCGCACTTAGGCATGCCGGAATGCCAGGGTCAAAGGCGCAACCTCAACAGGACGAGATGGCCGGGTTCGTTGTTTTTACGGGCGTGATCGGGCAAAGTAGCCGTTTCAGCGGGTAACCCGTGGTCTATGCGCCGTCGTGCGGCGAAACGGGCGGCCCTAGAAAAAGAATCTGGGAGGATGAAATGCGCAAGCTTTATTCGACTCTTGCTGTGCTCGCTGCCGCTACATTGACGCTGTCATCAGCGGCCAGCGCGCAACAGAAAGTCGTCATCGGCATACCGACGTCGCCACCTAACATCGTCCATATGCCAACGATCGTCGCCAAAGAGCTTGGTCTCTACAAGAAAGCCGGCCTCGACGTGGACATCGTATCGCTCGGCGATGGCGTGAAAGTTTATCGCGCACTGCTGGCAGGTAACATCGACTTCGGCCTCACTCCGGGTGCTCCGACCATCATCGGCCGGTCCAACGGCGCTGAGGTCAAAGCCCTTTCCGCCAACTTGCCGAAATTCGAAGCCTCAATGGTTGTGCGCTCCGAAATTAAAACGATGGAAGATCTCAAAGGCAAGCGGATTGGCATCCAGGAGCCGGGTGGCTTTGCCGACATTCTGAGCCGCGCCGTATTGCGCGCCGCCAAGATCGACCCCAAGGACGTCAACTTTGTCAGCATTGCGAGCGAAGACGTGCCGGCGTTGGTCGCCAATCAGGTCGATACAGCCATCCTGCACGTCGAGCAGGAAATGCTCGCGAAGAGCAAGGTGCCGGATCTGCATGCGATCGGCCGCATGTGGGAACTGCAGCCAAAAACGCTCTATACATTCCTGTCGGCGACCGAAAAGACCATCAAAGATAAGCCCGATGTCGTGCAGGCGGTCGTCACAGCGAATATCGAGGCGACCCGGATCATGTACACGGACAAGGCCAAAATTCTGCCTATCCTGGTAAAGCAGACCGGCTACCCGGAGAAAATCTTGTCTGAAAGCTTTGACTTCATGGTCAAGGAATGTATCTGGGACGCCAACAGCGGGCTAAACCCTGAGCGCGTGAACTTCACCGCTGACCTGATGACCAAAGTGGGCAATATCAAAGAAGGCAAGACGCCCAAATACGAAGAGATCGTCGACACGACTTTTGCAAAAAAGGCGATTGAGCAGGTGGGTGAGTGGAAAGGCCCGATCTGTCCGACCGCTGCGTTCTGAGGCTTTGACCAGACAATCAATGGGCGCCGCCTCATCGGTGGCGCCCGTCGCACTCGAGAGGCGGCAAAAGGCATCAAGGAAGAACTACGATGAGCGTTGCCAATCAGGTTCATAGCGGCCCCCTCGCTGACGGGGCGCAGGCCGCAACAACGATCAAGGCGTCATGGTGGGAACGTCCGGCACTTTTCCGCTATGGCTTCGTTGTGCTGATCCTCATCGTCTGGCAAATCGTTGGTCCTTTCATCAATCCGATTTTCTTTACTTACCCGACGAAGATCGCGGCTGCTTTTTATACGACGACTGTGTCCGGTGAACTGCCATACTTTCTCGCGCAAAGCCTGGAGGTTATGGTCTATGGCCTGACCACCGCGCTCATCGTCGGCATTCCGCTTGGTATCGCGATGGCACGCATCCGCTGGCTCGATTGGGCGCTCGATCTGCCGATCAACGCGTTGTACGCGACACCATTGGTCGCAGTCGTTCCCTTGCTTGTGCTGTGGTTCGGGATCTACCTGAAGGCCAAGATTATTGTTGTATTTCTATTTGCGGTATTTCCTGTCCTCATCAACACGTATCAGGGCGTCCGCGAATGCGACAAAAACATGCTGGAAGTGGCGCATTCGTTCCGTTCGAGCGAATGGCGCGTTTGGCAGGACGTGCTGCTGCCTTTCGCGGTACCCTACATCATCGCCGGCATCCGCCTTGCCATCGGTCGCGGGCTGATCGGCATGATTATCGCTGAATTCTATACGACGATCTCCGGCCTGGGATTCATGATTACCCGTTACGCCAACGTGTTCGAGATGGATAAGACCTTCGTTCCGGTGATCGTGCTGATGGTGCTCGGCGTCTCATTGACGTCGTTGCTGAAGTGGGTCGGACGCCGCATTGCGCCATGGAGCCATGCCAACCGCTAGGCTTTTACCCCATTGAATTTGTCATTCGTGGGCGCGAAACTTCACGTGCCGGTTATTGCGTATATCTGCGGGGAGGTGCGTCATGATCATCGGCCTGTCGCTCCAAACTTTCACAACCATTCATGTCATCATTAGCTTGCTGGCGATCGCGAGCGGCATTGTCGTGCTGATCGGAATGCTCGGTTCGCATCGGATGCAAGGCTTAACGGCCCTTTTTCTGATCACCACCATTCTTACCAGCGTTACCGGCTTCCTGTTTCCGATCCATGGCTTTACCCCTGGGCTCGGCACCGGCATCGTGTCTGTCGTTCTGCTGGCGGTTGCGCTCTACGGGCTTTATGGCAAAGGTCTCGTTGGGACTTGGCGCTGGATTTATGTCGCCTGCGCTGTGAGCGCTCTGTATCTCAATGTACTAGTGCTGATCGTTCAGTCGTTCCAAAAAGTACCAAAACTGCAGGTCCTGGCACCCACGCAATCTGAGCCTCCCTTTTTGATCACCCAGAGCGCGGCGCTCGTTGTTTTTCTAATTGTTGGCGTGGTTGCCGCGCTGAGGTTCCACCCGGCCGCGTCCCGCCCGGCGTAGTGACACCACAGCCCGCGCTGCGGTTGCCAAAAAGAAAAAGAAGAAGCCGCCGTTGCCGGCGGCTTCATGCAATTCGAAAGATCACGTAGAACTACTTAAGCTGCGTAGAGATGCTGTCGAACTTTCCATTGAGGGTCGTGCCGATCGCATTCACGGTGGCAATAATCACAACCGAAATGCCAGCGGCGATCAGGCCGTATTCGATCGCGGTGGCGCCCAACTCATTCTTCAAGAACGCAACAACTTTAGACATTAGACATCCTCCATGTGGCTGAAACACGAGACGTCAGACATCATCCAGATGGCTGATGGCATGACCGTACCTGTGGCCCGTTAAAAAGAAATTTCGCCGGAGGCGATGGAATTGCTTCAATACTTACGAAAATTTGCGCGGCGCTTTGGGCCTCCATGCGCGCATGGATTTCGTGGACGCTGAATTTTCTGTGGAATCTGCGCCGTTCGGACGATCCCGAAGCGCCAATGAAACCGGGGCTGCGGGCCGCCAGCCCCGCTGCATTAACGAGCCGTTATCCAAGCCGCTAAGAGTTCCGACACGACGGCTGGACCAGGCGGAACCCGGCCATTGGGTGAAATGTGTGGGGGCGGGCGCGTTTCGGACCGGCAGCGATCGTTTGGCCCGCGAGATCGTGCGTGCTTTTACCGTCCCGTTTCTACCGGCACATTTCGCGGACTTGTGGAACGTGCACCGCACGTCGCAACAAAGATCCGGGACGGAAGAAGCCGCAAAGATCCGGAAAGAGAGGAGCCGCCGTTGCCGGCGGCTGCAACCGGTTCAGAACATTCTCACAGCGAGATCGTCTCACCACGAGTCGACCCATCTAGTCCGAGAGATGGTTGAACATGGAATTGAGATTGTCGCCGATCGCATGGGCTGTCGCCATGATGACAACGCCGACGCCGGCAGCGACGAGGCCGTATTCGATCGCCGTGGCGCCGGACTCATTTTTCAAAAACTCAAAAATTTTGGACATCCGCGTACTCCCTGTGACTGGATACAAAGCCACACTACGGATGCGCTCTTAAAAGCATCTTCGATCGCGCGTACCAAATTTCAAAAAATTAAGGCCGCTTGACGACAACTGCATGTCGTCTCAGGTGCCGCGTAGCGACAACTGTGTGTCGTCGGCAGGACGAATGAGTCACGGCAGTCGCGAACACAGCGCTGAAAATTATAGACTGCCGCTGACATGACTCATCCGGACAGCCGATGCGTGGAAGCAGTATCCGCCGATCAGGCGTCCTCTGAACGGTCTACATAAATCAATCCAGCTTTCGCGAGCGGTTCGCGCATCTTGTACATGTCGAGACTAAGCGTCCCGGATTCGAGCTGTTTGCGCTTGCCGTCTTCATCGTCTTTACGTTTCTGCGCTTTCTGCGCGGTCTCGACCGCGAGCGCCTTCGGGATCACCACGACGCCATCGTCGTCGGCCACCACGACATCTCCGGGTTCGACATTCACGCCTGCGCAGACCACCGGGACATTGACCGCGCCGAGCGTCGACTTCACGGTGCCCTTCGCCGATATCGCCTTCGACCACACCGGGAACCGCATATCGGTAATAGGACGTACGTCCCGACAGCCGGCGTCGATCACTAGCCCGCACACGCCGCGTGCGCGCAGGGCCGTCGCCAGCAATTCGCCGAACATGCCGTCGCTATTATCAGCCGTGCAGCCGACCACCAGAAAATCGCCCTTCTGACATTGCTCGACGGCGACGTGGATCATCCAGTTGTCTCCCGGTTGCGCCAGGACGGTCACAGCGGGTCCGGCAACCTGTGCGCCGGCCCAGACCGGCCGCATATAGGGCTTCATGAGGCCCGAGCGCCCGAGCGCCTCGTGTGCAGTGGAGACACCGACCCCGGCGAGCGTGCCGATCGCATTGCTGTCGGCGCGTTTGATGTTGCGGACGACGACGGGCTTCATTTCAGAATCTCCTCTACTGTCGGGAACAGCCGTTGATAGGCCTCACCGTAGGTCATCGGCACCCCGGTGTTGCGGCTGCCTTGAACGCCCCGATTGAGCGCGACACGCTCATAATAGGACCATAGGTGCTTTTGCGCGGCGAGAATCTGGAAGGCCTTGTATTTCTGCTCCCACACCTCGTCGATTTTTAAAATGAGGTTGGGCTTGTAGTTGCACATTTCCGGCTGGTGCGGCTCAAACAGGAACACCGGCGGGGCCGAATATTTGTATTGGGCGCCGGGCTTATGGCCCATGGCCTGGGCCACGACGCGCGTTTCCTGCGCGAAATGCGCCGCGTTCGGGTGGTCGAAATTGTACGGGTCCTCAAGTGCGTGCGTGAGCACGAAGGACGGATTGAGCTCGCGGTAAATGTCGACCATTCGGTCGAAATGCAATTCATTGAGCTTGAGCGGATAATCCCCGCAGTCGAAGAACTCAATTTCGGCGCCGAGAAGCTTGGCCGCCCGCTCGGCTTCGTCCTTGCGGCCCGCCTTGACCTTTTCCAGCGTCGCGCCGGCTTCCTTCCAGGCGAACTGGCTCTCGCCGCGCTCGCCAAAAGACAGGCAAGTAATTTTGATCCTGTAACCGCGCTTGGCGTGCAACGCGATCGCGCCACCAGCGCGCCAGACGAAATCTCCGGGATGGGCCGTGATAACAAGCCCGGTCTTCTGGTCCGCCATTGCGCAACTCCTTTTTCGTGCCGGATTGTTAAACTAGGTTGGGCACCGGGCGGTCAAGCCATGGGAAAGACGGCCGAGGTGCTGGCTGCCGGCGGACATCGGGCCGTACAAAAAGGAGGAGGCGAACCATGAAAATGACCTACACCGGAGGCTGCCAGTGCGGAAAAGTCCGCTACGAAGCCCAGGCCGACATCGGCGACGTCATCGCCTGCAATTGTTCGCGTTGCCGCAAACTTGGTTCGCTGCTGACCGCAGCCGCGAAATCTGATTTTCAGTTGCTTTCCGACGAAAAGGACATGACGGATTACCAATTCAATAACCGCACGATCCATCACCCGTTTTGCAAAACTTGCGGCATCCAGTCCTATGCCTATGGCAAAGGGCCGGGCGGCAAGGAGATGGTGATGCTTAACGTGCGCTGCCTCGATGGGGTCGACGCGGAGCAATTCAAGGTGAAAAAATTCGACGGCGCCAGTCTCTAGAAAAAAGAAGGCTGCCCCAAAAAGCCATAACGGGCGGACCGTCGCCCACCCGTTACAAGCTCTCGGATCCATATCCAGCGCAAGCGTGAGCCAGGCTGGTACCAGTTACTGAGAGCCAGGACCGGCAACCATGGACCACAAGTACTGCAAGCAGCACCCACGTCCCATGCCCGTTCGGCCATGGCGGCCATCCGTGTCCGGCAGAGCCGAAGATGGGTGACCTGCGGAAAAGCCTACCCCTATCGTGCCCGGAGGCAACCCTGTCCGGAACGCTGTTGATAATTCTGAGGATGAAATTCGGAGGTCATTTTTTGAAAAAATTCCTAACGAAGTGCGTGCCGTGCGACGGTGAGGCCCCGTGCAAAATATGCCTGCAAGGGTTATGCATTGATGCGCGTCTGTTTGTTCGAGTCATCGGGATCGCAGCATGAAAACAATTTCCGCACGCGAACGGCTTGAAGCCGCGTTTGGCCGCATCGACGATCCGAAAGGCGAGGGTGCTCGTGCTTGCCTGACAATGTACCGCGAGCAAGCGAAAGCAGCCGCTGCCGCTTCCGACGCGCGTGCCGGTGCGGGAATTTCGCTTGGGCCGCTCGACGGCACGATCATGACCATCAAGGATCTGTTCGACGTTGCCGGTGAGGTGACACGCGCGGGCTCCAAAGCGCTTGCCGAGGAAGCGAAACCCGCAGCAACCGACGCGCCGGTCGTGCAGCGCTTGCGTGCGGGCGGCGCCGTCATCGTGGCCAAGACGAACATGAGTGAGTTCGCCTATTCAGGCGTGGGAGCCAATCCGCACTTCGGCACGCCCGGCAATCCGGCCGACCGCAAGCGTGTGCCGGGCGGCTCGTCATCAGGCGCGGCAGTCGCCGCCGCCGACGGCATGTGTGAGATTGCAATCGGCACCGATACAGGCGGTTCGTGCCGCATTCCTGGCGCGCTCTGCGGGATCGTCGGATACAAGCCAAGCCGCCAGCGCATCCCGACTGACGGCGCTTTTCCGCTCTCCTATAGCATCGACTCGATTGGGCCGATTGCGCGTTCGGTTGAAGCCTGCGCCAAAGCCGACGCGGTGATGGCCGGCGAAACATATGTGCCGCTCGAGCCCGCGTCCCTTGCCGGACTTCGCGTCGGCGTCGTGCAGGGCGCTCCGCTGGAGAATCTGGACGAAACGGTCGGCAAGCGCTTTCCCGATGCAATCAGCCGTCTTCGCAAAGCCGGCACACACATGTCCGACGAGACATTGTCGCTGCTCGGAGACATGGCGCAGGTCAACAGCAAAGGCGGCGTGCAGCCGGCGGAAGCTTTCACTGTGCATCGCGATCTATTGTCGCGGCGAGCCGACGCCATCGACCCGAATGTACGGGTGCGCCTCGAACGTTCACGCAATATCACTGCAGCGGACTATATCGATATGGTCCGGCAGCGCGCGCGCCTCATTCGGCTGATGGACGAACGGCTCGCGGATCTCGACGTCCTGGCGTTGCCGACAACACCAATGGTGGCGCCAACAATGCAGGAAGTGGCCTCGGCGGACGAATTTGCGCGCAAGAACGCCATGCTGTTGCGCAACACGGTGATCGTGAACTTTTTCGATCTCTGTGCCATTGCATTGCCGTTGCCTCGGGAGAGCGGCTTGCCGACGTCCCTGATGCTGGCGGCACGCAACGGCCAGGACCATAGGCTCTTCCGAATTGCCGCGGCGGTTGAACGGCTATTTGCCGGATAACTCGACGTTCCGGGCTTGTTTGGTGCACCTGATATCCGGCATCATGTCGCGAATGGCCAATGAGCCGGCAGGGAGGACACTATGAGCCGCAAGCCACTATCTGATAGCGCGCGCGTCACGCGTCGTACACTTACCGCTGGTCTCGGAGCGGGCATCGCCAGCGGGATTATGCCCTTTAACATCGTGCGAGCGCAGGGTACGGCGCTGAAAGTGGGTGTGTTGCTCCCCCGATCCGGGTTGCAGGCCGGTATCGGCCAGGATTGTCAGCGCGGGGTCGACATTTCCGCCGGCATCCTCAAGGACCTTGGGATGCCGCAGCTGCAAATCATGAGCGGCGATACCGAATCCAGTGTCGATGTTGCGCGCTCACGCGCGGAGAAGTTGATCAGCGACGGTGCTCAGCTGCTCGTCGGTGCCTTCGATTCCGGACAGAGCACTGCGATTGCCCAGGTTGCGGAGCAAAAGGGAATTCCATTCGTCATCAATATCGCTGCCGCGCCGCAGATCACGGAGCAGGGCTACAAATTCGTGTTTCGTAACTTCCCGACGGCCGGCATGATTCTTGGCGATGCTTTCGCCAATCAGAAGGAAGTGTTCGCGGCTGCAGGGGCGGAGCCGAAGACGGCGGTTTTCATGCACGTCAACGACACCTTCGGCACCGCGATGAAGGGCGGCATCGGCGCGGTGATGCCAAAATTCGATATGCCCTACAAACTGGTCGAGACCATAGCCTATGACCCGGCTGCAAGAGATCTGTCGGTCGAGATTGCAAAAGCCAAGGCCACAGGGGCTGACGCGTTGTTAATGGTCAGCCGGCTCAATGACGCCATCCTGCTCACGCGCGAATTGGTCAAACAGCGGTGGTCGCCGATGGCGATCCTGAGCATGGGCCCCGGCTGGTACGAGGATCAATACCTCAAAACGCTCGGCAAACTTTCCGACGGTCCGTTGAGTTTCGTTCCTTGGTACGATCCCAACAAACCGCTGAGCAAAAAGCTTGAAGACGCGCTCGCCAAGGCCCATGCCGGGGTCAATCTCAACACCAATCAGGTTTACACATTTGAGGCTTTGCTTGTCGCCGCCGATGCCTACAAGCGTGCGGGCTCAGCCGATCCGAAAGCACTCGCCGAAGCCATTCGCAAATCCAACATCACCAACAATGTCAGCCCCGGCCCCGGAATTCAGTTCAACGAAAAGGGCCAGAACGACAAATTGAAAAACTCTGCGATTCAAAATCGTGGCGGCAAGCTCGTGACAGTGGCGCCCAAAGTTGCGGCCAACGCCAAAGTAGAGTGGCCGTTGAAGCCGTACGACAAGCGCGGGTAATGCTTTCCTGGGGCGCTAATTCGGCCATTGTTATTGTCATGGCCGGGCTTGTCCCGGCCAACCCGTTTGGCATGGCGATGCCGTGCCTTTCCAAGCGAGATCGCCGGGACAAGCCCGGCGATGACAAGTGAGGACGGGAGACAGTGCCGGCAGATATCTATCTTAACGTCGCCGTCGGGGGCGTGTTGACCGGTCTTGTTTACGGCCTGATGGCGTTGGGACTGTCGGTGGTTTTCGGCGTCGTGCGCGTGGTGAATTTTGCTCACGGCGAAATGATGACGATCGCCATGTATATCGCGGTCGCGCTTTTCACGGCGTTCCACCTTGATCCGCTGGTGATGATGGTGCCGATCGCGGCGGTTTTGTTCGTATTCGGTTACACACTGCAGGCCGGGCTGATCAATTTTTTCATTACGCGGCCAGAGCACAGCCAGTTCCTGTTGCTCATCGCCATTGCCATCATTATTACCAACGTGCTGCTGATCCTTTTCGGCCCCGACGCACGAAACGTGCAGACAGCGTACGCTTATGAGAGTTTCCAGGTCGGCACGCTGATCGTCGATGCAACCAAGGTTTATGCCGCTATCGCGGCCATCATCGTCGCCGCGTCGTTGTTTGGGTTTTTCCGCTTCACCTTGCTTGGCACGGCGATCCGCGCATGTGCTGACAACTATACCGGCGCGATGGTGGTCGGGCTTGATGTCAAGCGTCTGTACGCTTTGACGTTTGGTATCGGTGCTGCTTGCGTTGGCGCCGCCGGCTGCATGCTGCTGCTGCTCTTCGACGTCACGCCTGAGGTCGGGCCGGCCTACACGCTTCTTGCGTTTGTCATTGTTATCACCGGTGGCCTCGGTTCAATGCCGGGCGCATTGATTGGCGGCATACTGATTGGTTTGACGGAGGCGATGGCCGGTCTCCTGTTTTCGCCGTCCGCTAAAAGCATGTTTGCCTTCGCCGTCCTTGTATTGGTGCTGCTGTTCCGGCCACAGGGCATCATGGGCAAGAGGGCAGCATGATCGGCGGTTTTTTTGATGGCGTGCCAATGCGCGCGATCGTCCTGCTCGGCATGCTGCTGGCGTTCATGCTCGCCGCGCCGCTTTTTGCTGGCGACTATCTGCTGACGATTTTGATCGTCGTCCTGTACTTCGCCTATACCGGGCTGGCCTGGAACATCATGATGGGCTTCGTCGGGCAATTGTCGCTCGGTCACGCTCTTTATGTCGGGTTGGGCGCATATACCGCGGCAGCGCTGTACGTGCATTTTGGCGTCGGCCCATGGATCGGCCTTCTGGCGGCGGTGCCAATCGCGATGCTCGCCGGTGCATTCATTGGATATCTGGCGTTTCGCTTCCGCATCGGCGGAGTCTACTTCGCGATCTTGACGATTGCGGTCGCGGAATTCGCCCGCATTGGATTCGATCATTTGTCCTGGACCAATGGATCCTCAGGACTATTTCTGCCGGTCAAGCAGTATACCCAGAACGATCTCTGGCACATGCGGGGCAATCCGGCGATGTTTTACTACATTCTGCTGGCCGCCACCGTGCTGGCTCTTGTTGGATCACGCGCATTTTTGCAAAGCCGCGTTGGCTATCTCTGGCTCGCAATTCGCGAGGACGAAGAAGCCGCGCGCTCGCTCGGCATTGACACGTTTCGCTACAAGTTGCTGGCAGTGGTGGTTTCGGCAGGGATGACCGCTTTTGCCGGTGTGTTCTACGCTTTCTACTACAACAATCTGTTTCCTGAGCAGGTCTTCTCGGTTTCTCGCTCGGTCGAAATTATCCTCGCCCCCATTATTGGCGGCATTGGCACGCTGTTCGGAACGATCGTCGGCGTCATTGTCTATGAGATATTTGCAGAAGGTTTGCGTTTAGGTCTGGCCACGTTCGACTGGGACGTTCCTGGCGTGCGCCAATTGGTGTTTGGTCTGCTGCTGCTCATCGTCGTGGTCACTTTGCCGGAGGGGGTGTGGCCATGGCTCGCGCGCAAGCTCGGCATTACGGAGCGCAGGCCATGACCACACTTCTCAACGTCCAGGCGGTCAGCAAGCGCTTTCGCGGCCTGGTGGCGGTTGATCGCCTCAGCTTCGAAGTTGAGCAGGGCGCGATCTTCGCCGTGATTGGGCCGAACGGCGCAGGCAAAACCACACTTTTCAACATGATCGCCGGGGCGTTTGCGCCTGACAGCGGAACCATCGCATTTGCCGGCGACCGGATTGATGGGCTTCCATCCGATCAGATTTGTCGCCGTGGTATCGGCCGTACGTTCCAGATCGTAAGACCGTTTTCGGCGTTGAGCGTCGAGGACAACGTTATCGTTGGTGCTCTTTTACATCGCCGGCATGTCGGCGCGGCGCGCACGCATGCGCTTGAAGTCCTCCGCCGGCTCGATCTTTACGACAAACGCGCGCAACGCGCTTCATCCCTTACATTGCCAGACCGCAAGCGTCTTGAAGTCGGCCGCGCGCTCGCCACCGATCCGAAACTGCTTTTGCTCGATGAAGTGATGGCGGGTTTGCGTCCGACCGAGACCGACCGGATGGTCGCGATTCTGAAAGATCTCCGTCGCGATACAGGCGTGACCATTCTCGTCATTGAACACGTGATGCGCGCGGTCATGGCCATCGCAACGCACGTGCTGGTCATGCATCACGGCGCCTCCATTGCAGAAGGCAGGCCAGATGAAGTGGTGCGCGACCGTGCCGTCATCGACAGCTATTTGGGCGCGGAGGCTGTTGCATGATGCTCAAGGTCGAGGATCTTGACGTATTCCACGGCGACGCCCAGGCGCTCGACGGCGTGTCGCTTGAAATCGAAGAGGGCGCGATTGTTGCCATCGTGGGGGCGAATGGTGCCGGCAAGACGTCGTTGATCCGCACGATCGCCGGCATGCATACGCCGGCGCGCGGCCACATTTATTTTCGTGGGCTGGATGTCGCAGGCTGGCCGAGCCACAAGGTCTGTGATCTTGGCATTGGTCAGGTGGCGGAAGGCCGGCAGGTATTCCCGTCGCTATCGGTTGCGGAGAATCTTGCGATGGGCGCCATGCTCCCGCGCGCGCGCGAATCGCGGAACCAAAATCTGGAGAAAGTCTATGCGCTGTTTCCGGTGCTGACCGAACGCCGCCAGCAGGCCGCCGGCACGCTTTCCGGCGGTGAGCAGCAAATGCTCGCGATCGGCCGATGCCTCATGGGCGCGCCGGAGCTGGTGTTATTCGATGAGCCCTCGCTCGGCCTGGCGCCAGCGGTGGTGCAAAGCGTGCTGCGTTGCGTGCGCGATCTCAATCGCGAGGGGCTTACCTGCGTGCTGGTCGAGCAGAACGTGGCAGTGTCGCTAAAGCTCGCCAGCCACGCCTACGTGCTGGAGAACGGCCGGATCACCCTTGCGGGGTCAGGGGAAATGTTGCTCGGCGATGACCGTGTGCGTCAGGCTTATCTGGGGCTATAATGCTATTTTAGCGGCGGGCCGATGGTCACCGACAGCTTGCCGACGCCTTCGACTTCGCACTCGATCTTGTCTCCGGCGACCGTCGCGGCAACGCCTGAAGGTGTGCCGGTCATGATGATGTCTCCGGCCTCGAGGGCGACCATTTCCGACAACTTTGAGATTGTCTCTGGAACGTTCCAGATCATCTGATCGAGGTTGCCGTCCTGGCGCACCTGGCCGTTGACCTTGAGCACAATCTTGCCTTTGGCCGGGTGGCCAATTTTGCTTGCCGGCATCAGCGGTCCGCAGGGTGCGGATGAGTCGAACGCTTTGCCGACTTCCCACGGCCGTTTTACGTCACGCGAAGCGATCTGCAGGTCGCGGCGGGTGAGGTCGATGCCGACCGCGTAGCCGTAGATGCAGTCATTGGCCTTGGCGACCGGTATGTTGCGCCCGCCGCTTTTCAGCGCGACCACCAGCTCGACCTCATGGTGCATATCCTTCGTCAGCGACGGATAGGGCACTGTGCCGCCGTCCGGCACGATGGCGTCGGCCGGCTTGGCGAAGAAGAACGGCGGCGCGCGCTCGTCCTGACCCATCTCGCGGATATGCTCGATGTAATTGCGGCCGACGCACCAGATGCGGCGTACGGGAAACGACTTGTCGGTTCCTGCAACGGCGATTGCAGCTTGTGGCGCGGGCGGAATGACGTAGCGGCTGTCGGTCATGATGAATTGGCCGTTTGTTATCGTTATGGTTGGAGGATGACCCGGCCACGCGACATGGCGGCCAGGCGAAAGTTGGCTGTGCGTATCAGGTGTGGTGCGCCGCCGTCAACCGCGTGCCGCTTATGAGGTTGCAGCGGCGGCAATGGGAGTGCGTGTTTCCTGCTGCTGGAGCTGCAGCCGATAAAACAGGGCATAGCGCCCGCCTTTGCGCAGCAACTCGTCATGGCGGCCGGATTCAACCGCATGGCCATCTTCAACCACATAGATACGGTCGGCATGCGACACCGTATGGAGGCGGTGCGCAATCGCGAGCGTCGTGCGGCCCTGGAAAAGATGTTCCATGGCTTCGCGGACCTGCAATTCTGATTCGGAGTCGAGTGCCGCTGTTGCCTCGTCGAGCAGAATGATCGGCGAGTTTTTGATGAGTGCCCGCGCGATCGCCACGCGTTGGCGCTGCCCGCCGGATAGTTGCAAGCCGTGCTCCCCGACTGGCGTGTCGTAGCCACGTGGAAACGACATGATGAAATCGTGTGCATACGCGCCTTTGGCGGCGGCAACGATCTCATCCTGGCTTGCGCCTGGCTTGCCGAACTCAATGTTCTCGCGAATGGTGCCACGGAACAGAAATACGTCCTGGCCCACGTAAGCGATGTGCTGGCGGAGTGACCGGCGTGAAACCGTGGCGATGTTTTGGTCGCCGATGACGATCTTGCCGGTTTCGGTCTCGTAAAATCGCAGCAGCAGGTTGAATACAGTCGACTTGCCGCCACCGGAAGGCCCAACCAGCGCGGTCATCTTGCCCGGCTCGGCCACGAAGGACATGCCGCGCAATACGGGTTCGTCTCCACGATAAGCAAATTGAACGTCGTCGAATTCAAGGCGAGCGGTTCTGATTTGCAGATCGGGCTTGTTGTTGTCGGCCGGTTCGCTCGGCGGGCTGTCGATCACCTCGAACAGGATACGCACGCCGACGAGAGCGCTGTTGAGTTCGATATTGAGACGCGCGAGCCGCTTGGCCGGTTCATAGGCGAGCAGGAACGCGGTGATGAAAGAAAAGAACTGCCCCGGAGTCGCACCGGTATCGATCACGCGGTAACCGCCGTACGTGATCGCGATCGCGATGGCGCAACCGCCCAGCGTTTCCATCAGGGGGCTGGCGCGATTGGAGACCCGGGCCATCTTGTTGGCTTCGTGTTCGACGGCAGCAACGTTTCTGTCGAACCGCTCGCGCATGGTATCTTCGAGGGTGAAGGCCTTGACGATGCGGATGCCCTGAAGCGTTTCCTGCAATGTCTCGAGAATGCGCGTACCACCATGGAATTGGCTCCGCGCAATTGAATAGATACGCCGGATCAGCTTGCGCAGAACAAAGAACGCCGGCGGTGCGACCACAAAACTGAAAAATGACATCAGCGGGTCCTGCACCACCATCACGGTGATCAAGCCAATCAGCGACAAGAGATCGCGACCGACCGAGGTGATGAGCAGGTTGATAACCTGGGTCGCTGCCGCGGCGCCGGTCGACAGGCGCGCGATGAATTCGGTCGAGTGGCGGTCGGAGAAAAAGTTGAGGCCTTCGCTGAGCAACTTGCCAAAGACCGCGCGCTGATTGTTGGCGACAATGCGATTACCGATGCGCGAGAGCATCACACTGTGGCCGTAAGTGGCGATGCCTTTTACTGCAAACAGCGCGGCGGTAATGAAGCCGAGCGTGACGATCCCCGGTAGATTGCGGTTCACATAGGCCTGGTTGATGACGTCGCCAATCAGGTAAGCGCTAAAGGCGGTGCAGCCGGCGGATAATGCCATGAGCATGAACGCGACGACATATTTGCGCCAATGCACCATGCCCTGTTCGGTGAGCAATCGGCGGATCAGGGCAGTGGCGCGATAGCGCTCGTCGGCGGCGGTTGGCAGACTGTGTTCGTTCATCCGCCCTCTGTGGGCTGTGGATAGGGCACGTTGGGGCAGGAGTGGCCGTCTCCTTGCCCGCGCCCAAAGAAATTTTCAAGCCAAAATCCGTTTACGCGACAAAAAGCGCCGATTTCGTCACGCAACAGCGGTTTTGTGGCGACTTGCCAGCTGCCTTTCCCATGCAAGCGCGTGGGCGACGATGGTGTCGAGATTCTGGAAACGCGGACGCCACGGCAAAACAGCGTGAATGCGATCGACATTCGCGACGAGTGCCGGCGCGTCGCCCGGCCGCCGGCCCGAAACTTCGACCGGAAAATCGCGTCCGCACGCGCGCCTCACGGCTTCAATCACCTCGATCACCGAGGAGCCGTGGCCATAGCCGCAGTTGAAGGTCGCACTGGCGCCGCCGCTGCGCAAATAGGCGAGCGCCACGGAATGTGCCTGCACGAGATCGCTGACGTGGATGTAGTCCCGGATGCATGTGCCGTCCGGGGTCGGATAGTCGGTTCCGAAAATGCTCATCTTCGGCCGCTTGCCGATTGCGGTCTCGCAGGCAATCTTGATCAAATGAGTTGCAGCCGGTGTCGCTTGTCCGGTCCGCAACTTCGGATCTGCACCGGCGACGTTGAAGTAGCGCAAAATTATAAAGCGAAGCCCGTGCGCCTTACCGGCATCGTGGAGCATGATCTCGGACATCAGCTTTGACGTGCCATAAGGCGACATCGGTATCGTCGAAGCGTCCTCACGCACCGGAGCGTCGCTCGTCTCCCCGTAGACGGCTGCCGTTGAGGAAAAAATGAACTGCTGAACGCCTGCCTTGATCGCTACGTCGAGCAGCGCGCAGGTGTTCATCGTGTTGTTGCTGTAGTAGCTGAGGGGATCGATAACGGATTCGGGCACCACGATCGACGCGGCGAAATGAATGATCGAGGTGATGCCGTATCGGGCGATGGCGTCGCCGACGACAGCGCGATCGCCGGTACTGCCGGCGACAAAGGGGACGGACGCGGGAATCAGAAAACGGAAGCCGGTCGATAAATTATCGAGCACGACCACCTGCTCGCCCGCGTCAACGAGCTCGTGGACCATGTGGCTGCCGATATAGCCGGCGCCGCCTGTGACCAGGATCGTCATGCCCAATGCCCCTCTTGGCTCAATAGAATCTGCCGAATGTTCGTAAAAACCGCACTCTGATCGCCCGGCGCGATGGCATGGTTATGGCGGGCATGCTTAATGACCGGTATATGGGTGCCGCAAACGCGCTATGGCCGACATTCTATTCATCAAGACATCTTCCCTCGGCGATGTGATTCATCACATGCCGGCGTTGACAGAAGCGCGGAAGGCCCGCGCCGATGCGGCCTTTACGTGGCTCGTGGAGGAAGCATTTGCACCACTGGTGCGCCTGCACCCCGCTGTCGGCGAAGTCATTCCGGTCGCATGGCGGCGCTGGCGGAAATCACTCTATTCGCCTGCCACAATAGGGGAAATTTCCGCGAGTTTCCGCACCATTCGCGCGCAGCGGTACGACGCCATTGTTGATAGCCAGGGCCTGCTTCGCTCCGCCGTGATCGCCCGCTTAGCGCATGGCCGCCGCCATGGCTACGACGCTTCGAGCATCCGGGAACCTGTGGCTTCTGCTTTTTACGATGTCCGCTACCGTGTGAGCCGCGATTTGCACGCCGTCGAGCGCAACAGGACGCTGAGCGGATTGGCACTCGGTTACGCCCCAGTGGGCGCACCGGATTTCGGGCTGGACCGCGCACGGTTTGCAAGCGGCGCATCTCGCTATGCAGTGCTGCTGCACGCCACCGCGCGGCAGGAAAAGCAATGGCCGGAAGGCGATTGGATCGCACTCGGCAAGGCGCTCGGCCGAAATCTTGAATTGGTGTTGCCTTGGGGCACAGATTTTGAGCGCGCGCGCAGCGAACGCATCGCGGCTCAGGTGCCGGGCGCGCGCGTACCGGACCGTGCGCCGCTCGATCAGGTCGCGAAGCTCATTGCCGGCGCCCAATATGTCGTCGGCGTTGACACGGGTTTGTTGCATCTCGCGGCCGCTTTGAGCGTGCCGCTGGTTGCAATTTTTACTGGAACCAGGCCGAGCCTGACCGGGCCTGTCGGAAGCGGGCCGCTGACCGTGCTCGGCGCCAATGGCGCACCACCGTCGGTCGATTCGGTCATCGACGCGGCTGCCAAACTCGCGCGCTGAATGTGCTTGTCAGGCTGCCCCGGTGCGCAGCAAGTCGTGCACGTGGATAACGCCAACCGGCTTTCCGGCCTCGACCGCAAATAGCGCCGTCACTTTCATCGAATTGAGAATATCGAGCGTCTCGCTGAGCAACTGGCCGGGCCGTACGGTTTTCGGCGCGCGCGTCATGACTTCGTCGACGCGGGCCTTGAGCAAATCATTGCGCATGTGCCGGCGCAGGTCGCCGTCCGTGATGATGCCGACCAGCAATCCCCGCGTGTCCGTGATACCGACGCAGCCGAAACCCTTGGCGGTCATCTCAAGGATGGCCTCCGACATCGGTGTGCCGAGCGGCATCAGCGGCATTGCCGCGCCGCTATGCATGATGTCGCCCACGGTTTTCAGCAGCGTGCCGAGTTTTCCGCCGGGGTGAAGGAGCCCGAAGTCGACCGCGGTAAACCCATGGCTTTCCAGCAACGCGATCGCCAGCGCATCGCCCAACGCAAGCTGCATGAGCGAGGAGGTGGTCGGCGCGAGATTGTGGGGGCAGGCCTCACGCGCCTGCGGCAGCGCGAGTACGACATCGGAAACCTTGGCCAATGTGCTGTCGGGGATTGCCGTCATCGCGATCAGCTGGATTCCGTGACGGCGCGAGTAATCGGCGATGTTTTTCAGTTCAGCTGTTTCGCCCGACCACGACAACGCCAGGATCACGTCATTGTTGGCGATCATGCCGAGGTCGCCGTGGCTGGCTTCACTCGGATGCACGAAAAAGGCGGGTGTGCCGGTCGATGCGAAGGTCGATGCGATCTTGCGCGCGACGTGGCCCGATTTGCCCATGCCGGTCACGATGACGCGGCCTTGCGCAGCGCGGATCAATTCGACCGCAGCGGCAAATGAGGAGCCGAGCCCGTCGCGCAAGGCGGCAGAAAGGGCATCGACACCGCCGCCTTCGGCCTCCAGCGTGCGGAGTGCCGAAGCGATCGCAGATTGTGCCTGGTCGCTGGTCAATTGGGCTGACTTCGGTTTGGCCATGGCATTTTGATAGCACGGAAAGAGCTTCGCGTCAGGCTTGCAGCGCTCAATTCGTTAACGCGGGACGCGCTTCGCCGCAGTCGGCCACTTATTTTGCAGGGTTTTTCGCTTCTGCAAGGACCCGGCGCACCGTTGCGAGGACGGTCTCGACGGGGACATCATCTGTACGCCGGTGGCGCACCGCGTCGTTGCCTATGACGCGCGCGCGCGCGCGTGCATCCGCGTCTCCCTCCGGCTCAAGGATTGCGGCGATCGGATTGAGCGGCTTCCAATGCCAAGGGCTGGTCGGGCCGAAGATTGCAATCGTCGGCGTGCCAATCGCTGCGGACACATGCATGAGCCCGGAATCGTTGGTCACTGAAATATCGGCTGCGGCGAGCGCCAGGATTGCATTGCGCAAATCGGAACTCGTCAAGTCGCGAACGCGGCTGCCACCCGCAGCGACAATTTGCTCCGCGATGCGTGTTTCATTTGGTCCGCCCAGCACCCAGACCGATGCGCTTTCTTTCGCGAGGGCACGTGCCAGTTCGCTATAGTACGAAGGCGGCCACGCTTTGCCGTTGCCAACGGCGCCCGGCGACAACGTTACAATCGGCCTGTCGTCGCCCGCGAGCCGGCGCTGGGCGAGCCACGACTGTACCGCGTGAGCCGGCACACTTAATTCCGGCAACGGCCATTCGGCCGGGAGTGGTGCGCCTTTCGGCAGTGCGAGTGCGCCCATTTGGTCGATCATGCGCGGCAATTTGCGTTCGCCAAATCGCACATCATTCAGCAGGCCGAAACGAATTTCACCCGCGAAGCCGGTGCGCAGCGGAATTCCGGCGAGCCAAGGTGCCAGCGCTGCCTTCCATTTTCGCGACATCACCAGTGCTTGACCGTAGCCGCCTTGAGATAACATGCCGGCGAGCTGGCGCTGGAGCGCGATCCCTAACTTTCGACGTGGCAAATCGATCACGATGGCGCGCCGAACTCCCGGCATATAGTCGGCGAGGGGTGCGCAAAGCGTGCTGCTGACGATGTCAATCGGCCTCTCAGGAGCTTGCGCCTGAAGAAGCCTCACCACCGAATGGCAGCGAACGAAATCCCCGATCCATACGAAAGGAACGATCAGGACCGGCGCGGCAGCTTGGTTCAACTGTTGGCCCATGGATTCCGTGCCGCCCGCCCCTGTTTGCCCGGTTTTGGCCCGTAGGGCAGGCGTTACCCTGCGCCACAGCGGCTTGTCCAGACGCCATTTTTACCCTGTCCTGAGCCATATGCGCGGCAACCGGGCCTAACATTGCGCCCGGCGGCGGACTGGGGCAAAGGTTTGCGGGACAGCCGGGTCGGCGAGGTTGGGCATGTTTTTGGTTACAGGCGGGGCCGGGTTCATCGGATCGAACGTGGTCGCCAGTCTCAATGAGGTGGGCGCGACCGATGTCGTCGTCAGCGATCTTCTCGGCCGCGACGACGCAAAATGGCGCAATCTTGCCAAACACCAGGTCGCGGATCTTGTGCCGCCGGCTGAGCTGGCGCGGTGGCTTGGCAGCCGCAAACTCGATGCGGTCATTCACATGGGCGCTATATCCGACACGACCGTCACCGACGGCGACCTGGTGATGGAAAACAATTTTCGCCTGTCGATGCGCTTGCTTGATTGGTGCACGGTCACGCGCACGCCATTCGTATACGCATCTTCGGCGGCAACATATGGCGAC
Organism: uncultured Alphaproteobacteria bacterium; assembly: GCA_963743405.1. Lineage (GTDB taxonomy): Bacteria > Pseudomonadota > Alphaproteobacteria > Rhizobiales > Xanthobacteraceae > Pseudolabrys. The sequence continues at coordinate 12,189 of CAVUPX010000002.1, read as the reverse complement.
GGTAGTCATGGTTTCGATGACGACTGGTCGCTCGATGCATTGCGCAGGCTCAAACCGATGAATCTCTACGGTTGGAGCAAGCACTTATTTGATCTCGCAGTGGTTGACCGCCACACGAAGAAAGAAAAAATGCCACCTCATTGGGTCGGCCTGAAATTTTTTAACGTCTATGGTCCGAACGAATACCACAAAGGTCATATGGCGAGCATCTTGGCCAAGGTGTTCGATATCGCTAAGGCCGGCCAGCCGGTACGGCTGTTTAAATCGCATCGCGAAGGTATCGCGGATGGCGATCAGCGGCGCGATTTCATTTACGTCGACGACGCTATTTCCGTGCTGCGCTGGTTTCTGGAGGCATCGGGTATCAGCGGTATCTTCAATGTTGGTACCGGTAAGGCGGAAAGTTTCCGCGATATGATCGCCGCCATGTTTAAGTCACTTCATCTGCCGGTGACGATCGAATATATCGACATGCCCGAGACAATCCGCCAACAATATCAATACTTCACCGAAGCGCGCGTCGAGCGTTTGCGCGGCGCCGGCTACAATGGCGGGTTTACTCCATTAGAGGCCGCCGTCGAACAATACGTTACCGGTTATCTCGATCGCCACGACCGCTACCGATAGCGCCATGTACGATTTTGACAAACACCTCATAGCGCTCTCCGAACAGACCGTGCTCTGCATCGGCGATCTCATGCTGGATGAGTTTGTTTATGGCGAGGTCTCGCGGATTTCGCCGGAAGCGCCCACCCCCGTGATTGCGGTCAAACGGACGGAAGTGATGATCGGCGGGGCGGGCAACGTCGCACGAAACCTCGTAGCCCTTGGTGCACGCTGCATATTTGTCGGTGCCGTCGGCGATGACGACGCAGGGGGCGTTCTGACCAAAGCGCTCGCCACGCATCCACTCATTGAATTTCATTTGGTTGTCGACGGTACCCGCCAAACGACGCGTAAAGTCCGCTTCGTATCGGAGCACCACTCGACGCATTTGCTGCGGGCCGATTGGGAAACCGCTTCAGCCGTTAGTAGCGGCAGTGAAGATGCATTGATTGGGCATGTTATTAAGGCGATGCCGCGGGCTGGCGCAGTGGTTTTGTCGGACTATGCCAAGGGCGCCCTTACGCCCCGAGTAATTCGCGCCGTGATCGACGCCGCGAACGAGCATGCAAAGCCAGTCGTCGTCGATCCGAAGGGCCTCGACTACAGCGTTTACCGGGGCGCCACTTTAATAACGCCAAACAGGCAAGAACTCGCGGATGCTATGCACAGGGCGGCTCGTACCGACGACGAGATCGCCGGCGCGGCGGCGGCCCTCCGCGATGCGTTAGGGGTGCAGGCGATTCTGGTGACGCGCAGTGAAGCTGGCATGACGCTGGTCGGAGACGATGCTGCCGTTCATGTGCCAGCTTATCCGGTGCGTGTGCGCGATGTGTCCGGTGCTGGCGATACGGTTGTTGCGGTGCTCTCTGCGATGCTGGCCATGGGCGCCGATTTTGAATCCGCCACGCGGGCCGCTAATGCAGCTGCGGCTGTCGTTGTCGGAAAACGCGGCACCGCGACGGCATCCGTGGCAGAATTACGGTCGCACATTTTGCCCGCGGCGACGCTCGCGCCAGAGGAAAAAATCGTATTCGATTGGATCCTGCTCGACGAGCATCTCGCCGAGTGGCGGAAACAAGGTTTACGTGTTGGCTTCACCAACGGTTGTTTTGACCTTCTGCATCCCGGCCACGTCAAATTGCTTGCCGGCGCGCGCGCGGCTTGTGACCGGTTGGTTGTGGGCTTGAATGGCGATGCATCAGTTAGGAGACTGAAAGGGGCTGGTCGGCCCGTTCAGCCGGTTCAGGCACGTGCAGAGGTATTGGCCGCGCTGGAGGCTGTCGACCTCGTTGCCGTATTTGACGAAGATACGCCGGAAAGTCTGATCGCGCGCACGAAGCCCACGGTATTGGTAAAGGGTAGCGATTATGCTCGTGACGAAGTCGTCGGCCGCGAGATTGTCGAGGCGCTTGGCGGTGAGGTCATCCTGGTCGACATTGTGCCCGGGCATTCGACGACGTCTATGGTCGAACGGACGCGCGCACCGAAGACGCGCTCGTCCCGGTGAAAGATTAAAAGCTTGGCTCGCACGGCGTCCGATCATGAAATGCGGCTGGTGGCCGCGTTTTTTGGCGATATCAAAGGCTACTTCGTCGAAGTTGGCGCCAACGACCCGCGCGAACGCTCTCAAACATGGCATTTGGAGCAGAGTGGCTGGACCGGCGTCCTTGTCGAGCCGCAGCCCGACTTAGCCGCCAATCTGCGTGGCGAGCGTAAGGCTAAGGTTTTTGCGGTTGCCTGCTCCTCGCCAGAAAATGCCGAACGGGTTTTGCCGCTACATGTGGCTGGCCCGCTGTCCTCACTGGATCGCTCACTCATGGCGCCCGGATCCACGCCTGAAGCCATTATCGGTGTGCCGGTTCGGACCCTCGACAGCATCCTTAAAGAGGCCGGCTGCCCCACTGCGTTCGACTTTCTGTCAATCGATGTGGAAGGTCATGAAATTGAAGTGCTGCGCGGGTTCGATATTGGCCGTTGGCGGCCGCGGCTCATTTTGCTCGAAGATCATGTCGCCGACTTGTCGAAGCATCAATATTTATTGGCGGCTGGATATCGCATCATCCGCCGCTATGACAATAACGGGTGGTACGTACCGCGCGATTCCTTTGCCACTCGTCAGTGGCGTGATCGCTGGGAAATTTTGCGAAAATATTATCTGGCTTTGCCGTTCCGGATGCTTCGGAACCTTTCGCGGCGTTTGCGCAAACCCATCAAGGTTTAGCGTCACGTTTGATCGACGTGCTCGCCGGCGGTGCCCAATGTTGCGTCTCTTCGTAACGCTTGGCGTAGCGGTAGAAAGTACCTTCGAAATTTCCGAACGCGATGACAAAGCCGGCCCAACCGTCGATGAAGCCAAGTTTGAAGATGTAGTGCTTGAGAAATGACCAGATGCCGTGGCCGAATGCGCTCGCCATCGACACGCGCTTACCCGCAAGCTTCGGTGCGCCGAGCGTGGAATAACGGTTCATCTTGTTGATGACCTCTTCAAGATTGCGGAACGGAAATTGCCACACCGCGTTCCGCAACGCGCCAACGGTGCGTCCGCCTAGTACTTCAAATCCTTCATGCACCGGCTCGAGCGTGTAGCGGATGCTGCCTTTGCGGAAGAGTTGCGGCTGGCGGAAATTCGGATACCAGCCAGAACCCCGAATCCAGCGGCCCATCATGTAACTGCGCCGTGGCACCATATAGATTTCGTGCGGTGGCGAACCGGCGAGTAAAGTGAGGATCTCGTCGCGTACGGCTTCGGTGCAGCGTTCATCGGCATCGAGGCTGAAGATCCAGTCGAAATTGCAGGCTTCGATGGCGCGATTGCGGAGGTCGCCGAAGCCTTTAAACTTCACGTCCACGACGCGCGCGCCCAGCGACCGAGCAATTTGGGGGGTTCGGTCGACGCTGAAGGAATCGACAACGACAACCTCGTCGGCCCACAGCACGCTGGCTATGGCCGCCTCGATCTTTTCAGCCTCATTATAGGTGAGGATATAGGCAGATATTTTTTGCATGGCCGAATGGTTGCCTAGCTTAATGGTCGACAGTCGCGCAGGTTACCATTTTGGGGCGTGGGGGCCCTAGGGGTTTGTCGGCGCGTGCGACATCGGCTAAAGCCTCCGAAGAGGGCACCCGTGGCCGAGCTGATTTCTGTCATTGTCACCACCTTCAACCGCGAAGATGCGCTCGACGCAGTGTTGCGCTCGCTCGCGGGCAGGGGATGCGAGATTTCGAGGTCATTGTGGCCGATGATGGCTCGGGTGCGGCGACCGCGAATTCGATGCCAGCTGGAAGGCTGAAGTTCGGACGCCGTCTTGAGCATGTCTGGCACGCCGACCGTGGCTTCCGTGCAGCGGAAATTCGCAACCGCGCAATTCTTGGCTGCGCGCGGCACTTATTGCATTTTCCTCGACGGCGACTGTATCGCGCGTCCCGATTTGTCGCCACCCATCGGCGGCTGGCGGAGCCTGGCTGGTTTGTGACTGGCAACCGCGTTTTGCTGTCGCGCGAACTGACCGCAAAGGTTCTTCGGGAAAATCATCACGCCGGAAACTTGGAACGTTTCCGCGCTGGCTTGCCGAACGCTTGCGTGGCGGCATCAACCGTTGTCGGCCCTTCTGCATCTGCCGCTTGGGCCGTTCGCCGGCTCCGTCAGGGAGCATGGCAAGGTGCACGCTCGTGCAATCTCGCCATTTGGCGTGCCGATCTCGATCGCGTCGACGGATTTGATGCCGACTACAGCGGCTGGGGAAAGGAAGATTCCGACATTATCGTCCGCTTGCTTCATGCCGGCGTCCGTCGCAAGGACGGGACTTTTGCCACCGGCGTGATCCATCTCTGGCACGAAGATGCCGACCGATCGCAATTGTCCGAGAATGAACGGAAGCTTGCCGGTGTCGCCGCTGGCGATCGCATTCGCGCACGGCAAGGTTTATCAGCGCTTGCAAGGCACGTCTTCGGCCACAGTGCGGCGTGAGCTGAGCAATGGCCGTTTCGGAGACGTTGACCAAGGAGAAGCTGCATTCGTTGCCTTGGCGCGCGGATCCCTTGAGTGGGTTCTGCGTTACCAAGGTAACCAAGAAATCCCTTGTTTCCCTCTATATGAGGCAACAATACGATCCCGTTTTATGCCCAGGAGTGGAGCAAAAATTTGCTCAAGAGTTACAGAAATCAAAGACAGACGTTCGCGCCACGTTAGCGCGCGGCGCCACGCAACAGAATCGTGATCGAGAAAAACTGAATGATGCGCGACGCGTTTTGCGATAGGTGCCGGATGGGTGCCTTCATAGGCCGCAACAAATTTTCGTGGAACACTGTTATAATAATGGCCGGGGTCCACGTCGATATTCTCAGCGGACATTTTCCAGAACCGGCCCTTTTCGCGAATGAAGGCTGCTGAGTGCTCAGGGTCGCGGATATTGGAATAATGAAAAAAATCTAGGCCAGTATCCACGACCCGCAAACCACGCCCCTTCTCTTTATATTTTGGATGAACGGTGAAACCCGCGGCATCACCCCTCGAAAGAACGAAGCGATGTGGCTTGACGACTCGACATGCCAAGTCACGCCTAAAACGTGGTGCAACTGATATTGTTTTATAGTCTCCGAAAAATGTCAGGCGGCGCAGGAGCAGGCCTTCGATTCGATCATCATTTTCGTACTCAGTCATTACGTTCAGCAACCACTCATGATCCCGTTCATGGATAAGCTCGTCAGATTGCAGGTAGATTGCCCACGTACCGGTGCAATTAAATAACGCTATGTTTGTCTGTTGGGCGAGCACATAGCCACCAGTGGTAACGTTCGGATTCCAACGACTTTCCACAATCCGGATCTTCTGACTCTGAATTCCGCGTATTAGCTCTATTGTGCCGTCGTCTGAAGCGCCAACATTGACAACAAACTCGTCGACTATGGGAAGAACGGATTTGATGCTTTCAACAATTGGATAGTTCAAGCGGACCGCATTCCGAACGAAAGTAAATCCCGAAACACGCACTCCGAAACTCTCCAAACTGCCGCTGGGGCAACCATTCGCCATTTTAGGCCAAAACTCTTTCAGGTCGATTTAGTCGGGTAGAAGGATTAGAAGCAAGTGGCCGCCGCCTCGCGGCGATATACCGAGGTCAACCCGATGGCGCTTTAGCCCCGAAGCGGACTTTCTGGGTCCCTGCGATTTTTGAAATCCCCTACCGCTTGCAGGCGACTGTCGACCAGTGTTCGTCTGAGATAGTGTCAGGTATGTGCCGGAGCATGCGACAGTGGCAGAACTTACTCATGGACTATTCCCACGCAAGATCGAGCCCGGCCTTGAGCTTGTTATTGGCATTTTTTCCGTCGTAACTGTCATTCGGATCATCGGACTGATGACGTCGACCGTCGATCTGTTCACCGATGAAGCGCAATATTGGAGTTGGTCTCGCGAGCTGACCTGGGGTTATTTCTCAAAGCCACCACTCATCGCTTGGGTCATCAGAATCGCCGAATTTTTATGCGGCAATAGTGAGGCATGTATCCGTGCACCGTCGCCAATTTTCTATTTTGGGACCTGCATCGTCATATATTTAACTGCCAGAAAGCTTTATGGATCGGTGGTCGGTTTTTGGGCTGCAATGTTAATGATGTTCGGCATTGCTCTAATATTTTCATCCCGCATTATCTCGACCGACGTTCCACTCGTGTTTTTCTGGGCAGTTGCACTTTGGGCCTATGTCAATTTGCTTGAACGGGTGAACTGGCAATGGGCTACGGTGCTCGGCCTGTCTTTAGGTCTAGGCATGCTTGCCAAGTACGCTATGGGTTATTTTCTGCTTAGTATGCTGCTCGCCGCCGGACTGGACAGCAGGGCACATAGGTTGATGAAAAGCCGCGCCGTCTGGCTAGCGCTTGGGATTGCCGCAATTATTGTTGCACCAAACTTGATCTGGGTTCTACAGCATAACCTAACGACATTTCGGAACATTGCCGCGGCAGCCACGACAGACGAAGGATTTGGATTTCATCCAGTGGCGGCGCTTGAGTTTTTGGCGGCCCAATTTGCAATTTTTGGTCCGGTCGTTTTTACGGTGCTCCTCTATGCAATAACAAACGGCCGATCGACGGACGAGATTCCAGCAAGCAAGATCATGCTGGCATTCGCTTTTCCGCCGGTGGTCATTATCACAGTTGTGGCTTTATTCTCTCATGCCTATGCCAACTGGGCAGCAACTTCCGTCGTCTCGGGCACAATTTTCGCAGCCGCCGCGCTAGTGTACTATAAAGCTTGGCGTTGGCTGGTGCTTTCCGCTGTTGTCGGCGTATTGATGCAAATCGCAATCCTATTCAGCGATGCAGTGGCATATCGGATCGCAATTCCGCTATTGCCGCCTGGCCGTTCTGATATCTACCGGCGTACGCTCGGATTTCGAGCCCTCGCGGATCAAGCTGGCCGCTACGCAACACTGGCGAGCGCGAAAACTATCGTTGGCGAAGGTCGTTGGACTGTCGCAGCCTTACTCTACTACTTGCGCAGCGGACCACAGCAAATTTTGGCGTGGCCATCTGATCCTCCGACGTTCGATTTGACTCTGCCGCTAACCGAATCTGCCCAGCAACCGATAATCTTAATAACTGAATGTCCGTTTTCTCGACGGCTGTCACTTCACTATGCAAGAATCGAAAAGCTCGGTGAGATTTTCCCATCGACAGGCCCGAGTTCAAGCCGTTATTACGCAGTCTTTAGCTTGAGTGGCGCAAAGGGTGCACTAAGTCCACTTGGGGAATGTGTGCAATAATAGCAATTAAAGCCAAGGCTATCTGGTGAATTCTAAGCTGCTCGCGGCGTCCGGACTTGCTGGATCAGGGGACAATGCTGAGGATGGGGTTGATCAACCGATATATCTTTCGCACCACCTTGGGTGCGTTCTTGGTCGTGTTAGTCAGCCTCACCGCAGTGATCTGGGTGACCCAGGCGCTGCGCGACTTGGACATTATAACGAACCAGAGCCAAAGCGTTCTGGTCTTCGTCGGTATCACCGGCCTACTCATACCATTACTGATTCTGGTGATCGCTCCGATCGCACTATTGATCGCGGTTGCGCATGTGCTCAACAAATTGTCTAACGACTCTGAGATCATTGTTATGAATTCAGCCGGCATGTCACCGTGGATTCTGTTCCGCGCATTCATGGCGGCGGCGTTAGTCGTGTCGCTGCTGGTGACTGTGGTCAGCGCCTATCTCGCACCCAAGGGCTTACGTATAATGCGCGACTGGCTGACGGAGGTGCGCGCGGCTGTCGTGAATAATATCGTGCAGCCCGGCCGCTTTATGGTGATCGAGAGTGGCGTCACTATTTACATTCGTGGGCGGAACCCAAATGGACAGCTTGTCGGCATTTTCCTTGATGACCGGCGCAATCCAAACGAACAAGTCACTATTCTCTCCGAGTTCGGTGAGCTGGTCGATAACCAAAGCGGAACGTATCTCGTTCTCCAAAAGGGGATTGTGCAACGGCAAGAAACCGGTAAACGCGACCCCGCCATGGTCGTCTTCGATCGGTATGCCTTCGATCTCTCGCAATTCGCTGGCGGCCCCCAGGCCGTTAAGTATTCGTTCCGTGAACGCTATCTCTGGCAGCTGCTATTTCCGGATCCGAAGGACGAGATTTATATCGTGGAGCATGGGCAGTTTCGGGCCGAGCTGCATGACCGCCTTATAGCGCCTCTGTATCCGCTCGCATTTGTGGTGATCGCTTACGCCTATCTCGGCGCTCCACGAACCACCCGGCAAAGCCGTACGTTCTCGATGCTCGGCGCGATCGGCGGCGTGGCCGTCTTGCGCTTAATAGGCTTTGTTTCTACGATCTTTGGCGTCAGCATCCCGTGGATGTTGTCTTTGCAATATCTCGCCGTGGCGGCTGCATTCGGTTCGGGACTGTATGTAATTCGCCGCGGGCTCATTTTGGAGCCACCCGTTTTCATGAGCGACCAGATCACAGCCCTCACCAAACGGATGGTCCAACGTTTCGCTCGCAGACCTTGAGACGCGCAGGAGTGGTATAATGGGCCGCGCGACTTCATCGGACAATGCTCGCATGGCCGCCGTGCGCGTAAGCCGCTACTTCGTAGGCCACCTCCGGGGTCAATGACGCTGGTCTAGCCTTGCGGATATCTCGTAATTCGCGACGCGCTTATTCGAAACGATCGTTCGTGGCCCCGATCGGGTGAGCCTCGGTTTTATTTTTGTTTCAGTCTGGGTACTGCATCGCGATCCTCTGTCAAAATTACATTCCCTGATTGCGATTTGTGCGCGTTCGGCTAAAGCGTCAAGCTTGTTCAGTGCAGGTAGTTCTTCTGGTCAGGTCTCGGTCAGATGCGGCTTGAGGAGCGCAGCGACCACTGCGCGCTTGTCGGCTCTGAGATCGGGCCGCCCCGTCGAGCCGACTTCATGTAGCCAGTGATTGTACCATTGAAAATAGGATTTTGATTCTGGCAGGTCCGCTCGGTAGGGCCGTTGCGTCATCTCGGCGCGGCGCAGCCGCGCTATGTCCGCATGGCGATAGAGCACCTCCCAGTTGGCGCCCCCAGTGTCGAGACCAATGAACCAGTCCCGCTGGAAATCCATCGTCCGGTCGGCGACGGCAGCATAGCGAAACAAGCAAAAACCGGCCCAAAGGAACCATCGCTCGCCAGCAGTACGAATTACACCGAAAAACTCCTGGCTTCCCAGCACAGCGAATGGATCGTCAGGTCCGGTCGGAAAAAAATCGTCGTCTAGAAATCCGAACGCCGTAGGCCGACCCGGCCTCACTACATTGGTCCAAAGCCAGTTGAGCGCCAGCCCATGACTCCGACTGCTATGCGCCGCGGTTGCCGGTAGTCGCAAATAAAGTGCGTCGGCAGAATCGCATGCGGCGCGGATCGCATCCGCCGCCATGTCGTCGTCGGAATTATCGGCGATCAAGTGGAGGTCGCAGGCCACGTAGCGGCGCACGAGACGAATTTGCCAGTCAATCGCCTGTGGGTCTTCGAAAGCGACTGTGATCAATACGCGGCGCCCCGTTAGCGAGCGGATCACCGCTGCGATATCGCCGCTGCGCACTGGCTTTCGTATGTGCAGGGCATTGTTCGCGTCATAGCGCAGGGTCTTGAGGTGCTGCGTGAACGGGCGCAGACGCAGCCAGTCATCGGTCGTGAAATCGGCAAGTCGCTTGGGCATTCGGGAAAATTTAATCTGCGTTGCGCTTGGGGTTAAAAGCAGACATTTCGCGCTGCGGAAGCCATGTCCGCTTTACCCCCACGAGGCGGTATGAAGCGGCGTCGAAAGCATCGATATCCACCGCAGCGGCCCAATCCCGGACCGCTTCGTCGCTCACAGCATCTTCGCCCAACAGGGCATCTAGCATTTGCTTTTGAGTTAAAGTGAGAAACTGTTCACTGCCGTCAAGAACAGCGAGAAGACTCATGCATCGCCCCCTTGACCTCCCGCATGCCTCTTCGGCGGCGTGCGAGCGAGGCGCGCACGATCTGCAGACGGCTCGCGTCTAGCTCCGCTTTGCTCATGAGCGTAAGGTTCTTACCATGGATACGCCGTTTGACAACCACATCCTCGATAAGGCGGACGCGCGCACCTTTATCCCGCGCTCTAACCCACCAATCAAGATCGGCGTTGACGGCAAGACGCTCATCAAGAAGACCATACTTGTCAAATGCAGCGGCGCGGATGATGGCTGCACCAGGCAAATGTCCTGGTTGCGGGTCAGTCGGCGTCGCGTAGCGGGCGCGCTCTTCGTTCGACAGTTCCGGGCTCAGGAAACACATCAGCTTGCCAACGACCATGTCGAACGTCGGATCGGCTGTGAAATGCCGCATGCGAGTGAAGATGGACATCGGCGTCAGCAGATCATCGGCATCCAGATGTAGTAACTCACCGTGCGCCGCCGCTATGCCGCTGTTGCGGGTGGCGGCAAGGCCGCGATGCGAACATGCAATCACTCTCGCGAGGTCGCCAAAATCTTTGGCAACGGCGACGGTACGGTCGGAAGAGCCGTCGTCCACAACGAGTAGTTCGAGCGGCTCCCAGTTCTGCCGCAGCACGCTGGCCAGCGTCTCGGCAAGGTAAGCTTCAGCATTGTAGGCAGGCACGATGACGCTCATCAGGCCCGGCGTGAAATTCTGTGTCATTTTCCGCCGCCATCTTTCGGCTTGGTGGTTTCACGATACATGGCTAACTTTGCCAGCGACCGGGGCCGCCCTTTCTCTATGGCACGACGACGGTCGATGGAGCGTTTGAGCATGATCGGTAGGAAATGCGGATGCGCTTTCCGATCGCGCGTCATATTGTTCCAGTGCAATCGGGCGCGCAGCACAATGTCATCGTGCAAAAGCATTGGTACCTGCAATTCACGCGCGCGCATGAACCAGTCCCAGTCGTCAGAATGCCTGAGGCTCTCTTCCATCACGCCGACTCGCTCGAACACGGTGCGGCGGAAGAGGCAGAGCCCCAGTTGGAGACATATAAAATCATCTGACTTCATGGGTTTGAAAGTGATCGGTTCGCCCGGTTCGCTGTCGAGTTGTTCGCGCTTCAAGCGTCCCATCACGATGGTTAAGCCGGGATTTTGCTGGAGTTTATTGAACTGAAGTTTCACGCGACCTGGCTCATACAGATCATCGGCGTCCAGAAACCCAATATATTCGCCGCGCGCCAACAGAAGACCCCGATTGCGCGCAACCGCCGGCCCGCCGTTCTGCTGGCGATGGCAGATAACGGGCGGGCCGAACCTTTCAGCAATGCACGCCGTCTCGTCGCTCGAACCGTCATCTACCACAATCACTTCGATCGGACGGTAGTCCTGTGCCAATGCGCTCTCGATGGCATCGTTGATGAAAGCCGCGGCATTGTAGGCGGGAATAATGATGCTGACCAAATCCTTGACTGTCATGGATTTGGCCACGTCTGCAATGATAGCTTCAAGAAGCGGTTGTGCGGCACTGGGGTCGCCGCCGAGCGACAACGTAAGCAAGGACGTTGGGATGAATGCTCGATCTGCTGGAAGGATCGCCTCCCCTACTCTTGCAATTGGAAGAGTGTGCTGGGGGCCAAGGCCCGCAGTGCTTCGCCGGGTGGGAGGACTTCAGCGTTGCAGGCAAAGCCCGACACGATCTTTGGCGCCACGATAGCTCGCAGTGGAAAGGAGCGGAGAATCGCCCGGGACGCATGCTGGGCAATGAAGATAACAGACTTGCCTTGCTGGTCGATCGGCGAGGCATGGAATGCCTCAGCAAGGCGCGGCAGCATTGCGATCGAGGCAGCATCCGCCTTGCCGCTACTGTAGACGGAATGCACGCACGGGCAGACGCCAAATTCCAGGATGCAATAATCATCGGCCGCATAGCCAAGCGAAGACCCCACACAGGCGAGCGCCATAGTGGATTTGCCCGAGCCGCCACGCCCGATCATCAAGACGCCACCCACTTCGGTGCCCACAGCGGCGCCGTGTACGAGCTGCAGGCCCAGTCCCGCCGACCACCAGTGCAGAATGCGCCGGAAGGGTGCGCCCTGTTCCCAGGTTGCGAGCTCTGCAACATCGGGCGCCCGGAACAGCGCAAGAC
>CAVUPX010000001.1:0-6637 GCA_963743405.1 uncultured Alphaproteobacteria bacterium | reverse complement strand
TATCCGTGCCGGCTTTGTCGCAAAGACCGGTAATGGCGCCGATTTTCATGCGCATGTAGGTGCCATGACGCCGAAATGAACGAAATTCGTTGCCGTGGTCCTAATGTTTGCCGAGCTGGCTCAATAGCAACAGTGAGCCCATCAAAATAAAAATAAAAAGAACGGCTGAAAGGCTTTTCCAGAAAAGCAGGGGATCGCGCTCTATGAGTGGCTTGGACGAACGTTTGATAAATTGCCTGTTTGGATGACGAAGATCGAAGATAAATTCGGATAGCTCGTCGTAACGCTGATTCGGGTCCGGATGCACGGCCTTCTTGAGCGCTCCATCGACCCATGCTGGAATCTCGCGATTGTCGTCGAGTGCGGACTTATACCGTAGTCTTTTTTGTTGTGATTTCGTGCTGGTTTTCGCGACCTGGGCGCCATAGGGGAGTTTGCCGGTTAACATCTGGTACGCAATCACGCCGAGGGAAAAAATGTCGGAGCGTGAGGATCCGTTTTCGCCCAGAAAGTACTCCGGCGCCGTGTACTGCACCGTCCCGAGAATATCGTCGTGGATACTGGACGATGTATCGTCGGCGATACCGGCAATTCTCGTCGCGCCAAAATCGATAATCTTTGCGGTGCCGGTCCCGTCGATCATGATGTTGTCCGGCCGGAGGTCCTGATGCAACATTTCCATCCGATGGAATGCTTGCAGGCCCTTGGCGATTTGCTCGACAAGTCCGCGTACGATCTCCAGGGCCGGTTTTGGGTTGTCAATGATCCACTGCGTCAATGTTTGCCCATCGACAAATTCGGTTGCAACATACAAATAATTCCGCGGTCTCGATTGGATGCGCGGCTTCAAGACGTGGGCGCTGGAGATGCGCCGCGCAACCCATTCCTCCATCATGAACCGTTGCAGGTAGGCCGGGTCGTCACGCAAATCGATCGACGGCGTTTTGAGGGCAACGAGTGCGCCGTCCGCGCTATCGACGGCCAGGTAGATGTGGCTTCGGCTGCTCCCGTGGATTTCCCTGACGATCTGATATCCGTCCAATACCATTCGCGCTTCCAGCAGTGGCGGGCACGGCAGTTCCAGTGCCTGCCTGACGATTTCGTTGCTATCGCTGTCCGGCAAATCGTCGATTCTGATGACCTGGATGGTGAGGTTATCGGGACTTCCCTGCCGCTGTGCTTCTTCGACAATGGTTTTGGCGGCGCTGTCCAGCTTGTCCGCGTTGCCATTGATCGTCTCGGCGATGAAGCGGCCGCTGACATGCTCATAGACGCCGTCGGTTGCCAGCAGAAAGAGATCGCCTCTATTGATTCTGATCGCCCGGTAGTCGATCTCGATTTGCGGATTGATTCCTAGGGCGCGGCCCAGATAACTCTGTTGCGATGAAATGACGATGCGGTGGTCTTCGGTCAGCTGTTCAAGGGCGTGGCCGGCAATGTGGTAGATACGGGCGTCACCGATATGAAAAATATGCGCCGTCGTGGACTTGATGACCATCGCGGTCAGCGTGCACACATAGCCCCGGTCCTTGTCGTAGAGGTATTGGCTTTGCCGGGATTGTGAATGCAGCCAGGAGTTTGTCGCGGCGATCACGCGCTGCGCCGACGTTTTGACCGACCATGTTTCAGACGTGCAGTAATAGTCCGTCAAAAAGCTTTTGACCGCGGACTCGCTTGCAATTCCGCTGACGTCGCTGGTGCTGATTCCGTCTGCCAGGACGATGGCAATTCCTTTCGAGCCGAGCAGCGGCTCTTCCGGAATCAACGCACCGTGAAAATCCTGATTGGTTTCCTTGCGGCCCTTATCCGAGTATTGCCCGATCGATATCGCAAGCTGGCCTGACATGCGTTGGACCAAAAGGAAAGAAGCCTCAACCCGGGTGGGTTGAGGCTCCACGATAGCAAATCTCCTTAGGCAACGCGCCTGAGCTGCGTGCGTTTGGGAGCGGTCTTCATGTGGGTGGCGTAGAGCGTCAGGCCGGTGAAAGCTATGCCGCCAACCAGGTTTCCGAGCACGGTCGGGATCTCGTTCCAGATGAAATAGTCCAGAATCGAGAAGGGGGCATGGAGCATGAGACCTGCCGGGAACAAGAACATGTTCACGACGGAATGTTCGAACACCATGTAGAAGAACACGAGGATCGGCATCCACATCGCGATGACCTTGCCGGGGACGGTTGTCGATACCATGGCGCCGACGACGCCAGTCGAAACCATCCAGTTGCATAGTACGCCACGGAGAAACAACGTCGCCATGCCGGCAGCGCCATGTGCCGCGTAGCCCAACGTCCGGGCTTCGCCGATATTGCCGATCACGGCGCCGACCTTGTCGGGCGGCTGCGTGAACCCGAATGTCGTCACAAACGCCATCAAAAACGCCGTTGTTAACGCACCGGCAAAGTTGCCAACAAAAACCAGGCCCCAGTTTCTCAGAACACCATTGGTCGTCACGCCTGGCCGCTTGTCGAGCAAAGCCAAGGGAGTCAGCACAAATACGCCAGTGAGCAGATCGAAGCCGAACAGGTTCAGTATGACAAAGCCGACGGGGAAGAGGAGCGCGCCGACGAGCGGCTGGCCAGTCTGCACGTTAATCGTGATCGCGAACCACGCCGCCAAGGCCAGAATGGCGCCGGCCATGTACGCGCGGATCACTGTGTCACGGGTCGACATGAAGATTTTGGATTCGCCTGCATCCACCATCTTGGCGACGAATTCAGAGGGAACGAGATAGGCCACTGGAGATCTCCTTTGGTCGCTTGTAATTCCAAGAAGACCTGAGCAATTGACATGCCAACTGCGAATTCGCGGCCTATCGCTGGGTCCGCGTCGCGTTGGCAGTAAAGGAAAATGCTCGCGGGAGGGCGCTTATCGTGTCGCCGCGCGCTCGCGCAGCAGAACTGCACCAACTCCGGCGTACTTTTTGCATTGCACAAAATTTTGTCTATGGCGGCTAATTTAAGTGCAGCGTTGCCGCGGAAGTCATAAAAACAATGTAATATCAAATGGTTACAGTTGGCATAGTCGTTGCTGGTATCGGACCATGATGCGGGTGCCGAACTAATGACGACGGACGCCGGACAGACAACAACCGGAAACACAACGACTGGCGACTTTGATTCCGAACAGAAGCGATACCTGGAAGGGTTCGTTGCCGGTGTTCAGATCGCCAGAACCGCCAAAGGTCTGGCGGGGGCGGGCGCTGCGGCACCAGTGGCCACGTCTATTGCCGAGCCGATCGGTCCGGATGCCGCTGCGCGCAAGGCACAGGATCGAGTACTCGCCGCGGGTGGCAAGCTGTCCGACCCGGAGAAATTCAAGCGCGACGAGCATCCGTTCGATACATACGAGCGGCTCAAGGCGCACGCGGCAAAAAGCGAATACCCCAAGCCGCCCGACAATTTCCGCTGGCGCTACTTCGGCCTGTTCTACGTTGCGCCGAACCAGAATTCCTACATGTGCCGGTTGAGGTTGCCGAACGGCATATTGAGAGCCGCCCAGTTTGCGGGAGTCGCCGATCTCGCCGAGCGCTATGGCGGCGGCTATTCGCATATCACCACACGCGCCAACATCCAGATTCGCGAAATTCAAGCGGCCAATGCAGTCAACATTATTGAGGCCGTCCAAGATTTAGGCCTCTGCTCGCGCGGCTCCGGCGCCGACAACATCCGCAATGTTACGGGCACGCCGACCGCCGGCATCGATCCCCAGGAACTGATCGACACCCGGCCTTATGCACGTGAGTGGCATTTCCATATTCTCAATGACCGCTCGCTTTATGGTCTGCCGCGCAAGTTCAACGTCGGCTTCGACGGCGCTGGCACGATCCCGGTGTTGGAAGATACCAACGACATCGGCTTCCAGGCCGTGCAGGTCATGGACGGCTTCGGCTTGGCACCCGGCATCCGGTTCAAGCTCTGTCTCGGCGGGCTGACAGGGCACAAGAGCTTTGCGGGCGATACGGGAGTTCTGGTCAGGCCCGCCGATGCAACCGTCGTGGCCGATGCGGTGGTGCGCGTGTTCATTGATCTTGGCGACCGTACCGACCGCAACAAGGCGCGGCTCAAATATGTGCTCGACAAGATCGGTGTCGAGAAATTCCTCGCGCTGATGGAAGAAAAGCTTGGCCGCAGGCTCGATCGTGCAACGTCTGGCGCGTTGGCGCCGCGTCCGCCCTTCAGCCGGACCGCCCATATTGGTGCGCACGCGCAAAAGCAAGATGATCTGCACTGGCTCGGTGTCGTGGTGCCGGTCGGCTATTTGACCGTCGCCCAGATGAAAGGCATTGCCGCGATTTCGCAGGAATTCGGCGATGGCGATATCCGGCTCACGGTATGGCAAAACTTGCTAATTTCGGGCATTTCGAGCGACAAACTCGAAGCCGCGCAAGCAAAGGTTATGGCCCTTGGCCTCGCGACACAGGCCAACGCTATTCGCTCGGGGCTGATAGCGTGCACCGGCAATACTGGCTGCAAGTTCGCCGCATCCGACACCAAACGTCATGCGGAGGAAATAGCGCGCTGGTGCGAGACGCGTGTTGCACTTGATACACCCGTGAACATCCATCTCACCGGCTGCCATCATTCCTGCGCGCAGCATTTCGTATCCGAGATCGGACTGCTTGCCTGTAAAGTCCAGCCGACCGAGGAGGCCGATCCGGTCGAAGGTTATCACGTGTCGGTCGGGGGCGGTTTCGGACCGGATGCGGCCCTCGGGCGGGAGCTTTACCGCGATGTTGTCGCAGAAGATGCGCCGCGGACGATCGAACGCATTCTCAAGGCCTATCTTTCGCATCGCGCCTCCAGCAAAGAAAGTTTTATAGCTTTCGCGCGGCGGCACGAGCTCGACGCGCTCAAGGCCATGACCGAGGCCGCCAAATGAGCGTCACTCAGCGGCCGCCGATCCCGTCGTTCATTCCGGAATCCGCGCCCTTCACGCCGGAGCAGCGCACCTGGCTGAACGGACTGTTTGCGGGCCTGTTCGGGTTGCAAGAAAGCGTCACGCCGCTGTCGGGCGACGAGGTAGCAAAGCTCCTGCCTGGCTTGATGGGGGGTGTGCCCGCCGCGCCCACCGAAGTTGACGACGGTGCGCCTTGGCACGATCCAGCGATGGCGCTCTCCGATCGTATGAAGCTGGCCGAAGGCCGCCCGTTACAGCGACGGATGATGGCAGCGATGGCCCAGCAGGACTGCGGGCAGTGCGGCTACAATTGCCACGACTATTCAAACGCTCTGTTCGTCAAAAAAGAAGAGCGGTTAAACCTATGCGTTCCGGGTGGCAAGGACACCGCCCGCATGCTCAAGCAACTCTACGAGGAGATAGATCGCGCGCCCGCGGCCGCGAAGCCAGCCGCTGTTCCACAGGCCGAGAAACTGGCGTTGCCGTTGTCTGCGCCCGGCCGTTCACGAGATAATCCGGCATACGCCACGTTTGTGTCGCGCCGGCGACTTAACAAGCCTGGTTCGCAAAAAGACACGTGGCATATCGAGTTCGACCTTGTTGAGACCGGTCTCGACTACGAGGTCGGAGATTCGTTTGGAATTTTTCCCGCCAATGATCCAACGTTGGTTGACGCAATAATCGCAGCTCTCGATGCGCCGCCCGATTTTCCGATTGGCGGCCGTGCCTTGCGCGAAGTGCTCACAGACGGCGTATCGTTGTCGCCGGCGCCGGACATGCTGTTTCAACTGATGTCTTATCTTACGGGTGGCGAGCGGCGCCAAAAAGCCAAGGCATTGGCTGCTGGCATGGATCCCGACGGCGATGCTGCCGTGCTCGATGTGCTCGCAGCCCTGCATAAATTTCCAGGCGTACGACCGGATCCGGAAGCGTTCATCGAGTTGCTCGATGCCTTGCAACCGCGCGTCTATTCGATTTCATCGTCTTTGAAACGAAATCCAGGCCGGGTGTCTCTGACCGTTGACGCTGTACGATACGAGGTTGAAAAACGAACGCGCCTCGGAGTTGCCTCGACGTTTTTGGTGGGCCGCACATCGCCCGGCGACAAGATCAGGGTCTATGTTCAGAAGGCGCAGCATTTTGCCTTACCGGCCGATCCAAATATACCGATCATAATGGTCGGTCCCGGTACCGGAGTTGCGCCATTTCGTGCATTTTTGCAGGAACGACAGGCAACCAAGGCGAAGGGTCGCAATTGGTTGTTTTTTGGCCACCAGCACAGCAACTATGATTTTTTCTACGAGGACGAGTTGGTCGCGATGCGATCGGCTGGGCTGTTGACGCGCCTTACTCTCGCCTGGTCGCGCGACGCCAACGAGAAAATCTACGTCCAGAACCGAATGCGGGAAGTTGGCCGCGACCTGTGGGCATGGCTCGCCGAGGGCGCGTATTTCTACATTTGCGGGGATGCGACCCGCATGGCCAAAGACGTGGAGCGGATGCTCATAGATATTATTGCTGAGCACGGCGCGCGAACCCCCGCTGAAGCGGTCAGTTTCCTCGCTGAATTGAAGAGACTTGGCCGTTATCAATTGGACGTCTATTAGAGAGTTATGTCGTTGAAACAGCCACGCACACCTTCCGAAGCCGGTCCCGCGCGCATGCAAGCCCTTGCCCGGCTTCCTGTGTTTCTTGCGCTCGACGGCAAACGCGCCGTTCTCGCGGGCGGGAACTCCGCCGC